>CAVSEB010000009.1:0-188972 GCA_963726855.1 uncultured Acidimicrobiaceae bacterium
ACTGGGACTCGAAAGTCCAGGTCAGAACGGCAACGGGGTCCGGGATTTCCCCGTGCAGCCAGCGGTGGATGAACCAGTCGATATCGCCGCCGAACTGGGTCGCGGTCAGAATTCCGGCTCGAGGGCGTCCGTTCGTCTTCAAGGAGGCGGACAACTCCTTCTCAGCGAACTCTTACCGGTTCAGTCCCGACTGCCGTGCTTGTTCGATGCGTGGAAAACGCGTCGCGGCGACCATGCGCGCCAGCTCTTGCAAGGAAGGGGTTGTTGCGTTCGCTCCGCTTCAACCGTCACGATCATCGCCCCGGCGAAGTGGTCTGAAGAACTCGCGAAGGTCGTTGGCGAGGACCGAAGGTTGTTCGACAGCTGGAAAATGTCCTCCTGCGGGGAACTCGTTCCACCTCGTGACGTTGAAATGGCGCTCCGCGAGCGATCTCGGTGCGGACGGCATGTGGACGCGCTCGTGGGGGAACACTGCGACCCCGGTTGGGACCTCGACGCGGTCCTCCTCGAGGAGGGGGGGCGTCCGTCGCATCGTGTAATACGGCTTGAACGATGTGTTGGCGGTGGAGGTCATCCAGTAAATCGTGAGCGTCGTGAGGATCCACTCGAGCGGAAGTCCACTGATCGACCCACCTCGACCGTCGCTCCACGCTCGGTACTTCTCGAGGAACCAAGCAGCGAGGCCAAGCGGCGAGTCCGTCAGGGCGTATCCGAGCGTCCGCGGTTTAGTCCATTGGATGTCCATGTACGCACCTTCGGTGGCCCGCCACTCTGTTTGGAATCGAACGTACTCAGCCTCCTCAGTCGTTGGCGTCCCCGATGGCGCCGGCATTCCGAATGCTGCAAGGTGGATTCCGACGAGACGCTCTGGATGCTGCCGGGCGAGTCGTGCGGTGATCCGAGCGCCGACGTCGGTGCCATGAGCGCCGAACCGCTGATACCCGAGACCTTCGACGACAAGTCGCGCCCACCGATCTGCAACGTCGGCATCGACGAAGTCCGTCCTCGCGGGCACCTGCGAGAACCCATAGCCTGGAAGCGAAGGAGCGATGACATCGAACGCGTCCTCGGGATCTCCCCCGTGCGCCGCGGGATCGGTGAGGAGCGGAATGAGCGCCGAGTACTCCCAGAACGTGCTCGGCCAGCCGTGGGTGAGGACGATAGGGAACGGTCGCGGTCCCTTTCCCCGCTCGTGTACCGCATGGACCCGCTCCCCGTCGACTGTGACTCGGACGTGGCGGAACTGGTTCAGGCTGTGCGTACACGCTTGTACGTCGAACTCGCTCCAGGCGGCAACGACGTCGCGCAGCACCTGCGCATCCGTTCCGGCGTCCTCCGGCATCCCGTCCTCTGGAGAGGGCCATCGTGCCTGGAGGAGCCGTCGCCGCAACTCCGCGGCAGACTCCTCGTCGAACTCCACGTTGAACTCGTCAGGCGATGTCACGGTCACGGTCACGTCGAGCTGGGACAGTATTAGCAGTGACAAATCGTGTCAACCAGTAGAGCGGTATGGTGGTGACGTGAGCCTCGCGGCAGCGAGGACGGTGAGACGTGAGAAGTGATGTGACCCGGCTGGTGCTGTCGAGGAGTTCCTGAACAACCTCGATGTTCGGTCGTTCATACGGCGAGACAGCCGCTTCGTCGGGATGGACGCACTTGACACGCCTGCGCGACGTTCGATGTGCTTATGCGATCGGTCCCTCGCAGACGAGCGCGACGCTGCCACGACTTCGGATCTCCAGATCGCACTACGTGATGTGCGCCGTCGGGCGACTGATCCCAACGCCGCGTAGCCGGCTGATCCCCACTGATGTCCTGGCGCAGCTCACGCTCCGCCTCCGAATCGATAAGAACGGGGAACAATCGCTCGGACCAGCAGCAAAAGGAATCAAGGTGCCCTTGCCGGGCTCGTACCCGTGATTGCCGAAAGGCTCGCAGACGGGCTCTGGGGGCGGATGAGGCTGTCTGCCTCGCCTGTGTGCCAGTGGGCCTCTCGCGATACCTCGAAAGCGGGAACCCGCCTTTGGTACACGATGTCCTCGTGCGGCAAACGCCACGAATCACGCACCAGGCGGGCCGTACTTACCGCCTCGCGGTCCCTCGCGCCAGCTCCTTGCCGGTCAGTTGGGTCTCCTCTCGTGATTCAGGAAACTCCACGGTGTAACCGATGTCTGTCAGTTTTGGATCTCGCGTTCAGGTCGCCTCGCCCGTCGAGAGCAAGTCGGGAAGGTCGCTGACGTCAATGACGTGGGCTTGCCAAGGGAACACGTTTCGGGTGAGGACGTCGTGGACGTCGCTGTCGCGGTCGGCGCTGCCGTCTGCGATGACGTAGATCCGGTAATCGCGATCGGCGGCGTCACGGACGGTGGAGAGCACCACGCCACTGGTGGAGACGCCGGCGAGGATGACGGTGTCGATGTCCCGGCTGCGGAGTTGCTCGTCGAGATCGGTGGTGGAGAAAGCGCTAACCCGGGTTTTGCGGACAATGATGTCGCCTGGTTCGGGGGCGACCTGGTGATGGACAGCGGACTCGGGTGCCTCATGGTGCAGAAAGCGGCCGGATGCTGCGAACGGAGCGAGCGCCTTGTTGGTGGCCGGAATCTTCTCATAATCGGGATCGTCGAACGCGACCCGGACGTAGACGACGTGCACGCCTGCTTGGCGGACGGTCGCTATGGCTTCGGCGAGGCGAGCGAGGAGTGCTTCGGTCTCGCTGAGCGAGGCGAGCACCGCGGGCTGATAGTCCATGACGAGTAGCGCGCTGCGCTGAGGGTCTATGGCGGGAACGATGTCAGTCATTGGTTCTCCTTGATGTTCGAGATACATGGACTCTGCTGCAGGTGGACACGCCCGGGCTTGCTGTTGGGACGGATCATCTCGCTGGCGCTGCGGGACGGGAGGGGAGGTGACGGTCAAGGACGGTCATCGCGACGACCACGACCGCGACACCGGCGAGGATGTAGGCGATGGTATGGAGTCCCTCGTCGTTTACGCTGGTGCGGAAGACGATGGCGGTGATGACCGAAGAGGCGATCGAGCCGACGTAGCTGAACGTGCGGTACAGGCCGGACGCAGTACCGATCTGTTCGTGGGGCGCCTGGGTGTACAAGGCGGTCTGGTTGCCTACTGTGGTCGTTCCGAGCGTGACCGCGAAGATCAGGGTCACCCCGATGATGGCGATCGCCGGGCTGCCAGTCGTGAGGAACAGCATGGCGACTGACGCCACCAGCATGGACACTCCCGCGGCGATCAGCGGCCGGCGGATCAGGTTTCGGGCCGACACCCACCGAGACAGGAGGGCGGCGAAGACGCCCATCGGTAAGAGGAGCAGTCCCGCGGTTTGCGCCGAGTAGCCGTGGGCAGCTTCGAGCCACTGGGTGAGCCCATACAAGACGGTGTAGACACCGAGCAGTGTGCCGGTAGCTCGCAGATAGGTACGAGTCAACGCCAGGTTCGAACCGAGCTGGCGGACATCGAAAAACGGCGTCGCCGCCCGCAACTCCCACCACACCAGGGCGCCGGCCACGACAACAGCAACGACCAAGGCGACCCAATCGGGGTGCGGGAGAGAGAGCAGGAACACGAGCAGGGCGGTCATTGCCCCGCCGAAACCTGCGATGCCGGCCACGTCGATCCGTGACGCCACCTCACGCACACTTCTCGCCCCCTCGAAGGGGAGGTCCCGGGGGACCCAGAACCAGGCCATGGCGAACACGGCAACGGTGAACGGCACATTGATGAAGAACGCGGCACGCCAACTGAAACTGTCGACGAGCAGGCCACCGATAGCGGGACCGATGGCCACGACCGCCAACCCGGCAACCGCCAGACCGCCAAGGACATTGCCCGGCGGCGCAGCCATCCCCGCCTGGTTGGCTCGGCGGCGGACCATAAGCATGGCCGAGGGGTAACCGGCCGACGTGCCGACCCCGATGAGGACTCGGGCCACGATCAGCATCCCCATGTCGTTGGCGAACCCGCCCACAATGCCGCCGATCAGCACTACCACAATCCCCACCTGAAAGACTCGGCGCGGTCCGAACTCCTCGGACAGTTTCCCCGCCGTCGGCTGCGCGACCGCACAGGCCAGATACAGCGCGGAGACCAGGACGACGTGCGGCCGACCGAGACGTGCATGAAATGGGCGATCGGTACCAGTGCGGTGGCAATCACTGTGCTGTTGATCGGGTTGAGCGCTGAGCCCAGATACAGCGGCGCCACGAACCGCCACGAGAACGGCTTGTCGTTGTTCTCTGCGGCGGGCGCCCTTGCCGGTTTGACCGCGATCATGTTGTCGTCCGCCATTTGCCTTCCCCTCTTGTATGTCGTAGACCTGTCTTGTCGTATCCGTTTCGGTCGCTGCCCGGCTTGGTCGGCCGGCTAGGCCGTTGCCATCGAGAATGAGCTTGCTGAGGCGGGTGGCATCCCAGAACCAGATCCGAGCCTCGACCGCTTTGCCGTCCCGTACGGTCCACATCTCGTTGACGATTGCTTCGATCCGGTCATCGCATTTGCCTGGGTGTCCGGTCAGCTTCACGACCTGGGTGATGTTCTCGCCGGTGGCGTCCTCGAGGAGGTGAAGGTTCTCGAGTTTGGCGTCGCGCCAGGTCGTGTAGACGACTCCGAGCATGGCCAGGAACTCCTCGACGCCGTGGTACACACCGCCATAGGGCATGCTCGGGTCGTTGTACATGACGAACGACGGGTCGATGAGGTCCCGCACGCGGTCACTGTCGGATGCGCTGACCGCGTCCATCAGGTTGTCGTAGAAATTCGTGAGTTCAGACATTGATGTTTTCTCCTTGTGGTTGTTGATTCGTGTGGCTGTGCTCGGGCCGAAACGGGACCGCGGCAGCCAGGGGCAGGCGTGCTCGGCCGTCTTCTCGCGTCTGACCCGGCAGTGGGTCAGCCTTGGGTCGCGGCGCGCTCGGCCATCTCTTCGGCGAAGTCGGGGAAGTGGCTCAACATGCCGCCGTCAGCCAAGATGTCGATGCCGGTGATGAAGCTGGCTTCGTCGGAGGCGAGGAACGCCACGAGGTAGGCCATGTCCTCTGGCTTCCCGGCTCGCGGCACCAGGTTGTGCAGGGCTCTGCGGGCGATCTGCTCGGGTGTCGAGCTGCGATGCACCACCGGGGTGACAATCCGGCCTGGCGACACCGCCACGCAGCGGATTCCTTGCTTGCCGTATTGGGTGGCGATGTTGCGGGTGAGCGCAGTGATCGCGCCTTTGGACGACGCGTACATCGGCCGGACCAGCTGGGCGGCATGTCCGCCGGCGGAGCCGGTGTTGATGATGACGCCTCCACCGCGTTCGAGCATCCGGGGAATGGCGTGCTTGGCCCCGAGGGCGTACCCGACGAGGTTGACCCGCAACACGGTCATGAACAGCTCAGCGTCGATGTCGACAACGGCTCAGGTCGTTGAACATCACTTCGCGCTGCGTGGCCGCTGCGTTGTTGTGCAAGATGTCCAGTCCGCCGAACTCGTCGACCGCGGCGGCGATCATGGCTTCGATCTGGGCCTCATCCGAGACATCAGCACCGACCCCCATGGCGCTCAGACCTCGTTCGCTCAACTGCTTCGCAGCCATGGCCGCGGCATCGGCGTTGATGTCGGAAATCACCACCGACGCCCCCTGTTCTGCCAGCACCGTCGCCGAGCTCAGGCCGATGCCCGACGCCGCGCCAGTGACAACGGCAACCTTGTTCGATAGATCGATCACGGATTCCTCCATCCCTGATCTCTGAAGAATGAGCTGGCGCTGCCGACCCGGCGGGGGTGGCGCCAGGCGATCCTCGAGAGATCGCTACGGGGCCGGCGATGCTGCCGATCCGTACTCCCACCGTAACTCTCACGCCTCGATTGTGCAAGTCACTTGTTTAAGTTATTTGCTCACCTTGGTTGCAGGACTGGTAGCATCAAGGAGATGAAGATCCGATCGGCGACCGGGACACCGACGCAGCTCGCCGTGCGACTGTCCGTCGCTGTCACCCGACTGCGGAACCGGCTCCGCGAGGAAGCCGGGATGACCTCCTCGGGCTTCACCGTGTCCCAGCTGGCGATCCTGCAGCGGATCCTCGACGAAGGACCAATGACCGCGGCATCCCTCGCCGCAGCCGAACACGTAAGCCAACAGTCGATCTCCCAGGGCGTGGCCACCCTCAAAGACGCCGGCCTGGTCCAAGGCAAGCGGGACGCCACCGACGGACGCAAAGTCGTAATCAGCCTGACCGCCGCCGGCCGAAAGATGTTCGAATCACTCCTGGCCTCGCGCAAAGCCTGGCTGGTCCAAGCGATCGACGCCATGGTCCCCCCGCAATGCCGATCCGACCTCGACACCACAATCGAGTTCCTCGAAACCCTGGCCGGCGCCAACCTCCGCGCCGACGCAGAGATGCGATAGGGCCCCAAGCAACGAGTTGGGAACCCACAGGCTGCGACGGCTAGCTACGGCTCAGCGGTCGCGGACCAGACACCGCTCAGGCGAACTCCACTGCTGCGCTTACGGCCTCGTTCGACTCGATGTAATGACCACCCCACGTTGTTGATGAGCCCAGTCCGCCTATGAAGTGAGCCCCGCGGGCAGTGTGGACTGCTGAGACAAACCGACGACCCCACTCCAATGTCTTCACAGTTGATGTCAGCTGATCTTCACCGTTGGGTGTTCGTTGAACGCTGGTGTCCGCCCGGTACTTTCGAAGCCCTGACCGCCGCTCCTGGCTGTTCCGCTCCGTTGTCCCAGGTCAGAGCCGTGTGAACAAACTTTCATCCGTCACCATTCGCCTACTCTATGAGTCATCTCCCGTTGTTTGGTGCATCTCTCGTAGGTCAGCATCACGAGCAGCACGCCGGTGTTCAAGAGGCCTGAAATTTGAGCCGATGGAACGTAAGTGACCGTCACTGACACTGGTCGTTCGCGCGCGGAAGCAGAAGTCGACCTGCGCCGAATGGTCGAGCATCTCTGCGAGCCAGGCGGGATTCTTGCGGTCGTGCAGCCCATTGTGCGACCCGCCGACATGGTCGTCGTCGGGTACGAGGCGCTCGCCCGGATGTCCATCGCCCCTCAACACCCGCCGGATTGGTGGCTTGAGCTCGCGTCAGAGTTCGGCCTGCGCAAGCGACTTGAAATGGCCTGCCTTTCCGCTGCGATTCAGCTTGGCCCCCCGCCCGATGGACGGATGCTCTTCGTCAACGCCAGCCCGTCGACGGTTGCGGATCCCGCGTTCCTCGACCTCAGCGCCGAATTCCCGGACCGGCTCGTGGTCGAACTCACCGAGCAGGAAGCAGTAGGGGACTATGACGCCCTCCGGAATTGCCTGGCCAGCTATCTGCAGCGAGGCGTGCGGCTGGCAATCGATGACGCAGGGGCCGGCTATTCGAGCCTTCGTCATGTCGTCGAGTTATCACCGGACTATCTGAAGCTCGACCGGGAGTTGGTCAGCGGCATCGACCAAGATCCAAATCGGCGTGCCCTCATGCGAGCGGTAGTGGCCTTCGCCCGAGAGATTGGCACGAGCGTCATCGCTGAGGGAGTGGAGACGAGGGGTGAGTTGGACGTCCTGCGGGACGCCGAAGTGCATATGGTGCAGGGCTACCTCCTGGCCCGTCCCGGATCTCCCTGGCCGGACATGGAGCAGATGGGTCCACCCAAACCGCGCGCCGGCCCGAAGGGCGAGACCCATTCGGATTTCCGCGAGGTCAGGTTGCAACAAGCATTGGCACGTGTCGAAAACGTGTTGGAAGCCTGTGAAGTCGCGGCCGAGACGTTGTACAGACACAGCCACCTGCTGACGAGTCTGTATCTCGAGCGCAACGGCGAGTTACGGTGCGTCGCTCAACGTGGACTCTGGCAAGTTCTCGACGGTATGGGCGGTACGGCGGGAATCACCGGACGGACGTGGGCGACAGGCAAGTCGGTTGTCATCGAAGACGTATCGACTGACCCACACTACCGAACGTCGGTTCCCGGAGTCGTATCCGAAATCTGTGTGCCAATACTTGTCAACGGCGATGCGGTCGGTTCGCTCAATGTGGAATCATTCAGCCCGCTGACCAGCGACGCGTTGGGGATGACCGAGTCAGTTGCCCGACTTCTGGCCGATCGGCTCGCAGTCATTGGCGTCAACCTTGGCAACTCTCGATGGCACCGGGCTGCTCATGCCTCGGTGGCCATCTCCGGGCTCCTCTCGAGTCGCCGTCTGCCCAACCAAGTGCTTCACCGCTTCATCGATGCCGCAGAGATGGACTCGGCGTGTCTCATCATCGACGAGCCGAAGGGGCCATCGGTCCTCACGGCTGTCGGGCCCTTGGCAGCAAGCCTGGTGGCCCTTGATGACACTGAGTTGAGCGCACTGTCCACATTGGTTGGAGACATCCGATCGTGCTACTCGGCGGGAGATGCCACCAGCCCAGGATTCGTGGGCACCGAATCCCTACGGTCCGCTGGTGCACGAGCGGTTGTTGTTCTGCCTCTTTGGGCACACAGGGAGCGGTTCGGCACGGTCGTCTTGGCCCACTCCCGACCACTGCGGTTGACGGGCGATCGGGTGGAGCCGCTTGAATTGCTCGCCGATCATGTCGCGGCCGTACTCGAACCGACGCTTGAACGAGACCAGAGGCGGTCGAGAGCGTCGAAGATCTGAACGAGAGCAGTCGCACAGACTTGGTTGTGCCAGGCCGACGGAGTTGGAGCTGCTTGACCAAGTGTCTCGAGCTGCGGCTGCCGAGTCCTCGACATCGATGTGGACCCGAAGTGGTCGTGTTCCGTTGGGCATCTCGACGGCGCTGACGATCTGGCTCGTCGCTTCAGCCCGGTCGGCGTCGTAGAGCGCGACCTGGGCGCGGAAAGGGCAGACCCCGATCCTTCGTCACCGCTTCCACTGGAAGCGCCCATCCATGTCGGCCGCCCTGTGCTTCCGTGGTCCGACGGCGCCGAGGCATCCCTCGTGTTCGGCATGCAGGCGGGGCCTACAGCGACGAATCGCTCATGGCACCCTCCTCTGCAAGCTCCATCGTCACCTGGACGGCGACGAGGTCGCTATCATCTGGGACGGACTACCGTCTCACCACAGCCGGGCCATGCAGGCACTCATCAAAAGACAGCGTCACTGGCTGGTGGTCGATCGGCCCCCGACCCGAGCAAGCCACTGGGGCTGATGGACCTGGCCGCCGGTGGCTGGGCGGGACCGCGGCAAGCCGGCGCCCCGCCCCACAGAATGCTGACGGGTCAATTCACCCGGAATACGTCCGCCTGGCCGGTGTTGTCGGCTACACGGGCACCGGCCACGATCGCCGAGCCGTTGCCCGTGACGGCGACTGATCCGGGCAGCCGCCCAGGTCATCGCCAGAGGCCGGGTGCGGTTCGGTCTCGGTTCCGGTCAGCGTCCAGGTGCCTTTGGTCTCCGTTGCGACGAAGACAGCGCCCGCCTCATTGACCGAGCCCGCGTTTGCGGCGGGGACGCCGAACGCGATGATGGAGCCGTCGGCGGACATGCCGATGCTGGCGCCGGCATCCAAGGCCGCACGCTTCTTGTTCGCGGGCGGAAGCACTTCGCTGGCCTCGGTGAAGGTGCCGGAGGACTCAGTGAACACAAACACGGCGCCATTGAGGTTGTTGATGCCGGTCTGGCCGGCGGCCACGATAGTTCCTTTGCTGGAGACCGCCACTGAGCTGCCGCCGCCGGGCAGCTGCGCAGTCTGCGTCCAAGTGCTGTCGCCGCCGGCCTTGGTGAACACGTCGGTCGCGCCGACGTTGGGTTCGCCGAACGCGATCGTGGAGCCGTCGGAGGAAATCGCGGTGGTGAATCCGAAAAGGCAGGGAGGTGGCGGCGTGGGGGCGGCGGCCGACGCGGACGCGGTCAGGGTCTGGGTTGGTACGTAGGTGCTGCCGGACTTGGTGTACACGAACGCTTCCCCGTTCTCGTTTTTGCTGAACGCAGAGCCACCACGATGGTCGAGGCGTCGGCGGAGATCGCTACCGACTGGCCGAGTGCCTTCGTTCCGCTAACCGTGAGCTTGGCGATCTGGTCCAGGTGCCGGCCTGGTCAGAGAAGACGTATGCAGCGCCTTGATCGCTGACGCCGGGACCCGCCGACGATGCCTATCTGGCCGACACCAGCAATCTATCGGCGCTCGATGTGCACGGGACGGCTCATACAAGTGGCCCGTCTTATGGCCGAGTTCGACCTCGTCGGCATGTATGTGCGCAAAAAGTGGCGCCGGGGCCGTCTCGACCTGGCTCCAGTTCCTGACCTGCTCACATGCGACTTCAGCGCCAGCCGGCCCAATGAGAACCTGATGGACGTAGCCGCTCGGCACAGAAGCCCTGCCAAGTGCCCATACTCAGATGGGATCTGGGGCGATTGTCAGGCCACGCGTCAGGATCTCCTTTCCGGAACGCGCAGTCGCCTTCATATTGGGCAAGCTGTCGCTGCCCATAGCACCAAGCCCGCGATGACCGCGACCGTCGCGATCAATGCAAAGCCGAACCACATGGACGTTTTGCTCGGCGACGTCTGCGCATTCTTGAGCGCCGTGCTGCTTTTGACTTCATCTTCCTGCGGCATAGTGGATTCCTTCTTTCAGCTCCTGGAAAGTCATTGCGTCGGCGTCGGTGCACCGGCTGCTCTCGATCGTCCGAGTGGCGGAAGTGACCGTCACTCAACTAAGAGGGCGAACAGGCCCACGGCGTCGTGAAGATGAGCGTCGCTTGCTCGACTCTCAGCTGGGCATATCCAGGATGCAGAGAACGGTCGCGAGGGGATCCGCCTGGGGGTTACACGGACCTGGCCGTAGAACAGACCGCCAACCGCGGAACCCAGGCAACTACTTCGCCCCATGAAGAGAACGGTTTTGTCTCCCAATGAGGCACGGCGAGATCACAAGGGAAGCAGCTTCTCGAGTTCACTCTCTGTCTCGCATGACGACTCTTCTGACATGTGAGAAGAACGACGATTTCGATGGACGCCGAACTCATCCGAATCTGCGCTCGACAGGTGGCGGGGTCGATCGAGATTTCACGCCCAGCCCAGGACGCCGCTGTTCAACAGAACGAGAGGGGTGTTGCGCGAACTGTTATGCGCCTAAGCATCACATGCGATGGGGTCGAGAGCGACCGGCCGCGTTCTACCAGTTCGGTGAATGAACCGAGCAATGTTGATTCGGGTTGTAGAGGGACAGGGTCGTCCCGCAACCCTCCCTCGAGCAGACTCGCCCGCGGCGGTAAGTGCTCACGGGTCGCCCGTGGATCAACTCGGTACAGCTGACACGTCGGCCACCGATTCGCGTCGCATTGCCGTTCCATGTTTCCATCGTCGGTCCTTTCAGTTGTTCTCTGGGTAGTAGTCGGTTCCTGCAAAGCCTTCAAGCCCTGCCTGACGATCCGCGTCCGATGGCGGCGGTAATCCCCGAATGCTGACGTTGGTCCACCGCGCGGCGAGTGTCGGCTCTCTCAGCGAGGGTCACGAGCCGAATCGCGACACGGCGTTCGAGCCATACAGCACCAAGGAGCAGATGACAGGCCGCGTTGATTGCCTGCCTGTCGATTTCCGGTCGTTGGGTTCGGTACAGGGATCGATTCTGCCCGGGTAACTGCATAGCTGGCTCCTTGCTTCGAAACAGATGTCCGTGCCACCTAATACGGACGAAGGTTACGGAGACCCGACTTCCGTTTGGAGACATCAACGCGTCCACCAGTCCAGGGAAGGACGTTTCGCAAGGTCGGCACACGCGACGACCGCTTCAGAAGTGCTCCGCTGCGCTAGGCCCAGAAGTCGTTCGGTGTCCAACTTGACATCTTCGCGAGTACGCCGGTTCCGTGAATTTGGCCAAACGGTGCCTTGCCACCACCGAACCATCGTTCATCCGAAGTTCGCTTTTGATCTGGGAGATCGATATTCAGGGACACTCACGCAACGGACAGGTGGACTGTTTGTCCGAGGGCTGGCTCTGATCTGGACGGTGGCTGTGTCCAAACGGTGTTGTCGTGGGTCCTTCGATGGGCGAGGTCATGGCTGCCATGAGAACCGATCCTCCGTGGCAAATGACGGCATTTGCTGGGTCCCGCTGACCGTGATGCGTGCGCCGAGGGCACTTGCCTAAGGAGCCGGAACGATGGGCGTGAGGGTTACATGCGTACTCTCCGAAAAGGCCGCGATACCTGCCTTGGCGTAAGGTCGCCGGCTCCTCGGCCCGGAGTGATCGGGGGAATTTGACCGAGGAGCCGGCGCACGAGCACTGGGGCGTGTGCTCACAGAAAGATACGCCGGCGGGTTACGCAGTCGGCCCGGTCAATCAAACAATCCACGCACGACCCAGACGCCCGCTGAAAGTCGCCTATGCGCGCCAAGACACTTCGTAACTCGGAGGCATATAAGAGCCTGAACATTCGGGCAGAGACAGGAGCACTCATGCGACACCATCGGGCAGCCATATTGAGCGGAGCCCTGGCGCTCACCTCGTTTCTTGCCGTCGGTGCGAGCGAGGCGACTGCGGCGACCGCATACGGCCCGAATTCGGGGTCGTCGAACGCCGCCTTCCCGATTCAGGTCGGTCAACACGAGAGCGTCGCCCGGACCGCCACTGTGCGCACGGTGACCAGTGATGTGAATGGGAAACCCGAGTCGATCCTCGTGGACGCAAAGGGCCTCCCCCTCTATTACCACCAGGGCGACACGGCGAAGAAGTCACTGGTCAGTGGTGAGCTCGCCCGACTCTGGCCGCCCCTGAAGTCCACCAATCCAACGAGCAATACCGGAACGCAAGGGAAGCTCACTGCCCTCAACGCTGGCAACGGTCACCAGGTTGCGTACAACGGTCGATTTCTCTACACCTTCATCGCCGACATACCAAGGCACGTCACGGGTCAAGGGATAAGCCACTTCTTCGTGGCGACGCCCCGTTTGAAGGCTATTGGCAGCTCGACTACCGCAGCATCGGTCACACGTGCGGCGAGCGGTGGCGGCGGTGGTGACGGTGGTTACGGGTACTAATGCCCAGGCCTATGCCCCGATCAGCCTCTGGTTGGTCCGGCGCGCAGACTGGCTCGTCTTGCTGTGCAACCGGCTTGAACCGCCAGCTCGACATGTGTGGTTGAAAGGAAGCGTTGCGGAATGAGCAGCAGACAACCAACCAGGTCCGCCCCATCGGGTCGGCGTCCAGACTCCTCCCCGGCACCTACAACCCCGGGCTCACGTAATCGGCTCTGGGTGGCCTTCGCCGGAGTGGGTGCAGCTGCGATCGTCGTGAGCGCAGTGACTGGCGGGAGGAATCCGTCCCGGGCATACAACTTCACCACGTTTGTGTCCCAGGTGCAGGCGAACCACGTCAGGACGGCCACCATTGACCCGACCGGTGCCGTGGCGGGCAATCTGACCAATGGCGCGGGATACTCCACCCAGATTCCAACTGCTCTCCAAGACCCGAACCTCCAGGGACTCCTGAGGGCCCACCACGTCGCTGTCACAGGTGTTGGCGCCGGCGGCGGGTTCGTCCCGTTCATCGCTTCGTTCATTCCCCTCTTGCTCTTGGTCGCTGCATTCGTGTGGTTCGGACGGCGCGGTCTTCGCAAGACGACCAGCGGGATCATGGCAATTGGGGCCTCGAAGGCCAAGCTTTACGACGAGGAGCGGCCCTCCGTTCATTTCTCCGACGTTGCCGGCTACGAGGCCGCCAAGCGAGAGGTGAGCGAGGTCGTGGAATTTCTGAAGCACCCCGAAAAATTCGCACGAGCTGGAGCGATGGGCCCCAGAGGTGTCCTGATGGTCGGACCCCCGGGAACCGGCAAGACCCTGCTCGCCCGAGCAGTAGCCGGCGAGGCCGACGTGCCTTTCTTCGCACTCACCGGATCGAGCTTCGTCGAGATGTTCGTGGGTGTGGGTGCCTCACGTGCTCGTGCCGTGTTCGCCGATGCTCGCAAACGCGCCCCCTCGATCATCTTCATCGACGAGGTCGACGCCATCGGCCAGCGACGGGGCGGATCGCTGATGGCCAACGACGAGCGCGAGCAGACACTCAACCAGCTCTTGGCTGAGATGGACGGCTTCGATACCAAGTCGGGCGTCGTCGTGATCGCGGCCACCAATCGCCCCGAGATTCTGGACCCTGCGTTGCTGCGACCTGGCAGATTTGACCGGCAGGTGGAGATCCCGTTGCCGAACCTGTCGGAGCGGTCCTCCATATTGGTGACGCACGCCCTCAGCCGGCACCTTGCCGCTGACGTCGACCTGAGCACCGTTGCCCGAGGCACTCCCGGGATTCTCAGGGGCTGACCTGGCCAACCTCATCAATGAGGCAGCAATAGTGGCCGTGCGCGATGGCCGTGATGTCATCAGCGCAGCCGACCTCGACGAGGCACGCGATCGGATCCTGCTCGGACCCCGTGAGGCATCCAATGCCCTGCTCCCAGGTGAGAAACGAGCGGTCGCCATCCACGAATCCGGCCACGCTTTGGTTGCCCTGTGCTCGGCGCACGCAGACCCAGTGACCAAGGTGACGATACTGCCGGCCGGGCAGTCCCTGGGAGTGACCCAACAGCTGCCGGCCGACGAGCGTCATCTCTACTCGGAGAGCTACCTCCACGACTCCCTCGCTGTTCGGCTGGGCGGGCGCGCTGCGGAGCTCCTCGTGCTGGGTGAAGCCTCGACTGGAGCTGCCAACGACCTCGCTGGGGCGACGGAGCTGGCCACTCGCATGGTGCGAGAGTGGGGTTTCTCGCCGCGACTAGGCCCGATCGGCTTTGGCGCAGGAGGACCTGCGTATCTCGGCAATCGACCGCTTGAGAGCCGGCCGTATGCCGAGGGCACTCAACTCCTCATCGACGAGGAAGTGAGCCGCCTCCTCTCCGAGGCGGCCGAGAGGGCCGGAACGCTGCTCGCTGAACGGCGGGGCACCCTCGACGCCGTGATCGATCTCCTGCTCGAAAAGGAGACGATAGACGGGCAGGAGTTGATGAACGTGGTCCGGTGGCCAGTTGAAGAGGTGGCCGCCGACACCGTTCCGGTGGGGTGAATCTCGCCATCAAGCTGCCACCACCACGTTGTACTACTGGAATGTCGGCTCGGCCCGCTACCTCACCACGGTCTAATGCGAACACGGCCCTGCGATGCGCTACGCGACGTCTGCGGATTTGGTCAACGAGCTGGTCCAGGCAACCGACGAGCGCCGCCTCACGTGTCTGGTCTCTCGCTATGGACGCCTCGACCCCGCTCATGCCCGACGAACTGGGTACGTCCGACTCGACACCCGGGGGCAGCTGTTCTTCCGGATCCTGACCGAGCGTGCGGAGAAGTCCTCGGTCGCCATGGCGTCGAACCTCCCGCTCAGCGAGCGGCGGAGGTCATGACCGACCCCCGCCTGGTGACCGCCAGGTCGATCGCATGACGTTTCGGGCCGCATCACTGACACCGGGACCGAGAGCCCGCCTGCGCACGACAGACCCGATCAGCGGACACGCCGGAGGGCGGCATTGGCCGCCGCCCCGTTGAATTCTGAAGATCGAATTTGTAGCCGACGCAGACGAGGAAGTTGTCATTCTCCACGTGCAGCAGATCGGCCAAGGCCTCGAGAAATTCCGCATAACCCCTGTGCCCCCGACTTCTTCGGGCTGACACGTACCACGGCTGTCGAGGCAGACTCCGTGCTTGCGCACACCGTGGCGGTGGCGACCTGGTGACGTCTTGGACGACCACGTCGTGGGTCCACGAGTCCTGAAGTGGTTCTCATAGACGAAGTGCCGCAGGTTGCCTCGCAGCGCAACGAAGACGGCCTGCTCGGTCTCGTCGAGTTCTTCGTCTGGATAGTCCTCGACCTGCATTCCATGGTGCGCCCCATCGAAGGTGAAGTTGTGCAGGTGCGAGTTCGTCCAACCCATAGCGGCTTGGAGGATGTCATGGAGCCTCGACAGCTTCGCCCCACCGGGGACGAGGACCCGCCGCCATGCGGGCGGATCAATGCCTTCGAGTCAGATGTGGAGCTGGAAGACGGGTTGTGGCGCCACGCCCGTAGACAACGCGGGCCCTGAGGTCCTCTCCAAGCTTCTCGACGGCCGATGCTGCACATTCAGCACGCGGGTTCGACCTGGGCATTCAGGTGGGGCCACATCAGATCGTCACAGTGGATTCAGATGGAGTTGACATTCTCACGACGGGCCAATCGCCTTTGGTGAGGACCTCGTCCTCAGGGGGAGACGCCGGCCAGTTCCGGAGTGGTCCGCCGCCGGTCGCCGCCCGGTGCGCCTTGCCCCCATGCCGAGCGCCCGGGACCTATCGCCAGCAATTGGCAGGGGAAGCACCCGAGCCAGAAGTCGCTACTCATCGTGACTGTTGGCGAAGGTGCGCCCGGGTCGGGCACGCAGGTCGATTCCCGCCGGCAGGACGACGGTGAGCTCGGGCGGCGGCCCGCCATCATCTGAGATGGAGATGCGTGCTCCACCGCTTCGGATCGGGACACCCCGAGGCTGGGCCTGAGGAGAACCTTCGCCGGTGGCATCCGGGGAATCAGCCGAGACCGAGGTCCTCGGCTGAGGCTAGGAACCTGCCACTTGCCCCGGCGACGCGGGAATGTCATTTGCCGGCAACGGCAGCCTCGGCTAACCAGTGGTCGTTCCGATGGCCAGGGTACGCAACCCCTCCTGGCCGGGCGTCTCCTGCGCTCCGAGAGCGAATATGGTTCCGCCGCCGGCCGAGGCGACTGCGTCAAGTGAGCTATCGGTTAGGTTGCCGACAGAACCCGGATCAGGACTCGGGACAACGGACCACTTCGAGCCGTCGAACTGCTCAGTCAGTGTCAGGATCGCTCCATTGCTCTCCTGGGTCTGGCCTACCGCCCACACGTCGGTCGGTGTCACCACCTCGATGCCGCTCAGGAGGCTGCCTTCGCCACCCAAGTTGGGAAGCTGTGTCATGACCCAGCTCTTCCCGTTCCACCGCAGCACAAAGGGAACCCGAAAGTTCCGGTGATCGAAATTGGAGGCGAATCCCGACGCCCAGACGTCGCCGCTGGCGTCGGCGCTGACTCCGGTCAGCAGGTTCTGAACAGTTCCAGCACCGACATTGGGAGTCGGCACGATCGACCAGTTTTTGCCGTTCCAATGTGCTGCCAGCGTTCTCCGTTGCCCGGCCTCATCGACCCCGACCGCCCACACGTCCGTGGAGCTCACCGCTGTGATCGAGGAGGCGAACTGCGAGGACATGATTGGGGTTGGGGACGGCACCGCCGACCACGTTGTGCCATTCCAATGCTCGAACAGGAGGAATGTGGTCTGGGTGGTCTCGTCGGTGTCCCACCCGGCGGCCCACAAGTCGTTCGGGCCTGTCCCACCGATCGCAGTGAGCACGTCCTCATCACCACTGATGCCGGTGGCCGGATTCGGGCTGGGAATGATGGACCAGGAGGTACCGTTCCAATGCTCGATCAGGGTGCGCGCGTTGAGACCGCTCGCCGGGACGCTCTGTCCCACGGCCCAGGCGTTGCTGGGGCTCAGGTCGTCCACACCGGAGAGGGTGGCCTGTTGGCCGGTTGGTTGCGGTACCGGGACGTGCGTCCAGCTCGTGCCGCTCCAGTGCTCGACAAGCGCATGGTCCGAGGCTTGAGGGTCCGAATGGGACCCGACGCCCCAGGCGTCGTCAGGCCCGGATGCCGACACGCCGGTGAAGGACGTGTCGGTCAATGCCTTGGCCTGTGGGTTGGCCGTTGTTTGCACCTGCCAGATTGCAGGTGCGGCGGTCGCTGGCCCAGCCAGAAACGAGGCACCTGCGGTGACGCCGGTGACAAGAGCGGCAGCGAGCGAAATCCGCTTCGGATTCATGGGACCTCCAGATGCGATCGATGATTGGACCTAAATAGGGTCCCGGGTTACAGCTTCACCAGAAAGAGCAAATCTGCCTCGAGCAGGAGACGTACCCTCTTAGGCGAGGGGGCTCTGCTTCGAACCACGCCTCCCGACGGCGCGGTCGAACGTGCGAGCCTCGTAGACAGCAATTCCTTTGAGGGAGGCAGCTCGTGCGTGCCGCTCCAGTCGCAGGTACAGAAGAACGAGCCACCCTGTCGCCATGACGAGCCAGAAGCTGACGAGGCGATAGAGCAGCACCGCTGCCAAAGCCAACGCAGCCGGGACTCCGGTGCTGACCAAACCGAGGCAGAGCGTGCCCTCGACCAACCCGAGCCCACCCGGTGTGATCCCGAGGCTTCCGATCAGGGTCGCCAGCCCGTAGATAAGAAGCAGCGAGCGCCACGGGACCGCACCACCCAGCGCCAGGATGCTCACCGCGAGGACGCCGATGTCAGTCAGCCAGTTGGCGAGCCCCAAGCCCCCGACCTTGCCCCACTCGGCCTTGGACGGGACGCAGCGATTGGAGACCTTCGATCCAGCCATTGACCGCGGCGCCTGGGTCTTGAACGGGGCGGGTAAGGAACCGGGACACGAGCGGATCGCCCATGCCGCCGAACGTGCCACGACGAGGCGCAGGCGCGTCCGACCCACTCCGACCCAGAGCGCGAGACCGGCAACGACGGCGAGAAGACCCACAAGGACGGTGGCGCCGGTGACGACAACATTGCCCGAGAGCGACTCCGCCGGCGGCGAGGACGACGACCGCACCGAACCACGAGGCGATGCCGCCGACCAACGAGCGTCCAGCCCGCCAGGGGCGTGTCCGCACCCTGCTGCTTGAAGCGCCGGAAGGTAAAGGCAGCGCCCAACTCAGGACCGGCGACGGGCACCGACACCGAGAGCGCATTGGCGGCCAAGGTCGTGGCCATCATCGGCCGCGCCGCCACCCGTCTCCCTCCGATCCGGAGCAGGCGACGCTGCATCATGGCGAACGTCGCCATGGACGAAAGCTCGAGCGCGATCCCCAAGGCGATCCACGACCATTGCGGATGGCCAATCCGCCCAAACGATCTCGTCAGCGCGGTCCGCTTCTCGAGGAGAAGCACGACGATGGCGGCCCCGGTCAGGGTGGACAACCCGCCTCGTCGGAAGGGTACCTTCCTTCTGCGATTCGTGAGCTCAGGATCGACCTGACGCTCCGGCCCCGGGACCACCGGCGCGGGATGGCTGCAACACGGTGCGTTCCCGCCCTCGAGGCCGGCATTCCGGTCCTCGAGGGCGATCACCGCGTGATCAGTAGCCATATCCGCGTGACGGAGCGACCGGTGCGGGGGCAGCCTTGACTGTCGTTGCGCTCCCGATGGCGCGAATGCTCGGAGTCGCCACGAAGAAGTTGCTGACGCCTTGTCCCGTGACGTGCCCAGGGGAGTCGTCGACGAAGGTGTAGAGGAAGTGACCGTTGTAGGCCACCTGGTGACCATTGGCTTGCTTCAACGAGGCCACCTTGCCCTTGACTCCGGATGCAGTGGGCTTGGCCGAGACCAGCGCTGGCCACAAGTTGGCCAGCACGCCGTCACCTGTGACTTCTTGGCCGTGTCGGCCGGTAGTAGTAAAGCGGTAGGTTCTTCGCGTTGACGAGAATCGTTTCGGTCTTTGCGCCCACTTGAGTCGTTGTCGTGTGCAGAGTCGGTTGTGTCGTGTGCGCAACTGGGTCGTCGAGCCCGGATGCGTGCGGCGTGGCGGCGCTCGCGGCAGACTCCGGCGCCCAGGGCAACGAGGGACGAGAGTGCGACCGCTCCACTGAAGATGGCGTTTCGACGGTGATCCATGATGATGCCTCCTGCTGTATTTGATGAGTCAGCGAGCCATACGGCGCGGCGTTACACGTGCCGAGACGGACTCTGCCGGTGATGGATCGACGGCGGAGAGGCGCTCGACGTGTAACCCTCCCGCTATCCCTCTTCGAGCATCCACCCGCTAATGGTGCTCCGGCGCCGGCTCCTCGGTAACGGACCCCCTCCGACCGAGGAGGCCCGGTGCCCAGTCTCGGGGGACACGCCTGATGGATCGATCCGCAGCAGGCCAGACCGGTGTAACCCCCCTGCGTATCCTAAAGATGAGATGTTTCCTGCCTCCGAAGCCCTCACTGACCCGGGTGATCGACCTGCCCACTCCGGGCGAACCCGACGTCACCCGCCTCCGCGTGGTTGACGCCGACTCCTACACCGACTGGGAGTCGGTGTACCGCGACAACGTCGATCGCCTCTACCGCCTCATGTATGCACGGGTCGGCAACCGACCCGACGCCGAAGATCTCACGTCGGAAGTCTTCCGGACGGCCCTGGGGCCGTTGAAGTCTGGCATTGTCGAGAGGTGAAGTGCGGTCCTATCTTCTGACAACGGCGCAAACCGTTCTTGCGTCGCATTGGCGCCGAACTCTGGGCAGCTTCTGTCACCGTCATCGATCCGGAGTCAGACATCAATGCCCTCGTCGAGCCATCCGGGACCGAGCCTCCGAGCGACGCGCCGCAGACGCGCCGGAAAGATCTTGGCGGCGTTGCCCGACCGTTATCGGAGAATACTCGAGCTCCGCTTCCTGGAGGCATGCTCTATCAAAGAGGCGGCGCAGGCGATGGGCGTGAGCGTCAGCAACGCCAAGGTCCTCCAACACCGAGCCCTGCGAATGGCAGCCAAGGCTGGATTGGAGGTCGAACTATGACCACCCGACGTGTGTCCGCCTTTCTCGACGCTCTTTCCGCAGGGCGACGTCCTCGGTCCTTCGAGGCAGATCCCGAAGACGCCGAGATGCTGCGGGTCGCCATAGCACTCCGAGCCGCACGTCCAGGTGACGCAAAGCCCGACGAGACCTTCGTTGCCGAGTTGCACGAACAACTGGCACACGACTTGAGCCCATCGGTGCAGTCGAACGTTCGCCCGCTCAGGATCCCTCGAGCCCGCGCCGCGCTCATCGCCGTTGCCGCAGGGGTGGCTCTCGTGGGAGGAACGTTTGCGGTCACCGAGACCTCGAACAGGCACGCTTCAGCAGGCCGCGATCGGTGGTTCCGCATGGACAGGCGCTGCGCACCGCTACCTTCGAGGCCCCGTCCGGCCAGGTCGCTGGACAAATCGTCCTCTATCACGGCCACCCCTCCTGGGTGTTCATGAACGTCGACGTCCCGAACTCCAACGGGTCAGTGAAATGCGAGCTGCATCTTGCCAACGGAGATGTCGTGGCAGCCGGGACTGTGCAGCTCCACGATGGAAGCGGTGTCTTCTCCCAGAGCATCCAGATGGATGCCGGGAAGGCTCGGGGAGCAACGCTCTACGACTCTTCCGGTGCGGTCGTGGCGTCAGCGATCTTCATCTGAACGTCATCGTCCCTATCCAGAGGAGACCCGACAGTGAGTGCGATCGTTTGACGTTCGACTCTGCGAGTCTGGACCGGGTCGGGCGAAGGCAAGTCCGGTCCGTCGGGTGGGATGCGCCGAGGCAGATGAACCCGGTTGCTCGTGGGATGACCTATCCCGTCTGGCGATGGGCTCGGCGACGACGGAGTTCGCAACCGAACCGATCAGGCCAACCGTCCGTCCACTTGGTTCCGCTCCCCCGTTCGAGTCCTACCGTTCGGTAGAAGCCGCCGTTTTCGACCAGGGATGAGTGAGCGAGAAGGCGACTGTGGTCAGCCGCCCTTCGCCGCGGACGGTGGCAGAGCGGAGCTGACCACGCGGTGGTGGCGAGAGTCGCTCGGTCCGAAGAGGTGCTCGGACACGGCCTGCACGCCAAGGAGGTCGTGGACGTCTTCGTCAAGGAGGGGAACTCGAGCCACGGGGCAGGGCTTGAGTTGGGCGGCCAGCGCGACCACGTAGTTCTCCTCACGTTCGGCCAGAGCGCGGAGCTGCTCCCAATTACCTTTGAGATCGGCGAAGGCCTGAGCCTGCCCACGCCCCTGAGTCACGCTCGATTGTCCACCGTCGCCCACAGTCTGCACGGCGGAGGATTGCGCATCGAAGTGACGATGAAGACGATTGACGATGAGGCACTGCACAGGAATCTCGAACTCGCGGAGATATGCCGCGAACAACCGACCCTCGTCGATGGCATCTTCTCGGGGAACCACAACCAACACGAAGGCGGTGTCGGGTTCAGCGAACAGTTCGTCCACGCGCTTGGCCCGGTTGCGGATCCCAGCCTCCATTCCCTCAAAAGCCCGTAAGAAGGCCATGGTGTCGAGAAATGTTTCCGCTCCGACGATCTTCGCGATGGCATTGAGCGGCGCTCGTGCGGCAAAGGAGACCGCACGGATGTAGGCGCGGCTGGGCAGGACGAGCATCCGGATGGCCGGATTGTCGAGGAGCCGGATCAGGTGGCGAGGGGCGCTGAGGAAGTCCATGGCACGACGGGTCGGCGGGGTGTCCACCACGATGAGGTCATAACCACCCTCCTGGTGGAGCTGGTAGAGCTTCTCGACTGCCATGTACTCCTGAGTTCCGGAAAGCGAGTCTCGGAGGTTCAGGTAAAGCCGACTACCCAAGATCTTCTGAGCCTGGGCCTCATCACGGGCGTAACGGAGGATGGCGGCGTCGAAGGTGGACTTCGCATCCAACATCAAGGCCCACAGCTCCCCGCTCCATGGTCCGTCAACCCGGCTGGGGGTGTCGTTCAGCGATTCCAGTCCGAAGGCGTCTGCCAGCCGTCGGGCGGGATCGATGGTGACGACACAGGTGCGCCGGCCTTGGCGGGCGCCCTCTACCGCCAGGGCTGCGGCAGTGGTGGTCTTGCCGACTCCTCCTGAGCCGCAGCAGACGATGATCCGGCTTTCCCCGATGAGGGAGGTCAGCCTGTTCACGACGACGATGTGCCCATGCCGGCGACGCAACGTCCGGGCACCCGGAGATGCGCTGCCCGTAGGGGGCCGGTCCATCCAGCACGGCCCGCTGGTTCGCGAAGGTGGACGAGTCCGGTCTCCATGGCGTCGACGAGCAGATCTGATCTCGGGGAGGCCGATCTCCGCCGCGAAGAGGTGGGGTAACCACAGCTGAGGCAGCGGTAAGGCCTCGGCGAGACGGGTCGCCTGCTCCGCCTGCATCTCCTGGCGCCGACGGCGGAACGCGGCAGCGGCCCGGATGGCGTCGGCCTCGCCGGGCCCGAGGATCACGTCGGCGGCGGCCGCGGCAGCCTCGGGGTCGGCGTCGAGATGGTCGATCTGCGGGTAGAGGCAATTCACGACCACCGGGCCGAGGTGCGTGCCGACCCTGCCC
This sequence comes from uncultured Acidimicrobiaceae bacterium, assembly GCA_963726855.1. Lineage (GTDB taxonomy): Bacteria > Actinomycetota > Acidimicrobiia > Acidimicrobiales > RAAP-2 > Bog-473. Next base: position 23,086 of record CAVSEB010000009.1, read on the forward strand.
TGGAGGGTGCGCGCCGTTTCCACCGTCTCGTTGACGGGGGTCTCCTCCGCCAAGGTCACGAGGAGGACCTGGCACCGAGCCGGATCGGACAAGAACCCGACCACGTCGGCGGCCTGGGCGTGGAGAGGTCCCGCCCGGCTCGAGTCCAACAGCCCATGAGCGCTGGTCAGAAAAGTGGTGGCATGACCCGCGGCCGGCCCGTCCACCACGATCAGGTCGGCCGCGTGGGCCCGCTCGAGCTGCGCGATCTTACCGAGGACGAGGATGTCTCGGAGGCCCGGAATTGCGGTGGCCGCCACATCGAGCATGCCCGACTTCGACAATCGCCTCGCGGCCCGGCCAAAGCCGTGGTCGACCAGGTATTCGACCAGGGCGTCCTCGGGAGTGATCGTCCAGCGCGTGAATCGGCGCCGACTGTGAACCCCAATCACGGGCGGACAGCTCGACCTCGTCGGCGGTCAGCGTGTGATCGCCGAACACAGCGCTCGGGCCGCTCCTTGATTCAAGATCGACCAGCAACACCGACAGGCCGTTGCGAGCCGCCATCCGGGCCACGGTGGCGCTCAGGGTCGACTTCCCGACCCCACCCTTGCCGACAACGACCAGGACCGAGCTTTGGGTGCAAAAGGCAGTGAGGGCAGTCATGTCCACGCAATCCCATAGCTAGCGGGGTTACATCCCGACCGGTCGTGGAGGATCGGCGCCATCCGACGCGCCGCGATGTAACCCAGCGGGATATCACTGAGCATGCTTCACCGGGGAGGAATTTTGCCGAAACAGACGAACACGCCCACCACGTTTGGACGCCGCGACAAAGCATCTTGGGTCAGATTGACCAAATATGCGAGACCAGCGAACCTGATGGCACCCGTTGAGGAAGTGGCGGGATAGCCGCGATGCCCCCCAGCAAGCTCCCCACTGGACGTGTCGGCCGCACGGTTCGCCTGGCCGGGCTGGCCGGGCACACCGTGGCCACAAGGACCAAGACCCGCATACACCGTCGAGCGACCGGCGAAGCTGCTTTGGCCGCCGAGCGGGCCCGCCAGGAGCGGCTCGCCGAGCGCTACGCCGCGGTCCTCGGCGACATGAAGGGTGCGGTCATGAAAGTGGGCCAGATCCTCTCGTTTGTCGACGTCGACGGTGTGGTCCCCGCGTCCTCTCGTGAGCTGTTCCAATCGACGCTGGCCAGGTTGCAAAGTGACGTGCCACCGCTCGCCCCCGATGAGATAGCACACGTGATCCGGGACGAGCTCGGGGCACGGCCCGAAGAGATCTTCGCCTTCTTCTCACCCCAACCGGTCGCCGCCGCCTCCATGGGTCAAGTGCACTTTGCCCGTTTGGCCGACGGTACGGAGCTGGCCGTCAAAGTCCAGTATCCGGGGGTGTCGGACGCCGTACGAGCCGATCTCGCCAACACCAACGTTGCTCGCGTCGGTTATTCGAGCTGCGTTGGCTGTGCTCGGTCCAGAAGCACCCAGAGTCGATCCGAAGATGTTGGTGGAGGAAATACGCGATCGGGTGCAAGACGAGCTGGACTATACGATCGAGGCTGCCAACCAGCAGGAGTTCTGTTCGCTCTACGACGGGCACCCGTTCATTCACATACCGGCGGTCTACCCGGAGTTCTCGACTGGCCGGGTCCTCACGACCGACTACGTCTACGGAATGCATTGGTCGGAGGCAACAACGGCCGGGGACGCCATCCGCTCGCGTTGGGGCGAAGCCATCTTCCGGTTCGTGTTCGCCAGCCTGCACCGACATGGGATATTCAACGCCGACCCGCACCCGGGAAATTACCTCTTCCACGAGGACGGCTCCGTCACCTTCCTCGATTTCGGGTGCGTCAAGAGGTTCACCCCGGAGCGCGTCTCGGTGATGTCCGCTCTCGTGGACGCCGCTCTCGCCTGCAATGCGCCAGGCGTTGCTGCGGGCGTTCATCAAGGTCGGACTGCTGAGAGATGCTGATGCCGAAGGGCTCGATCCGGATCGGCTTCTCGAGTTCTACCGCGCCGCCCTGCGGGATCGCTGGGACGAGCAGCCGTACACCTACACGCCAGAGTCCGTGGCGGAGATCGTGGCCGCTACGTACCAGCCTTTGGGGCCATGGAGCGACGTCACCGGACGGCTCCAGATGCCGAAAGATCTCCTCTTCCTCAACGGATCACCGTCGGCGCCAGCTTCATACTCGGACACCTCTACGCCACCGCCGACTGGAAGTCGATCGACTGCGAGATCCGGCACAACGGACCGCCGGCCACGGAGCTGGGGCGTCGGGAAGCCGCGTGGCGCTCGGTCGCGGGACCACCGGCTGGGCCGACCCGACTGACACTGACCGCATTTGTCGAGGTGCGAGGCGGGTTCTAAGAAGACGGCCGGGCCTGAGCGGTCGGAGGGATCCGCCGCTGAGGCGTGAGAATCGCAACACAGATTCTCGTTAGGCCCTTCGGAGGCCGTCTATCTTTGACAGAGACGGCCCGATCGCGACCACCCTCGTCGATCTACACGCCGTCAGCGGCGAGGTCGGAGCTGGTCCAAACAAGCGTCGTAACCAGTGTCGCTATTAGGAAGTGACGAAGGACACGACATCCTTCAATCCGTTACCAATGACGTTCTCGCAACATCCATCACGATGGTCGGGGAACGTCCGAAGTGTGTCCGCTACGAGTGCGCACACACAGCGTTGGAGATGACGATGACCTACAGCAACGACAGCGAGTAGGGATCGAGATGAACGAAGGCGATCGGTTTCAGGTAACGCTCGACGTTGCGGTGGTACAGCTCAACAACGGACGAGCACGACTGCAGTTCAAAACGGACAGCGGGACAATCGTTCGTTTTTGGTATGGCGTTGACTCGTTGCCCCTCGCTCATACTCTTCGCACCTGCGATCCACATGCTCCACACGGAGTGCTCGGGGCTTCTGCTGGACCTTGAAAGAAGAACCCTAGGGGTTCGCATGCTGGCTATAAGAGCGCAGCGATTCCCATATTCTTCGTCACCCGCTGTCCGTTGATGCGCAGAGTCCACGCAGCTGCTGCCATTTGCGAGCTCGACGCGACAATTGATGACTTGACCGAACAGCCGGGTGCTTCGCCTGCCGTCGTCGGGCCTGGAGAGTATCCATTTTCGGAGGTGAACCGCTCCGTGAACGGCGATGTGGGTGACACAGCCAGAACGTCTTCAGTATCAGGTCACCCAGAAGGCCTCGTTCGACGGGCGCGAACGGTCGTCTGTGGGAGGCATTCAATCTTGACCTACAACACCTCGAGAGCGTCGAGCTGTATCGAAGCACTGAGTCCCCACGATCGTAAAGAACTGCACTGCACTGAGAAATTGATCGTCGACTCCGATCTCTACGGAAGGAGCCGGTTGATGTGCGGAGAGACGAGTATGTTTTTCAGACGAGGAGACCCGGAACGGCCGCCGACAAGAGGGTGTCAAGTGCCTTGAACCCCTCGCGTAGTTGAAGTCTTTTGCCCATCGGATTGGACAGGGATCGGCTTCGTTGGGCACGCCGGTGTGGAGCCCCTCATGGCCGTGAACTTCTCCGGTTGCGAACCACGAGGGTCTGGGACACAGCCGGTCGAAGGGAGATGGCGTAGGCGGCGACCGCGACCATCAACCCCTCCACGAAGAGGGCGGCCAACCCCAGCGTGCAAGCCCAATTGCCCACGTCCTGGTTGTCGAGCGGCGTGCTCAGCATCCGGGTGAACGCGTAGCCGACGAAAACCGCTACGCCAAGGGCGGCGACCGGGAGCCAGAGCTGAACGGCAGACTCGTGACCCTTGACCAGACGTGCTCCCACAACCACCGCGGCAGCGATCAAAAAGACGTACGCCACACCGAGCAGAGGCACTTGCTGGAAAGTCGGAACCAGCTGGACAACGTGGATCACGGCAAGACTCATGAGCAACACAATCCCGGTCGCCCGCAAGATGGCTGACGTGATGGCATGCGAGGTCGCGTGATCGAGGGTCGCGGATCGGTTGAGCATGGATATGCTCGTGCTCCCTCGAGAGCAGCTGCGTGGACATGGTGTCTCCCTTCGTATAATTCAGTGGGGGCATGCGGTGGTCTCACGTTGCCCGCTTCAAATAACGGGCAGGGTTACACCGAGGCGGCGCTCTTGTGAGCCACCCCGGTCGTGTTGCCAGCGGCTGAGGCGACGGAACCCGACGGCATCAAGCGAGCGGCGCACCGCGTCCATCACATCAGCCCCGCTGATCGTATGGACACGACAGTGCTGAGACCTTCGGTCGATGTGTAACTCCGCCGGCTATCTCTCCGTGAGCACTCCCCGCCATTGGTGCTCTGGCGCCGGCTCCTCGGTCACGGACCTCCCATTTCCTGCCGAGGAGACCGGCGCCCCTTCTCTTGGCAGACGTCTGACGGATCCGAGCAGGTGAGGCTAGGTATATAGCCGGGCGTACCTTGAGATCGGCCCGTGACCTCAAAGAGAACCCATCCCGGCTCGAGGCGGGCCAGCTAAGCCCAGCCCACTAGTTGCTCGCACCGATCGCCCAGGTCATCAAGTGCCACCTCGAAGAGCTCGTCTTCACGTCCCAGGCTGACGACCACGACCCTCGAATCCGACGACGAGTGACTTCGCGAGGCCAAGAAGAGCTCCTTTTCCTCGCCAACGACGGCCCATCACCAGAACCCCGGGTCGCGGAGTACGACCCTGACCATGCAGGACCGTACCGATCGGGTTTCCGTGGGGACTCCAGCGTCTCGCATCGGTTCCGCTACGGCACAGACTTTTCCAGCTCGATCGGCGGTTTTCCTTGGCTTCAGCGACTGTGCCCAAGTACGAGGACGGTACCGACAAGGCCCAGGACGACGGCTCCGGCGCTTTCGAGTACCGCCGAGAGGCCTGCATACGGTGCCGCAAATGTATCCATGAAGCCGAAAAGACCGAATTTGACGCTGACGAGGAGCCCCCCGACCGTGGCGACCATGAATCCGGCGCCCGCCACGACAACGAGAAGTCGACGCCAGAGCAGTAGGACTACGGCCAGAAGGACACCGGCGATTCCCTGGAGTAGTAACAGCGGACCGATCGTCGGGATCGTCCGATAGCCCTTCGCCCACAACTGCAAGTGGATCACACCGGAGGATGCCAACAACGCCGCCCCGGAGACGAGGCCCAGTGTGATGGCTGTTCGTCGCGCCACCGATCCTGAGGGGCCGATAAAGGCGTAACGAAGCGTTCGCCGGACACCGCGGTCGTGCGACGGTCGCTCTTCCCTAATCGGAGGCCCGAATCCTCGGTGATCTCGACTCGAGTCAATCGCCGACATGACTATTTCCCTCTTGTCGGACCGTGGGACCAGCGGTTCTCACTTTTCCTCCTCTAGACGTTGCCGTCACCGTCGCTCGGGGCGCCGGAGTTGTCGGGGTCGCCGTCACCACCGCCTCCCTGGGGAATGTCCGAGGTCGCAGGGAGCTGCTGGTGCACGACAGGTGGAGGCGAAGAAGCCGGCGCGACAGGTGGTGTCGACGCTACGGGGGGAGCCGAAGGAGTCAGGTGTGACGGAGCTGCGGAAGTAGTCGGAGTGGGCGCAGTGGCAGTGGTCGGAGGCGCCACAGCGGGGGGAACTACGTGGGTCGCCGCAGAGGGAGCCGCGTGCGTCACCACGGTCGTACCAGAACTCAGGGTAACGACGCCATAGGATCCGGCCGCCAGAGCCGCCAGGACGAGACCTGAGGCTGCGTAAGTCTTGAGTCGGTTGCTTCGCACGTTCTTCTCCTGACGGCCCGCTGTGACGCTGGAGGCCAGCGTCACCGAGAAGAGATAGCCAATCGGGTTACGTCCCCGGCGTCGCTGCCACGTCTCCCTCTTATGCGATCGGCATTCGTGGCAAGCGATGTTGGCAGCGCGGTCAAGATCGCACTGGTTCGGCAGCACTGCACCTCGGACACTGGGACTGCGAGAAGGTCAGATCGAAGCCAATCAGCCCCTCCTGGTGTTTCGTTCCGAGGTAGCACCAACGCACCTCGCTGTCAGCGGGCCGGATTTCGCCTGTCGCTGCGGTTACAGCCAGATGGCCCGTATCTCAAGGTGGACTAAGTCGTGACGATCCCATTCCGCAATCAGCCGTGCAGTCGTGGTGCTCGGCGAGGGCTCGCCGCGACTGCCCCGACGTGTAACCCACCGGGGTATCTCCTCTTGAGATGTTCCATGCATGATCGACACTTATCAAGCAGAGAAAGGAACGAGAGATGTTCATCTTCCACGACATTGTGGACTTGTTCGCTCTGTTCGGTTTGGCACAGTTCGGAAGAGTGCTCATGAACAGACGACACAAGGTCAGTTAGAGCAAGAAGATCAATCGGTCACGAAACATTTGTACGCCTGGTGGCGCCTTGCTACAGCGCCGCATCGGCAGTACCAAGCGATAGACACAACGGTGCGCAGTTCGAGCAACGGACTAGACGCAATGACGGTAAGGAGTACTCCATGTTGGCTTCGACCACAGACATCATCGGCCTCGTCGCGGTCGTCGTAGTCGCCGGTGTTGGGCTCGCGGCGTGGTTCGCATCGCGCTGCGTCAAGATCGTCCAGCAAGGAAGCGTTGGGGTGGTCAAGCGCTTCGGCGAGTTCAAGTCGGTCGACCAACCGGGAATGCGCGTGCTGCGCCCGTTCGTCGACAAGATGGAGAAGGTCGACTTGCGTGAGTTCCCGATGACCGGCGACCAGCAGGCAGTCATCACGAAGGACAACGTCTCGCTGCAGGTAAGTGCCACCATCTTCTGTCAGGTTATCGACGTGAAGTCGGCGCTCTTTGAGATCAACGACTATCAGCTGGCCGTCGACCAGCTCTCCCGCACCGCGCTGCGAGCCGTCATTGGTGAGATGTCCCTCGATCAAGCGCTGTCTGAGCGAGAGACGATCAATACTCGAATGCAGGATCACATGGCCGACGCAACGGTCAAGTGGGGCGTCCGCCTCAACCGTATCGAGATCCTGGATATCACCCCGCCGGCGAATGTGGTCCAGGCCATGTCAGAGCAGAAGGAAGCCGAGCAGCACAAGAAGGCCGCAATCCTCAAGTCAGAGGGTGAGCAGCAGTCGGCCATCAACGGTGCCGGTGGACGCAAGCAGGCCGCCGTGCTTGAAGCAGAGGGAGCAAAGGAAGCGGCGATCTTGCGCGCAGAGGCGGAAATGAAAGTACTCGAGCTTCAGGCCGAAGGTGAGAAGAAGGCGTTCGTCCTGCGGGGTGAAGGTGAAGCAACCCGCTTAAATTCCCTCGACACCGCCACCATCAATCCGCGCACATTGGCGGTGCTCCAGCTACGTGCTCTGCAAGATATTGCATCATCGGACAATGCCAAGGTGGTGGTCCCCTACGAGGCCACCAGCCTGATGGGCGCGGCCGAGGTGCTCCTCAGCACACTGCGTTCGGGCGGGCCGGGCCCCAGTGATCTTGATCACAGCACAAACACAACCGCGCCATCACGCAAGTGACATTTTCAATCGTCAGGCATCGATGATGGATGAGGGAGACGAAATGACCGACCCAGAACTGGAGCAGTCGAACAAGACTGATGAGGAGCTTGACTGTCTCGATGGCAGGAAGGCTCCCTCGACCAGCGTGCCTGGTTTCGCCGATGAGACACACTCGCTGCGGCCCTTTGAACCTACTACGACTCACGGGCCGCACATGGGTCAGTACTTCGCACACGCAGGGGTCGCCACTCCCAACCCCGATCTTGCGGCTGTCGGACCATGACTAACTCGCAGATAGCCTTCCACCAGCGATTCGAAGCAGAACTCGCCGAGCTGGCTGCCGGGGTACTCGATAAACGCGAAGAGGCGACACTGCTCAACCACCTCGCATTGTGCCCAAGTTGCGCCGCCAAGTTCGAGCAGCTGGCCGCCGCCGCCTCGTACCTTCTCCTGCTGGTGCTCGAAACCGAGCCACCCGCTGGTTTCGAGACTCGATTCTGGGAACGAATCGAGGCCGATTCGTCACAGGCTGAACTTGACGAGGTTGTTGCGTCTCACCAGGTGACCATGGACCATCCGGTTGGCTGCCAATAACCGCCGGCGGATGATCGTGATGACGCCGGATAGTGCAATCACACAACGGAGCGGGGCTTCGCAAACTCGGCGCGTTCTACGATGGGCGCTCGTCAATCGCCGAACTGGTGGCATTACCGTTGTCCAATGGCCAAATCTCGTGTTGTCGATCTTCATCACCTTGTCGATCGCTCTTCGGTTCAACATCCCAAAGGGGCCGTTCGAGACCCGCTTCGGGTGCTCTCGGCAGTGGCGCTTCTTATTTGGGCGGCCGATGAGCTCGTTCGGGGAGTCAATCCGTTCCGCAGGATTCTCGGTTCTGTTGTACTGCTGACAACGATCAGTAGCATTACATTGTTGGCTTGATGTCGTTGAGTTCGGGTCGTCACAAGATCCACTGACGTCAATGTGCTCGCAGGCCACCTTTTCTGCCCAGCTTCACGCTGGTGTACATGGCGATGACGCCGGGTGTTCAAGCTCGGTAACTCCGGTGGTCGGGAGCCGGGGCTACCGTCAGCGTCACGCCTATCCGGACCAGCATGGGTGAAGTCATTTAGGTCAAGCGGGCCACGGCAAGTCCTGACGCCAGAAGTACGATGGCCCAGGACATGGCGCGGAGGGCCCCTTCGAGAGGTCCGAGGAGCATCTGCTGATTGATGGAGATGGCTCCTCCGTCTCGTAGCGTGCCGCGGCCCCCGACGGCGGTGAGGCGCCGACGGATGAACCGGGCCGGGGTGCTCAGCTGTCGTTGCGCTATTGACAGGAGGCACGCTCCGACCGCCGCGAGCAGCGGGGCAACGGCCAAACGTCCTGTCTGAGCGACGTACGAGACCAAGACCGGAAAGGAACCCCATGCCAGGGCGAACCCGAGGTCGGTGTGAACGAAGCCACCGAAGAGCTCCAAATTGTACGCAAGGACAAGAAGCGGGCCGAGCACCATGAACGGAATCAGAACCCAACCGACACGCGACACTCCGACGATCCCCAGGGCAACGGCTCCGGCCAGGCCTCCGATGGTCACGGCAACGAGCACCGGGGTCGGGATTTTGGTGCCCAGTGGACGCCCATGGAGCTCGTCGAGAGCATGCGCGGCGAACCCAACCGCAAAGAAAAACGCAAGCAACGTTCCCAGCAAGGTTGACAGATTGACACGCGGTGCCAGACAAGCGCCGATCACCACGTAGGACAGGTGCCACGCGGTATAGGGAGGATGCAGAAGGGTCCACCAATCCCGCCACCCCCCGGGTCTGGCCGCGTAGAAGGCCGGTCGGTGCTCGCTGTATGCCTGGACAGGCTGGGCGGAGTCGGGAGCGACCGGGCCCGTTGGCTTCGGTGTTGAATCGGGCTCGTCAATCATGGCTGCGGGTTCCCCACATGATCAGTCCGCCACCAAGACTCATGACGCGCACCCCGACATTCGCAAATCCGGCCTGACGCCACGCCTCCTCAGTCCACGACAACGGATACCTTCGGTAATGACTTGAGATGTTTGGGCCGAGGAATCGGCCGACGCGGAGCCATTCCCGTCCACCGGTAATCAAACCGGCCAATGGGAGAAGCAGTCGGGTGTAGAGCCACCACATGAACCGCCAGAACGGATTCGGTGGTACGAAGAACTCGAGGCTAGCTACTGCGCCACCAGGTTTGACCACCCGAGCCAGCTCGCGAAGAGTCTCTTGGGGATCATCGACATAGCGCAGAAGGTAGGTGAACGTCAGAGCATCGAAAGACCGATCCGGGAAGGGCAGTTGCTCACCTCGGCCGGCAACAAGTTGGACACGGTGGTCCAGTCCAGCCGCCGCGATGTTCTGTTTGCCCCTGGCAAGCATGTCGATGGTGAGGTCCACACCGATGACGTCGGCGGATGTTCGCTTGGCAAGCTGCAATGCCACACCGGCTGTGCCAGAGGCAACATCGAGCACCCTGGACGGAGACGCGGGCACGACCCGATCGATCATGGCCCGGCGCCATCGGCCGTTCTGTCCCATGGAGAGGATTTCGGCCAACCGGTCGTAGCGCTGAGGAAGTGGCCTGAACAGCTGCTGCGCGAATCGGTTCCGATCGCCGGAGTCGTACGAGAGCATTGCTCCTCCTCGAGTGAGAAGATTCACTGTAGATCCCGGCAGCGAGAAAGGGGCGGTGTCGTGTCTTCGCGCTTTGACGTACTCGTTGTCGGCGGTGGTCCGGCGGGCAGCATCGCCGCATTCGTCCTGGCTCGGGGCGGTGTCCGAGTGGCATTGGTCGACAAATCGCGGTTCCCACGCGACAAGGCCTGTGGGGACATCGTCGGCCCGCGGGGCCTCCAGGTGCTGGCCGACCTCGGCGTGTCGACGCCGATCGGACGCGACGTCGGCGAGATACTGGTTGTCGGCCCGACCGGTCGACGGGCAACGCTGCCTTGTGGCGAGGGACTGACCTACCCCGGACACGGTACTGCGGTCACACGGACGGTCTTCGATTCGGCGCTCCACGACATGGCCGTTGAGGCGGGTGCCATTCCAGTCCACGGACACGCGGTCGACCCAGTGGAGGCAGAGGGACGCATCGACGGTTACCGCTTGAGCACAGGTATGGATCTGCGCGCCGACTTCGTTATCGGGGCGGACGGTGCCACGAGCCGGGTGGCAGGGGCCGCCGGGATGGTCGATGTCAAGAATGTGCTGTGGGGCTTCGCTGTGCGGACGTACGTTCCACAAACGGTCGATCTCCCAGCCATCGTATTTTGGGAGTCTTCGCCATGGCGAGGATTCCCAGGTTACGGGTGGGTCTTTCCGGGACCCTGTGACAATGCGAACGTGGGCCTCGGTCTCGGAATGGCGGGCGACCGGAGAGCGGCGGCGAAAGTCCAACAGGCGCTCCCACACTTTCTCGAGCACCTGCGCAGGGTCGAGCTCCTCTCAGATGACTCACCTGCAGTCCCAGCACGCCGCTTGGGTGGCTGGCTCAAGATGGGCATGGTCGGCACCATGCCGGCTGCCGGGCGCGTACTCCTTGTCGGAGATGCCGCCGGCCTCGTGAATCCGCTACAGGGTGAGGGAATCTCACAGGCTATGAGCAGCGGTCGATCCGCCGCCGAAGCAATCCTGGCCGAGCCGGGACGAGCTGCGCAGCAGTACCGGAATCAGCTTGCGCTCGATCACCTCCCGTATCACCGGATCACCGCTGCATTGCAGGGGTGGCTCGTAGGCCGTCCAGGAGCGCTTGCCGCGATGGCCCGTACGCTCCCCGCGGTGGGGCAAGTCAGTGCCATAGCGGGCGCATGGTCGGTCTTCTGGAACGAGCTGGTCACTGGGGCACCCCCCGGCCGCGACCGTACGGTAGCCGCCTGGGTCACTCAGTTGGGGCAAATGCTGACTGCTCGCACGTCGACGGCCAATTGGTTCGACGCGACGTTCGGGGACACCTGGACGTCCACTGACATGAGAACATCCCCTCCCCCTGAGGAGCCGGTCCTTCGGCATTGAATGCCGTGTGGGACAGGGGCAAATGCCCGCGGGAGTCCGAGCGGCGTGGGAGCGTCGCAGAGGTGACTCCGACGGCGGGTGGTGCGCCTCACAGACGTGATCAAGGCTCGGGGCCGCCGCTCACTGTGGGGAGGTCACCAGCTGCCAGCGCCCAATCTGGTCGGTCGGGTACTTCTATCGTTCGGATCTCGACAGCAGGAAACCCGTCGATCTCAACGCGCTCCGAGAACCGAGAACGCTGCTTGACGACGGCACCGGCGCGGACGACGCAGCCAGCGCCGATCGTGCTGCCGTCGCAAACTATGGCACCGGGCTCGACAACCGAGCGGGAACCGATCTGACAACCATGGATCATGGCGCCCGGTCCGATGGTGACGCCGTCCTCGACAATCAGCTCGTTGTTGGGAAGCAAATGCAAGACGGTATTCTCCAGAATTTGGACATCGCTGCCGATCCGGACCGGTCCGTGGGAATCGCCGATGATCTTCACGCCGGCGCCGATGATGCTGCGCTCGCCAATGACAACGTCTCCGGTGATCTCGGCGGTGGGAAATAGCACCGCAGAGTCGGCGACGGTCGGTGTTATATCGCGATACGCGTAGAGCTGACCCATGCCGAGGCCCTCCAATGTCGGTTGGATTGTGATGAAGCCGTGCGGTGGAAGCATCAGGTCACCGCCGCGCAGTCCGCGGAGTCGGTCGAGGTCTACTTCCGATACAGCTCTGATCACTCGGGCGGGACGGCCAACGGCGACCACGTCGCTAGGCAGCATCGCGCCGGTTGGAACCAAGGTGCCCTCACCGAGAAAGACGCGGTCACCGATCACGGCACCGGGCATCAGGATGGAGGCATTGCCGATTTCGCACAGGTCGCCAACGGTGGCACCGACCACGAGACAGCGATGGCCGAAGACCGTTCGGCGGCCGATCGCCGTGGGCGCGGCCGCGGTGCCGATGACCACACAGTTCTCGATCACGGCCGACCCTGCACCGATGGTGACCGCACCGTCTTGGGCTCGCAGGACCGCCCCCTCCGAGAGGAGAGACCTGGGACCCAAGGAGGGTTCGCCGATCACGACGGCGGACCCCGCCAGACCGGGCGCATCGGACCGCTCGAGGTCGGCGGCCGTGGCAAGCCCCTTGCTCATAGGTGGTAACCCCCGAGGCGTTCACCGAGGCGGCCCCGAGAACGGAGCGGCCGCGCCGGCCGCCTGCAAACAGCCTCACATTGGTGTCGTGGACTTGACGTGAAATCACAAAGTTACGGGCGCGCCGTCGGCGACGGCAACCCCCTGGAGATCGCGGCACCATCGGGTCCTTCGAGTACTAAAGCCCGACCCATGTCGGCGGGCCCGACGGTGCCAGAGCTCTTGCTGTCATGCCGCGGGATCGGAGTCAGCGAGCATCTGGCGGACGAGCAGGACGACCGTGTCCCGTCGAGAGATATGTGTTGCCGCCAGCGTGACCAGAAGTCCGATCAGTAGCGAGGACTAGCCAAAGATCGATGACTTAATCTATGCGATCGAGTGAGTAGGTGGGCGGCTACAACGCAGAATAGATCGCCCTCGAGTAGGACCACCGAGCGACTCTTTCGTCGTTGCCGTCACTTTGGGCGGCATCATCATGACGAGCGTCCGCACAACGAGAGGCGTGACTTGATACGTGACCTTGAAGACTTTCGGGCGTTGGATCCGTTCTTCCGCATCATCGAACTCGGCCTGGAGGATCTCGCAGACGGAGACCACTTCTTTGACCTTCTCGCCGACGCCGTCGTCTTCGACTTCGTCATAACCGTGCCTGGCTACCCCCGTCGCGTAGTTGGCCGCGACAACCTCGTCGAGCTCTACCGTAGCTACGGCTCCACGTTCTTCCTCGACCGATGCGACGACCTACGGGTACACCGTTCGGATTCGACTTCGTCGATCGTGCTCGAATATGGGTCGGAAGGCCGAGTCGTCGCTACCGGTTACCCATACAGCAACAGATACATCTCCGTGATCACGTTGAAGGATCGTAAGGTGTCGCACTGGCGCGATTACCTTGACCCGCTGCGCGTCCTTTCTGCACTGGAAGGCCGGGAGATCCCGTAGCGCGTCGCAGAGGCCTAGATTATGGATACTTTGGCAAGGAGCAACGCTGCTGCGTTGTGCTGTAGCGCCGGAGAAATAACAGGCCCCTTACGAACCCGCACTTAAGGCCGCCTGTTGCTGCTGGGTTAGGTGGACGACGTTCTTCGGGTTGCAGTTCCAGATGGACTGGGTGGGCTTGGTGATCGCCTTGTCGTAGACGAACTTGTTGGGATCGGCCTTCAACAGGGCAAAGCACGGTGAGGGATAAGGGTTCTTATTGGACATGGTCAACTGCGCCACCGGTGCCTCGATGCCTCCCGCATCCCAGTTCTTCGTTGCAGCGGAGTGGCTGAGGACACACGACACCGTCAAGTCGGCGCCACAGGCAGAAGCGGACTTCGCCCACAACAGCCACGACTCCGCACCCTCCTCGTCGTCGAAGTCGACGGCGTCGCCCTTGGCGTAGGTGTGCATGGTGTTGACGAGCTGCTCTGTCGAAGGGTTCTGCGAGGCCATCTCGAGTGGCCACCACGACGTCTCGACGTAGACCGGTGGGAGTGCTGGGTTTTCGGAGACTCCCTTGGTTGTCGAGGAGTTGTAGAACTGGACTCCGAGAATGACGAAGGCCGGGTGGTAAGCGGCGGTGGTCATCGCCTGGAAGTAGGGAACGATGTTGTCGTCCAGGGACGGCCACAAAGCATCGACCCCCTTGCTCTGGACCTCTTCGATATACGGTGCCCAGTCGGTCACCGAAATCGGTGGCTCCTGGAAGTCGAGCACCTTCCACCCCTGGGCCTCGGCGCCGAACTCATCCTTGCGCTCGGCCTCGAGGACAGAGGGATTGTTCTCCCCTCCCATACCCGCCTTCTTGACCGCCTGGGGGTAGGCCTTCGCCAGCGCACCGAACCAACCCGAGGTGATGGTGTTGGTGTTGCCCCCGCTGGGGTTGACCTGATCGGAGGCGAGTTCAGATGCGTTGGACACGACGTAGCCACTGATCTGGCCCAGCCCGCACTGCTCACGCACCGGGACCGCGGGCTGGTCGAGCGCCATGCCACCGCCGACCGCCATGAAGTCACTCTGGCAGGCCTGCTCGGTCACCTGCGCGGCATTGAACAGGGCGCCGTCGCGGTTGTCGATAACGATCTTGCGGCCGTTAATGCCGCCCGAGGCGTTGCACCAGGCCGCAAAGGCCTTGGCCTGCTGGGGGAACTCCGCCTCGAGGCCCGGCTCGATCGTGTTGGCGGCATCGTTGAACACCGCGATGTTGATGGTCTTATCCCCCACCCCGCGTACTGAGGAGGCACCACCCGGACCTGCTTCGCAGATCTTGCCCACGCCGGGCCACGTACCGTTGGTGGGGACGCTCGACGCCTCCAGACGACTGGACGATGTGGCCCCGCCCGCCGCTCCTGACGACAACGAAACGAACATACCGGCGAGAACGACAGTCGCTGTCGTCAGCGGAAGCACCGTTCGCCGCAGGTCAACGAGGCCTTTTGGCCACCCCTTCATATCCACCCCCGAATATCTCGTGATTCGCACATTCAATCAGGAGTTCGGCTCAAATGTCGTTCGGGCTGAAATCGGGAGACTCTTTGCGACCGGCCGAAGAGGCAACGCCGTCGGCTCTCATGACCGAGGCCGCCTCCCGAATCGACGAACTTCATTCTGATCGATCGGATTCTGTGGGCCACGATCAATTTCGCCGAGTGCATCGCGGACTCGGAACCCGTGACGGCGAGACGCACGCAGCACTCGGTCGATCAAGTGCATGGTGCGGGTGCCATTGGCGGCCCGAGCACGTTGGTGACGAGAGACCAGTGGAGCTGTCCCGATCTCACGGATGGACCCGGTACTGATCGATGACTCGGAGCATCGGGAGCTCCTCCTCAGCCGAACGGCTGCAGGCTGTCGGCCACCACCCACATGCTGAAGTACTGCGAGTTGGCCCCATAGGCCATGGCAAGGGCCGTCTTGGCCCCATCGACCTGGTGCTCACCGGCGACGCCGCGCACCTGGTTGGCCGCTTCGGCGAAGCGGAGCAGACCCGAGGCCCCGATGGGGTTGGACGAAAGCACACCGCCAGAGCAGTTGACGGGAAACGAACCAGCGATCTCGGTGTCCCCAGCATCAGTCATCTTCCAGCCCTCGCCCTCGTCGGCAATGAAGTGCGCCTCGAGCCACATGGGTTCGTGCCAGGAGAACGGCACGTAGAGCTCCGCCATGTCGAGCTGCTGGCGCGGGCGGGTGATGCCTGCCTGCGCGTAGACGTCCTGGGCGCATTGCAGGCAGGCCTCGGGACGTACCGGGTCGCGACCGGGGAACGACGGAGGCTCGGAGCGCGATGAGGCGCCAAGTATCCACGCGGGATTGCGACCTCGGGCTCCCGCTTCATCAGTGATGATCACGGCGCAGGCGCCGTCCGAGGAAGGGCACGACTCGAGAAAGCGGATCGGCTCCCACATCATGGGGCTGTTGCGCACTTTCTCAATCGATATGTCTTCGATCTTCAGGTGGGCATAGGGATTCTTCAGGGCGTTCTGCCGGTCCTTGACTGCGACCTTCCAGCCGATGTGTTCGGGAGCACGCGACCGGTGGATGTAGGAGCGAATGAAAGGGGCGAAGGCACCACCTGCGCCGAGCGACGCCCCTTTGCCGGAACCGAGAGCGAACTGGGCATTGCCCTCGGACTGCTTCTCGAAGGCGACGGCCAGTACCGTCTTGTGCTTGCCGGCCTGCACGTGCGACGCAGCCACGATGCCGGTCGTCCCACCAACCGAGCCTGCAGTGTGCACCCGAAACATCGGCTTGCCGACAGCGCCCAGCGCGTCGGACAAGTAGAGCTCTGGCTTCATGACGCCCTCGAACAGATCCGGAGCCTTGCCCAGGACAACGGCGTCGATATCCTCCATCGTCATCTGGGCGTCTTCGAGTGCCCGGAAGACGGCCTCGCGCACCAGCCCGCCCACGGACACGTCGCGGCGGCGGGTCTTGTGATGGGTCTGACCGACCCCGACGACAGCTACGGGATTCATGACCGTCCCTCCAGAATGCAGATGAGGTTCTGTTGTAGGCATGGGCCGCTAGTGGCGTGCGCCAGCGACCGGGAGCCACCATCGAAAATGTGCTCGGCCGCATAGCCGATACGGCTGAGACCGGTGGCCATGATCGGATTGGCCTTGAGCGCACCTCCAGAGGCATTGACGGTGACGTCGTCGCCGAGGCCAAGCACCGAGCGCAGGAGCAGCTCCTCGTGAGTGAAGGCGGCCTGCAGCTCGGCCACCTCCACCGGCTTGTCGCCCAGTCCGGCCGCCGCGGCCGCGATCCGGGTCGACGGTGAGTCGTCCAGGGCCCGGAACGATGGGTTGTGGCACTCGGTGCGATGGTCGAAACCGGTGATGTAGGCCGGCCGCTCGACGAGCTCGCGGGCACGGTCACCTCGGACCAGCACCATCGCGGCGGCGCCGTCGGTGATCGGCGGCAGGTCGTGGCGCCTCAGGGGCTCGCGTACGTACTCGTGGGCCAGCAGCTCGTCGACCGTGCCCTTCCCGCGCGAGCGGACGGCCACTTCGGCCATCGAGCGCTCGTCGGCGATGCCGGCGGCGATCACGGCGCGAGCCTGCAGCGCGGCAAAGGTGACTGGGTCGGCACCGATGGGTGCGAGGTAGAACGGGTCCATCTCCATCGGGTAGATCAAGGCGGGGCTTCCCGTCGAGGAGCGGCCAGATCCGGTCACCACGGCGATGTCGATATCGCCCTCGTGCAGACGGAGCCAGGCCTCGTACAGCGCCCAGGCCCCGTCCATCTCCACGTGGGAGTCCCGCTTCGGTGGCCAGGCACCGATGGCATCGAGATTTCCGACGAATGAGAAGGCCTGGCCGGTGATGTAGTCGCACGAGCCGAGGCAAGTGAAGTCGACGTCGGACCGGGTCAGCCCAAGTGGCTCCAGCGCATCAGTGATTACGCGGACCAACAGCTGGGTCTCGCTCAGTTCGGTGTGACGGACCATCGGGGTCTGCGCCCAACCCACCACCGCAATGTCGGTCGAAGTCGTCATGTCAGAAGATCCTGTTCACGAGATCGGGGTCGTCCACCTTGGGCTCGCCGTTCGGCATCCAACCGATCAGGCTCCCGTAGGGGTTGCCCTCCGTTTCCTCCGCCGCGGATGCCCACACCGCGCTCACCCGAACACCGACTGCCACGTCATGGACCGGCAGCTCCACCACGGGCTGGTAGCTAAGCACCACGTCGGTGCCGTCGAGCAGAACAAAAACCCGGGCGAACGGCTCGGTCTCGGTCTGCCCCGGATACTGCACCGGGGTGACGATCACGAAGTTCGTGATCGTCCCGGTCGGCGGCAGGTCGACCAAGTGCTGCTCATCGAGCTCGAGCGAGTCGATGGGACATATGCCCCGCCCGCCGGCATATGTCCTACCGCATACGGGGCAGCGGAACCCAACCAGGCGGTGCTGCCGGGAAGCGTCGACCACGAGATCACTCGTCAGTGGGACCGGATTCCGGTAGGTGATGGACGCGAGATAGTCCATCATCTCCACGGGCTCGAGGGCCGGTCCCACATCATCGCCCTCGACCTCGGACTCCTCGCCCGGCACGAAGCAGGCGATGTCCGTGATGTGGCCAATCCGCGTGCCCTTCCACCGCGGCGCCACTCTCATCCCGTCGGCCATGGCGCCCGGCGAGCCAGCATCGACGGCGTAGAGCAACGGCGTTGATGCCCCGTCGAGCCGGATAAAGGCGAAGGCGAATGGTCGGTCGAGCGGATGCTGCTCAGTGGGATCAGGCACCCACGTCCACGACTGGACCGAGCCGGCAGGGCCGACTTCGATCAGCTCGCGACGTAGTTCGGCTCCGGTCGCCGGGTCCCATTCCATCGGCGGCACCAAGACGCCGTCTCCGTTGCGGATCCCAAGAATCCGTTTCTCGGTGAGCGCCGTCATGAACGCCCCGATCACCGGTCCAAGCGACCGTTTGTACGGAAACGTGATGCTGCTCTCCTCGAACCTGACCACGGCTACCTCCTCTTTTGACGTCGTTGATCGATGTGCCGTCGTCTCATTACCAATGCGTTCCTCCGTCATCACCTCGGATCGCAGGCTTCATTGCTCCCGGTCCCGATCTTCCACAGATTCGGCATTCCCCGTGAGTATCCCGTCAACGGCAGCGGTGATCCATCGGCGCAAGGTCTCGCACTGCTCGCCGGTTCGGTGAGCGAGAAGAGCGGGCCGTTCGATCATCGAATGGACCAGCCGCGTGCACGAGCTCGGCGATCTCGTCGAGATGGTCTGCGTGGGCCCGCAGGTCGAACGAAGCCCCGGCTCGCTCGATCAACCCGCCGGTGAGCACGAGCGCCGCGCTGCTCGTCACGTCATCGGTTGCTGTACCGGCGGCGAACCTCGTTAGCTGACGGAGCTGGGAGTCCCGGCAAAGCCACTCGAAGAGGAGGCAGCCAACCTCGGCTGCCACCTCGGCCGGGGTCGCACTGTGATCGACGTCCATGGACGCGACACGGGTCTGGAGCGGTTCGATCGATTCCAGCGCGACCGCCAGGAGCACAGCGTGGCCGCTGGCGTAGTGCCGATAGATGGTCGGGCGGCTCACGCCCAGCTCGCGTGCCACCTCGGCAATCCGCACGTTGACCCCGTTGCGGTCGATACACCGGCGAGCCGCGTCGCGAATCCGCTGAGTCGCTTCCGCGTCGTCCGCCGGCGGTCGGCCAGCCCAGCTGGGGGCGATCTTTGTTGCGCTGTGGCCGGACACGAGGCTCGACCTTACACTCTGCGGACCCTGTAAAGTCCTTGTCTCAAGCGTGTATTCACCACCAAGGGATGAAGGACATGTCTCGAAGCACCGCCGCCAGCCCCTCGGGCCCCTCGACCGGACCGCTGGCGGGGGTGAAGGTACTCGACCTCTCGATCGCTCTCACTGGTCCCTACGCCGTTGCCCTCTTGGCCGACCAGGGGGCCGAGGTCGTCAAGGTGGAACGACCCGGGATCGGTGACATTGCCCGCTGGATCGGCGTGTCTGTCAACGGCATGAGTGCCTTTTACCTGGCCTGCAACCGCGGGAAACGATGCATCGCCGTCGACCTCGCTACCGACGAAGGCCGAGAGATCGTGATGGCACTGGCCACCACGGCCGACGTGATCGTTCAGAACTTCCGACCCGGGGTCATCGACCGGTTGGCCTTGGGCTACGAGGCGGTGCGAGCCCGGAACCCCGAGGTCATCTACTGCTCAGTCTCGGGCTTCGGGCCGGAGGGCCCCTACAGTCACCGCAGCGCCTACGACACATCGATCCAGGCTTACGCCGGCTTCGCCGCCAACCAGGCCGATCCCAACGACGGTCCGCCCACCTTCCTGCATCAGAACGCGGCCGACAAGGTCAGCGCCCTCTACGCGAGCCAGGCCATCACGGCAGCCCTGTACGCCCGGGCAACGGGCCATGGTGGGCAACATCTCGAGATGGGAATGGCGGATGCCTGCGTGTCCTTCCTATGGGCCGAGTCCGCCGGCAACGAAGTGTTGCTCGGGTCCGATGGCTCGATGAACTCGAGCTTCAACGCCGGCTTCAAGCCCATGCGCTTCCGCGATGGTTGGGGCATCGTCGTGCCCACCACCGACGCCGACTTCGCCGGAATGTGCAAGGCGCTGGACGTTGAAGGGTTCGATGACCCCCGTATCGCCACCGTGGCCGAGCGACGCATGAACCGCGATGTACTCGAACCCGTTCTCGACATGTGCTACGCAAAGGCCGCCAATCTCACCCAGGCCGAGGCCACCGCACGTTTCGAGCGCGAACGGGTGGCGTTTGCGATGGTGCTCTCAACCGTCGAGATCGTGAATGACCCCCACGCCCGGGCGATCGGCATGTTCACCGAGTTCGACCATCCGACCGTCGGCCGTGCACGTCTCCCCCGCCACCCCACCAACTTCCACGGGACCCCGGCCACACTCGCAGGCCTCGCCCCGGACCTTGGCGAGCACACCGACGAAGTGCTGACCGAGCTCGGCCTCGGCGATCGCATCGAAGAACTCCGCACGGCGGGCGTCGTCGCCTGAGATAGTCGGAACTTCAACAAGGGACAGGGAAATCCGAACCCGCACCGGAGAGGAAAACGCAGGACGACCCGCCGTCCCCTTGCAGTGGTGTCCGGCTATCCAGCGGCCGCTCTGGATGGGCTCGGATGGTCCGACTAGCTGGTTTGCGACTTGAGGAGCGCGTCGTTCGCGTTTTCAGGCAGCGCACCGAGTGGCTTTTCCAGTTCGTCGACTGTCGGACCGAACTTTGCGGCCAGCGGTGCAAGCTTGACCAAATCGAAGTCATAGAGTTTGGCGCAGTTTTCTGCCAGGATGCGCTGCTTCTCGTCGGGCTCGACTTCACGCATTACCTGGCGCAGCGTCTCACGGGTGAACGGGTACGTTCCCTCGTCATGGGGATAGTCGCTGCCCCACATGAACCGGTCGGCGCCAATCTGTGCTCGCACTGCGACGTCCGCGGGTCGAGGCTGGCTCACCCCCATCCACACATTCTGGGCGAAGTACTCGCTGGCTAGATGGTCGAGCCTGTGCTCATCGCCATAGCGAATCTCCCCCGTCTGGCCGGTTTTGCGGATTCGGTCGATGGTGGCATCCAGGTCGCTGAGCAGCCTTGGGACCCAGGAACACTGGGTCTCGGTAATGACGAACTTGAGGCGAGGGAATCGTTCAAATACCCCTCCCAACACGAACTGCACGAAGGGTCGCTGCGAATAGAAACCCACCTCGTTGATGTAGAAGAGCATCGCGAAGGGGTAGTCGCCATAGTCAGGCGCTCCGGTACCTCCGTGGATGTTGATGGGCATCTCGAGGTCCTGGATCACCTCCCAAAGCCGGTCGTATGCCGGATCGTAGAGCGGACGCACCCACTTGACATCGGGAGGGACATTGGGCAGCAACAAACCGCCGCGAAGGCCGTGCTCCTTGATCCACCGCACGTCGGCAATCGCGTCGTCGATGTCATTGAGGAAGATCTGACCGATGCCGGCCCGGCGCTCGGGAAATTCGCTGCAGAAATCAACTAGCCATCGGTTATGGGCCCGGATTCCGGCGAGGCGATGCTCGTAGTCCTCGGGCTTGGGAGGCGGAGCGAAGAGAACGAAGCTCGGGAAGAAAGGCGGGATCGTGTTCGGAAAGATCACCTCTCCGACGATGCCATCGGCCTCTTGCTGGCTGTTACGCATCTCAGTATCCCAGTTGCGGAGCCTCCGCGTGTCCCCGAGATCTTTGAACGGGTTCTTGTATTTGGCCCGCCAGGCGTCGAATTCCTCGAGGTATTTGGAATCGAGGTACTCCCGGTAGGCCGCGTGGCTGCCGCCGGCATGGCTGTCAGCCGTGACGATCGTGTAATGACCGTTAGCCCTGTCAATGGTCTCGTTACCAGTCTTCATTCTTCATCTCAATCCCCATCCTCAACCTGCTGGAGAACGGTAGGCCATCACTGAATTCTTCTCGAAGGGGAGTTTACGTGGCTGACGCCCCCTCAGCCCATCGATCTGCTCGTTCGCATTCTCGGTCGCGAGGGCTCCGCGTACCCAGGCGACGGAGCTCCTTCCTTTCGGTCGATCAGGATCGACACGCCGTTCCTCAACGATCCGCTGCCTCGGCGATCTCCACGTAGGGCGTCAGGATTTCGGTGAGCAGTCGCCGATGCCGCTGGCCGCGATCTTGCTTCGGCGCCACGGTGTCGTAGGCCATGGAGTCCAACAGTTGTTGGCTGAAGGCGAAGCCACGAATCACGAGAAAGATTGTCGTCGCGAGATCAGGCTTGTTTGCTGCCGGGCCGAGAGCTTCCCGCAGCAGCCGCCGCACGGGAGTATGAGACCGCTCGGCAACCTCCCGCATCGTCTTGCGGACGTCAGCACTGGTTCGGGGGTCGTGGTCCATGTTGAGCATGACCTGGAGGCTGGCCAAATAGGCGGGCCTGGCATAGTGCGTCAAGAACACGTCGACCAGCTGTGACATCCGCTCGGCAACGGTCTCTCCCTCTATGTGCGCGTCCTTCACGGTCTCGACCATGTGGCTCGCTCCGTCCTCGAGGACCGCGAGCATCAGACCTTCTCGATTGCCGAAATACCACTGGATCACTCCCCAGGTGACCCCCGCCTTTCGAGCGATCTCATTGGTACTGGACCCTCGGTAGAAACCCAATTCAATTATGCATTCGACAGCCGCTTTGATCACTCGTTCACGAGTATCGAGGTCTCCGCCGCCTGCGGTGTGCTCTCGACGCTGGGCGCGGTCTGCCTTTGTCCGCTCTGGCTTGATTGTCACGCTGGCAACTCTAGGTGTCCCCTTGTAGGCCCGAGAGACCTATGTTAGCTTCAACATTGTAGTTACTATGTAGGGAACTCGAGGCGCCAGGCGCGCCGCGGCGGCTCCTCACGAGTCCCTGTTTTAGGGAGAGCACATGACGACCCGATTGATCTCCGTTGACTCTCACGTCAAGGTGACGCCCGAACAGCTGAGGGAGCTCATTCCATCGAGATTCCACGCCGACTGGGACGGCGCGGTCGCGGCCGAAGAAGAACAGCAACAGAGGGAGATGGGAGGCGTAGATCGCTCGGTGATGGTCGCCGGATTCAGCCACGAGGCCTTCTCCGATCCGGGCTACTACGACCCCGCCCAACGACTCAAGGCCATGGATCGTGACGGAGTGGATGCGGAGATCCTCTACAGCGAGGTCAGTGCCTTCCGGCACTACCCCCATATGAAGGACGGCTGGAAGGAAGCCTCCGAGGCCTTCAACCGGTTCATGCTGAACTTTGCCTCTGCCGATGCGGCGCGGCTGGTGCCGGCGTATCAAGTGCCGCTCATAGACATCGAGTTCGCCGTCAAGCAGATCGAAGGACTCGCTGAGGAGGGGGCGAAGGCAATCCACATCCCGACCTTCCCGAGCGAAGTGGGACTGCCCGAATACCACGACGCCCGGTACGACCCGGTCTGGTCAGCGATCTCTGCATCGGAGATGTCCGTCAGTCAGCACTTGGGCCTGGTGGCGTCGCTCTGGGACCTCTTCCGTCGCGACCCCACGCCACAGAAGGCGATCTTCACGTCCCAACCCGCCATGCGACTCGCCGAGACCATTGCCTTCTGGATCCTGCCTGGCGTCCTCGCCCGATTCCCCGACCTCAAGATCGTCCTGGTCGAACCCAGTCTTGGCTGGATACCGCACTACCTGCACGTGTTGGACCATATGGCTGAGGGCCCCTACGACTTCCCCGAGTTGGACGACAAACCGAGCAGCTACTTCCACCGCCAGATGTACATGACGTTTGTCGATGACGCGCGGGGCCTCGAGCATCGGCATGAGCTCGGCGTCGACCGGATCATGTGGTCCACTGACTTTCCGCACCCTGCCACCTCGTGGCCGAACTCGCAGGGCGTGGTCGAGAAGAACTTCGAGGGCATTCCCACTGACGAGCGCGATCTGATCGTGGCTGGGAACGCAGCCCGCGTCTACGGGCTGTAGCCGGTCTGCGATGCAGGAGGGTTGCGTACGCAGTACGACAACCCCGCGGCGGCGCCGACACTTGGGTCGGCGGATGCAAGCCAGAGAAACCGAAGGACACCGCTGCGGCGGCGCCTTCCTTGCCCGACACCGGAACCGCTCACGCAGAGGTGGAGTATCAACGTTCGGGCGGGAAGCGATCTCCACGCGAGCATCTTCCAGGGTGCGTACTGCTATGCGGCGAACGGCACCTTGGACAGGCCACGCACATTGGTCGAGTGGAATCGTTCGATACCCGCTCGGTCGACCTCGTACTGCGGGAAACGCTTGACGAATTCCTCCAACGCGATCCTCGTTTCAAGTCGGGCGAGCGGTGCACCCAGACAGAAGTGAATGCTGTGGCCAAAGGCCACATGGCGTTCGATCGGGCGATCGGCGATGTAGCGGTCAGGATCGGGAAAGGCACGTGGGTCCCGGTTGGCCGCTCCGTTGATGAGGAGGACGATTGAACCCTCAGGCATCTCTTCGCCATGGCGCTGGGTGGGTGCGGTCGTGACCCTGCCTTGATAGTGGGAGGGGGGATCGAATCGCAGCAGCTCCTCGATCGCTTTTGGCCACAAACTGGGATCTGCCGCCAGCCGTCCCCGCTCGTCCGGGAAGTCGTTGAGCGTCACGACCCCCGTGGCAATGAGTTTGGCTGTCGTCTCATTGCCCGCCACACCGAGCAGGAGGCAGAAGTTGACTATTTCCTGCTCGCTGAGTCGTTGCCACGCGCCATGCTCATCGGATACCTCCGCCTGGATCAAAGCCGAGACGAGATCGTCTGCGGGATCGACCCGGCGACGGTCAATCAGCTCGCTGAAGTAGGCCCATAGCTCCGCGCCGGCCGCGATGCCGTCCTCAGGCATCGTCATTGAACCGTCCTCACGGTGGAGCAGCCTGTCCGAAAGGTCCTTCAGAAGTGGGTTGTCCTCGGCTGGAGCACCCAGCAGCGCGGCGATCACAGCCATCGGGAGCCTTCCCGCCAGTTCAGCGACGACCTCTCCCCCGCCCGCGTCGCACATCTGTTCAATCCACGTCTTGCACATGCCGCGGATGGTGCCGTCGAGTTGTGCAACGCGGCGCGGCGTAAAGGCGCGCCCAATGAGGCGGCGGAGCTGTTCGTGCCGAGGTGGATCGTTGAAGATCATCATGTCCGGCGGGTCGCCCCCGCTCTGGATCTGTTCGATCAAAGTGCCGCGGGCTGAACTGAGATTGGACCAGTCAGCCAAACCTGCCACCACGTCGTCGAATCGAGTGAGAGCCCAGAATCCCATTTCGGGGTTCCGATACAGCGGGGCCTCGTCCTGCATCCTCCGGTAGACGGGGAACGGATTCTCCTGGAGCTCGTAAGAAGACGGGTCGTACACCAGGGTCGAATGCGTCACTGCTGTCCTCCACTTTTGGAGCGGGTCTGGATTCTCGGCGTGCACCGATTCCTCCACGACTGCAGCCACCAGCCACAGTGGATCCTTCGTACCATAGTACTCACTATGGTACGAAGTCTGCAACGTCGCTTCTGGGTGGGAAACGAACGCGCGAGCTCCGTTTGACTCGTCAGGAAGTGACGGAAGTTGCCCAGCGGGCAACGCGGTCCCAGAGAATTCGGCGATTGACCGCCACGTTGTGATTGTGGCCGGCGCCTTCGAGTAGGAACAGAGTCAGATCGCCGCAGGCAGGGAACTGCCCCGGCAGGACGTCCAAGGTACCGCCGAGATCATTTTCACCGAGGGCCGCAAAAATAGGGATACGGAGTACGTCCAGCTCCGGTTGCACCGACCCGGGCACGATGGCCGTCATGCCGACCAGCGCCAGCAGTCGAGAGTTCGCCGCCGCTAATGCCTTATCGACCTGCGCGGCAACGGCGTTGGCTTCGAGTTCTCCCGTACTGCTGCTCGACCACTCGGGGAGCGGATCCCCAAACCGTGCTCTGGTGAGATTCTTCAGATCCTCCGAGAACCTCTCGGGGCGGCCTGCATAGCGAAGCTCGTCTTCGCTCAGGACGCTCGGAAGTCCCGACGCGGAGAAGCCGAGTAAGGCGACGACGTCGTATGAGTGGTGGTGCGCTTGTTGGCAGGCGACGAGAAGGGCCCCGGCTGAGTGCCCGAGCCCGACCACGGCCCGGGGAATGACGCCGGACAGTCCCGCCGCAGCGAAGCCGTCGCTTCCGAGATCCGCTCGAAGCCCGTCGATCGCAACCGCCAGGACGTCGGCGACCACGCGAGGAGTGAGCGTGTACCCGTCATGAGGCACATCGCTCCCGCCCACACCCGGAGGATCGACGGTCACGACGAGATCGCCGCCGGCCGCGAGATGACGGGCCATGCTGAACCCACCGCTCTTGCTCGCGACGTCAAGGTCGAAGTACTGGCGATTATGCCACCGCCAGGAATACACACCCACAGCAGAGGCGCCGAGGTGACACACTGGGGCACGAAGAGATCGGCGGCGATTCGTTTGCAGCCTGCAGGCGCGACATCACTCACGTCCACGCTGACGCCGATACGGCGTACGCCAAGCGCCTCTGCGTTCAGGTCGCGTTCGACTCGCCGGTTCCGAATTCTCCTGCGCCACGCTCAAGGACGCTTTACGGAATGGGCCGCTGGCCGCGGACGTCGCTCCGTGGGCCTCGCCCCACTGTTCAGCGCTCCTACCGACTCTTGAGCAATCATGCGAGGTCTCCTTTGCGCCTAGTCGGACAGGTTCCAGACACGGTTGGCGTTTCCGGAGAGGATCAGTTCCCGCTCGCCCGATGGGATCGACTGGAATTGCTTCTCTACCACCTGCCGAGAGTGGGGCCAGGAGGTGACCGGGTGTGGATAGTCAGACGACCACATGATGTTCTGGACGCCGATCCGATCGCGGAGTAGGTCGAGCGAGAAGTCCTCCTCGATGAACGTCAGATGTACGTTCTGGTGGAAATAGAAACTTGGCAACTCGGTCAATCCCGGGAACTCGTACCCCTGCCGAAGCACCATGTCGTCGACCACGTGCAGCCACCAGGCAACCCACGCCAATCCGGGCTCGACGAACACGAGCTTGAGCCGGGGGTGGCGAGCCAGCACGCCGGTCAGAATCCACATCCCGAACGCCTCCCCCGTTGTGAGCGGGGTCATCGCCACCATCACGCCCTTCTGGGGCGTGGGGTCTCGTCGGCTGAGGTCGTCCAGACTCGTGTTGAGGCCGATATGGCAGCAGACCGGTAGATCGGTCTCCTCAATGGCCGAAAAGAGGCGGTCGTATCGCTCGTCGTAGTAGTCGGGGAGCCCGAACTCGGGCGGGAACACGGGCAGCTGGAGCGACTTCCCTCCTCGCTCCGCGGTGCGCTGCACTTCGGCAACAGCGAAATCGATGTCGTGGATCGGTATCTGGTACGACACGCAGAGCCGTGCACGATCCGCCGAGGCAAACTCGTCCAGTGCGTCGTTGAAGGCGCGCGTGGCTTCGCCGGCGCCTGTCTTCAGGTCCGGGATATACCGGAAAGCGCTGACTTCCGAGTACAGCACCTCGACCTCGACACCATCGAGGTCCATGTCCGTCAGCCGTTCACGTGGATCCCGATAACCCGGCCGCTTGAAGACGGCATTGGCCCCGATATGCGCGTTGCTGTCGCTTCGTTTCATGGTCATGCCGGCCTGATTGGCAGCCGCCGTGCCGCGCGCCATCCGCTGGGTGAAGGCGGCAACGGCCTCGTCGTAGTCAGAGTGGAAGCGCTCGGGCGAGATGAGCCCTTACCTGCTCGTGGGTGATGGCGACATGACTGTCAGCTGAGATCAGGCGCTCATCGCTCATCGGGCCCTCGCGGGCATCGACAACTGTCATTGCTCCTCCTTGCTTCGTGCTGGCACGTCTCCATTGGCGGAACTCGTACCGAGGTCCATGTCGTGCAACGAACCGGCCACCTCAGCGGCCGTCCCGGCATGCACGGCCCGAGCCCGGCCGGGTCCCGCCGGCCCAGCGAAAGCCTGCGCGATGGAGATCCACTGCTGAGCGACGGGACCGGTCACGACCAGACCCGTGTCGTCGGGGTGCCTGCGCTGCGTGACCACATGACAGAAGTCCAACGCGTTGCCCTCGACGCGGTTGACGGCGTCCGCCGAACCCCAGCTCCAGGCGGCCCCATCCGGCGCAGGTGAGCTCGACCATGATCGTGTCGGTGGGAGGCGGCAGATCGTTGATGGCGTAGCTGTAGGGCATTGCACGAATGCCCAGGTCGGCGACGTGACGCAACCGTGCCGTGGCAACAACGTTCGTACCCAGCGCGTCGACGATGTCCTGGCCATGAGCCCAGGTCTCCATCAGTCGGGCCGTGACGGACGAGGCTGGCGTCATGTCCGGCCCGTACCAGGGAAGTCGGCGCCCGGGATCGACCGTGCGGTAGCCGTCCACCAGCGCAGCACGAGCAGTCTGGAACCAGGCGAGGAGCTCCGCACCTGGCAGACCTCGGTATTCGGCCGCGATGCGATCTGAGAAGTCGTCGCCGCCGGCCCTGAGGGCAGCGGCGTCCAGACGGAACTGCTCCGGATCAGTGAAGCGACTGCAGCGTCGTGACGTCGAAGTACGCCAGGTGGCTGACGTGGTCGCCCACGCTCCAGCCGGCGGCCGGGGTGGCCAGGGACCACTGCTCGGGGCGGAGCCCGTCGAGCACGGCTTGGAGTGCGGCAGACTCGGCCACGAGGTCATCCACGAGGGCAGCGAGGTCGGCGCGCCATCAGCGACCCGTCCGAGAAGCTCGTCGTCGACGAAGGCTCATCAGGTGAGGTTCCACTGCCAACGGGGCTCCTGGTAGGCGGTGGCGGTGCGGTCAGCGGTGCGCGGCGATTCACACCCAGGCATCGACGATCTCCTCGCTCGACGCGATCGTGCAGACGAGAGACAGGGTGTGCTCGATCATCTGGGCTCCGTACTCCCGTGGGACGCCTGCAACAGCATCTGACACCAGAACCACTTGATACGACCGATTCACTGCGTCGAATACGAGGTTCGGTATCGCAACATTCAGGGAGACACCCATCACGACGAGAGTGCGCACACCGCTGTTGCGGAGTAGTGAGTCCAGCGAAGAGCCAGTGAGCGGACTCAGACCGTGGAAGCGAGGCAGCACGATGTCGGTATCGAACGGGACCGAGATCGCTGACCGGCTGAACTGAGTCGGAGCCAGGCCGGTTGTCCATGCCCAGCTTGCGCGCCGCGACGAACAGCCGTGCATTGGTATTGCGTCCCAGACCTTGCGGCAGACTCTCGGCGGTGCAATGAATCACGGAGATCCCGATCCGACGTGCACTCCCAAGCACCTTCGCCGCGTGCGGGACGAGGGAAGACTCGTGAACCACTTCGGCCAATGCGCTGAGTCGAGAGTTCGGGCCCACCACCCCTTCTTGGAGTTCCTGGACCAGAACCGCGCAGCGATCAGGCACCAGGAGCTCACGCAGGCGCTTGGCCGCTGGGTCCGCCTCGTGACCGCTTGGCATGACGGGCGCTGGAGGAGACATCCGCTCAGGGGCGCCTGAGAATCAGACCGGTTCGACTGGCACAGACCAGCGCAATCTCTGGATCGACCAGTTGATTCGGCGACGTGCCACGGAGTTGCCGCACGGCTTCGGCGGTCAGGTTCAGTCCGTGGATGTAGCCCTCGCCGATCAAGCCACCGTTGGTGTTGCAGGGAAGACTGCCCTGCGGTCCCAGGTTCCCGTCGGCGATGAAGTCCTTGGCCTCCCCTGGGCCGCAGAATCCGAGACCCTCGAGTTGCATCAGAAACATCGGCGTGAACGCGTCATAGATCATCGCGACGTCAATGTCGGATCGTTTGAATCCGTACCCCTCGAACAGAGTTCTTGGCCATCGCCGCAGCACCCCTCCATGACCGCAATGTCCTTCGTGTAGTGGTTGCTGGCGATCTCCTCCTCGAAGAGGGCGGCGTTCGCGACCGCCCCGATGAGCACGGGCCGGTCACTTCCGAGCGCACGCTCGGCGGAGGTGATCACCAGCGCCACCGAGCCATCGGTTTCCTGACAGCAGTCGAAGAGCCGAATGGCTGGTTCGGCGATCCACCGCGAGGCCTGATGGTCGTCCAGCGTGATCGGCTTCTTGTAGAAGTGGGCATTCGGATTGTTTGCGGCGTAGTCCCGGAACTGCACGACGGCACGACCGAAATCCTCGCTCGTCACGCCGTAGGCGTGCATGTAGCGGACGGAATTGAGCGACATCCACGATGCGGGCGTGAGGACGCCATACGGGGTGCACCATTGCATGGCCGTCGAGCCGGAGTGTGACGGACGCCCCCCTGCCCCCGACCGCCGCCCGGCCGAAGCGCTCGCCTGACCTCGCCTTGATGGCCCGGTAGGCCACGACCACGTCAGCGACGCCCGCCGCCACGGCCGCTGCCGCGTGGAGGAGCACGCCCTGCGAGCCGCCACCCCCGTACGGGCACTCGACTGGAGAAACTGATCTCCGGGATGCCGAGAGTCCGGACGAGCTCGGTTTCCTCCACGGGATCGATCGTGTAGCTGACCAGCCCGTTCACGTCGGCGGTCGTGAGTCCCGCATCGGCGAGCGCGGCCACGATCGCCTCGGCGGCCAGCTGCGTCTCGCTGCGACCGGCCGCCTTCGAGAACTCCGTCTGGCCCATGCCGACGATCGCGGTTGTGTCACGCAGTCGACTATCCATCGAGCCTTCGCCTTGGGTTTGAAGACGGGAACCGCGCCATCGTGGCGCGTAGGCCGGAAATCGACGGTCACCGGCATGCCGACTGTGATGTCGGATGGATCGACCTCGACCAAGTTCGACAGCACCCGGACACCCTCGTCGAGATCGATCAAGGCGGCCAGGACTGGGTACTCGAACGCCGGGTTCTGTGGGTGATGAAGGATGGCGTAGCTGTAGACGACGCCATCCCCTGCCAGATCGATGATCTCGAACTCGAGCGAGTGGCACACCGGGCACATTGGTCGAGGCGGATGTCGCAGCCGGCCACACTTCTGGCATCGCTGCGTGACGAGGCGACCTTCGCGTGCGGCGTCCCAATAGAAGTGGTTGTCATCGTTGAGGAGAGGGGCGGGGCGGGAGACTTCGCCGGTCTCGCTCATTGCGCCGCATCCAAGACCGCACGTCCCTCCACCATGGCCTTGACCTCGGCGTCGGAGTAGCCCAATTCGCTCAGTATGTCCCTGGTGTGCTCCCCGCAGGCACACGGGCCCCGCTGGATGACCGGTTCGGAGGGGCTGATATTGACGAGCAAGCCCGGGTCTTCGAATCGGCCCACAGCGCTCGAATGGGTCTCACTGACCAGGTCCAGTCGCCTGGCGTGGGGATCGTCGAAGAGGTTCCGGCAGAAATACTCGTCGACCACCTCGATCGGCACACCCCCGTCGTCGAGGGCGGCGAAGACCTCCGATGCCACGGCGCCCTGGAAGTACGACCCCAGCCAGTCGGCCACCGACCCCGGATCGTCTCCTGAGGGCTCGCCCGGAAGCAGCGTCCGCAGCCTCGCCCGCGCCTCACTCGTGAGTGCGGCCAGGAAGACCCACCCGCCGAGCGCACATCGGTAGAGGCGGTAGTAGGGGGAGAGCCCGAACTGATCGCCGTCCACCTGCCCCCAGTCCGGTGCGGTGCCGTCCGAATGGATCCAGGCATAAGACGTGTGCAGGAGCCCGGCGTTGACAATGGAGGTGCTCACCGCCTGACCTTCCCCGGTCCTGTCTCGGTGGTACAAGGCGGTCGTAATGGCGATGGCCGCCAGGAGGGCATTGCCGGTGTCCCCCATGTTGGACCGGCTCCAAAGCGGAGGGTTGCCGGCGCCGCACGCCCCGTCCTCCCATTCCGTTCCCGTCATGGCCGCGGCATTCTGGTCGGTGCCGGGCAGATCAGACCTGGGACCCTTCTCGTAGCCCCGAGTATTGCAGTAGACGAGTCGCGGGTATCGCTCGCGCAGGGTCTCGTAGTCGAGACCAAGCCTGGCGGCCGCGCCGGGCCTCCAGTTCAGTGTGATCACGTCTGAATCCTGCAGCAGCCTCTCCAGCACTTCCCTGCCGGTCGCGTTCTTGAGATTCAACGCGATGCTGCGCTTCCCGCGATTCACACCCAGACCCATGTGCGTCCCGTTCCAATATTTGTCGTACAGCGCGTTGATCTTGATGACATCGGCCCCGAGGTCGGCGAGGGCACGCCCGGTGAACGGGCCCGCGACCCCTAGCCCCAGGTCGAGAACCCGAACTCCGGCCAAGGGATGGGCGAGAGGTCCCTTGGATCCGAGTGCGTGAGTGGGATCTGCCAGGCCCGATCGGGCCTCGGCGAGCACCTCGTCGGTGTGTTGGCCCGGGCGGGGCGCCGGCCCAGCGACTGCCCCCGGCGTCGCCGAGAACTCCAGGAGCGGCCCGGCATGACGAATCATTCCAAGCTCGGGATCGTCGACCTCCACCACACAGCCATCGGCGAGGAAGGACTTGTCGGCGAGCGCCTCTCCCGGTGGCCTCACCGTGGTCATCCCAAGACCCGCCTCCTCCGCTGCGCTCACCCACTGGTCGGAGGGGAATTTCTTGAACGCCTCCTCCAGCTGCGGGTAGAGGAAGATGCCCGCCAGCAGCCCGTCCGACTCCATGGAGACGCGATCGGGATCGTCCCGGTACGACGTGTCGAGCCCCATCGCCGAGAGCGTGTCCCCTTCAGAAACCGCCAGGACCCATCGGGGGCGGAGTGTCCAGTGATGGACCCATTTGCCATCCGCACATTCGAAGAGGCCCTCGATGGACCGCGAGTCGACGGGCCACATCCAGTACAGCGGCGCATCCGGGTTCTCGACACGCTGCCAATTCAGACACGACGCAGCCAGCGCGCCTTGCAGCAGCGATGTGGTCACGCGCTGGCCTAGGCCGCTGATCTGTCGAGCGCGCAGCGCTGCAGCGATCCCCAGCGTGGCGAAGTACGTCGCACCGATGCTTGGCCACGGGGTCCGCGGGAAGATTGGCCCTTCCCGATCGGCGCCACGGACGAGCCCTTCGGGCGCCCCGAACTCGGGGTACGGCCCGGGACGGCCATTGATGAACTCCATAGCTGTCCCCCGCCGACCCTTTTGGTCAAAGAGAAGGCCGGTCCGGGCTGCGACAAGCCCGTCGTAGCCGGGACGGTCACGGTGGGTGGGGTGCTCCCCGTAGGCCGTGATCGAACAGGTGATGATCCGGGGATTGAGTGCACTCAGGGCGTCGTGGTCGATCCCAAGTCGTGCGGTTGTCCCCAACGAGAAGCTGTCAACGACCACATCGGAGGCCCGGGCGAGCTGATCGAATTGCTGCCGGCCCTCGACGCTTTGCAGATCGAGGCAGGCACTGCGCTTACCCCGATTCCACACCCGGTACCCGGTCTGTTCCGAAAATGGATCGCCCAGGGGCGACTCGATACGCACGACGTCAGCCCCGTTGTCGGCAAGGAACATCGTGGTCATTGGGCCGGCCATGCCCCAGGACAGGTCGAGAACGCGCAGATGTTCGAATGCTCCTGCCATACGACTCCACCCCTTCACATTCTGCTAGCGTCGAACCATAGCACTTACTATGTCGCCGGCGTTGGGAGATGCCTCGTTCTCTTCCACGGCAAGAGTCGCCTGCTCCGGCCCGGCTGGCCCGAGACACACCGATTGATCTGGGCACCTCGGTCCGGGCCGTACGACTGCTGCAGGGCCGGCCATCGACTGGACCTGCACATGTTCAGGGTCCGCTGCGGCCGGGCCCACCGAGACGGAATACATCCCATACTCGAGATCTCCGCAAGGCGACAGGCGACCCGAAAGGAGACCCGTGGATCGCACATCGAGATCGAGTTGCCAGACTTTGGACATCGCCTGCCGCCCGTCATCGTGGTCGATGACGTTCGGATGTCGGGTCCACCACCCCAAGATCTATGGGGTGACGTGCCAGCCTCTTCATCGTTGGCAAGCACGTGTTGGCGGCGACGCCGGGCTGGCCGCGTCAGTGCGATCTACGGTCGCCCAGCCATGCCTGTCTGGTATGTGTTGTCCACGGTCGACAGAGCAGTACTGCGTCGCACGAACTCCGCAAATTGCTGAGGATGGCTCACATGCGCACTGTGGCCGGCGCCCGCGATCGTAAACAGCTCGGCGCTCAGCGACTCCGCGAGCCTGGTCGCGGCCTCCTGGGAGAAGGGCCATGACTGAAGGCCGACGCCGAACAGACTGGCCACCCTCAGGTCCTCCCAACGAAAGGGTGGGCTGAGCCCTTGGACCACGTCCGTTTGAAAGGCCATTCCCTCAGCTCGCCGATGCGCCTTGAGCTCTTCAGGAAGGCGCTGCCAAGCCTCGTCCCCCACCATCGATGCGTACACCCGCTCAGCGAGTGCATCCGTGTCGGCCTCGGCCGCCATCGCCTCGAGTCCCTGGCGAACCGATCTGGGCCAGAATTCCATCCAGGGCACCTGTGGCTCCCAGAGCCCGAGCCCCCGGAACCGGCCGGGGTGCTCGATCGCCGCCGACACAGCCACAACACACCCAAAACTGTGCGCGACGACCGTGGTCGGTTCCTCACCCATGACGTCCAACAGGTCGTCCACGTGCTGCGCCAGAAGCAGTCCGCTGCACCCGCGGAGAGGGATTCGCCATAGCCCCGACGGTCATACTCGATGACCCTGAGACTCAGGGAGGTGTTCCACTACCGGCAGAAAACTCTTGGCTCGATCCAACGCACCATGCACGAGCACCACCTTGGGCACGGTGGGATCGAACGGTCCATGTTCTGTGACGGCGATCCCCGCCATCGATTGCTCTCGCCGAATCAATCGGTCGTTCATCGGCACCCGCTCGGATCCCCGAGAATGGACTGGAGGATGGCATCGAGCGTGAACCGAAAGACTCTGTCGAGGTCGACTTCCTGCTGAAGCATGGTGCTCATGGCGTCGTCGATCTCGGCGTCGCTCTGGGCCCATACCTGTGCCCCGCGCACCCGGTAGTCGGGTGAGAGCGCATCCTCCAGCACGATGAAACCACCCAGATGGAGCAGAATGGTGCGCGACAGCAAAGGCCGCCTCTTCTCCGTGCAGGCCGCTGGCGGTCAACTCGTGGGCCAAGACTGCTTGGGCCTTCGTGAAGATGGCCTCACCGCGGCCCTGTGTCTTCGAGAGGGCGATGAGTTGGGGGTGAGCGCGTACCTCCCGCAGGAGCGCGTTCGAAATTGAGGCAATCCGATCGGCCGGTGTACGGCCACGAGGCGAGATATTGCCGAATTGGTCGCTGATCTCCCCGATCAACCTGTTGAAGAGTTCGTCTCGGTTGCCAACGTGCCAGTACACAGTCGGGGTCCCGACCCCGAGTTCGGCGGCCAGCTTCCGCATGCTGAATGCTTCGACCCCGCTCTCCTCGATCATCGCTCATGGCTGTCGCAAGCACCTTGTCGACCGTGATGGAGGGACCGGTTCTGGCCGCTGCAGCGAGGCCCGTCTTTCCCTTCTGCACCACGACTTCCTACCTCGGTTCCTTAGAGCCAACCCGCCGATGGCAGGGCTACTTGAAATTCTTGGGGTCCGGCACGCCAGGCGGTGTGCCCTCGTGATACTCCACGAACTCCACAAGGTAGCCGTCAAAGTCCTTTATGTAGGCCATTGTCACAGGCCAGCGCTCGAGTCGACTGGGGGGTGAGACCGACTCGCACCCCGCAGCAATCGCCTTGTCATAGAGGGCCACACAATCGTCGGTGTTTACGTACAGCTTCCACATCGCCGTTCCCATGTCGACCGGACCCTCCTGGTCGAGGTGTTGGGCGAGCTGCATACGACTGCCCCCTGCCGGCGATTGCAGCACTGCTTCCTTGACATTTGGGATGTCCGTTCGGCTCTGTACCGGGATACCAATCACGCCCTCCCAGAACTCGATCGCGCGTTCGAGATCAGTGACATTGATGCAGTACTGGGAAAGGATCGACACCATTGTTTCTAGCTCCTGTCATACCTCGAGTGATGGCCAGCCATCATCCTGTTGCGAGTTGCTCGGCTTCGCTCATTCCCCTGGACACCCCACTGCGGTCCCGCGTGGCTACGGACGCAGGGCTCGCTCTTAGTCGGATACAACCATCGGAACGACCTCTACGCCGGAGAGCCACGGTCGACCGGCCGCTTCGATCTCGTCCCACTTCTGGAGGTCGACCCCGCCGTTCTGACCGAGATCTTCCGGGGTGGGCCCGACGCGATCAGCGATCGATTGCAGCTTGCCGATGTCGAAGTTGTAGACCTCGGCGGCATTGAGCCCGAGGATCTGCCGCGCATCATCAACTGGACAATCCCAAAAGGTCTCGCGGAGCCACTCGCGGGTGTGGGGCCACGTACCTTCGGGGTGCGGGAAGTCGTTGCCCCACATTATGTTGCCGACTCCGATCTCGAAGCGACGCGCAATTTCACGTCGACGGGTGTTGGACGACCCGATGAAGACGTTGCGGTCGAAATACTCGCTCGGGAGCATCTTCAACTTCGGGGCGATGTCCCCCATCTTCTTGGTGGCGTGCTCGTTCATGTACGCGATGTCGGATCTCCACAAGAGGTCGGCTGCCCACCACGACCCCCCTTCAGTTATGGCGAACTTGAGGCCGGGGTGACGTTCGAACGCACCGGACCAGAGCAGGAACCACATCGGCCGCATCGTCCAGAAAATGGTCTCGTTGGCATAAATGCCCAGATCGGTCCCGATCTCCTCGCGAGGCGCTGGTCCCGTGTGCGTGTGGACGACCATCTCGAGTTCTTCGCAAACGGTCCAGATCGGCTCGTATCGGAGGTCGTTGTAGGGAGGGTACGGACGCCACATCGCAGGAATGAGGACGCCTCCCAAGCCGGACGACTTGGCCCTCCGGATCTCGGCAACGGCAGCATCGATGTCGTGGAGGATGGGCACGATCGCCAGGCCACACCGCCGATCCGGACTGTCCGTGCACAGTTCGGCCAACCAACGGTTGTGGGCCTGGGCCCCGGCCATCAACAGCGTCGGGTCGTACTCCCCGCTCGCACCCAGGCCGGCACCGAACGGGGCGGACGCACCTCCCAATACTGCGTCGGCATCCGGAAAGATGACCTCACCCACCACGCCATCTGCTTCCAGCTCTGCATCGCGGCGAGCCGCATCCCATCCCCCCCGGAGTCCCTCCTCGTTCTGGTCGTACCAGTCCTTCACGAACTCGAGCTTTTCTACCTGGGCATTCGCTGGGGCGCGGAGCGCAGCGCGCTGCACCAGGTCTTCGTCGAAGGCCTCCCGGTAGCGGGGTTCGAGATACTCCTTGTACTGAACGTCGGGGAGACCTGCATGGGTGTCGGACGAGATGATCAGGTAGTTCTCGGTCACCATGGCTTCACGTCTCCTCCGGCGAAAGCAAGCGAATGGGAGTCAGCAGGGACGCGTTCGAGCGGCACGTTCACCTCGTCGACCCGAGGTCCAACCCGAGCGGCGATGGGGGCAAGTGCATTCGAGATCGAAGCCGTAGACGCGGGCGGCATTGCCTCCGAGCATCGGCCCCACCTCATCGGAGTCGATTCCGGCAAAGGTGTGGCGCAGCGCCTCTGTCGTGTAAGGGTAGGTTCCCTCGATGTGCGGATAGTCCTGACCCCACATGATCTTGTCGATGCCGATGTCGTAGCGGAGCGGCGCTTCGTTCGGACGGAAAAAGCTGGCGCCAACGAAACAGTTGTTCTTCCAGTAGAAGCTGGGTGGCTCCGGGATCTCCTTGACCAGCTCGGCACCGAAATGCGCCTCCGCGTTCCCGTCGTCGGTGAAGCGGCTGTACTGGTAGTCGAGCATGCTGAGCGTGCCCGGTATCCAACCCGATGACTGCTCGGTGAGCACCAACTTCAGGCGGGGATAGCGGGCAAAGACGCCTCCAAAAGCCATATGCCAGAACACGCGATGTGAGAACCAGCCCAGCTCCACCATGAAGATGGCCATCGAAGCCAGGTGTTCCCCCATCTCGGGGCCGGCGGCTCCGGAATGGTTGTTCACCGGCATGTCGAGATCCTGGCAAGCGGCCCAGATCGGCTCGTAGTCGCTGGCGCAAAGAGCGGGAAGTCCCGAGTCGGGGGGCACGCCCGGCAGCAGAACCCCGCCAAAGAGACCGTGTTCTGCCGCCCAGGTGATCTCTGCGACGGCGTCATCGACGTCGTTGAGGAAGACTTGGGCCATACCGGCACGCCGACCCGGAGCGTCAGCACAGAAGTCGGCCAGCCAGCGATTATGCGCCCGAAGGCCGGCCCAGCGGAGCTCGTAGGTATCGAGCGTCGGCGGGCGTGCCAACAGATTGCCGGACGGAAAGAATGGCGGAATGGTGTTCGGGAACAGGACTTCGCCAACGACGCCGTCATCCTCGAGCTCGCGTAGACGGGCGGCAGAATCCCAATTGCGATAGGCCGTCTCCCCTCGCAAATCAGCGTACGGGTTCACATAAGACTTTGCCCACACATCAAACTCGTCGAGATATCGACGTTCGAGGTAGTCGCGATAGTCGAGCATCTCTGCGCCCGCGTGGCCGTCGGACGAAATCACGATGTAGCGGTCATCGGCGAGCGACTGCATCTCATACCCCCCAGGCCCTATGACAGCGTTATAGTCCAACCACAAATGATATGCAATCATTCGTTTGCCGACTCCCGCATCGGGTCGGGAAGCGTGACCCGTGACTTAGGGCCTATCCGGCCTGCGAGTCCGCACGTCAATCAAGGGGAGGCCGCTATGAAGGACGTCGTCGGTAAGGTCGCAGTCGTCACGGGTGGGGGTCAGGGCATCGGGCGGGCGCTCGTGGAGCGTTTCGGTGCCGAGGGGATGAAGGTCGTGGTCGCGGACCTCGTTCCCGCGTTGGTCGAAACGACGACGAGCGAGTTGACGGACCGCGGTCTCGAGGTCACCGGCGTGGTGACCGACGTCACGTCACTCGAATCGGTCGAGGCCTTGCGGGATGCGACCCTGGAGCGATACGGGGCGGTCCATCTCGTCTGCAACAACGCCGGGATCGGCTCCGGGTCCGAGGGTCAGTTGTGGGAACACCACGTCAACGACTGGCGCTGGTCGCTCGACGTCAATGTGATGGGCGTGGTAAATGGCATCCACGCATTCGTTCCCACCTTGCTCGCCCAGGCTGAGGAGGGGCACGTCGTGAACACCACGTCCAGCAACGGCGGGTTCACCCCCCTCATCAACAGTGCCGTCTACACGACAACGAAAGCGGCGGTCACCACCATCACCGAGTGCCTCTGGGGCCAGCTCCGCGAGATCGGTGCGAAGGTCAGCGCATCCTTGCTCTACCCGTCGACGTTCTCACCGGGGATGCTCAACACCGGCATCTGGCGCCCAGGCGCCAATCGGCCCGAGCGATACGACCGGCCAGGCGCTCCACCGCAGGAGGGGCGGGACGCGCTCGGCGTCTACCTGCGGCGCATGGAAGATGCGGGCTTGGAGGTGCAGTTCGCTCCATTGTCGGAGGTTGCCGACATCTGTTTCGACGGGATCATCAACGACACCTTTTGGATCAATGTCCCCCAGGACCGCCAGCAACAGAAGATCCGGGAACGCGCCGCGTCGCAGATCGACGGCAG
Organism: uncultured Acidimicrobiaceae bacterium; assembly: GCA_963726855.1. Taxonomy (GTDB): domain Bacteria; phylum Actinomycetota; class Acidimicrobiia; order Acidimicrobiales; family RAAP-2; genus Bog-473. Next base: position 62,751 of record CAVSEB010000009.1, read on the forward strand.
CCCCCCCGAGTATCTTCTCGAAGCCAACATGATGGCGTCCAAACCGATCGACGCGAAGAGCTGACCGAAACCGAGAGCAGTTCCTAGGAAAGAGAAAGCGGGCTTCGATGATACGGATGAGCGTCCTGTACGCGCACAATGGAGGGTCACGTCTTCGATCACGACTACTACCGCGACCGCCACGTACCCCTTGCTCTCGAGACATGGGGGCTCGAGCGGGCTGAGATCGACAGGGGCGTCGATGGGCCCTACGTCGCAGCCGTTCACTTTCGGTTCGATTCCCTCGAGGCGATGAGTGCGGCTTTGTCGGGTGATGGCTCGGCGAATGTGACGGCCGACGTCGCGAACTACACCAACATCACCCCCGTCGTGCAGATCTCTGAGATCGTCTGAGGTCTGTCCGTGCCCGTGTGCTCACTCGCGGTCGAAACAAGTTCCGATGCCAAATGACACGAATCGTCTTGGTCCACGGGGCGTGGCATGGCTCCTGGTGCTGGGACAATGTGTTGGGCGAACTGCGCGTCCGCAAGATCGACGCGATCGCAGTCGAGCTGCCCTTTACCGGCTTCGCAGACGACGTGGACGTTGCCCGCTCCGCTATCGAATCGGCAGGCCAAGGAGTCGTCGTCTGTGCTCACTCCTATGGTGGAGCGGTCGTGAACCAAGCAGTCACGCACTTGACCAATGTCGGTCACCTGGTCTACCTGGCAGCATTCGTCAACACTGGGGACGCAGCTGCCCTGACCGACCGCCCGATCCCGCTCCTCGAGGCCATCGTGCCGCTCGAAGACGAGTGCTCGTTTGACCCCCAGTACGCGTGGTCGATCTTCTACGGCGACAGTGGTCCCGAGACGATCGCCGCCAGTGCGTCCCGCCTCCGTCCCATGGTTCTGGACGGAGCCGCCATATTCGCAACTCCATCTGTACCCCGCACGATTCCCTCGACATACGTCGTGTGTTCACGAGACGGAGCCATCCCTCCTGAAGCGCAGCATCAGATGGCGCAAGGAGTGGATCGCGTTGTCGTCTGGCCAACTGACCATTCGCCGTTCCTGACTCGCCCGGGCGACTTGGCGGATCTTCTCGAACTCACGCTGCACTCGGAGGAGCGGTAAGCCGCGGCGAGCCACACTCGATCTCCATCGGCTTGCGGGCTGGCCGCGTTCGGGCGCAAAGCCCCAACCCCTGACGGGCTCCTCGGGTCAACCCCACTGGGATGCGGCTGTCGTGTTCATGCCGCCTGCTAGTAGCTACAACCTGATTCTATAGCCTTGGTAGTCCTGAAGTACGTGCTCTCCGGGTATTCCATGAGGTGTCCTCAACGATGTGCGTCATGAAGGTGGACACGACTGGAATCAAGTTCTAGTATCTGGAGTCCTTGCGGCTCTTGCCGGCAGGACGGACCCGCAGACGACAGGAGGCTCACTCGGATGGTCATGCCCCGGGACATAGGTGCGGTCGACACGATGTTGGGCTTTCCCCATCGGGATATGAAAGAGGTCTACCGGTTCATTACCCGACAGACCAGGGACACCCAGTCCAAGGAAGAGTTCGACTTCCCGGTCGAGTACATGTTCAAGGACGTTCCCGAGAAGGCTTTGCAGGACGTCGACGACCCGATCGCCGTGACGGTGCGGGAAATGGACCTGTGGGGAATCGAGAAAGGTTTGATCGGCATCGGTGACCCGGCCGGAACGGGTGCCGAAGCGATGAAGCGATTCCCCGACCGGTTCATCCCGTCGTCGGGCGCCGATCCCAATGAAGGTATGGCGGGGGTCAATCGTCTCGTCCGCGAGCACGAGACCTTTGGAACCCGAGCCGTCGGCGTGTTTCCTGCGGGAACATTTCCCCAGGTGCCAATCAACGACAAGAAGATGTATCCCATCTATGCCAAGTGCGTCGAACTTGGCATACCAATTTTCTGTTGTGCCGGGATACCAGGCCCGCGGCTGAAGGCATCCTGCCAACATGTCGAGCTCATCGACGAGGTCATGTACGACTTTCCGGACTTGATCTTCGTGACGCGCCACGGCTGCGAGCCATGGACCGAACTGGCCGTGAAGCTCATGCTGAAGTGGCCCGGGCTGCACTACTCAACCAGCGCCTTCGCTCCCAAGTACTACCCGAAGGACATCATCAACTATGCAAATACTCGCGGCTCCGACAAGATCATCTATGCCGGGTATTTCCCGATGGGTCTTTCGCTGGAACGGATCATGACCGAGATGCCCAATGTCGGACTCAAGGACGAGGTATGGCCGAAATTCCTTCGTACCAACGCTCTGAGGGTACTCGGGCTTTCGTAGGGCCACTCCCCATGACTCCGTCACACGGACAGCCGACCAGAGGAGCGAAATGACGACAACTACGACCGACACCGCAGCGAGTTCGGACGCCGCCGTCGACTACACGACATTCGACGCCGACAACCACTACTACGAGGCCACCGATGCGTATACCCGGCACATCGACAAGGCGATGGCAAAGCGCGCGATGCAATGGGCCGAGATCAATGGCAAGCAACGACTCCTCGTCGGTGGCAAGCTGAACAAGTTCATTCCGAATCCTGTGTTCGACCCCGTCGCAAAGCCGGGAAGCCTCGACGAATATTTCAGAGGGAAGAACCCAAACGCACAAGACATCCGGTCTCTCTTTGGCGACCTCGAACCCATCCGCCCCGAATACCGTGACCGGGACGCTCGCCTGTCCGTCATGGACCGACAAGGTCTCGATGGCTGCTTTTTGTTCCCAACGCTCGGGGTCGGGATGGAGGAAGCGCTCGCGGACGATCCACCGGCGCTGGTCGCCGCCTTCGAGGCATTCAACCGATGGCTCGAGGACGACTGGGGCTATGCCTACAAAGAACGGATCTTCGCGGCGCCGATGATTACCCTCATCGATGTCGATGCCGCGGTGACTGAACTGCGGCGCGTCCTCGACGCTGACGCGCGGATCATCTGCATAAAGGGTGGGCCCGCATATACTCCTACCGGACTTACGTCCCCGGCCGACACGCGGTTCGATCCCTTCTGGAGTGTCGTCAACGAGTCGGGTGTCACAGTCGGGATCCACTCGGGTGACGCCGGCTACAGCCGCTACTTGAAAGACTGGGAGCCCTCCGGCGACTTTGAAGCCTTCCGGTACTCGCCCCTCCGCACGGTCCTCAGCTCTGATCGCCCGCCGTTTGAAACGATGGCTGCGTTCCTATGCCAGGGCCTCTTTGATCGCTTCCCGAATGTGCGGGTGGCGAGCATCGAATCGGGTGCGGGTTGGGTGTCCGTGCTGATCAAGAAGCTGAAGAAGGCGTACAGCCAGATGCCGGGCTCATTCCAATCGGACCCGGTCGAGAAGCTCCGCCAGCACGTCTGGATCGCCCCGTTCTACGAAGACAACCTGAGTCAGCTGAAGGATTTTGTCGGCACAGATCACATCCTGTTCGGTTCGGACTGGCCACACGCAGAAGGGCTGGCTGAGCCACGCGAACTTTGCGTTGGACCTGCGACGGCACGGGTTCGGCGAAGAAGAGATTCACAGCGTCATGGCAGAGAACGGGTGGACGCTGACGCGCCGGTCTGGCTGAAGTCGCCGCGGGTGCGACGCCGATCACTCCCCTGAAGGCCGAACCACTCTGGACGCAGATTCCTGACTCGCGCTTTATATATAATATTCGGCATGGTATTCATCAGCCGTCGCCCCCCGCTGCCAGCAGCCCAAACGAGCCAAAGTTCCGACCGGAGCGAGACCTCGTACCTATGAGCGAAATGCTTGAAGGAAAGGTTGCCGTGGTCACGGGGGCCGGCCATGGCATCGGTCGCGGTCATGCCCTGGAATTGGCGTGTCGCGGTGCGCGCGTCGTGGTCAATGATTTAGGAAGCTCGGTCTCCGGTGAAGGTTCCAGCAAGGACGCAGACGTCACAGTCGGACTGATCACGGCGCGTGGGGGCACGGCCATTTCGGACTATGGCAACGTGGCCGATGAGCACGACGCCGGAGCGATGATCGAACGAGCGATCGACGAGTGGGGGCGCCTGGACATCCTGGTCAACAACGCGGGCATCGTACGCGACGGAGTCATTTGGAATCTCAGCACGGAGGCGTGGGACGCCGTCATGGCGGTCCACGTGAGGGGGCCGTGGCTGACCAGCCGCGTTGCGGCTCGTCATTGGCGGTCACTCGCCAAGGCCGGACTCGACAGCCGGGGCCGGATCATCAACACCACTTCGGGCGCGGGACTAGTCGGTAATTTCGGCCAGACCAGCTACGCGACCGCCAAGGCGGCCGTCGTCGGGCTCACCTTGACGCTGGCGCTGGAGCTGCAGCGTCTCGGGGTCACAGTGAATGCCATCGGACCCGCCGGTGCGACACGGATCACCGGCACCATGCCCAATTCTCCCACTGTCGTCGAGCCGGATGAGATACCAGAGGACTCCTTCCACCCGATGGATCCCGCAGGGAGTTCTCCGGTGGTCGCCTGGTTGGCCTCCGACGAAGCCCAGTACGTGACCGGACAGGTCATCCGGGTAATCGGCGACAAAATCCACCTCATGCGGGGCTGGCAGGAGGGCGCCTCCGCCTCGAACGATGGGAAGCGTTGGGACGCGTCCAGGATTGGCGAGGTCATGGCGACACAGATCTTCGGAACGCAGGGCCGTGGCCTACAGACCTGGACGAGGTAGATGCTTTGGGTCCGCAGAACGCCGCAGGTGCCACCGAAGGGATGACGGATGAGCTCACACGGCATCCGTGACCAGGTCGCCATCGTCGGGATGGGTTGCACCAACTTCGGCGAGCACTGGGACAGGGGGCTCGACGATTTGATCATTGACGCGGCCTCGGAGGCGTTCGCCTCCGCAGGAGTCATCAAAGATGATGTCGACGCCTATTGGTTGGGCACCGCCCAGAGCGGAATGAGCGGCCTCACGCTGTCGCGACCGCTCCAATTAGTCAACAAGCCCGTATCTCGGGTCGAAAACTATTGCGCGACCGGTGCAGAGGCCCTTCGGGCAGCCGCCTACGCGGTGGCATCGGGAAGCTACGACGTGGCGATGGCGCTCGGGGCCGAGAAGGTCAAGGACAGCGGATATCAGGGGCTGAACTCGAACAACCCTCCAAATGACGGGACGGCCCGGACTCTGACGGCCGCGGCGATGTTCTCCATGGTCGCTCCAGCCTACGGTGCCAAGTACGGAGTTGGCGACGACCAGATGGCTGAGGTTCTCGCAACGATCTCGTCAAAGAATCACTTCAACGGCGCTCGCAACCCCAGGGCGCAGTTCCGAAAAGAGGTCACCCGTGAGACCGTCTTGTCCTCTGCCCGCCTCGCCGGCCAACTCGGGGTCTTCGACTGTGCCGGCGTGGCCGACGGAGCCGCTGCGGCCATCCTCGTGCGTTCCGAGGATGCGTTTCGCTATACCGACAAGCCCATCTATATCAAGGGTCTGTCCTTCGTCGCCGGGAGCGGCTCCGGCCTGATCGATCCAACCTACGACTACACCCACTTTCCCGAATGCGAAGCGGCCGCGCGCGATGCCTATCTTCAGGCCGGTGTCACTGACCCGCGGCGCCAACTCGCCTTGGCGGAGGTGCACGACTGCTTTACCCCGACCGAGCTGGTGCTGATGGAGGATCTGGGGTTTGCCGATCGCGGCACCGCCTGGAAGGAGGTCCTCGCCGGAACGTTCGACCTTACCGGCGAGCTCCCAGTCAACCCCGACGGAGGGCTGAAGAGTTTTGGACACCCAGTTGGCGCTTCTGGCTTGCGGATGTTCTTCGAGTGCTGGCTGCAGCTCCGTCGGGAAGCACCGTCCGAACGACAGATTCATACAGATCGCTCGCTGGCCCTGACCCACAACTTGGGTGGCTACCCCGGAGAGATGGTCTCGTTCGTTTCAGTCGTTGGCTCGGAACTCGATTGAATCCACGAACGACATCGCGGCAGAGACCCTGAGATTTCTGACTCGCGAGACGCAGGGTGATTGCGGCCGCACCGATCGAGTTCCTCTTGCGAGAGATTGTTCGTGTCAGAGGACGCTGGCTGGACTCGCAGATGCCGGCCGGGCTGCCAAATTCTTGAAGTAGTCACGGTCGCTCTGATCCGGAGCTCGCCCCACCCTCGTCACGGTGTCCACGTCCATGGCCTCGGCTCTGAGGACACGAACCGTGGCCTGCTCTTTGGGCCTGATGCCAAAGGGGTCGAACGAGAAATGTCGCATGGCGTTCTCATGGGTGATCTTGTTTATCTGTGTGTCCGAAAGCGAGGCGAACTGCAGCTCGTTGACTTCAGGTCCGTGGGGCCATGAGCTGTCCGAGTGGGGAAAGTCCGACTCCCAGCAAACGTTGTCGATGTTGAACTGGTCGATGAGTTTGACGCCGATGGGATCATTGATGAAGCAGCAGAGGATTCTTTCCCTGAACACGTCAGCGGGGCCCATGCCATCTGGAAACTGCTGTCCGGTCCAGCCGGAGTGGCGCGCCTGGATGTGCTCAGCCCGCTGGAGGAAGTACGGGATCCAACCGATGTCACCCTCGGTGAGTGAAAAGGTCAGATCCGGAAATCGCCACCAGAAATCCGCCCACAACAGATCGCCCAGCGAATAGATGGACATGACGGAGGAAAGCCCCATGCCCACGGAGGGGGGTGCATCGGGGGACGTCGAGGCAGCCTTGGACGAAGATCCGACGTGCAGGCAGAGGACCGTTCCCGAGTCAGAGCACGCTGCGAAGAGCGGATCCCAGTGGCCCGAGTGGATCGATGGCATATGGAGGGCCGACGGATTCTCCGAGAATGTGACCGCGTGGCATCCCTTGGCCGCCAGTCGACGCACTTCCTCTGCCGCCTTGTGCACGTCGAAGAGCGGAAGGATTCCACACGGAATGAATCGGTCTGGATAGCTGCCGCACCACTCGTCGACATGCCAGTCGTTATAGGCCTTGATCATGACCTGGTTGACAACCAGGTCAGGTCCCTCGTTCAGCACCTGACCGGAAAACCCTGTCCAATTCGGAAAATTGAGCCCGGCTAGCGTTCCGCCGGCCGACATGTCGCGTACCCGCTCGTTGACGTCGTAGCAGCCCGGGCGCATTTCGCTGTAGCTGCTTGGGTTGACGTTGTACATCTCAGGAGGCTTTCCCGCGACGGCATTCAACCCGAGATTGCGGCCCTTCTTCTCGCCGTACCACCACTGCTGGAACCCGCGCTCGTCGGTCTCCACCCGGGGAGTCAGGTGTCGGTACTTCGGCGGAACATGACCCTCGAACATATCCGCCGGCTCCGCGATGTGATCATCCACGCTGATGAGGATCATGTCGTCTGCCTTCATCGCGCCCCCTTCGACACGGGCGAGCTGCAACGCGCTCGTAGCCCAGCGCCATATTATATTCAGTTCCGCATGCACCCACCGCTGCCGTCTCGGACGTTCGCTCGATCGTGTCTAGCCTTTGGTGCGCACTGATGCTCGATGGCGTTCGCGTGGTCGACTGTACGACTGAGATTGCCGGACCCTACTGCTCAAAGCTCTTGGCCGATGCGGGTGCCGACGTAGTCAAGGTGGAGCCACCGGGAGGAGATCCCCTTCGTCGCTGGGGCTCGGGCGCACTCTTCGAATATCTCAACACGTCGAAGCGATCTGTCCGCAGCGACGTTTCGGATCTCGCGACAACGGCGGACATCTTGGTGACTGGAGAGCGAGTCGACGCTGCCGCCCTGTGGGCCGAAAACCCTTCTCTGGTTGTCGTCGTGATCACCCCATTCGGCTGTACGGGTCCCTGGTCAAATCGCGCCAACACTGAATTCACCTTGCAAGCTGCATGCGGATCCATCGGACAGCGTGGCCTCCCGGACCTTCCCCCTCTCGCGGCGGGTGGTCGTCTCGGTGAGTGGACGTCGGGCACCTACGCGGCGCTCGGGGCTATCGCCGCACACCGCGAGGCCGTCCGGAGCGGCATTGGTGAGTTCATCGACGTGGCAATGCTCGACTGCATGGCAGTCACCATGGTCACGTACCCCTCAGTATTCGCATCGTTTGCCAGGTGGCCAAAAGTCGTGGGGACCGGACGGACGATTGAGATTCCATCCATCGAACCAACACGGGACGGCTACTTCGTCGTGACCACGAACAGCGCCCAACAGTTTCAAGATTTCCTGCTCATGATCGAGCGGCCCGACCTTATAGATGACCCCGATCTGCCGCAGGTAGCCAAGCGATTCCGGCGCCGAGAAGAGTTCCTGTCGGCCGTACGCCAGTACACGACCCAACACACGACCGCAGAGGTCCTGGAGGCGGCCGCCTTGCTCAGAATCCCTGCTGGCCCCCTCCTCAACGGTTCGACGATGACGGAGTTCGAGCAGTTCGTCGCCCGCAGCGTCTTCGTGCCAAGTCCCTCCAGACGATTCCCCCAACCCCGGGTTCCCTATAGGGTCTCAGGTCAGATACCACGGCCCTTCGAACCCGCCCCGGATCTGGGTCAGCACGACGGATTGATCGACTGGCCGCCTCGGGGGGACACCGCCATGGAGGCACGCACCGACCACGCGGGGAGGGTCGACGACGACGGCTGGCGGCTGCCCCTTGCCGGCGTACGCATTGTCGACTGCACTGCGTGGTGGGCCGGTCCAGTCACCACTGCAGCTCTCGCAGCTCTAGGAGCCGATGTCATCAAAGTTGAATCACTGACGCGACCCGACAACATGCGATTCGCCAGTACCCGGCCATCGTCTTACGATCGCTGGTGGGAGTGGAGCCCGATCTTCCACGCCGCCAACATCGGAAAAAGGGGCGTTACCTTCGATCTCTCCCGCCCCGAAGGGGCAGAGATGTTCGAGCGCCTGCTGAGAACCGCCGACGTTCTGGTGGAGAACTTCACCCCGCGGGTGATGGAGCAGTTCGGTTTCGACTGGGACCGAGTCCATGCGCTCAATGACGAGCTCATCATGGTCCGGATGCCTGCCTTCGGTCTCGACGGCCCGTGGCGGGATCGAACGGGCTTCGCCCAGACGATGGAGTGCCTGACCGGCATGTCCTGGTTGACGGGATTCGCCGAAGGTCCTCCCGTACTGGTGAGGGGGGCCTGTGACCCTCTCGCCGGCATGCATGCGGCTTTTGCCACCATGCTGGCTCTCATCGCCCGTGATCGCCATGGCGGCGGAAGGTTGGTCGAGGCGGCCATGGTCGAGTCCGTCCTCAACGCCGCCGCGGAACAGGTGGTGGAGTACTTCTCCAGCGGGAGATTGCTCAGCCGTGAAGGAAATCGCGGCCCAGCTGCTGCCCCTCAAGGCGTCTACCCATGTGCCGGTGACGACGAGTGGGTCGCCGTGGCCGTTGCGTCTGACGAGCAGTGGCGATCCCTGCGGGCGTTGCTCGGCGACCCATCGTGGATGCGGAACGACGACCTCTCAATCGCGGCCGGTCGCCGCAATACGCATGATGCCATCGATCGAGAGCTGTCGCTATGGACCCGACAGCACCAGGCCGAGGAGATAGTTCAGATGCTTCTCGACGCTGGCATACCATCCGCCGTGGTGATTTCGCCGCGAGACGTGGCAGCGAACCCCCAGCTCCGCCATCGCCGTCTGTTCGAAGTAGAGCCGCATCCCGTTACGGGAGACCATGAGGTTCCAACCCTGCCATTCCGCTTCTCGCGAGTGGACCATTGGCTGCGGTCAGCTGCGCCGACGCTTGGTCGCGACAACGACTCGGTTCTCGAAGAGCTCGGTTACTCACGCGCACAGATGCAACGCTTGCACGAGGCGGGCCACGTCGGCGCAATGCCCATGGGCCTGTAAGCCCCACGGCGGAAATACTCCTCGTGCGGAGCGATCTCCATAGCCGCCTTCACGAAGATGAAGCCACCTCGGCCGCCCAGCGATAGTCGGCCTTCCCAGTCGGGGACCGAACGACCTCATCGACGAAGATCACTTGTTTCGGCACCTTGTATCCTGCCAGCGAAGCCCGCACCAGAGTCGTCAGGTCGCCCGCCGTGGCGTCGGCCCCGGACGTTCGCTGCACGACAGCGACGACACGCTCGCCCCAGCGCTCATCGGGAACGCCGACAACCACCACGTCGTACACGGCACGGGACTGGCGCATGACGCCCTCGACCTCCTCTGGATAGACCTTCTCGCCTCCACTGTTGATGCACAGGTTGCCTCGCCCGAGCAACGTGATACTGCCGTCGTCCGCAACCGTGCCCATATCTCCGGTGAGCGACCATCGACATCCCTCCCACTCGACGAATGTCTCGGCCGATCTCTCTGGGTCCTTGTAATAGGCCAGCGGGATACGCCCGGAGCGAGCAACTCGACCGACGGTGCCCGAACCTGGAACCACCGGTCGGTGGGTCTCCTCATCCAAGACGACCGCCCGTTGGGGAGTGAATTGCGGTACCGGCTTGTCCTCGGTCGGCCCCAAGAAGACGCGCCCCGCTTGAATCCCGGTCTCGGACGATCCATACCCGTCGGAGAACACGATGGAGGGAAACGTCGCAAGGAACCTATCGCGCAACGCCGCCGACAGCGGTGCGCCACCCGAGCTGACCGCAGCCAGCGATGCGATGTCTGGTTTTGGATCGAAGTCGTCCCAGGCGTCGAGCAAGGGTCGCATCACAGCGTCCCCCACAGTGCTCGTGGCCGTGACCTTCTCTCGCTCGATCGTGCGCCATACTTCTCGCGGATCGAGCGAGCCCGACCACAAGACGACCTTGTTGCCACTGAAAAGGTGGAGCAGCACCACCCACCCGCCTGCCGCATGCATCAACGGAGCGAGGAGCAGGAAGGTGCTCTGATCTTGCGCGATGCGCTGGATCAGTTCCCCGACCGACGTGACCTCGGGCAGGGCGGGATTGCCACCTCCCATGCAGGCGAAAAAGGCATCGTCCTGTCGCCACACCACCCCTTTGGGCAAACCCGTGGTGCCGCCGGTGTAGAGGATGTAGTGATCGTCCCCCGACCGAGGGTCAAAGTCCCGAGCTGGCGAAGATGAGGCCAGCGCGTTGTCGTACGTGGAACCAACAGCCAATTTCCAACGCAGAGTCGGGATCTGGTGTTCCACCGCCGCCACTCGGTTGGTGTAGCCCGACTGATAGACGACGCCAACCAAGTCGGCATCGTTGAACAGATGCTCCAACTCGCTGGCGGTGTACCGATAGTTGATGTTGATGGGCACGGCTCGGACCTTGTACGCAGCCAACGTGGCCTCGACGTACTCAACACAGTTCTCCGCATAGAGCCCGATGTGGTCCCCCGCTTTGACACCCTGCTCTTGGTACCAATGGGCCAATCGGTTGGACTGCACTTCGAGTTGGGCGTAGGTCCGGCCTCGTTCCCCACAGCGAAGCGCCACGCGATCCGGCACGCAGTCTGCCACTGCCTCCCAGACATCTGCCAAATTAAATCCAGTCATATGGCAGTCGGGTTCCGTAGGGAACCGGGGCGGGATCGAACCCTCGCAGGCATATCTGAACTCTGCCACCTGGGCCGCGGAGCCACTGGCGGTGATTCCAGATGACGCCCACCATCGCGGGCCGACCGACCCCATTCGGGCTCTGACCACGGCTCGTTCTTGTTCGGCCCCCTCGCAGAATACTCGTTCGTATACTATATTCGATATCGGTTCACCGTGTAGCATTCGTCGCAACATGCGGAGGTCGGGTCGTGCGCAATTGCGCCGCTCGGACGTGCGTCATCAGACCGGGGGTCTCGCCCCTCAGTGGAGGGAGGGGAGAATGATTGCAAGGACCGGGTCACAACCAGTGGACAGCCCGGGTCTGTGTGGCTCTTCCCGACTCGCCTCTGGGGCCCGATCCCCGCACCTGTCGGGGTGCTGATTGAATGACCCGACCGCAAACTTGTTCCGGGGAGGGTGTGAGGATGTTCTGCAAAGGACTAGCCCAGCGTCAAAGTTCAGCGCTGCCGTTGGTATTGGCGATCGTGATGGTCGCGGGCACCTACGGCGCAGCGGCATCGACGACTGCTGGCGCCGCGACATCTGCGAGTCGGTCGTTGTCGGCGAGCACTTCGTCCAGCGGTGTCTGGCCGGGGGTCGGAAAGATCTGCGAGCCGGGACCAGGCGGTGCCTCTTCGGTCCGCGGGGTGGGCTCCAAAACGATCAACATCGCCGTGTTCAACGACGCCGCCAATACCGTTGAGCCGGGACTCGAGGCTGAGTTCCCCCAGCAGGCCACGGCGTTCGCCGACTGGTGCAACGCCGCGGGTGGCATCAACGGTCGCCACATTGTGATCGACAACCGTGACGCGGCCCTCTTCAACGCAGCGCAGCAGGCAACAGCAGCCTGCCAGAGCGACTTCATGGCGGTTGGCGGCGGCATGGCCCTCGATCAGCCATCGGTCCCCATCCGTGAGAAGTGTGGGCTGGGACAGGTCAGCGGCTACGTCGTCTCGAACGCTTCCGATCTGGCCACCGACCAGGTCGACCCCAGCGGCATCAACACGGACTCGGTGACCGCGGGGTGGTTCGGGGCGCTGGCCAAGGCCTACCCGCAGGCGGTCAAGAAGGCCGGCATGGGAGGATCCGACACCCCCTCCGTCCTCCAACCCGAAACGAAGTACGAGTTCGGAGCCGAGGCTCAGGGCTGGAAAGTTGCCGACTTCCTCGAGCCCCCCGTCACGGTTGAGAATTGGGCGCCCTACGTCGAGGACTACCAGAGCAAGGGGGCCGAAGCCCTCTGGCCCGCCGACAATGCCAACTTCACGCCTTTCGCCCAGGCGATGACCACTGCCGGCTACCACCCTGCCTTCGTTCTGCTGGGAACCCAGTTCGCCAACTCCCAGACGCAGCAGGCCGTCGTCGCGAACCCCAATCTGCCGCCGGTCTACGTCGAGACGTCGTGGTGGCCCCTCGCCATGGCCTCGCAAAACCCCTCGACAGAAGAACTCGTCACCACCATGCACAAATACGCCAAGGGCGACACCATCGACTTCGACGACGAGGAGGGGGCGGAGGCGTGGCTCCTGTGGGCGAAGGAAGCTTCGGCCTGTGGCGCCAGCCTCACGGTGACGTGCGTGCTGGACCACGCCGCAACCGTGAAGAACTGGGACGCCGGCGGCATCGAGGCGCCGATTCCCAGCTTGACGCTCTCCAATGAGAACCCCCAGCCCTCGCCCTGTTTCGCCATCCTGAAGCTCGATTCCAAGGGGATCGTCTACGACAAGGCGATTACCCACCCCACGCAATCCATCTGGAACTGCAACCCCAAGAATGTCGTGCACCTGACCGCGCAGCAGCAGCAAACACTGAACTCCCTGTGAGCCTGGGTCCGGCGGGCCGCGGGGATAGCCGCATATTGCCTAGTCTTGGCCCGGCAGGCAACTGACCATTCTGTCGGGGGACGGCTGTGCATGACTTCATCATCTTCACCATCGGCGGCCTGGCTGCGGCGGGCATCTACGCGATAACGGCGAGCGGCCTCACCCTCACCTACACGACGACAGGGATCTTCAATTGGGCGCACGGCGCCATCGGGATGGTCTGCGCCTTCGCGTACTGGCAGATGAGCATCGGCTGGGGCTGGCCGACGCTGGTGTCGTTACTCGTGTGCCTCTTCGTGGTGGCACCTGTCATCGGCATCATCATCGAAGCGGCGGTGATGCGCCGCCTCGAAGGCGTCTCGGAAGCATCAAAACTGGTCGTGACGCTCGCCGTCGCGCTGATGCTCTTGGGACTCGCACAGTGGATTTGGAACCCCACGACCTATCGGGCCCTCCCCCCTCTCTTCAACAACGACACCTTGGTCCTGGGGTCGATCAGGATCTCCTACAACGACGTGACCGTCTTGATCCTGGCCCTGGTCGTCGCCGTCGGGCTGCGGCTGTTCCTCTACCGCACCCGGATCGGCGTCACCATGCGGGCCAGCGTCGACGACCGGACGCTCACCTCGCTCAACGGGTCGAGCGCCATTGCGAACGCTCGCAACGCCTGGATCATCGGGTCCATCCTGGCCGCACTGGCGGGGATCCTCATCGCGCCCACCCTCACTCTGTCGGCCTCCGCGCTGACGCTGCTCATCGTCAACGCTTACGCGGCGTCGGTCATCGGGCGCCTGCGCTCCATTCCGATGACCTTCGTGGGTGCGATCATCTTGGGCCTCTCCATCGCATATTCGGTGGCCTACCTGCCGCAGAATCCCTACGTCCAGGGGTTCGAGAACGCGGTGCCTGCGATCATCCTCTTCATTGCCCTCTTGGTCCTGCCCCAATCGCGCCTGCGCGGCCACCGCCAGCTCCGCAGCCGCGAGCTCGCCTTCCGCCCCACCTGGAACGGCACAGGACTGTTCTGCGCCGGCACGATCATCGCGGCCGTCTTTCTGGCTACCACGGTCTCGACGCCCGACTTGTTCAGCCTCAATCGCATGTGGGGGCTGGCCATCGTCGGCCTCTCGGTCATCCCCATCGTCGGCTACGCCGGGCGCCTGTCGTTGTGCCAGATGACCTTCGCCGGCATCGGGGCAACGATGGTCGGGCATCTGGGAGCGACGGGGAACCCCCTCTCTCTGCTGGCCGCGGCGGGGGTGTGCGCAGTCGTCGGCGTCATCGTCGCCATCCCGGCCTTGCGACTTTCGGGCATCTACTTTGCACTTGCGACCGCGGCCTTCGCCATCACCATGGACAATTGGGTGTTCGTGCTGCCATCCTTCAACCTCTTCGGGCGTCCCTACGCGCCCTTCGGCTCGGGATCGCTCGTCTTCGCTCCCTTCCACATTGGTTCGCTGGCTCTCAACTCCAAGACGTCCCAGTTCATTGCAGGATCGGCGGCTTTCGTTATCCTGGTTGTGCTCGTCGTCGCCGTCCGGCGATCGGAGTTTGGCCAACGTCTGCTCGCCATGAAGGACAGTCCGGCCGCGTGTGCGACGCTGGGCATGAACGGCCAGGCGACATTCGTCGGAGTGTTCGCTTTTTCGGCCGCCCTGGCGGGGGTCGGTGGCGGCATCTACGGCATGGAGCTCGGCAGCGCGGCGCCCGACGTTTTCCAGTTCTTCAACGGGCTCTCGGTGCTCCTGGTGATGATTGTCTTTGGGATCACGTCGTTCGGCGCGGCGGGATTGAATGGCCTTTACCAGGGGTCGCCATTTTTCACCAACTTCTTCCCATCCCTTACCCAGTTGCCGCTGGTCCTCGTCGGTCTCGGCGGCATCGGTGTGGGCACCACGCCGAACGGGACCATCCCGGGCAGCATCCGTCCCGTCTATCTCTCGGTGGCGCGACGCCGCTGGCTGGTGGCTCTGATGGTGGCGGTGGTCGGGGCGGCCTGGGCGCTACGGCTGAGCGGGGCGATCGGCAACTGGCCGATGACGATCATCCTAATTGTCGACCTCGGGTTGTTCCCCGTCCCGGCCTACGTCGCCGACTACCGGGCGAGGATCGCACCGCCCGCATTCGGTCTTCCGGAACGCCGTTCAAAGGAAAAGAGGGATGCCTGGTTCGCCGAGGCAGCGTCCGACGAGGGTCCTGCCGACCCGGTCGGCCCGGTCACTGCGCTCTCAGGGACCGGAGGCGCAGGTGGGGCTTGAAATCCAGGAAGTCTCGGTTCGCTTCGGGGGCCTAGCCGCCCTCTCCGAAGTATCGCTTAGCGCCCCCCAGGGGGCCATCACCGGACTGATCGGGCCGAACGGAGCCGGCAAGACGACCCTGTTCAACGTGGTCACGGGCATGCAACGTCCCACTGCAGGGACTGTCCGCCTCGAAGGTCAGGATTTGGGTGGGCTCTCGTCCTATCGCCGGGCCCGACTTGGGCTCGGCCGCACCTTCCAACGCTTGGAGCTCTTCGGGACCCTGACTGTCGCCGAGAACATCGAGGTCGCCGCATCCATCGCGCTACGCGGAGTTGTGAAGGCCAGGTCGAGAGCGATTGACGAGGCCCGCGACGAGCTGTTGGGTCGGTTGGGATTGTCGCCGGTGGCCAACGACCGTGCCGACACCTTGCCGACGGGAACTGGTCGCCTCGTTGAGCTGGCCCGCGCCCTGGCCACCAAGCCCAAGGTCCTCCTCCTGGACGAACCGGCGGCGGGCCAAGACACAGACGAAACCGAGCGCTTCTCGGAGGTTCTGCGCGATCTGGCGGACGACGGACTCGCGATTCTTCTCGTCGAACACGACATGGAGCTGGTCATGAACGTCTGCCACAGCGTCGTGGTCCTCGACTATGGCCGCGTCATCGCCACTGGAACATCGGCGGAGATCCAAGCCCATCCCGAGGTCCAGGCGGCGTATCTCGGCACAGTGACGGAGGCTGTGGCCGATGCCTGAACCCCTCCTCGAGTTTCGAGGCGTGCGGGCGGCCTACGAGGAAGTCGAGGTGATCCACGGGGTCGATGCGACGTTCGAAGAGGGTGTCGTGACCGCCGTCCTCGGGGCAAACGGTGCCGGAAAGTCAACTCTGCTCGCTCTGGCAGCGGGCATCATGGGCCCAAGCAAGGGCGAGGTCCGCTTCGCCGGCGACAAAGTGAGGGTCGGATCGACAGCTTCGTTGGCCCGC
Source organism: uncultured Acidimicrobiaceae bacterium (assembly GCA_963726855.1). Classification (GTDB taxonomy): domain Bacteria; phylum Actinomycetota; class Acidimicrobiia; order Acidimicrobiales; family RAAP-2; genus Bog-473. The sequence goes on from CAVSEB010000009.1 coordinate 79,235, forward strand.
CGGGGGCTCTGCCTCATTCCCGAGGGACGCGGCGTGTTCCCGAACCTCACCGTGCGGGAGAACCTCTTAGTCATGACACATAGTGGTTCGGGGCGACGGCACGTCGAACGTCTCGCATTCGAGCGGTTCCCACGCCTGGCTGAGCGCAGTGACCAACCAGCCGGCACGCTTTCGGGCGGCGAGCAGCAGATGCTGGCGCTTGCTCGTGCCGTGGCGACCAGTCCTCGATTGCTCATGCTGGACGAGCTGTCGATGGGGCTGGCGCCCATCGTCGTCGACGAGCTCTACAAGCATGTCGTCCAGCTTGCAGCTGAGGGCATCACCGTGGTGGTGGTGGAGCAGTTCGCCCGGACCGCTCTGTCGGTTGCTACCTCTGCCATGGTGATGGCGAACGGACGGATCGTCCACAAGGGGGCGGCAGGCGAAGTGGAGTCGGTGCTCCAGTCGGCTTACCTGGGTTCCGTTCAGCCCGCGGAGGCGACATCGTCCGCACACAACGGAACGATAAATCGCCCCGACACCGGCGCAGAAGCCCTCTAGGAAATTTGGGTCCAAAACGACGGGATTCGGCGAAGAAGCCGCCGACACGAATCTACCGAGAATCCTCTTCTCGAAATCGCCAGGCGGATACGCACGGAAAGATGCCTTTCTACCGAGCCGACGCTGGATCGAACGGCCCGCGCCCCATCTGGTCGCGCACCGTGATCACGGCGGTATTCGTCAGTGTTCGACGCTGCCAGTTCGCCCCGTCGACGACGAGGGTGTGCCCGGAGATGAACCGGGCGAACGGTGAGGCGAGGAAGGCCGCTGCCCAGCCAAGCTCCTGCAATCGCCCGACCCGTAACGCGGGCTGGCAGGCGTCCTTCTCGTTGGTCCGGTCAAGGTTGCCCTTGATGTCAGCCGTCATGTCCTCGTGCGGGAAGAGGCCAGGTACTAACCCGTTCACCTGAATGCCATATGGCCCCCATTCCACGGCGAGCGTCTCCACCATGTTCTTTACCCCCGCCTTCGCGGCGGCCGAGTGAGCGAAGCCGGGACCGCCCGTCCAGGCATAGGACGCCCCGACGTTGACGATGGAGCCGGCCGTTCCCGCTTCGATGTGACGACGGGCGAATTCGCGAGAGCAGAAGAACGTGCCGTTGAGAGTGATGTCGACGACTGTCCGCCAGGCGTTGGGCGACATATCCTCCGCGGGCACCGGAAAGTTCGCTGCCGCGTTGTTGATAAGCACGTTGGGAAGACCAAATGTTGCGGTGGCCTCGTCGAAGGCGGCGGCGACCTGGTCGGCGTCACGGATGTCGCACGTCACCCCAAGCACGCGAGACCCGAGTGCATCAACCGATTGGCTGCCCGCATCGAGATGTTCGGCCTTCCGGCTGGCGATGACCAGGTCGGCGCCCAGCCGCGCAAACTCGGCGGCGATGGCCTTGCCGAGCCCCGTCCCCCCGCCCGTGACGAAGACACAGCTGCCGGCGTAGGTACCCGCGGGCAGGGCCAGCGTTCCTACGGGCGGCGGCTCGAGAAGTCCTCTTTGCTCGGTCATCTTCAACTCCCCGTGTAGTGCGGCTCGCGTCCTTCGGCGCTGGCCGCGCGGAACTCAGCGAAGTCCGATGACTTGTTGATGAAGGTCTGGTAGATCAGCTCGTCCTCCATGGAGGACCGCACCCCCGGCTCGCTCAAGTGACGCAGAACACGGCGGGCCATCTTGACCGTCACCTTGGGCGAGGCCGCAATTTTGTTCGCAATCTCCCACGCCGTCTCGTCGAGCGCCTCGGGTGCCACGAGGCGCGAAACGATGCCGTGGCCGTAGGCCTCTTCAGCACCCATGGCACGCCCGGTCAGCACGAGGTCGCTGGTCACGCCGCTGCCACAAATCTCGTAGAGACGCCCCATGCCACCGGTGTCGGGGATGACGCCATGGCCCACTTCGGGCAGCATGAAGCGAGATCCCTCGGCGGCGATCCTGATGTCGCACAAGAGGGCGCGTTGGAAGGATCCCCCGATGGCCCAGCCGTGGATGGCCACGATGATCGGCGCATCCAGCTCGAATACCTGCAGGATGCCCCGATGGCCGCGGCTCATGAGTTCGTGATGACTGAGAGAAGTGGCGTTGTTCCCGATGACGGACACATCCCGGCCCGACGACCATGCCTTGCCTTCGCCTCGCCAGATGACGGCACGTACGTCGGGACGGCCCTTCAGTTCGCTCAGAATGTCGAACAGCCGAGCGTCCATATCGTCATCGAACGCGTTGCGCTTGTCCGGATTGTTGTTCGTGATCACCGCAACCGGACCGCTCACCTCGAGCAGCACCTTGTCTGTCATTACGTTCCCTTCCTTCCGCGGATAACGCCCTAGCACGAATTCCGGACCTTCTGCACCTGGCCGGTGCACGTGGCTCAGCTCAACTCGCTAAACGGTTGATCCTTGTCGCTCCGTGGCTCTCGCGGAAGACCGAGAACGCGCTCGGCCAGGGAGTTCCGCTGGATGTTGTCGGTGCCGCCACCGAGTCTGGACGACCATTGGTTCAAAAAAGCCGTCTCCCAGAAGCCATTGTCGAGTGCGTCGTCGCCCGCCAACATGCCGTTGGCGCCGAGCAGGTTCATGAACAGTTCCCCGCTCAGACCCATATGTTGGGACACGAAGAGTTTCGTCGTGGAAGCTTCGGGACCAGGCAGACGACCCTTGGCAAGTGCCGTCTGCACACGGTAATTCATGAACCGAAGGAGCTGTACCCGGGTATAGAAACCGGCAACCTGTTGGCGCAGCACAGGGTCCGCGCTCCTCCCGCAACGTCGAGCCAGGTCGAGCACCTGCGCGATCTGGATGCTCTGTCCGGTGCCGCCGATGAGCGCGCGTTCATAGCTCATGGTCGTGTGAGCCACGGCCCATCCGCCGTTGATCTCCCCCACCACGTTCGCGGCGGGAATCACAACATCGGTGAGAAAGACCTCGTTGAAATGGGCCGTTCCCGTGATCTGTCGCAGCGGGCGGACCTCGACACCAGGGGAGCGCATGTCGACGAGGAAGTAGGTGATGCCCTTGTGCTTGGGGACGTCCGGATTCGTCCGAGCGATCAGAATCGCCCAATCGCTGTGTTGGGCACCCGATGTCCAGACCTTCTGGCCATTCACGACAAAGGATTCCCCATCCTGCTCGGCGCGGCTCTTTAACCCTGCGAGATCGGATCCCGCATCGGGTTCTGAGAACAACTGACACCAGACCGCTTCGCCCCGCAACATCGCAGGGAGTTGGCGGCGCTTCTGCTCTTCGGATCCATGCGCAATGAGCGTCGGCCCGGCCATGCCGATCCCGACGGCGAATGCGCCCACCGACACGTCGTACTTGGCCATCTCCTGATTGAAGATGGTCTGGTGCCAGGAGGTTTCGCCACGCCCGCCGTATTCCTCGGGCCAGGTTATGGCACCCCAGCCCCCTTCATAGAGAGTGTGCTGCCACTCTCGGCAGCGGCGTACATAGTCCGGATGCGCCGGGTTCCGGGACCAGTCAGCCACGCCTGTTCTGACCGCTGCATGATCCTCGAGCCACGCCGACACTTCGCGTCGGAACGCCGCGTCCTCCTCCGTGTCATCAAAATCCATCGTTGCCTCCAGACACCAGGACTCCGCTGGTGAGGTGATCGCGGCGGCCGGTCAATTGCCTCACATGGAAGCGGGTCGCCGAACGAATGCCGACGGCTCAGATTGCGATCCCCAGACCGGTGATGTCCCTCGATGACGCCGCCGAACCTGTGGTGGCTCCACGGGCCTCTTCGTAGGAGTGCGGCGAGCCGTCTTCGAAGCCAGCCCGAGGTGCGGGAAAACTGAAGTAGTCGGAGATCCGCCTCGGTCGGTCTTCCACGGATCCGACTCCCCCTCGAGTGCATGACTTTCGTATACTATATTTGAAATTCGGTTCCGTAGTTCTAAGTCTTTCACACTGGTGGAGGGTTGGGCAGGGATGACCCCTGGCATGATGATTTGTCGGGGAGTTCTCGCATCAGGAGGGTACACATTGCATCGACTTTCGACTGGGGTCACCCCGTGCACCTCCCCGTAGGCGCTGAGACGCGGGCGCGCTATGCCTGACGCCATCACCGACGAGGGAGTTGCCCGGCTTCGACAGCGCATCGGGATCGCCCGTCCGCACACCAACCCACCTCATTACCTCAGTCCAAACGAGGACGCCTTCCGCCACGTCGCCGAGGCTTATGGTGACGACAACCCCCTCTGGTGCGACCCGTCCTACGGCGCAGGGACCAGATGGGCCGGTCCGATCGCTTCCCCTCACCTCGTCGGTGGGGACACGCTCATCGGGGAGGACGAAGTCACGGTCCTCGAAGGCGAGACGAAGGCGCTGATGAAGGGGGACCCGCTCGGAGGTGTCCACGCGTTCTACTCGGGATCGTTCCGGGAGTGGTGGAACCCGCTTCGTCCCGGCACGCGGGTGACTCGCCGCAACGCTCTGGTCGGCGTGCACGACAAGGTCGGCGACTTCGCCGGCCGCACCGTGCACGAGTGGTTGGCTGAGGTGTTCGCTGCGGCGGACGGTCCGGTCCTCTCCGGGCAGTACCGCCTGATGATCCGTGCCGAACGGGAGAAGGCGACCGAGCGCAAGAAGAACGACGAGGTCGAGATCCGCCCGTACACCGAGGAGGAGCTTGCCGCGATCGGCGAGGCCGTCGCCGGAGAGCGAAGCCGGCGGCGCGGTGCTGAGCCCCGCTGGTGGGAGGACGTGAACGAGGGCGATGAACTCCCTGCCCTGGTCAAGGGTCCGATGCGGGTGACCGACATGGTCGTGTGGCACACCGGCATGGGTATGGGACTGTACGGCGTGGCCGCACTCCGACTCGGCCACGACCAGCTGCAGCGCATGCCTCGCTTCTTCAAGCCCGACGACTTGAACATCCCCGACGTCCAACAGCGCGTGCACTGGGACCCCGAATGGGCCCGGCGGGCGGGCAACCCGGCCTGTTACGACTACGGGCGCATGCGCGAGACGTGGCTCATCCACTTGTGCACAGACTGGATGGGCGACGACGCCTGGCTGTGGAAGCTGGACTGCCAGTTCCGCAAGTTCAACTATGTGGGCGACACTCATTGGATGCAGGGACGGTACGGAAGTACTGCGCGAGACTCGCCGACGCAGTCCGCCGCGCTGCATGAGCGCCCTATGAGCACGACCGAGCCCAGCACGCGCGCGCCCTGCGCCAGTGATGAGCACGTCCGCGCTGCGCTCGACTTGAGCGCCGCGGCCCGCGCCCGCTGCGAACGCTCGCGCGAGAGCGAGGCTGCTCGGAGCTCGTGCGACGGAGCGGCGACGCCTCGCCACTGCTACGTCGCCCGGCACGAGCGACCCTCGCCCGCCCACCGCGCGCCGCCGCACCCGCCCGCCCCCTTCTGCTCGCTCTCTCCGCTCCGCCCTACTCCAGACGACCGCCAAACCTACCACATGTGCACGACAAGATCGGCGACTTCGCCGGTCGGACCGTGCACGAGTGGTTGGCTGAGGTCTTCGCTGCGGCGGGCGGTCCCGTTCTGTCCGGGCAGTACCGCCTAATGATCCGTGCCGAACGCGAGAAGGCGAGCGAGCGCAAGAAGAACGACGAGGTCGAGATCCGCCCGTATACCGAGGACGAGCTTGCCGCCATCGGCGAGGCCGTCGCCAGTGAGCGGAACCGCCGGCGCGGTGCTGAGCCCCGCTGGTGGGAGGACGTGAGCGAGGGTGATGAACTCCCTGCCCTCGTCAAGGGCCCGATGAGAGTGACCGACATGGTCGTTTGGCACACCGGCATGGGTATGGGCCTGTACGGCGTCGCCGCCCTCCGACTCGGCCACGACCAGCTCCAACGCATGCCTCGCTTCTTCAAGCCCGACGACTTGAACATTCCCGACGTCCAGCAGCGCGTGCACTGGGACCCCGACTGGGCCCACAGGGCTGGCAACCCGGCGTGTTACGACTACGGGCGCATGCGCGAGACGTGGCTCATCCACTTATGCACAGACTGGATGGGCGACGACGCGTGGCTGTGGAAGCTCGATTGTCAGTTCCGCAAGTTCAACTATGTGGGCGACACTCATTGGATGCAGGGACGCGTGAACCGTAAGTACCTTGCAGAAGGAGATCGACCTGCCGTAGATCTCGACGTCTGGGGAGTGAATCAGCGCGGCGAGACGACGACGCCCGGCCATGCGACCATCCTCTTGCCCTCCCAAGAACATGGCGATGTCCGACTCCCGCCTACGCCCGGTGGGGCGACCACCTGCCAAGAGGCTCTCGATTCTTTGGCTCGACGCTTCGCCGCCGAGGAGCAAAAGTGAAGCCATACCCCGCAATGCCTTCTGGGTTGACCCTCGCTCGTGAGGGAGAAGTCCTACAGTTGAGCTTCGATCGCCCAGCTCGCCGCAACAGTCTTACCGACCCCATCGTCTACGCGCTGACCGACACGGTGGACGCCGCGGCCAGTGACGAGTCTGTCAGGGTCATCCATTTGCAAGGTGAGGGCGATCATTTCTGCTCTGGTTTTGACTTGGCCGAGAGAACGCCGGGACCCGACCGCCCCCGTGTGGGCTCGGTACACCGGCGCATGAACTCTCACGTCAATCGCCTGATCCCTGCGATGCTGAGTTGCCAGACCCCGATCGTCTGCACGGCGCGTGGCTGGGTGATCGGTCTAGGCCTCGACATCCTTCTGGCCTCGGACTTCGCCGTGGTTGCCGACGACGCCAGGCTCTGGGCTCCGTTCACGACCTTCGGATTCACACCGGACAGTGGCGCCACCTGGCTCATCCCCCGTCTGGCCGGCGTTGCTCGAGCGCGCGAGATGCTCATGCTGGGAGAGAAGGTCTCGGGAGCCGAGGCAGCCTCCTGGAACCTCGTCCACCGCGCCGTATCCGTCTCCGAACTCGATGCTGTCTCCAAGGAACTCGTCAACCGCCTGGCTGGCGCACCCACGGTCGCGGTTGGTCTCACCAAGCTGTTGATACACCGGGGTCTCACCGCCGACCTCACGAGCCACATGGCAGATGAGGCTTGGGCGATGGAAGTCTCCAGTCGCTCCGACGACTTCAAGGAATATGGGCAGGCGAGCAAGGAGAAACGCGAGCCTCGTTTCACCGGGCGATAGGCGTCGAGCAATGACGTCGTCCGAGCGACCCAATGACGCGGTTCGGATATAATATTCACAATGGAGTTCGCCGGGGCAGACGCGGGAGCGGTCCAAGCCGCGGGTCGGCCCCTTCAAGGAATCCGTGTGCTCGCCATCGAGCAAATGCAGGCACTCCCCTATGCCACTCAGCTGTTGGCCCGCCTGGGCGCTGACGTCGTCAAAGTTGAACCGCTCACCGGCGAGCTCGGGCGGGCATCACTGCCTGCCATGTCCGACCCTGAAGGACGCCCGGTCGGCGCCACGTTCCTCCGGAACAACCTCAACAAGCGAACCATGTGTGTTGACCTCAAAAGCACCGAGGGACGTCAACTTGTACTGGACCTGGCACCACGCTTCGACATCTTCGCCGAGAACTTCAAGGCAGGTGCAATGGATCGCATGGGTCTCGGCTACGACGACATTGTCGCAGTCCACCCACGATGCATTTACGCGTCGGTGTCGGGATTCGGTAACTCCTCAGCAGTCCCCCTACCGCGATTGGCCCGCCTTCGCCCCGATCGTCGAAGCAATGTCGGGTGTCTACGAGATGAAGCGCACGGGCGAACTACCGCCGGTCGTGTCGCCTGTTGGCGCACTCGGCGACATTGGAGCGGCGCTGTACACCACGATCGCCATTCTGGCTGCTCTTCGAGACCGTGACCAGACAGGACGGGCCGCATACGTCGACGTGGCGATGCTCGACTCCGTCATCGCAATGACGGACATCGTGACCAACTACTGGTCGATGGGCGTCGACAGCGGTGACTCTGGATCTGTGATCAATCACGGCTTTCGGGCTTCCGATGGTTGGTTCGTCATGCAGGTCGCACGAGCGCACGTCTTCGAGCGCTTGGCTCAGCTCATCGGACATCCCGAGTGGGTCACCGACGAGCGGTTCGACACTCCCTACGGTTGGGTGCAACACCTTGAGGACGTCATCCGTCCGGCCGTCGAGAAATGGGCAGCCGGGCGGAACCGCTTGGAGGTCTGCAAATCCCTTAGTGAGGCGGGTATCGCTGCGGGTCCGTGCGCTCGGGCCGAGGAGCTGGTCGCCGATGCCCACGTCACAGCCCGTCACATGCTTGTCGGCATTGATCGGACTGACGGAGTGGACCAACCGGTGTTGGTGCCAGGTAACCCAGCACTCATCGTCGACCGCTACGAAGGCGGTGACCGTCGGATCCCTTGGCTCGGCGAGCACACCGACGAGATCTTGCGGGATGAACTTGGTCTGTCCAAGGCTGCGATCGAAGGCATGAGGTCGTCATCGATCATCGGGTAGAGACCCGACTTTACGTATGACTCGTCCTGTCGCCCCGTCCGAGCCGGGTACGCAGTCGGCTTAGCGCATCAATGAATTCAGGGCGCCCCATGGACCACTGCTGCGGTTCAAGTTCAAGGCTGACCGCGTCCGCCGCGTTCACGACTGACGCGCTCGCTGCGAGTGTCCTACGTGTCCGTTCGATCAGGGCACGGTCGTGATCTGCCGCCCTAGATGCCAGCTGCCAGGCTGTCTCGAGCAGATCAGTCTCGGGCACACAGCGCCACGCCAGCTGGCGACCCACCGCCTCTTCGCCGTCGACTGTCTCCCCGAACAGCGACAAGGCAGCGGCGCCCTGAGGGCCGATCCGTTGGCGCAACTGCCACAAATGACCGCCACCTGGATGGAGACCGACATCGAGGAACCTCGTCTCGAAGCGAGCCGCTGGCGAACACACAATCAAATCGCAGGCCAAGGCCAGGTTCATGCCGGCCCCGAGTGCCGGGCCGCCGACGGCAGCCACGGTCGGCAGATCGGTTTCGAGGACGGCGATGTATCCGGCGTACGTCTCGCTGAGCGGCGCCTTTGGCTCGAGGAGATCGTCAACCGATCCGCCAGCCGAAAACACTGTGCCAGTCGCGGCAAGCACGACTGCCCCGATGGCGTCGTCCGCCTCCACACTGTGCATGGCATCCACCAACGCCCTGGTCATGCTCAACGACAAGGCATTTCGGTCTTCGGGGTGGTTGAGGGAGACGATGGCAACGCCATCGCGCCGATCAACCCGCACGTAGCCCGAGCCTTCCTGCGAGACCTCCGCCCTCTCAGGCACCACCATTCTCATAATATATACATTCGTGTCGAACCACAGGGACGTAGACAGGTTGGGTGATCGGCAGCCTCGGACAATCCCCGAAGCGCTGGATGAGGCCGCAGAGAATTACCGAGACGACGAAGCCCTGATCGATGGGACCGACCGTCTTTCGTTTGGCCAGCTGGCCGAACGAGTGGACCGGGTGGCGCGCGCTCTGGTGGGCAGTGGGATCGAGCCGGGAGATCGCGTGGCCCTGTGGGCCCCCAACACCGCGGAATGGGTGATCACAAGCTTCGCCGTCTATGCCGTCGGCGCGGTCCTGGTGCCCCTGAACACTCGATACCGCGGAGAGGAGGCTGGTCATGTCCTGCGAACCTCTGGAGCCCGCTTGCTCTTCACCGTGACGGACATGCTCGGCACCGACCTGGTGGACCTGCTTGCCGACGAGCCTGGACTCGAATCTCTCCAGGAGATCGTGATATTGGACGGACCGACACGGCCCGAGTGCACGACCGTCGCTGAGTTTACGGCCCGCGCCCGCGACGTACATGTCCAGGAGGTGGCACGCCGCCGCTCTGCCCTTGGAGGAGACGACGCCTCCGACATCATCTTCACGTCGGGCACAACCGGTAGGCCCAAAGGCGCCGTGCTTTGTCACGGTGCCAGTGTCCGCACCTACCTGGCCTGGTCGGAACTGGTCGGCCTACGGAGAGGCGATCGATATCTCGTGGTCTACCCCTTCTTCCACACGGCTGGACTGAAATCAGGTCTGCTGGCGTGCGTCCTCCGCGGCGCAACAATCGTCCCTCACGCCGTGTTCGACGTTGTGCCAGTAATGGAACGTGTGGCCTCGGAGCGGATAACGATGCTGCCCGGACCTCCCACCGTCTTTCAATCAATTCTCGAATCATCCGGACTTCGCCTCGTTCGACTTGTCCTCCCTACGCCTGTCGGTCACAGGTGCCGCCATTGTCCCCGTGGATGTCATCCGGCGCATGCGCGAGGAGTTGCGCTTCGATACGGTCGTGACGGGTTACGGGTTGACCGAGACGACGGGCACCGTCAGCATGTGCCGCCACGACGACGCGCCCGAAGTGATTGCTCTCACGGTTGGACGACCGCTTCCCGGAGTGAGCGTGCGCATCGTGGACGACGCCGGCCGATCGGTCGCACCGGACGAACCAGGCGAGATCTTGGTCAGCGGCTTCAACGTCATGCGCGAGTACTTCGAGGACCCGACGGCAACGAAGGAGGCAATCGACGAGGAGGGGTGGCTCCGTACGGGGGACATCGGAATCCTGGGCCGGGACGGCAACCTGCGGATCACCGATCGTAAGAAGGACATGTACATCGTCGGCGGCTTCAATGCATATCCGGCCGAGATCGAGGGCATTATGGTCGGACATCCATTGGTGGGTCAGGTCGCTGTCGTGGGCGTTCCCGATGAACGGTTGGGGGAGGTCGGGGTGGCATTCGTTGTTCCTCGTCCCGGACAGACCATCGACCCGGACGAGCTCGTAGCCTGGTGCCGCAAGCACATGGCCAACTTCAAGGTCCCGCGAACCGTTCGAATCGTTGAATCCCTCCCGCTGAACCCCACGGGCAAAGTCATGAAGTTTCAACTCCGCGCACAGCTCGCCGGGTGAGATCGAGTCGGTCGGCGGACCCGTCTCTCGATCGCCTTGATGTTCAGGTCCACGCCACAATCGGCCCGGCTGCGTCGATCATTTCGGAAAGCTGGTGCCGGTCGGTGGCCAGAGTGCAAAGGCGCTCCCCCGCCGGAGAGCCGCCGACGACCAACTGACGCAGCCGGTCCCGGTGAGCATCGGCGTCGAGGCGATCACCCTCCGGATCCCATGCCTCGACCGGGACACGAACGCCGAGCGCTGCTGCCGCGTCCACGATCACTGCCGTCGCGCCTGCCTCGACTTGATCGATGACAGCCAGAGCCGGACGGTTGGGACTCCGGAGCAGCGAGACGGCGACACACGCCGCCGCAAACCCCGGCAAAGGCGTGGACGGCACGATCACAGCCCCCAGCCGCGTCGTACCAAGCGTGCGGGCCACCCAAAATCCGGCGTTGCCGGCGTCGGCCGCCACCAGCGCACCGGCGGCCACACATTCCGCGTAGTGCAATGTCGCTCTGCTCGCTGGTATCGGGCTCGCACCAACGCTCCAACCCCGCTGGGTCACGTCAGCCAGGCGAGCACGTAATGGTGGCATGGTCATCGGTGCTCGCCAGCCCGGGCTGCATCGTTCGGCTAGCGGAGCAAGCCCGGCCGGAGGAATCGTCAGAGAAGGGGCCAGCTGCCATCGCTCTTCGGGAGACTCAGCCCGATCCAGTCCAGTGGCGATGATCAGATCGGCCTCCTCGAGCCCGCTCAGCACGAAATCGTCAGCTTGCAGCCCGATCGTGGCGAGGTGGTGCTGGCTCCTCCAGTCAAACACCCCCTTTGCGCCCCAGGTGTTCAGGACGCCGATCCCAGCGGAGACGGCTAGATCGTGCAGTCCCGGGACCGCCATGTGCGAGATGATGCCCGGGCCGGCCAACAGAACCAACGTCGCGGCCGCGCGCACGGCCCCGACCGCATCGTCGGCGGGCTCCAACCAATTGTCATCGGGCGAACGAGGCCACGGGGCCAATTCCTCGACTTGCTGAGTGGGATCGAGGGTGATGTGAAGCTCCACTTCTCCCGAGGGCAGTGTGCCAGCGATCGCCACCAGCGCCTCGGCCGAGTCCACCTCGACAGTGCGGCACTGCCCAGATTCGAGCCCGGGCAACCAGAAAACGCCCTCGCCTTGGTGCACTGCGGCACGCGATCCGTGGACCCTGAGGTGAGCTCTCGCAAAAAGAGGGGCCGCCCTGCCGGCCACCGGTATCACCTCGAGCGCGCCGAAATGCACTCCGTAAATCGCGTCGATGCCCGCGATGACGGCCACTCGTCGCCAAAGCTCAGCCGCCGGGATCGCGGTCATAGAGTGAAGCGGACAGAGGCGGAGCCTCGGATCAACTTGTTGCTGTCCCCTCGATCGTGGCCCATCGCGGCTCCCGCTTTTCGGCGAAAGCCGCCGGGCCCTCGACCTGGTCGGGATGCCCCCACATGGAGACCAGCTCCGTTGCCCCGGCCTTGCAGGCGTCGGTAAGCCCCTGCTCGAGCGCGCCCCACAACGCCCGCTTGGTCGCCGCCATGGCCGCGGGTGAGTTACGGGCGATCTTCTCGGCCAATGCCTGTGCCTCTTCGCGCAGGCGCTCAGGTGGATCGACCACCTGGCTGATCATGCCCAGCGCCAGCGCACGTTCAGCCGACATGCGTTCGTGCCGTCCCACCAACGCCATGCGCAGGACCGCCTCGAAGGGCATACGTCGGGCCAATCCGATCAGCTCGTAGGCGGCCACCTGTCCGACCGACACGTGGGGGTCGAGGAATGTGGCGTCGGACGCCGCGATCACGATGTCGGCGTCGGCGATCCAATGGAACCCCCCGCCGGCACAAATCCCGTTCACCGCCGTGATCACGGGCTTCCACACCTCGTTGTGCCACGAGGTGAAGTGAAAATCGAAGTTTTCGCTCGACTCGCGATACCGCTCGAACCCGAGGCCGTCGGATGCGATCTCGATCATATCGGCGCCCGTCTGGAATGCCTTGCCCTCTCCGGTGTGGACGATCACCCGGACGGCAGGATCTGCATCCAACTCCTTCCACGCTTCGGCGAACTCGTCCCGCATGGCGTTGTTCATTGCGTTGAGGCGTTCCGGGCGATTGTTGATCAACCAGCCGACCGGGCCGTGGCGCTCGAGTTTCAAAGTTTCATAGACCATTGCGAGTCCCTCTCGTCGATGTTCGACGTCATTCGTCGGGCGTGGCTGAACCGGCGATGAGCTCGGCCCACTGCGGCTCCCGCTTCTCGGCGAACGCCGCGGGGCCCTCGACCTGGTCGGGATGCCCCCACATGGAGACCAACTCCGAAGCCCCAGCCCTGCAAGCGTCGGTAAGCCCCCGCTCGAGCGCGCCCCACAACGCCCGCTTGGTCGCCGCCATGGCCGCGGGTGAGTTACGGGCGATCTTCTCGGCCAATGCCTGTGCCTCTTCGCGCAGGCGCTCAGGTGGATCGACCACCTGGCTGATCATGCCCAGCGCCAGCGCACGTTCAGCCGACATGCGTTCGTGCCGTCCCACCAACGCCATGCGCAGGACCGCCTCGAAGGGCATACGTCGGGCCAATCCGATCAGCTCGTAGGCGGCCACCTGTCCGACCGACACGTGGGTGTCGAGGAATGTGGCATCGGACGCCGCAATGTACGATGTCGGCGTCGGCCACAAAATGCAGCCCGCCTCCGACGCACATCCCGTTCACGGCCGCGATCACGGGCTTCCACACGGAGTTCTGCCATGCTGTCAAGCGCAACTCGGCACGGCGCGTGCGACCGGATTGCTTGCGCAGCGCGTCGGGGTTCCGACTCAACTGGACCACGTCGAGCCCCGTCTGAAAAGCCCTACCCGCCCCAGTGTTCACTATGACGCGCACGGCGGGATCCTCATCCAGCTCACGCCAGGCCGCCTCCAGCTCGTCCAGCATCAGCGCATCCATGGAGTTGCCGGACTGAGGACGATTAAAGGTAAGCCACCCAACCGGTCCTTCGCGCTCGACCAGCAATGTGGAGTAGGAGTTCAACTGCGCGGCACCTCCCGCCATGGCAGCGACGACCACGGGTCCGGCTCGCGGGGCAAGCCAAGGACTCGCTCACCGAGGATGTTCTTGTTGATCTCGGTCGTCCCGCCCTCAATCGTGTTGGCGCGACTACGGAGCATTCCCCGGACCTCGTAGGGCAGCGAGCCGGCGTAGTCACCGAGCTCCCCCACCCAGGCAGTCGCCTTCATACCCATCACCGACATCGCTGCAAGTTGAACACGCTGGTTGAGCTCACCTTGGTGGACCTTGCCTACCGAACTCTCCGGTCCGGGTGCACGCCCGGCGCGCGCTTGGCTGCGCACCCGCTGGTTCGTCCATTCCCTGATGCGTTCCTCGCAGTAGAGACGCATGATCTCGTCTCGGCGCACGAGGTCATCCCACCCGCCGGGCCCCCCTTCGGCACTCTGCCGCTTCGCCAAGCGAATGAGATAGCCAACGCCCGAGCCTCCGATCCGATCCACACCTCCCGAGCCCGCACCCGACACCATCTGGCGCTCTCCCGAGAGAGTGGAGTTCGCTACCTTCCACCCAGCACCCACTGCGCCCACCCGGCATGCGTCGGGAATCCGGGCCGCTTCGAGGAAGACCTCGTTGAAGTCGACCTCACCGCCCATGTGACGCAACGGGCGAACCTCGACGCCGGGCTGGTGCAGATCGATCAGAAAATACGTGAGTCCCTGCCGTTTGGGCACCTCGGCATCGGTCCGGGCAAGCAACACCGCCCAGTCCGAAAGATGCGCCCACGTGGTCCACACCTTCTGACCCGTGATCACCCAGTCATCCCCGTCACGCTCTGCCTTGGTGGCCAGTGATGCGAGGTCCGACCCGGCCCCGGGCTCACTGAAGAGCTGGCACCAGGCCTCCTCGTTCCGCACGATCGGAGGGAGAAATCGAAGTCGCTGCTCCTCGGTCCCATGAGCAAACAGGGCGGGCGCAGCCAGGTTGAGTCCGAGGGGATTGAGACGACCCAGGTTGAACGGGCTCAGCTCCTGCTCGACTTGGCGGGCTGCCTCCCGTGACAGATCGAGCCCGCCGTAGGCACGTGGCCAAGTGGCGGCAACCAAACCAGATCTTCCAAAGGCGGGATACCACGCTTCATACTCCGCTCTCGTCCGGACCTCTCGAACTGCGGCCGGTCCACCCCGGCGGCCGGCCTCGATCCACGCCGCCGGTACCGCCGACTCAATCCAGGCTCGCACCGCGGCCACGACCTCATCAGCGGATGCGTCCGATCGGACAGAAAGAAGCCCATCGGGGTCGTTGCGGGGGGAGCCCTGGATGGTGAACGACTCCGTCATTGGCTCCTGTTTCAGGGGGTCTCCAGGCGCGGGTTCACCGTCACCCGTCCTCGTCGCCCTAGTGCCCACCGGTTGTGGCCCGTCCTTCGGTCCTCGTACACGAGCGGATGACTCCGTGTCTCATCGTCAGATTGTATATTTTATCATGTCGGTGGCCCAGAAAGCAGCGCCATGACTCCGTGCGGCTGCCCTGCTGGGCAATACTGAGCACAGGCAACATCCAGATCGGCTGACTTGTGCGCCGATTCGCATAAGATATACGTATGCCATCGTCTACTTCTGGTTCTCGCACTGCTGCTAAGGGTCGCTCGAACGGAAGTCGCCAAGCGAAGCTCGTCCGCACACCCAGCGGTGAGCACATAGCGTCATATGTCCGAAGCCTTATCTTCGAGGGCGAGCTGCGCCCAGGCATGCGCGTTCCACAGGACGCGATTGCCCAAGACCTCGGCGTGAGCCGGATTCCCGTGCGCGAAGCGCTCATCGTGCTCGAACGCGAGGGCTGGGTCACGAATGAAATGCACCGGGGCGCCTTCATCAATGCGCTCGATGAGCCAACGGTCCATGACCACTACGAGCTGTTCGGCTTGATCTATGGATTCGCGGCCAAACGTGCACTGGCGCGCGCAAGCGAAGACCTCCCGCAACAGCTCGGAGAGATCCAGGCACAGTTTGCGAAGGCCACGACCGCAGCCGATCATTATGACCTTTCCATTGCCTTCCATAGCTTGATCGTGAAGGGTGCAGCCTCGCCTCGAATCAACGTGGCACTTCGAGCGATGTCCGCCCTCGTGCCCGGAAACTTCTTCGAAGAGGTTCCTGAGGCCGTCGAGGTTGAGAGCCGCGGGCTCGCCGCAATCACTCGGGCGATGAAACAAGGTGACGGCGAGAAGGCGGCAACTGAATACGTCAAGATGATGCGAAACGTGGGCAACAAGGTGACACAGCTCTTCCAACAGCGCTCTCTGTTCGAGCCGGTGGAAGCGTCGGCTTGATCGTCGAGACCTCGAGCACTCGTTCGCGTTGTGCCATCACATCCCTTTCGCGAGGTCGCCATTGCCGGTGTTCACAACACCGTGCAGGCGCGCAGACTCCCGGAGCACGACTCGACGTCGATCGCCCTGATGGGCGCTCTAGGTGCACTCGCTGATGCAGGCATCGCCCCGCACGACGTGGACGGTGTCGTCGGTCCCGACTGCGCGCAGATTGCCCTTGAGTTGGGTCTCGGGCCTTGCACTCGACGGCCCAGCTCTTTGGGGATTCCCACGATTCTGGACGCCGCCGCACTGATCACCACGGGCCAGTGCGACGTCGTGTTGGTCGCTGCCGGCGGTGCCGGGATTCATACCGAACGAACTTCGACGGCACCCTGGACTCGGCCGACCAACGAACTCGTCGTCGGCTATGGCTTGTTTACCGCCGCTGAATTCGCCCTCATGGCGCGTCGCCACATGATCACCTACGGCACGACGCCCGAGCAGATGGCCATGGTCGCGGCAACAATTCGTACCAATGGTCACGTGAATCCCGATGCCGTGTACAGCGGCCGGGGGCCGTTCTCGCCCTCGGACATTCTGGAATCTCGGATGATCGCCGACCCTTTTCACCTCCTCGACTGCGCCATGACATCAGAGGGCGGGTGCGGCCTCGTTCTCGTGAAGGCCGAGCGGGCAGCCGAATGCGAGAGTCCGGTGTGGATTCTCGGGGGAGCCAGTGACTCATTCGGGCCGGCGTACACCGTCGCACCGGTATGGGACTTCCAGCCCCGACCGGACGCTGATCCGCGCCGGAATGGTGGGTGCCCGTGCGGCGAAGAGTGCGTTCGCCATGGCCGGCTTGACGACGGCCGATGTCGATGTCGCCGAACTCTACGACCCGTTCTCGTTCGAAGATCATCAGACAGTTGGAGGCATTTGGCTTCTGCTCGCCCGGTGAGGGCGGACCCTTCGTCGCAGACGGAAACATCGGGCCGGGCTCACTCCTCCCCGTCACCACCGACGGAGGGACGATGTCTTTCAGTCATCCTGGAATCAACGCGCAGCAATTGCAGCGTGTCATCCGGGCGGCTCTGCAATTGCGGGGCACGTGCGCCACGAATCAGGTCGCTGGAGCGGAGGTGGCCCTCTGCTCGAATGGTGGTGCGGGAGCACTGTTTTGTGACGTGCTGCTGCTGGGACGCGAACGCCCATGAGCCTTTTGCTTCCCCAACCTCTGGGCGTCTCGACACCGCGACCGAGCTTGCGCAGTGAGGCGTACTGGGAAGGATGTCGCCGACACCGCTTGCTCTACCAACGATGCGCCGAGTGCGGCTACCGCGGCCTCGGCGCATTCACCATCTGCGCGCAGTGCCACGCGACGTCACCGGTCTGGGAGGCCAGCGCGGGCAGGGGTTCCCTCTACAGCTGGACGGTGGTGTGGCGTCCCCCCAACCCAGGGTTCCGGGTGCCCTACGCCCCTGCCGTCGTCCACTTGGATGAAGGAGTCTGGATGTTGAGCGCTGTGATCGGTTGCGAGCCAGACGAGCTGCACGACGGATTGCGGCTCTCCGTGGAATTCCATCCTCATCCGACGAGATCACTCTTCCGTACTTCTCGCCAGCGGCGGCGGGTCAATCATGACCGCTGTGGGATCTACCCGTGAACGACAAGGTGTACATCCACGAGTACATCGACATAATTGGGCATAACCGCGGGCGGTACATGTACCACATGACCGCGAATTGGAGTCCCACAGCACAGGAGGATCGGCACCAGCTCTGCTACGGCGTCTGGGGCGTCGTCGGGAGCACGGGACGGTGGCCCCAGGTGGTCAACCTCTGGGAGGAGGATGGATTCGACGGCCTCGCCCGATCCTTTGGGCACGAACTGGGCCATCGCGATCTTCAGGACCCGAAGCTTGCTGCGTGGTGGGCAGCGGCAGCCGAGCTGCGGTCTGGGGGTGTTGATCGCCTCTTGATCCCAGCTCCGTGGATGCCCACGATTGAGCAAGCTTGCTCGTCGGGGATACGAGGTGAGGTGTACGCACACGAGCAAATTCAGGTGCCAAGAGGGAGCGCGGCGCCGTATCTGGAATTTGTTCACCACGAGGTTGTCCCAGTGATGCAAGAGTTCGGGTGGATTCTGGCCGGAGCCTGGGAGACAGCGCTTGTGGATGACAGCGAGTGCTTTCTCCTCTGGGCCATCCCTACATGGCAGGAGTGGGCCGAACCGCGAGAAAGCACGGCGCGACCACCCGGGATTGGTTGACTTGCAAGCGCACAACCTGTCGTTGACGGAGCGCGTCCGCCGCATTCTGCTGGTCGAGTCGGCGCTCTCCCCCATGCGTCTGGGCCGCCAACCGGCTCGCGCCGATCGCACTGAGGACTGGAAGGACTAAGGCGACCGCCGCGTACGGCTCTTTTATCCAGTCTGACCGGACGCGTGCACACTGACCTCGGATGCGCCGCCTGCTCCCAAATCAATGAGCTCGCGGCGCAGTACCTTTCCGACTTCGCTCCTGGGCAGCGCGTCCACATGCCGAAAGGCCACCGGGATCTTGTACGCCACCAGGTGCTGTCGGCAGAGTTGATCAAGTTCCGCATCTGACACGCCACCCACGACAAAGGCGACCGGCACCTCCCCGAGGCGTTCATCGGGAAGACCGACGACGGCCGCCTCTCTCACGCCGGGTGAAAGGAGGAGGACCTCTTCGACCTGTCCCGGGAAGACCTTATTCCCGCCCCGATTAATGACATCGCCCACCCGGCCTTCGATCCACACAAATGCGTCACCGTCAATGCGGGCAAAGTCTCCGGTGCGGACGTAGCCATCCGGATCAAGTCGATCGTCTAGTTTCTCCCCGCCTGCATAACCCGAGGCCATCCGGGGTGGTTTCACCAGCAGCTCTCCGACCGTGTCGACTGGAGCCGCAGACCCGTCCTCCGTCACCACCTTTATGGCCACTCCGGGATGGGGCCGTCCCACCGCCCCGATCTTTTCGGGGTTGTCCCGTGCGTCGCCCGCCGTCCATCCAATGACCTCTCCAATCTCCGCCTGGCCATAACCATTGAGCACGATGACGCCGAACTTCTCGGTGAATCGACGCGCAGCAAGAGGCGACAGTGGCGCGGTGATGCTTCGCACGTAGCGGAGCGGCGTCAGATCGGTCACGTTGACGTCGTCGGCGAGCATCACCATGGCGGCGGGTGGCAGAACGGTGGAACGAATAGAAAAACGACCGACGAGTGCGGCGAACTCCGCTGTGCCGAAGCGGTCCATGAGCACGAGGGACGCTCCGGCCCGCAAACCGAACAACACGTTGTAGATGCCGGCATTGAGTGCCAGCGACACCGGTACCAGGTTGGGTGATGGTGGCCGAGCCGGATCAGCGGGTCGCCCCCGTAGCGGACCAAGGACACGGTCCAGTAGTTCCAGGTACCCAGTGTGCGTCTGCAGGATCGGCTTCGGTCGTCCCGTGGTTCCCGAGGTCCAGGTGACAAATGCCGTGTCGGGCTCATAGGAGGTGGGCGCCACGATTGAGCCATCGATTCCAGCCGAGTTGATGACGCAGGCTGGACGCGTGGACGAAAGGACGTGATCCAACTCCGCCTGTGGCTGACGAGCGTTCGCAGGTACGAACACTGCTCCGGCCAGCCAGACCCCGAACATGGCGAAGACGAACTCTGGCCCGTTGGGCAGCTGGACGACCACGGCCTGGCCAGGCTCGACTCCGGCGGAACGCAATCGAGCGCTGATGCGAGAGGCTTCCGCCCGCGCCGCACCAGCTGTGACGGTCCGATCCACGGTGTTGATCAGGTCTTCACCGTCGGAGAAAGGATGTGCCGTCAACAAGGCTGCCAGGCTGCCGGCGGACTCCGTCATGACCCGGCGCTGCCACGAGGAGGCAGTTCGGCGCAAGCATCTTCAGCACAAACGGAGCTCAATGCTGCGCAACCCCTGAGGATCAGGCGCTGGACCAAGAGCTCAGACAAGGGAACTCCTTTCCGGAGGCGGCTCACCGTTCCGACCCTCGGCTCGAGAAGAATTGTACATTATATTTGTTTCTGACGAGCTCGTGCGGCACAGCCTGCCTGCACCCAAATGCAAGGAGTCCCGCAATGGCAGACAGTGGAAACAGCTGGACGGGGTCTCCCGACCCGATCAAGATCGGCTGGCTCGGTTCGGCACTTGACGGTCCTAACGGCGGGTACAACAAGATCCATCGGATGGCCTTCGATGAAGCGCTCGAGGAGGGCCTGCTCGATCGTCCCGTCGAGTTCGTGCTCCACGCGGAGAACGGGTTGCCGCGCGGCTCGGCTCGCAATACGGCGGATGGTTTCAAGTACCTCGTCGACCAAGGTTGCATTGGCATCGCGGGTGCCTACAGTTCCGACAACGCGATCGTCGCCGCCCCATTGGCAAACGAGCTTAAAATTCCGCTCATCAGCTGGGCTGGTACTGAGCGGTTGGCTGGCGATTATTGTTTTCGGCTCGGGAACGGAGACTGCGGTGGTGACGCCGCGCTGTGTGCCTCCTGGCTTGCCCGCAACGGGTACACCCGTGTCGCGGTACTCAGCGAGGTGTCGCCCAATGGCGAAGAGTATTTTCGCTTCTTCCGACAGGAATGCCGCAGGCACAACCTGAAAATTGTCTCGCTTGAGACGGTCAGCCAGACGCCGGCGAATCTTACGGAAAACTTGGACAACCTTCGGCAGTCAAATCCTGACGCACTCTGCTACATGGGATACGGCATGTTGGCGGCGCAAGGATTCCTTCGCAAGGCGCTGGACGAATTGGCGTGGGATCCCCCGCGGATCATGGGTACGGCGTTCATGTTCTATCTGATGGGCTTTGACAAGTTTGAAGGCTGGGTGGGAATCGACCAGTTCGACCCCAACAATCCCCTGATCGAGGGATTCCACCAACGGTATGTCAAGAAATATCAAGAGAACCCACCAATGTGGCCCAACGCAATCCCGGTCTTGGCATATGACACAGCTCGGGTGCTTGCTGAAGGTCTCTTTCGGGCACCCTCACTTTCGGGACCGGGACTCAAGGATGGTCTAGAAAAAATCAGATTTATGCCGAGCACGACCGGCGGCCCGCGCACGCACATCGCCGCCGCGCCCCATGAGCACGGGATGTTCAGGGGGGACTGGCTGCTCTACGGCCGAGTACGCGACGCAAAACTCGAGTTCGAAGGCCTCTTTCAGCCCTCGGAATGACGACAGCCAAACGGGGATCGTTGGTGCGGCGGGTTCTATAGCTCCAACCAGTCTCCAACTGGGGCGTGCAACGAATAAGGAAGGGACGCAATGGAGGCCGACGACCTCATCATGGTCAGTGTGGACGACCACCTGGTCGAACCACCAAATCTCTTTAAGGGTCGATTGCCTGCGAGGTTTCAAGACGACGCCCCCAGCGTCAAACGATTGGCGGACGGAAGCGATGTCTGGGTGTTCAACGGACAGACGATTCCCAACATCGGCTTGAACGCAGTGGCGGGCCGACCGAAAGAGGAATACGGCATCGAACCCACGGCGTTCGAAGAGATGCGGCCGGGATGTTTCGACGTTCATGAACGCATCAAGGACATGAATGCAGGTGGCGTCCTCGGCTCAATGAACTTTCCATCCTTTCCTGGCTTCAGTGCTCGCCTCTTCGCAGCCTGTCGTGATAAGGAACTCGCTCTCGCCGTCCTGCGCGCCTACAACGACTGGCACATCGACGAGTGGTGCGGTTCATACCCCGGCCGATTTATCCCAATGGCGCTGCCCATCCTCTGGGATCCTGAGCTCTGCGCAGAAGAAATACGACGAGTGGCGGCAAAAGGTTGCCATTCGTTGACCTTCACGGAGAACCCGGCGGCGCTCAAGTACCCGAGCTTCCACGACCGCTCGTGGGACCCGCTGTGGACGGCCCTGTGCGACGAGCAGGTTGTTCTGTCTATCCATCTCGGCTCATCAGGTCAGCTGGCCGTGACCGCTCCGGACGCCCCGGTTGACGTGATGATCACCCTCCAGCCCATGAACATCTGCAGCGCTGCCGCAGACTTGCTTTGGTCTCGCGTGATCAAGACTTTCCCAGATATTCGCATCGCTCTCTCCGAGGGAGGCACGGGATGGATTCCGTACTTTCTTGACCGGGTCGACCGGACCTATGAAATGCATCACAAGTGGACCGGGCAGGACTTCGGCGCCAAGTTGCCCAGCGAGGTGTTTCGAGAGCACTTCTTGACCTGCTTCATCTCCGATCCGATTGGCCTTCAGCTTCGTCATCAGATCGGGATCGACAACATTGCCTGGGAATGCGATTACCCCCACTCCGACTCGTCATGGCCCCACGCCCCCGAAGAGCTGGCTGGCGTTGCAGCCGGGGTACCGGACGATGAACTCGAAAAGATCAGCTGGGAGAATGCATGTCGCTGGTACTCCTTTGATCCACTGGCCCAGCGCCCCCGCGAGCGATGCACGGTCGGCGCGCTCCGAGCTGAGGCGATCGGACACGACGTGTCTATCCGCTCGTACGATCAGGGTCGCTTCGTGCGAACTGGCGAAGGAGTGGACCTGGGCACGATCGCATCGAAGGCAACCGCCTAGCCGCTCACACTCGCGGCGCCTCCAGCGGGAGGTCGAGGCCGAGCAACTCGATCGCATTCCCCCGTGCCAATCGGTTCACAGTCTCGGGCGCCTGATTCCCGAACTGTTCAGCTGCCGCCTCGATCGAATGCGGCCAGGTTCCATCTTGGTGGGGATAGTCAGTCTCGAAGACAACATTGCGCGGACCCACACGGTCGAGAAGCGCCATACCGACTGGATCCTTGAAGAAGCAACTCCAGATCTGTCGGTAGTAGTACGTGGACGGCGGCTGGGGACAGTACAGCTGCGAGTTGCTCCAACCTCGGTGGGTCAACCACACGTCATCCGCCCGCTCGAGCAGGTAGGGAATCCACCCGATTTGGCATTCCGCGAAGAGCAGCTTGAGCTGAGGGAAGCGTTCGAGAACCCCCGAAAACATGAAATCGGACATCCCGCCGATGCTGTTTCCAAAGAGAATGGTCGCCGGTACTGCGTCTGGTGCGTCGGGCGACGTTTGTGGCGTCTTGGTGCCCGAACCCACGTGCATGGAGATGACGGTCCCAGTCTCCTCGCAGAGCCGGAACAATGGATCCCAGTAACCCGAATAGATGCTGGGGAGACCGAGGAACGTCGGGAGCTCGCTGAACGCAACCGCCCGTACCCCGCGAGCTGCGTTACGCGCCACCTCGGCCACCGCAAGATCAACGTCCCAAAGCGGTATGAGACAGAGAGGCAACAGTCGGCCGTCGCTCGACCCGCACCACTCCTCCACCATCCAATCGTTGTACGCCTGCACGCACAGCAGCGCGAGTGTCCGATCCTTGCCCCACAGGAATTGTTGCCCGCAGAATCTCGGGTAGTTCGGGAAGCAGAGTTGGGCCTGCACTCCGTTGAGGCTCATGTCCTCGAGGCGCGCCTTGGGTTGCCAGCAGCCCGGACGCATCTCCTCATAGGTCACTCCCCTCAGCACAACTTCTTCGGCTGGGAAGCCAGCCGCAGCGATTGTGCGCTTGACCGAGGCCCGATGATCTTCGTAACACCACCAGGCCACCGGCGGTCCGTCGGTGCCGGGAGCTTCAACGTAGGACGCCCCCTCGAGCTTGGGCACCCCCCCGGGCATGTACTCGATGTGGGGCCCTGCGTCGCGCAGACGGGCTGGTAGGCGGCTGGACCACACGTCCGGAGGCTCGACGACATGCGCATCAAGGTCCACGATCCACGGGATCTTGTCCACGGCTGATTCCAGTGCGGTCGTCATCCCGTATATTATATCTAATTCGTCCGGAGGGAACGGGCGCTCTCATTCGGCCGCGGCAAGCGGGCGGCAACCGTGCGGCTTCTGTGAGTACCGGCCGCCTAGATGCGGATGAGCAGCTGCTGATAGCCGCGTACGGTGCTGGTGTGGAGCGGGACAGAGCGCTCCTTGTCCACAGTCCAACCCTGGTACCGCTTGAATGTCTCTTCGAGTGCGATCTTGCCCTCCATGCGGGCGAGTGCCGCACCGAGGCAGAAGTGAATGCCATAGCCGAACGCAACGTGCTGTCGGAAGTCACGACGAATATCGAACCGATCCGACTCGGGATAGACGCGTTCATCGCGCCCAGCAGAGCCCGTCAGCAAGAGCACCTTTGAATTCGCTGGAATGAGCCGTCCATGGAGTTCGACCTCTTGGGTCAGCCACCGACCCTGTACAGGGGACGGCGACTCGTAACGAAGGAGCTCCTCAATTGCGTTGGGTATGAGAGTTGGATCTTTTACCAGCGTCTCCAGCTGCTCAGGGTGGTCGGGCAGAATGAGTCCGGCCCAGCCCAGGAGGCGGGCAACAGTCTCAGTACCAGCGCTGACAAGAAGGATTCCGAACTCCGTGCATTCTTGGGGGGTCAGGCGCCGCGTGGCGCCATCAGTGCCAGGGATCTCCGCTTGCACCAGGTCGGTGAGCATGTCGTCCTGCGGCCGTTCTCCTCGTTCCTTGATCAGCTGTCCGAGGTAGTCGAAGAGCCAACCCGCCGACCGAAAGGACACGTCGTTGGCCATACCAACCCCGGGCTCAAGATGGAACAGCCCATCGATGTGATGGCGGACATCTTCGCGATCAGAAGGCGGTACGCCGAGCAGCATGGCGATGACCGTGGCGGGTAGCCGAGCCCCGAAATCCTGTACGTAGTCGAAGCTGTTCTGACCCTGCTGAGCATCAAGGAGGCCCGCGCAGAGAGTTCGTATTTCATCCTCGAGCTCTGCCACTCGACGAGGCGTGAACGCCTTCGACACCAGACGACGCAGAGCGGTGTGCTCCGGCGGATCGAGGAAGATCATCATGCCCTCGGTCTGCGCCTCCTCAGTCATGCTCTCCAGAACGGTGGAATGTGCGGAGCTGTAGCGTTGTGGATCCCGGTGGGCTCGGTCGATGTCCTCAAAGCGACTCAATGCCCAGAAGTCGTATTGCTCGTTGTAATAGGCCGGCGCCTCGTCACGGAGCCGTCTCCACACGGGGTGAGGATCGTCTTTGAGCGACTCGTCGAATGGATCCCAACGCAGGTCGTCAGGTTGACCGGGGAATCTGCTCATCTCTCGTTCCCCTCGTGCATTCGCGTCTCACCGATCCTTCCTTCTTCTTCCTGGGATGATCGGATCGAGAGCCCATGAAGCCGACCTTCAGCCTGTGCCTTTCCGCGCTCACGAATCACCCTCGCTCCGGCTCGCTCGATGCCGGCTGCCTGAGTCACCATGATCTCCCACGGTAGAACCGAGTTTCGGCACGTGTTTTGTAGAGAAGACTAGCGTGTTTTCATCTCCCAGCTAGACTCGGCTTCTAGTGATGGAAGCCTCTGCGAAACCTGAACCGCGTTGTTACCGATCAACCTGATGAAGCCCGTTATAGAGCCTCTGGGACGAGACTGACATGGCCGAACCGGTATCGCCGAACCTGCTGACCGAGGATCAGCTGGCACGCCGTCAACGCATCATCGACGCGGGACTCGTGCTGCTGGAGCGAAACGAGTACGAACGCATCCAAATCAAAGACGTGGCCGAGGAAGCCGACGTTGCGCTTGGCACCCTGTACCACTATTTCTCGTCGAAGGAGCATCTCTTCGCAGAGGTATTGATCAAATGGGCCGGCACGCTCAAGTCGAGCCTCGCTCGCCATCCCCCCCGAGGCCTGTCGCCACGCGAGAAGCTCACCGAGGCACTCCATCGTTCGGTTCGCGCTTTCCAGCATCAGCCTCAACTGGCCAGACTCATCGCGTCACTTGAGCTGTCGTCGGACCCCTTCGCCACGGAAATCCTCGAGAGAATGGACCAGACCACTTCGAGCGTCTACATGGAGTTGCTCGAGGGTGTGGAGCCGCGTCGTGCCCGAACGATCGTCCGGACTGTGGATGCCGTTCTCGACAGCCAGCTGCGCGCATGGTCCGCGGGGCGTCTATCCATCACCGGGGTCTACGACTATCTCAGCGAGAGTATCGACCTCATGTTCGAGAGAGAATCCGAGATCAAGGACGCGGATCCTCATGACCGCAGCGAGGTCGTCATTCTCGGTGGCGATGGAGCTGGATGATGGGACCGACATTGCCAATGACGTTCTGGGAGCTCGTCGTTCAAGCAGCCAAGGAACACCCGGACGCCCCCGTGGTATCCGACGACCACGGCCGGTCGTTGACGCGAGCCCAGCTCAGAGACGAAGGGGAGGCCTCAGCCGCTGCGCTCACGGCTCGCGGGGTCACAAGCGACACCGTCGTCTCATGGCAGTTGCCGACGACGATCGAAGCGGTGGTGCTCCTGGTGGCGCTGGCAAGGATCGGCGCCGTCCAGAACCCGTTGATCCCAATCCTGCGTGAGCGGGAGGTGTCGTTCATCACCCAACAGGTCGGTACCGAGCTGCTCATCGTCCCAGAGGAGTGGCGAGGATTTTCGCACGGGACCATGGCGCGGGAACTTGCCACGTCAGGTGACTTTGACGTGATGGAGCTAGATCTGCACGACCTGAGCACTCGTGGATCCCGACACGGGCTCAATCTCCCAACCGCAGACCCGAGGAGCTCGGCGGGGTCCCCATCGCCATCGAGCGACGCTCCCCGCTGGATCTACTACTCGTCCGGCACCACCGCCAACCCCAAAGGTGCCCGCCATACGGACGCCAGCATCATGGCCTCGTCTAACGCCTTGCTCGAACTGATGGGATTCGGAGAAGGCGATGTCTATCCGATTCCCTGGCCGATCACACATATCGGTGGCGCGTCCGTCCTGGTAACGAGCATTCGGGGTGGGGTCCACCTCATCCTCTTCGAGGCCTTCGACGCCGCGCACACTCCCTGCCGGATGGCCACCTACAAACCCACGGCGTTGGGCACTGCCGTCCCATTCTTCCGGGCCTACCTCGACGCAGCGCGTGAGAACAGCGATCAGTCACTCTTTCCCGACCTGCGATTCGGAACCTTCGGCGGTGCCCCTGTCCCGAGCGAGATACACCTCGAAATCCGCGAGACGTTCGGCGTGCCACTCATCGGCAGCTGGGGTCTCACCGAGTTCCCGAACGCCACGTCCGCGGCACCCGATGACTCCATGGAGATCCTCATAACGTCGGTTGGACGGCCAGCGCCGGGTGTTTCGGTGCGTGCAGTCGACGCACAGGGTGACGTCTGTACAACGGGCAGAGAAGGCGAGCTTCTCCTTCGAGGTCCGCAAGGCTTCTCCGGATATGTCGATCCGACGCTCGACAAGACTTCGTTCGATCCCGAGGGATGGTTCCACACCGGGGACCTCGGCACGATCGATGCCGCCGGAAACGTCCGTATCACAGGCCGTCTCAAGGACATCATCATCCGAAATGCAGAGAACATCTCCGCTGTCGAGGTTGAGGAAATGCTCTACCGTCATTCCGCCGTCGCCGAGGCTGCCGTCCTCGGACTACCAGATACACGCACGGGAGAACGTGTCGTCGCGGTTGTGGTCCCGCAAAAGGGATGCGAAGTGGACCTACACGACCTCCGTGAGCACTGTCGCCTTGAGGGTCTGGCAATCCAGAAGTGCCCCGAGCAGTTGGAAGTCGTCGATTCGCTCCCCAGGAACGCGATGGGCAAGGTACTGAAACAGCACCTGCGGTCGGGTCTGACTTAGCTGCGTATCCGGCGCCGATGCCAACGCGGCACCGATCGTTAGCGCAGTTTCCACTCTCCCCGCTTCTGTTGAGCAAAGACCGCTTGGCCTTCTTGCAGCGCCCGGGCGCTGGTGCCGAGCTGAAGGAACACATTTCCGAGACTCAGAGCTTGCTCCCGCGAAAGACTCCGTGCCGCCCACAACGTCCGCAGCGTTGCCTGGACGCTTGTCGGCGGTTGTAGAGCAATGACTTCTGCAAGTGCTCGGCTGGACTCGAGAAGCTGCTCCGTGGGGACAACTTCGCAGACGAGTCCAGTCTCGCGGGCAGTCTGCGCCGACATCCGCTCATCTACCCCCACCAGGCTCATTCGCACCAGGTCCCCAAAGGCCATCCTGCTGGTCAGCAAGATTGGCTCATAGACAGCTGTCATCGTGAAACTCACATGCGGATCAAAGAACGTGGCGCTATCTGCCGCGATGATGATGTCGCTCTCGCCAAGGAGGTAAAACCCGCCGCCACAGGCCATGCCGTTGACCGCGGCAATGACAGGCTTCCACAACCCTTGACTCTTCGGTCCAATCTTTTGGCCGGGATCGTCGTAGGTGAACGGATCAAATTCTTCGTCGACAGGAATATCTCCCCGGTCGATTCCGGTGCAAAATGCGCGATCTCCGGCGCCGGTCAACACGACAACCCTTACCGCATCGTCGAGGCGAATATGGCGCCAGAGCGCGGCGAGTTCATCCTGCATGCGCTCGTTGAACGCATTGTGCACTTCCGGCCGATTCAGCGTCACCTGCGCGACGTAGTCACGAACCTCATAATTGATCGTCGTGAGATCATCCGGCATGACCACCGTGCTCATCGGACGAACTTATCAAACGCCGGCAATGTCACCGCTCCGCACGTCTGTTCCTTCCCTTGTGACAACGCGTGTGTTTTGATGATCCTGGTCGCACCTTGGGTACGCACGAGGAGACATCGCCACGTGCACATACGCTGCCAAGCCACGGTACCGGGTAACTTATGTAATATAATATGCAAACCCTCAAAGACCGACGACTGGCCAAATCGGGCTCCAGTTCACGTTCGACGAAAGAGGTATTTCGAGTCATGAGTTGGTTGCCTATCGCCGTACATGAAAGCTCCGTGCAGGTGGTTATGGTTCACCCACAAGTCGATCCCGAAATCCTCGTGACCGCCGAGGGGTACGACGAAAGTCTGATCGACTCAGCAGGAGGCGCTGGCGTCGGGGTGAATGCCGCCGAGGGTGTCGACGTGAATCGGCTCTTCCGACTTGATGGACGGGCGGCGCTGGTGACTGGGGGTACTCGTGGGATCGGTCGGGCGATCGCCGAAGGATTCGGCCATGCGGGGGCTCGCGTCGTTGTCGCGAGTCGCAAAGCCGACGCGTGTGCGGAGACCGAGGCGGCCCTACGTTCCATGGGCATCGACGCCACTGGCATCGCCTGCCATATGGGCTCCTTGAGCGACGTGCGCGCACTCGTCGCCGCTACCGTAGGACGGTTCGGCGGCATCGACGTCGTGGTCAATAACGCTGCGAACACGCTCGCCGAGCCCGTTGGTAGTTTCACCGAACCGGGATTTACAAAATCGATCGACGTCAATGTCAAGGGGCCGCTCTTTCTCATCCAGGAATCGCTTCCCCACTTGCGTGCCTCGGATCATGCGTCGGTGATCAACATGGTTTCGGCCGGAGCTTGGCTCTTCTCTGCCACGGTCGCCCACTATGCCGCCGCCAAGGCCGCCATGGTCTCGTACACCAAGGCGCTGGCCGCGGGACTGGCCCCTGAAGGCATTCGGGTCAACGCCCTCGCGCCGGGATCCGTCGACACAGACATGACGCGCGCGACCGGACCAGCCGCCACGGCCGGCATGGCCCGAGCCGCCTTGCTGAGACGGGTGGCGAGCGCTTACGAGATGGTGGGGCCGGCCCTCTTCCTCGCCTCGGATGCTTCGAGTTATGTGACGGGCTCAGTGATCCACGCTGATGGTGGTCTCGTCACTCGCTGAAGTGCCAAGACTTCGGTCCACCGAGATCATGCAGAACGATCGTGGTTTGGGCGCCGAGCATGTGGTCGCCGGCCTGGAGGTCGCTCCGTAGACCGCACTCCCCCATTACTCGGCTGGTGGGGCGTCGAGACCGAAGATCTCAGCGCAATGCGCTTCAGTCATGGCCACCAGCGGGAGCTCGAGCTCCAGCTCGTCCGCCAATGCCAACGCAGACTGTAGGTCCTTGCGCGCGAGATCAGCTGCAGCATGCATCGCCCGGACCAACCCCTCGTCGTCTGCAGTCGTGAAGGGCGCCACCGTCCGTCGGAACATAAGCGTGGTTGGGCCGCCGGACTGAGCGTCGCTGGCTCGAATCACCTGGGCCAGCTTCGCGAGCTCAATACCGGCGGCTTCAGCCAGCACCTGCCCCTCATAGGCAGCCAACCACCCTCCGTACTGCACGACGTTGCGAGCAAGCTTGGCCGCCAACCCGGTGCCGAACGGGCCCATGGTCACGGCAAGCGAGCCAATGGCCTCGAACAGCGGAGCAAGTCCGGCGATCACCTCGGGGTCGCCGCCGCACATGCAGACGAGGTTGCCGGACGCCGCGGCCGACGGCCCGCCGCTGACGCCGCAATCGACGATGGGCACGCCGAGTGCGGTTGCTTCGGCACCGATGGCCACCACACACGCCGGCGTGATGGTGCTCACCACGACGACCGTGATATCAGTTGCACCTTCGGCCAAGACGCCTTCTGGGCCCGACAGTACAGAGCGGACCTGCTCGTCGTTGATGACGGCCACGACGACAATGTCGGATCCCCGAGCCAGATCAGCTGGCGAACTGACGACCCTTGCGTAGTCGCTGTGGCGGTCCGTCGCCTCCGCGCGAACGTCGCACACGACCAGCGGCAAACCGGCGGCATGGACATTGCTGGCGATACCACTGCCGATCGTGCCCAGACCGATGACCCCGATCGTCGGACCCGATGTGTGTTGTTCTGCGAACAAGAGCGATCCCTTCTAGATGGGCGGTGAACCTGGCAGGAGCTGACATTGCCCATCGTCGTCCAGTTGGCCACCGGCAACCTAATTCGATGCCGCGAAGCAGCCGTACGAGCCGAAGCTCGCCGTGCACGTGAGCCCGTCCCTACTGGGGGGGCGTGTCTCAGGTGAAATCGGACCCACCGTCGACGTTCACATCGACTCCGGTCATGTAGCTGTTCATTTGGGAGCCGAGGAAGGCAATGACTGGCCCGATCTCAGCGGGGTTGCCGGCTCTTCCCAGATAGGCGGGGTGACCGAAATCCTCCGCGATGACCCTCATGGCGTCGGTGAGGCTGGTGCTGTCCACACCACGTTCGGGAGGGAGGGATCGGAGGTAGCCCTGCATCCCCTCTGAGAGGAACGACCCAGGTGAGACGGTGTTCACGAGGACGCCTTCGGATGCCAGTGACTGGGACAAGTTCTTCGTCAGGCTGCTCAGGGCAGCCTTTGCCGCGGTGTACGCCACGAGGTCCGGACTCTGCCGTTTGGTCGAGTGGGCAGAGACGTTGACGATCCTGGCGAACGACCCGCGGCGCAGCAGAGGCAGGCAACTGCGAACCGTCCGAACAGCACTGAGCAGTCCGATATCAAAGGTCGCCCGCCACTCGTCGTCGTCAAGCCCGTCGAAACGGCCGATCCCGACGTCGACCGGTCCCGCAGCGTTGACGAGGACTTCCAGACCGTCCCAGCGTTGGCCCAGATGGTCGATGGCCGAGTCGACGTCGCTTCGGCTCGTCAGATCCGCGGCCAAGGGCACACTCTCGGGGCTCCCTAGAGAGGACAGCGTTCGGACCGTGTCATCGAGCGCCTCGCTGGCCCGGGCGAGCACCGCCACGCGGGCACCCTCGCGAGAAAACGTCTCGGCTGCGGCGCGGCCCATGCCCCGCGAACC
This sequence comes from uncultured Acidimicrobiaceae bacterium, assembly GCA_963726855.1. GTDB lineage: Bacteria > Actinomycetota > Acidimicrobiia > Acidimicrobiales > RAAP-2 > Bog-473. The sequence continues at coordinate 111,046 of CAVSEB010000009.1, forward strand.
ACCTGCCACGATCACCCGTGCGTCAGCAAGCCCGAGATCCATTGCACTTCCTCCTGTTGACTGGGCCACGTGCTCGGCGGCGCATCGAACGTCTGCGAAATCCTAAGTCCCTATGAGACAGAAGCGCCCCCGGGTAAAGTGCAACAAATCACGAGACAACAGGAGGACGCATCGGGCACGACGGCGACCGAACGGAGCATCGATCGCCTCCTGCACAATCTCATCTGCGAGTGCTTGCGCGTCGAAATGCCGCCCGAGAACGTTATAGACCCGTTGAATAAGTCCAGAGATGCGCTGCTGCCATTGCTCGGCCGGCACTCCCCCCGGACGTCCAGAATCGAGGACGACGATCCGCGATGCCGTCGAGCCTCTCTCAAGAGCCTGTCCCGCGTCGTGTCGAGAATTCCCTAGATGTGACTGGCGAAGACACACTCAATGGAGCAGTCATGCGGAGCAGCTGGAGGGCGTCGGCCCGAATAGCGGGGTTTTCGCTCACCGACACCGAGTCGGCCAAAAAATGCACCCTGGCCCGGCTTGACAGTATGGCTGGGTGTCAATCACCGTGCCAACGCTCTTGCGTCAGGTTTGTGAAGTCAACCAAGTCGGACAGGACTGGCTCGACTCCCTTCCCGAGCGCGTGGCCCGCGCTGTCGACCGCTGGGACCTCGTCCTGGGTGAACCCTTCGAGGACGGGATGGCCGCATGGACGGCGCCCGCTAAGTCGGCCGCCGGGCTGGACGTCGTCGTCAAGGTTTCTCGCCCATGCCGTGAGACCCGCGACGAGGCCGCCGCACTTGTTGCGTGGCACGGTGCGGGGGCCGTCGAGTTGCTCGCCGCCGATACGGAAGACTCGGCGTTGCTGCTGCGCCGATTGCTACCCGGGTCGACTCTGCGCGACGAACGACTGCCGCCCGTAGAACACCTGACGATCGGCGCCGAGTTGCTGCGCCGGATGGCGGCGGTCCCAGTCCCTGCTGGTGAACCATTCCAGGATCTCGTCGGGCTGGCGGGCGGGCTCGCGGTGACTGTCGCGGAACGGCTCGAGCGCCTACTGCCTACCGCGCCGATCCCGATCGACGCGGGACTCTGCCGCCACGCCGTTGACCTTCTTCGATCCCTGCCTGGCGAGTCCACCCGCTTCGGGCTCACGCATGGGGACTTCAACCCGGGCAATATCCTCCGCCACTTCGAGGTGGGGTCCGAGACGGGAGATCGAGACGCCTGGCTCGCGATCGACCCCGAGCCGGTCTACGGCGACTTGGCCTGGGATCCGTGGCCGCTGCTGACCCAGGTTGGCGAGGACTGGACGGTCGTCGTGCCGGTCCCGTCCGATCTCGCCGATCGTGCCCAGCTCGTCGCCGAGGTCGCCGGCCTCGACCCCGCGAGGAGCGCGGCATGGTGTGTGGCCCGTGGGGTCGAGCACGGGCTCTGGGCCGCCGACCGAGGCTGGTGGACGGGCTTCCTTGGGGCAGACGGCGATCTGGCTCGGTCGGCCGCGTGGGCGAAGGCGGCGGCTCTGCTGGGCGGCTGACGGAGTTCGGGGCGCATATCACGCACTTTCAGGGGTCGGAGTGCCCGGTAAACGTTGCCGGTCAAGGCAGGCACTCGCACCCGCTTGATGCCTCCCTTCCTGTGAATCGTCACACATTCGCCACATTGTTCCTCGCACACGCCGATGTCGCTCTGCTGGCGCACCAAGGTCCGCGGCGCAATCTTGCTGCGCCGGCCCGAACGGGCGGCGCAGCAGACAACATGAAAGGGCAACCCTCCCATGCAGATCCGCTTTCGTAACGTCCTTGCCATCGGAGCGCTGACGTCTGGCCTTGTGGCCGGTAGCGCTTTGGTGGCCAATGCAGCCACGACCTCGAGTACTACGGGCAACTCCGGGTCGAGTTCGACGTCCAGCTCTTCGACCAGCACCCCCTCCACGAGCACTAGCACCGGAAATTCCGGATCGAGCAGCACCAGCTCGGGGTCGTCCGGCAGCACGAGCTCCGGGTCCGGCAACAGCTCGGGGTCAGGTTCCAGCTCTGGCTCCGGTTCGACCCACAACTGCCCCGACATGGGCAGTGGGTCGGGCTCCCATACCGGCACTCCTCCCGCTGGATACGGCACCCCGCCGTCGTCGGGCTCGAGTTCGGCCTCGGGGTCGTAGAGGACCGCCCGCAACATCCTCCCCATGCAGACTGATGACGGGCGATGAGGGCTGTATCGCACGCGGCCCTCACCGCCCGCATCGAGGACGAGCATGAGCCCTCTCCCCCACAATCAATCGGCGCGACCGAGGTACTGGCCCCCTGCGCGAGCCAAGTAACGATCTCCCCCGGCATCGCCACCAACTTCGACATCCATCACCTCGCCTCCCGTGCCACACCACGGCGTCGACGTGACCGCCATGGATGCTGGAGAGCGCTCATTCCGGAGGCGTCGCTCCGGTTCAACTACGCCTTGACGGGCCTGCCCAGGATGAATCGCTCGACGGCATTGGCAAAGCCCTCGTCCTGATTTGATGTCGTCACCATGCGGGCTGCTCGCTGCACCTCGCGTGAGGCGTTTCCCATGGCGATACTTAGGCCCGAGTCGGCAAACATCAGGACGTCATTCGGCATGTCGCCGATGGTCGCGATGGCCGACGAAGGGATGTCGAAGCGAGTCGACAGGTACCGCACCACTCCGCCTTTGTTGGCGTCAGGGTGGGTGACGTCGAGATAGTACGGCTGCGACTGAGCCGCCGTCACGTGGTCAGAGAACTGATCACGTGCCGCCTCGGTCGCAAGAGCCATTGCGTCGTGGTCGTCGCTCACGCCGACGATCTTCACCACCTTGTCGTCAATGTCCTCAAAACTCTCCACGACGGTCGGCTGGAACCCGACGGTCGTTGCCTCCTGGTCGACGTGGGGACCCTGGGGGTCCCGCACGTACCATTCGGCGCCCCTGTAGATCCACGACACCAGGCCGTGCGACTCGAGCAGGTTTAGGATGGGCTGCACGAGTGGTTGGGGAATCAACTTCTCCTCAATGACCGTCATGTCGGGCTCGACGATGAGTCCGCCGTTGAAGGCCGCGATGGGTGTCGAGAGTCGAAGCGGTTCGATCAGCATCGACATTCCTCGCGGCGGGCGGCCGCTGGTCACCGCAAACAGGACGCCGGCCCGACCGAGCGCCCGTACCGCCTCGATCGCTCTCGGCGTGAGCACCTTCTCGTTGGTCACCAAGGTGCCGTCGACGTCGGCCAAGAGGAGCCTGATGGCGTCCCCGGTCACGAGGAGGGGCCCGGCATTCTGGGGGGATCCGTTGTCGCCACGTCGACGACGTTACCGACAGCACGCCGGCTCAGGTCCGACACCGAAATGCCCCTCTTACATCCCTCCCCCAACGATCACCCCACCGACGCGTCGATACAGGGTTGCGTGACACCTTTTTCCATGGGACGGTCGAAGACATAACACCAGCTCGGCGGACCAAAAAGGACGCCCTGGGCTCGCCAGCCTCGGACTCTTCATCCGCAGAGTTCAAGGTCCATCCCGGGGGCGCACTCGACCACCCATGCACTTCGTGGCCCGCGACCAGGTCGGTCTCTGTTCGCGCCGGGTCTGTGCCAGGCCGGCGCTCAGCCCGTTGTCGTCGTCGTCACTCCTTGGCCGATGGTCGTCGTGGTCGATTGGACCGCGGTGGTCGTAGAGGTCGTCGAGTTCGGCGGCTCGGTCACGGTCGTCGGTGTCGGCGGCAGTGTCGTCGACGGCACAGTCGTGGATCGGCGGAGCCGTTGATGTCGTGGTTGTCGTCGGGGCGACGCCGGTGTCGGGCGAGACGCAGCCCGCTGGTGGCGCGGTGCCGCCGGTTTGACCCGGCATCAAGACCGTTCCGGCGCAGCCGAAGTCGGAGAACGTCGACTCGCTACTCGTCGTGGAACCGTCGGAGAAATGCGCCACCGAGCGGGTCTGGCGGATGTACCCAGAAGCGTCGATGGAGACTTGCACCGTCGAACCCGTGAAGCCCTGTTGCTTCAAGATGGCGTCGAGTCGGCGATCGCTTTCGCCTGCTCCGCAGTTGAGACCCGGAATGTTCTCGCCTTGGGCCGGAGCGATTGAGATCGTGTAGATGGTGACGGGTACGCCGTCGACGGTGCCCGTTCCCGTCTGGTCGGCGCCGGTGATCATGCTCTGGTCGAGATCGAGATACCCCGTCGGGCTCGAGAGCCCACCCATCGCCAGTGCTCCTTGCCGCGTGCCCAGCGTGCCCTCCACCAGGCCGGCGAAACCGGAGAGCGATGCACCCGGCCCGGTCTCCGAGGAACCCGGGGAAAGCCCGTAGTCGGCACCACCGATACTCCCAGACGTCGGTGCCGTTGTCGCGGAGCGTGATCTGCCCGAGTCCGGTCACGTTCGACACGGCGACCATCGCGAAGGGGTCGGTGTCGATCGTTCCGTGTCCAGTGGTGGCCGAGTCTCTCCGGGGCCGAAGGGCCACCGACGCCGCTGACGGTGCAGACCTCGGACGTCGCAGGGCTCGTCGGAGGGACTGCCACCTGCGACGCCGCTCGCCACGCCCTCACCCGCAGAAGCGGTGGCGAAGCGTGCAGGTGGGCACGCCGTACGTGGTCGTGGTGGTGGTGACCGTGGGCGGAGTGGGCGGGTCAAACTCGTAGCTGACGTTGAAGCTGCCCGAGCTCGTGGTGGCGCTCAGGGCCGAGATCACCTGTCGCTCGGCGACTCCTCGCGTGAGGTGCGGGATCGCAGTCTTCGCGGGTTTGGCCGTCGGTCCACTCGACGAGAGGGCCACCGCAACAGGCACCGCAAGCGCGGCGATGCAGACCACGCTGGTTACCACCACCCAGACCGCGGCGCCTGTTGGCTCGACGGGACGTACCCCCCGGCGGATCATCGAACCAGAGGCCTTCGTGCTCTTCGCTCTCAGCCATGGCGTGAACTCCTTGTCAGCGGGACAGCGCGGTCGTCAGCTGGTCGTCGTCGTGGACAGAGTCGTGGTGACGTTGATGGTGTCGTGGTCGTGGTCGTCGTGGTCGTCGCTCTCGACGGTGTCGACGAACTCGTCGTCGTCGAGGGCGAGCTCGGCGTAGCGGGTGAAACGTCGTCGTCGGGGTTTGCGGGTTCGGGCCTGTCGTGGTGGTCGTGTCGTGGTCGTCGGCGCGGTGCCGGTGTCGGCGGAGACACAGCCTGAAGGCGGCGTCGAGACGCCCCCCTGACCCGGCATCAGGACGGTGCCGGCGCATCCGAAGTTCGAGAAGTGGGCGTCGAGCGTCACCGTCCCACCGTCGGTGAAGGTCACGGTGGACGCCGACTCACGGATGAACCCCGACGCATCGATGGAGACGAGGTCGCGGATCGCTTGGTAGCCCTGCGACGTCAAGGCCTGAATGGCCGCGTTGATCGCGCTCTGTTCCTCGGAGCTGGTGCCCGGAGCCGCGGCCAGAGAGGCCGGGTCGATCGTCAGCTGGTACTGGGTGACGGCCACCCCGTCGACCGTCGACGTACCCACTTCGGCGGCGCTCGTCACTGCGGGTTGGACGAGGTCGAGGTACCCGGTCGGGCTGGCCATCCCCATCATGGCGACCGGACCTTCCCTCGGCCCCAGGGCGCCCTCGACGAGGCCAGCAAAGCCTGGGAGAGCATTCCCACCGGCGTCGTTCGACTCCGGGGTCAGCCCGTTGTCGGTGTACCCCACCTCCCACACTGTTGTGGGATCCACCCGCACACCGACCTGAAGCCCGCTATTCCCGTTCGTGCCGATGGCGGCCGACGCCGCCATCGCCATCGGATCGGTATTGATGGTTCCCGAGCCCTGCACCTCCGTGCTCTGGAGGGCCGGGGTCGTCGGGCAGGCGGGGCCGTCGCAGCTGGGCCCGGACGACGCGTTGTTCTGGTACGGCGATTCGTTCAGCTCATAGGTGAAGGCGAAGTTGCCAGAGTCCGTCGTGGCGCTCAGCGCGGCGAGGACCGATCGCTTGGCGATGCCGCCGCTCACCGTGACGTGATGCTGCGCCGACGCTGGCGGAGCCTGTTCGGGCCCGGAGGCGGCCAGAAGCCCGACCGGGACGCCGATGAGCGCCACGCACGCGGCGACCCCGAGGACGACGCCGGTGCGACGCCGCGTTCGAGCGGCTCCGGGACGACCCCGTCCCTTCCTCGAACCACAGGCCGCCTTCGTCCGAGGGCTGCTCCGCACCGTGTGTTGACGACCCCTCGTCCATCGTGGCACCCCCCTTGTCGGCCCGAAGCCGACTGTGGCGCTTCTCCCGCCACACACGCGGGTTCCAGGGCAATCCTACCGGAGGTGCGAACGCACGTCCATGTTCTGAGGCCGAATCCGTAAAATCCGTTATGGAGCCTGTGACCAGGGAGAGATCCACCCTTCCGGCCGGCAGGAGTCCGGCCCGCTCCGCCGATTCGAGCAGGACGCGGGCGGTCGTCCGGGCCTTGGAGGAGTCCTCTCCGTAGTGCGTTTCGAGCACCCTGGCGAGGTCGTCGATGTCCCCGAGCGCTTTGCCCGAGGAATCCGCGAGCACACGGTGGAACAGAGGGACCGCCCAGCAGGCCTCGGCCAGGGCAGCCTTCTGCACGGCGGGGTCGGGGGAGAGGCAGCGACGCCCACGGTCGGTGAGCACGACCTGGCCGGATCGGCCCGCCACCAGCCCGAAGAGCCTGGCGTTGGCCAACCGACTCAGAAAGGCCCCGTTGCGGACCCCGCTGTAGGAGAGCGCCGAGGCGAGGGTGTCCACGTCGGTGCGGTCGCCCGATCGGGCGACCGTCTGGGCGAGGGCCAGCGAGGCTTCCAGGCCATAGGTGACCGAGCGGTGCAGCGAGCGCGCCATACGTGAACTATGACCCTCCGGCCAAGCAGCGCATCGATCCACGCCTCCTCTCGCGGTGCGAGACCCCCTAGCTTTCCAGGTCAGTGCACCTCAGCGGCCCCACTTCGACCGGGACACCCCCTATCCTCTGGCCCGTGCGTGCGATGGCCTCGAGGCTGCGGGCTTAAGAGGACGATGACCTCGGCCGTACAAGACGGTGCCGAGACGGCGGCGGACCGGGTCGGACTGACCCCGGACGCAGCCGGGCAACTCGGCGCCCTCTATGGCCGGATCGTCGAGTCGGTGCAGAGTGTCCTCTACGCGGACGACACGAGGGTGCAGCTCGCGGTCGGGTGTCTCCTGGCCCAGGGCCACCTGCTGGTGGAGGACCTCCCGGGCCTGGGGAAGACCACCTTGGCCAAGGCCCTGGCCCGTTCGTTGGGACTCGACTTCCATCGCGTGCAGTTCACCGCTGATCTCCTGCCCGCCGACGTGACCGGCGCCATGGTCCTCGACCGTGACGTAGGGGAACCCCGGTTCCGTCCAGGCCCGATCTTCACCAACGTGTTGATGGCCGACGAGCTGAACCGGGCGTCAGCTCGATCCCAGTCGGCTCTCCTCGAAGCGATGGAGGAGCGCCAGGTGACCGCCGACGGCACGACCATGCTCCTGCCGCGACCTTTCATGGTGCTCGCCACCCAGAACCCCTTCGACGCGGCCGGCACCTCACCGCTTCCCTGCGGCCAGCGCGACCGTTTCCTCCTTCGTCTGTCGATGGGCTACCCGAGCCGTGCACACGAGGATCGGCTGCTGGCCCGCGCCGGTCCGTCATCACCAGTCGACGCGCTCGGGCCGGCGCTCAGTCGACCCGATCTCGACGCATTGCTGCGCGGCGTCAGTGACGTCCACGTCTCCGAGGCCATTCGGGGCTACATCCTCGACATCATCACCGCCAGCCGTGCCCACCCCGCGCTGGCCGTCGGCGCGTCGCCCCGCGGCGCCATTGCGCTCCGGCAGGCTTCCTGCGCCATGGCTCTGGCCGCGGGCCGGCACTACGTCGTCCCCACCGACGTCCAGCGAGCTGCTCGAGCCCGCGCTCGGCCACCGGCTCGTCCTCCTGCCGGGGAGCGAGCGCTCCGGGACCGGTGTCCCTGAGGTCGTCGCCGACCTGGTCAACCAGATACCCCTCCCGGGGCCCGAGACGCTGGCCGACGCCCGAACCGGGAGCTGAAATCGTGGCCCGCGAGACCACCACGCGCGGCCGATCTGCACTGCCTGAACACGAAGCGCGTCGTGGCTCGGGAATCGCTCGGAGTGCGCCCGACCTGGCGGGGCGTCTCGGTCGCCGTCGTGGCGCTCATGCTGCTCGCCGTTGCGGTCGGCACGGGAGACCCGACGCTCCTCATCGTGCTGGTGGTTGTCGCCCTCCCCTTGGTGATCGCCCCGGTCGTGGTGCTCGGGCGTGCGCGCCGTGCAGCCGGCGTCGAGATCCATTTGATGGTGACCCCACCCCTGGTACCCGTTGGTGCTTCGTGCGCTCTCCAGGTGCAGCTGTCACATTCGGGCGGGGCCGATCTCCCTCCATTGAGTCTCGACCGGCCGTCGGACCACTGGAGCTCCGGAGTGGCCCGCACACGGCCTTCGACCGCACCGGCGCGACTGCGTGTCAGGTTGGCCACCGACATGGGCCGCCTGATCCGCTGGGATCGAATCGGTTCGGACACCAGCGCCTCGTCGGCCCTCGAGTTGCCGACGAGGCGACGCGGCGTGTTCACGATTGGCCCCTTGCGGCTGTGGGTCCACGATCCCTTCGACTTGTTCGGTCTGACCGTCGCCATCGCCAGACCCGTGACGCTCGTGGTCCATCCGCCCGCTGTGGCCGGCATGGCGCCGCCGACAGTTCGGCCTGGATCAGCCGGGTCGACGGAGATGGCTGACGGACCGGCCGCTGTCCACACCGATGATCCCGGTGGGGAGTGGAGCGGGCTGCGGCCCTACGAGCCGGGGGACCGCCTGCACCTGCTCTCCTGGCAGGCCGAGGCTCGATTCGGCACCCTCCTCGTTCACGACTTCCGCCCCGACTCCGAGGACGTCGTCACGATCGTGTTGGACGACCGGGCCGGCGTCCACCGCCGCCCTGCCTTCGAGAAGGCCCTCGGCGCCGTCGTCGGGCTCGCCTCCGCTGACCGAAGGGCGGGGAACGGATTACGACGTCTCCACGCTTTCGGGACGCCGAGTCCGAGGCTCGACGTCACCCGACGGCCTCGTCGCCCTGTTGACCTTCCTCGCCGAGACCCAGCCCAAACGCTCGAGCAAGCACGCCGGGACGACTGCCTCTCCGCCGCCCACGGGCGCACTGGTGATCACGACCCCCACCGCGGTGTCCACCCTCCCGCTGTCCCTCGATCACGGTTCGCTCGTGGTGGTCGAGTGAGGCGCTCGCTTCGACGCCTCGGACCCGATGTCTGGCTGCTGGCCGCCTCGGTGATCGCCGCCGCCGCGGTCGGACGCCTCTTCCAAGGTGATCTCGGCGGTCGGGCCTTTGGCCCGCTGCTGGTCTCGGCTGCCGTGGGATCAGCGGTTCCCTCCCTCTTGGCCCTGAGGCGGGTGCCGCTGCCCATCCGAGCCGTCGTGGGGACCATCGCCGTGATCCTCACCAGCCTGTGGACGGCGATCGGCGCCGCGACCACGTTCGGCCTGCCGACCGCGCACACGTGGCACGTCGGCCCAGATCAGATTTACGCGCGGCGCGGCCACTGCTCAGCCAGTGGGCGATCCCGCTCCGTCCCACCCCCGGGCTTGTGTTTCTCGCAGCGATGGTCTGCGGCGTCGTGGCGTTGCTGGCCTCGGTCCTCCTGCACGCCAGCGAGACACGAGAGCGCGTGTACCCAGGGCTCGCACTCCTCTGCCCATTGGGTCTCCTCGCCTTCGCCTGCAGTCAGAGCACACCAGGGTCGATGGCGGTCCTCGTCCTCTTCTTCGTCGCCGCTGGCGCACTGACCCTGACGACTGGCCGAGCTGACTCCATGCACCAGTCCAGAACGACCCAGCGACGGAGCTGGATCACCGCCACCGCGGTCACCGTGTGCACCATGGCCGGGGTCGTGCTCGTCGCTGTGCTCGTGAACGCGAACGCAGAAGGAGCCGGACCCGGTCCTGGGGTCGCCCCGGCCGTGCCACTGAGCGCGGAGTCACTGACCTCCAATCTGCTGTCGGTGGAGATCCACGATGCCAATGACGTGTTGTTCCACGCCAACAGCCAGTACCGCACCTATTGGCAAGTCGCCGTGTTGAACGTCCTGCGCAACGGCGTCTGGGTTCCCGATCCCGACACGCAGAACGCGGCGCACGGCAACGCCAACGGTGCGCCCGTCACCCCATCTCAGGCGGGCGCCGCCTCCAGGGACGGCAGTCGGGACTTCAAGGCAGCCGTCCAGATCGACGATCTCGCCAGTCGCATTCTCCCGGTTCCGCCGGGAACCGTCGCGCTCTCGGGGACCTCTGCGACGTTGACGGGTGTGGGCGCGGTCTCGCCCACGCCGACGACGTCGGGACAGCAGTACACGACCCTGTCGACGGCGCCGGTGACCGACCCTGAATCCCTCGGCGGCAATGCACCGGTGACGACTTACCCGCCGGGCCTGGTGCTCGCGGACACCGCGCTGCCCGCCCTTCCCCCGAGCATTCAGGCCGTGGCTCGCGCCGTCACGTCCGGCGCACAGGGCCCTCTCGCCCAGGCGGAACTGCTCGTCAACTGGTTCCGCTCCGGCCAGTTCCACTACACCCTCGATCCGCCGCCTTCCCCACCCGGTACGGACCCGCTGATCAGCTTCCTCACCCAGACCCGCTCGGGCAGCTGCGAGCAGTTCGCGGGCGCCTTCGTGGTACTCGCCCGATCCCTCGGCCTCCCCAGCCGGGTCGTCGTGGGCTTCACGGCGGGTCGCTACAGCGGTCCCGGTGCAGTCACCGTGCGCGGCGCGGACGCGCACGCCTGGCCGCAGGTGTACCTGGGATCACGCGACGGCTGGGTGTCCTTCGAGCCCACCCCACAACAGCCCCGCGGTGAGGTCGCCCCCGAAGGTGTCGTCGGCCCGAGCGGCGTGAGCACCACCACGCCGACAACCTCCTCGGGTTCCCCGACCACCGCTCCCCCACCAACTGCGCCGCTCACGGTGCCGACAACAGCGCCGCTTCCGGTTGGATCCAACACCACCCTTTCGCCCACGACGGCGGGCTCGGAGTTGGGACCCGTCTGGTGGACGCTGATCGGCACGGCCGCCGTGCTCGTGGTCGCACTGGTGCTGCTGCTCGTCCGGCGCCGGCGCCGTTGGTCCCCGGCGGGTCGCACACCGGACCAACTGGCACTCCTCTCTCAGGCCGAGGTCGACCGCGCCCTCCGCCGAGCAGGAATGCAGCGCCCTCCGTCGCAGCCCATGGAGCTCTTCTTCGAGGACCTGAGCCGGCCTGTCGTGGACCGAAGCGAAGCCGGGCCGCCTTCCCCGTCGCCGGCGAGGGATGGCGCTCCGTCGCAGGTCGCAGACGGCATCACCGTTGCCCGCGCCGCGGACGCCGCCCTTTTCGATCCACTCGGCACCTCGGGCGAAAATGGGCGCGCTGCGTACCAGGCCGCTCTTCGCCTCCGGAAGGGTCTACCCAGACTTCGGCTGACCCTGGGGAGCCAAGAGAAACCAGATGGGGAGCAAGGATCCACCGCTCGGCGTGGGACGGGATCGGAGACCACTACACAGAGAACCCACTAGCGCTCACGTCTCAGTTGGCGACGATTGGCTTCCTCGGGGAGGCGCGAGCAGATCGAGAAGTGGCTGTTGACGGAGTTCGCGCCCTGGCCCAGAACTTCTTTGCTCCGAGCAAATGGGGGATGGGTCACCTCGGCAGCTAGTCGGCGCCCACCACCTTGAAGTCCTGGTTCACGAAGATGTGATGTGGCCAGTTGACGCCGATGTTGTGGACCTCGTATTCACCATTGCTCAACTTCACGACGCGGTCGACAATTCCACCCGGGTACGCCACCAGCGCAGCCTCCGTCGCCTTCGTGGCTGTCGTTCCGCTGACGATCGTCCCTGACCCCTCGCTGTAGCTCGCGGGGATCTGACCGATCTGCTTTGACGTTTCCGCTGCGCCCCTCTGGAAGGGGACGACCGCAGCCGCCGTGGATGGCTCAGATCCGCCGCCGGTCGTCTTCACGATGATCTGCGTGGCCTTGATGGTCATCGAACTGACGGTCCCCACTACGAGGAGGTGTTCGCCCTTGGTGATGGTGCTCTTCGAGACCGAGCTCGTCCCTTTCTCGTATTTCGTCGAAGACAGCTCGTCGACAGTCACCTCCTGACCCGCTGAGGTCGTGAGGGTGAAGCTCGACTTGGCCACGCTGCCGACCGTGCCCGATGATCCGCCTGCGGCCGGACCAGATCGTGCGTTGGAACCTTTCCCGTCGGATCCAAGGTGTCCGGTGGAGCTGCCGGCGGCCGCGGACTGTGCGGGGCGGAGGCGGAGGATGACACGCCGAGGCCGAGGAATATTCCCGTCACGGAACCCATCAACGCTGCGGCCACGACGAGTCCGCGCCTCATGTTCGACAGCGATCGCCGCACCCTTGGCCGGTATACCGGTTCGGCCATGGTCGCAGAGACCGGCCAGCCCGGCGAAGATGCCGGTGGGAGAGGCGATGCCCCGGCGACGGTCTCCCTACCTTCGTCAACCGTTGGCTCTGTTGTGCTCCCCGATTCGAGATCAGACGCAGCGGTCTCCTGGGGGCTTGGTTCAAAATTGCTCATGGTGGCGCTCCTCAAACTCAGAGAACCAGAGTGCCAGCCGTTCATATGAGGCCGCTGTAGCCCGGCTGCGGGGCGGCGCCGAATCCGTTCCAGGAGGCGCGGCAAGCCACTCCACTCGTGTCCGTCCGTGGGCGTGTCGGTGAAATCCGCTTTCGGGTGAGGGACGCTGCCACTCGACGTTGCCCGGCTTTCTGATGAGACCCTTACGAAATTCTGATCGTTCCCAAAGGTTCAGAGGGAATACTCCTCTTATTGCGAAGTGATATTCGGACAAGAGATGCCGGCACGTCGCTGGGAGGTAACCATGGGTAACGGACTGTCGGTCTTCATAACTGTTGTGTCACTCGGGGTCGTCATCTGGGCAGCTATCGATGTCGCCAGGCGCCCGGCTGTCACGCTCGCGCGTAAATGGAAGGCGCTTTGGATTGCGGGCATGGTCGGCGGGTGGTTCCTGTTTGGAGCGATCGGTGCCGTCGTCTCCGTGTTCTACTTGGCCGGACCACGGAAGCGCTTGAACGCCATCGGGCACTCCAGCGGGTATTAGGGCCGCAACATGCATGAGTCGCGACGACCGCCGGCATGCATGGAGTGGCAATCCGCGCTTGGCTCTTGAGGATCCACCCTCGCTGATTTGGAACAGGGCGTTCGAAACCGCGGCCCTCACGTCTGACTGCTCTTCTCGTTCGTCACGGCCGTGCAGTGCGAGAAGGCAGCGGGGAGCCCTCGAGGTCGCAGCGTCCGTCCCCCGGGACATCCGACGACCCCTCGATGGTTCGGTCGTTCCGAAAAAGGCCAGGACGAGGGTGGCAGCCGATGCCGCCGTGTGCGCGTTGATCCATTCAGGGTCGCGATTGGGTAAAGTATGATTCTATTCAGAGGGAAATGAAGATGTCCTAGAAGGCCGCTGCTGTTCTACGTCTGCGAAACAGCGGAAACGGCCAACTTCGCTCCGGGAGGATGCCGTGGAAGCCGAGTTCGTTCGCTACGAGGCAGACGGCGGCGTCGCTGTCATCACCATTGATCGCCCACAGGCGGCCAATGCGCAGAATCCACAAATGCTTCAGGAGCTCGATGAGGCGTGGAGCCTTTCGGACCGCGATCCTGAAGTCAGAGTCGTGGTGCTGCGCAGCGAGGGCAAGCACTTCTCGGCGGGACACGACATGCAGGGAGGAGGTGATCCCTCTCTGGGTCCGCAGCGGGTTGACGGAGCACTCACGGTCGACACGTATTTTGATTGGGAAGAACGTGGCTACCTGCACTACGCCAAGCGGTGGCGCGATCTGGTCAAACCCTCGATCGCCGCCGTGCAGGGGAAGTGCATTGCGGCCGGCCTCATGCTGTGCTGGCCATGTGACCTGATCATTGCGGCTGACAATGCCCAGTTCTCCGACCCAGTCGGCCTGATGGGGATGCCGGGAGTGGAGTTCTTCGCTCACCCATGGGAGTTCGGTCCCCGACGGGCCAAACAAATCCTGTTCACCGCATCATCGCTCTCGGCAGAGCAAGCCCGCGAGTGCGGCATGGTGAACGAGGTTGTGCCACTCGACACGCTGCCGGAACGGACCTTGAACCTGGCCGCGGAGATCGCGGCAATGGATGCGTGGGCGGTTCGACTCGCCAAACGCGCCATCAACAGCGCCGTTGATGCGATGGGCTTCTCGCAGAGCATTTCGACGAACTTCGACATCCATCACCTCGGTCACGCTCGCGCCATCGCCCACACCAACGGGACGACATCGGTCATGGCCGATCTCGCCGCCATGAAGGCTCGCCCGAGGTGACGGGTCGAGTCCGCCGCCGCCGTCGCCAAGTGTGCGTGCTCATGATGGACTGCTCGGCCCGTTCGACGCCCTGAACAACGCGAACGCAATGTCGACCTACCAACATGATGGGCTGAACCTTCACTACGAGGTCCGAGGGTCAGGTCCTCCGGTGCTCTGCGTACACGGTGCGACGGGTACGGGCGGCTATGAATGGTCGAAGGTAGCGGAGGCCCTCAAAGACCGCTACCGCTTCGTCATTCCGGACCTGCGGGGGCACGGCGGGTCGGACTATCGAGCCGGGGAGATGAGCATCGAGGCAGTCAATACTGATCTCCGGGCGCTCATCGCCCACGAACATCTCGAGCCACCGCACGTGCTGGCCTTCTCCTTCGGTGCCGAGGCGGCACTCGACCTGGAGCTTGTCTATCCGGGTACCGCGGCCAGCCTGATCCTGTTGAGCCCCGGCCTCGGCGACCCGAAATCGAGTGTGCCGACCCGCGCGCAGATGGAGTCCGCGCTGGCCCGGCACCCTCCGCGGCCTGCATGCCGAACGGCACGGTCCGGACCATTGGCTCGACATCATGTTGGAACTCTGCGATCGGGCGGCTCTACGGCCGAAGGCGGATCTCGACCGCCATCGAAGGCATCGACTGTCCGGTGCTGCTGGTGTTGGGCAGCGACGACGACCCCCGCCGCCTCAAGCAAGCAGAGGTCATGCGCGATGCACACGAACGCACCGAGATCGTGGTCGTCGAGGGCGGGAGGCACGCCGTCCACAAGGACCACGCGGCAGAGGTTGTCGCCGCCATTGACGCGTTCCTCTCCCGGCCGACCAGGGCCGTTCCCGGTCCCCCGACATGGGGCATGGCCGGAGCGCCAGAAGCACCGCAGTAGGCTCGGAAATCAGATATCCGCTGAGGAAGAACGACGATTGGCCGAAGTTCCCGGTTGGCTTATCCCGAGGATGTGGGTGAGATGGCAGCTGTCAAGGAGACCAAGCCGGTCGAGGAGATCGACGGCGACGACGCCATGCCCGAGTGGAAGCGTCAGAGCGTCGAGCGTTCCCTGCAAGGTCCGCGCGCCAGGGCACAGGCGCGGACCGACCGCTTCGTGACCGCCGCCATGGAGCTCATGGGTGAGAGCGGCAACATCGATTTCACGGTGCAAGACGTCGTCGACCGGTCCCGGATGTCGATCCGGACGTTCTACAATTTCTTCGCCAGCAAAGACGATCTGCTCGTCGCCGTGCACGAGACGATCCTGGCCACCGAGGTTGTGCCGCGCATGCGCGCCAAGTGCGAGGCGGAGTCCGACCCCATAGCCCGGGTCAAGGCCTATGTCCTCGGGATCTACGAGTTGACCTCGAATCCCGGTCCGGCGTCACGGGCGCTCACGACCTACAGCAACCGGCTTCTCGAGACCCGACCCGAGGACTTGGAGCGAGCCTTCAAGCCGCAGATCGACCTCGTGGTCGAGCTCATCGGTGACGCCAAGGCGTCGGGCCGCCTGCATCCATCCCTCAGCACAGAGACGGCGGCACGCCTCTTGCACCACACGGTTCTCGCGACCGTCCACGCGCGGATCCTCGGGGGCGAAGGGGAGGCCGAAGATCGGGTGACAGCGGCCGATCTGTGGACCTTCTGCTCATCGGGCATCGGCGTCCGGGAGGCCTGAGCCGCCGATCCAGCTGAGCGTCGTGCACGGCCGATGCTCGGCGAACCAGCCCTCGATCTCCGTTCGCACGACCTTGCCCATTGCGTTGCGGGGCAAGGTCCCGAGCTTCCAGAAGTCGGGCACTTTGTAGCGAGCCAACTGCGTCGCGCAATGACTCGACAGGGTGTCAATGTCGAGCGTGCATCCCTCCTCGGCCTCGACGGCTGCCGCAACACGCTGCCCGAGGCGCTCGTCCGGCACGCCAACGACCGAGGCGCCGCACACGCCTGGTACCCCGAGCAGGACGCGCTCGATCTCGGCCGGGTAGACGTTGGCCCCGCCGCGGAGGATCAAGGCGTTTCTTCGATCGCGGACGAACAGTCGTCCCCCGCTATCGATGTAGCCCACGTCTCCCGTGTACAGCGTCCCGTCCCGGATCGTCTCGGCCGTCGACTCTGGATGTCCCAAGTAGCCGAGCATCGGCCGATAGCGTTGGGCCCAGGGACCATCCGCCTGAGCACGGACGGTGATCTCGCCCGTCTGACCCACCGGCAGCACCGTTTGCCCGTCACGAATCTCCACCACCAGATGCGGCAATGGGGTACCACTGCTTCCGGGTACTCGCTCCTCCCGAGTGCTCTCGATGGTGACGACCGTCGGCGCCTCGGTGAGGCCGTAGGTCGCCGACACTCGACATCCGAAGCGGCCCTCGAACGCCACACGAACCGACTCCGGAAGGTAGGTCCCTCCTGTCCAGACGTCCGTCAAGGAGCCCAGATCCCCACCAGCGATCTCCTCTGACAGAGCGAGACCTTGCAGGATCGTGGGAACACCGAACCAGGAGTTCACCGATTCGCTCTTGATCCAACCCGCGACACCGCGGGGTCCACCCGATCCATCACGACCTGCGTTCCTCCGGCCTGGGCAACCAGGAGCGTGCTCGTGACCTGCATGTTGAGGATGGTCAGCGCGGCACAATCGCCTTTCCTCAGATCCGGTCCGAAGTTCCGTGCTGCCACCAGCATCGCTCCGGGTAGGAGGAGATTCTGGTGCGTGTGCACGACCCCCTTCGGCCGACCGGTGGTGCCACTGGTGTACGCGATCCCGGCCGGGTCCGTGGCGTGCAGGGTGGGCCGCCGGTAGGCGGCCTGGCTGCCGTCGACCATGTCCCGCCAAGAATCGGCGTCACCCCCGACCACGACGGTCGGCGGCGTCGAAGAGCCGTCAGAACTCTGGCTCAGCCCGTCGGCAACATCGGGCGAGGCCAGGAGAAGGCGGGCGTCGGCGTCGCCAAGGATGAAGCGCTTCTCGGGAGACGCCAGGTTGCGATTGAGGCCCAACCAGATCGCACCCAGTCGCGCGCAACTGCGTGAAACGTGACGACAATGTCGCTGCGTGTTGGGCAGACTGACGGCAACGACGTCGCCCTGCTTGACCCCGCGGACTGCCAGCGCGCCGGCCGCTCGATCGGCTGTCCGAATCGAGCTGCCTCGTAGGTCAGCCGGGCGCCGGCGCACACCAGCGACTCGTGACCCGGGTCCTGTTGCAGCACTGCCTCCAGCACGGTCCCGATCGAGGCGGGGATGAGGCCTGGTGCCGGCAGTGGACCGTCGCCCCACGCCCCTCCTCTCGGAGAAGATTGATGTCGTTATGGTAGGACATCACTTTACTGAACGGAAAAGCCATGACTACAGGGGCAGTGAGCGTCATCAGCGGGGGGTCAGGCGGCATCGGCCTGGCTGTGGCGGAGCGCCTGGCGCGTGGCGGGGGTGGAAATTGCCATCCTCGGCCGGGATCCAAAGGCACTCGAAGTGGCGAAGCAAGCCGTGGAGGGAGCCGGGGCGAGCGCTGTCCTTCCCCTCCACGCCGATGTGACGAAGGAAGACGAGGTCGCCTCCGCCTTCGAAGAGATCGATGCGGGGTGGGGCCAGATGCACGCGCTGATCAATGCCGTGGGACCGTCCGGGGCCGGTCGGTTCGAGGACCTGTCCGACGAAAGCGTGGATGCGCGTCTTCGACGAGGGTGTCCTCACGGCAGTCCGCTGCATCCGACACGCCATCCCCCTGCTGCGCCGAGCGGAGTGGGGCCGGATCGTCAACATCACCGCGGTCTCGGTCCAGCACCAGAGCACCGGTCTCATCGGGTACACGGCGAGCAAGGCGGCGCTGGCCAGCATCACGAAAAACTTGGCCCGCAGCCTGGCCGCGGACGGGATCCTGGTCAACGCGGTCGCGCCGGGCCGGTCCTCACCGGCCCGATCCAATCCGCCGTCCGGGCGGCGCACGGAGACCCCGATGACCGACAGGATGCCTACCGCGTCATGTCCGAGCGCTACGGCTCCGCAGTCGACCTCGGGCGAGTCGCCGATCCGGCCGAGGTGGCGGAGGTGGTGGCCTTCTGTGCTTCGGCAGTCGAATACCTATATGACGGGGGCGCACATCAATGTCGACGGGGGCTCCGACTTCACGTGAGGGCTCGGCGCCGGGAAACATGGGTGATCCACACGTCCGCCGGTATGAGAATGACATGATCCGTTCGGTATAGTAGTGTGCAGAACTGCTGCGACGCCGGGTTGGGCACGACGACACGGCCCGCGATGGATCGAGGGGTGGACGATGAGCGGCCGCATCGAGGGACTCGAGGATTTCGGAGCCGCGTCGACGGCTGAGTTCCGCGACGCATTGGTGGCGTGGATCGATGAACGGCGACGCCGGGCTGGAGCCGCCCTATGGCGATCACGGGAGCACCGAGGAGCTCCTGTCCCATCAGCGGCGGGTGCAGCGGCTGCTCTTCGATCACGGCTTCATGCGCTGGGGTTGGCCCGTCGAAGTGGGTGGTCTCGGTGGGAACCCTCTGTTCCGTGCCGTACTCGGTGAGGAACTGACGGGCCGCGGACTGGTGCACAGCGCCGCCTACTCCATGACGGAGGTCCTCGGTCCCGCAGTGATCGAATACGCCGAGGCCACGCTGGCCGCGGAGGTGGTGCCCGCTCTGCTCCGCGGCGACGAGACATGGTGCCAGGGGTTCTCAGAGCCCGAGGCGGGAAGCGATCTCGGATCGCTGCGAACGACTGCCGTCCGGGATGGCGATGGGTGGGTGCTGCAAGGGCAGAAGCTCTGGACGAGCTGGGCCCACCACGCCACACGGTGCATCGTGCTGGCGCGAACGGAGGGACCGGGAACGGGCTCTCGGGGGATCAGCGCGTTCTTCGTGGACATGGACAGCCCAGGCATCGACGTGCACCCGCTCGACACGATGGCCGGCGTGGACGAATTCTGTGAGACTTTCTTCGAGGAGGTGCCACGTCCCGGCAGGATCGATTGCTCGGCTCCCCTGGACAAGGGTGGCAGGTCGCGCAGCACATCCTGGGTTGTGAACGGGGACCGATCTTCTGGCAACGAGCCAGCTGGCTCCTCCACCACCTCGGGGAGATCGTCGACATGGCCGATGCCGACGACGTCGACGGCGCAGCGCCTGATCGGGCATGCCTTCGCCGAGGTGTCGGCGCTCCGGGCCCGTTCACGATCAACGCAGCGGCAGGTGGCTGCTGGCGAGCTGCGGGCGGCCGAGTCCTCCGTCGACAAGATCCTCGATCGCGACGGCCGATCAGGCCGTGTTCGACGCCGCCCGACACGTCCTTGCCGGCGTGGTCGAGCTGGACGACTCATCCTTGGCCGACCGGTACCGCAAGGAATGGGCGTACTCCCGTGCGGCGACGATCTACGGTGGCACGAGCGAGATCCAGAGGGACATCGTGGCGTCGCGCCTGCTGAACCTGCCCAGGGTGCCCTTGATGGATGCCGACGAGTTGCACATTGCTCAACGAGACGCTGCTTCGGGTTGGCTGCAGCGGAGCGGGGCGGGCTCTCACCACCGCGTTGGACGAGTTCGGGTGGCGCGACGTGCTTTACGACCCATCCCGAAGAGGCCGTTTCCGCGTTCTTCGACGCGCAGGGGCGGACCGGGAACGTGGTCGGCGGCGCTGCACGACGTGCTGGCGACCGAGGTGGACAGGCGCTCGGCCTCGCAGGACCCGTCAACGTCGTCCTGCCCCGGCCACGCGCAGCGCGTGGCCGGGCAGCGCTGCACGATGGCGAGGTCACGGTCGACGGCGTCCTTCTGGGTCCACGCGACGAGGCCGCGACGCTGGTGGCCGCCGTGCGCTCACCGCCATGGGGACAGGCTCTCGCCGTCGCCGTGGAGCCCGAAGACCTTCAGGTCGAGCGGCGACAGGGCCTCGATCCCGGCCTCTGGCGCGTACGCCGTGTCCGGGACCACGGACCGGAAGACAGTGCTTGCCGAGGGCGAGCGCGCCGAGAGGATGGTGGGAGGTGGCGCAAGCTCGAGGGCGGTTGGCCCTGTGCCGCCAGATGGTGGCCGCGCTGACCGTGATGATCGAGCAGGCGCGGTCACATGTTTCCGAACGCGTGCAGTTCGGCCGGCTCGTCGGGACCTTTCAGGCCGTTCGCCACAAGCTGGTCGACGCCCATGTCGCGACGATCGGCTGCCGACTGCACGACCACAACAGCCTGGGAGAGTGATGACCTTCCCTTGGCCGCGGCGACCGCCAAGGTGGTGACCGGCAAGGCCGTCGCAGGTGACGGCGGCACACACCCAGCAGCTCCTGGCCGGGATCGGGTTCACGGCGGCCCATCCTTATCACCGCTTCATGAAGCGGGCGATCGTGCTGGAACGGATACTCGGGAGCGGAACCGAGCTGGCCCCTCTGAGCTGGGCCGGCGACTGATGGAGCGTGGCGCGGTGCCCCGGCTGGTGGAGCTGTGAACGAACTGGAGCACCGACGACGCCGTCTTGCGGAGCGAGGGCTCTCGGGTGCGGGTACTCACGCTCAATCGACCGGCGAGCCGGAACGCCCTCGACGGCTCCGCTGCATGCGGCGATGCTGTCGGCCGTCCGCCTCGTGGCGGTCGAGCCCGAGGTGCGCGCGTCGTCCTGACGGGAGCCGGTGACGCCTTCAGCGCCGGGGGCGACTTCGGCCTCATCGCAGCAAATGCAGGAAGACCCCGGACCTGCGCGAGGCCAGTGCTCAACCGAAGCCGCGTCCCTCTTCTGGTCCCTCGTCGCGCTCGAGATTCCCGGTCATCGCAGCCGTGAACGGCCCGGCCGTCGGCGCCGGGGCCACCCTGGCTCTTCTCTGCGACATCGTGCTCATGGCGGATGCGGGCGTACCTGGCCGAACCGCGGGTCAGCATCGGCCTGGTGCCCGGCGATGGCGGCGCGATCCTCTGGCCCCTGCTGGCTGGGTGTCCCGGCGGCCCGCGCCTATCTGCTCACGGGCGATCGCATGCCGGCCGCAGAGGCCCACCGCCTGCGGCTTGGTCCACCGTGTGGTGGAGCCCGACACCCTCCTGGCGGAGGCCATGGCGCTGGCCGAGCGCCTGGCCAGGCTGTCTCCCCATTCTGTCCGCGCCACCAAACGCGCCCTGAACGCCCAGGTGGAGTCGGCCGCTCTGGCCGGCTTCGAGTTCGCCCTCGACGCGGAGTTCCAGAGCTTCGATACCCCGGAGCTGCGAGCAACGGTCGAACATCACTCCGAACGTGCTGCGGGCGGACGAACGGAATGACCGACGCCACTCCACGTGTCGCCTTGGTCACCGGCGGTACGCGCGGGATCGGTGCGGCCATCGTCAGTCCCGACTGTCCGCCGCCGGGATCGACCGTCGTCGCCGGCCTATCTCGAGGACGACGCAGCCGCGGCGCGCTTCGTTGCGCAACACCGGTCCGCCGGCGTCGTGAGCACGCATCGAGGTTGACGTGGGCGACGCCAACTCCTGTCGGGAGCTCGTTTCGGCCGTGGTGTCGGGGCCCACGGGCGGCTCGACTACCTCGTCAACAACGCCGGGTGCATTGCACGAGCACCGGTTGGTCGATCTGAGCCCCGCGGACTGGGACGACACGCTCCGGGTCAATCTCACGGGAGCCTTTCATCTGTCCCAATCGGCCATCGTCCGCATGCGTGAGGCAGCGCTTCGGCCGGATCGTGAACATCGGATCCGTGACCGCAGTCATGGGAAGCCCGTTCCAAATCGACTACGCCGCCGCCAAAGCGGGGCTTGTCGGGTTGACCCGCTCGCTCGCCCGGTCGGTGGCCCGGGCCGGCATCACGGTGAACTGCATCATCCCCGGCGGCTTCTCGACCGACCTCCTCAGCCATCTGACCTTGACCGACGCGGAGGCCGTCGAGCAAAACGTGCCGCTCGGGAGATACGGCCGGCCCGAGGAGTTGGCGCACGTCGTGGCCTCCCTGGTGCACGACGACGCCTCCTACGTCACCGGCGCGGTGATCGCCGTTGACGGCGGCCTCGGCATGGGTCTCTAGACCCTCACGCCTCCGTGAAGAGACGGCGCACGGAGGCTAGGTCGATTTTGCCGGTTGGGAGCTTCGGGAGATCTGTTTCCTCGACGATGCGGAAGCGTTTCGGGATCTTGTAACTCGAGAGCACCTCGCGCAGCGCGGCGGTCAAGGCGCCAGGCTCCAACGCCTGGGGACTCTCGGGGACCACCACGGCGGCCACGTCCTCGCCGCGCTCGCCCGCCGGGACACCAAACACGAACGCCTCGCGTACCTCGGGAAGCTGGACCAGCGCCGCCTCGACCTCGGCCGGCGAGACATTGGACCCACCCGTCTTGATCATGGCCGTCCGGCGGCCCGAAAAGCGGAGGTGGCCGTCCGCCCCGAATGATCCCAGGTCGCCGGTGGCGTACCACCCGTCTGGCGTAAACGTGTCGTGCCGTTCCCGCTTGTAGAACCCGTCCATGAGGAAGGTGCCACGCACCAGCAGCTCGCCTTCCTGACCCGGGGGCAGCTCCAACCCGGTGTCGACATCGATCACCACGTGCTCCATCCCCGGCAGGGAGCGGCCCATCGTCCCGCGCAGCGACTCGGGCAACACGGCGTAAGCGTCATCGGAGCCGGTATGCGGCCCACCCGTCTCCGTCATGCCGAGCACGTTCGGCGCCCGGTCGGCTGACGGCGGCCGGCACTCCGGGGGCTGCGCTTCGACCAGCGTGCCGCCGCGCACCGAACGGAGATCTCGCCCCGCAAAGGTCGGATGGTCGGCGATCTGTCGCGACGCGTTGGGCCAGCACGACACTTGCGTCACCCGTTCCCGCTCAATCAGATTTAGCGCCTCGCCCGGCTCGAATCGCTCTTGCGTGACCGCGGCCGCCCCGGACACGAGGGCGGCGAGCAACACCATGGTGAGGCCCCCGACCCAGAAGAAGGGCATCGGAGAATAGATGCGGTCCTCGCTGGTCAGCCCGCGCCTCTCCGCCAACAGCGCGGCATGACGGACGAGTGACCCATGCGTGTGCAGCACGGACTTGGGCGCAGCTGTCGCACCCGAGGTATTGATGATCGCCAAGGCGTCGGCGGGAGTGACCTCAGATTCCGCCGCGCGCGCATCAGGGAGGCGGTCAGCGGGGTCGGGAGGGCGCGCGACCAGCCGGGTGGCCGCTGCGTTTCGACATGGATCCAGCGGAGGAACGGCGCGTCCTCGAGCTGCAGATCGTCGCGGCTCCGGAGCAGTCCGGTGAGACCCGACTCGAGGCGGGTCGTCATGAGCTCGCCGCCGAAGCGCTCGCTCATCAAGAGCGCATGGATGTCGGTCTGGCGGACCATCCGGGACAGTTCTGCGCCCGGAGAGAACGTGGAGAGGGGCACGGTGAGGGCGCCGATGCGAGCCAGGGCGAGCCAGGTCACCGCCCACTCCGCTCCGTTCGCAAAGAGCAGTCCCACCCGAGTTCCCTTGCCGATACCACCGGCCAGCAGCCGACCGGCCATTTCGGCGCTCTGAGCATCCGCCTCGGCAAAGGTCAGCCGGAACCCGACGCCGATGACGAAGGGGTCCGCTCCACTTCGGAGGCGCAAGTGCAAGGCGGCGGGAATCGTCGCCGGGAGGTGCGCCAGCTCGGGGGAAAGGTCGGCGCGGCGCAACGGATCGGTCGTCGGGGTCATCCGTGCCGCTCGACTATGGGACGAGCACGGGGACATTGGAGAACCCTGCCACGTTCGTCATGTTGACCCTGCGCAACCCGTCATGCTGCACCGCGAAGCGTGGCCACCGTGCACGGATACCCTCGAAAGCCAGATTGGACTCCAGGCGGGCCAACCAGGCACCGAGGCAGCCGTGCACGCCGTAGCCGAAAGCCAGCGTGGTACGCCCGCCCCGCTCGATGTCGAAGACGTCGGGTCGCTCGTAGGCCCGGGGATCACGCGTGGCCGCTCCGGTGAGCAGGATCACGGGAGAATTCCCGGGGATGGTGCCCCCCTCGAACTCCACTGGAGCGAGGGCGAACCGACCCTGGTATTGAGAAGGTGGATGCATCCGGAGTATCTCCTCGACGGCGTGCGGAATCAGCGCCTTTTCGGCCCGTACGAGCTCCCACTGTGCGGGGTGCTGGTCGAACAGGACGATACCGCTGCCGATCAGCTTGGTCACGGTCTCGCTGCCCGCGCCGGCGATGAGCACGGAGAACGCAGCAACGTCCTGGTCACTCAATCGCTGCTCCTTCCCGTCGTCGTCGCGCAGGACCGTGGCGGTGAGCTTGCTGATGAGGAAACCATCGGGGCGGCGGCGTTTGGTGCGGGCGAGATCCAGGAAGTACCCCGCCACGTGCAACAACGCCTCCATCCCCTCTTGGGTCGTGTTGGGATTGCCGGCCTCACGGTGCAAGAACGTGTCGACCCAGAGGCGCACCTGCTGACGTTCACCCTCAGGGACGCCAAGGATGGTCGAGATGACTTCGACCGGGAAGAGGGCGGCGAAATCCGCCACGAGGTCGAACTCGTTCCGCCCGGCGAGGACGTCCAGGTACCCTGCGATCACCTCGGCGATGAGCGGCTCGAGGCTTCCGATGCCGTTGCGGCTGAACACCTGGCTCACCAGCTTGCGCATCCGGGTGTGCTGCGGAGGATCCATCACGATCATCATGTTGGTCCTGGTGGGCTGCTTCTGGAGCAGAACCTCGAGGGTCACTCCGTACGAACTGACGAACCGGACCGGATCGCCGTGCGCCGCGACCACGTCGGCGTGGCGGGACAGCGCGTAGAACCCGTACTTCTCGTTGAAATAGACGGGGGCCTCGTCGCGAAGGCGTGTGTAGGTGGCGGTGGGATCATCGAAAAAGGTGTCGGAAAACGGATCGAAATCGATGCTGCCGTGCGACACGGAACCCCCGCTCGAGACTGGGGTCGTGCATAGGGAGAACGCAGGAGCGCAGTCTTGACTTTTCTAGGAGGAGAAGCATATTCTCGCAGCCTGAACCGGTCAAGGAACCGACCTACCGTGAGGAGGGGCTTGCTCACGTGAACCTCGCAGTCATCGCGGAACAGCAGTTCGTCCGGCAGACCTTTCTCGGCCTCTTCGCCAGGAAAGCGGATCCGGCGCGGGTGCTCGCCGCCGACTCGCCGCCGAGCCTCTCGCGCACGACCTCGACCTCTGGGCGGATCTGATGGCCATCGATGCGCTGGGCGGCCTGGTCGTTCCCGACGACAGCACTGTCGCGGTGCACCGGTCGATGGGACGGAAACGCCGAAGGGAGGAATAGAGGTGGCAGACGCAGCAGAAGCCAGACAGTGGGCACCGGACGCCCTCAAAGGGATGATCGACTCGCTCTACACACCCTTCAGCGGTCCTGGGGGCGAGGAGATCGACGAGCAGTCGCTGCGAGCGCTGGTCGCCCACTGCATCGGTGCCCTCGACCACGACGGGATCTGGGTCGGCGGGCTCGTCGGGGAGTGCTGGGCGCTGTCGACAACAGAACGGAAGCGACTGCTGGAGGTGGCAGTCGAGGAGGTGCGAGGCATCAAGCCGGGCGCACTCGTCGAGGCCTGTCCGGCCAGCACGAATGTTCTGGAGACGGTCGAGTTGGCTCAGCACGCGGCTGCGACCGGGGCTGACATCTGCTTCTTGATCCCCCCCTACTTCGAGGCCCGAGGCTACGAGTCCACGCGTGAGGTACTGCGCTACGTCTGCGATCGGACGGACATCGCCCTGGGGCTGTTCAACACGCACGCGGCGGGATGGATCCTGACCCCGGACGAGTGCGCCCGCCTCGTCGATGAGTTCCCGGCCATCTGCGCCGTCAAGAACGGGATGTTCCGTCCCAGCCACAGTGCAGCGCTGCACCGCTTGGTGCCCGAGCTGGTCATCTGGGAGTGCGACATGCTGGCGTACCGGGGCGGGTTCCTTCGCCAAGGCATTACCGCCGCGGGCATCCTCGGGGGCTCTGGTTACCTCTACGAAACCCCCGATAACAGGATCTACAGCGCACAGTGGGACCTCCTCGTCTCGGACAAGCTCTCAGAAGCCATCGACCACTGGTACGAGTCCGGCCTCGACGACCTGGTGGCCCGCCTTCATGGGGCGTTCGGGGCATCCAACGTCGAGGCGGTGTACACCCACTGGGGATCGGCCTTCAAAGCGGCCGCCCACGAACTCGGTCTCCCGGTCGGTAGCTACGACCGATCGTGGCCGCCTCAGCCGCCATTGCCCGAAGCGCAACGGCTCGCCATTCGAGCCGCCTACCGCGCGATTGGGTTGATCTCCTGACGCCGGACGAGGCTCGTACGCGCACCTCACAGGGAGCGCTCAGAGGCATCGACACACCCAGAGCTTCCGACTGATCGGACACGCCATGGCGCCGCCACTCCGTGTGGTCCGGTGGGGAACACGGATCGCGCACGCTGGGGTTCCTCTTCGAGGACCCGGATTTCACCGGGAACTAGGACGAACTCGCCGTCGAGGTCCCGGGGATGTCCTGACCGCAGATCGGTTTCGACGACACAGGGACGAAGCCATTCTTCTGCGCTTGCATGACCCACGAGCATTGACGGGGCAGGTCGTGGCCAAAGATCGTGGAGTAGTTGATGGGCTCGGCGAGCAGCCCGTTCGCCGTGTAGGCCTTCAGACCCCGGAGGTCCTTGATGACGGTGGCGTGCGTCGGGCTCTTGCCCGCCAGTTCCAGTCCCTTGACCATGAGGTCGGCCCCCACCCACGCCTCGTACTGCCCGAAGCTTGGGAAGTCGCTCTTGGTGAAGTGCGCATACTTCTCCATGGCGGCCTGCATCTGCTCTGTGCCTGCGGTCGGGAGGACCCAGGGGTGGTACAACGAATCGAAATAGTCGCCCTGCAGTGAGCTCCAGGCCGGCGAGTGGATCACATCGGGCTCGTACCCGGTCGCGAAGAGCACCGCCTTCAGCTTCACTCCGGCTTGTTTCAGCGCTTCCGCCAGGGCGTAGTTGGAGTTGCTGTCGAGCGACGGGACGAGCGCATTCACGTGATCTTGCTTGGCAACGAGAGCGTCACTGGTGAAATCGACGCTTCCCAAGTGGAACCGAGGTGTTGAGCACACCCACCTTCATTCCCAGATGGGTCGCGGCCTGCGCGTCACCTTCCGCCGCTCGAGTAGAGGTCGGTGAGATCCCGTACCCGTAGGCGCCCAGCACCGTCCCGCCGTGCGCCTTCAAGATGGAGTCGATCGTCGTGTTGGCTGGGTATTTCGGGTCCACGCTGCCTTCGTCCGAGGCGAACATGTTCGTGTAGGGCTGCGTGCCCCATTCGGGGCCGTCGGTGAACGCTCCCGTCACCGGTATTCCAGCCTGCTGCGGGTATTTGGCCGCGAGGAACATCAAGAGACTGTTGGAGACGATACCGATCACGCCCTTGGAGATGGCGTCCTGCACGGCAGTCGTGATCTCGGAAGGATTCGTCTGGTCGTCGATGACGAGGGGCACGAGCTTATGGCCGTTCACACCGCCCTCCGCATTCTGGAGATCGATCCGAGCCTCGAATGCCGCCGGCGATGACCCGTTCTCGGCGGCGGCCTGGCCCGTCACGTCGGTGATGTACGCGATGGTGAGTCGGGCCGGGGACGCCGCCGGCGGGCATTGCCAGCCGCCCCAAAAGACGAACGGCAGGCTGGCAACGGCAGCCAGTAATGAAGCGCGCACGTGCGCGGCGTATGGACATCATCTTTCCTCCCCGGTACTGCAAAAGTGGTCTCTCATTCGACTCAGCGGGCTTCGAGCCGCACAGGCAGTTCTTGGTGACGTCTGACCGAGAAGACTGCCGACCCAACGTGGCGGCGAGCTCGGGGTCGAGAGAGATACGGCTCGTGCGATCGAGCAGCACCGAGAGCACGTTGCGAGCCTCGATTCTGGCGAGAGGGCGCTCCGACGCAGTGATGGATCCCCCGCCCGAAGGCCACATGACGCCGCGGGACCCGGCGGCTCAGGTCAACCTCGTCGGGATGCTCGAATTCCTAGCGTCGCGGTTACCGGCGGCCCAGAGCAACAACACCGTTGCCCCGGCCGGAATCTCGACGCCGCCGAGCGTCGTGTCCGCCGGCACGGTCCGCATCATGTAGCGGAACGGGGATTCGAGCCGGAGGGCCTCCTCGACGAAGAGCGGCACCTGATCGAGGTTCCGACGAAGATGGTCCTGAAGCTCCGGGTCCTCGGCGAGCATGCGCACCGCGTTGCCGAGCAGACTCGTGGTGGACTCGCCGCCCGCGCTCAACAGGATGGTCAGGATGCCGGCCCGCCTCGGGCGCAGTGAGGATGCCGTCGACGATGCTGCGCGCCACAGCGCCAAGGAGGTCCTCACTCGGTTCCTCGACGGCGGCAGCCACCTGACCGGCGATCCAGGCTTGGACCTGATCGCCACCGGCCGCGTAGTTCATCGAGCTCGTCGAGCGTCAGCGTCGACCCAACCAACTTGGTCATGTGAACCGCTGAGCGCCAGAGCTCATCAAGGTTGCTGTCACGAAACCCGATGAGCCGGCTGATCATCGTGATAGGCACCACGTTGCCAATGGCGCTCATGAAGTCGATGGATCCACGTCTGCAAGGCACGTGGTCACGAGTCCCTCGGCGAGCTCGCGGATCTCCGGATCGAGCGTCTCCATGCGCTTCGTCACCAGTTCGGGAAAGACCGCCCGGCGATGAATCTCGTGCAGGGGCGGATCCGCGGTGGCCAACACCTGACCGCCGCGCGTCCCCGAACGTGAACCGGCCGGGAAGCCCAGCTTCGTCGCGATAGAGCAGGCACTTCATGGCCGACGAGAAATCCCCGACCCGAGCACTTGCCTCGACCAAGAACTCGAACGTGCTGACGGTGAAGACCCCGGTCCCGGCGATCTCCCACACCGGGGCGTGTTCCCGGAGCCGCTGGTAGAGGGGGTACGGGTCACCCAAGCACCTCCGGGTCTAGCAGCAACGTTCCGGGGATCTCCTGGTCCACCTGGTCCTTTCTCTCCGCCAACCCCTCGCCGGGAGAGTCCGATTCGTTCCTGAAGTCCGTCGGACGGTGGTATTGTCGTACGGCATACTAGAAATAACTGACGGGGCGAGCAAGCGGTGACAGATACCCACTCCCCCAGCGCCCGTTCACGGCCCGCGGCGAATGACACGACCTCGCTCGAGGGGGCGACCTCCGTCGCTGAGCACTCACCAGGTCGTCGAGGGGGCCCGCCGGCTTGACCCGCGAGGTCGGCCTCGAGAACCTCTCGATGCGAGCGCTGGCCCGAGAGCTCGGCGTGCCCGCCGATGACGATTTATCACTACGCCCCAAGCCGGGAATACCTGCACACGCTGGTCGTCGACGACATCCTGAGCGAGATTCGCGTCCCGGGACCCGATGAGGGCAACTGGGAGGAACGGCTCCGCAAGCTCCACTACGACGCCCGGCGAGTATTCGCCGAGCACCCCGGGGTGTCGGCTCACTTCGGGGACGGAGGATCAGGTGAGGGCGCTCGACTGGCGGACGGCGTGCTCGACGATCCTGGCCGAAGGCGGATTCACCCCAGAAGGCGCTGTGGTGTGCTTCGCAACGATCTTCACTTTCATGACCGGTCAGATCGACCTCGACGCAATGTCGCATTTCGTTGCACAGAGCGTTCAGATGGCGACGTTGGACAACGTGACCCAGAGCTCCGCAGTTCTCACGCGAAGAACTCTTTGAGCTCGGTTACGACGCTGTCATAGAAGGACTGAAGCGGAACTTCCTACCGCAGTGAAGGATGAGTGGGGCCGGTCAGACGGGCGTTCGCCCTGCAGTGGTTTCACGGTCATCCAGGTCAGCAGCAAAGGAGATGACGTGCACCCACATCAACATGACATCCGGATTGGGCAGATCTGTCCGCGGTCCCCGAGGCGGCGGACTCATGGGCGCACAACGGGATTGTCGTCACTGCGGCCGGAGAGCTGATCGGTTTTCACGCCGGGCAACTGGTGGCGTTCGACCGGAACGGTCACTGTTCGAGGTCGGTGAAGTCCGGTCTGACCGAAGGACACGGCATCACGTTGGTCCGAGAAGACGATGACGAATTCCTGTGGGTGAGTGACCCCGGTTTCGTCTTCGAGGTCGGCCTCGACGAGGGCGACGAGCAGTGGGAAGCCGTCTTCGGTAAGGGCGTGCATGTGGAATCGCGTCCACCGAGAGTCGTCAAGATGACCCTCGACGGCGAGATCCTGGATCGAGCTCCCGATCCCGCCGCGAGAGCCCGAATCGCCGCCCGGCATGATGGGCGACTACTGCCCGTGCGGCACGGCGGTGGACGAAGAGAGGTTCGGAGGCAACGGCGATATCTGGGTTGCGGACGGCTACGGATCGAGCCTGATCCATCGGTTCGACAAGCAAGGAAACCATCGGTTCGACCCTGACCGGCGAGGACGGAGCATAAACGCTTCCTGTGCCCGCACGCCGTATTCATCGACCGGCGGAGCGGCAAGACCCCAGAGCTCTACATCGCCGACCGTGAAAACAAGTGCATTCAGGTCTATGACATGGACGGTCACTATCTGCGAGCTTTCGGAGACGGCTTTCTGAACAGCCCGAGCGGCTTTGCCGTCCTGGGGGACCTGCTCGTGATAGCCGAGCTGTACTCGCGACTCGCAGTCGTCGATGCCGATGACAATTTCGTTGGCTACGTCGGTGCCAGCGAAACCGCCCAAGCGGGCGTCGGTTGGCCAGACCGTCCGGGGTGGCCGAATGCCATGAGTGACGACGCCCGGGCGATGCGGGCACACCTTCCGGGTGTGGATGGGTTCAACTCACCGCACTCACTGGCCACTGACGCCGACGGCAATCTCTTCGTCTCGGAGTGGTTGATCGGTGGGCGCTACACGAAGCTCAAGATCCGCTGGTAGAGACCTGGCTTCGGATGCTCGAATGCGCCATCCGCAAGATCATCGACGACTGGTCTGGGTGCGAGCATTGTCGCCTGCATTCCAAATCCGCGTGTGCGGTCCCGGGAGAAACCGAGATCTCAGTGGCGGAAACCCTGGAGCCAGGGTGCCAGCCGTTTCTGTCAAAGCTGGTGCAGACCGATTGCGGGACGGCTACGGAATACGCACCAACCGGGTTCAAGATGAGGCCGGGGTATGCCACAGGTCAATACCGGCATCAACGGCATACCGGTCAATAGAAGCGATCTCATCGGAGGAGAACTCCAGGTTGTCGAGAGCGGTCACGTTTTGTTCAAGCTGGGTGACGCTGCTCGCTCCGATGAGCACAGACGTGACTCGAGGGTCGCGCAACGCCCAGGAGATTGCCATTTGCGCTAGGGACTGACGCCTTCCGGCGGCAATGTCGTTGAGCGCTCGGATGCGGGCGACGTTTTCGTCGTTGAGCATGTCGCCAGTAAGTGAACCCTTTCGAGAGGCCCTCGACCCTGGAGGGATCCCATTGAGGTACCGATCGGTGAGCAGGCCTTGCGCCAAAACGGAAAACGCGATGCACCCAACTCCTTCTGCGCCAAGGACGTCAAGGAGACGGTCTTCGATCCATCGGTTGAACATCGAGTACGAGGGTTGATGGATCAGCAGTGGAGTGCCGAGCTGGCGAAGGATGGAGACTGCCTCGGCAGTTCGCTGGTCGGAGTAGGAGGAAACGCCGACGTAGAGGGCCTTCCCGGAGACGACGGCGGTGTGGAGCGCGCCTAGGGACTCCTCTAGGGGCGTTTGGGGGTCGAAGTGGTGGTGGTAGAAGATGTCGACGTAGTCAAGGCCGAGCCGTTGCAGGCTCTGATCAAGGCTGGCAACGAGGTACTTTCGAGAGCCGAGGTCGCCGTATGGACCAGGCCACATGTCCCAACCAGCCTTGGTGGAGATGAGGAGCTCGTCGCGGTGATCGCGGAGGTCGTCGCGCAGTATCCGGCTGAAGTTGGTCTCCGCGCTGCCATACGGGGGTCCGTAGTTGTTGGCCAGGTCAAAGTGGGTGATGCCCAGGTCGAATGCTCGGCGAACAATTGCACGCTGAGTGTCGAGCGGGCGGTCGTCGCCGAAGTTCTGCCACAGTCCGAGCGAGACGGCCGGCAAGAGGAGGCCGCTGTTCCCACAACGACGGTACGTCATTGATTGGTAGCGATCGTCGGCGGGGTTGTAGCGGGTCACGTTGCGGTCCTCCTTCGCGTTACCGTTGACACATCCCATTCGAAGGTCTCATCGATCGACCGGGTGGAGACTCCGATTCGAGTTACGTCTCAACTCAGAATACTGACGCTCGATTGTTGCTGCTCACTCGTCGTGGCTGTCGCAGACGGGATGCGCCTTTCCTAAAACTTTCTGCACTGTCTCGCCCGTATTTACCCCCGGGACTTTTCCAATGGTCCCACTGGGACCCTCCTTGTCCGCCTCCACCCACGTTCGACGCAGGCAGAGGGCTATTGCAGGTCGTGACCGAAGGGGACTGTCGGAAGATCCGCTGCGCCACTCCGCCGTGGTGGCGCGTTCGCCCACAGAAGTCACTGCTCGGCGACGAGCCCGACCAAGTGAAATGCCTCAAGAACGATTGTCGTTAACCCGTCGGGCGAGCTCGGGAAGTCGCTCGCCGAAACGTAGGACGGCGGCGGCTGTGTGAGCCAACAGCCATTCGTTCGAGCGCTCAGGGGAGCAACCGAACTCGTGATGGGTTCGGATCGGTCCATCGAGCCCGCCGTCGACGAGGACTCAAATATGGTCGATGTTCGATTGGGCCGACGATGGCGGCGCCGGTGCCGTGAGCGGTCGCGATTGACTTTGGCTGCTGTTGTTAGTACGAGAGCAACTGTGGCCCCCGAGACCCCCGCTCGGACCGACTCCGCCTCGACGGCGAATTCGACCCGCACGGCCCGGCGGGCAATCTTGTTCGCCCCAATCGGCGACGGCCAGAGGCGCCGCCGCGGATCCGACGGTCTCCGGCTGATCCTCGCCGCTTTGGCAGTGGTCTGCGCCGTACTCGTCCTGCGATCCAACTCGCACCCCGAAGACGTGATTACTCACGTGCTCAGCCCTCCTCCCTACGGCATCCGCTGGCTGGTGACTCTCATTTGGATCGGCGGATCATTCGGGACGATCGCGTTCCTCCTCGTGGTGGCCAGCCTGGCCAAGCGCTGGATGGTCGTACGGGATCTCGCAGCCTCGGCCGTGGGGACGCTTGTCGTCAGCGGAATCCTCGTCATCGTGCTCGGGGCGAGTGGCGGGCGCCCACGCAGCATCGAGTTTTACGGCTATGTGTTGAGCTTCCCCGTTTTGCATGTGGCCTTGGCCCTCAGCGTCGCGACCGCAGGGCTCCCCTACTTGTCGCGTACCGTGCAACGCCTCATCGAGCTCATCATTTTCCTCACCGTCCTCGCGACTGTTGTGGCGGGTCATGGTCTTCCGGCCAACGTTCTCGGCAGCATGGCGATCGGGTGGGGTACGACCGCTGCAGTGCACCTCGCCTGGGGCTCTCCGCTGGGCTTGCCCTCTGGTGAGGAGCTGATCGTGGCCCTGGGGACGGTGGGAATCGACGCTGTGTCGGCGCAGCCGACTCGGCACCAAACCTGGGGTGCCGCTCACTACTCCGTGGTCACGAAATCCGGAGAGTCCCTGTTCGTATCCTTCTATGGCCGGGACGCCGCGGACGCCCAGTTCCTGAGCAAGGTGTACAGGCTCATCATGTATCGCAACTCGGGTCCGTCGATCAGCCTGACCCGGCTCCAACAAGTTGAGCACGAGTCGTCGGTCACGCAGCTCGCGGCGCAGTCGGGCGCCCGGGTCCCTCAAGTGACCAGTGCTTCTGAGATCGGGCCAAGTCACGACGCCGTCTTGATCGCACGCTCGGTGCCGGGAACCCCCTTCGACGAGCTCGGTCCCGACTCTGTCTCCGATCAGGTTCTCGACGACCTGTTCGCCCAAATGCTCGACCTCAGATCGGCCCGAATCTCCCACGG
This sequence comes from uncultured Acidimicrobiaceae bacterium, assembly GCA_963726855.1. Lineage (GTDB taxonomy): Bacteria > Actinomycetota > Acidimicrobiia > Acidimicrobiales > RAAP-2 > Bog-473. The sequence continues at coordinate 145,285 of CAVSEB010000009.1, forward strand.
TGCCATCAGTCCACACACTGTTCTCGGCGACATCGACCACGGCACGGCGGCCATCGTGGACTTCCGCAGCGGGATTTCGAATGCCACTGATTTCCTGTTGGACCAGGACCTCGCCGGCACCATGGCTTCGGCGGCGCTCGTGGCCGGCTCCGAACGCTCCGTTCAATCCGCCGTACGAGTCGTTCCCTCCGAGCTCTTGTCCGGAGCAATGAGCCATATTCGTAGGGCCGGCCTCGACCCGGCCATCACTGTCGCGCTCAAGGGCAAAAAGCAGCTCCTCGATCAACTTCGCTCGAGCACTGCGAAGCAGGTCGGCATGGAGGTTCCCGAGCTCATTGAGCCAAGACGGTTGAGCTGGAACCAGGTTCTGGTGGCGTTGGGATCTCTGATCGGAGGCTGGGCGCTGATCCTGGTCCTGATCAATGCATCGCATTCGATCAGCACCATCAGGAGCGCCCAATGGGGTTGGGTCGTCGCGACGGCGCTCCTCTGCGCGACCGCGTACCTCGGCGGCGCGACTTCGAACCGCGGCAGCGTTCCGGGTGCCCTTCCGATGGGTCGCGTCGTGGGTTTGGAACTCGCGAACTCGTTCACGACGCTGGCGGGCGGGAACGCAGCCGTGCTGGCCACGCAGGTGAGGTTCTACCAGCAGCAAGGATTCGACACGACCACTGCGGTGACTTCGGGTGCGCTGTTGAGCCTGTCGAGCCTCCTGATCAAGTTGGTTCTGTTCCTGATAGCGCTCCCGATCGCCTGGAGCACCTTCCACTTCGGCCACAGTCTGCATCAAGGGAGCCACGCCAAAGTCCTCTACGGACTGCTCGTGGTCGTCATTGTCATCGGACTCGTCCTGACCGCCATATTCGCCGTTCCGCGTTGGCGTCAGCACGTCAGAGAGAAGCTGCGACCCAAGTTCGCCACGATCGTCGAGAACTTCAAGACGTTGGCGATCACAGCCGATCAAGATCGTGCAGCTCTTCGGGGGCCAGATCGCAGCACAACTGCTCGTGGTCCTCGCCCTCGGGGCGGCACTGCACGCCTTCGGGACCCATCTTTCCGTGGCGGCGCTGGTGATCGCGGCGACGATGGCAGGTGTCCTGGCTTCGGCGTCACCAGCCGGAGGCGGCATGGGCGTCGCAGAGGCTGGCCTCATCTTGGCCCTCACCGCTGCGGGTATCTCGAAGAACGAGGCGACGGCCGCCGTCTTCGTACAGCGGACCTTTACCGCCTATCTTCCGCCGATCGTTGGTTGGTTCACCCTCATGTGGATGCGTCGGAGGGATTACCTTTGAACCAAGAGCCCAAGACACCAGGTGACGACCCGCCAGGACCCGCGTCCACGCCACGTACAGAAGAGTCACGCCACGACGCCAAGCGTGTGATCGGACGAATCGTGGCCCTGGTGGTGACGGGGGTCGCCCTTTATGTCGTGCTGCCGAGCCTCACCGCGGTGTTCGGGGCGTCCCCGAGGCTGGCGAAGCTGAGTGCGGTCTGGCTGGTCGCAGCGCTCCTGGCGGAAGCGGCGAGCTTCGTGTGCAACTTCGGCATCCAGCGGATTGTCCTGAGGACCCGAGGGTGGTTTGCCGTCGTGGCGGCAGGACTCACCGGGAATCTGGTGACCAACGTGCTGCCCGGCGGTTCTGCTGCGGGAGCAGCAGTGCAGTTCCGAATGCTTGAAGGGGCGGGAATCAAGCCCGACGCCGCCGCCGGTGGCTTGACGGCGTCATCACTCCTCGGTGTCGGCGGTCTGTTGATGCTCCCAATTCTCACACTTCCGGCCGTGCTGGGTGGATCCGCCGTGAATCACACCCTGGTCGACACAGCGCTTATCGGAGCCGGAGGGTTCATCGTCTATGTGGGGCTTGGGATCCTGCTCCTCGAAACCGACGGACTGCTCCGGGCAGTCGGGAGGAGCGCCCAATGGGTCTGGAACAGGCTCCGCCGTCATCACACACCGTTGAGAGGATTCGACGATCGACTGCTGGCTCAGCGCGACCAGATACGTGGCGCGTTGGGGAGGGAATGGCGGAAGGTATTTCTCCTGGTGGTGGGGCGCCTCGGGCTCGATTTTCTCTGCCTGCTCGGAGCGATACGAGCGACCGGGAGTCAGCCCCACCCCTGGCTGGTCTTGCTGGCATACTCGGCTGCCGGTGTCATCGCGTTGATCCCGGCTACCCCAGGAGGCTTGGGCATCGTGGAGGCAAGTCTCAGCGGGCTGCTCGTGCTTTCGGGCGTGAGCGGTCGCAGCGCGGTCTTGGCCACGCTGGCCTACCGGCTCGCCGAGTACTGGCTCCCGATGATCGCCGGACTCGTCGCGTATTGGCTCTATCGACGACGATATGGATCGGTTCGGTTCAGCCAGTCAACCAACCACTGATATCGCAATTCGACGGCGAAGGCCTCTCTGCCGACCTCGGCGGTACTCGGACCCGTCGCCCTGATAAGTAGTCCCGCACCGTCAAGAGTCATTCTCCGGTTCGACCATCCGCCAAGGGATTGCTCAGCTTGGAGCAGGGGCGAAAGAGATCGGAAGGATCTTCGTGTTCGACGCCGTCAGGGCGCTGGCATTGTTCACCGCGATGGCACAGTGATGACTCGAGTCACAGATCCCATTGCCAATTGGTCCGGTGAGGATGTGCATCGTGAACTGCCCGTGGCCAGTGGGATCGGGATGCAGGAGGCCCGCGTTGGCAAAGGTACAACCTGCTGAACTCCCGGCTGCGATGTCGACGTGTGAGCACTCGAGGATGTTGATGACCTTTCCGGCCGTGAAGCCGCTCCACTGCACATTCACCGCCTCGCCGCTGGTCAGGTCGTGGTTCGGCGAGACCGACGCCCGCAGATGGACCACCGGCACCGCAGGGACCGCGATCGCCGCTCCACGGGAGCCCGGCGTGAGCTCCAACGTGATCTTCGTGGTCGGACTTCGCCCATCCGTGGCCAGGCGAGAGCCAGCCTGCCGATTGCCGGTGAGATACCGCTCAAAGAAGTCGGTCGTCGTGCGGATGACCGTCGAGGCCGAGTGTGGGTCCTGGCCACCGGCCGCGTCGTGGGAACCTCCCACAAGTGTCAGCAGTCCCTTGGGACCTCGTGCCTGGTTGTAGATGAGCGGAGCGCTCCGGTACGGGATCAATTGGTCCGCCGTGCCGTGGACCAGGAGAAGGGGCGGTGCCTTCGCGAGTTCATAGTGACCCGGAGGAAAACCCTCGGTCGTGCCCGCCATGACAACGGACGCCTTCACCCGAGGGTCGAAACAGCAGGTATTGGCGACCAGGCCCAAAGTGGTGACCGCGCCGTTTGAGTGACCAGCCGCAGCGATCTCCTTGGAATCGACCAACCCCGAGAGGACTCCGCTGGGAGAGAGCGAATCTGCCAGGACGGAGCCGATCACGTAGCTCATGTCTTTGGGCTGGTTGACCACATCTCCTGCGTCAGGTCCACCGGCGACGTTGCCATTGGACAGCGGAAAGAGCGGCGCCGCAACAACGAAGCCCTGGGAGGCCCATGCAGAAAGCACGTTCATGTAGCCCTGTGGCGTGCCGCCAAGACCGTGGGCGAAGACGATGAGGGGGTACGGCCCCCCGGCCTTCTCCGGCGTCGCCCCCTGCGTCGGTTCACTCCCAATCGCACCCGTCGCCGGGTAGAGGATTGTCGTGACGAGAGTCCGCGTCGGCAACTGCGGGCTCCCGTCCCAGGCCGGAGTCGTGCGCTGAGAATCGACGAAGGTGTCCGTCACGACCCCGACTGCGTATTTCGGCGTCGTCGTAGAGGCCGCCCCTTCGGCGTTCTCGCCCCCGAAGGGAAGCGGGACGGCTGCCGTCGCCAGCAGCAGAGTGACAGTGAGAACCGGCCACTTGATCATCGAGCGGAACGCCCTCATGCTCCGACCTTGACCTCGACCAGCGCCCGCTTGGTCAACGGTCCGGAGAACCGGTCAGCCTCTGAAGGCGCACCGATCGCCACCCGTGGCCGCTCATTCGCGCACATCGTCCCGTCGACGGCACGAGCGTAAAGGGGTAGTGGGCGCATCGTCACGACACTACGCGCTCTCGGTCTCGACTGCGCAGATAGTTACGTGTTCAAGGACGCGATCTTCCGCTCTAATTCAGAGAGTCTGCGGCAGATCGCTGAGGCACGAAGCGGGTGAAGGGTGTCCCGCTCGAACTCCAGGCACAAGCCCCACAGCGTTGGAACTGGGCACCGAAGGTGACTACCTGAAGTGGCGACTCAGCTCATTGGCGTAATGGAGGCCAAGTACGTCTCGGTGCTCGGAGATCCACGTTGACAGCCGAATCGAACCTGTCGGTGGTCCGTCGGTGTCAGCCAGCCCTGCGGCCATGGCCTGGTACTCCTCCTTCGTCAAGAGCACGTCGCGCAATACCAGTCCGAGGACCGAAGACAGCGGAGGCACAGACGCGCCCGGAATATGGATGATGTGAGCCCGTGCACCTACCGCGTCACGGATGGATTTCACGAGTTCGTTGAACGTCGGTCGTTCGGGACCAACAGCATCGGTAATGCTGTCATCCGTACTGGCGCCGGCCTGGAGGCAAAGTTGGGCCAGGTCATCCACGTGGATGCCTCGGACTCGGTAGTCACCAGTGCCCCCGACCGCGAAGATGGGAACTCGGCGTAGCAACCAGGCGATGTTGTTGATCAAGACACCGTCTCTGCCAAAAAGGATGGCGGGACGCAACACGGCAGCGGAGACCTCCGACTCGGCCAGTGACCGCTCCACGAGGGCCTTGCCACGGAAGTAGGGAAAGGGCGATTCGGAGCTTGGATTCGTGATGCTGATATGGACGATCCGCCGGATTCCGGCCCGTTTCGCGGCAAGAAAGAGGGTCCGCGAGTTGGCGATGGCAAGGTCGTGATCCACCCGCCCGTGAGCGAAACGCACCCAGTACGTGTTGTAGAGGGTCGTCGCACCTCGCAGCGACTCGACCAATCCGATTTGGTCGTCGAAGTCCAGAGGGCGGACGTCGATTCCGGGATGATCGAGTCCGCGCTCGGGATGGCCCGTGACCGTGCGAACGCCGCGTCCCTTGGCGATCAGAGCCTTGGCGATCGCCGCTCCGGAATAGCCGAACGCGCCAGTCACGACATCGACACCGGTGTCGTCCCGATCAACTGAAAGGTCTGTGGTTGGGACCGAAGAAGTCATTTGCTCTCCTCATCGACGGCCGGCGTCATGAGAGCCTCGAGGAGCGGGGCGATTTGTTTCGCTCTGGCGAAAAGTGCGAGGGCCGGCTCAGGGTCATCCTGGAGGTGGCTCAGCATCTCCAAACCCAGATAGAGGGCGACGACGGCATGGGCAATTTCGCGGGCTGGCAGGACGCTGGTCAACAAGGATGACCCGAGGCACGCCTCGATTGACGTCTGCGCGAATGACCGCCAGGGTTGAATTCGTGCGGCAACCTCAGGACCGAGCCCGGGAGTTGAGGACGTCCCGGCAATCATCTCGACCAGCACGGTGATGTATCCAGCGTCCAGGTCGTTCCGAAAGATCGCCTCCGCCACCTCCACGAGGTGGCTCGGGTTGGTCACGCCAGAGACCTCTGCCTCATAGCGGTCGAAGCGCTCCGCGCTCACCGAGTCCAACGCGGCCAGAAGGAGGTTGGCCACGGAGCCGAAGTGATAGAAGATCAGGCCCTGGTTCAAGCCGGCCTGCTGGGCGATCGCCCGCGCGCTGGCACCGACGTAACCATCGACCTTCAGCGTCTCCACCGCCGCGTCCACCAGCTGGCGTCTCGTCTCGGCGGAGCGATCCGATCCCTGCGCTGCGGTGCTACTGGGAGCTCCTGACTTGGCCATTTCACCTCTGTTGAGCGATTGCTCAAACTATATGCTCAAAAAGAGCTCCTGCCAAGCGCAGGCCAGGAGCGTTGCTCCAGCTCGAGTCAACGGCGAAAGCCACGGAGACGAGGTGGGGGTCAGCGAGTGAGGTTGAGGTCCAGCCCGCGCCGTTCAGCCGGGTCGCACAAGGACGCTGTCGCCGCAGTGGGCCCCGACGAAGTCCGAGCGGGATGGCACAGGGCGCTCCCGCTGTCCCGACTGCACTCGCTGAGCGCGTCGGAGGTCCCGAGTCTCTGCTGCAGGGTGACGAACTGGTCGGGCCGCTTCGACCCACCGTGCATGGAGACCCTCACGGACGACGTGCATAACATCGTGAAGTGGATCGGGCTCGTGATCGGCGAGACGCCGCATGGGCCCAAGATGCAGATCGGGGCCAGACGTGAATATCGACGACCTGATTCTCACATTCGACCCGATCGCCGCTGCCGAGGTCGCCGCGGCGCACCTGGAGGCACCGAGAGTCGGGGGGCCGCTTGCGTACGCTGCATACGCCCGGCTCGTCAGCGAGTCGGATCGCCTGTTCACGCTGATCAGTCAGGCCCGGCCACCCACGCAGGTCTGCTTCTCACGGTGTGCTTCGCCATACTGCAATTCGGACGAGCTCATCACTTCGATCACGCAGGATCGGCTCTTGGAAGTCACCACAGTCGCTCGCGAGCGGGATCGTCTTCATCCCGTCATGAGCTGTGAGGTCGGCGGCGCCTACGATCGATTCCGCGCCGTGCACGACATCCTCGGTCACGGTCACCTCAATGTTGGCTTCGGCCGAGAAGGCGAGTACGCAACCTGGCGTTATCAGGAGCAACTGCACAGCCCGCTTGCCCGCCTGGCCCTGGCCACCGAGCTGCACGCGGAGCACAGTGTGCGCTGGACGACGGGTGGTCTTGCCGAGCACAAAGCGGCTGTGCTCGACGAACGGGTCATCGACCGATCGAGGGGCGGACGAGCGTTCCCGAACAAGGTCGGCGCTTCAGCTGTTGCTTCCGTCGCCGACCCACGGCAGAGATTCGCTCGCATCGCAGCGTAGGTCCGCACCCGTCTTCGACAGGTTGACGGAGTCGTCGTGGCCGTGAACCGACCGGCGCTCTCCACACTCGGGCGTTGGAGGCTCGGGCTCAGACCCCGCTCTGATGTAAGTGGTGCGCCTCGTCGACCTTCTCGCCGTCGATGAAGACGTCGACGGTCTGGTGGCGTACACCACCGACGAGCAGCGTCTTGCGCTTCTCCACGTTGACCTTGTGCACCTCATGCTCGCCCACGGACAGCTCGTAACGGCGTACCCGCCTGAGGCCGAAGAGGTGGCGACGGTGCACGACCTCGGCGCCGTCGACCCTGATACTCATCAGTCCCCAGACCTGGTCCCAGCTCACGTCGAGGACGTGCCGCTCCTCGGTGCCGATGTCGACCTGATAGCGAACGTCCCACTTGTGCGGTGCCTTCACAGTGCCCTCCTTGCGTGGCGCACTACAAGCCCTCTGGTGCGGTCAGCTGCGGGTCATCAACCAGAAGTGGTGGGTGGCTGTTGCCGTTTCTCCTCCGGACGCCGTTGGCGTCGTGTCCGATGGTCGCACCGCCGTTGGCCCCGCTACCGTTGGTTTGCGTGATGCCGGCATCGTGGTGAACGACTTGGTCACGACCCTCGCGCTTGGCGGACAGGAGCGCGTCGTCGGCGCGTCGCAGCGCTCCTTCGAGCTGCTCCCCCGGCTCCTTGTCCGTCACGCCGTAGCTGGCGGTGAACTTCGGCAATCCGGCAACGGTGATGGCCGCATCGAGCTGGGCCCGGACCGATTCGATCGCGTGCATGGCGTCCGCCGCCGCGCAGTCAGGGAACGCGACCGCGAATTCCTCACCGCCGTAGCGACAGACCAGATCGCTGGTGCGCAGCGTGTCGCGCAGTACACGGGCGAACAACCGGAGCGCCCGGTCTCCCGTATCGTGGCCGTAGGTGTCGTTGAGGACCTTGAAGTGGTCCAGGTCGGCCATGGCGACAGCCATCGGGTGTTGGCGCAGCGGCACCTGACTCACCAGTTCTGAAAACGAACGACGGTTGAGCAGGCCTGTGAGGGTGTCGGTCGATGCCTGCAGCTGGGTCTCCGCCATCACCCGCAACAAGCCGATGCGAGCTCCCGCCAGCTTGGCCAGGGTGGAGAGATCCGACTTCTGATTCTCGTCGACGTCATCCTCGGGTTGCCCGGTGGCATGGATCACTCCGACGGCGCGACCCATGACCGAGACCGGCACGCACGTGGCAGAGAGCCGACCTTGGGGTCGGTTGCGCAGTTTTGGACACGCGTCGAGATCATCACTGTCCGAGAAGACCTGGATCTGCGCCCTCCGGGCAGCCGGGCACTGATCGGGCGAATCGACCGTGCACGACGGCATGTCGCCACCCTCGGGCGCGACACCCGTCATGCGAGTGAGATGGGCGTGGCTGTTGTCGGCCAACAGGAGTTCGACTGCACCGTCGGGCAGCACCGTCGCGAACGACCGCTGAATGACGTCGACGACCTCGGGTTCGCCTCCGGCCATGTCGAGTGCGTTGGCCAGACGGCTCTCGAATTCTTGCCGTTGGACCTGGACGTCGCGGATACCTGCCTCCGTGGCGGCCGCGCTGAGCGCCTCGGTGAGTTCGGCCGTCAGCATCATCACTTTCTCGTCTGACTGCCCTTGCTGGCGGTCAGCCAGGAGCATGAGGATCGCGATGATGGGGATGCTCATCGCAATGAAGGTGCCGGCCGCAATCAGCATGGCGGCCAAACCAGACGACAACGCGTTCCCGACGAGGATGGTGAGGAAGACCATACCGGCGCAGAAGATCACGCCGACAATGGCGCTCACGAAGCGCAGACGTCGGCCCTTCGCAACTTCGCTCTGCCATTCCTCTTCGGTAACCATCCCAGCAGCTCTCCTCCAGGGGTGGTTCACGTACAGCGTTGGCCCCATCCCTGGACCACTGCGAACCCGGCTTGCCTTTCTTCTTCGTCGGCAACGGGGCTGGCTATAAGCAAGAAATGCGGGTTTTTTGTAACGGGCCTGCACCAGAAAGGCCAGGGCTGCAACCCGACTTGAACGCCCCAGCGACCAGGGAGAACAGGCTCGGGGGACTACTCCTGCGGCTCGTCTTCTCCTGACCAGGAGCTCGGCGGGTCGCTCGCCGGGAACGACTCCCGCGAGGCCTCGTCCTCAGGCACCTCGACCTCGTCCGGGGAATCAGTCATCCATACCCTCGATCTCTCGCTGGGCGCAGGCTCGAAGCCCAACCTAGTGGACCTGCGTAAGAGTGGTGGCGTGGCCACGAAGCGCACACAGAGTGAGCAACCCGAGGCACTTCGGACCTATCGGACCAAACGGGACCCCGCCAAGACGCCCGAACCAATGGGCGCCCGCCGTCCCGCCCGAAAGCGGGGCGATCCACGCTTCGTGATCCAGGAGCACCACGCCCGGGCCCTGCACTGGGACCTCCGACTCGAGCGCGACGGGGTTCTCGCTTCCTGGGCGCTGCCCAAGGGTCTGCCGGACGATCCCAAGCGAAACCACCTGGCCGTCCACACCGAGGACCACCCGATTGAGTACGCCACCTTCTCGGGTGACATCCCGGCGGGCGAGTACGGCGCCGGCACCATGGCCATCTGGGACAGCGGCACCTACGAGGCCGAAAAGTGGTCCGACACGGAAGTGAAGTTCGTGTTGCACGGCACTCGGGCGTCCGGGGACTTCGTGCTCTTCCAGACCGACGGCAAGAACTGGATGATCCACCGCCACGGCGAGTCCGCGCTGACCGATCCGATCCCGACGTCGATCAAACCGATGCTGGCCGTCCTGGGAGCCCTCCCCGAGGGCCGCAGTACCTGGGCTTACGAGGTCAAGTGGGACGGCGCCCGCACACTCGCCTTCGTCGACGGAGGGCGCGTCCGGCTCCAGAGCCGCAGCGAGCGAGACGTCACCGCTATGTTCCCGGAGTTGGCCGGCATGGGCGAACACCTCGGAATGCGCGCGGTCGTGCTCGATGGGGAAGTCGTGGCCTTCGGCGAGGACGGCCGGCCCAGCTTCGCCCGCCTCCAGAACCGGCTGCACCTGGCCGATCCCAAGGAGGCCCGGCGGCGCGCTGCGGCAGACCCGGTGCACTTCGTGGCCTTCGACGTGCTCTACGCCGACGGACACTCCCTGATGGCCGACTCCTACGACGCGCGGCGGGCCCGGCTCGAGCAGTTCGAGTTCTCGGGCGCCAACTTCACCACGACTGAGTGTTTTCGCGATGTCTCCGGGCGCGACGTACTCCACGCCACGACCGAGAACGGGCTCGAAGGCGTCGTGGCTAAGCGTCGCGACTCCACCTATCGGCCGGGACGTCGCGTGGCTGAGTGGGTAAAAGTCAAAGTGGTGAACACTCAGGAAGTCGTCGTCGGCGGCTGGACCGACGGGAAGGGCGGGCGCGGAGCCAGTCTGGGCTCTCTGCTACTGGGCATCCCCGGGTCGGAAGGCCTGGACTACGTCGGCAAGGTCGGCACCGGCTTCGACGACCGGGCTCTGCAATCGATCATGGAGCAACTTCGCGCGCTTCGCTCGCGGACCAATCCCTTCGTCGGCACGATCACCCAAGCCGAGGCCAAGGGCGCGCACTTCGTCCGTCCCAGCCTGGTCGGTGAGGTCGCGTACGGAGAATGGACGCCCGCCGGACGCCTGCGCCATCCGACCTGGCGCGGGTTGAGGCCCGACAAGACCCCGGCCGACGTCGGCCGCGAGTCAGAACCCTCGATGAACGAACCCGACGACGATCTGGCACTGGGACGGACCCGCACCACTGTCACCGGAGCCAAGAACGGCTCGCAACGAGTGCGCGTGGGTGGTCGCGAGCTGTCGGTGACAAACCTCGAGAAGGTGCTGTTCCCCGAGACCGGATTCACCAAGGGACAGCTGATCGACTACTACGCCCGCATCGCCCCGGTCATGCTCCCGCACCTCTCGGGCCGGCCTCTCACGATGAAGCGCTTCCCCGACGGGGTCGAGGGCAAGTTCTTCTTCGAGAAGCACGCGCCCTCGCACACTCCCGGTTGGGTGAAGACGCTGAGCATCCCCTCCGAGCGCCAGGGTGAGATCACCTACGTGGTTGTCCAGGACCTGCCCACGCTGATCTGGGCCGCCAACCTGGGCACCATTGAATTCCACGTCCCGTTGTGGCGTGCGTCCGGCCGCCGGAAGCTCCCGACCAATCCCGACCAGATGGTGTTCGACCTCGACCCCGGGGAGGGCACCTCGATGGTCGAGTGCTGTGCGGTGGCAGAGCTCATCGTGGAGGCCCTGGCCGACACCCATCCCTTCGTCATGGCGAAGACGAGCGGCCAGAAGGGACTTCAGCTCTACTGCTCCGTGCCTGCCCGATCTCGCTGGGACGACGTCCGGGACGAGGCGCACGCGGTGGCCCGGCAGCTCGAGTCCGAGCACCGTGAGCTGGTCGTCTCGGTCATGCGCAAGGAGCTCCGTCGGGACCGGGTCCTGATCGACTGGAGCCAGAACCACGCGGCCAAGACCACCGTCTGCGTGTACTCGGTGCGGGCGACGCCCCGGCCGATGGTCTCCACGCCCGTGACCCTCGACGAAGTCGGGCGTTGCGCCCGTACCGGCGACCCAGGCCTCCTCCGCTTCGACACCGAGCAGGTGCTGGCCCGCGTGTCCCGCGACGGTGACCTCTTCGCCCCCCTCGGTCAGGCCACCAAGACTTAGTCGCCGGCGCGCACGCGGCGGATCACTTCGTCGACGACTTCCGAGGTGGACGCCTCTCCACCGAGATCGAAGGTGCGCACACCATCGCGCGCCGCGCCGAGAGTGGCCTCGCGGATGGCCTTGGCGGCCCAGGCCACCTGCTCGTCACCTCCCGCCGCATGATCCAGGACGGCGCTGCAGGCCAAGAGCATGGCCATCGGGTTGGCCACGTTCTTTCCGTAGAGCGACGGGGCGGTGCCATGCGGCGCCTCGGCCATGGCCACGACGGGCTCGAGCGCATCGTCGAGAGCCAGGAGGACGGACTCGGCGCCGGCGATCGACCCGTAGAGCGCAAGGACCAGGTCGGATATGCAATCTCCATCGCGGTTGAGCGCAGGGACGACCAGCGTCTGCGCGCCCGACTCGGTGAGGAGCCCGGCATAGGCGGCGTCAATGAGGGTTGGCCGATAGGTCACATCAGGATGGCGGGCGGCAGCCGCGTCCATCTCCTCTTTGAGCATCCCCTCGTAGACGGTCGAGACCGTCCACTTCGGGCCTCCGTAGACACAGCCATCGAGGTCCGACGCGGCCCGAAACGAGTACTCGGCGACTGACCGGCAGACAGAACGATCGATGCGTTCGGTCCGCCAAGCCTGCTCCGCGGGATCGCCCACAACGCCCGATCGCCCCTCCTCGGCCCCGTAGGCGTCGCCGACGGCCATCCGCACCACCACGATGGGGTGCACCACCGGGGCCAACGGCGAGACACCGGGGATGCGGCGGCCCGTGCGCACGATGACGGAGCCGCCAATGCCCTCGCGCAGAATCCGGTTCGGGCTGCCCACGTCGCCCGTGGTCTCGGGGGTGACGGTGGCCGCCTTCAGCCCCAGTCCCGCTTCCCGCATGGCCGCCGCAGCCTCGTAGACCACGGCATTGGCCGTGCGCCGGCGGTTGTCGAGCGACAGATCGAAACGGATGAGCTCGAGCTCCAAACCCAGCACCGAGGGGTCGAGGACGCGGAGCGATTCCTCGAGGAGCTCCTGCCCTGTTTCATCACCCTCGCAAACGACTATCTTCCGCAGTGAGGTCACGCGCGCCAGGGTCGCACGGATAGGACCCCGACGCCAAGAAGTACGGCCGCTTTCGGCAGGAGGCATACGAGACGTCCGGTCGGGAAATGGGTTTCCCGAGGAGTTGGAGAAATGGTCCGTCACGATCCCCATGGGCACAGTGGTGAGCCGGACCCGCCGGGTACACCCGGGATACGGGCCCTCGGGGCCATGGCCGCGGCGGCGCGCCGAGCCCGCGAGGCGCAGGAGGGAGGTCCTCCGACGCCGCGCCGTCGAGATCCAGGTCCATGACGAGGTCCGATTGGCGTCTCCGCCGTCCTCCGAGCCGGTCTCCGCGAAGGGTTCGGGCCGACGCAGTCCACTCGAGGTGGCCGTGTGGGTCGCTGCCGCCCTGGTCCTGGTGGCGGCGGGCGCCCTGGCCGTGACCCTCGGAACGAGCGGGGGTGGGGGCGGACCGAGCACCCCACCGCCGACGTCGGCGCATATCGCCGCCCCGGCCACCCCGCACGAGAAATCACGCGGCACACACGGCGGCCCGTCGACATCGCCTGGCCGCTCGAGCACGACCACGACGAGCACCACAACACCGCCGCCCGACGCGAGCGGGCCCCCGGTCATCGCGGCACTCAACCCTGCGAGCGGCAATGCCGGCCAAGCCATCCAGGTGGCCGGTGCGAACTTCTTGAGCTCCTCGGGTCAGATCATCGCCACGTTCGACGGCCAGGTCGCGCCCACCAGCTGCCCGGCCCAGAACACGTGCAGCGTCACTGTGCCACCGGCCCCGTCGGGATCCCAGACGGCGCAGGTCGTGATCACAACAGCCGGAGGGACGTCGAACACCATCACGTTCACCTACACCTAACGCGGGGTCGACACCGGCCACAGCGTTTCGAGCTCTCGACCTTTCGTCTCGGGCAGCAACCAGAACAACCCGGCGGCCAATGCGCAGGGAAGGAACACCACGTCGGCCGCGGCGGCGAAGCGGTTCCCGACGTCGGCCACGGCGCCGAAGGCGACCAGGCCGGCCACGGCACCGAGGACGCCGGCCACGGTCCACCATCCGATGGCCGAGGCACGCACCGATGTTGGGAACAGCTCGGTCAGGAGTGACCCCACTGCAGGGGCGAAGATCGAGGCCAAGAAGACCGCCACCAGGTAGCCGGCGACCAAAGCCGGGCGCGACCCCGAGTAGCAGACAGCACCCGTGACGGCGATGGCGACCAGAGCGACAGAGCAGGTCGGACGCCGTCCGACGTGGTCGGCCAACCAGCGTCCGGCCAGAAGCCCGAGGAGCCCCGTGATCCCGGATCCGGCCACCATGAGCGCGACCACGTAGCCGGCCAGGTGCACGACGTCCTGGGCGTAGAGGAACACGAAGCTGTTCGCCGGACCGCTGATGATCGAGACCGCAAATCCCACGAGACCCAGCAAGGCGACCCGGCCCCGGTAGGGCGGACCGATCGCCGCCAAGATCGGGGTCGGGTGCTCCGCCTCCGCCTCCGCGATCGTAAAACGGCTCGGCTCCTCGACTCGCCGTCGGATCAGGACGACCACAGCCAGCGGAATGATCGCCATGGCGAAGATGCCCCGGAAGCCCAGGGCCCCGGAGGCCAGGCTGTGCACAATCGCGGAGATCCCCGCACCCACCCCGTACCCCGCCGCGATGAGGGCGATCGCAGCCGTCCGGTCTGTGGACGATGTTTCCTCGGCCGCCATCACTTCGGCCAGCGCGTTGGTCGCGCTCAGGAGCGGACGGCCGAATGCGAAGATGACCACGAACCACCAGTAGCCAGGGCTGGCCGCCGCGGCCACCGTGAAGGCCAGACCAGCCACGGTGACGGCCAGGATCACGCGTCGTCGGCCGAGCCGGTCTGCACTGCCGATCAAGGGGAGGCTCCCGAGCGAGGCGAGGCGGATCACGGCGAGGCCGACGCCCAGGCTGGTCCCCGAGAGGCCGACCTTGTCGGCGATGGAAGCTCCGGCAGCGACGTGGCCCAGCTGCTTGGAGACGTCGCCGAGAGCTGCCACCGCGCCGAACTGGCCGAAGCCCGACGCCAGCGCAATGATCGCGATGGCCAGGACCGCCGGATCCGACCAGTGATGCAACCGGAGCGTCGCCGCCGGACGGGACCCTCCGAGCGACGACGACGGTTCGTCGGGGTCGGTCACAGCTCCCCTGCGGTACCCGGCGTTCTCCGCGCGTCGGACCGAGCCAGCAGATCGCGTACGTCGGAGTCCGAGGTCTGAGAGAAATCCACGTACCACTCCCCCACCGCGTAAAACGGCTCGGGCACCATCACGCAGACGACCTCATCCGTCACGGCGGCCAAGCCGGCCAGCCCGAGCGGAGAGGCCACGGGCGCCGCGACCACGACGTGCGACGCACCCTGGGCCCGTGCCACCCCTGCCGCAGCCCGGGCGGTCGATCCGGTGGCGATGCCGTCGTCGACGATCACCACACGCCGCGCGTCCAGGTCGAGCCGGGGTCGGCCGCCGCGGTACAGCGCCGCTCGGCGCTCCAGCTTCTCGCGCTCTCGTTCGACCACGAGGTCGAGCGTGGGCTCGTTGAGTCCCAGCGCCTGGAGCACCTCCGGATTCTCCACCCGTACTCCTCCCTCTCCGAGGGCACCCATCGCCAGCTCCGGCTGGAGCGGCGCTCCAAGCTTGCGCACCACGATCACGTCCATGGGGATCCCCAGTGCGGCCGAGACCTCGAAGGCTACGGGTACTCCGCCCCGGGGCAATCCGAGGATCACGTCGGGCGCAATGCCGGCTTCCCGGAGGGCCTTGGCCAGCTCCAACCCGGCGTGGCTCCGGTCGGCGAACCGCATCTCGACCTCCTTGGGCACCCTTCAGTCTTCCCCGCCGCCCGGCCCCCGAACCAGCCCGGTCGAAGCCGGTCGTGCACGCAGGCCCTGGTCGGGCTCCGTGGGGTCGCCTACGGTGAAGAACCGGCCTCCTGAGCCCAGGAGAGGTCCTCGCGAAAAGGAAACGGGCCGGCCGGGAGGTCGGGTGAGAAGAGAGGAGTGACGTGGACGCACCAGAGGGCCTGAACGGCCGCCAGCGGGACACCCTGGCGCACATCTTCCGCCACCCCTCGGGACACAACCTCGAGTGGCACTCGATCCTCTCGCTCCTCAACGCTGTGTCCACGGTGGAGGAGACGCACAAGGGAAACGTGCAGGTCACCTTGGGCGACAACACCGAAACATTCGACCCGTCCCACGAGAAGGACATCGACGCCGAGCAACTGGCCAATCTGCGACGGCTCCTGCGGCAGGCCGGGTACGGGCCCGAGGGCCCGGCCTGAGTCGACGGCGCCCGGCGGCGACGGCGCGAGAGACTGGCGCCCGTGAGGCCGCGGAAATGACGTCGGGTCTCGTCCTGGCCGCCGACATCGGGGGCACGCGCATGCGGGCTGCCCTGGTGAACGAGGAGGGGCACTTGGTGGCGCGCGGCTCGGCCGAGACGCCGGCCCACGCCGATGCGCCCGCCGCGCTCGTCGAGCTGATCAAGGCGGTCGGCGGCGCCGGGGACTCGAGCGACATCACCGAGGCCGTCGTGGGTTTGCCTGGTGCGGTGGACTACGAGACGGGGCGCCTGCTCTGGGCACCCAACCTGCCCGAGCAATGGCCTGACCTGCTGTCGCGTGACGAACTCACGAAAGGGCTCGGCCTCCCGGTCCGCATCGCCAACGATGCTGACTTGGCCGCGGTCGGCGAGGCCTGGTTCGGCTCGGGGGCCGGCGCTCCCGACCTGGGGTATCTCACCGTCTCCACCGGCATCGGCGCCGGTATCGTCGAGCGTGGTCGCTTGCTCCATGGCGCTCGTTCCCTGGCCGAACTCGGCCATACGGTCATCGACTGGCAGGCCTGGGAGCGCGGGGCGCCGGGCACTCTCGAGGAGCTCGGTTCGGGCAGCGGGCTGGCCCGGCTGGCCCGGGAGCGCGGTCTGGGCGACCTCGACGCCCGCGGCGTGGAGGATGCCGCGGGCACAGGGAACGAAGCGGCTGCGGCCATCTGGCGGGGCGCGATCGCGGCCGGGGCAGTCGCCATCGCCAACCTGGTCATGACCTTCTACCCGAGCACTGTCGTCATCGGAGGTGGGATCGGACGGCAGTCGAGCTACTTCGACGCCGTCTGTGTCTTGGTGCAGCGACGCTTCGATCATCACCTCGACGCCCTCACCATCCTGCCTGGGTCCCTCGGTGACGATGCCGGCCTCGTGGGAGCGGCGGCCTGGGACCGAGCGACCCAGCCGTGATGTGGCAGATTGCACAACCTTGTGACTCGATGGGAGGGCCTGGCGGGGCGGTCGTGGCCGGCGCAGCGCTGGAAGCAGTGCCGTCCTCGGCTCGCACGTCGCGGCGGCACCGAAGGACGGCGGTCTGATGGCGGCACCGTCCTGCACTGGGTCGAGTACCGCGTGTCAGACCGCGGGAAGCAAGCCATGAGCGCAGGTCGCGCGCACGGCGGCCGGTGCGTTGCTGCGCTGCTTGCCTGCACCCTTCTGTCAGGCGGTGGCGCTGCCGCTGCCGTCGCGACGCCATCGACGACCACCACGACCACGGCAACCACCGCAAGCGGCTGGACGGTGTATCACGGCGACTTGCTCGGCGACGGAACGGCCCCATCGGTCGCCGATGTCGACACCGGGTCACCCGCGTGGACATCCCCGGCTCTCCGGGGTGAGCTCTACGGCGAACCACTCGTCTTCGGCAGTCAGGTCTTCGTCGCCACGGAGGATGACACCGTGGAGGCGCTGTCCGCCGCCACGGGAGCCGTCGAATGGTCGGCGCACGTGGGGACGCCCGTCCCGGCCGCCGACCTCCCCTGCGGTGACATCTCACCCACGGTTGGGATCACAGGAACTCCGGTCATCGATCCCGAACGCTCCGAAGTGTTCGTCGTGGCCGGTGAGCTGACCCATGGCAGGCCATCCCATGTCCTCGTCGGCCTGTCGACCGCCTCGGGCCAGGTGGAGTTGTCACAGGCCGTCGATCCGGCGGGAGCCGATCCGGCGGCGCTCCTGCAGCGCACCGGACTGACTCTCGACCAGGGCCGGGTCGTCTTCGGCATGGGCGGCAACTACGGCGATTGCGCGAGCTATCGGGGCCGAGTGATCAGCATCCCCGAGACCGGAGGTCCGGCCGAAGTCTTCACCGTCGACAGCAAAGCAGGAGAGAGTCAGGGCGCCGTGTGGATGGGAGGCGCCGCCCCTGTCATCGACGCAGCCGGGAACGTGTGGGTGAGCGTGGGAAATGGATCGGTCTACTCCGCCTCGCATGCCTACGACGACAGCGACTCGCTGCTCGAGCTCTCGCCGTCGATGACCCTGCTCCAATATTTCGCCCCGTCGGACTGGCCTTCGAACAATGCCGGCGATCTCGATATGTCGATCGCGCCCGTGCTCCTCTCCGACGGACAAGTCATCGTCGCCGGGAAGTCCAGGATTGTGTACTTGCTGAACGGATCTGCCCTGGGGGGAATCGGCAAGCAGGAGGCGGCGTTACCCGGAGCCTGCGGCAACGACATCGACGGCGGGGTTGCGTTCGACAGTACGACCGCATTCCTCCCCTGCCAGGGCGGGACAATCGCCGTCCGCGCCACCGTGTCACCGCCACGACTTCACCTGCTCTGGCAGTCCGATGTCGGCGGCGGACCGCCGATCCTGGCCGGAGGCCTCGTCTGGACCATTGGGTTGGACGGGTTCCTGTACGGGCTGAACCCCACGACCGGTGCGCTACGGGACAGAGCCGAGGTCGGTACACCGGCCAACCACTTCCCGACCCCCTCGCTGGGCGCAGGGTTGTTGTTGGCGCCTTCGGCCGAGCACGTCGTCGCCTTCCACACGCGCTCGGTCGGATCGGCACCGCCGTCGACCGTGACGTCGGCGCCTTCGACCGCCACGACGACATCGACGACGTTGGTGACGGGCAACTCCTCGTCTACTTGGATTTGGGTCGTAGTGGCCGGGGCCGTCGTTGTCGGTGGCGCGACCGCCTGGGCGCTCCGGAAGCGCCGCAGGCGCGGGGCGTGATCATCGGTGTCTGGAAAGCCAGCCTGACGGCGGCTCAGCCCGTGAACGTCTTGGGTGCTGAGACCGAGCGACCGAAGTAGGCGTTCCCCGAGTAGACGATGGTCACCGAGTAGGGAGAATTGGCCGTACTCAATCCGCTCAGCGAACACGTGGCCTGGGCGCTCAGGAAGCGCCGCAGGCGCGGGGCGTGATCATCGGTGTCTGGAAAGCCAGCCTGACGGCGGCTCAGCCCGTGAACGTCTTGGGTGCTGAGACCGAGCGACCGAAGTAGGCGTTCCCCGAGTAGACGATGGTCACCGAGTACGGAGAATTGGCCGTACTCAGTCCGCTCAGCGAACACGTGGCCTGGGCGCTCGAGTTCAGGTCATCGGTGTTCCCGTTCTTGCAGTTGACCACGGTGCCGTGCTTGGTCGTGACGATGAACTTGACCGTTCCGGTGACGGCATTTCCGGCCGGGGCACCCTTGACCTTGGCCGTGATGGTGGCCTTCGAACCCGATGTGGTGACCTTCGCCTTGGTGGTGGCCGGGCCCAGCTGGACCACCTCGGACAGGGTCTGCGACGACCCGATGAAGTTGGTGTCGCCCAGATAGCTGATCGCCACGGTGTAGTCAGAGCCGCTGGCCAAGAGCGTGTCGGCCCCGACGGTGCAGGTTTCCTCGAGCGTGCTGCCCGAGACGCTCGAAGCGGTCGTCGCACACGGCACCGTGGCGCCGCCGGCACTGGTGATGCTCCAGTCGACCGAACCGCTCGGCAGGCCGCTCCCAGGCGCTTGGGCCGAGACCGCGGCGCTGAAGGTCACCGGCTGGCCCGAGAAGTCCGGGTTGGCCGAGGACGACAAGGAGATGGCGGTGTCGGCCTGGTCGATGCTCTGACTGAGCGCGCTCGCACTCGAGCCGGCAAAGTCGGTCGAACCCGAGTAGCTGGCGTTGGCCGTCAGCGGCGACTGCGCCGCCGCGGCCGCCACGGTGCAGGTGGCCGCTCCGGCGCTCAGCGTGACGGTGTCGCTGCCCGACGAGCACGTCGGCACGGCGCCCGAGTCGCTGAAGCTGAAGGTGACCGAGCCCGATGGGGTCCCACTCGAGGGGGAAACCGGAGCGACCGTTGCGGTGACGGTGAAGCTCTGGCCGCTCACTGAGGGATCCGTCGGCGAGGCGAGGACCGTCGTGGTCTGGCCCTGGGCGACGGTGAAGCTCTGGGGATCGCCGCTTGCTCCGGTGTAGTCGGTGCCCGCTGCCACCTGTGCGGTCAGCGTGCAGGAACCGACGCCGACATAGGAAACGGCAAGGCCGCTGGCCGTGCAGACGTCAGGGGTCGACGAGGTCACCGAGGTGGTCCCGTCGCCGGTGGTGTCCACGGTGGCGCTGAACCCGTCCCCGAAGACGCCGCCTGAAGGCAGGTTGGTGATGGTGGGCGTGCTCGGCGTGGCTTGCGTGATGGTGACGGTTGCGGGTGTCGTGCTGGCCGAGCTCGCGTAATTCGCGTCGCCGGCATAGGAGGCCGACACGCTGTCGGTCGTCGGCGCCGTGTACGGGTAGTCGCAGCTCGCCGTGTCCGGGGTCGACGCATCGAGGTCGGCCTGGCACACGATGGTGCCATCGGCTCCCGTGAACGAGACGTTGCCGGTCGGGGTGCCCGTCCCGGGTGCGACCACGGCCACGGTGGCCGTGAGCTCCTCGGTCTGGCCGAAGGTGGCCGGGTCGGGAGACGCCGAAACACTCGTCGTCGTGGCCACCCCGGGCGAGGTCGACTCGGACAGCGTGGTGGTCAGGATGTTTCGGTACATGGTGAGGTCGTTCGGTCCAACCGTCCACGTCGGCGACTGCGATCCGCCGGTCGATCCCCCGGTGGCCTGATCACCGAGAACCGAACCGGCACTCACGATGGACTTGGGGAAGCGGTACCCGGCGAACACCATCGTCAAGGTGCCGTCGGGGTTCTGCACCACGCTCGGACCGTAGGCCCGTCCCTCGTAGTACGCCGAGACTCCGACGGGTTGTGTGCCCTCACCGTTGACGTTGTTGTCCTGGTTGTACGACGCGGAGAACGAGTAGTCGGTGCTGATCACCGGCGTGGGAGTCGACCAGGTGATGGTCGTCTGACCCCCGCTCGTGGTCGTCGTTCCCTCCGAATAGAAGACCTGGTTGAAGGCGTCGCTGTCACCATCGGCCGCCCAGGCGCCGGACAGGAACAAGCCATAGGTGCCGTTTGGATTGCCGATGATGCTGCCGGCAGAGCCGACCCAGCGCATCTCTGTCGCGTCGCCACCGGACACACTCCCGATGTCGGTCCCGTTGGATCCACCGGGCGTTCCCTCGTTGGCGGCGTAGGAGTTGAGACCGTTTGGAGGATTGTTCTGCTGGTCCGGATTGTTGATCCCCCGGTAGGAGCCCGCGCATCCCACCTCGGGGACTCCCGGGTCGACACTCTGGTTCTGCAGTGCGACGGTCGACGAGGTGCTCACGCAGTCGCTCACGATGCCGTCGTTGGGAAGACCGGCGTAGCTGAACGTGGAGCCGTCGGTCGTGTAGGCGACGCGCAGGATGCTGACATCCTCGTTGTTCTTGTAGAGCTTGACCGCATTGGAAGCGCTTCCCTCGCCCTGTTGCTCCAGGGTGGCGAGGGCCACCGTGGCCGCGCCCGGCGCTCCCACGTAGGTCTTGGACGCCTCCGTGTAGTTCTGATCAGCGACCGGCACGGTGCAGCCGGTCAGGGTCGAGCTGGCGCCGGCCGCGGTGAGACCGGTGCACGTGATGGGGACCATCGCCGCGGTGTTGGAGCCATCGTCCAGGGTCAGGCCCATGGTGACCGTCACCGGTGTCGACGGCGTGACCAGCGCCGGGTTCGGCATGTTCTCGGCGAGGTAGGGGCTGGCGATGAAGTCGATCGTCTGTGAACCGGCACCCCACCCAACTCCGGCCTTCTTGCTGGTGGCGACCGTGCCGATCGAATTGGTCGAGTCACCAGCGAGGTAGTAGTTGAGTTCCTTCTCCGTGTACATGATCGCCGTCGCGCCGGCGGGCACGCCGGGGTAGTTCGGAAGGGTGCCGACGATCCCGTCGGGGGCGATCAGACCCGTGGTCATGCCGCCCGAAGCCTGGTCGGTTGCATACGCGGACGCCGGAATGATCGGGTCCGAGGTGATCACCATCCCGGCCGTCAGCGGCAGCGCCGTGCCGTTCGGACCCGTCGTGCAGTTCTCGATCTTCGTCGTGGGGTTGTTGTTCGACTGGGCGCAGTAGGCGGCGATCCCGTTGAAGTCGACGCGGTTCGGTGCGTCGGCGTTGTAGGTCGAACCGGTCAACGGGCTCGTGAAGCCCAGGTTGGTCGAGCCGGATGTCGCCGTCGCAGTGGCGGCCGACGGGGACACGTCGATCGTCCCCACGCCGCCGTCACCGTTGCTCGTGTTCGGGCCGGTGGGAATGGTGGCCGTGCCGGTCTGGGCCGACACGAAGCCGATCACTTGCTCGAGAAGGTCGTTCTGGTTGACGTTGATCGGGGTGGAAGACGTGCAGCCGCTGAGGGTGGTGTAGGTCGACACCGTGCAGTTGATGACCTCGTTGGGGTTTGGGACCGGGTCTTGGGTCAGGTCGACGAAACCGCCGGTGATCAGCTGCTGTGGCGAATTGGCGCTGCCCGTCTGGGTCACGGGGATGTCGGTGCCGCCAGTGGTGAGGATGCTGGCGGCCGAAGTGGCGAAGGCATCCGGGTCGACCCCGGACTGCTCAGCAGCCGGCAATTGCTCGGCGCCGCTGCCCAACGGGTTCGAGGCCGTGGGATTGAACTGGTGCACGATCATCCCGACGCCCTGCATGTCCCCGGCGGCCCGGGGCAACGTGTAGAGGAAGGTGCCCCCGTTGGCCAGTGTCACGATGTTCGCGTGGCCCTGCCCGTCGTCGTTGACGTCGGCCGAAGGGCAATACCCCGCGTTTTGCTCCAGGGCCTCCCCGTCGTACGTCCAGTCCACGCCTCCGTCGGTCGACGTGGCGGCAACCAACGCCTCGTCAGCGTCCTTCGGCCGGTAGTCGAAGTACCCGGTGAGTGAGCCGTCGGCATTGCGCACGATGTGAGGGAAGTACGCGGGAGCCAGGGGCAAGGTGGTGCCCGGCGTCATGCGGGAGACGGATTGGGCCGATTCGGTCGCCTGGTCACCGCTGCCGCAGTACGCATCGAGCGGGCCCGGAGTACCCGCGACACCACTCGGGTACGGGGCCACGCCGTCGGTGCCGCTCGCCGCCCCCGGGGAGACCGAGAGGTTGGGCTCGGTGACGGAGGCGCCACCGGCGCCGTTGTTCGTCGTCGTCGTGGGTCCGCCCGTCGGGTTGTAGGACGGGAAGAGCAGGCAGTCAGACCCGTAGCCAGTCGTCGCGGTACCCGAGCAGTTCTGGGCGTCGGTCGGGTTCGGTGTCCCCGACGTTCCGGGGTCACCCTGCCACTCGTTCCAGGGCGCGCACGAGGCCGGACTGGCAGCCGTGCAGGAGGCCGGGTTGGTGATACTGGCCAGAGTCGGATCTGTTGCGGTGAACGCGGTCGCCGGTGCCTGTGCCCCAGCCGGCGCCGTGCTGAGGAGGGCAGCCATCGGCGCCAGGACTCCAGCGAGCAGGGCGACGGCCAGCCCGGTCCGTAAGGGGCGAAACTGCTGTCGCGATGGGGCGGCCAGATCCACAGGTATTCCTCCACGTACGTTCACGGCTGACTCAGATCCCGGTGTTTTTACCTCTCCCGGCAGAGGCGGTGCCCAGTTCACCGAAGAAGGTTCATGTTGCGGTCACGATCGGAGCATCGCTTGATCGCGGTCCGTTCACCTGGGGTTCAGCGGGCACTTCGACCAGATCCTCACGGGTCGCCGCTAAAGGCGGCGCAGCGCAGCGAGGAGCGGGACACCGCGCCACTTCGCTCGACCTGTGGGAAGCGAAGGCAACCGAGCGGTTGGCGGCACGCATCTGGACCTACGTATTGCGTAGCTACGTACTACGTAGTACTGTTCGACTCATGCACAGTAGACGTCGCGACTTCGGCCGTCGGTGGAGCATCGCAATCTCGGCGTCGCTCCAACGACCCCCCGACCCTCATCCTCATGAGCCTCGCCGGTGGGGAGAAACATGGACACGCGCTCCTCAAGGACATCGAGGATTTCGCCGGTGTGACGCTCGGTGCAGGCGCGCTCTACGGAGCGATAACCAGGCTGGAAGAGCGCGGGCTTATAGAGCCACTCGACTCCGACGACCGACGGCGCCCCTACCGGATCACGGCGACCGGTGCGCAAGCTCTCGCTGATTCCGTCGCCCAGATGCGTGAGCTCGTCCGGGTGGGTCAAGCCCGGCTCAAGGTCGTCCCGACACCGCGCCCGAGGTTGGCGTGACGCGACCGAAGAGGCTGAGGGCGAAGAACGCTCGCCTGGGGCTGGAGGATGGAAGTAGCGATCCACGCCTCCGCTGGTACCCGAAGGCGTGGCGATCCCGCTACGGGGACGAGTTCATCGCTCTCCTCGACGACCAGTACGGCGGCAATCCTCCGGCCCTGGTTCGCCTCAGCCTTGTTCCTCGTGGACTGCAGCAGCGAGCGAGACAATCGGGCCTGGCTGGTGACGCCGCACCGGCGACTGATCGTCTCCGGGCCGGGGCGCTCGTCGTACTCGCCGCCTGGACCCTGTTCGCGATCGCCGGCGCCAGCTTTGCAAAGTTCTCCGAACATTTCGACGAGGCGTTGCCACACAGCAGCGCGGCGCACCGGGTGCCTGACGTCGCCTTCACCGTGATCCAGACGGTGGCCGGACTGGCGTGCGTCCTCGTCGTCACGGGCGCACTGCTGGCTGTACCTGCGTTCCTACGATTTCTGCGATCCGGAGGTTGGGGTTCTCTTCGTCGGCACTTCGTGCGCGCGGTCACCTGCACCGCTCTCACCGGCGCGGTCACGGTGCCGTTCTTGCTCTGGGCACACCACCTTTCGCCTGGTCAACGCAACGGCGGATTTCACTGGTACGGGATCGTGTTCTTGCTCTGGGCGATCCTTCTTGCGATCACCTTGATGCTGTGGACGGTGCTGGCGATTGCCGCGGCCAGGCGGCTGGAGTTCTCGACAACGGTTCTCGTCGTGGAGTCGGTGTTGGCCGCTGCTGTCGCGGGAGCCATGGTGATCATGGTTGGCGCGACCTTGGTCTGGTGGGCGGCAATGGCGATGCATGCACCCGCATTCTTGAACGGCGTTCCTGGCGACGGCGCTGCATCGTGGGACATTTGGCTCGTCGCCATCGTCGCCACGATGGCTCTCGCTGTGGGCGCCGCCGTGGCCGGCGTCGTGCGAGAGGTTCGGGTCTGGACGAAGATCGGCGAGGTTTGATCGATCAGGAGATGTTCACGAAGGCTGCGAGCCCGGAGGGTGGTGACCGTCCAGGTCCACGCCACCTCCGGATGGCTGGATATCCGGGCGCCTGACCGCCAAGTATGCGACGAATCCGGCGACGGCCAGGGTGAACACCAGCGCGGTGGGTCCGTCTCCGAACCCGATACCGCTCAGTGCGGCCGGCTTGCTGATGTAGTCGGCGAACGAGGCTCCCAGAGGACGGGTGACGACGTAGGCACACCAGAACGCCACCACAGAGTTCAGATTGAACCTCCACCTCGCCACAGCCGGGATGAGGATGACCACCCCGAACAGAATTCCCGACCCGAGGTAGCCCAGACCCAGAGCGGTGGCGGTGTAATCCCCGAGCGCAGTTCCCAGGGCAAACGTCGCAAACACCGTCATCCAATAGAAGCATTCTCGCCGTTGCGTGGTGATGCTGTGGATGGACAGCGTCCGTTCCATTCGGTACCACACGAGAAAGATGGCAGCGAGAATCGCCGCCCACAGGACGGTGGTGCCGCTGTAGGGAATGTGCACGTCCAGATGGAGAAAGTCAGCGACCCCTGTCCCGAAGATCGCGATGGCATACGCCAGGAACCAATACGCCACCGCCCGGTATCTGCGCGTGCCGAATTGGAGGAGCAAGCCGATGACGAACAGGAGGAGTTCGGTGCCTCCTCCCCCTATGTTCCCCCAAGTCTTGAAGTAGTCCGATGTGGCTTCACCGCCCGCCGTCGTCAGGATCTTGACGACCCAGAACAAGGCGATCACTTCCGGCACCTTGGCGGCCACTGGTGCCGGGAAGACCGAACGCAGCACGGGCACCGTTCCCTCGGCGTACCGGCTGCGCCTCGGCACGCCGGAGGGAGCTGCGGTCAGTTCGGTTGGGTCTTCCATGGATTGGCAATTTCCTTCCCGCGAATCAGTCGATGGTCTCAGAAATACCCTGCTGGCGCCGGCACGACACCGTCGGTGTGGCGTGATCGGCTCAGGCGGTGACGTCCTTTCGGACGAACACCACTGTCGCCACCACTCCGGCGATGAGCACATACACGACGCTCAGAATGAGGGAGTGGGCAAACCCGTCCGGGGCAATTCCGCCAGCGGCCACAGCCTGGAGAAGCTGTCCCGGCAACCAGGTTGCGGCGTGCGGTGCGATCCGAGTGACGACGGCCTCCACCGGAAGCAGGTAGGCAAAACCCACGATCACGGCGGTGACCGAGGACCGGAACAAAAGCCCGACCACCAGACCCAGAATGGTGAATCCCACCGTGGCCAGGAGCAGATCGCCGAGTGCTCGGGTCACATCGGTGATCCCGGCGCTCGATGTCCAGGCCGCCGTGGGCACGTGTCGGACGTGGGCCATGACGAAGGCAGCAATGGTGGCGACAACGGACGAGAACAGCACGGCGCCCAGCATGAACGTGACCACAGCCAGACACTTGCCGGCCAGCAGGACGGGACGTCTCGGTTGTCGCACCAGAAGCTGGCGCAGCGTGCCGAGGCCGTATTCACTTGCGATTTGCGTCGCCGCGATCCCGAAAGCCACGACGCCGAGCAGCACGGCCGCTCGGTTGACCCCGTGAATCAGCCCGTTCGGCTGGGCCAACTGCGTGAGGCTCGGGAGGCCCCCACCGCCGGTGGCCGGAGCCTGGGCGAAGAGGAGAACCGCGAAGAGGGAAGCTGCCATCGCCAATCCCACGTACGTACCGACCAGAAGGTTCCGTCGCTTCAGTTTTACCCACTCGCTGAGGAATGCGGCCAAAATCATCGGATCACCCCCAGGGCGCCGTTGTCTTCGACGTCTCCGGAATGCGTCCCGGTGAGCGCGAAGTAGGCCTCCTCCAGACTCCGCTCGCGCTCGGCCAAGTGATCGAGGATCACTCCCGACTCGAAGGCCAGTCGATTGAGCTCTCCGGCTATGGAACTGCCGTCGGCGACCAGGACGGATTTCGTGTCCTCCTCTATTTCTGCCCGGAGGCCCCGATCCGAGATCACCTGAGCCAGCAGCCCGAGCTGCCCGGGATCCTCCGGGCGGAGCACAAGCTCAGCCGTCCGCATTCCGCGCAGCTCGGCCACAGACCCCTGGAAGACACTGCGTCCGCTCCGGATCATCACCACGTGATCGCAGATGTGCTCGATCTCGGAAAGCAGGTGGCTCGAGACGAACAGGGTCATACCCTCGTCAGCCAACGACCGAATCAGACCCCGCATCTCCACGATCCCCGCGGGGTCCAGTCCGTTCGTCGGCTCATCGAGGATGAGCAATGAGGGGTCGGGCAACAAGGCAGCCGCGATACCCAACCGTTGCTTCATGCCCAACGAGTATCGACTGAAGCGATCTCCGGCGCGGTCGCTCAGTCCGACCCGCTCCAACACGCTGGCAATGGTCGAGGCCGGCAGTTCTCCGAGGCGAGTGAGGACCAAGAGATTGTCGTACCCGCTGAGCGTCGGATAGAACGCGGGAGATTCGATCAGCGCTCCCACCCGGGCCAGGTACGAGGCCGGATCGTGGAGATTCCCGAGCAGGATCCGCCCCTCGCCCTTGGTCGGCCGGATGAGCCCCAGCAGCATCCGGATTGTGGTGGTCTTGCCGGCACCGTTGGGGCCAACGAACCCGCAGACCGACCCCGTCGGGATCGTGAGGTCCAGACTGTCGACGACCCTCCGACTGCCGAAGTCCTTTGTCAGACCAGTCGTCACGACGGCCAACGAGGGAGATTCGGTCGTTGTCATCGGACCCAGGCGTTCCGACCGGCGGGCATGGGGGAAATGTAGGAATCCGCACGGGTCGTTGTCGACCTGCTCGGGGATGATTTCTGGTGTTGGAGACTCATCCTTTTGGCGAATGCCAGCGCTTCGACGCCCACGCGAGAATGAGGACATGACGATCTCGACGACGGCTCGGCCTCTCGTCTCCGAGTGGCACGCTGAACGCATCAAGGCCTGGTGGAACCGCCTCCGGGACTGGGATGCCAACCATCAGCTGTGGAGCGACACCGGGGTCGTCGTCGTCCTCCTGGTCGCCTGTCTCACCTTTCCCGGAGGCTTCGTGGAGCAGGGCCGGAAGGAGTTCCTGTTCCAGATCGCATTGATCCTCCCCCTGATCTGGCGCCGTCGGGCCCCGTCCTTGGTCTTCTCAGTGATCGCCGGGTGTTGCGTTCGTCCAATGGCTCACCTCGGTCCCGCTCCCTGCTGATGTCGCATTGCTCGTCGCTCTCTTCACTTTGGCTGTTCACGCGAGTCCCCCACGCGCCCTCCTCGGAGCCCTTGTCGTCTTCGTCGGCGCGGTCATGGCATCGGTCCGCTGGGTCCCAGGCGGGGACATCGTGAAGTCCTTTGTGTTTCTCACGGGTTTGGTTGTCGCCTCGCTCTTCATTGGCATCGCCCTTCGCACGTGGCGCTCGTACATGGATTCGCTTGTCGAACGGACGAGGCGCCTCGAGTACGAGGGTGAACAACAAGCCATGCTGGCCGCAGCCGCCGAACGATCGCGCATCGCCCGGGAGATGCACGACGTCGTCGCCCACAGCGTCTCCATCATGGTGACTCTCGCCGATGGCGCCGTGGCCACCTTCGACACGCATCCGGCGAAAGCCAGAGAAGCCATGGCTGACGTTTCGGCGACCGGGCGGATGGCCCTCACCGACATGCGGCATCTCCTCGGCGTGCTTCGCCCGGACGACAGAGCCGTCGATCGCGAGCCCCAACCTCAGCTTTCGGGGCTACCCCGGCTCCTGAGAGGCGTCCGTGCCACCGGACTCGACGTCGAGTTCGCGCAAAGAGGCGACCCCTTCGAGGTCCCGCCCGGGGTGGAACTCACCGTGTTTCGCATCGTGCAGGAATCGCTGACCAACGTCTTGAAGCACGCTCGTGAGCCGTCGAGTGCGCACGTTATCCTCACCTTCGATGCACCATTTGTCGACGTTCGCGTGAGAGACGACGGCGATG
This sequence comes from uncultured Acidimicrobiaceae bacterium, assembly GCA_963726855.1. Taxonomy (GTDB): domain Bacteria; phylum Actinomycetota; class Acidimicrobiia; order Acidimicrobiales; family RAAP-2; genus Bog-473. The sequence goes on from CAVSEB010000009.1 coordinate 174,245, forward strand.
TGGTGGGCTCGAGTCGAGAGGGCCACGGACTCGGCGGCATGCGCGAGCGGGCAACATTCGCCGGCGGGCTCCTCATGGCTGGACCGCGCCAGGAGGGTGGCTGGGAAGTGATGGCCCGGGTGAAGGCCGACCAGTGACGATCCGAGTACTTCTGGTCGACGACCAAGCGCTCTTGCGCAAGGGATTCCGCATGATCCTCGAGGAAGAACCAGGGATCGAGGTTGTCGGAGAGGCATCGGACGGGGACGAAGCGATCGCGATGACGGCTGACCTTCAACCCGATGTCGTGCTCATGGACGTGCGGATGCCCGGGATGGACGGCATCGAAGCCACCTCGCGCATCGCCCTGGCCGGCTCTTCGGCACCGCGTCCTCATCCTCACGACCTTCGACCTTGACGAGTACGCCTTCGCCGGGCTTCGAGCCGGTGCAAGCGGCTTTCTCCTCAAGGACGTGCCTCCTGCAGGCTTGGTGGCCGCCATTCAGGTGGTTGCTCGGGGCGATGCCGTCGTCTCTCCCCGAATTACACGGAAGTTGCTCGACGCGTTCGCCCACCAATTGCCAGGCGACGACGTTGATTCGGATCAATCGGCCGCGCTCGACTCCTTGACAGAACGCGAGCGCGAGGTCCTCATCGAGATGGCTGAAGGTCTCTCGAACGCCGAGATCGCCGAACATCTCTTTGTTTCGGAAGCCACCGTGAAATCCCACGTCGGGAAGATCTTGACCAAGCTCGGACTCAGAGATCGAGTGCAAGCCGCTGTCTTCGCCTTTCAGGTCGGATTGGTCAAGCCGTCTCGGGAGGTCGCCACCAAATCCTCGCGGCTCCGCCCGTGAGTCCTGGGTGCCGAGACCAATCGACCGAAGGAGGCGTTCGTCCGCCTCACCGCGAGTGGAGAAGGAGCTCGAGCACGGTGCTCACACCGCCGATGACGAGGGAGAGGGCGATGACGACCGCCAAGACCTTGAAGAACGGGCGGCGCATCGGCTCCCACTCCCCGACGTCGTCGAAGACGTCGAGCGCCGTTCCGTCCACGTCGGCCCAGCCGGGTTCCTCGGGCGGCCGCTCGCCGAGCGGCCGCGGCTCTCTGGTCGCGATGTAGCCGATGAAGGGTGCCAGTCCGTCAGGAAAGTGAGGCTGGGGTGGGACCGGGACGTGTCCTTGCATCGAGACCTACGTTACCCCTGTCCAGGACGCCAAGACGTCCTGACCGTCTACCCTCTCGACCCATGGACGAACCCCAGCAGATCGGCTTCACGGCGGGCGAATCGGTGCCCCGCATCCCTCCCCACCCGAAGCCGCCGGACGGGGCTCCGAACATCGTGGCCATCGTCCTCGACGACACCGGCTTCGGCCACCTGGGGTCCTTCGGGTCCGACATCGGAACGCCTCACATGGACGCGCTGGCGGCGGGCGGCGCCGCCTTCAACCGGTTCCATGTCACCTCGCTGTGCTCGCCCACCCGGGCCTCGTTCTTCACCGGGCGCAACCATCACGCCGTCGGCATGGGCTTTCTGGCCGACATCCCCTTGGGTTTCCCCGGCTATCACGCACGGTTGCCCAAGACGGCCGCCGCCCTCCCCCGCCTGCTCCGTGACGCCGGGTACTCGACCATGGCGGTGGGCAAATGGCACCTGACGCCGCGCTGGCACCGCTCGGCCGCCGGGCCCTTCGACACCTGGCCCCTCGGCCTCGGATTCGAGCGCTACTACGGGTTCCTCCAGGGTGACACCAACCACTGGACGCCGAACCTCATCAGCGACAACCACTACATCGACCCGCCCCGCCGTCCCGACGAGGGCTACCACCTGAGCGAGGACCTGGCCGATCAGGCCATCCGCATGGTGCAGGACCAGCAGCAGGGCGCCCCGGGCAAGCCGTTCTTCTTGTACTTCGCGCTCGGTGCCATGCACGCCCCGCACCACGTCGCGCCCGAGTGGGTGGATCCGTACCGCGGCGTCTTCGATCAGGGGTGGGATCGCCTGGCGCGAGGGCGTGTTCTCCCGGCAGGTCGCGCACGGCGTCGTGCCGGCCGGCACCGAGCTGACGCCTCGGCCCGCAGTGGGTGCGGGCCTGGGACGACCATTCGCCGGACGAGCGGCGCATGCTGGCCCGCCAGCAGGAGGTCTTCGCCGGCTTCCTCACCCACACCGACGCGCAGATCGGACGCGTCGTGTCCGCCCTCGAGACCTTCGGGCTCATGGACAACACGCTCGTGATGGTGTTCTCGGATAACGGGGCGAGCGCCGAAGGGGGCAAGGAGGGCAGCTTCAACGAGCACCGCTTCACGGCGCACGTCCCCGAGTCGCTCGAGGAGAACCTCGCCCACTACGACGACTGGGGCGGGTTCACGACCTACAACCACTACTCGTGGGGCTGGGCCTGGGCCGGCAACACCCCGCACAAGCTCTGGAAGCGCTACACCTGGTTGGGCGGCACCCGCACCCCGCTCATCGTGCAGTGGGGCGGCCGCGTGGCCCAGCCGGGGACGATCCGTCCGCAGTTCAGCCACGCCATCGACCTGCTGCCCACGATCATGGCCGCGGCCGGCCTCGAGCTGCCCGACGAGGTGGACGGCGTGCCCCAACAGCAGGTGGACGGGGCCAGCCTGCTGCCGGCGCTCGAGGACCCCGGTGCCGGCGAGGTCCACCACACGCAGTACTTCGAGATGATGGGCTCGCGATCGATCTACCACGAGGGCTGGAAGGCGACGACCAACCACATCAGCACCGGAGTGCTCGACGAAGAGGAACTGGCGGTCGGCAGCCGCGACTTCGACGAGGACCGCTGGGAGCTCTTCGACCTGACGGCGGACTTCTCCGAGGCGCACGACCGGGCCGACGACGAGCCCGAGCGGGTGCGCCAACTGCGCGAGCTGTGGGATGCCGAGGCGGGGCGCAACAACGTGCTCCCCATCTCCGACGGGCTGGTCGACCGCTTCGCCGGCTTCATCCCGCCGCCCTGGCCGGCCGGCTCGTCCCGTGTCTTCCTGCCCGGCGGCGGACCGGTGGCCGACGAGTCGGTGCCGCTCCTCTGGGGTGGTTTCGCCCTGACGGCGGTCGTCGACACCGGCACCGGATCGTCCGACGGCGTGGTCTGCGCGCTCGGGGACTGGTTCGGCGGCTACGCCCTCTACGTCGGCGGGAGGTCAGGTCCACTTCAGCTTCGCCCGCGCCTACGACGTCATCGAGCTGGCCGACGGAGGCACGCTCCGTCCGGGCCCCCACGAGCTGGTCGTGCGCTACGCCCTCGGCGAGGACGGAGCGCCCGGACGCATGGCGCTCCTGGTCGACGGCGCCGAAGTCGACGTGACCGCGGTCGAGGGCACGCTTCCCCTGGCGGTGCAGCACGGCGGGGCCGGTTTGCGGATCGGACAGGACATCGGGTTCCCCGTGTCGCCGCGCTATTCGCCCCCGGCCCCGTTCGGCGGCACCGTGCACCAGCGTGCGCATCGACGCGCCGGGGACGCCGCGGGCCGACCCGGCGGCCGAGGTGCGCGCCGCACTGCACGCGGACTGACGGCGCAACAGCTCGCACGTGCGGCGCCGGACGGTCGGTGTGGCTCACCTCGCCTGCGGTCAACCCGAACTCCGCTGGGAGCGCTGCTAGCCGATGGCGGCCGATCCGACCACCGGCGCATTGAGATGTATCCCTCCCATGGAGCCGAGGAACGGCGAGGCTCCGCAGGAGAACACGCCGCCGTCGGACGCAACGAGGGAGTAGCCCGAATCGCTGTGGTTCGACGACAGTCCGACGACCGGCGCATTGAGGCGTCGTCCGCCCGTAGAACCGAGGAACGCGGCGTCGAAGGCGAACACCCCGCCGTCGCGGGCAACGAGCCAATAGCCCGAGGTGGCGGTGTCGAAGGACAGACCGACCACGGGCTGGTTGATCCGCTGTCCGCCCATCGATCCCTGGAAGCGGGCGTCGCCGAAGGTGAAGACCCCACCGTCTGCCGCCACGAGGGCATAGCCCTGATTGTCCGCGGTGACAGCGATACCGACCACCGACGCGTTGAGGGGCTGGCCCTGCATCGAGCCGCGGAAGACGGCGGCCCCGAAGGGGAACACGCTGCCGTCCGCACCGACCAGGTAGTACCCGTCACCTTCCGACGTGGCGGCCATCCCCACGATGTGCGTGCCCAGCGCCTGACCGGCCGCGGACCCGAAGAATGGTGCTCCGAAGGAGAACACCCCACCGTCAGACGCCACCAGCCAGTAGCCACCCGTCGGGCTCGCCGCCATCCCCCGATGGGAGCAGCGGGATGGAGACCCAACGCCGATCCATGGAAGGGCGCGGACCCGAAGGTGAAGACGCCCCCGTCCGTGGCACCGAGCCAATAGCCCGGCACGTTCGTTTCCACCGTCACTTCGAGAGACTGCGTCACCGTCACCGAGGCACCCAAGGAGTCGACCATCTCGAGCGAGAATTCGAACGTTCCCGTCGCGCTCGGAGTGCCGCTGATCGTCCCTTGCGGAGAAAGCGAGAGCCCGGGCGGCAGCGAACCAGACGCGAGCGACCAGGTGTACGGCGGTGTCCCGCCGACCCCGGCCAAGGTGGCCGAATAGGGGGTGTTGAGTTCGGCGGGCGGCAACTCGGTCGTCGTGATGCACGGTGGCTGCGGGGGAACCCCCGAGAGATCGCTGGTCCAGCCGCTGAAGCTGTTACACATCACAACGGCGCTCGACCCTGTCTCCACGTCGACCCCGATCCCGAAGCTGTCCGGAACGTTCGGTGCGGTCCGGCCTATCCCGTTCCCGTTGACCGTCACGCCTGTGCTGCCGGCTGCGACGTCCACGCCGACGTCGGTCCCCATCCCGGTGATGGTGTCTTGCGTCATGATGACCCCACTGGCCCCGAACAGCAGCACGGCCGTGCCCTCATCGCTCGCATTGCTGAAGCCACTGCCGTAGATCACGCTGCCGCTGATTGCGCCACCAGCCCCGGCGTTGACACCGACTCCCGCCGTATTGCACGCCGTTTTGTGAGGGCAGGAGGGTGGGCATGGTGCGGTCGGGCGGACCGAGTGTGCTGGCCGACACATCCATGGTCATCATCCCCGAAGCGACGAGGGCGCCCTTCTGATAGCCGCTGACGACAGTGTTCGTGATCGTGACCGTGCGGGCCGTCCCTGCCACCGCGTTGGCCCGAATACCTTGTCCGAGCGGACAGCCGCTGTGCTGGGTGATGTCTTCCACATTGACATCGCTGCACGGACCCGCCGGCGTCGTTGAACAAGATGCCCATGAGCTGCTGCCCCAGCAGATGCCATCGCGAACCCGGTGCCTTGGATCGTCAGGTCCTCGATGTTCATGGAAATGCCCGGAGGGATCATTGGTCAGCACGGCGCCACTGAAGGTGCCGCCAGGGGCGGGTCATGGGCCGTGATGGTGATGGCCCTGCCCCGTTGACGGTGACCCCGTCGGGCACCGTCAGCTGGACGCTCGTGTCGCAGTCCGCGCTCAGCGCGAAGGTGCTCCCGCTCAGCGTTCCCGGGCACGCGGTTTCCACGCTCGGGTCCGACGATCCTACGGCGCCCGTTGCTCCGAGTACCACGAGACCACCGCTGACGGCCACAGTGGCGCGCAACCGCTCCGAGAGTGCGCCGCCAAGGCCGCACTCCGCGTCGATGTTCCGTCATCCCTGCCCCCTCTCGGCTGCGGGGCGACGCCTCACATGCCCGTGTCACTACCCCAGGGCGGGCCTCTCGACGCATCCAACAACAACAAGGTCACAACACGATCGTCCCCTGAGGTGCCGCCCCAGAGGTCGGTGCCTCACCACGCCACACCGTGCGGGCGACGAAAAAGAACGACCTTGAGTCGCGTCAGGCCTGACGGCGCACCGCATCGCGGGCGTGGGCCAGGTGCTCGCGGGTGTGGCGTGCCGCCACCGGTGCCAGCTCCGCCGCACGCGAAGACCTGTCCCCCGGCCGGACCGAACGGCGCCGTGCGGTCCAGTTGCCCGTCGTCGAGCCGGCGCAGCAGCGCCTCGAGCTCGGCCCCGCGCTGCTCGAGCAATGCGAGCGTCTCTGCCGGCCCGACCGACGCTGCGCGCACCGCATGGGCGGCGTTGGCCCGGTCGATGTCCTCCGCGCTGTCCGGCACGTCCTGCCCGCTGCTCATCGCGCGAGCCAGCGGGTGGACTGCCCGTGCCCTCCGCGATGTGGTGGAGGACGACGCCGACGGACCACTCCTCGCCGGGCACGGTCGCGGCCCACTCGTCCTCGCCACAGCTGCGGGCGAAGGCGATGGCCTCGGCGTTGGCGGCCGCGAAGTCGTCGGCCAGCACGGCGCCGCGCTCACTCGCCATGCGCAATGCCGGCTGCCTCGCTCAACGCCTCGACCGTCCATTGGCCGGGCGGCTGACCCTCGACGGCGGCGCGGACGGCCAGGCGCCCGAGGAGGGCGTTCACCGGCGTGGGCACGCCGTGCAGGCGGCCCAGCATCACGATCTCCCCGTTGAGGAACTCGGCCTCGATGGAGCCGGCCCCCCGGGCCAGGCTCTGCCAGCTCGACCCGCCCTGCCACTCCCCCGACGACGTGGGGGCCATCTGCAGGTAGTCGTCCCGGCGCTCCCGGTCCTCCTCGGCGCTGGCCACGTCGATACCGGCCGCCTCCAGGGCGGCGACGCCCTCGCGCTGCGCCTCCTTGGCCAGGGGGCTGAAACGGCCCGCCGGCCCCGCCAGGGCCTCCGCCGCGTTGGCCAGGTTCATCAGCAGCTTGCGGTACTTCCAGCGCATGATGTCGGGCCGGGCGATCGACTGGAACGCCGTGGCGTCGATGGCGTCGGCGATGGCCTGGCCCCGGTCGTCGAGACCCGAGGGAAACCGGCCGAGGTCGAGCATGCCCGAGACGGGTGCGGAGTGCACCTGGATCACCCCGGGCTCGAGCTGGGTGGCCGGGCACATCACGCACACCCCGTAGGTGTCGGCGAAGTGGCGCAGGACCCGGCGCTCGTTCTCGACGCCGTTCTGCAGGCAGACGACGGCGATGGAGGGCGGGGCCACGCTCAGCTGGGTCAGCGCGTGCTCGGTGTCCTGCCCCTTGACCCCGAGGAGGACGACGGTGTCGTCCGTCCAGGTCACCAACGCCGGTTCCGACACGGTGGGGATGGGCAGGGTCACGGTCTCGCCCGGTGCCTCGAAGCGCAGGCCCGACTCCTCGAGGGCCCGACCGTGCGCCCCGCGGGCCACCAGGGTGACGTCGTGGCCGGCCTGGAACAGGCGGGCCCCCGCCGCGCCACCGATGGCACCGGCTCCCAGGACGACGAAGCGCATGGACTGCACTCTGCCACGCCCGCCGTGAGCAAGCTCTCGCCGTGGCGGCGATGGACGCACTGGGACGTGCGGCCGCACTCGGCGAGAGCGTGGCCGGAGTCCCGCTGCGCCTGGTCGGCGGCCTGGCCGCGCCGGCCCGCGGCGGCATGCAGCGCAGCGTCCGGCGGGCCATCGGCATCGGCGACCAGCGCGGCACCATCTCGAGTGATCCCGACGAGTCCTTCATGGCGCCCGACGGCGTCGCCCGCCAGGTCCACGGTGACCTGGCCGCCATGGTCATCGGCGGGGTCAGCGCCCTCCTGCTCCAGAGCCTGCACCCGCTGGCCATGGCCGGCGTGGCCGACCACTCCGGCTACCGCGAGGACCCGCTCGGCCGGCTGCGCCGGACGGCGCAGTTCGTCGGCGCGACGACCTACGGCACCACCGCACAGGCGGAGGCCGCGGTGGCCCAGGTCCTCCGCGTCCACCGCCGGGTCAAGGGCATCGCGCCGGACGGTCGCAAGTACTCGGCGGCCGACCCGGAGCTGGTGACCTTCATCCACGTGGCCGAGACCTCGAGCTTCCTCGCCTCTTCGCAGCGCTACGGACCCCTGACGCTGGACCGCAGCGAGTGCGACCAGTACTACGAGGAGATGGCACCCATCGCCTTCAACCTCGGCTCGAAGTGGGCGCCGCTCACCGTGGACGAGGCCGAGAGCTACCTGCTGCGGCTGCGGCCCAAGCTCTACGCCGGTCCGCAGGCCCGCGAGGCCCGGGACTGGCTGTTGCGCGGCGTGGCCACCAAGCCGGGCGAGCGCGCCGTGTACTCGTTGGTGGTGGCGGCGGCCGTCGGCGTGCTGCCGGGCTGGGCCCGCCGCGAGCTCGGCCTCTCCGTGGCCCCTCCGGTCGACTTCGTGGTCGACACCGTCGCCGTCACCCCGCTGATGCGCATGCTCTCGGACGTGGTGCGCTGGGTGATGCCGCGACCGGCGTAGCGCGCGGCCGGCTCAGGTGGCCAGGGACAGCCCGCCGTCGATCACCACGACCTGGCCGGTGACGTAGGCGGCCCGGGCCAGCGCCACCACGACCTCGGCCACGTCGCCGGGCCGCCCGGAGCGCTTGAGCGGCGCCACCTGCTGGACCACCTCGCGCACGACGTCCCAGTCCTCGGTCCAGGGCGTGTCGACCAGGCCGGGCGCCACCGCGTTGACCCGCACCCCGGGCCCGACCACCTTGGCCAGGAGTGCGGTCATGTGGTTGAGTGCGGCCTTGCTCGCCGCGTAGGGGATGGACGAGCCGGTCGGGCGGACGCCGGCCACGGAGGCCACGTTCACGATCGAGCCACCCGGGCCGTCGCGCAACGCGGGCAGGGCCGCCACCGACATGGACCACGTGGCGAAGACGTTCACCTCGAAGATGCGGCGCCACACGTCGACGGTGGCCGCCTCGACGTCGTGGTGCGGAATCAGGGCGGTCGTCCCCGCATTGTTCACCAGGGTGTCGAGACGCCCCCAGCGTTCGAGGGCGGCCGCCACCAGACGTCGGGGACGTCGGGGTCGGTGATGTCGCCCTGGACGTAGGCGGCGTCGGGCAGCGACGCGGCCACCGCCTCCCCGGCCTCGACCGAGCGGGCCGAGTTGACGAGCACGGCCGCACCGAGGGCGGCGAAGGCGCGGGCGGTCGCCTCGCCGATGCCGCTCGAGGAACCGGTGACCAGGACCGCCTGACCGGCCAGGGGCGCCGACGGGCCCGTCATCGGTGGCCCGTCATCGCGGCGTCATCGGGGGGTGATGCCCCAGCGGGCCGACCACTCCTGGTCGGGCTGGAGGTCGATGACGTCCTTGCCGGTGCGCAGCGCGTTGGGGGGGCAGGTCATCGGTTCGAGGGCGACGGCCCGGCGCCGGCGCGACGGCTCGGGCAGCGTGTCGCCGGTGTACACCATGAGATACCCGAAGCCCTGGTCGACCCAGAGCGTGGCCCCGCCGGCCCCGCCCGGCGCGTCGAGGCTGGCCTCGGCCCGGCCCTCGGCGTTGCGTTCGAGGGTGGTGAACGCGGTATCGAGCACGGCCGGTCCGACGAAGCGCTGCGTGGTGAAGTCGCGCTCGGTCCCCGCGACGGGGGTCAACGCACCGGTCGGCAGCCCGCGGTCGTCGGTGTCGAGGGTGTGGCGGGCCGGCACGTGCAGGATGGCCCCGTCGACCGTCTCGGTGCCGGCGGTCAGGTAGGGGTGGAAGCCGAGACCGAAGGGGACGGGCCCCTCCTGGAGCGACCGGGCCCGGGTGGTCACGGTCAGGCCCTCGCGACCCACGTGGTAGTCGAGCTCGAGCAGCAAGGAAAAGGGGTACCCGGGGGAGGGATGGAGCTGCAGGCGCAGCGAGACCTGGTTCTGGTGCCGGGTCTGGAGCGTCCAGGGCAGCCAGCGCACCAGGCCGTGGATGGCGTTGTGGCGCTCGGGCTCGTCCAGCGCCGCCTGGGCCCGCACCCCGTGGAACTCGAAGCGCCCGTCGGCCAGGCGGTTCGGCCAGGGGGCGAGCACCTGGCCCCGGCCCGAGTGCGACCATTCGTCGGGGGCGAAGCCGTCGAGCACGGGGGCGCCGCCGACGGTGTAGGCCCGCAGGGTGGCGCCGACCTCGCAGACGACCACCTCCTGCTTGCCGTGCCCGATGCGCCACTGCTGTCCCGTGGGCGAGGCGACGGAGATCCTGGGCGACTGGGGCGGCATGTGGGGTGAATTGAAGCAGACCAGGGCTCTGACTTGGGTGAGCCCGCTCCGGCCGCTCCGGGGTGACGGCGAAGTGACCGGGCGACGAACGATCGGTGACTCCTGCCCCGGGCGGCGCGGCCGGCCCAGTAGGGTCGGTGCACGTGAGGATCCTGGTCACCAACGACGACGGGGTGACGTGCGCCGGGACTGGCCGCCCTCACCCGGGCGCTGGTGCGCTGGACCGAGCAGGCGGGTCACGACGGCCCGGGCGCCCCGCACGAGATCGTGGTGGTCGCCCCCAGCTCGAACTACAGCGGCGCGGGCGCCGCCGTGGGGTCGGTGACCGACAAGACGACCATCGCGTACCAGCGGGCCTTCGTCGAGGGCGCCCCCGAGGTGGAGGCCTACGGGCTCGATGCGTCGCCCGCCCTCTCGGTCATCGCCGGCGCACTCGGCGCGGTGGGGCCCAAGCCCGACCTGGTGCTCTCGGGCATCAACCACGGGGTGAACGTGGGCCGATCCATCCTGCACTCGGGCACGGTGGGGGCCGCGCTGACGGCGAGCCAGCTCGGCATCAGCGCCCTGGCCGTGTCGCTGCGCGCCGGCGTCGACCCCGACCCCTTCGACTCGGCGGCCGACCTGGCCATGGCCCTGCTCCCGCTCCTCGATCGCCGCGCCCGCCCGCACGGTGCTCAACCTGAACGTGCCCGCCCTGCCCCTGGCCGAGGTGCGCGGGCTGCGCTGGGCCCGGGTGAGCGGGGCCGGGCTCATCAAGTCGGCCCAGGGCACCTGGACGTGGGAGGCACCCAACCAGGAGGAGATCGAGGGCCCGGCCGCGCTCGAGGCCTCGCGCTCGGTCATGGAGGGAGAGCCCGAGGAGAAGGGCGAGATCGTGCTCACCGTCGGGTCGCCCTTCCCCCACTCGAGCGACCTGGGCCTGGCCGACGCCGGGGCCGAGGACGCCACGCTGGTCGCCCAGGGCTACGCCGCCCTCACCGCGCTGCGCGGCCCGCGGGCCGACGAGGACCGCGAGCTGCTGGCCGCGCTCGACGGCGGCCTCGAGGCTGCGCTCTCCCCCTTCGGTTTCTCGGGCTGAACCGCCCAAGCCGCGGGATGGCGCGCGGGGACGGCGCGTCGGGTGGCGCGCGGCGCTCCACCTAGTCGTCGTCGCCCGGACGCCGGCGCTGCCGCTTGGTCTGGGAGCGGTGGCGCTTCTCCTCGACCCGTCGCACCTGGGAGCCCTTGGTGGGTTTGGTCGGGCGGCGAGCGGGATCGACGCGCAGGCCGGCGTCGAGCTTGGCGGCCAAGCGTTGCAGCGCCTGCTCGCGGTTGCGCGCCTGCGAGCGCGAGTCCGAGGAGCTGGCCCGCACCACCGGCCCGAGCTTCTCGCGCAGGCGCGCCCGCTGGCGCGGTCCGAGCGTGGCGGACGCCTCGACGTCGAACTGGACCTCGACCCGGCTGAGGGTGCGGTTGGCGTGCTGGCCCCCGGGACCGCCCGAGGTCGTGGCGCGCCACGTGATCTCCGAGAGGGGCAGGTCCAAGCCCCGGTGCACGTGCAGCGTCTCCTCTCCGGCCACCCTACGAGCGTACGGTGGCGCGGTTACGCTCCCGAGCCATGGACTATCGATACCTCGGCGGCTCGGGCATGTACGTCTCCGCCCTCTCGTACGGCAACTGGATCACCCACGGCAGCCAGATCCAGGAGGACACCGCCATCGCCTGCGTGCAGGCCGCCCTCGAGCACGGCATCACGACCTTCGACACGGCCGACGTCTACGCGCTCGGGATGGCCGAATCCGTGCTCGGCCGCGCCCTCAAGGGCACGGCGCGCGACTCCATCGAGATCTTCACCAAGGTGTACTGGCGGACGGGGCCCAACCCCAACAACAGCGGGCTGTCGCGCAAGCACATCATGGAGTCGGTGGAGTCCTCGCTGCAGCGGCTCCAGACCGATCACGTCGATCTCCTCCAGGCCCACCGCTACGACGTCTTCACCCCGTTGGAGGAGACCCTGCGCGCCTTCGACGACCTGGTCCGCCAGGGCAAGGTCCACTACATCGGCGTCTCGGAATGGACGGCCGAGCAGATCGCCGACGCCCTGCGCCTGGCCGACGAGATGGGCTTCGACCGCATCATCTCGAACCAGCCCCAGTACTCGCTCATCTGGCGGGTGATCGAGAGCGAGGTCGTGCCGCTCTGCGAGAAGGAAGGCGTGAGCCAGATCGTGTGGTCGCCGCTGGCCCAGGGCGTGCTCACCGGCAAGTACAAGCCGGGCGCCGGCAACAGTCCGCCCGAGGACACCCGGGCCACCGGCCCCGAGGGCGAGGAGATGAGCTGGCTGCTGCGCGACGAGATCCTCGAGCCGGTGGCGTCGTATGCCGAGTTGTGCCGCGAGGCGGGCTACACGCCGGCCGCGGTGGCGCTGGCCTGGGTGCTGCGCAACCAGAACGTGAGCAGCGCCATCGTCGGGGCCAGCCGGCCCGAGCAGATCGCCGAGAACGTGAAGGCGCTCGACCTCGAGCTCGAGCCCGACTTCGTCGACGCCATTGAGCAGGCGCTGGCGCCGACGACGCTCTTCGACCCGGGCTTCACCTTCACCCCGGACGAGCGCCCGTAGCGCTCAGGCCGCCCCGAAGCGCGAGCTGAAGCTGCGCACCTCGAGCGTCGTGTGCGTGCGGTGCTCCTCGAAGACGCGCTTGTAGCCCGTGTGGCTGATGAGCCAGCCGGCCTCGGTGAGGCGGTAGCGGTCGGCGTAGAAGGCAGTCCCGCTGATCTCGACGTCGGCCGCCGGCACAATCACCCGGTCCTGGAGGTACCAGGTCCCTTCGGCCTCGGTCTCCGAGGTGAAGTCGATCTCGGGGTGGTGGCCGTGGTGCTCGGTCACGATGCCGGGGTCGCCCAGCACGCCGATGAGCCAGCGCACGATGGCCTCGCGGCCCTCGAGCACCGTCTTGCCGTCCTCGTAGGAGGAGGTGGCGTCCTCGGTGAGCAGCGCACCGAGCGCCTCGAACTGCTTCAGATCGAGGTTCCGGAAGTAGGCGTACTTGAGCCGCTTGATGGCCTCGAGCGGCAGCGATGTCCGTCACGATTCCCTTTCCGGCCGTCCGGGGTCCGGCCCGGCGGCCCGGCCAGGGTACCGGGCGTCGGAGTTGGCGACCGGGGACCGGGACGACAAGCATGCGGGGGGTGCCGAGTGAGCAACGCCAGCGCATTGCCGCCTACGGCGTGGTGCTCGACGCCGAGGACCGCCTGCTGCTGGCCCGCGCCGCCCCCTGGCTCACCCTGAAGGGCCGCTGGTTCCTGCCCGGCGGGGGCGTTGCAACACGGCGAGGACCCGGTCGACTCCCTGCGCCGCGAGGTCGAGGAGGAGTCCGGGCTGAGGGTGACGTCGGCCCCTTGCTCGACGTGCTCTCCGACGTGCGCACGCTGCCCGACGGCGTGAGCCTGCACACCATCCGGCTCGATCTACCGGGTGGAGTCGTGGGACGGGCACGCTGCGGGCCGAGGCCGACGGGACCACCGACGCCGTAGGGTGGTTCGGGCCCGACGAGCTGTCCTCGTTGCCCTTGGCCCACTACGTGGAAACGGTGGTGGACACCTTCTTGTGAGTGCGGCGGTTGGGAGCACCGGCGGTCGGGAAGGCGGAGCCCGCCACCACGTCGTCATCGTGGGCTGCGGCTTCGGCGGCCTCTTCGCGGCCAAGGCCCTGCAAACGGGCGCCGGTGCGGGTCACGGTCATCGACCGCACCAACCACCACCTCTTCCAACCCCTCCTCTACCAGGTGGCGACAGGAATACTCTCCGAAGGCCAGATCGCGCCGCCCATCCGCGACGTGCTGCGCCACAAGCCCATCCTCCGCGTCGTGCTGGGCGAGGTGACCGACATCGATCTCGGGCGCCCACACGGTCCACGCCGACGAGTTCGGCGGCCGCTGATCATCGGCTACGACAGCCTCATCGTGCAGGCGGCGCGGTGACCTCGTACTACGGCCACGACGAATTCCGCCAGGCCGCTCGCGGCATGAAATCGCTCGACGACGCGCTGGACCTGCGCGGGCAGATCTTCGGCGCCTTCGAGCAGGCGGAGGCCGAGCGGACGAGCAGAGCGCCGGGCCCTGATGACCTTCGTGGTGATCGGTGGCGGACCGACCGGCGTGGAGATGGCGGGGCAGCTCAGGGAGCTCTCCCGCCGAGCCCTCCAGCGCAACTACCGCCGCATCGATCCCCACAAGACCCGGGTGGTGCTGGTCGAGGGGGGCGACGGCCTGGTGGCGTCCATGGGCGAACGCGCTCTCGCGGATAACGGCGCGAGACCTCGAGCGCATGGGCGTCGAGATGCACCTCGGCGCCATGGTGACCGACGTCGACGCCGAGGCGGGGTCGATCACCAGGCCGACGGCTCGACCAGCGCATCGAGGCGGGCACCAAGGTGTGGGCGGCCGGCACCCGCGCCTCGCCCTGGGGCAAGAGCTGGCCGACGCCACCGGGCGCCAAGCTGGACATCCGGGCGGGTCAAGGTCGAGCCGGACTGCTCGGTGGCCGGCTATCCCGAGGTGTTCGTCGTCGGCGACCTCATGGCCCTGAACGACCTGCCCGGCCCTGGCCGAGGTGGCCATGCAGTCGGGCGCCCACGCCGCCCACACCATCGAACGCCGGCTCGAGGGCAAGGAACCCAAGCCACTCCACTACCGGGACCTGGGCACCCTGGCCGTCATCTCGCGCTTCACCGCCGTGGCCAAGATCGGGCCGCTCCAGGTGGGCGGCTT
>CAVSEB010000010.1:0-63874 GCA_963726855.1 uncultured Acidimicrobiaceae bacterium
ATGACAGTCACGGCACGCCCCGCCAAGTCCGGCGTCCACCATCTTTTTGGTGCTCCGGAAGCAGTGGAGGTCCTGGTCGCACGACGTGGACGTGCACGTGATCGCCAGCTTGGGCAGCCCGGGCTTGGTGTCTGCACTCATGACGCCACCAGTGCCTGATTGAACAGCTCCCGATCCAGGGGGTTGAGCACTGCAAGATCACACCGCTCGATGAGAACGTTGCGGCAGATGGACCACGGGTCTTCGTCACTCGACTGCAGGTTGGTTGCCGTCCCCCACCAGTTGATGTCCTGCATGGACAACCGGAAGGCCAAGTAGTTGGCGAGGGAGCTGGTGTCCACGTTCTGCGAAGAAGCAACCCGAGGCACCACGCTCTTGAGCCGCTCGACGCTTCCCTGCGCCTGATTGACGCACAGTTGAACGAGTTCCTCCGCCCTGCCGTCCAACAGAACGTTGCCGGCGAAAGAGTTGGCCGCCTCTTCTGACGGGTCGGTGCTCGACTCGTCAGCATCGATGACACCGCCATCAGACGCGTCGATGCCCTCGATGATGTGTCCGATCTCATGAAGGAGATCGAAAGCCCAACGGCTCGACCGCCGGGCTCCCTGCTTGAGAACGATCACCTCACGGTCGTGCGCACGCCACACCGCAGCGTGGAACGTCCCGGCGTCCGCCAAAGGCACCACCGGAATACCGAGGCCAAGACGAACCGCACCAACCCCTCGAAAGAGCCGGACGAATCCGCCTGGTACCACTCCTTCGGAAACTTGCCCAGGTCGACGGCACGTACACGACGAGGCAGACCCTCGGATGCCTGGAGAGCCAGGAGCGCGACGTAGTGGGCGTACACCGTGTACGCAGCCACACGCTCCTTCGTGGCTCCCTTGGGAATCTTGAAGCTGGCAGCTGCCAGAACCCTGTTGTCCATCTCGATCTGTGTCCCGGCAAGCACCGAACTGGCATCCATGCCGAAGACCCGGCCGACTCGCGACGCAAGGTCGATGATGGGCGCGGTTCACGATCGCCACGGCGAGCCTCCCGAAGGCGCGGCCGGGGCGATCCGCTTCCGGACAAAGGCACGGTCGAGGCCGAGACCCAGAGAGTTGCGTGACGAGCGCCGTCACTGGTCGGCACCTCGTCGGGGAGGGGAACAGAGAAGTCGAGAGCATTGGCGACCTCACGGAGTCGGGACAGGCTGGCGGACGAGTAGTCGCTCGACTCGTACCTCTGGATCTGCTGCTCCTTGAGACCCATCCGCTCTGCGAGCGCCTTCTGGCTGATCCCCGCGGCGATCCGTGCCCTCACCAGAAGGCGGGGCAGGTCTTCCAGTGTGGTGAGGTGACCGACGGGGGCATGGCCGGCACGAAGTGCGTCGTACTCCTCCAGTTCGGCACGAAGCTCGGAGGCCTGGGACTCGACCGCGTGGGTCTCCAACTTGCGGCGAAGCTCGCCGTCGTTGGTGTCCAAGGGCCTTTCGTCCAGCTCGGCCCGCAGCCGTTGCAGACGATCGACCTGTGCCTTGGCAGTGCGGTATTGCACGTCGTTCGTGATCATCTACACCAACTCCTCAAGATTGATTTCCACGATCCCTTTCACACCGCCGGTGACCTTGTTCCTCTGGAAGAAATCCACAAATGGGGCGCCGCTGGTGCCCTCGATGACGTTGGGCAGGATGTCGCCTCGGTACCGGGCCTTCTGGGCGGCCCGCGGCGCGGCCAAATCGAGGAAGACCGGCGCGAGCTTGTTGAGATCGACGGCGTCGCATCTCCCAGCAGAGGTCGTAGTCACCGGGCACCTCCTTCTCGGTCACGAAGCTCCCGTCGAGGTAGACGGTCCGGCATCCGGCCTGCTGGAGGTCGCGGAGGACGTCAAGCAGCCCCGCCAGGAGATCCGCCTGTGAGCCGTCCCGCCGAAGGTCGCCACGACCTCGTCCCAGGTGGCGAGATGGATCCCCGGAGGGAGGGCTCCATCAGGGTCCAGGTCGGGCAACGTCACACCACAACAATACTGTTGTGGTGATCGAAGGTACAGGCGCGCCGGCCAGGCGGTTGAGGTGTTCCTCTCCGAGGTGAACTTGTGGCTCTCCCGAGCCCCGGCCCGGAACGCCCAGCTCAGAGGCTTGTCGCCGTCCCCGCCAGGCTGCCGGTCGCCTGCAAGATAGGGGTGATCCTCGACGTCAGCTTCAAGGTACTCAGCAGCCCGCTGCAGCCACTCCGCCGAGTAGGGCTGGAAGGTCATTTCCGATGTCCACCCGCAGGCTCCACAGGCATCGTGACTGGCGAACCCGACCCTTCCGAACGCTCTTCGACGTCACCGTCTTGCGACAGCCGATAGGAATCACACGAGGGGCAGCGCCGTGACGACCCTTGGTCGTACCTGCGGACGCCCAGCGCAAACACCCGAAGGAAGTGGGCGGTGCATTCGAGGACGATGTCCCCGTCCAATTCCGTTGCATCTGCGTAGTGCTGCAGCCAAACGGCGAGGTCCCAGGTGCGGTTGGCCAGATCCCGAAGGTACGACCGCAACCGCCCCGTAGCCAAGGCTTGGGCGTGGAGTTCCATCCAACCCCCGAAGTCAGCAGCCTTTGGGGGCGACTCCGTCTCCGGCAGCCACGCCGCCCCTGCGTGGTCTCGGACCAGAGCGAGAAGGGCCTCGCGGCAACGAATACCGACGGCCTGGAAGTCCTCGGCCTCCTCCGCCTCACTCATCGCATCGACTGCTTTCACGTAACGACGCCAAGCGCGCCGATGTGCGCTGCCGACTCTTCTTCGGTTTCGATCCGGAACCTTTCCCGGAGGACAGCGCAGAGCCCGAGGTGGAACGTGAACACCTGATCGAGATCGTGGAAATCTTCCTGGGAGTACAGGTTGGTCATTCCGGTGATGACCCACCACCTGTCTCCCTTCGACATCCAGACGTCATAGAGATCGTGGGTGTACCCCGCGACCCGCCGTCGACCTACTCTCTGGACCAGACGCACGTCGTTCTCCGGGTCGGACGTCTGGGTTTCGACGTACTGCCTTATCCCGTGCTCTTCCTGCTCGGTCATGTCCATTGCTTTGCTCCTCGCCGTTTCTTCTGCCGGCCGTCGCGCCCTGGCCTCATGTGCCTTCCGTGTCGAGCAGCGAACCCAGCAGCTCGGCCGCCTGGTGATCCTGAGCGGGAAGGCGTGTTGGTACACATTCAGCGTGGTTGCCCTGTCTCGATGGCCCAGCCGAGCGCTGATCGTTGCGATCGGCGTCCCCGCGCTCCGAGGTTGGTAGCGACGTAGTGGCGAAGATCGTGCAGTCTCACCCTCCGATATGCCGACAGAATTACAGAGCCGCCCGAACCGATTCGTGGCGACGTCGGGCCGCCAGGGCTAGTTCCCTGCGCCATCGGACGTGAAAATGAAGCCTTGACTCGAGCAAGGTGGCCTCGCATGCCGTAGCCCGACTTCGGCCCGTGCCCTGTGGGATCGAAGTGCTCTGATCGTGCCGGAATCCAGAACGAGACGTCGTGCTTGATGGGTCTTCGTATCCTTCTCAACGACGGCGGAGTCGATCACGGTCAGCGAGTGAGCAATCAACAGTTCGGACTTAATCCCAATCGATATCGCACCATCTCAGCGCGAGCGCCTTCGCTTCTGCCGGCATCCAGTAGCGGCCAACACCCTCAAGGTAGGTGGCGAAATCCTCGTCGTAGTCCTTCGCCGCGGCGAGCAACTGAAGACTTGATCGACTGACGGTGGATGGATTTCGTGATGCCGCGACCTCGGCGGGCTGGCATCGAGTGGCGGGATTCCGCGTGATGAGGCCCCATTTCCGGCCCTGTTCTAGCGCCTGGCGGATCACTCCATGGCAGATGCGGATGGTCCTCGGCGAGAGCTTCTTGCCTCGCTCTCCGGGCTTGGCCGCGAGGCGCACATAGAAGGAATCGATGTCGGACGCCTTGAGGGTGGCCAGCCGAGCGCCTCCGAGCCCGGGACGAATGTACTTCTCGGTCACCCACCTGTAGCTGGAGATCGTCGATGCCTCCACCGACTGTTCCTTCGTCTCGAGCCAGCGGTCAAGGAGATTGCCGAAGGTGCCAGCCGCCGAGGCCGAGTGGCGGCCCTCGTCGACCTCGGTCACCAACCGGGCGAGCGCACGTTCGGCTTCCCGCTTGGTGCCATGGACGGTGCGCTGGGCGTACCGCTTCTTGCCGTTCGCGAATCCCGTCCGACGTAGACAGTCAGGCGCCACGTCTTCGGGCCCCGCTCCTGTAGGTGACCTGCCACGGCAACCTCCGGTAGTCAGGTGGATTGCCAATCAGATTGCCACTCCGAGGGGATTGCCAGCAAGCACTTCGACATTTATGGCTCTCTGAACTGGACTTATACTGCGCGCTCGGAGGGATTCGAACCCCCAACCTTCTGATCCGTAGTCAGATGCTCTAGTCCGTTGAGCTACGAGCGCCGGTTTGAGACCGCTCATACTACCGGACCCCGGAGACCGGCCTACTGGAAGAAAAGAGCTGGTCAGGCCCAACGTCGCCGCCAGGCAGGCTGCGGAGCCAGGCGATGTCGGGGGATTTGGACCTACTGTCCACTCTGGACGAGAGGAGCGACTACTGATGCGCTTCGACCACATGGAGCTGACGGTGGCAAGGGGCGCGCTGACCAGCGAGTTCTGCCAGGAGGTCGACGCCTTCTATGGCGCGGTGTTCGGCTGGAGCGCCTTCGACAGCCAGGTGGGCAATCGGACTGCACACCTCCTCCAGCCCGACCCCAATCAGTTCATTCTTCTCGTCGAGAGCGACACGCCGATGTCGGTGCAGGGGATCGAGCACCTCGGACTCTTGCTGGACTCGCGCGCCGAGGTCGACCAGCGGCGCGACCAGTGCGAGCGCTACGCCGAGAAGGACGACCGGGTCTCCGTCCTCCCCCAGGACGACCTGGTGTACCCGGCTCTCACCGTCCACACCTTCTATCTGAAGTACCTGCTGCCCATCTCCTTCGACGTGCACAGCTTCGACTACGCGGCTTGATCCTCAGCGCCCGGCGCTGGGTCGCCGTCAGGCTCTCAGCGGTACGACTTGTCGGGCGCGCTGGAGGTGAAGGCCCGCCGTGCAGACTGGGGCGGCGGATCTGGTCAGACGGAGATGGGCAGCTTGGAGTAGCCCCGAACGGTGCTGGTGTAGAGCGGCACCGCCTGGTCCAGGTTGACCGACCACTCGGGGTAGCGCTTGAAGGTCTCCTCCAGGGCGATCCGGGCCTCGGTGCGGGCCAGCGCCGCCCCCAGGCAGAAGTGGATGCCGTAGCCGAAGGACACGTGGTGGTCCATCTTCCGGTGGATGTCGAAGCGGTCGGCGTCGGGGTAGGCCCGCTCGTCGCGGCCGGCGGAGCCGGTGATCATCACGACCTTGGAGCGGGCCGGGATGGTCTGGCCGTGCACCTCGGTGTCGGCGATGCACCAGCGGCTCTGCACCGGTGAGGGTGCCTCGTAGCGCAGGAGCTCCTCGACGGCGTTCGGGATCAGGTCGAAGTCGTCCGACCAGCTCGGTGCGCTGGTCGGGGTTGTTGTCGAGGGTGAGCGCGGCCCAGCCCAGGAGGCGGGCCACCGTCTCGGTGCCGGCGCTGCCGATGAGGAGGGCGAAGTTGACGGCCTGGTCCATGGTGAGCCGGCGGACCTCGCCGTCCTCCTCCGTGATCTCCATGGTGAGGAGGTCGGTGAGCATGTCGTCGCGCGGGTTCTTCTTGCGGTCGGTCAGGACCTCGGCGATGTAGCCCATCATCTTGCCCATGGCCTCGGCGGAGACGTCGTTGTACATGCCCTGCTCGGGATCGAGGTGGAACGAGTCGTCGATCCAGCCGCGGAACATGTCGCGGTCGGCCTCATCGACGCCGAGCAGGGCGGCGATCACGTAGGCCGGGACGCGGGCGCCGAAGTCCTGGACGTAGTCGAAGGAGCTCCGGCCGGCGAGGCCGTCGAGGAGGCGGATGCAGAGGGCGCGGATGTCCTCCTCGAGCAGCATCATGCGCCGGGGGGTGAAGGTCTTGGAGACCAGGCGGCGGTAGCGGGTGTGCTCCGGCGGGTCCATGAAGATCATGATCTCCATCTCCGTCGGATCGGCCGTGATCATCTCCATCACGGTGCCGTGGCTGGAGAGGAAGGTCTTAGGGTCGCGGCTGAAGGCGTCCACGTCGGCGAAGCGACTGACGGCGTAAAAGTCGTGCTGCTCGTTGTAATAGAGCGGTGCCTCGTCGCGCAGGCGCTTCCAGATGGGGTGGGGGTCGCCCTTGTACTTCTCGTTGAGCGGGTCCCAGGCCAATGGCTCGGTATCGACGGCAGTCATCGGTGTTCCTCCAGAATGTTGGCGGCCCGCGGTGCGTCCGGGGGGCAGGCCGCAGTGGTCACACAGTCAGGTGTTGGTCTTCCCAGAGCTTGATCCCGCCGAGAATGCCCGCCGAGTTGTCGACGACGGTGACGCGGTCGAGCACCTCGCCCAGATCGCTCCGGTTCACCCGGGCCCCGTTGCCGCCGCCGATGTAGAGGTGGTCGAATGCGGCCAAGGTGTCGAGGTAGGCGATGGCCTTCTGCACCCGTTTGTTCCAACGCTTGTCGCCGATCTCCTTGCGGGTCGGTTCGCCCAGCTGGACGTTGAAGGTCTCGCCCTTGCGGAACTCGACGTGGGCGAACTCCATGTGCGGGAGCAGGTTGCGGTCCATGAAGAAGGCGGAGCCGAACCCCGTCCCGAGGGTGATGACGGCCTCGAAGCCCTGGCCCGAAATGACGGCCAGGCCCTGCACGTCGGCGTCGTTGGCCACACGGGTGGGCTTGCCGAGGGACTCGGAGAGGGCGGAGGCCATGTCGAAGTCGGTCCAGTCCTTGAGCAACTTGGGCTCGACCTCGGAGCCGGGACCCGACTTGCACACGAAATGGGGCGCGGTGAGCACGTGGCCGTGCCGCACCATGCCGGGGAAGCCGGCCGAGATGCGGTCGAAGCCGGGCAACTTTTCGGCCAGACCCTTGAGCTTCTCCACCATCAGGTCGGGTGGCATGGGGTAAGTGGTCGGAACCCGCACGCGGTCGGCCAGCAGGGCGCCGGCGGCGTCGAGCACGTTGGCCTTGAGGCCGGTGCCGCCGATGTCGATGGCCAGGGTGAAGGGGTGGTCGTGCGGTGCGCTGGGGGCGCTGTCGCCGCTGGTGGTGTCGCCACTGCTGGTGTCGTCAGTCGAAGTCATGAGGGCTCGCCGACAAGCGTAGCGAGCAGGGTCATGTCCGGCGGAACGATCCGGTCATCCGAGGAGGACGTTGTGCACGCATTCGCGGAGCTGTTCACCCATTTCGGCGTTCGTTTCGTCGTTGAATGCATCGCTGGCCAGGACGAGACCCGAGAAGATCACGCCGAAGCTGGCCGCCATGCGGACCCGGTCGCGCAGGGTGACCCGGGGGTCGCCGAGGATCTGGCGGAAGCGGTTCTGGATGTCCTCGTGCTCGGCCTCGTGGCCCTCGCTGTGCATCTTCTCCATGGCGGCCTGGTTGCGCTCGTGCATGAGGAAGAGCTTGCGCTGGACCAGCATCTGGTCGACGAGGCCGTCGAGGATCTCGGCCCAGCGCTCGATCGTGACCGGCTCGTCACCCAGGGTGGCGATGGCCTCCTTGCCGAACTCGTGCAGGCGCATGTGCAGCGCCATGAGGATGTCCTCTTTGCTGGCGAAGTGGTAGTAGAGGGCGGCCTTGGTGACGCCCAGGCGTTCGGCGATCTCCCGCAGGCTGGTGCCGTCGTAGCCCTTCTCGGTGAAGAGGTCGAGCGCCACATCGAGAATGCGTTCGCGGGTGGAGGCGGGATCGTGGGTGAGGGCGTCCTCGTTGACCTGGGTGTTCGTGCCGTTCGTCGTGCCCTGTCCGGTGCTGGCGTCGGCGGTCTGGGTCATCTTCCTCGACATTTCTCGGTGATTCTACTTGACGGCAGGTAAGTTCATTCCTTACCATGCGGTTGGTAAGTAGTTTACTTAACGACCGGTAAGGAAGTCTATGGCTGTCGACCTGATGATTCAGGCCCAGGGATTGCAGAAGCGCTACGGAGAGACCCAGGCCCTGGCCGGGGTCTCCTTCGAGGTGCCGGCGGGGACGATCCTCGGGCTGCTGGGGCCGAACGGTGCCGGCAAGACGACCGCAGTGCGGGTCCTGACGACGCTGGCCGTGCCCGACGCCGGGACGGCGACGGTGGCCGGGATCGACGTGGTTGCGCACCCGAACGAGGTCCGGCGCCACATCGGCGTGGCCGCCCAGGACGCGACGTTGGATCCCTTGCTGACCGGGCGCCAGAACCTGGCCCTCGTTGGGGAGCTGTCCGACATGGGACGGGCGGCGTCGAAGGCGCGGGCGGTCGAGCTGTTGGATCGCTTCGAGCTGACGTTCGCGGCGGACCGTGTCTTGAAGGGCTACTCGGGCGGCATGCGGCGGCGGCTGGACCTGGCGGCGTCGATGATGACCCGGCCGCCTGTGTTGTTCCTGGACGAGCCGACGACGGGGCTGGACCCGACGTCGCGCCAGCGGGTGTGGGACGCCATCCGGGAGTTGCTGGGTGAGGGCGTGACCGTGTTGTTGACGACGCAGTATTTGGAGGAGGCGGACGAGTTGGCGCACCAGATCGTGGTCGTGGACCACGGGCGGGTGATCGCCGACGGCACGCCGCAGTCGCTGAAGGACGCGGCCAAGGGTGCGCATCTGGAGGTGCTGCTGACGGTCCCGCACGCCGATGCCGTGCGGACGCTGGCGCCGCTGGTGGCGGGCGAGGTGAGCGTGAGCGACGACGGACGGCGCTTGTCGGCCGGCGTGGACACGACGACCGGGCTGGCCACCGCCGTGGTGCGGGCGCTCGATGCGGCCGGAGTGGTGGTCGACAACATCGAGGTGCGCCAGCCTTCGTTGGACGACGTGTTCTTCTCGCTGACGGGTGAGCACGTCGAAGAGGTCGTGGTCGGTGACGACGGAGACGGCCTTGGCGCCGGCGGACGTCGGTGCTCGGACGGCCGGCGAACTGGAAGGAGCGAACGCCTGATGACGACCACGACTTTTCGACGACAACGGTCGGCGTCGCGACGCCCTCGTCGAGCCGGCTGCTCGGCCCGCTGGCCGACATCTGGGCGATGACCCGGCGCAACCTGGTCCACATCTCGCGGGAGCCGATGCAGCTCTCGGACGTGACGATCCAGCCGGTGCTGTTCACCTTCCTGTTCGTCTTCATCTTCGGTGGGGCGATCCCGATCC
Source organism: uncultured Acidimicrobiaceae bacterium (assembly GCA_963726855.1). Lineage (GTDB taxonomy): Bacteria > Actinomycetota > Acidimicrobiia > Acidimicrobiales > RAAP-2 > Bog-473. Next base: position 9,237 of record CAVSEB010000010.1, read on the forward strand.
CCGGCGGCGGCAGCTACAAGGACTACCTGCTGGCCGGGATCCTGGCCCTGAACCTGGTGACGTCCACCATGGGGACGGGGGTGGGGATGGCGACGGACCTCCACGAAGGCATGATCGACCGCTTCCGGGCGCTGCCCATGTGGCGGCCGGCCGTGCTGATGGGACGCTCGGTGGCGGACTTCTTCACCTCGTGCCTGTGCGCCTTGATCGTGGGGCTGACCGGCCTCGTCGTGGGCTGGCGGCCCGATGCCAGCTTCCTCGGCGTCGTCAGCGGCTTCCTGGTGGTGCTGTTCTTCGCCTACTCGCTGACGTGGATCGCGCAGATCGTCGGACTGAACGCCAAGAGCCCCGAATCGGCGGCCTCGTTCGGCTTCATCGTGCTGTTCCCGTTGGCCTTCGTCTCCAACGCCATGGTGCCGACCGCGACCATGCCCGGCTGGCTGCAGGCCATCGCCGAATGGAATCCGGTGTCGGCGGTCTGCGCCGCGGTCCGTGACCTGTGGGGCAACCCGAACCCGTCGCACCTGATCAACGCCTGGCCGATGCAGCACCCGGTCGAGGCGTCTCTGATCTGGTCGGTGGTGATCCTGGCGATCGCCGTTCCGCTGGCGTCGTACTTCTTCAACAAGCGCTGCACGGACTAGCTCCGGGTGTTCGTGCCTGCTTGAAGGTCGGTTGACCAGGGGCCGAGTTCCCGGCTCGGTTCCCTGGTCAGCTGTATGCGGTTCGGAGCGGATCACCTGGCGAGGTGCCTGTGGCAGCGATCGTCACCGCTTGACGGGACCTCCTGCTCCAGCCACGGTTGTGCGGGGCGACCGCTCCCCGGAATCGAGGAGGACGCACGTGCAATCGATCCGACGATTGGCCCTCGCGCTCGTTGGCATGAGCCTTCCCGTTGCTGGTGCCGCCACCGCATGGCTCACTGGGGCCGAAGCAGCGGTCGCCTCAAACGAACTGATGCAGCCCCATGGGGTCAACTTCACGCTTCACACGTCGGTCGATCCCAATTACTGCCTGGAGGACACTCCCGCTCCCGCGGACCCGGCCTCGGAAGCCAGCATGTCCGAGTGCGCCAATACGAAATGGTCAGCGCTGGACCTTTGCTGACGCCGCTGACGGGTCAATCGTGATCATCGGAGGGAACACCGGCAATTGCTTCGACTTCACCGCCAAAGTGAGCTCGCCGGTCTCCATGTCGCCCTGCACGTTCAGCGCCAACGAGCGGTTCCTCTACAACCGGCAAGGGCGAAATCAAGTTGGCGTCGGGAACGAAGTGCCTTCAGCCCGCCCAAGCAGCACAAGATGCGATCGTGTCCATTGAGAAGTGCCAAAAAGGTGTCGCGTTGCAGATCTGGATGCTCGGCCATTAGCCGATCTTGAGGCTTCAGGGCTCGGTCCCCTGGTCAAGTGTTCTTAGCGCTCCAGGACGAAGGTCACTCGGCAACAGGACCAAGCTCCCTACTGAGCGGGCACTCCTCAGTGTCATCGTGGCTGCATGACAGTGGTAACAGCCGTGATGCCTATCCCGACGAGCGAAGACCGTCGAGGTGCGGACGCACACTTAATCGCTCGGCCGATCGAACCGACCGATGCGGCGGCACTCGTCCGATTCCACGCTCACCTGAGTGATCGGTCGGTTCAGCTGCGCTACTTCTATCCACATCGAGAGCTCGGGCCCGAGGAGGTCACACACCTCACTTGCGTCGACGGCTTTGACCGGGCGGCCTTCGTGGTCGAGCACGAGAGTGAGATCATCGCCGTCGGTCGCTATGACCGGCTTAAACGATCACTGCTGTGCCGAGGTCGCCTTCGTCGTTGCCGACGAGTTCCAACATCACGGATTGGGCACCATGCTCCTGGAGCGGCTGGTCGAGAACGCCAGGCACGCCCAGATCGGCGAGTTCAAAGCCAGCGTACTGGCCGAGAACACGGCCATGCTTGCCGTCTTCCGCCGCGCCGGATTTCCCATGACGCAGACCCGCACGTGTGACGTGGTCGAACTCTCGATGCGAATCGGCCCACGCGGCATTTGATCCGGATGCTGGCGCAGTTCTGAATTGAGATGTTAGAGCGGGACGGTCCAGACCAACGAGTACCGCCTCTCGGGGCCGGATGGATCTCGAATGACCCGCCGAGCTTCTCGGCGCGCTCACGGATGTTGACCAAGCCAAGTCCCGGTTGGGCGAGGGGGAGTTCGATGCCGGTCCCGTCGTCCTCGATCTCGAGGATCAGGCGATCCGTCACAGCCAGGTCACCTCATAGCGGGTGGCCCCCGAGTGCTTGCCGGCGTTGGTGAGCCCTTCTCGCACGACGGCCAGCACGTGGTCGCCCACGGGTTGGGGGACCGCGTTGTCCACCGCCCCAACGAAACGGACCTCGGGGCGGCTCCCGAGGGTTCCCGCCAATTCCTCCGCGAGGTGCACGATGGCTTGGCGCAGCCCGCCCGGAAGTGCGGCGTCCCCGAGCTCGAAGATGGACGAGCGGATCTGGGTGATGGTCTCATCGAGCTCGTCGACGGCTCGAGAGACCCGCTCGACCACCTGGTCACGCTCGGGCATCCGGGCCGCACCCTGCAGGCTCATGCCGACGGCATAGATGCGCTGGATGACCCGGTCGTGGAGGTCACGGGCGATGCGGTCCCGGTCGTCGAGCACGCTCATGACGCGGACCCGGTCATGGAGCCGGTTGTTCTCGATGGCGATGCCCGCCGCCAGGGCCAGCGCCTCGGCCAGGGCCTCGTCCTCGTCGGTGAACTCGACGGTCCCTTCCTTGTCGGTCAGGTAGAGGTTGCCGTAGACGTCGTCGCGCACCCGCACCGGCACCCCCAGGAAGGAGGTCATCGGTGGGTGGCCCGGTGGAAAGCCGTAGCGGCCAGGGTGTTCTTCGAGATGGGCCAGCCGGAGCGGTTCCGGTTCGGTGATGAGCAGTCCCAGCACGCCTCGGCCGGCCGGACGATCTCCGATCTTCGTTTCGTCGGCCTCGCTGAGTCCGACCGTGATGAACTGTTCGAGCCCGGTGCGGGTCTCGTTGAGCACGCCGAGGGCGGCGTAGCGGGCGCCGACGAGGGACCTGGCCTCCTCCACCAAGTGACGGAGCAGGTCGGTGAGCTCGACGTCGGCCGTGATCATGAGGACGGCCCCCATGAGACGCCGAAGTTTCTCTGCATCATTCACCCGCGTGTAGGGCACCGGGCGGAGCGTACCGCCGCGGCACGGGGGTTTCGTCGAGGGGTGGGCCGTGCTGGCACAATGGACCCGTGGCCATCCGCGTCTTCCTCCTCGATGACCACGAACTGGTCCGAGAGGGCATTCGGAGCCTGCTCGAGAGCGACGAGGAGATCGAGGTCGTCGGGCGAGGCCTCCACCGGTGCCGAGGCACTGACCCGGGTGCCCTTGGCCAAGCCCGACGTGGCCATCCTCGACGTGCGTCTCGAAGACGGAGACGGGATCGAGGTGTGCCGTGACCTGCGCTCGGCCAACCCGGATCTGATCTGCCTGATGCTCACGAGCTTCGCCGACGACGAGGCCATGTTTGCCAGCGTGATCGCCGGGGCGGCCGGCTACGTCCTCAAACAGATCAAAGCGCGTGACCTGATCGAAGACGTGAAGAAGGTCGCCACCGGGGCCTCGCTCATGGACCCGCGGGCCGTGGCCCGGGTGGTCGAGCGCATCGCCCACCCACCCCAGGCGGATCCGTCCGTGTCGTCCCTCTCGCCCCAAGAGGCGCGGATCCTCGACCTCATTGCCGACGGCAAGACGAACCGACAGATCGCCGAGGCGATGTTCCTCTCGGAGCACACGGTCAAGAACTACGTCACCGGTTTGCTGCGCAAGCTCAAGGTCTCGAGTCGCACCGAGGCGGCCATTTACGCCACCAAGCTCAAGAATCAGGGCTAGGCGACTCCTCCGACGTCGAACCGATACTCCTGGAGTTCGAGGTCGACGCCTCGGCGGACCAATTCGAACTCGAGACGCTCGCGCTCGATCCTCGGATGGACGAAGTTCGTGGGGGCCACGTCGATGCCCCGCTGGGCGGCCAGACAGACGAGTCCTCGGTCATAGGCGACCTCGGCCACCAGGGCTATCTCCGACATCTGGCCGGCGCCAAGATCATGAAGGGGCAGCGCAGCACGACAGTCGCGCACGTAGTCGAGCAGGGCCTCGTCATCGAGGTCGGTGTCCCAGGCGTCCAGGGCGCTCGAGAGGAAGGTGACGTACATGCTCACGCCTCCAGTGTGCAGAGCTGAACGAGAGCGTGAACTACGGAGGATCGTCCCATTCGGCCTCTCCGAGCGCGCCATGGCCCAGTCGAAGGGACCTTCCTCCCTAGTCCGCGGGACGTTCGCGCTCGATCTCAGCGAGCCCTCAGGCGCAGACGATGGGAGCAGATCTCCTCACTGGGAGGGATCAACGAACAAGGAGACACGGATGCGACGCAAGGTTTTCGACATGCTGGCCAGTGTCGGTGGAGTGGTCGTGGTCATCGTGCTGGCCGTGGCCGGCTCGCTGTTGCTGGTCGGCTACAGCTTCGCCAACAACTACGTGCACACCCAGCTCGCCGAGCAACAAATCACGTTTCCCACCGCGGCGGCGTTTGCGCACCCCGACGGCCAGGAGATCACCAAGTCGATGATCCCCTCCGTCTCCCAGTACGCCGGACAGCAACTGCTCACGGGCCAGCAGGCTGAGGTCTACGCCAACGACTTCATCGCCGTGCACCTCCACAACATCGGTGGGGGCAAGACCTACTCGCAGCTGAGCGCCGCGGCGATGGCCCTGCCCAAGGGTTCGCCGGCCTACACGGCGGCCGAGGCCAAGGTGCAAACGGTCTTCCAGGGCACCACACTTCGTGGTCTGCTTCTCGAGGCTTACGGGTTCAGCCTGATCGCGGTCATCGCCCTGTGGTGTGCGATTGCAGCCTTCTGCCTCGCGGGGATCATGGCAGTGCTGGTGGTCATCGGCTTCGTCCACGCCCGACGGACGGATGAGAACGAGGAGCTTCTTCCCGGCCACACGCCGCAAGGGGGCGCTCGTCACCGCATAGCTCGAACGAACTCTTCCAGTGAGCAAGCAACACCGGCCCGTGACGCGGGCCGGTGTTGCGCGTCCGGCCTCAATGGGGACGATCAGTCGATGGTCCGCCGATCCCCCTCTCCGGAACGTGTTGGTCGGTCCGGAGATCGAAATTCGCTCGTGATTTTCTCAGGATCCGTCTCAACATGCCGATATCAGCCCGTGAGCTCTATCACGCTGCCAGTCAGTATCGAGCAGCTCGAAGCCGCAGCCTTCCTCAACGCTCTCGTCGATTCGTCTGAACGATCCCATTATCGGCAAAACGCTCGATGGAACGGTCGTTTCCTGGAACCGGGCGGCCGAACGGCTCTACGGCTACGAAGCTGAGGAGATGGTCGGGCGCGACATCGTGGTCCTCATCCCAGACGACCGACCAGGGGAGCTGGAAAGCCTCCTTACCCGGGTCAGTGCCGGGGAAACGATCCGGCATTTCGAGACCACGCGTGTCCGCAAGGACGGGACCATTGTCGACGTGGCTCTTACGGTTTCGCCGGTGGTCGGGCCGCACGGATCCGTCCTTGGCGCATCCACCATCGCCCAGGACCTGACCCACTACAAACAACAGCTCTCTGATCTGCACGAGGCCCAGCGGCGAGCAGATGAGGCCCTCAGCACATTGGACACCCTGCAAGCCTCAGCACCGATCGGGCTCGGATTTGTCGACCGTGACTTTCGCTATATCCATGCCAATCAGATGCTGGCGTCGCTGTCCGGCAAGGATGCAGAGGATTACATCGGCAAGACTGTGGCCGAGTTGATCCCCGACGTGTGGCCTCAGGTCGAGTCGGTCTACCACCACGTGCTCAGTCGAGACGAGGCCGTCCTCAACGTCGATCGTCTCGGGACCGAATCCCCACACTCGATCGACCCACTGGCTGGCCAGCTACTACCCCGTCCACCTCCAGGACGAGGTCATCGGCATTGGCATCGTCGTCATCGACGTCACCGAGCGACTGCGGGCGGAGGAGTTCCGCTCGATCGCCATGAACCAAATGGCCGAGGGCATGTTCATCACCGACGAACGCGGCCAAATGACCTACATGAACACCGCCGTCACGAAGTTGCTGGGTTGGACCGAGGAGGATCTCAGGGGCAAGCACCTCCACGATCTGATCCACACCCACCGGGCGGACGGGACTCCCATCCTCTCGGAAGCTGAGTGTGATCACCAGAAGGTCCGATCCGAAGGCAAACACATGCGGGGGGACGACGAGGTCTACACCTGCAAAGACGGATCCCTGCTGCCGATTGCCTATTCCGCCGCTCCGATTACCAGTGGATCGGCCGGTAGGGGCACGGTGATCGTGTTTCGAGACATTTCCGAAGAAGTCGCCGAACGGCTCCGCGTCAAGCATGAACTGGAAGCGCTCACGTGGGTGGGCAAAATCCGCGAGGCGCTCGATGAGAACAGAATGGTGCTGTACGCACAGCCGATCATCCCCCTCGGGAACAGCGAGCCAAGCGCCGAGCTTCTGATCCGCATGATCGGCCGCACGGGCGAGGTGATCAGTCCTGCTTCGTTCTTGGGCGTGGCCGAGCAGTACGGATTGATCACCGAGATCGATCGGTGGGTGGTGCAGCGGGCGATGAAATTTTCTGCCGCTGGTCATCACGTTGGAATCAATGTCTCCGCCGAGTCGATGGCCGCTCCGGACCTTTTGGAATACATCAAGGGCGAGATACGGAGCTCGGGCGCCAATCCGGCCGACCTTGTATTCGAAATTACCGAGACCGCGCTGATGACAGACATCGAGAAGGGCCATGCGTTTGCCCAGGGGATCGTCGAGCTCGGGAGCAGCGTGGCCCTGGACGACTTCGGCACCGGGTACGGCACCTTCACCCACGTCAAGAAACTCCCGATCAAGTACCTGAAGATCGATATTGAGTTCGTACGAGACCTTGTCGACAGCCCGCCCAATCAACACGTCGTCAAGGCCATCGTCAACCTGGCCACGGGGTTCGGATGCGAGACGATCGCCGAAGGCGTCGAGGACGAGGAGACTCTGGAGCTGCTCAGAGAGTTCGGCGTCGATTTCGTGCAGGGTTTCTACTTGGGGCGCCCGGCTCCGATTCAGTAAGTCGGCGGGAACGCTCGACTTCGCACCCCTGCGAGGCCCGAGGTTCTTTACGCACGCACGACGGACATCGTCAGCCACCTCGTCCGGCAGGTTCACTCGGACCGGTCAAGAAGCAGACGCACTGGCCGTTGGAAAGGACACGAGCCCTGCAAGCGTGCCGCCCCTCCCGGCGCGCGCGAGGCTGGGTTCCGCCGGCTGCGTGCTCCGATCACCTGGGGGGAGCGGGACTCGATCACGCGATTCGAGCCTTTAACGCTCGTTCGGTAGCCTCGCGCCCGTGACGGGATCACCTTGGCTGGGAGACGCCTGCTCGCTCGTCGACGCCTTCCGTGACGGGGACCTGTCCCCGGTGGAAGCGCTCGAGGGCTCGCTGGCCGCAATTGAACAGTCGTCGCTGAACGCGGTCTGCTTCATCGACGAGGAACAGGCTCGGAAGTCGGCGGAATCGGCGGACATCGCCCTTCCGTTCGGCGGCGTGCCGATCGGGGTCAAGGAGCTCGATCCGGTGCAGGGCTGGCCGCAGACCGAGGCCTCTCTGGTCTTCAAGGACCGCATCGCCGACTACGACGGGACGATGACGGCGCGCCTGCGCGACGCCGGGGCGGTGCTCGTCGGGCAGACAACCGCGTCGGAATTCGGTGGCGTCAACGTCACCTACACCCGGCTGCACGGGGCGACGACGAACCCCTACGACGCCGAGCGGACCCCAGGTGGTTCGTCCGGTGGGTCGGCCGCCTCGGTGTCCGGCGGGCTGCTCCCCATCTGCACGGGCGGCGACGGCGGCGGGTCCATTCGCATCCCGGCCGGCTTCACCGGGCTTTTCGGCCTCAAGGCCACCTTCGGGCGGATCCCCAAGGGTCCCCACACCGAGATCGAGCCACTGACCGCCGTCGTGGGGTGCCTGTCCCGCTCCGTCCGGGACACCGCCCGCTGGTTCGACGCCTGCAACGGGTACGACGAGTACGACCCCTACTCCCTGCCCCGGGTCTCGGGCTGGGAAGCCGGGCTCGGGCACCAGGACGTGCAGGGGATGCGGGCCGTCGTCTGCGTCGACCTCGGCGCTGCCGTGGTGGCCTCGGCCGTGCGGGAGCGGGTGGAGGAGGCGGCCGCCCTCCTCATCACCGACGCCGAGCTGAACCGGGTCGACGTCCAGGTCTCGTTGGCCCGCGGCGGTCTCGAGTGGGCCATGGCCGGCACGGCCAGCCTCTTGGTGGGCCTCGGTGATCTCTACCCCGACTGCGAGACCGAGTTCACCCCCGAGATCATGCTGGCCGCCAACATTGCGACCCACCACTTCAACGTCGACACGGCCAAGAACATCGAGGCGTTCCGGCGCACGATGATCGTGCAGATGGCGGAGATCTTCGAGCAGGCCGACTTCATCATCTGCGCCACCAACCCGGACGTGGCCTTCGGCGCCCAGGGCCCGATGCCCACCACGATCGACGGCGTCGACCTCATCTCCGAGCTCGGCTTCGAAGCGGCCCTCGGCAACAACGGGGCGCTGACCATCCCGGCCAATACGACCGGGCACCCCGCCGTCGCCATCCCGATCGGCACGGTGGACGGCCTCCCCGTCTCCATGCAGGTGATCGGTCGGCGTCACTCCGAGCCGTTGTTGCTCGAGCTGGCTCGCGTGGTGGAGATCGAGCGACCGTGGCCGCTCGTCGCACCCGGCGCGCCGGTCTGACGGCCGTCGCGCGTCTGACGCCCAGGTCGAACCCACACGTCTTTTCACTCCACGTGTAGACAGCTCGGCGCGCCCCCCAGGTGTTCTCCGCAGACGCGCCGATTTGCCTCCGTCAATGCCGTCACAAATCCTTGACAAACCAGGTTTAACGCCTGTGATTTGCGAATCTTTCAGCGGTAGCGTCCCCTCCACACCCTGAGGCGGTTTTGGCGAACGGAGACAGGGAATGCACTCAAGAACTCAACACGTTGGACACTCGTGACGCGCGGACGGTCGGCAACGTTCGATCGCTCTGCGATCGATCGTCGTCACGCCGGCTGCAGGCCCTCGCGGCACTGGCCGCGTTCCGGCTCTCGGCGAGGGCGGCCGCCGAAAGGCGCGTTTCCTGCACTCCGCATGAACACTTCGTAGATCGCAACCGAAACGCAACCAACTCCTCCACCAGCCATTTTCGAGGCTCGTTCCTTGCCACCGCAGCTCCCGCGGCCGTAGGGGCGAACGGGCGTTTGGCGTAACCTGGCCGCGCACATGGCGGAAGATCTGCTCTTCACTGTCGCGGGGTCTGTGGCGATGCCCGCACAGGCGATCTCGCTCGAGGAAGCGGGCCTGGAGGAGCGCGCCGATCTTCAGGAATGGGTGCTCTCGAACCCCGAGATCCTCGGCCCGTCGATCAAGATCATCACCTTCGACGTCGAGCGGCAATGGTCCACGCCGGGCGTCCCCCGGGACCGGCTCGTCGTCGTCGGGCTCGGTGCGGACGGCCGCCTGGTCATCGCCGAACTCAAGTACGGCAAGACGCCGGACACGGACGTGACCGCCATCAAGTACGCGGCCATGGCCAGCCGCGTCCTGCCCGAGTCGCTGGCCGAGCAGTACGCCCGCTTCCACAGCGCCCGCAACGAGACCGTGACCACCGAGGAGGCGCTGGCCGACCTCCAGAGCCACGCACCCGACTTGAGCCAGATCACGCTGCGCAAACCCCGCATAGTCCTGTTGGCCCGCAACTTCTCGCCCATCGTCACCGCCAGCGTCGTCTGGCTCACCGAGATGGGTCTCGACCTCGCCCTGGTCCAGATCAGCGCCTTCCGCTCCTACGTCTACGGGCAGAGCGGCAGCGACAACGTGCCGATGATCTCCGTCAGCCAGATCTATCCCACCCGCGACGTCGAGGAGTTCACCATCAGCCCCGAGCGCCAGCTGGCCCGGGAGATGGAGGACTCCAAGAAGCGGGTCCAGGACGCCAGCACGGTGCGCCGCCTCGTCAGCGCCGAGTCGGTCGCCGACGGCACCATCTTCACCCTGTCCCCGCGGGGCGAGCTCAGCCACGACCTGCGGGTTCAGCTCGAGGACTGGCTGCACGGCGACCCGGTGCGGCGCTCCGCCCACTGGCAGAACCGCATCAACGCCGCCCTTGGTCTGGGACGGCGACAAGGCCTCGTATACGCCTTCGGGCTTGGTGCGCCACATCGTCGAGCTGGCGACGGGAATCTCGCGCGACTTCTTCGGGACGCAGTGGTGGCGTGACCCGGCTGGCTGGACCCTGACCGAGTTGGCCGGTCCGCTGAGCGGAGGCAAGGGCGCGCTCTACCGCGAGTTCTGGTCCCGCTGGCTCGACCGCATCCGCGTCGAGCACGCCCACTGGACCCAGATGACCACGCTGCCCGCCCAGAGCTGGATCACCCTGCCCTCCCCCATCAAGGGCACCCACTACGGGCTGGGCTTCTCGGCCGGGGGGCGCATCCGCTCCGAGCTCTACATCGACGCCGGCAACGCGGAGGCCTCGCTGGCCCAGTTCCAGCAGCTGCAACAACAATCGGAACTGGTCGAGACCATCTACGGCTCCGAGCTCTCGTGGGAGAAGCTGCCCGACCGTTTCGCCGCCCGGATCGCCGACTACTCCATGGGCGATGTGACCAGGGTCGAGGACCACGAGGCCTACATCAGCTGGATGATCGCCTCCCAGGAGCGCCTGCGCGCCGCCGTCAGCGGGGCCCTGGGCACCGACCCCAACCCGACCAGCGACTCTTGGACCCGGCGCTGAGCGCTACGGCTCCTCGACCTCTGAGCCCGTCCCCTTCTCGCTGACACCCGACCGGCCCGCCCCCGCCGTCGCCTCCCGCCTCCGGCGCAGCGCCCCCACGATCGTGATCCCGGCGATGACCACGCCCAACGCCGACAAGAAGTAGAAGGTCGTCAACGCCCCGACCACGAAGAGCACGACCCCCAACAGCACCCGCTCCCAGGGCCGGGTGAAGCGGAGGAACTGGCGCAGCGGAGCCCCGAGCCCGTGCACCTCAGTCCACCGCCGCTCGGTCCGGTCCGATCACACCCCATTCTCCCGCAGAAAGGCCACGCCACGGGAGGCGACCGACCGGACCGCACCGGACACCAGACAGATCAGGTCACGAGTGCTTCAGCTTCCACACCGCCAGCGGGGCGAACACCACGATCAGTCCCGCCGTCCACAGCAGCGACGGCACAAGATAGTAAGAGACCGGGTGCCCCAGCAGTCGCTCCGCCGCCGGCCCACCCGTGAGCAGACCGGGCCGTGTTGACCATCTGGGTCAGCGGCTGGTTCTGCGCGAAGCCCTGCAGCCACCCCGGCATCGTCGCCACCGGCACGTAGGCCGAGGACACGAAGCTCAGCGGGAAGACGAGGAACGACAGTCCCTGCGCCGCCTGCGGCGAGCCCGCCATCAGCCCGAGGGCGATGAAGAGCCAGACGAAGGCGAACCCGTAGAGGATCGTCAGCGCGAAGGCCGCCACCGCGTCGGCCGTCGAGCCGTGGATGCGGAAGCCCACGGCGAACCCGACCACCGTCATGATGAAGCAGCCCCAGGCCACCAGCGTGGTGTCGGCGCCCACCCGCCCCGTCACGATCGACAGCAGGCGGATGGGCAGCGAGCGCAAGCCGGTCGAACAGGCCGCCCTGCAGGTCTTCGGCCACCCCGGTCGCCGCCCCCATGCCCTGGAACAGCACCCCGGTCACGACGAAGCCCGGCACCAGGAAGTCCACGTAGGACAGCCCACCCGTGTGGGCCACCGCCCCGCCGAACACGTAGCGGAAGATCAGCAGGAACAGGACGCCCTGCGCCGTCCCGGCGATGATCAGCGCCGGCGTGCGCACGAACTTCTTGATCGTGCGCCCGTACACCTGGTTGGCCGCGGCGACGAAGGACGCCCCCTGGTTGGCCGCCCGCACGCCGCGCACCTGGCGGGGCGGGTCCACTCGCAACTCGGTCGTCGTCATGCTGCGTCCTCCTGCGGACTCGTGGGGTCGGTGTCGTGGTCGCTGTTGTTGTCGTTGTCGTGTCGGGTCGTATGCCCCGTCAGGGCCAGGAACACCTCGTCGAACGTGGGTCGCCGCAGGGCGATGTCCTCCACCGCCACGCCGGCCTCGTCGAGGGCGCGCACCACGACGGGGAGCAACTTCGCCCCGCCGGGTGCGGCAATGGAGCAGCGCCGCGTCGCCGGGTCGGTCGACGGCTCGGCCACGCCGAGCGTCGAGAGCACCTCGGCCGCCCGCTGCATCGTCGGCACGTCGGCCGTGTGCAGCTCGACCATGTCGGCGCCCACCCGGGACTTCAACTCGTCGGGCGTGCCCTGGGCGATGACCCGGCCCTCGTCGATGATGACGACGTACGCCGCCAGGTGGTCGGCCTCGTCGAGATACTGCGTCGTCAGCAACATGTCGGTCCCGGCCCAGCCCATCTCACGGATGGCGTCCCACACCTCGTTGCGGCTCCCCGGGTCGAGCCCGGTCGTCGGCTCGTCGAGCAGCAGCAGCCGGGGGGCCCCGACCAGGCTGGCGCCGAGGTCCAGCCGCCGCCGCATGCCCCCCGAGTACGTGCGCACCTGGCGGTCCGCCGCGTCCTCCAGGTCGATCCGCTCGAGGATCCGCGTCGGCCGAGGCCACCGCCTCCTTCTTCCCCTGGCCGTACAGGCGGGCCACCATCAACAGGTTCTCCCGCCCCGTCATCATCTCTTCGACCGCGGCGGACTGGCCGGCCAGGCCGATCATGCGCCGCACCGCCATCGGCTCGCGCCCGACGTCGTGCCCGTCCACCTTGAGCGTCCCGCGGTCGGGCTCAATCAGGGTGGCGATCATGCGGATGAACGTGGTCTTGCCGGCTCCGTTCGGCCCGAGAATGGCCACGGGCTGCCCGGGCGGCAGGGTCAAGGTGAGGTCCGAGAGGGCTTGCACCTTCCCGAACCGTTTGCTGAGGCCTTCGGCCTCGATGAGGGCACCCATCAGCGCCCCTCCTTTCGGTTGGTTGCTCTGTGTTGTCGTTGCAGAGCCCGACCGAAAGGGGTCGCCTACGCTTTGAGTGCTGCCTCGGGCGCAGGCTCCTCGTGAGCCGAGCTCTTGGTGTGTAGGCCCGAGGCCGCGTGCGGCAACACGCGGCCTCGGGTCATTCGTCAGGAAGTTCGAAGGTGAACTCCACCTCCTCGGGGTTGAAGCCCTCGGTGTGGAACGCCCCCCACATGTCCATGCCCTGGAGCCGGCCGCTCGCCATGTCGTCGATGAGCGCGGTGACGAACTTCAGCTCGGCCGCCAGCTGGGCCTCCTCGTACTCGACCTCGAGCTCGAAGAGGCGGGGCAGACCGGCCTCCTGGGTCGCCTTCATGGTGCTGCGCATGCCGAGCAGGCGGATCCTCAACGCGTCCGCCCGGGAGCGCAGCGCCATCAGCGCCTCGTCGGGATGCAGCGAGGCGAGGAAGGAGAGCCCGGCCATGAAGGCGGGGTACTCCTTGGCCGGCACGCTGATGAGCTCGGTCATCCACTCGTTCATCTCCCGCGCCCCGTCGTCGGTGATCTGGTAGATGGTGCGCTCGGGGCGCTTGCCCTCCCGGACGGTGCCGGTGGCCTTGATCAGGCCCTTCTTCTCGAGCGACTCCACGACGGCATAGAGAGAGCCGTAGTTGAGACGGACGCTCTCCTGCTTGGCCCGCTGGCGCAGGGTCTGGGCCACCTCGTAGGGGTGCATGGGCTTCTCGTAGAGGCTCACCAAGACGGCCAGGGCCAGGGGATTCGAGCGGGACCATCTCGGCATCCCGCTAGATTATTCTATTCAGAGTAATCTGTAAAGAGTGATCTAGCCATAAATACTCTGACTAGCTGACCAGCACCTTCCGTCGACCAACTCCCCCGCTCAGACCCCACCCCGTCCTGCCACTACGGTTGCGCATCCGTCATCGAACACTGGGGAGGTGGACGATGCTCAAGGTCGTTGGTGCCGGCGTCGGCCGTACTGGGACTCACTCGCTCAAGATCGCTCTCGAGCAACTGCAGGGCGGTCCCTGTCATCACATGATCGAGGTGCTGCCCAGCCCGGAGCAGCAACGCCTCTGGACCGACGCCATCGACGGCCGGCCCGTCGACTGGGCCAAGCTCACGGAGGGCTTCGTCACCCAGGTGGACTGGCCCGGAGCGAGCTTCTGGCTCGAGCTCAGCCAGGCGAACCCCGATGCCCTCGTGATCCTCTCCCTGCGCGACCCCGACCAGTGGTACACCAGCTGCGCCAACACGATCTTCGGCATGCAGATGCTGGCCGACCAGGGTGACGCGTGGATGCAAGCCGTGGTCCGGATGATGAACCAGCGCTTCGACGACCGCTTCGACGACCGCGACGCCATGATCGCCGCCTTCGAGCGCCACAACGACGCGGTCCGGGCGGGCGTCCCGGCGGCGCGCCTCCTCGAGTGGACCGTGGCCGACGGCTGGGAGCCCATCTGCGCCCGCCTCGGCGTCCCCGTGCCCGACGAGCCCTTCCCCTTGACCAACACCACCGAGGAGTTCCGGGCCATGATCGGCATGCCGCCGCTCACGCCCGCCTGACCCCACCCGCCTGGCCTCACCCGCCTGACCGGCGCCACCCGCAGCGGGCCCTGCTCGGTATTTCGTTCCGACCTGCCCACTCATCGTGGTCGGGACATAACCTGCGCCAGATGAGTCCTGTGGTCGTCCATGTCGCCCCCCACCCCGACGACGAGGCCGTCGGGTGCCCGGTCTCGCTGCTGCACCTGCACGACCGGGGTTGGAAAGTGGTCAGCGTCATCGCCAGCCTCGGGTTCGAGGACCAGCACCAGCGCCGGCGGGCCGAGGCCGAGGAGGCCTCGCGCCGGGCCGGGTTCGTCCCGGTCTTCCTCGACCCCCCGCTCACGCTCGATCTGAACGCCGACCTCGCCCTGGCCACGCGCCGCATCGCCACCGAGCTGCCCGCCATCGTCGAGGAGCACAACGCGTCGATCGTCGTCTCTCCGAGCCCCCACGACGTCCACCACGGCCACGAGGCGGTCGGCCGCGGCGTCCAGCGGGCCTTGGCCGCGCTCCCGACCAGCGTGCGCTGGTGGATGTGGGGCGTCTGGGGCGACCTGCCCGCACCCAACGTGTACTACGCCTTCGACGAAGGCGCCCTCGCCCGCGCCGCCCGCATCCTCGATGCGTACACGGGCGAACTCGAACGCAACGACTACCAACGGTTCCTCGCCGGCCGCGCCGCCGCCAACGCCGTCACGGGCTCCGAACGCGTCTTCGGGTTCGGCGCCGGGTCGGCGAGCACGCTCCCCTACGCCGAGGTCCTGACCGAGGTCTGCCTGGTCGACGGCCGCTTCGTGGCCTCCCACCCGCACGCCCTCGACGAGGGGCGCGAGCCCGGCCCCGCCGCCAGCACGGACCTCACCGCCTGGCTCGATTCGCCGAGCGTGCACGAGCTGATCGGGTACATCCGCGAAGTCCGCGAGCCGTGACGGCGCGACAGTCGTCGGCGTTGAAGTTCGACGCCATGCTCCCGGCTCAGCCTCTCCGCCGGGCCGGTGACCTCGGACGCCGGGCCGCCGCCGCCGGACTCTCCGGCCTCGTCGTCACCGAGGCCGGCCGCACCGCCTACCTGACCTGTGGGGCGCTGGCCGTCGCCGCCGAGATCGACGTGCTCACTGGCATCGCCGTCGCCTTCCCGCGCAGCCCGATGATCACCGCGTCGACGGCGTGGGAGCTGGCCGAGGCCAGCGGCGGCCGCTTCCGCCTCGGCCTGGGCGCTCAGGTGCGGGCGCACATCGAGCGGCGCTACGGCTCGGACTTCGACCCGCCCGGGCCCCGCATGCGCGAGTACGTCCTGGCCGTGAAGCAGATCTTCGAGGCCTTCCGCACCGGCGGGCCCCTCGCCGTCGAGGGCGACTACTACGCCCTGTCGCTGCTCCCGCCCACTTGGGCCCCTGGACCGATCGACTGTGCGGACCCGCCGATCGACGTCGCCGCCGTCAACCCCTGGATGCTGCGCATGGTGGGCGAGGTGGCCGACGGCGTGCACGTGCACCCGCTCAACACGCCGACCTACCTGGCCGACACGCTGGTGCCCGAGCTCGCCGCCGGCGCCGCCCGGGCCGGCAAGACGCTCGACGACCTCGAGGTGATCGTGCCCGCGTTCCTCTGCGTCGGCGACACCGACGAGGAGCAGGAGAAGTGGCGCGAGTTGGCCCGGATCCAGGTCTCCTTCTACGGCTCGACGCCGAACTACTCCTTCATCTTCGAGCAGCTCGACCGCGAGGACACGACCGACCTCATCCGCGAGCGCCAGCGGGCGGGCGACATCGCCGGCATGGCCGCCGTCATCGACGACGACCTGCTCGAGCAGTTCACCACCGTCGGCACCTGGAGCGACATCGCCGACAAGATCGTGGCCAAGTACGGCGGCATCGCCACCCGGGTGGTGAGCTACTTCACCGGCAACAACGTCGTGCGCGACCCCGACTCGTTCGAACGCTGGGGCGCGTTGGCCCGCGCCGTGCGGGCCGGCAGCGAAACCGCCTGACGCGCTCCGGGCGACCTACCCCGAGCCGGGCGAGCTCGCGCCGGTCTGGCTGCCCTGGATCGGCTCCGACGTCGGAGCAGGCTCGGTGTGCTCGGAGTGGTGCTCGGCTTGCCCAAGGCGGCCTGGTACTGGGCCAGCGTCACCGTCTCGCTGGCCGGCGGCACCGTCACCGTGACCGGCGCGCCGAAGTCCGAGAACGTCACGTAGACGTTCTGGTTGACGAGCTGGCCCCCGGTGTTGACGGTGGTGGGGATCACGATCGCCTTGATCTGTCCGCCCGACTTGGCCACGTAGACCGTCTCGGTCGTATGCGACGCCGGCACGAGGTCGGCGCTCTTGGTCAGCGCCTTGCTCGACAGCGTCACCGTGTAGCCCCGCACGGAGGTGCCGTCGAAGGACGAAGGACCGAGCGACACGAGCGTGGCCCCGCTGGTCTTGAGCTGGCGCAGCAACCCGAACGGGTTGCCGACCATCTGCTCGAGGCCACTGAGGCTCGAATTGACCCCCGCGGACGTCGAGCTCATCTGGAGGACGCTGGCGGAGACCCATGTCTTGCCGGGCAGGAGCGCCGACAGTGCGCCGCCGAGGTTGACGTAGATCGTCTTCTTCTTGAAGACGACCGGCAAGGGCGTGGGAGAGCCCGGCGCGGTCAGGGACATCGACCCCTCGTTCTTCGACAGGTTGAAGTCGCCCACCGCGCTCGGGCCGTCGGTCTGCCCGAGCCCCGACGAGGACAGCTTCGTGCTGATCGCCACGTGCGCCGTCTTTTCGTTCACCGTCTTCGAGGCCGCCGCTGCCGTCGCATTCTTGGCCTTCCCACTCTTCCCGCCGCCGCCCGACGAATGGTGGTTCAGCCCGAGGTAGACCCCCAGGCCGGCCAGGACGACGACCACGGCAGCGATGGCGATGATCAGCCCGCGCCGGTGGGTCTTCGACGCCTGCTCGTCGGATCCGACCGCCGGGGTCGTCGCGGTCGTGGTCGTCGCGCTGTTCGTGCCCGGCATGCTGACTCCGAGCAACGGGTCCGCCTCCTGGGTGACCCGGCGCGTGGCCTCGGGCGGCGGTTCCTTCGGCGTCTTGATGCTGCGCGTCGGTGGCGGCGCCCCGTCGGTCCTGGTCGCGTCGGCCGCCACGTCGCCACCGAGGAGCGCGGCCGCACCGGCCGTCCGCACCCGCTCGGCGTTCGCCGCCGCCTCAGCCTTGGTCGGTGCCGGCGTCGGGTCCGTCACGCCGGCCGCCGCCGACCCGGACGCGGCGCCACCTGGGGCCGCCGCGCTCTCTGGGGCTGACCCGGGGGCTGCCGGCGCCTCGCCGCCGATGATGTGGACAGCTCCGGCGCCGCCCGCCACGCCGCCCGAGAAGATCCGGAGGGGCTGGGTCTCCGAGGGCGTCGGGGTCGCCGGTTGCTGCGTCGTGTCGGGTTCCTTGGCGACCGCCGGCTGCTGGGCGGTGACCGGGTCGGGCCGCACCACGCGCTCGTGGCGACCCACCGTCCCCGCGCCGGACCCCGCCGCGCCCTCGCGCCCGCCCGCACCCAGCGCAGGCTGCTTCAAGCGGCATTCGTCGGTCCAGATCTCGCCGTCCCAGTACCGCTCTCTGTTCTTGAAATACGGATCGCGGTACCAGCCCGGTTCCGGGGGGTTCACGTAATAGCGCTCCCTCGAGCTCGTCAGATCGCCAACCTGTGCGCTGGAAATGGTGGCACAGACCAGGCACAGGAGAGCATCGCGCCCCCCGGGGCGTCAAATGGAAAAGAGCACGTCAGGAGGTTGGAGCTTGGGCGATCCGGTCCGCGCTGGCCTCGAACTGCTGCTCGGACACCACCTGGGACGGAGGCGGTGGCGCCACCGACACCGGATTGCCGAAATGGGAGAGGTCGAGCGTGGTCGACGCCGTGATCGTCCGACCCGATTCGGCATAGGTCCCGCCGGCCACGATGCGGGACACACTCCCCGAACCGTCCACATAGACCTGCTCGTCCAGCTGGGTGTAGGTCGCAGTCTGCACGTACGCCGGCAGGCCCGGCGTGGCCAGGAGGTGCGTGACCGCAGCCTGGTCGAGTGCGATCGAGTATTCGGTGACCGTGACGCCGTCGAGCTGGACCTTCCCGATCTCCTTGGCCGAGGGGGCCGAGGCCTGGACGACGGAGACCAGCGCGCTCGGGTCGGCCAGGACGCCCCCGACGCCGATGCCCGGTGATCCGGGAGCGCCCGCAGTCATGTCGGTGGACACCCAGTTGTAGGCCGGCGTCACGTAGTGGACGATGGCCCCCAGGTCGTAGAAGGCCTGGCTGCCGTCGTAGATGATCTGCTCGGGGAACCGCTTGCCCTCCGTGGAGTCGGTGACCGACAAGTTGGAACCCTGCGTGGCCAAGTCGATGCTTCCGCCCCCGTTGACGTCGGCCGGAAGCGCACCGCCGACGTGCTGGGCATAGGCGACGTCGGCCGTGTTGGCGGAGATCAGAGAGGCCAACGCGGCCGGCAATGCGTTGACGTGCGCCGCTGCACGAGGAGGAGCGGCCTTCGGGGTGGACCGGGTGATGGCGTAGACGGCGATACCGGCCACCACGAGGAGTACCACGAGCATCGCGACGATCGGCGTGCGTGTGGTGCCGTGCTTCAGCGGGGCGGCCTTCACCGGCTGCGTCGGCGCCCACTCCGGCTGCTGCTCGTCGACGACGAAGTGCGTCAGCCCGGTGGGGACGATCGGCTCTTCGCGCCGCTTGGCTTTGCGCTTGGCCTCGGCCCGGGACTCTTTCGCCTCGGCCCTCGAGCGCTTCACCTCGGCCTTTTGTTCCGCCTTCTCTTCGGCCTGGCGGACCTTCGCCTCGGCCGCTGCCCGTTTCTCGTCCTCGGCCGCTTGCTTCTTGTCCTCCGCCGCTTGTTTCTTGGCCTCGGCCGCCGCCTGTTTCTCGATCCTCGGCCGCTTGCTTCTTGTCCTCTGCGGCCTGCTTCTTGGCCTCGGCCGCCTCGCGTTTGTCCGCCTCGGCCGCTGTCCTTCTGGGCCGCCAGGGCAGCGCGTTCGGCCGCGACGGCGGCCGCCTTCTCGTCGCGCTGGCGTTCCTTCTCGTCCTGGCTGGCCGCCTTGTCGATCTCCTTGCGCCGCTTCAGCGCCTCGCGCTGGCGCCTCTCCTCGGCCTTGGCCTCCTGCTTGGACAGGACCGGCGCAGCCAGTGCGGCGGCCGCTGCGGCCGCGGCGAGACCGTCGCCCGTGCCGCCGTCAAGAGCGTTGTCGTCACCGCTCGGAGCCAGCTCCGACGACGGGTCGGGCACCTCGTGCTGCGAGTGGAACAGCGGCGCCATCCGCTCGTCCGCATCCTCGACGCCCGGGTCCATCTCGTCGGACACGTCGAGGGCGATCGCCTCGTCGAGCTCGTCCTCGAAGGAGAACTCGGGCTCGTCCCCGTCCGCGATGACGTTCTCGTCGTCGACCTCGTCGAAGGCCTCGTCGTCGCGGTGGGCCGCCTCGAACTCGTCGTCGTCGATGAGGACGAGCTCAGGCTCCTCCTCGTCCTCAGGGGCCAGCGAGTCGCCCTCGTGCGTCAGGTGCGTCGTCACGACGCGCCCGGGTCAGAACTCTTCGGGGGCCTCGGCGACCAAGGCCGCGTCAAGATCCGACAGCACGTCGTCCTCGTCCAAATCGTCGACAGCGGGGTGGGCTTCGACATCGTCAGCGTCTTCGAACTCCTCGGGATCCTCGTGGAAGTCCTCGAGCACGACGTCGTCGTCGCCGAGCTCTTGCCATTTGTCATCGGCATTGCGGCCGGAACTAAAGAGAGGAATTGACCTGGAGTTGATCGGCCGGGGCCCCGCCGGAGCGCTCCGGCGCCTCCCGCAGGGCGGTCGGGGCTCGCGCCGGCCGCGGCGGCCGGGGCTCGCGCCCCTCGGCCCGGTCGAAGAGCATCGAGAGACGGTCCTCCATCGCATCGATGTCGGCCGTCGCCGCGGCCAGGGCCCGCTGCAGCTCGGGCGTGTGCTCGGGCAGGTGCCCCGGTCGCGGCGCCGAGCCGTCGGGTCGTACCTGGTCAGTCCACTCGTAGCCGTCCCAGAAGCGCTCCTGGCCGGGCTGGTCCGGGTCGGGTCGCCACGCCTCCTCGACGGGCTCGTCGTCGGCGTCGACGGCGCGCGCCAGGACGTCAGGATCGACGTCGTCCTCCATGACCACCCCTCCGCATCCTCGGGCGCGAAGCCCCCTCCCTGCCATTTTCTCATGTGAGCTGGCCTGCCAGGATGCGGGTCGCCTCCGTGCGGCGGTAGAAATGGTGTTCCGCATCCCCGATGAGGGCAGCACGATGCGGCCCCTCCGCCATCGGCGGGCGGGACGACACGAAGGCCTCGGGGACGGGGCGGGGAAGGACAGCAGTGGGGATCGAACTGAAGGCAGGGACGAGGCTGCGGAGCGCGGTCGACGCCTGCGAGGTCGTGGTGGTGAAGGCTCCGGGCGAGCCGGTCGACCTGCGCTGCGGCGGGCACCCGTTCGTGGCGCTCGATGCCGAGGTGACGCCCCAGAGCATCGAGCCGGGCTTCGACGGGGGGACGCAACTGGGCAAGCGCTACGCCGACGACGCGACTCGGGCTCGAGCTGCTGTGCACCAAGGCGGGCGAGGGGTCGATCTCGGTCGGCGAGACCGTGCTCGAGGTCAAGGGGGCCAAGGCGCTCCCGGCCTCGGACTGACCGGCGCCGACGGACACACGAGACAGGGACACGGACAGGGACGAAGAGGTGCACCGGTGAACATCGCCATGCTGCTCGAGATGGCGGCCGAGGGTGATCCCGACCGCGTCGTCGTCGGGTCCAAGTCCGGCGGGCTCACCGCCGCGGTCCTGCTCGAGCGCTCCCGGCGGGCCGGCCGTCTCCTTCGCCAAGAGCGGGGCGGAGGTCGTCGGCTACTTCGGCCTGAACGCCGACATCCTGCCCGTGGCGCTCTTCGGTGCGGCCTTCGCCGGGGTGCCGTTCGCGCCGATCAACTATCGAGCGCCGGACGAGCAGCTCAAGGGGATCGTCGGGCGCGTGCGCGGCGGCCTCATGATCGCCGACCCCGACGAGGTGTCCCGGCTGCACGCGGTCGGGGCCGACACCGTGGTGACCAAGGACGAGTTCGCCGCTCGTTGGACGACCCGTCGTTGTCGGGCGGGCGAGTTCGACTTCGTCGACCCCGAGTCCATCGGTGTGCTGCTCTTCACGTCGGGGACGACCTCGGAGCCCAAGGCGGCCGTGCTGCGCCACCGCCACCTGGTCTCCTACATCATCACCAGCGTCGAGTTCCTCGGGTGCTCGGCCGACGAGGCCCAGCTGATCTGCGTGCCGCCGTACCACATCGCCGGCGTGGCGGCCGTGCTGTCGCTCGCTCTATTCGGGCCGGCGCATCATGTACCTGCCGACCTTCGACGCCGAGGAGTGGGTGCGCACGGCGGCGGCCGAGTCGATCACCCACGCCATGGTGGTGCCGACCATGCTGGGGCGCATCCTCGACGCGGTGGAGACGACCGGCGTCGGGCTGCCGACGTTGCGCCACTTGTCCTACGGCGGCGGGCGGATGCCGCTCGAGTTGGTCGAGCGGACGCTTGCGGGACCTGCCCCAGGTCGACCTCGTCAACGCCTACGGGCTGACCGAGACCTCGTCGACCATCGCCATGCTGACGCCCGACGACCACCGCGAGGCCTTCGCGTCCGACGATCCGGCGGTGCGGGCCCGGCTGGGCTCGGTCGGGCGGCCCCTGCCCACGCTCGAGGTCGAGGTGCGCGGCGAGGACGACGTCGTCGTCGTGACCGGCGAGAAGGGCGAGATCTGGGTGCGCGGCGAGCAGGTGGCCGGCGAGTACGTGGGCCAGTCGGTGCTGACCGAGGACGGCTGGTTCCGGACCCGGGACGCCGGGCTGGTTCGACGAGCACGGCTTCTTGTACGTCGACGGGCGGCTGGACGATGTCATCGTGCGGGGGGGCGAGAACATCTCGCCGGGGGAGATCGAGGCGGTGCTCATGGCACACGCGGCCGTGGCCGAGGCCGCCGTGATCGGCATCCCCGACGCCGAATGGGGCGAAGCGGTGGCCGCCGTGGTCGTGCTGCACGGGGGCGCGGCGGTCGTCGGAGGCCGAGCTGCAGGACTGGGTCCGGGGGCAGCTGCGCTCGACCAAGATGCCCGGGCGTCATCGACTTCCGTGACGAGCTGCCCTACTCGCCGACGGGGAAGCTGTTGCGGCGGGTCCTGCGCGACGAGCTGGCGGCGGCCGCGGGCGGCGGCGACTCGGCCTAGCCGACGGCGACCACCTCGGCCGCCTCGACGGGTGCCATCGTGCCTCCTCGGCGAAGCAGCGCGCGACCAGACGAGCGAGGCGTCGGCGGCGTCATCGGTTGGGGCTCACCGAGCGACCCGAGCCTGCGAGGGCTGGCGTCTCCCGCCGGCGATGGGTCAGCTAGGCCGGTGGCTGCCCCCTCTCCGCCCAAGTCGCAGCTGCGGGGCCTGTGCGACTGGGCATATTTGAGTATCCTTAATACGTGGACCGCCCGTCGGAGAGGCCCCGGGACCAGGGCATGAGCTCCTACGTCGAGTTCCTGCTCCTGGGGCTCGGCAACGGCGGCGTATTCGCCGCGCTGGCCGTGGCGCTCGTCGTCACCTACCGCTCGTCAGGCGTCCTCAATTTCGCCACCGGCGCCCAGGCGCTGTACGCGGCCTACACCTACTCGCTGCTGCGGAACGGCCAGTTGCTCCAGCCCATCCCCGGCCTCTCGCCGACCATCAGCGTCGGCTCGAGCCTGGGCTTCTGGCCGGCACTGCTGATCACGCTGGCCATCCAGGCGGTGCTCGGCGCGCTGTGTTACCTGCTGGTCTTCCGGCCGCTGCGCAACCACCGGCCGGTCACCAAGGCGGTCGCCTCCATCGGGCTCATGGGCCTGCTGACCGCCGTCGTGCAGTACCAGGTGGGAACCCAGGTCATCAACGTCAACCCGATCTTCCCGCAGAACCACGTCAGCTTCCTCGGCGTCGACCATCTCCACGGACCGGCTCTGGCTGGCCGTGACGATCATCGCCCTCGGGATCGTGCTGACCGTCCTCTTCCGCTTCACCCGGTTCGGCCTGGCCACCCGGGCGTCGGCCGAGACCGAGGTGGGCGCGCTGGTCAGCGGGCTCTCGCCGGACCGCATCGCGCTGATCAACTGGATCATCAGCTTCGTCGTCTGCGGCATCGCCGGCGTCCTGATCGCCCGCTGGTGCCCGCTGGTGCCGGGCACCTACACCCTGTTCATCGTGCCGGCGCTGGCCGCGGCCGTGGTCGGCCGCTTCCACTCGCTTGGGCTGGGCCATCACGGCCGGCCTCGCCATCGGCGGCGCTCGAGTCGCTGTCCGTCTACCTCAACGGCGTCCACCCCGTCGTTCCCCGCCGGCGCGGGCGAGCTGATCCCCCTCGTGCTGGTCCTGGTCGTGCTGGCCTTCCGGGGCCGCACCATGCCGAGCCGGGGCACGCTCCTCCAGGTGACGCTCGGCCGGGCCCCGCGTCCGCACTGGCGCATCCCGACGACCGTGGTCGGCGTTCGCGCTGGGCCTGGCTGGCCATCTACCTCTTCACCGGGAACAACCGGGCCGCGCTCTACACCAGCTTCATCATGGCGGTCATCACCCTGTCGCTCGTCGTCGTGACGGGCTACACCGGCCAGATCTCGCTGGCCCAGCTCACCTTCGCCGGCGTGTCGGCCTACATCCTGAGCACGTTCGCCACCTCTGGGGCATCCCGTTCCCGATCGCGCCCCTGCTCTCCTCGTTCGTGGCCGCCCGGTCGGCGTGGTGATCGGCCTCCCGGCCTTGCGGGTCCGCGGCCTGATGCTCGGCGTCGTCACATTGACGTTCGCCGCCGGCGTCGAGGCCATCTGGTTCAACAACAACTCGCTCGACGGCGGCGCAAGCGGGCTGGCCATCCCGCCGCCGCGCCTGTTCGGCATCAACCTCGGCATCGGCTCCGGCAATGACTTCCCCCGGCCCGCCTTCGGGCTCATGTGCCTGGTCGTCCTGACGGCGGTCGCCTTCGGCATGAGCTGGCTCCGCACCAGCCGCTCGGCTCGGCCATGCTGGCCGTGCGGGCGGACGAGCGCTCCGCGGCGGCGGCCGGGATCAACGTGGTGCGGGTCAAGCTGATCGGCTTCGCCATCGCGGCCTTCATCGCCGGCCTGGGCGGCTCGCTACTCGCCTACCAGCTGGGAACGTGACCTTCCAGGACTTCGACGCCTTCCTCGGGACTCGTGCTGTTCTCGGTCGTCGTGGTGGCCGGCATCACGTCGGTGAGCGGCGGGATCCTGGCCGGGATCATCACGTCGGGCGGGATCATCGTGACGTGGATCTCGTCGGGAGTGGGTCAGAGCGGCGTCAACAACTGGTACGGGGTGGTCGCCGGCGTCGGCGTCATCCTCACCGTGATCTTCAACCCCGAGGGCATCGTGGGGCCGATCCATCTGCGCTCGAGCAGCGGCGGCGCGCGGCGTGCTGGCGCCGGCCGGGTCGGTGCGCTCGCGCCGTCAGCGCGCCGATGACCGCGCCGAGGCCCACGTGTCGACGCCGCGCCGCGCGACGCTGGCCACGTGTCCGCGGAGGCCGGCGCGTCGCTCCGGACCGAGCACGGTCGGCGACCAACGGGCGCCTCACGGCGCCGAGGCGACGCCGAGACACGGCGACCGGCACCGCTCCTCGAGGTGCAGAACCTGACGGTGCGCTACGGCGGCGTCGTCGCGGTCGATAACGTGAGCTTCAGCGTGGACGAGGGCCAGATCGTCGGGCTCATCGGCCCGAACGGCGCGGGCAAGACGACGACGATCGACGCGCTCTGTGGCTTCTCGCGGCTACGAGGGCACCGTCGGTCTCGGCGGACAGGACGTCGACGGGCTGCGCGCCCGCACCGCCGGGCCGCCCTCGGGCTCGCCCGCACCTTCCAGTGGCCGGCGTGTGCGACGACATGACCGTCGAGGAGAACGTCCAAGTCGGCCAGCACCGGGACCGGCGCATGACCCGGCGCGCTCGCTGGCGCAGATCCTCGAGGATCTCGGGCCTGACCGAGCTGCGCGACCTCCAGGTGTCGGTGCTCTCCCAGGGACAGCGTCAACTCGTCTCGGTCGCCCGGGCGCTGGCCGGGAACCGCGGCTGCTGCTGCTCGACGAGCCGGCGGCCGGCCTCGACAGCACCGAGAGCCTCTGGCTGGCCGAGCGCCTGCGGGCGGTGCGCGACCGGGGCGTGACCATCCTGCTGGTCGACCACGACATGAGCCTGGTGCTGAACCTCTGCGACAGCATCGACGTCCTCGACTTCGGCGCACTCATCGCCAGCGGACCGCCCGAGCAGATCCGGAGCGAACGAGCAGGTGTCGACCGCCTATCTCGGTGCGACCCACCAGCAGGCTGGTGACGCGTCGTGAGCGGACGCGACCGTGCTCGACCACGCGTCCGCCGGATGCCGCGCCGGGACCCGACAGCGCCGGTGCTCGAGTGCCAGGGCCTCGACGTCGGCTACGGCAAGCTAACCGTGGCTCGGGACATCTCGTTCACGCTGCCACCCAAGGCAGGTCCTGACCATCCTCGGGCCCAACGGCGCCGGCAAGACGACGCTGCTCATGACGCTGGCCGGATTCCTGCCGCCTCGGCCGGGACGATCACGCTGGACGGCAGCCGGTTCGGGGTTCGTCGCCCCGGCGGATGAACCAGGCCGGCCTCGTGCTCGTGCCCGACTACCGCGCCCTGTTCACCGAGCTGACCCCGATTCAGAACCTCAAGCTGGCGGCGCCCGCGGCGCCGACCTCGACCCGGTCCTCGACCTCTTCCCGGCGCTCGGCCGCGCGAGCCAAGCTGCGGGTGGCTGACCTCTCCGGCGGCGAGCAGCAGATGCTCGCCATCGCCCGGGCCCTGGTCCAGTCGCCCAAGCTCCTGCTGATCGACGAGATGTCGATGGGCCTCGCGCCGGTCGCGGTCGAAGCCTTGATGCCGGTGATCCGCCGGGTGGCCGACGAGAGCGGTGCCGCCGTCATCATGGTCGAGCAGCATGTCCAGCTGGCGCTCGAGGTGGCCGACGAAGCCGATGGTGCTGGTGCACGGCAACGTCGTGCTGGCCGGATCCGCCGAGACGTTCCGGCACGACACCAGCGCGATCGAAGCCGCCTACTTGGGCTCTGCCTGATCAGGCTCGGCCGCGGTCCAGCCGAGCAGCCGCTCGACGTCGAAGACGAGCAGGTGGGCGAACTCCGTGTCGTGGTACTGGCGGTACTTGCGGCGCAGCGCATCCTCGAGGGGGGCGATCTCGGTCGTCGCGTCGGGTCGCAGGACGAGGTGGGCCCGGACCCACCAGAGCCGGGACCAGTCGTCGGGGTCCCAGTGGTCGCACAGCAGCGTCGCCGTGCCCGTGTGCCGGGCGTTCCAGACACGGGCGAGCTCGACCGTCTCCTTCGGCTTGATCCGGTCGACCGGGCTCACGATCGTCTCGCCGAGGACGGCGAAACAGACGGGCACGGCGTCGATCGTGTCGTGCTGGTTACGGGTACTGAGGACGCCGCGTTCGGCCGCCGTCACGAAGGTCCAGCACTGGGCCAGCGAGAGCCGCATGCGGAGTCAGGACGCCTGTTCGAGCAGCCCCTTCAGGTTCTGGCAGCTGACCGGGACCTCCTTGTGGGCCCGGCTGACGACCATCGGTGCCATCAGCTTCCCCAGCCCGTGGCTGGAGAAGTGGAGGTCGACGGTCACTCTGGAGCGGGCGCCGCCGTCGAGCGGCTCCACCTGCACGCTCACGTCCGCCCGGATCGGCCCGTCGATGCCGTGCATGGCCCAGCGCAGCGGCGGCTCGTACTCGGTGATCTGCGAGGTGGTGGCGCGGGCCGCCCCGCCGATCTTGCGCGTCATGGTGCAGGTCGACCCGACCGCCGGCTCACCGGCTAGGTGACCGCTCACCACCCCCCGCTGCCATTCGCCGAAGCGAGACGGATCGGTGACGACCGGGAACACCTCGCTCGGGGGCCGATCGATGTCCACGGTGCAGGTGATGTGAGCCATCGCGCCATCTTGGTCCCGGGCCGGGCCTTTTGTCCCGTCGGTGTCCTCAGGCGTGCAGTCAGTCGTCGGGTGCGAAGCGTTCCCAGGCCGACTGGCGGGTCATGCCGAGGACGTCGCCGATCTGGGCCCAGGTGGCCCCGAGGGTGCGGGCTCGACCGACCCAGCCCTGCAGGGTCTCTTCGACCTGGGTCCGGGCGGCCGCCACTTTGGGCAGGTGGGCGAGGACCGACATCGAGGGAGTCCGCCTGCTCCCAGGGCAGGACCCGCGGCACGGTTCCTTTCCCGGGATGCTGCTCGATGATCTGGCAACACAGGTCGACGCAGTCGTTGCAGACGTAGACGGCCGGGCCGGCCACGAGGACCTCGACGTCGGTGTCGGGTCGGAGGCAGAACGAGCAACTGGCGATGGCGACGGCGACGGTCTGGGGCATGCGGGGCGCTCCCTTCTCTCGTGTCAGGGACAACCTTACAACGTCAGGGTAGGCCTGACAAGACCCCGCCTCAGGAGACGTTGGCGCCCCGCAGGATCCAGTCGTCGACGGTCATGACGTCGGCCTGACGGGGGAAGACCTTCTCCAAGAGGACCCGGTGCACCTCGGGATCGAGGTCGGCGCAGCCGTCCTCGAGCACGACCAACTTGTAGTCGAGGTCGGCTGCCTGCCGGAGGGTGGAGAGCACCACGCCACTGGTGGAATTCCGCACAGGACGAGCTCGTCGACCTCGGACGAACGCAGGATCATGTCGAGGTCACTCCCGGCGAATGCGCTGACCCGGCGCTTGGTCACCACGATCTCGGTCGCCAGCGGCGCCACCGACGGATCGATCTGCGTCGCCGCGTCCTCTTCGTCGAATCCGTCGCCGCTCTCGGTGAGGTGCGAGAAGATGCGGTTGCGCCGGTGCACCTCGGGGGCGCCGGTGCCGAAACGCGACCCGCACGTAGATCACCAGCACGCCGGTGGCCCGGGCGTGCTCGAGGGCCCGCTTGATCGCGGCCAAGAGCGCGTCCGGCTGCTCGAGGCGCTCGACCACCGCGCCCTGGATGTCCATGATCATGAGTGCCGAACGAGCCATGGCGTCATTGTGGCCCATCGCTCGGCGCTGCTCGTGGAGACGGCGGTGACGGCCGCCGACCGCTGTCCGGGCCGTCGTCAGAAGAGCGGCGTCGGGTTGAACACCTTGACGTTGGTCACATTGCCGGCCTTCCCGGCCTGGATCGTCCCGATGGCCGCCGACGACGAGCACACCGACTTGAACAGCGGAATGGCCGTCCCGTTGCAGGTGAAGGTCAGGCCACCCGACAGCGGGATCACGACGTTCTTGGCCGGCGCGATCTGCGCCTTGATGCCCGCCGCCGTGACCGGTTGCGTCGAGCCCTTCATGATGTTGGCCAGGGCGAGCACCGGTGTCACCCCGTCGGACTGGTTGCTGCTGACGTTGGCGTTCGTGCTCACCTTGGGCAAGAAGGCCTTGATGATGGCGGCGTATTCCTTCTGGTCGGCCTTGGACGTCTTGGTCGTCGTCGTGACGTACGAGCCGGCCAGCGCCTTGTCGAGCGTGGCCGAGTTCTCGATGCTCGGGTCCTGGCAGGTCGAGAGCACGTAGCGGGGCAGCTTGAGGTCGAGCGTCTCGTAGCCCTTGAGGAACGAGCTGCACAGCGTCACGTCGCCGATGACGCCGACGGCGTTGGCGCCGCCCGACACCGCCGTCTGCAGCTGCGGGGTGACGTCAGCCGTCCCCGGGTTCACCGGCACGATCTGCAGATCGACACCCGCCGCCTTGTAGACGATCCCGCCGAGCGCCTGCGCGCCCTGAATGGCGGCCGGCACGTTGTCCACCAGGAACGCCACCTTCTTGTAGCCGTGCTGCTTGGCGCTCAACGCCATGGCCCCAGGTAGGCCGGGAACCCACCCTCGAGGGCGTAGGCGCCGGGCGTGGTCAGCTCGGCCGTCGAAGCGCCGGTCACCACGATGTAGGGGATGCCGGCACCGACGATGGTCGGCACCTCGGTCTGGCCCTGGCCGGTGAACGGCTCCACCACGGCCACCACGCCGTGCTGGACCATGTCGTTGGCACAGGACTGGCCGCCGGCCGGGGTGGACTGGTTCTCGCAGATGTAGAGGTTCACCTTGTGACCCTCGAGGCCCCCCAGGTCGGCATTCCAGTACTCGGTGGCCGCCTTGGCGCCCTGTTCGACGAGCGGACCCGTCGCCGATGGCACCCGAGCCGCCGGCATCACTGATGAAGCCGATGGTGACCGCAGACCCGGTGGCCTTGTCCGCCGGCACGCTCGCGCCGACGCCGACGCCCGAGGCGAGCACGCCCCGGCAATCACGCCCACCGTCGACAGACGCTCGTCAACCGCGGCACTCTTCGCACCGCTTCGCCAGACCGCCCGTTCGCACCTGATGTGAGCACCGTTCCTCCTTGGGGATCGGGGAGCAGCATTGTGCTCATCGGTCGCAGCAAGCCCCCCGGAGTCTGCGGCCAAAAGAGTGTACCGTTTATCACTTCAAACCGTCAACATATCGCAACGTTTTCGGGAATTTCCGGCAAGGCGATGCGCATTTTCACAAAATGTGCCGTCTGTACTGCCGGACATTGAGTCGCCTCTTTCCCGTGAGCCGCTCGTCCGCGACGCCAGGGGCGGCCGACTCCCGGTGGAATGGCCGCCCCAGGCGCCATGGTGGGAACCTTCCGGACTGGTTCCCGGGCCCCACTCCCGCGGGACAGTGGTGCCGATGCCGTCCGAGGTACTACCCCCCGAAGTACACGGCCGGCATCTCCGGCAACGTCTTGCCGGAACCAGTCGGGAACGGTAGTGCAACAGATTTCGCAACACAACGTCACCCCCCACAAACAGCCTCAGGAAGGCCACGGCCGAATCACCTGTCCGGCCCCTGCGTCCTTGAGGACCCGGGCCAGGTTCCGTTGCGTGCGGAAATGCGCGTCGAGACCCGAGTGGGCGGTCAGGAGGTCACGCTTGGCCCCGGTACGGAACAGATGGCCACCGGTGCGACTGGTCATGCACGCGCCGAGCGCGAAGAAGAGGCGGTAGTACGTCGACGGCACGCGGCTCGACGGCTTCGGCCGGACCGCCGGCCTCGCGGTAGGCGTAGACGAAGTCGTCCCAGGGCATCAGCGCGGTCGCCGTCGGCCACACCGCCGCCAGCTCCCGCGCCGGCGGACCGATCGTCGCCGCCTCCCAGTCCACCAGCGCCGTGAGGCGATCGTCGACCACCAGCATGTTGTGCAGGCCGACGTCGCCTTGCAGCAGGCACAACCGGCTCGAGGGCGTGACGTCAGCGACGTGGTCGACCAGCCACTGCCGGCGCCAGCGGCACAGCTGCGATGGGTGGACCGCTGAGCTCCGCGATGCGCGCCGCCATGCCTTCGACCGCTGCGGTGAGCGAGGCCGCCGTCACCGCCGTCGCCGGATCCGAGGTCCGTCCCGGCCAGGCCCTCGAGCGGCAACGAGTGCAGATGAGCCAAGCGCGACCGCCAGTTGCTCCCCCAGCCGGCGCCGGTGCGCGACCAGGAGCGGCCAGGTCGGGGAAGTACTCACCGGCCTTGGTCCCGTCCACCCGCGCCATCACCAGCACGGTGCCCTCGCCGAGCTCGGCGGGATCGCTGTCAGCGAAGTAGGGCTCGGGGCACCGGGACGCCGCCGTGACGAAAGACGACGTCGAGAACGGCGAACTCGTCGGCCGCCTTCGTCGGCAGCAATCCGATCGGGCGGTCCTTGCGAACGATCAGATCGTGGGGCAGCTCGTCGGTACCGTCCAAGGTGACAAGGATCGTCTCCTTGGAACGCCCGCCCGGGACGACCTGCAGCGACGGTCACGGACAGTGCGGGCGAGCTGCGGAAGCGGCGGCGCAGGTACCGACCCAGCTGCGTCCGCCGTCACCGAGGACTCGAGGGACAGATCGCCGTCGCCGACCGCCGCCTCGACCCCTTCGGCGAACAGCTCCCGGCGGAGCTCGTCGACCCGTTCGAGAAAGCGGCGCTCGACGTCCACCAGACGTGCAGCACGGTCGTGCTCGCTCGCCTCACCACTGGCCGCCGCCGCAAAGACGACGTCCGCCGCCTGTCGACGCAGCTCGTGGAACCGCTCCGGGCTGACACCGGTCCCGTCCGACTCGCCCAGCAAGCTCGGCGAACTCGCCGCCGAACTCGGCGCTCAGCTGACGGACCCGACTCCTCCTCGACGATGAACTCGGCCAGGATCCGGTCGACCAGCGCCGCCGCGTCGATCGCAGACGGCGTCGTGAGCTGGGGCAGGAAAACCTGCGGCCACCGTCGACCGGAGCTGCCGGTAGTAGAGCGCGCGGTCGTCGGCCGGCTGACGCATCAGGCCTCCGGGCGCACAACGCCGTTGCTCATCGCCTCGCCGAGGACGTAGACCGGCGGGTCCATCGCCGTTGACGCGGGTTGAGGTTCGTCTCGAGGAAGCCCCAACCACCCGGCACGCCGTCGACGCGTCACCTCCCCCACCGATTCCCAGCCGTAGCGCTGGCGCGGTCGCGCCGACCATGCCGCCGATGGTGTCGATCCGGACGGTGGTCGCGCTCGCCGCTCTCGAGGTCAAAGAGAATCTCGGCGGACGGGCAGCGCACGGAGTCGTCATCGACGTGCACCAGCATGCTGGCCGCCGCCACCGGCACCGACTCCGCGCGCGCCGCGACTGATGGCCCCGACCCGGAAGAAGCTGCCGTTCGTGCCGACCATGGAGGCGAAGCGATAGCGGATCCCGTCGTGCTCCGCCCCGAAACTCCGGCTCGACACGAAGCTGTCCCAGCGCCGCGCCCCCCACGAGTGGTCCCGCCAGGCCGGCGCGTCGACCTCCGTCGTCACACCGTCGAGCGTAGACGGTGCCACGCACCCGGCAGAACGACGTGGAAGTTGTTGGAGAAGATCGTGCCGGCCGTCCCCGACGTGCCGGTGAAGGTCTGCGCGTTGGCGTACAGCGCGGCTCCGCCACGTCCTCGATCTCGAACTCAATACGGCAGCCCTCACCATCCAGCACGAAGTAGCAGCCGGTCGCCGTCGCGGCACGATCCGCTGCGGGCCGGCGCAGACGCCCTGCCTCGTGCAGCCGCACCAGCGGCAGATCCTCGCCGTTGCTGCGAAACCGCGCGCCACCACGTTGGTAGACGCCGCACCACAGGTTGGCCGTGTCCCGGTTGAGCTCGTTGCCCATGCGGTGGTTGCCACCGAGCCCGGTCGCAGGGTCGCACCAGGCCAAGTAGGCGCTCTCCTGCCAGTCGGGATCGTCCCCCGCCGGGTGCAGTCCCTCGTCGGACGTCGCCAGCCCACGGTCAGACCAGGGGAACAAAAGCGAAGGGACCGAGCCGAGCGGCACCCATCAGGTCTCGGAGACCTTCTCGGTTCCTTCCGATGCCGGGATGTCGGGATTGCAGACGTAGCGCACATTGGCGATGGTGACATCACAGGCCGAGAAACTGGCGGACACCGGCAGGTAGGGCACCAAGCGGGCATCGCCCCATGCCGGCGCGTCGAAGTGGGCGAGCACCGGCTCGCCCCGATCGGCCCGCCGAAACAAGTACTCGTAGTCGACCTGGACGATGCGGGGCACCAGGACGCCCGTCGCGGCTGATGCGGGCCAAGATGCATCCCCGGCGGGTACTGCACGTCGTGGCCCGTCACGGGCACGGGGTCGACGAGCGACACGTCGAGGATCGTCCCGGCTCGTCGTCACGGACCGAGCAGTTGATGCGGTCGTGGAACCGCCGCAAGGCGATCGAACCCGGCGTGACCCGGAATCCGTACGAGCGGGCGAGCACAGAGGCCAGGGCCGGGTTGTCACAGCGGGCGGAGACGAGAAAGGCCCGTGGTCGGACGCCTGCCCTGGCCGTGAGCCGCAACTGGGCCAGGGCGAACGGCCCGAACGCACTCTCCTTGGCGCGATAGACCAAGAAGCTGACGACCGGGGGGATGGTCGGATTCAGCGCAGGAGGCACGAGTGCTTTCGCGGTCGGCGACGCGGACCTCGTACAGCACCTGGAGGATGTCGACGTCGTCGAACCTGCACTCCCGGTCGTCGAGCACGACCTCGGGCGCGCCCTTCGACCAAAGGGCGGATGTCGAGAGAGCCGGCGAGAGGCATCAGGCCACCCCCGCCGCCACGGGCCGCGCGCCGCCGAGCGGTCCTTGAACCGGGGCATGACCTCCTCAGCAAACAGCCTCATGGAGTCGAGCACGTACTGCTGGGGAACCACCTCCATGAACTGGTGGATGAAGTTGATCCCGTCGAACCCCACGTTCTCCCAGGCAGTGATGGCGTCGGCCACGTCGTCGGGCGTCCCCATGGTCACGCCCTTGAAGGACTTGGCCGCATCGCCCGGGACTGCCCGATTCACGGCGGAGCGCCGGGAGCAGGCCCTCTGACGGGTAGGAATGCGTCGGCAGCACCTCCTTGGCCGAGAGCAGCTGCGCCGCCATGTAGCTGAACATGGAGGCCACCTTTAGGCCGTTGCGCCGACCCAGGTCACCGTCCTCGCAGCACGAGAGGAAGTTGACCGTCAGCACCTTCTCGTTGACGAAGGCCCCCACCGGGTCGCACTTCTGGATCCGGCGCCGGTAGTTGCCACCTTCTTCTCAGAGTCCGCGAAGCCGCCGGGCGAGAGCCCGAGGCACCCGAGGCCACGGTCGGCCGCGTCGATCTCGGTGCCCGGGCGAGGTCACCGCCACCCACATCGGTGGGTGCGGCTTCTGCAGCGGCTTGGGCAGCATGGCCCGCTCGGGCATGGAGAAGGTGCGGCCATTCCAGGAGAAACGTTCCTGCATCCACATTTGCGGGATGACCCGGACGAACTCGTCCCACGTCTTCTTGGTCTCGTCCGGGTCGGCCCCGAAACCACTCAGTTCGGGCCACGTGGCCGACCGTCCCGTCCCCAGCTCCAACCGCCCGCCGGAGATGATGTCGAGCACGGCCGCCCGTTCCGCCACCCGGATGGGGCTCTGGTACTGGGGCACGCACGCGATCACGCCGTGCCCGACCCGGATCCGCTTGGTCATGGTCGCCGCCGCCGACAGGAAGAGGTCCGGCCCGAGCAGTGCGAGTACTCCTCCAAGAAGTGGTGCTCGACCGCCCAGACGTAGTCGAACCCCAGCTCGTCGGCCAGGCGCACCTGCTCGAGGGCGTTCTCGTAGACCTGGCGCTCGGAGTCCGGCGTCCAGGGGCGGGGCACCGAGAGCTCCATGAACAAGCCGAATTCCATGCGGACCCTCCCTCGACGGCCTTGCACATTTGTTAATGAGCATTAAAATCTAAGCATGGCGTCGTAGGCGTCCGTCAACGAGTCGAGCGCCCTTTTTGTGAGTCATGGCTAACATCCGCCCGCATGGCTGGCCATCGGCTCGACGCACGATGGCGCACCGTGACGGCGACGGCACCAGCCCGGTCGACCACCAAGGGGGCGCGGACCCGGGAGGCGATCATGGCGGCCGCCGCCGACCTGTTCCGCGAGCGAGGCTTTCGCGCGACCAGCCTGGCCGACATCGGTGCGGCGGCCGGGGTGAGCGGTCCCGCGATCTACCGCTACTTCAAGAGCAAGGGCGAGCTCCTGTCGTTGCTGATCGAGGAAGCCGCCCTCCTCTGGAGGGGGACGGTCGACGAGGTGCTCAACGAGGACACTCCGCCCTTGGTGACGCTCGAGCGCCTCATCGACGCCGCCATCGAGCTGCAGCTGCGAACGGCAACCTGCGCGACGTCTTCGTCCAGCGTATCCGCTCGCTCGACGACGACGCCCGGCGCCGGGTGGCTCGCATCGACCGGGTGACGCATGGCCGAATGGGTGCACGTGCTGTGCGAGGTGCGGCCCAGCCTCACCGACGAGGAGGCCAGGGCCGCCGTCAGATGGTCGACGGCATGCTGCGCTCGGTCACGCACACCGGCCATCGACCGCGAGACGCCTGGCCCGGGTGATGAAGGACATGGTGTTCGGCGGATTGCTCTCGGTCGGCATCACCCGTCGCCGTGGAGTCGGCGTGAGTCCGCTGAGCGGTCGCCTGACGAGGACGAGTTCGCGCGGAGGTGCTGTCCTTCCTGCAGGACCACGCTTGCCTCGCCAAGAGGCACAGACGTTCAGCGGCAGGCGACGGTACCCGAGACAGGGAGTGCCCCGGTCAGGCCGACCGCGGCGGGGCATCGACGCGGGCGAAGCCTTCCAGCGCGCGCCTGGCCGAGCGCCGGCTTCGCCGGCATCACCTGGCCCGGCCGACTACGGCGGGCGCGGGCTGCCCGCGCTCGCTACCAGCGCATCTTCGACCAGGAGGCCCGGGCCTTCCAGGTTCCGCCCCGCTCGCTCGAGATCGGCCTCGGCATGTGCGGTCCGACGATCCTGGCCCATGGCAGCGAGGAGCAGAAGCGCGCCCTCATCCCGCCGCTGCTGCGGGGTGAGCACGTCTGGTGCGAGCTCTTCAGCGAGCCCGGTGCCGGCTCGGACCTCGCCAGCGTGCAGACGCGGGCCCGCCGCGACGGCGACAGTTGGTCCTCGACGGCCAGAAGGTGTGGACGTCGGGCGCGCAGCACAGCGACTACGCCGCCTGCCTGGCGCGGACCGACCCGAGCCGGCCCAAGCGCGAGGGCATCACGATGTTCATCGTCGACATGCACGCACCCGGCGTCACGGTCCGCCCGCTGCGCCAGATGACCGGCGAGGCGCACTTCAACGAGGTCTTCCTCGACGGCGTGCGCGTGCCCGGTGGCCAACGTCCTCGGGGAGATCCACGGCGGGTGGCGGGTGGCCCGCACCATGCTGGCCTTCGAACGCCAGGCCCTGAGCGGCATGGGCTCGGGCGGCGGGCGGCAGGGCGGCTTCAACGCGCTCGTCGCCGAGGCGCAGGCGCGCCAGGGTCGACGAACGCCCGGCGTGCGTCGACCGCCTGGTCCGCTGCGCATCCGGCAGATGGTCCTGCGCTACCTGACCGGCTACCTGCAGGCGCAAGAGCGCGCGCAGGCGGCGACGGCGGCGACGGCGTCGCTGCTCAAGCTGGCCATGGCGCGGCTCGTGCAGGACACGGCCCGGGTGGCGGTGAGCATCGCCGGGCATGGACGCCGTCGCGTGGGATCCGTCCGAGCCGGAGGCGGGCGCTGGTAGCCCAGCTACTCAACTCGCTCTCGGCCTCGATCGGCGGCGGGCACCAACGAGATCGTGCGCAACGTCATCGCCGAGCGCGTCCTCGGCCTCCCGCGCGACGAGGAAGGTAGACCTGATGCCGGCGTCCTTCGCGCCCGAGGTGGGCGCCGTGAGTCGCTGAGCCACGCCCTCGGCGGGCTCCGCGTGGTCGAGATCGGCCAGTACGTCGCGGCACCGTGCGCCGCCACGATCTTCGCCGACCAGGGCGCGGAGGTGGTCAAGGTCGAGCGGCCGGGCGGCGACCCCTACCGGGCCGGGACGCCGGCGCGCTTCGCCGCCTGGAATCGTGGCAAGCAGATCATGGAGCTCGACCTGCGCGATCGGCGGAGGGCCGGCCGAGGCGCTGCGCGCTCATCGACGACGCCGACGTGCTGGTCGAGAACCTCCGGCCCGGCGCGATGGAGCGGCTCGGGCTCTCGGACCCGACACGCTGCGGGAGCGCCGGCCCCGCCTGGTCACCTGCTCATATCCGCCTTGGGGCTCCGGCCCGTCGCGTGACGATCCGGGCTGGGAGCCGCTGGTCCACGCCCGGGCCGGCGCACAGCAGGGCCTCTTCACGGGGGACGACGCCGATCTGGCTGCCCGTTCCCGATGGCCAGCGTGGCCGCCGCCCTCTTGGCCGTGATCGGCATCGGGCGCCGCGCTCGTCAAGCGCGAAGACGACCGGCTACGGCCAGCACGTCGAGACTTCACTGCTCGACGCGTTGCTCTTCCTCAACGCTGGCGCCCATCTTCCACCGCGAGGGCCGCCGGCCCACCGGTGATGCGCCAGACGCAACTCGCCGATACTGCGCGCTCTACGACACCGCCGACGGCCGCGCCATGCAGGTCAACCTGAGCGGCACCGAACGCTGGCGTGAACTGTGCCGACTGCTCGAGCATCGACGACGGCGGGCTCGACTACGGCACGCCGGAGGGGCTGGCCAAGCTCTCCGACCGGGAGTGGAACCGGGCCAAGCTGGACGAGATCGCCGACGCTTTCGCCGGCAGGACGGCCGACGAGTGGGAGGCGGCCCTGCTGCGAACGGCCGGCCGCCGTGGCCAAGTGCAACACCCTGGCGGAGTGGCTGGCGAGCGAGCAGGCACGGGCCAACGAGCTCGTGGTCGAGACCGACGATCCGGCCTCGGGCGGGTCTCGCTCGCTGGGCCCACCCATCCGCATCGAAGCCGAAGCCGGCGAGGCGCCGTCCCGGCGCGACGGCACGGGGGCGAGCAGGGCGCGCTTGGCCGGCCACCGCATCGTCGACCTGTCGAGCTTCTGGGCCGGCCCGCTGGCCGCGCGCCTCCTGGCCGAGCTCGGTGCCGACGTGGTCAAGGTGGAGCCGCCGGGCGGCGAGGGCGGGTTCCAGCTGATGCCGGTCCTCCCCAACATCTACGTGGACGGCAACCGCTCGAAGCGGGGACTCGTCCTTGACCTCAGGACGACGAGGATCGAGCGCCGTCTGCTCGATCTCGTCGCCGCATCCGACGTCGTGGTCGAGAACGCCGTGGCCGGGCACGTGGGAGCGGCTGGGACTCGACGAGGCGGCACTTGCGCGCGGTGAACCCGGCCCTGGTCTACGCCCGGGCCAAGGGCTTCGGCCTCAAGGGCCCGTTGGCCGTGCCGGCCGTCCTTCGACTACGTCGTGCAGGCGGCGACCGGCATGGAGATGACCCAGGGCGGTGGCCGCGGCCACGTCCCGGTCAACTTCACGGCGAACGACTACGGCACCGGGCTGCACCTGGCGGCGGGCATCGTCCTCGCACTGCTTGGGCCGCGCCCGCGGGGACACGCGTCACGACGGTCGAAGCCTCGCTTGATATGACGGCGACCGTCTTCCAATCCGAGGACGTCGCCACACTCGGCCGTGCACGGGGCGCGCGGCGACCAGGTCGGCGACGATCTCGGAGGGCCCTCGGCTCGGGTGCCGCCTCTACCGGCCGAGGACGGTGGGTCGCGTGTGCTGCGTCACCGAGGCCCAGCTCGACGCCCTCGCGATGCGCTGGCGGCGCGACCGAGCTCGGTGACGGCGGCCGTCGCGGCGGTCGCTCGGATCCTGACGGTCGAGGCCGCGGTGCTCGCGCCTGCGCTCCCGGCGAGCGTGCCCGCGGCGCCAGCGTCCACCCCTACGTCGGTGCCCGACGACCACAGGTGAGTGGCCGGGATCTGTTGCGTCACTGTCGCCATCCGGCCGCCGGACCGCTTCGTCCAGGTCGGGCATCCCGCTGCCGCTCTCGGTGGACATGCCGGCCGTCAAGGGCCCGGCACCGACGCCGGCACCGGTGCGGCGCGGGCGAAGCGGCGCACGCTGAGTGAAGATCGACACCGGGGTCGGGTGCCGAACTCGCCGCCGGGTCGCCGGACCGGCGTCGGCGCGGCCGAAGAGGCCGGGCTCGACTGCGTCTGGGCGGCCGAGACGACGAACGATCCGTTCCTGTCGCTGGCGCTGGCGGCCGAGCACTCGGCGACGGTGGCGCTCGGGACGGCGGTGGCCATCGCCTTCGCCCGCAACCCGATGAGCCTGGCCTACACGACGAACCAACTTCAGGAGTACTCGGCGGGCCGCGTGGTGCTCGGGTCTGGGGTCGCAGGTGCGGCGGCACATCGAGCGGCGGTTCTCCATGACGTGGTCGCAGCCGGCGGCGCGGATGCGCGAGTACGTGCTGGCGCTGCGGGCCATCTGGGCGTCGTGGAACGACGGCGGCCCGGCTCGACTTCGAGGGCGAGTTCTACACCCACACCCTGATGACGCCGGTGTTCGCGCCACGACCGCACGAGCTTCGGGCCGCCCCGGGTCTTCCTCGCCGCCGTGGGTCCGCGGATGAACGAGGTGGCGGGCGAGGTGGCCGACGGCGTCATCACCCACGGCTTCTGCACCGGTCGCGCTACCTGCGCGAGGTGACGCTGCCGGCGCTCGAACGGGGGCTGGCCACGTCGGGCGGACCCGGGCCGACATCGAGATGACCTGCCCGGGGTTCACCTCGGTGGTCGAGGACGCCGACGAAGATGGAGAAGGCCCGTGACGCCATGCGCCGCCACGTCGGCTACTACGCGCTCGACCCCGGCCTACCGCCCCGTCCTCGAGCTGCACGGCTGGGGCGACCTGCAGACCGAGCTCTACGACTGCTCGAAGCAGGGAGCGCTGGGACGAGATGGCCCGGCTGGTCGACGACGAGGTGCTCGACACGCTGACGATCGTCTGTCGCGCCTGACGAGCTGGCGGGCCGAGGTGGCCGACCGCTACGGCGGACTGGTCGATCGCATCAACGTCTCGTGGTGGCGCAAGGAGTGGTGGCCCGACGTCGAGAGGGAGCTGCGCGCGCTGTGAACGACGGTGAGCGGCTTCACGGCACCGGGCTTCGAGCGGGTGGCCGAGGTGCATGGGCGACGGGGCGACGGTCGTCGTGGGCGAGGCGACGGAGCGGCAGCGGCCGACCTCGGGGACGGGGGCGGCGCCTTCGCCGCGTTCGTGGACGGCGAGTGCGTCGTCGACGTCTGGACCGGGCTGCGGCCGGCGACGGGCGGCCGTGGGAGGAGGACACGCGGGCGGTCGATCATGTCGTCGACCAAGGGCCTGACCACACTGTGCGCCCACGTGCTCGAGGACCGGGGTGAGCTCGACCTGGACGCGGCGGTGGTGCGGTACTGGCCCGAGTTCGGGCACGTCGGGCAAGGAGGGCGACACGACGGTGCGCCAGCTGCTCAGCCACCAGTCGGGTGCCATCGGGCTGCCCGGATCCGATGCGCTCCTGAGCTGGGACGGCTCGGGCTGGGACGACACCGGTGGCCATCGCGGCCGGGGTGGCGGCGGGCGAGCCGGCCTGGGAGCCGGGAACCCGGCACGGCTACCACGGGGTCACCTTCGGCTGGCTGGTCGGCGAACTGGTGCGGCGGATCAGCGGAAGCAGCCTCGGGCCAGTTCTTCGCAGAGGAGGTGGCCGGCGCCGCTCGGGGCGACGTGTTCCATCGGCACGCCGCAGTCCGAGCTCGGGGTCGGTGGCGACGGTGATGGAGTTCCCGGTCAAGCCAGGCCAGGAGGGCGCACTGGCGGCGATCGACCCCGACGTCGAAGTCGGGCCGCTCGGTGCTGGCCGGGGCCCACGGGAGCCTCTTCGCCGACGAGCAGGGGCGGCCCCGGTTCGCCGACTTCATGAACACGCGCCGCGGTGCTGCAGGCCGAGATCGGAGCGCTCGGCGCCACGGCGACGGCGCGGGGGCTGGCCCGGCTCTACGCCGCGCTGGCGGCGGGCGAGGAGCTGGTGTCGCGGGCGTCGGTCGAGCGACTTCAGGGTGGAGCAGGTCTGCGGTCGCGACGCGGTGATGGGCGTGCCGACGCGCTGGGCCGTCGGTTACACGCTCGAGACCCCCGGCGCTCGTGCCCGGCGCTGCCTCCGCATGCACGGCCCAATCGACGGCGCGTTCGGGCACATGGGTGCGGGCGGGCAGATCGGCTTCGCCGATCCGACTGATCGCGTGGCCGTCGGCTTCGTGCGCAACCACCTGGAGAACCAGGCGCTCCCGCTCATGGGCGCCTGCGCTGGTCGACGTGCTCTACTCGTGCCTGGGCGACGAAGAGGGAGGCGGCAGCGATGTACGCAGCTGACACAGGCGGCACAGCACCCGAACGAGCCGGCGCTGATCATCGAGCCGTCGGGCCGCGATGGTGACCTGGTCCGCCTACGAGGACGGGGCGAACCAGGTGGCCCACTTCCTGCGCGAGACCGGGCTGCGCGAAGGGCGACCACATCGCGCATCTTCATGGAGAACGATCCCCGAGGTGCTGCTCGCCGAGGCGGGCGCGGAACGGACCGGGGCGCTACTACACGCCGGTCAACTCCTACCTCTCGGCCGAGGAGGTG
The DNA here is from genome assembly GCA_963726855.1 of uncultured Acidimicrobiaceae bacterium. Taxonomy (GTDB): domain Bacteria; phylum Actinomycetota; class Acidimicrobiia; order Acidimicrobiales; family RAAP-2; genus Bog-473. Next base: position 50,903 of record CAVSEB010000010.1, read on the forward strand.
GCCTACATCGTCAACGACTCGCAAGTCGAGGGTCGTGCGTGACGTCGGCGGCCAAGGCCGACGTCGCGGCGCAACTGCCCGCACTGTGCCCGAACGTCGAGCGCTGGGTCATGGTGGCAGCAGTCGGGCGCCGGCCGCCGGGCCCTTCGAGTCGTGGGACGAGGCGGTGGGCTCCCGGCCCGACCGACGCACGTCGCCGACGAGCAGCTCGGTGCGCCGATGATGTACTCGTCGGGGACGACGGGGCGGCCCAAGGGGATCCTGCGGCCGATCGTACGACATCCACCCCTCGGAGACGAGCATCGCCGTGCTCGGGATCGCCGCACTGTGGCGGCTCCGCGAGGGGATGGTGTACCTGTCGCCGGCGCCGCTGTACCACACGGCGCCGCAGGTCAGCGTGGCCATTGCGCTGCGGATGCGCTCGACGGCGGTCGTGATGGAGCACTTCGATCCGGCGCTGTATCTCGACGTTGGTGGGGCAGCACCGGGTGACGCACTCACAGGTCGTGCCCGACCATGTTCTCCCGCATGCTGAAGCTGCCCGACGTCGGTGCGGGCGGCGGCCGACGTGTCGTCGCTCGAGGTCGTCATCCACGCCGCGGCGCCGTGCCCGGTGCCCGGTGAAGGAGCAGATGATCGAGTGGTTCGGGCCGATCATGCTGGAGTACTACGCCGCGACGGAGGGGAACGGGTGCGACGTTCATCGACTCCGAGGACTGGTTGGCGCACCAGGGGACCGTGGGGCGGGGCGTGCTGAGCCAGATCCTGATCCTGGACGACGACGGGGCCGAGTGTCCCGTGGGGACGCCGGGGACGGTGTGGTTCGGCGGGGCGACCGACTTCGAGTACTTCAACGACCCGAGCAAGACGGCAGCGTCCCGGCGTGACGGGGGGACGACGAGCACGGTGGGTGACGTGGGGTACGTCGACGGGACGGGTACCTGTTCCTGACCGACCGCAAGGCCCACATGATTATCTCCGGGGGTGTGAACATCTACCCGCAGGAGACGGAGAACCTGCTCGTGACGCACCCTTCGGTGCTGGACGCGGCCGTCATCGGCGTGCCCAACGACGACCTGGGCGAAGAGGTCAAGGCGGTCGTGCAGCCGGTGGACGGGGTGGTCGGGCGACGAGGTGCTGGAGCGGAGCTGATCGCGTTCTGCCGGGAGCATCTGGCGCACTTCAAGTGCCCGCGGACGGTCGACTTCGTGGAGCGAGCTGCCCCGCCTGCCGACCGGGAAGCTCTACAAGGGCCCGCTGCGCGAGCGGTACTGGGCTGATCATTCGACTCGGATCGTTTAACGAAAGGGAAAGTGCACTGATGGCAACTCGAGGAGGCGCCGTGTCGGCGCCGTACGAGCCACGACAGCTGATCGACGGCAAGTTGGTGGAGTCGTCGACGGGGCGACGTTCGACAACATCGACCCGGCGACCGAGGAGGTGTTCGGACAGGTCTACGACGCGGCGCCGGCCGACGTGGGCGACGCCATCGCGGCGGCCCGGCGGGCCTTCGACGAGACGACGTGGGCGACCGACCACGCGTTCCGGCGGCGCTGCCTGGAGCAGCTCCACGCCGCCATGGAGCGGGCCAAGGAGGAGCTACGGACGGCGTGGTGCCCGAGACGGGCAGCCCCGTGATGCTGACGTACATCATGCAGGTCGAGGACCCGCTGACGACATGGCCTACTGGGCGGAGCAGGCCGACGGCGTACGAGTACGAGCACTGCCTGCCCGAGCGCGAGTCGTTGGGCCGGCCGCAGCGCCGGCTCATCCGGCGTGAGCCGATCGGCGTGGTGGCGGCCATCACGCCGTGGAACTTCCCGTTCGTACCTGAACCTGGCCAAGCTGGGGCCGGCGCTGGCGGCCGGCAACACCGTGGTCTTGAAGCCGGCGCCCGACACGCCCTGGTCGGCCACGTTGCTCGGCAAGCTCGATCGCCGAGGAGACCGACATCCCGGCCGGCGTGTTGAACGTCGTGACCTCGTCGGACCACCTGAGTGGGCGAGGTGCTCACCGACCGACCCCCGGGTCGACATGATCACCTTCACCGGCTCGACCGCCGTCGGCAGGCGCATCATGGCCAGCGGCTCCGAGACGCTGAAGAAGGTGTTCCTCGAGCTCGGCGGCAAGTCGGCCAACATCGTCCTCGACGACGCCGACCTGGCCGACGTGCTCGCCCGGGGCGTCGGCATGGTGTGCATGCACTCCGGCCAGGGCTGCGCGATCACCGACCCGGCTGCTCCTGCCCACGCTCGCGCTACGACGAGGGCGTCGAGATGGCCAAGGCCATGATGTCGATCGTTCCCCTACGGCGACCCGACCGGGATCCGGGCAACATGTCCGGCCCGCTGATCAACGCCAAGCAGCGCGAGCGGGTGCTCGGCTACATCGAGAAGGGCAAGGCCGAGGGGCGCACCTGGCTGGTCGGCGGCGGCGCGCCCGCCGCAGTTCGACAAGGGCTACTTCGTGGAGCCCACCTGTTCGCCGACGTGGACCCCGACTCGACCATCGCCCAGGAGGAGATCTTCGGGCCGGTGCTCGCGGTCATCCCCTTCGAGGACGACGACGACGCCGTGCGCATCGCCAACGACTCGCGTCTACGGGCTGTCCGGCGTGGTCAGTGGCTCCGACGAGGAGCGGGCAGCTCGGTGTCGCCCGGCGCATCCGCACCGGGACGCTTGCGGTGAACGGCGGCAGTGGTTCGGCCCCGACGTGCCCTTCGGTGGCTACAAGCAGAGCGGTCTCGGCCGGGAGAACGGACAGGAAGGGTTCGAGGAGTACCTCGAGACCAAGGCCATCGGCCTCCCTGGCACCGCGCCGGCCGGCTGAGTTTTCTCTTCCTGTACGCCGGTGAGCGCCGCCGTCTCGCTGCCCGACGACCTGGTGGCCTGGGTCGAGGACGTGGGCGGCGGCGTTGTGGTCGAGGCTGACCGCAAACCGGGCGGGGCGCGCAAGGAGGCGTGGTTCATCGATTTGCGCCGTGCCGACGGGACGGTGACGGAGTGCTTCTTGCGCTACGACCGCTCCGATCCCGCTCGGACGAAGGATCCGTGGACCCTGCACCGCGAGGCGACCGTGTATCTCGCGCTGCAGGGGACGGACGGTGCCGGTGCCCCGGGTGCTCGGGGTGCACCGGTGCACCAGGCCATGCTGTCGGAGCGGGTGGAGGGTGAGACCTGGTTCTCGCGGATCGCCGACGCCGCGGAGCAGGAGGCCACGGCGGAGGACTTCATGACCAAGCTGGCGGCGCTGCACGCGCTGGACGCGGCGTCGCTGGATCTTCCGCGTTCCCCGCGGTGCGACCGTGGCCGAGGCGGTGGGGCGGAGCTCGACGAATGGGACGCAGATCCTGGCGACGCGGGGTGGCGACGCTCGATCCGGCCTTGGCCTTCTCGCTGTCGTTGGCTGCGCCGCAACATTCCCGCCTACGACGGGCGTCCGGTGCTGGTGCAGGGGGACACCGGTCCGGGGAACTTCATGTACTCGGGCGGGCGGGTCACGGCGGTGGTCGACTGGGAGCTCGCCCACCTGGGTGACCCGATGGACGACATCGCGTGGTTGTCGCTGCGGGCGACCCAGGAGCCCTTCACCGACTTCCCGGCGCGGCTGCGCGAGTACGAGGCGCTGTCGGGCAACCACATCGACGACGGCGCGGGTGCACTACTACCAGGTGATGGCCGAGACGAAGCTGCAGGTGATGAGCCATCGGGCCGCCGCCCGTGCGAGGCGACGGCGACAACGGGCGCCGGCAGGGACGGTGGCGGTGGTGGCGACGTCGGCAACGGCTTCATCTACGGCCTACTGCACCGCCGGCTCTGGCTCGAGGCGCTCGGCGGCCGCGGTCGGGCCTGGAGCTCGAGCAGGCGGAGGCGAAGAGTGGCCGCGACCGGCGAGCGACCACGACTGGATGTACGACGCCGTGCTCGCGCAATTGCGCGACGTGATCGTGCCGCGGACCGACGACCCTTGGCGGCGGCACGCGGGGAAGGGGATCGCACGGCTCATCAAGTATCTGGCCCAGGTCGACATGTACGGCGACGTCGTACGCGGGAGCGGAGCTCGACGACCTGACGAGCGTTGCTCGGGGAACGCGCCGGCGTCGGTCGAGGACGGTCGGGGAGCAGCGGCGGTCGGCGGTCGGCGACGGGCGCGGTCAGCGACGAGGACTACCTGCGCGTGCTGTGGCGCCGGGTGGCCCGGGAGACCGAACTGGCCCGGCCGGCGATGGGCGTGCTGGCCGACCGTCACTGGCCCGAGCTGCGTTGACGAGCGGAGACGAGCGATGAGCCAGATGTTCGGGGTCGACCTCGACCAGCGCCGCGACCGAGCGGACCTACCGCACGCTCGGCCCAGAGGACGACGACTTCCACGACGAGGAGATGACGGACCGATGGTGGGAGACGGAGACTATGCTGGTTCTCCTGGAACATCCCGGAGCGCAAGCTCGGCGGTTGGGCCTATTGCCAGGCCCGGCCGAACGCCAACCTCTGCAACGGCGGCGCCTGGGTGTGGGACGACCAGCGCCGCCTACCCGTGGGAGCTCGCTATACCGGGCCGAGTACTCAGGTCTGCAGTTGCCGCCTCGGTGCCGAACGGGACATGCGCGACTTCGAGTGGCCGAACGGTGTGCACGTGCGGGTGCTCGAGCCGCTGCGCCGCTACGCCGTCTCCTACTCGGATCCGGGCGCGCTCGAGGTGGACCTCGAGTTCGAGGCGATCATGGCGCCGAACCCGCACCCCGATCGGTGTGGTCCCCTTTCTCAAGGGTGCGCACTTCGACCAGGCCGGTCACGTGACCGGGGCGATGGTGCTCCACGGCGAGGAGATCGCCATCGACTGCTACTCGGTCCGCGACCGCTCGTGGGGACCGCGGCCGTTGGGCCGGCCGAAGCGACCGCCCGGCGACGGGACAGCGAGGCGCACGGGCCGGACGGGGGCGGGAGACGTTCGGTGGTGTCGGGCTATTCGTTCTGTGCCGCCGGGCCGGGCGAGGCCTGGCTCATCTACGCCATGCCCGGGCCCGAGCCGTCGAGCCGGTGTCGTGCGGCTTCCTCCTCCGCGGGAGGCGACGTACGGTCACATCCTCGCCGGGGAGCGCCGGGTCACCTTCGATGCGACGACGGGGTGGCCGTTGACGCTCGAGATCGAGGCGGTGGACGAGTTCGGCCGCCTGCTCTCGGTGCGCGGCGAGGCGATCAGCCGGCACTGGCGCGGGCACGGGGGCGACTCGCTCGTCCATTGGACGTGGGACGGCGGCGTCGAGGGATGGGGCGAGGACCAGAGCTACGTCAGCCGGGACCAGTGGGAGAGGAACCGGGCCGCGGGCCCGCGGTTAGGACTCGGTGGTCGAGCGGGCTCCGACCGGCGTGGGTCCAGAAGATCGACGGCTCCGATGTCATGGCGCGACCGGTCGGCCCCTCGAAGGTGACCGCATCGATTCGCATCGCCGGACATGCTCCACGCCTTGGAGTGGATCAGGTGATGGTGGTATTCGCAGAGCAAGATTAAGTTTGGCAAATCGGTCGGTCCGTGGTCCGGTTTCCATCGTCTGATGTGGTGCGGCAAGCAGAAGATTCCGTTGTCACAACCGGGGAACCGGCAGTGACGGTCGCGCCGCCAGATCTCGCGACGTTGGGTCGGCCGTGGCAAGGCGTTGCTGGCGGCCCTCGTACATGGTGTGGCCGGCGTCGTCGTCGGCCGCAATGATCAGCGTCGAGTCGCAGGCCAGCCGGCGGATCACGTCGCCACTGATGTAGCCGCCTCGCTCGAGTTCGCCGCAGAGGGTCGACTCTCTCGTCGAGGAGGACTTCGAGCGGCACGTGGGCGACGAGGAATCCGTCCGGAGGAGGCGGCCCTGTCGAGCGGCGGCCGGACTGGCGGATGAGCTCCATGAAGGCATCGGCCAGGCGCTGGTCGAACTTCGTCTCGCCATCCCCCTTCTTCGCCTGGGCCTCGAGGCGAGCCTTCGCCTCGGAATAGGAGGTGGGAGGGAGTTGCGCGGTGATGGTGCGGAACGTGTGGTTGAAGCGGAGCGACCGGTTGTCCTGGTCGGCGTCATCGCTCTGGGGAGTGGGCTTCTTGTGCGAACGGGCGAGTTGGGCCAAGTCCTTGACGGAGAGTGCCGACGGCGGCGTCGGCGATCTCGCGGTCGGTCTCGGGTGTGGCGACGTCGGCCACGGCGCGGACCTTGTCGAAGCTCAGCGAGCCCGAAGAAAGGCCGGAGGCCAGGTGGGGCAGGTCGAAGAGCCGCTCGCCGACGTGCGCGTAGGTCTTGGCCGAGGGTATGGAGAGCCGGTGCGCTCCACCAGCCAGTCCTCGACGGAGGTCGCGCCGTCGTCGCGCCAGCCCTCACGGCGATCGAGTTCGCCGGTGAGCAGAACGACGAGGCCCGCCAGGGAGGCCATGCGGCGGGAGGTCTCGGCGGCCAGTTCGAAGATCTCCTCGGTGCTGAGGCGGGCGATCTCACGGGCGGAGAGTGTCGGTGCGTCGGCCATCAGTGAATGAACGGTCGGTGCGGGGCGCGACCCGGAGGACTCGGCGGGAGAGTTAGTTGAGGGTGAGGGGGAGGCCGCGGAAGCCGCGCAGGGCTTGGACCGGCTTGTAGCGCAGGGTGTCGCGGGGGACGGCGAGGCGCATGTGCGGGAAGCGGCGGTTGAGTTCGCCGATGGCGATCTGTCCTTCCATGCGGGCGAGCTGGTTGCCGAGGCAGAAGTGCTTGCCAAAGGCGAACGTGAGGTGTTTGTTGGGGTCTCGGGTCAGATCGAGCTGGTCGGGCCGTGCGAAGACGTTTTCGTCCCGGTTGGCCGAGATGATCATCCCGAGCACCTTGGCGCCCTTGGGCAGGACGGTGCCCTCGAGGTCGACGTCCTCTTGGAGGATGCGGGCGGCGCCGCAGGGGACGGGGGTCGTGTAGCGGAGCAGCTCCTCGACGGCCGGCTGGGCCAGGGCCGGGTCGTTGCGCCAGAGGTCGCGCCTGGTCGGGGTGCTCGATGAGGGCGAGGGCCGAGCTGCCGATGAGGTTGGCCGTCGTGTCGTGGCCGGCCAGCATGAGGAGGAAGATCATGGCGATGACCTCGTCGTCGGTCAGGGAGTCGCCGTCCACGCTGGCTTGGAGGAGCGCGGTGATCATGCCGTCGTCGGGACGGGCCCGGCGTTCGGCGGCCAGGCGGAGCAGGACGGCGGTAGAGCTTGCGGGCGGTGGGGATGGCCTTGACGGCGTCGGCGGCCGACCCGCTGCCCAGGCGCTCGACGAAGCGCTCCATCAGCCGGTGGAACTCGTCACGGTCCTCGGCACCGACGCCGAGCATGGCCGAGATGACCGACAGCGGGAGGGGGGTGGCGACCTCGTCGACGAGGTCGACGGTCTCGCCGGCCGCGGCCTTGCGCTCGGCGTTGTCGAGGAGGCCGTCGACGATGCGCCGATGTCGTCCTGGAGCTCTGGACGCGGCGGGGGGTGAAAGCCTTGTTGACGAGGCGGCGCAGGCGGGCGTGGTCGGGGTCGTCCTTGTAGACCATGCTCTGGGTGAGCAGGCGGAACATCTTGGGTAGGTGCCTCATGAGGAAGCTCGACGTGCCGTCGTCCGGTCGGGTCGCTAGAGGGGTCGCTGGAGAAGCGGACGTCGTTGTGGAGGAGGAGGACGTGTTCGTGGCGGGTGAGCATGTATCCCGCACCCCCGAGCATCTGCTTGGAGTAGGCCCGGGCGACAGGGCTGCTTCGTCGCCGCAGCTCTTGGTAGGTGGGGTACGGGTCGTCGAACATGACCCGGGCCGACAGGTCGGTGGGTTCGTCCGGACGTGGGGGGCGGCGGTGTCGGTCACGACTGGGGGCGCCGGTGCCGGCGGCCTCGTCGGGGGTGGCGTGCGGCGTACGGCGGCTGCGGCACGTAATTCAGTATATTCTATTACCCAGGAGGGACGGGGCCCTGGTGGGGCGAGCGGGTCCGGCGGGCCGGTCAGGTCGCCGTCGAGAACACCTTGCGGGAGTAGTAGACGACGGCCAGCACGCTCAGCCCGACGGCGAAGGCGGCCAGCGCCCCGATCGGCGGGCAGCGTGCTCGGTGAAACTGGCGTGGTCGTAGATCAGCTTGACGAACGTATCCATGGCCCAGGCCTGCGGCACAATGTGCCCGACCTCGCGGACGGTCGTGCTGACCGTATCGAGCTGGTAGACGCAGCCGCCCGAGCATGCCGGCGACGATGGCGACGATCACCGCCGTGGCGATGGCCTGCTCCTGCGAGCGCGCGACCACGTCCCGATGATGACGGAGCAGCGCGGCGATGCAGATGCCGAGCAGCACGACGACGAGCAGCACGCTCAACGGGTTGCCCCAGTGCACGTTGAACAGGATGATGCCGACGAAGAGCAGGCCGAGGGCCATGGCGATGGCCGTGACCATCATGCTGGCCATCTGCCCGAAGACGACCGCCCGTTTGCGTGATGGGCGCGGCAGACAGGCGTTGTGAGACGCCGAGGCGGCGGCGTCTCGACCATCCCGGCCGAGAGCGACCAGCACGGCGATGCCCATGAACAGCACCAGGTTGGCCGGCGCCACATAGGCGAAGGGTGACAGGGGCGACTCCGTGGGCGTGACCTTGAGGGTGTGGTCGGTGAACTTGGGGTTATTCCCTTCGGCGGCGATCAGATCCATCAGGGCGACCACGTCGGTGCGGGCCTGGACGGCGTCGGTGGTGGCCGACTCGACCAGGAAGTCGGCCCGGACCGAGCCCGGTTCGGTCGGGTCGACGACGGCGTCGACGAGGAGGGCAGTTGCACGATCCCGGCCACCACCCGTCCCCGCAGAATGTCGTCGGTCAGGTCCGTCCGGTTGGCCTCGACCCGCACCCGCACGCCGTTGGTCGACTCGGCCAGGTGGAGCAGCCGGGCCGACGGGTGCAGCAACCCGATCGGCTCCTTCGGGTTCCCCTCCAGCAGCCCCGTGATCAGGATGATCACCACCGGGACGAGGGTTCCGATGATCAGCAGCCGCCGGTCCCCCATGGCCCGCTTCAGGTTGACCCAGATGACGGCGATCACGGCTCGACCATCCGGCGCACCCTGGTCATGGCCAGCCCACCCGCGATCGCCGCGATGACGAGCAGCACGACGAACGGTCCGATGACGCTGCTGGCCGGCTCGCTCAGCTGGTCCAACCGGCCGAAGCCGACCAGCGCCCAGCCGTTGGGCGTCCCGAGCGCCAGCACCTGGAACGCGTCGGGCAGCGAGCCCGACGGCAGGAGGTTGCCACCCAGCAAGGCCAGCGCCAGCCCGACCAGCATGGTGATGCCGAAGGCCTGTTGCTCGTTCTTGGCCAGCGACGTCAGGAACACGCCGATGCCGCACATGGCCAGCGTCGCCCCCACGGCCATCAGCACGACGCCGAGCGGCGACCCCCAGTCGGCCCCGAAGGCGAACGTCGTCACCGCCCAGATCACGAAGATCGTCATCAGCCCGGTGACGAAGATGGCCAGCAGCTTCCCGAGGACGATCTGCGCCGGACGCAACGGGGAGGCCGTCAGACGGGCCAACGTCCCGGCCGAACGTTCCATGAGCAGCGACCGCATCCCCAACCCACTGCCGATGAAGAGGAAGACGACGGCGATGTTGGGGGCGAAGAAGTTGAGGTCGACCTTGCCGCCCGCCTTGCCGACGTCCTGGGTCGTGATGGCGACGCGCCGGCGGGGCGAGTCGGCGGCGGCCTCGTCGCGTGGCCGCCGCCGTCGTCGACGCGTCCGGCACCCGTCACGCGTAGAGCACGCTCGAGATACCCGCCGCCACCGACTCCGCGTACTCCTGCCCCAGCTGCGACGTCCCCCGGGTCACCACGTCGAACCCCGGCGTCGTCGACGCACCCGGGTCGACCACCGGCACCAGCAGGCTGTCGAGGTGCATCTGGCCCGGCCAGCACCGCCACCCCGCCGGCCAGGTCCCCGTTGGCGACGTCCGACTTCACCGCCTCCTCGCTCGGCAGCGACACCACCGTGATGCCGTGCGGCAGCTGGCTGGCCTGCTCGGCCGCCGAGACGAGCGCAGGCGACGCACCCGAGACGCCGATCTTCAGCGCCGCTGTCGAGCTGCTGCCGGCGAAGGACAGGCCGAGCACGGCCGACATCGAGCAGCGGCGCGGCAAGGCAGCCGATCAGCACGGAACGATCGCGCAGCCGCCGGCGCAGCTCGTTCAGCGCGATGACGCGGATCAATCCCGGAGCTCTTTCCCGGTCAGACTCAGGAAGACGTCTTCGAGGTTGGGCGAGCGCACCTCCACGCCCGTCAACTCGACGCGGTGCCGGGCGGCCACGGCCACGACGCCGGGCAGCACCGCCGGCCCGTGGTCCGTCGTCAGCTCCAGGTGTCCGTCGATCTCGCCGACATCGTGCACGTTCTCGAGGTCACGGCAGGCGGCGGCCAGCTCGTCGAGGCTCTCGCGGGGCGCAGTTCAGGTGCACCTTGTCCCGCCCGCCGTGCTCGCCGATCAGCCCCTCCGCCGTCCCCTCCGCGACGAGATGGCCGTCGTCGATGATGCCGATGCGGTCGCACAGCTTCGACGGCCTCCTCCATGTAGTGCGTCGTGTAGAGCACGGCGATGCCCAAGGCGGCCACGGTCTCGAGGATGGCGTTGCGACTCTGGGGATCGACGCCGACGGTGGGCTCGTCGAGCACGAGCAGCTTGGGCCGGTGCAGCAGGCCGGCGGCCATGTTGGCCCGCCGCTTCATGCCGCCCGAATAGGTGCCGATGCGGTCCTTTCCTCGGTCGGCCAGGCCGACGAGCTCGAGCGTCTCCGCGATGCGGGCGTCAAGGTCCTTGCCCGAGAGCCCATAGAGCTGGCCGAAGAAGGTCAGGTTCTCGATGGCGGAGAGGTCCGGGTAGAGGGCCAGATCCTGGGGGACGTAGCCGACGGTCCTCTTCGCCTCGAGGGTGCCGCCCTCGTGGCCGTCGATGGTGATCTGGCCCTCGTCGCGGAGGATCAGCCCGCACAGCATGGAGATGGTGGTCGTCTTCCCGGCCCCGTTTGGGCCGAGCAGGCCGTAGCACTCGTCGGCGCCGATAGAGAAGGACACGCCGTCGACGGCCAGCCGGTCCCCGTACCACTTCCGGAGACCGTGGCAGTACAACATCGGCGCCTGCTCCATCGCCCTCCCCAGGGAAAAGAGGATCCTCTTTTATGCGACGCTAGCAGAGCCGGGTGCGGGCTCCGAGGTCGGGCTGGTGAATCTTCGGCCAGGCGAGCGGAGCGGACGCGGCACCGGCGCCGAGTCTTTCGCCGCGGTGATCGGCGAGGAGGAACCCGGCCGTCGTCAGTAGAGCGGCGTCGGGTTGAGCACCTTGACCTTGGTCACCGTGCCCGCCTTGCCGGGCTGGATGGTCCCGATTGCCGCCCACGACGAGCACACCGAGGTGAACTGCGGAATGGCCGTCCCGTTGCAGGTGAAGGTCAGGCCACCCGACAGCGGGATCGTGACGTTCTTGTCCGGCGCGATCGTCGCCTTGATGCCCGCTGCCGTGACCGGTTGCGTCGTGCCCTTCATGACGTTGGCCAGCGCGAGCACCGAGGCCGCCCCCTCGGCCTGGTTGCTGCTGACAACGGCGTTGCTGCTCACCTTGGGCATGAAGGCCTTGGCGATGGCGGCGTACTCCTCCTCGTCGGCCTTGGACGGCGTGGTCGTCGTGGGGACGTAGGAGCCGGCCAGCGCCTTGTCGAGCGTGGCCGAGTGCTCGATGCTCGGGTCCTGGCAGGTCGGGAGCACATAGCGGGGCAGCGTGAGGTGCAGCTTCTCGTAGCCCTTGAGAAACGAGTTGCACAACGTCAGGTCGCCGATGACGCCGACGGCGGTGGCGCCGCCGGACACTGCCGCCTGCAGCTGCGCGGAAACGTCCGCCGTCCCCGGGATCACCGGCTCGGTCTGCAGGGTGACGCCCGCCGCCTTGTAGACGATGCCGCCGAGCGTCTGCACGGTCTGCAGGGTGGCCGGCGTGCTGTCCACCAGGAAGGCCACGTTCTTGTAGCCGTGCTGCTCGGCGCTCAAGGCCATGGCTCCGATATAGGAGGGGAACCCGGACTGGAGGGCGTAGGCACCCGACGTCGACAGCTCGGCCGAGAGGCGCCGGTCACCACGATGTAAGGGATGCCGGCGGCGACGATCGTCGGCACCTCGGTCGGTCCCTCGTCGGTGAACGGCGCCACCACGGCGACCACGCCGTGCTGGACCATGGCGTTGGCACAGGACTGGCCACCGGCCGGGGTGGCCTTGTCCCCGCAGACGAAGAGGTTCACCTTGTGACCCTCGAGGCCCCCCAAGTCCGCATTCAGGTACTCGGTGGCCGCCGGGGCGCCCTGTTCGACGAGGCGGACCGTTCCCGACGGCGCCCGAGCCACCGGCATCGGTGATGAGGCCGACGGTGGCCGCAGACCCGGTGGCCTTGTGCACCGTGACGTTGTGCGACGCGGTCCTCACGCCGGAGACGCCCACGCCCGACGCCGGCCCGGCCGACCCGCCGGCGACGGCCCGACCACCACGGCCCACCGCCAGGGCGCGGCCGAGACCGCCAGTCTTCGTACCGCTGGGCGAGGCCGCCCGCTGGTACCCGATGTGTGCACCGTTCCTCCTTGGGGTCGGGCAGCGCTGTGCTCGCCGGTCGCAACACGCTCCCCGGAGTCCGCGCCACAGGGCGTCGCCCGTCTCTCCTTCAGACCCTCATTTTGTCGCACCAGGTTCGAGGATTTGCCGCAGGCCGCTGCGGACCTCACGAATGGGCAACGCGGACTCAGTCTCGCAGCCCTCTCCCAGTCAGGTCAAGAAGACGTCCTCCAGGTTGGGCGAACGCACCTCCACCCCGGTCTAGCTCGACCCGATGCCCACCGGCACGACCACCACGGCGGCAGGACCGCGGGTCCCAAGATCCGTTTCGGCAGGGCTGACTATTCCCCGGCCAACCGGAGGGGATACGACGCCGCGCCGACGCCCAGGATTTCGTC
>CAVSEB010000011.1:0-7266 GCA_963726855.1 uncultured Acidimicrobiaceae bacterium
AGTTCGGCGTCGCTCCTTTGGGCGCTTCGCATCGGAGGTCCCGTCGGGTCGGGGCTTCGCGCGAAGTGCAGTGCGAGTTTGACGACCCGACGGTCGTCACGGACTTGCGACCCAGGCGCGAGACCTCGGCAAGGTGGCATCGCGGGGCGCCGGCTTCGTGGCGGCGCGAATCATGTCGTCACGGATTTGCGATTCCTTTGAATTCCCTGCGGACACAGGAGTCACTGACGACCGTTCTTTTCCGTGAGACACGAGTCATGGCGAGCAGTAGGTTCGGTGTGTGGTGCCGGGGTCGGATCCGGAGCAACAGGACGAGTTCGAGGCGGCGCGCGAGGAACTGGTGCATCGTTTCGAGGTCGACGAGCGAGAGCAACGCGGGTTGGGCCGTTCGAGACGTCCTCGAATACAAGTGGCAGTACCTCGACCCCAACCTCACTGCGTGGTCGGTGGACGACGTGCGGACACTGCTCTTCGAGATCTTCCCGGCCAAGGTCGAGTTCGGTCCCAACGATGCCGGTGATTTCATCGCCGGGTTTGCTGCGTTTCTGCGCTTCCTCTCCACCGAGCGCCTGCTGTCCGAGGGGACTGGAGAGCGGCTGGCCCGGCGGGTCGAGGATGCCCGGGCGGAGTTCGAAACGGCGATGACCGACGTGGAGCGATTCAGTCCCGGCAAGCGTCTCGTCGCCGAGATGATCGCGGACGGCGTCGATCCGACCGACCAGGAAGCGATGGATCGGTGGGTGGCGCGCTTCAACGAACGGAGCTTCGAAGAGCGCGACCGCATTCTGGGGCCGTCGCTCGAGAAGTCCAGACAGGCCGTCGATGGCGGTGCCGAGCGCACCAGGCTGCTGCCCGTCGTGCTGGCCCCCGAGGCCGAGGTCCGCGAGGCGGCCCAGGCGGCGGTGATCTCGCGGCAGGTGCGCGACCTGGTGGGCTTCGTCGGAAGCGGGCGCAAGCTCACCGACAAGGGGAACCTGACGCTGGCCGACGGCAAGTCGCTCGTGACTGTGCTCGGCACAGCTGACACCGTCGAATGGCAGCACGGAGAGGCGCGGGGCAGCGTCAGGAGTTCGAAGAACCTGCGGGGCGTGGACCTCGTCTTCCGCCTCGCCGTAGCGGCCGAGTTCTTGGAGATGCCGAGCGAGCGGTCGGTCCGTGTCGGACCGGCGGCCGGATTGCTCGACAGCGAGCCTCTCGACGCGGCGAGCCGGCTGCTCGAGGCCGCGCTGGTCGAAGTCGGTTTGGTTCGTCACGACCGTGGGGACGACCACTACGGCTTCGGGTGGTTCGCCGAGGACCTCGACGAGGGACTGACGCGGCTGCTGCTCGACCTGTATCTCGAGACGGAACCCATCGCCATCGATGAGTTCACTGAAGAGTTCTGGGAGGACCTCCACGAGCTCTACGACCTCGACGACGTCGAGGACCACAAACTCGAACTGCACCAGGGGCTCATGGAGTACTCGGCTCGTCGAGCACTCCACACCTTGGTGGCGTTCGGGGTGGTGGAGGAGTCGGACATCGAGTCCGTCCGAGGTGAGTGGGGCCGTACGCAGGAAGTCGGCGGCACGGTGGACCTGACTCCGTTGGGCATGTGGTTGGTCCACGGGATGCTGGCCTCGGTCGCCGACGTTCCCGTGGCCGGGTTGTTGTCTGCGGTGACGGCGGATGAGCTCCTGACCCGGGCCGCCGATCTCCCGGGCGACATTGCCCGGGTCGAGGCCGAGGTCTGGGTGCAGGCGCACGGTGACGAGGCGGCAGCCCTTCTGGTGGAGGCGCTTCCCGAGGCGGACGAAACGGGACGTCTCATTGCCTTCGGGGCCCTGCTCGACGTCGGGCCAGCGGCGGCCGAAGCGATGGCACGGCTGGCGGGCAATCCCGATCTCAGCGCCTACGCCCTGATCTGGGGGGTCCAGACGGGACTGGCCCGAGAGCAGGAGCTCGACGCGGACGGTGACCCCGAACGCCTGATCCGGAACCTCTACGCCCTGCAGGCCCTGTGGGGCCCCGAGGTGATGCCGTCCTGGCTCGGCACCGTGGCGGGTCCGCTCGATCCGTGCGCGGCGATCGAGGAGACCTGGCGTGTGCGCCTTCCCGAGACCGAGGCGGTCCTCGCCACGCTCGGTTCGTTCCATCCACGCAAGGACGTGGCCAAGACGGCCCGCACGGCGCTGTTCAAGTTCCGGTCGAGCGGCGGCCTGCCGGATTGACCTGGGACGAGGGCCCTACTTGGGCTTCACCGCGTTGTACTTCGACACGATGAGCTTGGCGATGAGGTTGTACCCGCCGTTCCTCGAGTGGATGTCGCCTTGCTTGCAGAACCACGTCAGGTGGCAGACCTTGCTGACCGGAACGGGGATCCGCCCGTAGTTCTTGGTCTTCACCGTCTTGGTCAGCGGCCCGTAGGCGCCCGATGCTGCCGTGACGTCGACCAGGCTCCCTTTGGCCGACGCGTAGGACTTGGAAAGCGTCGGGTTGATCAGCGACTTGAACGCGGTCACCGAGAGCTTGGCCAGGCTGATGGTGGCGGGGGGTGCCGGCTGCTTGGGATAGACGTAGCTGCCCAGGATCACGTCGGGGTAGGTCGAGCCGATGATCGGCACGTTGGGACCGGCAGCCGTGCGCAGGTCCCCGGCCAGCGCGGTGACGTTGGTCTTGATGCTTTGGACCGCGGTGCCGACACAGGAAATCGGGTTGGCCTGCGTGGCGCAGCTCGTGACGTCGTTCCCGCCGATGGACACGGTGATGAGCCCGATGTGACCCTTGTGGGCGGTGATGAATGCGTCGGCCGCGGCGATCTGGGTCGTGGTCGGGTACGTCTGCCCGCCCGTGGTGTGGGGCAGGACATCGGGGCAGCCGACGGTGTTGATGATGGAGCTCGTGGTCGCACCGCCGCAGCCGAAGTTCACCAGGGTGAGATGCGTCTTCTTCGCCACGGGCACGGTGTAGCCCGGCGTCGAACCTCGGCCCGGCTGGTAGCCCACCGCGTAGGAGTCACCGAGCGACACGTAGTACGTCGGCGACTTCGTGGTTGCGCCGGCCTCGATGGGCACGGCGATGGTCGAGCCGGCCACAAGCAGCGCGGTGATGGCAAGGATGGATGTCCGCATCCCTCCATGCTGCCCTACTGAGTGGCGCAGTGGCAGTCGGGTTCAGCCGTGGATGAGGACGCCGACCGACTTCATGACCCGGTTGCACGGGGCGGTGAGCGGAATGTGGATCTCGCGTTCGGGGGCGGTGAGCAGGCAGCGACTCGACAGGGAGACCGCAGAGGCCAGGCTGCTCATGATGAGGTCCTCAACCGTCGTGTCGCCCCGGCAGCGCCACAGCGCCAGACCGGTGGACCAGGCCATGTTGCGGGCCGCCGTGATGCTCCAGTTGTCGACCAGGTCGAGGACAGTCTGCACCGAGCGGTCCGCCTTCTCCACCTCGCGTGACTCGAAGATGTGGCGCACCGACATCTCGGCGGCCTCGAGCAGTGCGTCGACCCTCTGGTAGTCCCGGTGATTGGTTCCCGCCTCGGGTGCCGTGTTGAGCTGCGTGCACGTGCGCACGAGCACCATCGGCAGGTCGTGGTTGATGTGCGCGTTCATTCCGGCGAGCGCGAACTGAATGGAATAGATGTCGGCGCGCGCCCGTGCTTCGAAGAGCGGTCTCCAGACGGTGGGGATGGCGTTGGGCGACGCCACCATGGCGTTCACCGCATCGAAGTAGGTGTTGGCGAAGACCACCTCGAGCGCGCCCATGAACTCGGCGTTGTGAAAGAAGCCTTGTTCGATCCGGGCGCTCACCTGCCGGGTCACTCCGAGGTACATGCGGTTGAAGCAGGCCAGACCATCACTGCTCGGCAGGGAGCGATCGATCTGCTCCATCATCGCGATGGCCCCGTCGACCGTGGACGCGGTGGTGCACGGTGGGGGAAAGGCGATCGCCATTGGGACACCATATTGCGTTGCGCTCTAGGGGTCCCATGCCGTTTCCCTCGGCGTCACATTTGACTGAGACTCACAGGCGCGAGCGTGCCTGGGGGCGGTCAGCGGGTGGGTCTTTCTACAGCTCTTCGGCCAGCGCGATCAGGCGATCCTCGCTGAGGAGGGCCGACCAGGAGGGGTCCCCGTAGACCACGAGGCGGCGCCGGGTGCGGGTCACGTCGTCGACGAAGGCCCGACGGAGCTGCGTCGTGACGAGCTCCTCGAGGCGGGCCGGGCCCGCCCCGAGGGCTCGGCTGATGGCGCCGTCGGCGTTGTGCGCGTCGAGCAGCCGAGCCAGGTCCCACGCATCCGACGCGCGCTTGCGCTCGTCGGTGCGGGAGTGAATCGAGTGCAACTTCATGGCGACGAGCGCCGCCGGCACGGCCACGCGGATCTCAGCGCTGACGTCGGTCCCGACCACCGAGAGCGTCATGGGGGTGGCCGTCTCGAGGGCCCAGCGATGGGCCAGCACGAAGAGTCGGCTCAGCTCGGGCTCGATGCCGACGGCGTCCGCCTCGGCGACGGCCTGGGTTTCGATGATCTCGACCTTGGTCGGGCCCAGCCAGAGGCGGATCGACTCCGAGCCAGGATCGCGCCGGGCCAGGTCCGCGGCGACAAGGTTGTCTGCCGCCGACGCACTGCCCACCAGGTCGGCCTCGGTGTCGGCGACGACGTCCACATCGCCGGTGGCGCGGGTGCCGGTGCTGATCCTGCACATCACGGCGAGGCCGCCGATGAGGGCCACCGGGACACCGGCGTGTGCGGCGACAGTGCCGGTGGCGCGGACGAGCGCGGCCACGTTGCCCGCTGGGTCGTCCCGGAGGAACACGGTGTCACCAGACACGGGTGAACTCCGGAGGGGGCGTCCAGTCGGCCAGGATCTCCTGCCCACGGGAGGGGTCCTGGGCCAGGTCGAGGGCGGCCACCACGGGATGGACCCACAACAGGCCGCCCTCGGCGGGGTGCGCGGCGGCCTCGCGCACCAGTGCGTCGACCGGTGCGGCGGCCAGCGTGCTGAGCGCCGTCGTGGGATCGGCCGGTCCCAGAACCCGGATGGCCCGGGCCAGAGCGTGCGGCTCGACGTAGAGGTCCGGCACCGACTCGGCGCGGACGGCGAAGGGCGCGCCCAATGCGCGGCGGCACGGTCGCCGCTCTCGGCGAAGGGCGTGTCGAGCGCGAGGGGCCGGTCCGCGTTCTCGCTGGGCAGGCGGGCGACCGGCGTGCGCTCGACATGCCACGCGCTCACCAGCGCCCAGAACAGATCAGGGACGAGCGGCACACCCGCACGGTCGACGAGCGAGGCGTCGCGCGAGCCGGACCAACGCGTCGTGGACCGTGGAGTGCGACGCGGGCAGGGCGCGGGCCAGCTCGCGGTGCCGAAGGCATGATCCGGCGTCATGAGCATGAGCAGCGCGACGCCCTGGGCGACGCGCCCGGCGATCGGTTCGGACGGTGCGGCCCGCGGCCGCAGGTCAGGCTCGACGTCGGTGTTGACGAACACGCCGCCGCCCTGGAAGCGGAGGCGCCCCCGGCGGTCGAGGTAGCCCCAGCCGAGTTCGTCGAGCAGGTCGGGCACGGGCCCGATCAGCCGATCCGCCACGACGACCACGTGCTGATCCCGGCCGGTGGGACCTCCGGCGGTGATGGCGTGGAGGCGTCCGGGGTCGAGCGTGTTGACCGCCTTGACCTCGATGGCGATGGGTCCGGCCGGACCGTCAAGCACCAAGTCGGCGACCTTCCCTGCCGGTGCGGCCTCGGCGTGGAGCCCGACGGCGGCGAAGGCGTCACGGAGCGCCTCGACGGCTTGGGCTTCGAGCTCTGCCGTGGTGGTTCTCACGTCGGCCATCTTAGCGTCCGCTGGTCGGTTATGACCGAACAGCGGACAGACCCTCGAAACTCCAGGTCCAGGGCCTAAAGGCGTAGGACACGACTGACTTCGAAGACCGTGCCGGGCGGCCGAGCTTCGGCGCTCGATCCAGGTGCTCAAGCCCGACCAGGCGCGTGCCGTTAACTGTTTATTGACAGGAAACTGCGATTCCTTTCTGTAGACAAAGCTGTTAATCTGTTGGAAACAATTGATTGAAACCGCCACTGGGCGGGCGGAAGGAGGTGGACCCGATGTTCACTCGAATTCTCTTGGCCGTCGACGGAACCGACTCCGGCGACGTGGCCGTCAGCTTCACATCGGGTTTGGCGTGTCAGTTCGACGCAGAAGTCAGGGTCGTGCATGTCAACGAGCTCCTGGTCGGCGGGCGCGGCTTCGCAGCGGAGACCGAGCTCGAGGCCATGGACATCGTCGACACCGCGGTCGGGCCGCCTGCGCGGCACCGGTGTCACCGCAGATGGCGTGCACTTCCTCGCCAACTGCTTCACGCTCGACGATCGCATCGCTGAGGCGGCTCGCGAGTGGGGCGCGGACGTCATCGTCTTCGGCTCCAAGCGCCGGCGCCGGCTTCCTCGCCTGGCCGGGCGGGGACTCCGTGAGCGAGTCACCGCCCTCAGCGGGCTGCCCACCCTGGTCGCCCCGGCCCCGCTGCGCGTGGCGAGCCGTGTGGCCCGTCGCGAACTCGACCCCGCGGCGCTGCTGCCCCTCGAGGACCTGACCGTCAGCTGACCAGCGGTGCCTCGGCCCAGGACGCGTCGTCTGGCGAGCCCCCCCAGCCGACCTCGTGCCGCGAGGTAGGGGTCGATGAAGGGCGAGCGGTAGCCGTCGTTGCGCCAGGTGATCGGAAAGAACGATTCGTCCATTTCGTCGTCCCCGAACCGCTTGTAGCGGCTGTACAGGTATCCCGTCATTTCGGGATGGAAGCGGGCCTCCGAGGACATGCAATGGGCCACCAGTGAGCGTCGTGGGGCCAACGAGGTGTTGCGCGGCGAGCCGTGCCAGGTCCAGCCGTCGTGGAACGCGCCACCGCCGGCCGGGACCTCGACCGGCCAATTCGGGCTCGACACCTTGGACGGCGGCGGCCTGGCGCAGCTCGCGGTGGGGGTCGTCGGGTCCATGAAACTCGTCGATCATCCCCCAATGACGCTCCCAACGATGTGAGCCGCGCACATACTCGACCGTGCCCTGCGCGGCCGTCGTGTCCTCGAGGGCGATCCAGCAGCTGACCCATTCGGACGGGACGGCCCACTGCTCGTAGCTCGAGTCCTGGTGGAACCCGAGGGGCTTGCCCCCCGGCGGCTTCCAGAGCACGTTGTCCTGGCTGAGGCGGACCCCGGGCCAGCCACCGAGGCGGGCGCAGGCACGCCCGACGTCTGCTCGGAGCACCACCCGGGCGATGTCACGGTCTGA
>CAVSEB010000012.1:0-514530 GCA_963726855.1 uncultured Acidimicrobiaceae bacterium
ACCCGCTCCTTCACCTCGCCCAGACCGAAGCCGACCAGCCAGATGACGGCGAAGATCACAGCGGCGATCCACAACACGTGCACTGCGAAGCCGGCGCCGAAAAGAACCAGGACAACTAGCAATGCGAGTATGAGAAACATGCCCCTTGGGGTTCCCCACGCTGGTCCATGTCAAACGTGGCAGCCATGTTTTCATCTCCAGGCCGCCGTTACAGCGGGATGGACGCGAGTACGACCTTCACGTTGCGGTTTGTCGTTTGTCCCACGAGGTAGATCGCAGACAAACCTCGAACAGGAAATCCTAAATGAATCAACTCAATGACCACCTAACGACAACACACACCGGCGCGTCAGAGCGGACAGATGGCACTGGCCGCTGCTTACCGAGTAAGGGATGGTTGCGTTGGCGAGGTTTCGGTTCACCGAGATGTTGGGCAGCCCCGCTCCCACGATCCCGGCCACGATCTGCCCAACCGTTCGACCACCGCCCCGAGCCCGAGGAGAAGAGGAGTCTGAACCCGCACCTAGAATCGCACTACCGCACGTATCCGAGTGGTTTCCATGTCACACCTAGCACGAGCCTAGATCGTCAACGAGAACTGAGAGCGTCTCGCCAGTGCGCTTAATTAAGCACGTCGAACGCCGGGGCCCGGACGACTGACCTTCCGAGCGGGCAGTGTGCTGATCACCGCGCCCTTGACTGTCAATGAAGATCACTTGAGTGCGTCTTTTACTTCTCCTCAGCTTGCTTGAGTTTCTCTCCATTCTCGATAACCGAGCGGTCGTCGTCCCCTTCAATCGCTGCTGACGAACGCGCAGCAGCCACGCAACCTAGGCAGTTGTGGAGCGAACAGCACACGGCGTTCTTCGCCTCCCGTTTCAGAGCGCTACGGCTGGGTATTTCGCCTCCGTTGATGGTCATTCTTGAGCGTCGGATGGCCAGAGCCGACGTCTTGCACGGAGAGGTGGGAATCCCGCCAGCGGGCATGGTCCGCCAAACGGAAACGCCGATGCAGCACATCAAGACCGGACTCGAGCAACGTGGTGATTCCGAGGGGCTGGCGGAGAGAGATCGCCACGAGGACGGTAAACAAGGAACGGGCCAGGGCCAGCGAGGCCAAGCAGTCCAGCACGACTTCGACTCAGGACCTTTCGTCGGTCGTACGCGGCGGTCTGCGTTCACATCGAGGTGCGGGTGGGCGGACAAAGCAACAGCTCTACGCCGAGGAGCCCGGCGCAGAGGAGTCGAAGGCCGTTCGAAGATGACCAAGGCACAGCTCGAAAGGGCGGTGAATCGCTAGGGCGGAGGACTGTCCCATATCCCCACCCTCGGGGATCAAGCAGCGATTTCCGTGTCGGGTGGCCGGCTGGAAAGGGACTCTGAATGATGGGAACTCAGAGGAAGACGCTCGAACGGGAGGTGAAGTTCGGCGCACCCATGAGCACGTCGCTCCCTGACCTCCGCGATCTGGTGGGCCGAACCGAACGCCTCCCCCGGCGGCGGCTCGAGACGGCGTACTTCGACACTGCGGATGGGCGACTCTGGCAGCAGGGTCTCACCCTTCGCTTTCGGGCGACCGATGGCGCAGAACCTGGCACTTGGACCCTGAAGCTGCCACGAGAGGTCCACCGGACTGGCCTCGAGCGCACTGAGATCTCTTGGTCTGGTTGGCGGAGTTGAAGTGCCCCAGGAGGGTGTCGACACTGTGCGCGGATTGATTCGTCGAGAGCCGCTGCAGCAGTTGGTCGAGCTCGAAACTGTCCGCCAGCGGTTGGCTCTGCACGACGAGGACGACAGGCTCGTCGCCGAGCTCGACGATGATGCTGTCATTGTCGTGGGGGGTCCCAGAGACGGTCTTCGGTTTCGCCAGGTGGAGCTCGAGCTCCACGGCGCCATGTCAAATCGACAGCCCGGGCAGTCACCGCTCGGCTCGAAGAGACGGGACTGGTGCCGGAGGCCTCCCAAAAACTGGCTCTGGCGATGGGGCTCGAATCCGCGGTGGTGAGTCCCCGACTCGGTCAAAGGTCGCTGATCTCCGATGTGGTGCGCACAGCGCTGCGCCAAAGCCTCGACCGCCTTCTAGAGCACGATTGGCGTCTGCGTCTCGCTCTGCCTGACGCAGTTCCCGAAGACGTCCACCAGGCACGTTTGGCCACACGCCGGCTTGGCTCTTGACTTGAAGACCTTTCGTGCCCTCCTGGACCCGATATGGGTAGCCATGTCCGCAGTGACCTCAAGTGGTTCGGGTCGGCGTTGGGGGAGGTTCGTGACATCGATGTGTTGGCGAAGTTGGACGATCTTCCCGATGAGCTCAGGCAGGAGTTCGGCACCAGCACGCGGCTGCGGGGCGCCGGTTGCGGACGACGCTGGACAGCGAGCGCTGTCTGCGTCTGCTCGATCACCTACATCCACAACACACACGCCACCTTTCGTCGCCGACAACGCTATGCATGCCAATCTTCGTGCGACCGATGTCCTGCCGGTCCTGGTGGGTGCCCAGTGGCGCAAGCTGCACCGCCAGGTCCGTAAGGCCGGGACGGGTCCATCCAATCGGCAGCTGCACCGCATCCGCATCAAGGCGAAGCAGGTCCGCTATGCAGCCGAGGCCGCAGCGCCGGTCGTCGGCGGGCCGAGCGCATCGCGCACGCGTCAGCGGCCGAGAAGGTCCAAACCGTCCTCGGGCAGCACCACGATGCCGTTGCCGCGGAGGCCTGGCTGCGAGAGCAGTCGAGCCGTCTACCTTCCTCAGCTTCATTCGAAGCCGGTCGCTTGTCGGCCGAGCAGGATCGGATTCAACGCAAGCTCCGACGCCATTGGCGTGGGTCGTGGAAAGAACTCGCCAGATCGAAGGGTCTGGCGTGGTTGAGCTCAGCAGGGAGGTTCAGCGTCGCAGCAGGCCAAGGAGGTAGAGATGACAAGCGAACTCGATGGCATTCGAGTTGCGTTTCTGGGCAGCGAACGAGGCCATCGAGCAAGTTGAGCTTGAGGAGCCGGTGTCTCAATGGGAAGCAGTCAGACCAAAAACGAGACATTCAGAGGCTGAGGTTCGAACATCGACCTTTGCCTTGTCTGCCAAATGCCAGTGAAGATACTCCATCTGACCTGGGACAACGTAGTAATTCGGATTCTCCGGTTTCTGCGGGGTGAGCCACGTCTCGTGACCGCTCACGTCACCACGATCGAGTCGAGCACTCTGAAGTTCGGCTTGCCGGCGTAGAGCAGGGCCCTGATGCGGAAATTCTCGAAGTTGGTGAAGCCGAAGGCGACGCGTTTGACCCGCTTCAAGAGGTTGTTCATGCCCTCGGTGGGACCGTTGGACACCTTGGCCTGGTGCCAGGCGACGATCGGTTCGAACCAGTTGCTCAAGGTGCGCGCCAGGCGCCGTACTTCGAAGGGGGCGGAGCGCTTGGAGGCGAGCTCGATGATGTCGCGCAACAAGTCGGCGGCGACGTCTGGGTCCTTGGTTCCATAGAACTGCGCCACGGCCTCTTTGACGCTGTAGGCGAAGGCCACCTCGCCGTCGGGGTCGCCCAAGGCCAAGAGGCCCTCGAGGCGTTCTTGGAGCTCGGGATCG
This sequence comes from uncultured Acidimicrobiaceae bacterium, assembly GCA_963726855.1. Taxonomy (GTDB): domain Bacteria; phylum Actinomycetota; class Acidimicrobiia; order Acidimicrobiales; family RAAP-2; genus Bog-473. Next base: position 3,575 of record CAVSEB010000012.1, read on the forward strand.
GTGGCGGTGGCCCCGATGACCAAGAGCTTGCGGGCCCGATAGAGCGGGTCACCGGCCCGGCCCCGATGACCGAGACGTTGTTGTTGGACCCGGCGCCTGGTCTGATCGACCGCCAAGATGGCGTGGCGCATGACGTGGAAGCGATCGATGACCCGCGTCGCCTTGGGGGTGACGACCCGGAACACCGCGTTGTAGGTCCTCGACATGTCGAGACAGCCGTACTCGAGGCGCTCTTTGACGTGGTGGGGCTGCGCCTTGAGCCAGCCCGCCACCTCGGTGAAGTCCCTGGTCGGGAGCACGTCGATGAGGGCGTGGTTGGCCACATCGCACACCGTGGTCGACCAGGTCTTGTGTTTGTAGGGGCCCTCGCGCACGAAGAGCGTCTCGTCGAGGCCGATGGCGGTGGTGTCCTTCAAGCGCTTGGTGTCGGCCGCCAGCAGGGCCTTGCCGTAGATGCGCGAGGCCACATTGACCGCATCCCAATCGCAGGCCAGTTCGCCGGCGAGATGGGCGACGGTCTGGCCACCGCCGATCTGCTTGACCACCCACTTGGCCGCCCACGTCGTGAGCATGCAGCCCACCGCGTGATCCGGTGGTCAGAGAGGGTGAAGGAACGTTGGCGACACTTTGGGTTGGGACAAAAGAGCCGGTGCTTCTTCCAGTGCAGCGTCATCGGCACGCCGCCGAAAGGCAGGTCGACGTAGGAGACAACGGGACGGTCCTTGACCCAGGCCCGCCTTCGACACCTCGGACACTTGAGCACCGGGTTGGCCTGCTCGACGGCGATCTCGCCCGCCGGGCCTCGGCGCGCGTAGGAGAGGACGCGGACGTCTTGAGACCGACGAGATGGGACACGATCTCGTTAGGATCGACGTACACAGAGGCGTGGAGGATCTTCTTTTTCACACATTGAGACTGAAGCGCCTCTGTGCTTACGCGGTGGATCCCCGCTGAGTCCTCAAAGCCTCCTGGTTAGCGGGTCCTCAGACCCGCGGGGATTACCGGAAGACCCAGTAATTCCGACAACAGCGGGTGGAGGTGAAGGGACTCGAACCCTCGACCTACGGCTTGCAAAGCCGCCGCTCTTCCAGCTGAGCTACACCCCCGGAACGGCATGCGACCAACTGCCGGGACCGACAATTGTAGGCGTCCTGAACCTGACGGCCCGAATCTCATCCGGCAAGCAGCGTGGCCGACAGCGTATTACCGGCGCACTGCAGGGCTCCCAGTTAGGGTGCGGCCTCCGTGGACGCACGGACCTTCCTCGGGATGGAGCCCGACGGCGACGAACTGCACTGGCGCATGGATGTCGTCCCCAGCTCACGACGCCGGGCAACTTCCTCTTCGGCGGATGCGGACTGGGCGCGGCGCTCGTGGCATTGGAGGCTGCCTCGGGACGGCCGACCGTCTGGGCCACGGCGCAATACCTCTCCTACGCCCTCAGGGGTGCGGAGCTGCGCTGGGAGGTCACCCTGGCGGCCGTCGGTGGCCACGTCACCCAGGGCCGAGCCGTCGGGCCGCGTCGACGGAGAGGAGATCCTGACCGTCAATGCCGCCCTGGGGAACGGCCGAGCTCGAGATCTCCGGGATCTGGGTGGAGCCGCCCTCGGTTCCCCCGCCCGACGAATGCCCGCCCCGATTCCTCCCTGACTTCTTCCGCAACACGATCATGGACAGCATCGAGGTGCGCTCCGCGGTCGGCAGGTCCTTCGAAGAGATGGACGGGACGATGGGCAGCCCGGAGTCGGCTCTCTGGGCACGGGTGCCGGGGCACCTGAGCCCCTCGGCGGCGACGCTCGCCATCGTCGGCGACTACGTCTCGGGCGCGGTGTCACAACCGATCGGCCGCCGGGCCATGGGCCGAAGCCTCGACAACACCCTCCGCATGGTGCAGCTGAAGCCGACCGAGTGGATCCTGTGCGACATCCGCATCCACGCCCTCGTCGGCGGATACGCCCAGGGCATCGCGTTTCTCTGGTCACAAGACGGTGAACTTCTGGCCACAGCGAGCCAATCAATCGGGGTTCGTCTGTGGCCCGAAGACGCGGTTCTGCCTGGTTGAGACCCCAAAATGGGGGGTGACCGGACTTCTCGGACCTCGCTGGCAGCGACAATTGGCTAAATGGCACGTGCCGGCGGCGCCACCCGAAAATCAGCTCGAAGCGTCCCTTTGGTCCTCTGCCTCCTCCTCGGGGCGTTGGCCATGGGCGCGGCTGCGGTGGCTTCGCGCTCGTCTTCTTCGACACCGACCTCATCCGTGGGCGCTGCTGCGACGCGCCGGGGACTGCGAACGTCAGGGCGGCCAATCCGTCGACCAGCACGTCCACCACGGACAGCTCCCGCGCGCCATACGAGCACGACCTTGGCTCCCGCCACACCTCCACGCCACACCACATCGCTCCCGGCCGCCGGTGCCGGGTTCGTGGCGGGTCGCGTCACTGCGGTCGGTGACTCGGTGATGCTCGACTACCAGGATCCGCTGCAGACCGATATCCCGGGCGTCAGCGTTGACGCCTCGGTGAGCCGCCAGTGGTCGGAGGGCGAGTCAATCTTTCAGGGACTGAAGGCCTCCGGACAGCTCGGATCCGAAGTCATCGTCGCCCTCGGCACCAACGGACCGATCAGCGACGCCGACTTCGACACCATGATGGAGATCCTCACCGGTGCCAGCCGGGTCGTCTTCGTGAACGTCCACGTCGACCGGCCGTGGCAGGACCCGAACAACGCGATGATCGCCGCCGGCGCCGCCCGCTATCCCAACGTGTCGGTGGCCGACTGGGCCACGCTGGCCGCCCAAAACCCACAGTGGTTCGGCGCCGACGGTACCCATCTCGCGATCGACGGGGCCGGCGCCGACGCACTCGCGAATCTCGTCACATCCACCCTGAACAACGGATAAGCAGCGAGATCCCTTGGTGACCGCCATTGACCGACACTTTCCATCGGATGTCGCACGGATGTCGCTCGAAACCAGACCGACGCTAAGGGTCAGTAGCATCGGGGCGGAAACCGACACCGTGCGATCTTGGATCGTGGCACGGGGGAAACGGGTAGTCCGAAGCACCGCGTGCTCTATCGCAAAGGCTGAGTGAGCACACCTGAAGCAATTCTTCGAAACGGCTATTGGAGAGACTCAGCGTGACCGCCAGACGGCCGCTGGTCGGTCACCTCGAGGCCGCCGGCGTCCTACGCGACCCGGATCATCGTCCGGCGCCCCGCGTCGGCGGCCAAGCTCAAACGGCCCCGCCCCCGATCGCGCCGAGATGTTGGCCAAGGCGCACCCAGGCCAACATCTCGGGCTGATTACTGAAGGACGATCAACCCGTCCCTAGTTGCCACACTCCGACTTCACGAAGACATCGGAACCGAAGTCGTGGGCGGTGGCGGCGAAGCCAAGGTGGCCGTCGCCGTCACTCCCACCTGAATCGAGGCCGAGGAGATCCTCGTAGGTACGCAGGGCGGAGTAGTGGTTGTAGGAGCCGGACGTGTCGATCGTGCCGTCGTGGACGTAGCACGGGTTGAGCAGCAGGGCACCGATCTGCCCGCCGCCGGGCATCGTGCCCGCCGCCGGCGGCACGCCGGGAGTCAGGCCGTGGAACCCGAGGAGCTGGTAGTAGGTCAGGCCGCCGTAGGCCGGGATCGGGACGTTGAGCAGCGGGCTGTAGCCCGGATTGGCGTTGTTCGGCCCGGCCGGTTCGTTGTCGCCTGCCTTGATATCCCCAATGCTCCCTTCGTCGGCGGTGAGGACCACCAGCATGTGGCCGCTCTGGTAGGCCGGCGAATCGAGGATGAGCGGCATCCAGTTGGCGAGCCACAGGTTGACGGCGGTCAGGCCACCTGCGCTGCCGCCGGTGGTGTTGGTGCCCGCACAGGTCGCGTCGTGCCCGTCGTTGCACAGGTTCGGCACGACGAAGGAGAACCTCGGCGTCGTCGCCGGCGTGGACAGGTCCTGGGCCAGGTGGCCCGCGTACGTGTCCGGCCCCCCGTTGGCACCCACCGTCACCGCGCCGAGCGGCACGACGCCGTCGTCGCACACCGTCGGGTCGTCGGTAATCGAGTGAAAGAAGACGAAGGGATTGTGACGCGTCGCGTACTGGTCGGACACCGAAGAGGGCACCTGCGTGCCCGTGGCGTTCGGCCCCTGCGCGTTCTCGGTGTCGTCGACGCCCGCGCCGTTCGTCTGTGAGGGGTGCGCACAGTCGGTACCGCCGAGCGGATCGGGCGTGCCGCCATCACGAGCCGGGTCATTGCCCATGTCCTGGGCGTAGACCCGCCAGTCGCGGCTGGCTTCGGATGGGTAAGCCGCGTCGAGCTGGTTCCCGATCGTCTGGACACTGGAGGGGTACACACATCCCTGGCCGTCGACTTGACCCGGATAGGCCGTCTGGTTGGAGTCGAGCGTGCCGGGGGAAACGTCGTTGTAGGCGCCCGCACCGGTGGATCCCAGACAGTCCGTGTTCGTCACGTAGTTCGGCGCTTGGCCGGAGATCTGGGCGATGTAGTTATCCAGGCTCACGTGGCCGACGGCGTAGTAGTTCTGGAGGAGTTCGCCCTGTGGCAGCAACGACTGCGCGATATACGTGCCGGGTGTGCCGAAGGTGGCCCCGTAGTCCTCGTTCTCGACGTCGATCACCATGACGTGCTGGATCGCACCCGGCGGGAGGATGCCCTTGCCCGGCGGGCCGCTCGCCGCGCCGGCTCCGGCGCCCTGGAGGCCAAGAACGGAGGCTCCAGACAGGATGCATGCTGTCAGGACAAAGATCGTCGAACGGCGCAAGGTGCCTCCTCAGGGGCAGGGCCTGGCGCAAGGCGCCGGTGATTAGCTTCGGTCCTGCGAAGTATCCAGAAGGGATCGTGGGCGGTCAACAGCCCTAATGGGCATAACTCCTATACCGTAAGGACATGAATTTGCAGCAACTCCGATACCTCGTCGCCGCGGCCGACACCGGGTCAGTGAGTGCGGCCGCTCGCCAGCTCGGGGTATCGCAACCGGTCGTGTCTCGCGCGCTGCACGGTCTCGAGCAGGAGTACGACCTCAGGCTGTTCCGCCAATCGGGTCGTTGCCTCGTCCTGACGGACGCCGGACACTCGGTCGTGCGCCAGGCGCGGACGGCACTTGAGGCGTGCGAGGAGGTGGAGCGCACGGCGCGTCGGGTCGCGCTGGGCCGGGAGTTGGATGTCGTCGCCACGCCGACCAACGGCTCGCTCTTGAGCCCCATCGTCACCTTGTTCGTCAACCATCGCCCCCGTACGGACCTGCACCTCAAGCGCGCCGGGTCGATGGGGGAGGTCCTCGGCATGGTCACTACAGGCGACGCGGGGCTCGGCTTCGGCGACCTGCCCCAACCACTCGACGACGTATCCGTCGTCGCGCAGGCGATCTGGTCCGTCGAGATCGTCGTCGTCTCACCGCTAGGTACGAGACTCCCGCCGGCCGTGCGCATGGAGGAACTGGCCGCATCCCGCCTCGTCTTGCCCTCGAAGGGCACGGAACGCCGCCGAATGATCGACAGCGTGATGGCCTCCGCCTCGGGGAGCGCGCCCGTCTCGGCGCTGGCCACCGACGAGCGCTCGGCCTGGGTCACCTCGGCGCAGCAGGGAATCGGCTCGTTCCTCTCCTACCGGGCCGCGGTGTCCGGGCTCGACGGCGTCGAGTTCCGCCCGCTCGATCCCCCGAAGCGCGTCGACGTGGGGTTCTTCTATCGGCCCGAGTTCCTCTCGGAGGACGGCCAGGCCATGGTGCAGCTCGCCGAGCAGTGTCCGCTTCCGGTTGGTTGCCGCCGCCCGGCGGCGGCGTAACGCTTCAGGCCGTCTCCTGGGTCGGCCTGGCCTGTTGCGACGGCACCAGGTATGGGGGCATGTCCTTGTCGATGTTGAAGGTCTGAGCCTGCGTGCATCCCATCGCCTTGATTGTCTCAAGCCGCCCATGGCGCCCGAAGACTTAACGTGACGCAACTCGCTGCCAGCCGAGTAGATTTGCGGAACCTGATGGACAGGATGGGTCGCAAGACGGCAATGCTTGCCCTTGAGGTGTATGCCAAGGCCGATCCGGTGGCGGATCGAGCGGCGGCGGACACGATTGGGACGCACGTTCTCACTGCAATGTCGCACGTGAAGCGCACGGAGCTTGCTGGCCCCGAGAGTGCTTCTGGGAATTACTATGTCAGAACTGGTTCGTTGCAGGGGGCTATAGCTCAGTCGGTTAGAGCGCAGCACTGATAATGCTGAGGTCGTAAGTTCGATTCTTACTAGCCCCACTCAAAATTGCCCCTCAGCTACAGCCAGAGCCACAAGCCAACCGCGCAAGGCCTCTCTGTTTATGCCGCGGATGTTCAGCTTCCCTGGAGAACAGTGAGTCCCTTCACGGTCGGCAGGACAACCGTGACCCGAGAGAATGGATCGTCCCCCCAAGTCTCGGAGTGATGTAGGCGACGGTCGTCGCCACTAACTGCAACTCGAGCGAACTCCCGCCTTCGTGGTGTAGCCGATGGTTTCGAGTGGGAGCGTGACGGTGTGGGATCTGCCGTCGAGCGTCACCGGAACGGGAGTGATCTGGTTGTTGAGGACGATCCCCGTTGCGGGGTCGACCAGCTGGGCGAACACCCGGGTGGGCCGCGTACCTGGCGCCACGGTGCCGGAATAGGTGACCGACAATCTCGGCGCTCCGACAATGTCTGCCGCACGGGTGATGGGTACGGCGACGTTCAGCGCGTTGGCCGCAGGGCCCGGCGTGACGGGGTACGCCACGACATCGACGACGTTGGCTGCGTTGGCGTTGGCGGTGACCGCAGGTGGCCCTGAGCCACCGCCGGCCTTGAGGTCCAATCTGCCCGAACCACTCGCGACAATCGGAGGTCCTTGGGGCAGCGGATAGCTCGTGGCGGCGTACGAAGTTCCGTTCTGATCGACGAATTCGAATCCCTTGAGCACTTGCACTTAAGTATCCCCGGCCACGTAGTGCTGCATCCAGGCCAGCGAGAGAGGGCCCACCTCGATGGCCGTTCCCGGGTTGGTCAGGCAAACTCCGTGACCACCGCAAAACCACGCCATCGAAACCGCGGTTCCCTGGCGGCGGAGCGCCTCATAGTTTGCGATCCCCTCGTCGAGCGTGAACAGGTCGTCGACCGTGCCTTGCAGGATCAAAGTCGGGACCCGGACGCGCGAAAGGAACTGCGCCGGTCCCCGGCTTTGGAAGAAGGAGACGGCTCGGGTATCGATCACACCGGTCGTGTTCATGGCGTGGTCGGTCGCCGTGATCTCTGGATCGAGCTTGGCTGTCGCTGAGACGCTTGAGAGAATGTTTCCCCACCCCGCCTTCGGGGTCTCGTTCTTGTCGAGACTGGTCCCCAGGGAATGCCACGCGATGGTGGGAGCAATGGCATCGATCCGGCAATCCTGCTCGGCTGCCGCGAACTGAATCCCACCGCCGTAGGACTCGCCAACCATGCCAACCCGAGGCACGCCAGGACGTTCCAGCTCGACGCCAGGCTGTTGTGCCACCCAGTTGATCATGGCCGCCACGTCCCGACCCTCGTCGTTCGGGCTGTCCACTTCGGCTACTCCGGTGGAGTGACCGAATCCCCTGGGGTCCCACGTCAGCACGTTGAAGCCGCCTTGCCCGAGCTGCGCGATGCTCAGCGCGCCTTGGACTCCCGCCTGCGACGTGTCGGTGTCACCGGACTGACCCCACCCAGGACCCATGAGTACGGTCGGACGGTCCCCGCCATCCGCTGACGGATCCGGGAACCAGTGGATTCGTATGGTCGTGCCGTCGAACGACGTGAGATCGAAGTCGGACGAGATGCCGGGCACCGGCACCGCCTTGGTGGACTGCCATCCGCTCGGAGGCTGGCAACCCTCCGCCGCCGCGGCAGGCGACCACTGCAGCCCGCGGACTGGGCCGCTCAGAGAAACGGGAACCGCGCCGCCCACGACGACCAGGGCCAGTGCGAGCGGAGTGATCCATGCTCCCGAACGCCATCTCCGAGCGAAGCCGTATCGGGGTGCTCTCCCCCCAGCCGTTCCCGTCACTGCCTCGCCTCCTTGCCGCGGACCGTTCCAGTGTCAGGCAGGAGGAGCCGGCTCTGGCCCAACACGAACCGGTGACTTGCTGACAACGACCTTCATCCCCATGATCGGGCCGCCGATAATCCTAGGGTTCCTTCACCTCACGGGTCCGCGGTTGAGTCCCTGATCTATGGCGGCACGGCGGACCCGGACATACAGGTCGCTCGTTTGTGGGACACCCTTGGCGCACGAAGCATTGCTTCGGACGCGTCGCGTGCGGTCATCCGACAGCGGTGCCACTCGGTGTTCTGGCGGCGTCAATCAACGGCGGTGGGTGCACCCATGGCCCGGCGGGCTGCCCGCACGTCTGAAAACCAGTGGCAAAGCGGCCCTGCCGGTGGAAATGTCGGGACCAACCTCCGGAGACAATTGCGCACCTTCTCGTCGGTTGCCGGTTCTTCCACGCAAGAATGACCCACCGCGCGACCAGCAACGCGTGGATAATCCCCGCTGCCGCCTGGGGGACGCCAGTGGCCCTGTTTCTGCCGCCGTCAGATTTCAGGAAACACTGAAAGTTCGAACGGGACTCGCCAGGCGAATCCCAGGTACAACTGGTATTTTTACAGGATGATTCAAAGCCTTGGTCGCAGATTCGGTGTCGGACTGGCGGGGCTCCTCGCCGTAACCGGAAGCGCCACCGCCGTCGGACTCTCCGTAGCACCGACAACGGCGACGGCCGCTCCCGTCAATCTGATCCAGAACGGGAGTTTCGAAACGGTCGCGAAGCAGACGACCGTCTTCGAGCGCGTGTTGGCCGGCGACTCCACATTCATCAGCAACTGGACCGTGGTCACGCCCTCCATCTATGGCGATCGCCTCGGCAGCGTGGACGTGACGTCAAATCAGTACTGGAATGCAGAGGACGGCAATTACTCCATCGACCTGGCAGGCACCAGTACCGCTCCGGGTGGGCTCTACCAGGACGTGGCGACCACCGCTGGCGTCGAGTACTCGCTGTCCTTCTGGTCAGCGGTCAATGGCGATGAGAAGCCCGGCATCAAGCACACCATGGGCGTCAGTGTCAACGGTTCGGCAGTGGACAAGGTCAAGGCGGTCAGCGTCGGCCGACCTCTCCAATGGGTGCAGAACACGGTGACGTTCACGGCATCATCAAACACGAGTCGCATCGAGTTCGACGACACGCACGCTCAAGGATCACCATCAGGGACCCACCCTCGACAACGTGTCGCTCACCGCTGTGCCCGACGTGATCTCGGCCAGTCCGGTGGCCATCGACAATCAGACCACCGGGGTCTCCTTCACCGCACCGGTGGCAACCTTCACTGACAGCTACCCGGGTGCTCCCTCCACCGACTTTGCCGCCACGATCATGTGGGGTGACGGCACGAGCAGTGCGGGAACAATCGGCAAGTCCGGATCGACGTACACGGTGACCGGAACCCAGTCCTACGCCACGAACGGCACCTACACGCCCGAAGTGGACATCTCCTCCATCGCTGGGTCGACGGCATCAACCACCGACTCGGTCACGGTGGCCGACGCGATTACACCGTGCACCGGAGACGGCTGCACCGGCACCGTCACCACCCCGGACCAGACAGTGGGGATCAATTCGACATCGACCACAGGCACCATCCTCACCTCGGTCGACCCGGCTGACACCGGACCCGACTGCGGCCCAAACGACCAATTCCGCCACGCGCCTGAAGTGACCACGTACGACGCCATCGGACTGAATGCCAACATCGTCTTTACGGTGACTTTCAACAACGCCGACGCCGCTGGCCTTTGGTATGTCCCCTTTGAGGTCTGCTATCAGGCGCAGACCCCCTTCACGGACTACTTCGGCAACACGAACGTGACGACCGGTCTCCTGCCGCAGTGCGGAAACCCCGCCGTGGCCCCATGTGTCCAGTCCATCGTCGAGTCGCCCGACCCTCAGGGCAATCCCAGCAACGCCGGCACTGTCGTCGAGACGATCGTGGTGCCACCGACCGACCCCCCCAAGTTCCACTAGGAGCCCACGGGCCAACGTGGCCTGACGACGCTTTCACGAAGCCCTCCACGAGGTCGTCGTCGAGATTTCCGGGCTTCAGGAAGCTACGGGATCCCGACCCTTCACAACGACGCGGCGCCCTCGGCGCGGTGGGATGCCCGCGCAGTGGCCGACACCACTCTCTGCAGGGTCAGACAGCCTCGTGTGTGTCCACCAGCAGCACTGAGCAGGGCGCACCGTGCGCGATCGAGTTCGGGACGCTCCCGAGCACCCGGCGCTTGCCGGACATCCCCTTGTTCCCCACCACGATGAGATCGGCCCCTTCCGATTCGGCCACTCGGATGACCGCCTCAGCCGGCTGACCTAACGCTGGGTGGATCACCGACTCCAGTCCACGCTCCTTCACGATGAGGGACAACTCGTTGAGGAGCGCATCCGCCGGATTGAGCGTCGTCGTGTGGCGGAACTCCGCGGGGAGGTCTTGGGCGCTCACGGCCGTCCGCTGGTAGGCGGTCACGATGTGAAGAGTTCCACCGATCAGTTTGGCGATGTCCGCCGCCACGACGACGGCCTGCCGGGCTGTGGACGAGTCGTCTGCCCCGACCACGACGGTGTTGAACATGACGACCTCCAGCTCGTGAAACCTCAGGACTGTTCGGGCCTGCACTCACCGGCCCAACTCGGGCCTTCGCCGTCCGGAGAACGCTCCAAGCGGTTCGTGCGAGCTTCGCTGAGTGATGGCGCCGATTGTGGCGTGAGGATATCCACAGGGATCGGTCGGGTCAACGTTTATGTCACCAGGTCCGGCCACGAGACGAAGGGGGTTTCGGCCTACGCCTCGGGCGAGTCGGGCCCTTCTCCCGGAGGGGCGGGCAGGTGCCACGGGGAGATCCAAGGTCCATTCCACCTTGAGCTTTCCGAATATCTCGGCCGCTGAGCGAGCCAGGATCTCCTGCTCGCGCGGGTCGGTCTCGACGGCAGCCAGAACCCGCATGGTCCGGGCCGCCTCGTACTCCACCTCCCGCATCTCGGCAGCCCGCAGGCTCTCGCGCAGCGCTTGGCGAGCACCATCGCCGTCGCCGGCGACTGCGAGGGCTGCGCCACGCACTCGATGGAGAGCGGGCATCTGAGGAGCTACGCCGCCGAGGGCGTGGGCCTGCGAGATCGTCTCGTCGGCAAGCGAGAGGGCGGCCGCGGCGTCTCCGCTGAGGAGCAGCAATTCCGCAAGGCTGGCCTGGACCTCCAACACCTCGCCCCGACTGCCGATGGCCGACAGCTCTTCGATCGCCTCCTCGGAGAGGCGTCGTGCGTCGTCGTACCGGTGCTGCGCGGTGGCCGACCCGGGCCAGCATGCCCTTGGCGTATCCGGTTCCCGACCGATAGCCAGCGGCGCGCCAGGTTCGAAGCGCCGAAGTCAGAGCGCGTTCCGCTTCGTCCAGATGGCCCTGGTCGCGTGCGATTTCACCCAGATTGAACACGTAGAACGCGTCCATCACGGCGTTACCGGTCCTCTGCACTGTCGCCTGGGCCCGGAGATACAGGGCCGACGCCTGCTCCCAGTCACCCTTCCAGTAGGCGAACCCGCCCAGCATGTTCAGCACCCCCGCCGTTCCAGGCAGATCGCCCAGCTCTTCGAAGAGGACCAGCGCTCGCTCCAGGTTGTCGGGGCGATCGAGCTCGCCGAGGTCCATGGCCGCCCAGTCCATGACCCGGAGTGCATCGGCCAGGACCGCTTTGTCACCGACCGACTCGGCCACCTCGGCGGCGCGGGTGCACCAGCGGACGGCCCGGCGGTGGTGACCCTGCTCCTGACAAAACCGCCCATACCAGGCCATGAGCTCTGCCCGCTGCCTCTCGGCATCCAGACCGGTGGATGGCTCGAGTACCCGCAACGCCCGGCTGATCCAGCGAAGGGCGTTGCCGTAGCGATCCAGCCACCCCTGGACCCGAGCCAACTTCAACATCAGGCGCGCCTGGGACACCGCGTCGTCCCCGATGAGCCGACGAGCAGAGCGGTAGGCCGACGCCGCCGCCGTGTACTCGCCGGACCGGTTCCGCGCATCCCCCATCGCCTCGTGGAGCGCGCCCACCTGACCGGCGGTCATATGAGGCAGTCGTCTGGCGGCAGTGATGGCCCGTTCGTAGAACTCGGCCGCCTCGATGTTGGCGTAGACGGCAACGGCCCGGTCTGCCGCCCGAAGCGAAAACTCCCAGGCCTCGCCGAAGCGTTGCGAGTGCAGATAGTGGAACGACAACAGTTCGGGTTGCTCCTCGAGGCCGTCGGCCGATCGTCGGCGAATCGTGTCAGCCGCCCGCGAGTGAAGCTGTCGGCGCAGCTGAAATGTCAGGCCGCCATACGCGCTGTCTCGCAACAGGCTGTCGCGAAACGACAGGATTCCCGCGTCGTCCCGGGAGACGAACTCCTCCACCTGGTGCCAGGTGGGGTCATTTGCTTCCGGAAGGTCGTCGACCACCTCAGCCAACAGATCGACCCGGAACGACTGCCCGAGGACCGACATCCGACGCAGGAGGCGGCGGGCGTCGACCGGAAGTCGGTCGATACGAGCGGCGGCCACCTCTTCGATCGACTCCGGGAGGCTCTCTACCGCATCTCCGCTCCTGGCCGCAGCGATCAACTCCCGGAGGAAGAGTGGGTTCCCTCCGGACCGTGCGACCAACAGAGCAAGCTCGCGCTCAGAGAGTGGGTCGTCTTCTGTGGCGGCACGGGCCAGTTCGAGTGCTGCCTCCTCAGTCAGAGGCCCAAGCTCAATCCGGGTGCTGCTCCCCTCGTCGGCGACGAACCCGGAGTTGACGTCGGATCTGGTCATGCACCACAGCCATGAGGTGGCGCCGACAGCAGCCGCCAGGTGGCCGAAGAGGTCGGCCGAGGCCTCATCCATGTTGTGGGCGTCCTCGATGACGAACAGGCCCGCGTCGGGTAGGAGCCGTGCCAGGAGCTCGATGACAACGCGAGCGAGCCGGGGGCGCCGGAATTCCTCTTCCAGGTCTCGGGTCTCGCGAGTTTCAGGGACCGCGACTCCGATCGCTCTTGCGATGAGCGGCGCCCACGGAAGCAGTTCGGGGGCACGGTCACCCAGTTCGGCCAGGAACCTGTGTGCCGTCGCCTCGTCCGCGCCTTCTGGGGGCAGGTCCAGGAGGGAACGCAGCAGTCGTCTGACCTCGTGGTAGGGGGTCGACGAGTCATACCGCTCACACACGGCGGTCAGCTGCATCCGGTCCGAGGCGATCTGGCGAAGCGCCGAGACGAGCCGCGACTTACCCGTTCCCGTCTCGCCGATGATCTCGACCACTGAGCCTTGCCCGGCGGCGGCCGAGGCGGCCAGCTCAGCAAGCTGACGCTGTTCAGCCTCTCGGCCGAGCAGAGGCAGGTCGAGCGTGGTCCCGACCGACCTGACCCCGGCCCGCGCCCCCAACGCCTGTGCCTGAACAGGACGGGACTTTCCCTTCACATAGAAGGGTTCGAGGTCAGTCGTCTCGAAGCGGGTCCTCGAGCGGGCCAAGAGCTCGGGCGTGGTCAGGATCTGACCTGCTTCAGCCTTTGCCATCAGCCGGGCGGCCAGATTGACGGCGTCACCCATCACGGTGAAGGTCCGTCGATACGGCGGACCAACCTCGCCGACGAACACCGAACCTCGGTTCACCCCGATCCGGATGGGCAGAGGCGCGCCGCCATCCATGATCTCGCGCACTGCGAGGAGCATCCGGTGTTCGTCGTCCCCCGACGTGGCGGGCGCGCCCGCGGTGAGGATGATCTTGCCCCCGTCGCGGTCGGCGTCAGTACCCAAGAACGTGACCTCTTCACGCTCGACGGCACGCTGCGTGATGGTGACCAGGGCGTCGAGGCGGTCGGCCGTGACCTCTGGACCCTCGCCGCTGATCATTTCGTCGGTGCCGTCAAAGTGGACGAAGGCCACGGTGACGCGACGGTGCTCGGACTCCGGATGGGCCGTGATCAGTGCGTCTCTCAGCCCGACGGGTACGCCGGTGATCAGGTCGACGTCGTCTGGTACCAGCTCGAACGGCCTGAACGAGTCGTCCGGAACGGAGGGGGCTCGCCTGAGTAAGAAGCCAGGGCCTTTGGCTGCACCGATCACCGCGGGCCGGAGCGCCGCTGCCGTATCCGGACTCAGCACGATCTCGCCGGCATCGGCGGTGCCCTCCATGGTCACAACGGTGCTGGCCCCTGGACCGGCAACGATGAACTCACGGTGCGAATCGCCCACGAGGAAGAAGTGGAAGAGTCCACTGTGGATGCCGACGGACATCCGCAGGGCGACACGTTGGCCCAACACGGTCATTCGCCCGACGTCGCGGAGGGCGCGCCGCATTTCGATGGCGGCGCGGCAGGCACGTGCCTCATGGGCCTCATCGGAGAAGAAAAGCAGCAACGCATCGCCGCCGAACTTGAGCAAGCGGCCCCCGTAGCTGACGGCCAGGTCGAGCAGGGCGACGAAACAGGTCTCGATGGCCGTCGTGAGTTCTTCGGCCCCGACCTTCCCGTGCCGGGCCAATCCTTCGGACAGTTTGGTGAAGCCCGAGATGTCGACGAAAGCGATTGTGCCGATCTGTTCGCGGTGGCGCTCCTCGGGCGCGGTATCGAACCAATCGATGACCAGCCGTGGGAAATATGGCGCCAGTGGATGTTGCACTTCGGAGCCGTCGGACGCCGCGGTATTCACGTTGGCTAACCCCATGGGCGCATTCCTTCGAGCAGCACCGCCGAACAGGTGCAGGCTCAACTCTACGACAGACTGCTCGGCGTCAGTCCCGCGGTGTGTGCCGAGGCTTTCAGCCACTGAAGGGTCACAAGTTCCGATTGCCAGCCGGTCGACTTTCGAGCTCCCCCGTCAAGAGCTCCCCATTCTCGTCCCGACACTCGATGGTGACGGTCTTGGACGAACGGTCGGGATAGGGATCCGGATAGTCGACGACCCGGACCCGTCCGGTTGGTCGATACCGGCCGGAGTCGATGACCTCTCGCGGGACATAGGGATCCAGGTCCATGCGACCGGAACAGGCGGGTCGTCGGTTCCCAGATCGACACTCGCTCGTGCCACCGCAGCAGGTCGAGTTTGCGCAACAGGATCATGAGCGTGGTCAAGGTACCGGCCATCACGCCAGCGGCCAGTGCGCCGAGCACGGTTCCGCCCGGGATGACCGCGATCAGCCCGACCAGGAGCAGCAACAGAAGGATCAAGCCCGACCACTCGAGAACCGAGAGCGACTGCCCGGTGATGGACTCGATGATCGCCCGGTTCGATCCGATTTCGATGCAGAGACGCAAAAGCTCGCGGTAGGCCCCGACCTGCTGTTGGCTTTGCGGGTCGAGGGCATAGATGGCGGCGGATAGTGCCAGGAAAGCCGGCGTTGAGTAGTGGTGGTCGACCAGCCGATAATCGATCTCAGAGGTCAGCTGCTCGTCGACGAGACCCCGGATGCGGACACGGTCCTGCTCCGGGAAGACCGCAATCATCTGATGGATGGACAAAAGTGCGGAATCGTTCTTGCTCACCGTGTCCTGGAGGAGTAGCAAGCGCTCACGGGCGCGTGCGATCGTGAACGCCAAGAGCACACCAAAGAGGAACGTGGCCATGCTGGCCAGCGCGACCTCCACCTCCAGCTCGCCGTTTCTGGAACCCAAAGCGAGGGAGACGCCGCCGACAACGATGCCGACACCCAATGAAGGCAAGAGGGTGGTTTCACCGTTGAGAAGTGATTGAGCGGTGGACCGGACGGCGGCCATCGGCTCAAGGTACTCCATAGCTGCAAGTCCCCCTCTTGTCCTCGGGCCCGCCCGGCTCGTTGTGCATCGCACCGAATTCACGCTGTGACGGTCGACTTGTTACCGCGCAGTACAACGTGGCCGGTGCACCCGACCGCCGGCGGTGCCTTGCGGACGGCCCGGGTCGGCGGCTGCGCCGTCCGACACGGCGCTCGAGGTGCCGGGCTAGTTGTTCAACGGGTTTTTTGAGATGAGGAATTGCTTCCCCGTCACGTTGTAGGCCAGCGAATGCGCGAAGAAGAACCCGATGCTCGTGTTGAACTGGGTGTAGTCCGCCGACAACGGCTCGACTTGCAGAACGTTCGGCACCGAGACGTTGGAACCCGTCATGAAGCCCCACAGCGGCATTCCCGAGGGCGACGTGATGCTGACCACCTGACCTGGGTTGAAGGTCTCTCCGTTGTGAAGACCCTGGAAGTTCGTGTTCACTCCTGGACTGGGGTCACCAAGGTCCATGTCGGTCAGGCCACAACTACTCGCGATGTGACCGATCTGCCAGCACATGGTGGTGTCCTTCTGAAACGCCGGGCGGCCGTCGGGGTACGTCGAGGGCGTCGCCGGGTACATGGGGAGGGCCACCGCGCGCGGGCGATCCCGAACGGGACCAATAATCAGGGTCCCCTTCGCATCTTGGCCCTTGGCCACGTTCACGGTGACGCCCTGCCAGTACGGACTCGGCAGCTGCAGCAGGGGCGAGTACACCGGCGTGGGTGACTCGTCGTTGGTCATGGCGATACCCAAGATGCCTCGAACCGGACCGCTGGCCCACGTCTTGCCAACTGAGGAGTTGCTCGGAACGACCGAGAACGCCGTGCTCGAAGCGCTCTTCAGGCCACCGATCGAGACCGCGCCGGTGTCGATCTTCCCGTTCACCGCGCCACTGAGATAGTCGGAGGTAAAGGGCTGGCCCGTGGACCGTGCTCCCTTCCCGACGGCGTTGGCATCGATCACCAGGCCAGTCGAGCCCGTATCCAACTGCACCGGTACCACCGGGCCGCCCGCCACGCTGACGTCCACCGTGACCAGCCAGCTACGGTCGCTGGCCTGCGTCGTGACGATGGGCACTGACACGTCGTTCGAACTCGTCTTCGCCGCGGCCGACCGGGCCACGAACAGGGATCCGGCGGTGGCCGCAAGGAGAACGCAGATCGCCATCACGCACAGACGGCTGCGCACGGCAAGGCCCGCCCGAGGGATCGAACGACCGCGCCTGCGCGTCGATTCACGCGTTCTGGTATCGGGCGCGCTGCGATCATGCTCGGGGCACCCCCGAGGTGGAGGAAACCCCGAACCCCGGTCCGCTGCCGCGTGATCTGATGCTCTCCGGCAAGCCCGACGGAGCAGCCTGAGACATAGCTTCAGAATCAGGCGCCGGCCGGCGACAGGCGGTAGAGCGTGGCGGCATTCTCACCCATGATCTTTCGCTGGGTCTCGGGACGGAGCGTCGCCACCTTCTCGCTGACCTTCTCGATGGGGTTCGGATGCAGACAGGTGGGATGAGGAAAATCCGTCTCGAACATCACGTTGTCCTCACCGACGGCATCGATGAGGTGCTGCAGGTCCCCACGGCCGGTCTCGAACCAGAACGTGGCGTACCAGTTGTCACGGAAGTACTCCGACGGGAGCTTCTGCAACTTGTCGAACCATTCCGGGGCGTTCTCCTCGAGCTCGTAGTCCATCGCTTCGAGCATGAAGGGCACCCACCCGATCCCGCTCTCGACGGACACCATCTTCAGGTTCGGATGGCGGTCGAACATGCCCGAGTAGGCGCTGTTCAACAGGACACGCGAGTTGTTCTGGAACAGGGAGGCTCCGCCGATGGCCGGCTTCACGTAGTCGTCCTGGCTGGGCCAGAAGGTCGTCCCGAAATACGTGAGGGCCGTCTGGCTGGCGCCGATGTGGAAATGCACCGGCAGGTCCGTGCCGGCACACACCTCCCAGAAGGGGTCCCAGGCCGGATCGCCCAGGTCGGGCGAACCAGAGTCTTGCGGATCGGCCGTCATGTTGACGCCGCGGTACCCCATGTCGGCGCAGCGTTGCGCCTCGCGGACACAGGCCGCGATGTCCCACGCCGGCATGATCGGCATGGGCAGCAGCCGATTCCCCGAAGCCTCCTGGACCTCGGCCATGGCGTCGTTGTAGAGCTCGACGCACAGCTGGACGATTGTCTTGTCCTCGATGGTGTTGTAGAGGTTCTGCCCGCCGAGGCCCATGGAGTTCGGATAGAGGACCTGTGCGTCGATGCCGATCTCATCCATGAGGCGGACGCGTTCCGCCGGATTCCAGGCCGCGGGGTGGACGTCGTCGATACCCCAGGACCCGCCCTGGGAGTCCACGTACGGATGCTTGTGGCCGTCGTGATCGATGGTCCCGCCCGAACCGGCCTTGCCAAAAGTCTTTCCGTCGATGACCCACATCGCCATCCCGTCGATCTGCTCGACGTGGGGCACCTTGTCCTCGAAACCCTTCGGAGCACGCTCGGTGAACAGGTCGTGACGCTCCGTCATGTGCGAGTCGGCGTCCACCACCCGCAAACCTTCAGCCAAGTCGGGCACTCTGTTCCCTCCCATCGGTCCACGGCCTCTCGGTTGGCGGCAACATCTCGCCCCTCGTCGGCAGCCTAACGTCGGCCGGTCGTCGCTCTCCGTCGGGCGGGCGAACTCAGCCCGGACCGTTCACGAACCAGACGTTCTCCTCGACGAGCCGCTCGCTCTTCCACCCCTCGTCCGTCCGGACCATTTCATGGTGGTAGTAACCGCCGCAGAAGCTCATGTCCGCCATACCCGGCAGCTGCATCGGGTTATAGAACATCGCCCGCACTTTGGCCGTGTCGCCCTGCAGGTCCACCTCGATGTTGCTGATGAAGTGCTGGGTCATGGGGACGACCTGCAACCCCTGCTCGAGCCAGACCGCGATCTCGTCGGGTGGTCCGACAGGAGCGCCGGCCGAGCTGTAGTCCACGAGGGCGTCCGGTGTGAAGACGCTCTTCCAGAGCTCCCAGTCCTTCGTGTCCACACCTCTGGCATAGCGGGCCAGCAGCTCGTGAATCTCCAGCTTGTCCTGCACGGCTTGCGCGTCCATGGCCGCCTTCCTGTCATTGGTCCGGGCAACCCCACGCTAGATCCAAGCTGGAAATGCAATCTGGATCTGCTTCACCGAGTCGGCCATCGGTAAGGTGCACGGCACCTCCCCAGGGAGGACGTCAGACGTCACACAGGGGGAGCCCGATGCGATTCATCCTTCAGTACCCAGAAGCGACAGGGAGTGAGATCGACCTGCTCGATGCGGGCGCGATCCCCGAGGTCGCAGCGGCCGCCGAGGCCGCAGGGTGGGATGGCATCGCGCTGACCGAGCACCCGGCGCCCAGCGCATCGTGGCTCGAGACGGGCGGTCACCAGAGCCTCGATCCCTTCGTGGCGCTCGCCGCGGCTGCCGGAGTGACCACGACGCTGGCGTTGGTGACCAACCTCAGCGTCATCCCCTACCGCAATCCGCTCCTGCTGGCCAAGAGCGCAGCCACGCTGAATCGGATGTCCGACGGGCGCTTCTACATGGGTGCCGGTGCGGGTTACCTCAAGTCCGAGTATTTCGCCCTCGGCGTCGACTTCTCCGAGCGCAATGCGCTCTTCAACGAGGCGCTCGAGGTGATGCAGCTCCATTGGAGCGGCGAACCCTTCAATTTCGAGGGCCTCCACTTCTCGGCCCGCAATATTCAAGCTCGACCAATTCCTCGCAACGGCGGCGTGCCGATCTGGATGGGCGGCAACTCCGACGCCGCCCTGAAGCGGGCGGCCCGCTTCGCTGCCGGCTGGATGCCCATGACCGCGCCCGCCTCGGTCGCGAAGACGGCCCGGACTCCCCCCGTCACCTCACCCGAGGAGCTGAACGAGCGGCTCTCGAAGCTCAAGGAATTCGCCGGCGACCGCTTCGACGACATGGAATTGATCCTCGGCTTTGGCGGGCACAGCCTCGCCAATTTCGAGCGCGACGCCGAACAGATCCGGCATCGGCTCGGCGAGATGGACGAAATGGGCGTCGACTGGACCATTATCGGGGCCCCGTGGAGCATTGCCCCTGGTCCACTGGAGTGGCTCCAGGCCTTTGGCGAGACCTTCCTGAAGGTCTGAACCTGCCGGACGTTCCATCAACAAGTCGAAAAATCTCGATCCTCGGATCGTTCCAGCGCAAGGAACCAGGGCTGCCGACCCGATAGGTCTTGTGAAGGGAGACACGGTCGATGGCGGAATCGAGACGGACCTCCAGGTGGCGGTACCTGGGGCCCACAGGCGGCGTCCTGGTCGTGCTGGCCATCGTGCTGGCACTGCTCAACAGCCCCGCGCCCGTTCAAGGTGTGCGCCACGCCGCCCTGAAGACCCAAGACGTGGGCGCCCGAACGCAGGCGTCGGCCGGGACACCGACCAAGGCCGGTCAGAACCTCGCCGCGGGGGTGCCGACCACGCAAGGCTCCGCGTCAACCACGTCGACCTCGCTCCTCCGCATCGCCCGTTCCGGATCGACACCGTCGAGCACGTCGACGAGCAACCCGACGGGACGAGCTGGCGCCGCGGGCGGTGGCGGAGGAGCGGGCCCGGGCGCCGGCACGACGACGAGCACCTCCGCGGGACCGAGCCCACCCGGCGCGTGCTCGGGCTCCACGCCACCGGTGGCCGCCCCGGCGGGAGGATGGCAGTGCACCTTCGACGACGAGTTCAACAGCGATGCGCTCGACTCGTCGAAATGGCAGCCGCAGCTCACCAGCACGAGCGGGTACACGACCGGAGCCTCGCCCGATCTCGTCTGCTACGTCGACAACTCCGAGCACCATCTCCGAGTCGGGGGGCGCACTCAACTTGTCGATTGTGCAGACGCCGACCCCACAAGCGTGCGGCCAAACACAGACCTCATTCGAAGGAGGGATGGTCAGCTCCTACCAGATCTTCACTCAGCGTTACGGTTTCTTCGAAGCCCGGGCCAAATTGCCGGCATCAACTCTCTTGGGCCTCCAGGAGACCTTGTGGCTCTATCCCGAGAATCAGACTCTCTTCGGACCATTCCCCGACAGCGGGGAGATCGACTACGGCGAGTTCTACTCGGAGTTTCCGACGACCGACATCCCCATCGTGCACTACCCCGGTTCACAGGACGATCCGAACGCGACCAACGACTACTGCTCCATCGCCGGTGCGGCAACCGCCGGGCAGTTCAACACCTACGCGTTGCTCTGGACCCCGACCACGATCACGGCCTACTTCAACGGCATGCCCTGCATCACGGACACCTACGCGCCGTACGTCCAGAGCCCGGACACGGCGCCCGGTCCGTTCAACCAACCCTTCTTCATGGCCTTTACCTCGGCGCTCGGCTACGGCTCGGACTCGCCGGTGGGGCAGGACATGTCCCAAGAGCTCCCCGCGACGACGTCGATCGACTGGATGCGCGTCTGGCAGTACGGCTGACCGTTTGCACCCTGGACGTAGCCTGGTCGGCGGTGCAATTCAGCAGGGAGCTGCACGACGACATCGCGGCGGGTGACATCACCGTCACCTTCCGTCTGTGGCGCCGGCGCCAGGTCAAGGTGGGTGGGCGTTACCGGGTGGGCCGGGTCTCCATCCAGGTCGACACCATGGAACTGGTTCCCTTTGCGTCCATCAGTGCGGCCGATGTCCAGCGGGCCGGCGAACCCGATCTCGAGACGCTGCGCCAACGGGCCGCCCACGCCGGTGCGATCCATGACGACACGCCCGTCTACCGGATCGCCTTTCACGTGGTGACGTGAGGCCCACCTGTGCAAGCCGCACGCTCCCCCCGGTATCGTCTGGTCGTCCCGGAGATGCTGGCCACTGAGTCGCCTCCGACACCCGAAGAAGGAGGTCCGACATGCAGCAACGCCCTATCGGTAACCGGACGGTGAGCGCGATCGGCCTCGGCGAGATGCCCCTCTCCATCGAAGGGCCGCCCCGATCGCGCCCAGGCGATCGCCACCATTCACGCCTCGCTCGACGCCGGCGTCACCATCATCGACACGGCCGACGCGTACTCGCTCAGCGTGCAAGAGCACGGCCACGGCGAGGAACTCATCGCCGAGGCGCTGGCCGCGTATGGCGGGGCGACCGACGACGTCCTCGTGGCGACCAAGGGTGGGCACCGCCGGCCCGGAGACGGGAGCTGGACCGTGCATGGCGATCCGGCCTACATCAAGGAGGCGTGCGAAGCCTCACTCAAACGCCTCGGGGTCGACGCCATCGGGCTCTACCAGTACCACCGGCCCGACCCCAAGGTGCCCTGGGCCGAGTCCGTCGGCGCGTTGGCCGACCTGCTCGACGAGGGCAAGATCCTCCTGGCCGGGGTGTCCAACGCCACGGTCGAGCAGATCGATGAAGCCCAGCGCGTCCTCGGTGGTCGTCTGGCCAGCGTCCAGAACCAGTTCTCCCCTCGTTTCCGCTCGTCGGAGAGCGAGCTCGAGCACTGCGAAAAACTCGGCATCGCCTTCATCCCCTGGAGCCCGCTCGGCGGCATCGGGCAGACAGACCGCATTGAGCAGAACCACGCCGGCTTCGCCGAGGTGGCCTCCGAGGTGGGTGCCAGCCCACAGCAGGTCACCCTGGCCTGGATGCTGGCCAAGGGTTCGCGGGTCATCCCGATTCCCGGCAGCAGTCGCCCCGCCACCGCCCGGGCGTCGGCCGCGGCCGCGGACCTGTCGTTGAGCGCCGAGCAGGTGGCCCGCCTCGACGCGTCCTGAGGACGGCTGCGGAACAGAACGGTGGCACTGCGGGTTACAAGGGTGTCGTCCGGTGACCGGCGAGAGCCGTCCGGACGAGGCGCCGAGGGTGCCCGGAGTTCGCAAGAGGAAGTGAGGCCGTCATGCCTGCAGTGACCGTTCCCGACAATCTGGTGCTGCCTCCGGTCCAGGCGCCGACCGATGCCACGGCGCGCCCGGTGAAGAGCGTCACCGACGCTCCCGCTGGGTTCGAGGGCGAGGGGTTCCCCGTCCGCCGGGCCTTCGCGGGCGTCTCCGTGGCGGATCTGGACCCCTTCATCCACATGGACCAGATGGGTGAGGTCGAGTACGCGCCGGGCGAGCCCAAGGGCACGCCCTGGCACCCCCACCGGGGCTTCGAAACCGTCACCTACATGATCGACGGCACCTTCCAGCACCAGGACTCCATCGGTGGTGGTGGCCTCATCACCAACGGCTCCACCCAATGGATGACCGCAGGATCGGGCATTCTGCACATCGAGCGCCCCACGGAGCAGCTGATCGCCAGCGGCGGCCTGTTTCACGGGATTCAGCTCTGGGTCAACCTCCCGTCGGCCGACAAGATGATCGATCCCCGCTACCAGGACGTCGACGCGGGCAATGTCCTACTGCTCACGTCGCCCGACGGGGGCGCCCTCGTCCGCGTCATCGCGGGCGACGTCGACGGCCATCGGGGTCCCGGCAGCACGCACACGCCGATCTCGCTGGTGCACGCTACCGTGCAGCCCGGCGCGGAACTGGTCCTGCCCTGGCCGCGCGAGTTCAACGCCCTCGTCTACGCGCTGTCCGGCAGCGGCACCATCGGGCCGGAGGGCCGGCCCTTCCACACCGGCCAGCTGGCCGTGCACGGTCCGGGCGACGCCCTGGTCCTGCGGGCAGATCACGCCCAGGAGTCCCGCCATCCCGCCCTCGATGTCCTCGTCCTCGGTGGGCGGCCGATCGGTGAGCCGGTGGTGGCCCACGGGCCGTTCGTCATGAACACCCGGGCCGAGATCATCCAGGCCTTCGAGGACTTCGACGCCGGCAAGCTCGGGACCGTGCCGGCCGATCACATCGGCAACGCCTAGCCTGCGCACCCCATGAAGCGGATTCCCGGCACCGAGGTCACCCACGGTGCCACCTGGACGGCTGCGGACATCGGGGATCTGACCGGAACCATCGCCCTGGTGACCGGAGCCAACAGCGGCATCGGCTACGAGACCGTCCGCGCGTTGTCCGACCACGGGGCGCACGTGGTCATGGCGTGCCGGAACCAGGAGAAGGCCCGCAAGGCCCGGGACAAGCTGGAAGGCGAACTCACGCGGTCGTCGCTCGAGCTCCTCGCCCTCGATCTGTCCGACCTGGACTCGGTCCGCCGCGCCGCCGCCGCCTTCCTGGCGGCGCACGCCCGGCTCGACATCCTGGTCAACAACGCGGGGGTGATGGGCACGCCGTACCGCCAGACGGCCGACGGCTTCGAACTGCAGATGGCCACCAATCACCTGGGTCACTTCGCGCTCACGGGCCTCCTGCTCGATCGCCTCGTGACGACCGAGCGGTCGCGCGTGGTCACCGTCAGCTCGCACATGCACCGCCTGGGCCGCCTTCAGATCGACGACGTCGGGACCCCGTCGCCCCGCAACACCTGGGTCACCTACGGCACCACGAAACTGGCCAACCTTCTCTTCACCCAGGAGCTGAGCCGGCGTTTGGCCGCTGACGGGCTGGACACCATGGCCGTGGCCGCGCACCCCGGCTGGACCCAGAGCAACTTGACCAGCAACGGCACCGCCCTGAGCGACAGCCGCGTGCGGCGCACGATCGGACGCGCCGTCAGCTCCACCCTGGGGCAGACGACCGCCACCGGAGCACTGCCCGTCCTCTGCGCCGCCACGTCGCCCGCCGTCCACTCCGGCCAGTACGTCGGTCCCTCCCGCATGTTCGGTTTCTTCGGCCCCCCCTCTCTGACCAGGCCGACGCGCCGGGGACGGGACGATGCCGGGGCGGCAGCACTCTGGGCGCGGTCAGAGGGGCTGACCGGAGTGGCCTACTCGCTGGGCGCGCCGGTCTGAACGCACCAACGACACGTTGGGCCCTGCGCCGGCGTGGCGACGTGGAGGCGGAGGAAGTCGGCGTGCCCCGGCACGCGGTCGGGCCGCAGCACGCGACCCCCGGCCACGATCTGCACGGACGCCGCCCCGGCCAGCCGTAGGGCCGCGGCGGCGCTCTGAGCCCGGGCGCCACTGACGTAGGTGTCGTCGAGCACCAGCACGTGCCGGCCCCGTACGCATGGGCGCCGGTCCCCGGGAACGACGAACCCGTCGCGACGTGGACGCATGTGCCCGAGCCACCCCGGTCCGCGGCAGAGCAGGTCGACGCGCAGACGGGCACGTAGCCGGTTGTGCACGACCTCGCCGAGTCCGTCCACCGTGGCCAGCGGTGCCCCCGACGGGCGTGCCGTCGACGGGACGGCCAGGACCAGGTCCACCGGGGCGTCGCGGGCCAGGCAGGCGGCATGGGCCGCGAAGAACGCATCGAAGAGGTCACGCACCATGGGGGTGAAGCGTGCCCGCGCCTCGGGCACGGGCGATTCCTTGTACCCCATGAGCACCGTGTAGAGCGGGCTCGGAAGCGGGCAGAGCCTGACCGGCGACACGGGCGTGAGCGGGAGGCCCAGGCGCCGACCGACCAGGCGACAGGCGAAGCAAAGGGCGGACGTCCCCTCCGGGCCGCAACAGATCAGGCAGACCCCGGGCCCCGGTGGCGGTACCCGGTAGGAATCAGGCGGTGGGCTCGGGCTCGGGTCGATGCAGGAGAAAGGTCCCGGTGGCCCGGCTGACGAGCGCCCCGTCGGCCGCCCGCACGGTCGCCTCCCCGTAGGCCACCTGCTTGGCCATGCGCACGACCTCGCCCCGCAACTCGAAGTGGTCGCCCAGCCGGGCCGGCCGCATGCACTCGGTCTTCATCTCGAGCGTGCCCCTGGTCCGAGCCTTGCGGGGCAGGGCCGCGTTGATGGCGAAATTCATGGCGGCGTCGAGGAGCAGGGAATGGACGCCCGCCTGGGTGATGCCGTGGGGATTGCAGGCCAGCTCGGTCGGGGTGAAGGTGCCGCCGGCCCAGCCCAGGTCTTCCCCGTCCACCCCGTAGCCGGTGAAGGCGCCGCCAACCAGCCCGATGATCGCCATGCCGCCGTCGCCCAGCCAGCGGTCCATGTCCTTGCGGGTGTCCCTCGCGGTGTCGTTGCGGATGTCGTGTGGGGTGGGGGCGGGACCCGGGTCCGTCTCAGCCATCGCCGGGACACTACCGGGCGCCCAGGTGGACGCTCGGCCCCAGGTGGCCCGGTTCGAGGGCCCAGGTAGACTGGCTTTCTGTTCTGAACCGGCAGGGAGCGGCCCGCCGGACTTGGAAGGAGATACACCCATGACCACCGCAGTGATCGTCGATGCCGTACGGACCGCCGGCGGCAAGCGCAACGGGAAGCTGCGTGGCTGGCACGCCGTCGACCTGGCCTCCGAGTCACTCAAGGCGCTGGCCGAGCGCAACAAGCTCGACCCCGCCCTGGTGGACGACGTGATCATGGGCTGCGTCATGCAGGTCTCCGAGCAGTCGCTCAACATCGGCCGCAACGCAGTGCTGGCCGCCGGCTGGCCCGAGTCCGTGCCGGCGACGACGATCGACCGCCAGTGCGGGTCGTCACAGCAGGCCTTGCACTTCGCCGCCCAGGGCGTGATGGCCGGCGCCTACGACATCGTCGTGGCGGCGGGCGTCGAGAGCATGACGCACACCCCGATGGGCTCCTCGGTCGTCAAGGACTTCGGCTTCCCGTTCGGCCCGCGGATGATGGCCCGCTACCGCGACGAGGAAGGCCACAACCGCTTGCAGGGCCAGGGCATCGGGGCCGAGATGATCGCCGACCAGTGGGGCATCTCGCGCGACGAGCTCGACGCCTTCTCGGTGCAGAGCCACCAGCGGGCGGCCCGGGCCACGGCGGAGGGCCGCTTCGAGAACGAGATCGTCCCGGTGCCGGTCAAGGACGAGGAGGGCAACGACACCGACGAGTTCCTGACGGCCGACGAGGGCATCCGCCCCGACTCGAGCGTCGAGGCACTGGCCAACCTGAAGCCGGCCTTCAAGGAGAACGGCAAGGTCACGGCGGGCAACTCGTCGCAGATCACCGACGGCTCCTCGGCCGTGCTGATCATGAGCGAGGAGAAGGCCAACGCGCTGGGACTGCGACCCCGGGCCCGCTTCCACGCCTTCGCCCTGGCCGGCGTCGACCCCGTCACCATGTTGACCGGCCCCATCCCCGCCACCACCTCGGTGCTGGAGCGGGCCAAGCTCACCCTCGACGACATCGACGCGGTGGAGATCAACGAAGCGTTCGCCTCGGTCGTGCTGGCGTGGGAGAAGGAGCACCATCCCAACATGGAGATCGTGAACGCCAACGGCGGCGCCATCGCGCTGGGCCACCCGCTCGGTGCGTCGGGCGGCAAGCTGATGGGCACGCTGCTCAACGAGCTCGAGCGCACCAACGGCCGCTGGGGTCTTCTCACGATGTGCGAGGGCGGCGGGCTGGCCAACGCCACCGTCATCGAGCGGCTGGGCTGAACCGGTTCCGGCCCCCGGAACGGGGCCGGCGGGAAGTCCGGGCCGTCCCCGTCAGGGGAGCCCGGTGACAGTCAGCGGTATCTGGTCGCCAGCAGGAAGCCGACGAAGATCATCACGAGGCCGATGACCAGGCCCCAGGGCGAGCCGTGGGCCAGGCCGGGCAGGCGGGCCAGGTAGTTGACCGTGATGATGGCGACGCCGCCGATCAGCAGAATCAGGATCAGCGCGCCGAACCATCTCGGGCTGTGCCGCACGCTCTTGGGGATCGGGGCGGTGTAGCGGCCGCTCTCCTCGGCCGTCTTGTACCGGCCCACCTTGGCCGTGGTGCGGCCTCCGGCCGACTTGCCCTTGCGCGAGCCGCCGCCCGGTCCCTTGGTGCTGGTTGCCACGGGGTCAGAGGTTAGCCAGCGCCGGCGGTGCGCTCCGAGCGGACGCCCGGGTCGGCGGCGGTACGATCATCGGACCATGGGACCCCGGGTGCTCCTCGTCGACAACTACGACTCGTTCGTCTACAACCTGGTCCAGGAGCTGGGCGAGCTCGGGGCCGAGCCGGTGGTCTACCGCAACGACGCCATCGACGTGGCGGGCATCCGGGCCGAGAAGCCCGACGCCGTGCTCATCTCGCCCGGACCGGGTCGCCCCGAGGACGGCGGGGTGAGCCTCGAGGCCATCGCCGCCCTGGCCGGGGACATCCCCCTGCTGGGGGTCTGCCTGGGTCACCAGTGCATCGGCCAGTCCTTCGGTGGCGAGATCGTGCCGGCCCCCCACCTGATGCACGGCAAGACCTCGGAGATCCACCATGACGGGAGCGGTATCTTCGCCGGCCTGCCCAACCCCTTCGTGGCCACGCGGTACCACTCCCTGGTGGTCCGGCCCGAGTCGGTGCCCGACTGCCTCGAGGTCACGGCGACGTCGACCGACGGGGTGGTCATGGGCCTGCGCCACCGGGAGCTCGCCGTCGAGGGTGTGCAGTTCCACCCCGAGTCGGTGCTGACGGCCTCGGGGCCGGCGCTGCTGGGCAACTTCCTGTCCCAGTTGGGGGCGGCGGCCCGGGCCTGACCGCGCCCCGGCCGGGGTGGGGGCCGACGATCGGTCGGGTCAGTCCGCGTCAGTCCGGGTCAGTTCAGTTCAGTTTGGCGTGGTTGCCCGGGCCGGGGCCGGCGCCGGGTCCACCCGGACCGCCTCCGCCCTTTATCTGGCCGGGGAGCGTGCTCGTGGTCGACGTGCTCGTGGTCGTGCTCGACGACGAGGTGGTCGTGGTGGCCTGGCAGACCGAGATGTTGACGGTCGTGCCGTTGGCCACCTGGGTGCCCTGGGCCGGGTTCTGATTGTCGACGTTGCCGGGCTGCGCGCCGTTGGCGCAGCTCGTGTCGAAGGTCGTGTTCGCCACCAACCCGGCGGCGGTGATGGCGTTCTGCGCCGCGTTGGCCGCCTGGCCGATGACGCCGGGGACCGAGACGCAGCTGCCGCTCGAGACCACGATGTTGACCGGCGTGTTGGGCTGCACGGTGACCCCGCCCGCCGGGCTCTGCTGCGAGACGAGCCCGGTCTGGAACTGGCTCGAACACGCGCTGGTCTGGGTGCCGACGTTCAGCCCGGCATGGGTCAACTGTGACCCCGCGGCCGCGGGGGTCTGCCCGAGCACGCTCGGGACGGAGACCTCGCTCTGCGTGCCCGAGACGGTAAGCACCACCGGCACGTTCTGCTTGACCCTGGCGCCACCGGCCGGCGTCTGCGAAATGACCGTCCCGACCGGCTTGGGACTGGTGATGTCCTTGACCGAGTAGTTAAGGCCCTGGCCGGTGATGAGCGGAATGGCCGCGGTCAGCTGCTGACCGGTCACCGACGGCACGGTCACGATGGGGATGACGGGCCCGTTGCTCACCACCAGGTCGACCGTGGTGTCCTTGCCCACCGAGGTGCCGGCGGTCGGGTTCTGCGACAGGACGAGGCCCTTGGTCGTGCTGTTGGTCTTGAAGCTGACGGTGCCGACGACGAGCCCGTCGTTCTTCAGCGTCTGGGTGGCCACGCTCTGGGGCACCCCGGTCACGGCCGGGACATTGACCTTGCTGGTCAGGACGGAACTCAGCAGGAAGAAGGCGAGGATGCCCAGCGCGACCAGGAGAACCACCAGGATGATGATGAGGCGCCTGTTGCGCTTCTTGCGCTCGGCGTCTTCCTGGCCGGGGGAAGCATCGTCGTGCCGCCGAGGACGGCCATGGTGCCGGTCGACGGCCCCATCATTGAGGTAGCGCCCAGCGCGGTCATCATGGACGTCATGCCGGGATCGACCGCCTCGACGGGGCGCCCGTCGGCAAAGCGCAGGAGGTCGGCCCGCAGCTCCTCGGCCGACCCGTACCGTTCGTCCGGGTTCTTGGCCATCGCCTTCATGATGATGGCGTTGAGCGCGGTGGGCACCGCCGGATTGGCCACCCGGGGCAGGATCGGCTGGTCGCGCACGTGCTTCGAGGCGACCGCGACCGGCGAGTCGCCGGTGAAGGGTGGTCGGCCGACCGCCATCTCGTAGAGGACGACGCCGAGCGAGTAGATGTCGCTGCGCGCGTCGACCCCCTTGCCCTCGGCCTGCTCGGGCGAGAAGTAGGCGGCTGTCCCCATGACAGCCCCGGTCTGGGTCAGGCTCTCCTCGGTGTTGACGGCCCGGGCGATCCCGAAGTCGGTCACCTTGACCTCGCCGTCGGGGGTGATGAGGACGTTGCCCGGCTTCACGTCGCGGTGGATCACACCATGGCGGTGGGCGAAGGCCAGCGCGGCGGCCACGCCCGCGCCGATGTTGGCGATCTGCCGGGGCGGCATCGGCTCGGGGTCCTTGAGCACGGCGGAGAGTGCCCGCCCGTCCACGTACTCCATGACGATGAAGTAGGAGCCGTCGTCCTCGCCCCAGTCGAAGACGGGGACGATGTTGGGGTGCGACAGGTTGGCGGCCGCCTGGGCCTCCCGGCGGAACCGCTCGACGAAGGTCTTGTCGACGGAGAGCTCGGGGAAGAGCACTTTGAGGGCTACCGGCCGATCGAGCTGGCGGTCGACGGCCCGGTAGACCTGGGCCATGCCGCCGCGCGCCACCAAATGGGTGATCTCGTAGCGTCCCGAGTAGACGCGCGGGTTGTCGACGGGTTGCATTCGGGCCGTGAGCCTACGCGTGGCTTCCCACGAGAACTTGGACAGTCTCGCGTTGTGGCGGGCGGAACGAATGGGCCGGCTGTGGCCGCCGCGGCTGCGGGCGTCTCACGGGGCGCCGCCGCCCCCGGCGGCCGTCTGTGTCGCTGCCGCCGCGGGGGCGACCGTCGTGGTCGGCAGCACGGCCACCGTCGTCGTGGTCAGCGCGGTCGTCGAGGTGGTGGTCGGGGTCGGACCGACCGGAGCGAGGTGACGGGTCAACGGCGGCCGGGTGGTCGTCGTGGTGGTCGTCGTCGTGGTGGTGGTCGTCGTGGTGGCCAGGCCATTGATGTAGGACTTGGCCTTGGCCAGCGAGGACTTCTGGACCCCGGCGTGGAGGGCGAGCAGGGCCACGGGCGGAACGTCACTCGTGGAGTGCGGTGAGCGGTACACCACCTTGGGGTGGAACCAGAGGACACCGCCCTGCTGCCCCTGCTTGACCACGATCTGCGTGCCTTGGGTCGTCACGATCCAGTTGTCGTAGGCGTACCAGCGGATGGCGTAGTAGGCCCCGATCGGCACCGCCGCGATCAGGATCACGAAACCCAGGACCCGGAACGTGATCCGTCGGGGGACGCCCAACCGGCGGCGGCGCTCGCCCCGGCTCTCCTTTTCGTCCGTCCTGGCCGCGGGCGGTTGCGGCTGGGCTTGGGGCGGGACGCGGGCCGTGCTGCGGGCCACCGGCACTGCGGCCGTGGGACTGCCGAGGAAGAACTCGTCGCTGCGCGGACCGTCGTCGGCCAGCGTCGCCTGGTCGCTCCGATCCCCGAAGCCGAGCTGTGCGCCGGGGGCGAGGGTGTCGTCGGAGCCGGCACCCGACGCCGGCTGCGGCTGGGTGAGGAGCGCGGTCGTCGTCAGCGCTGCGGCCCCGGCAGCTGCCCCCGCTGCCGTCGCCGCTCCGGCGGATCGGTCGCCGTCTTCTTCGTCGTCGTCCTCGGCGCTCTCTGCCGTACCCTCCGGGTCGGACCCGGGTCCGCCGACGGCCGGGGTCGTCGCGGTCGGCTGGCTGGTGGCCCGGCCGATCGGCGTCACCACGGCGGCTGACCCGTTCATGTCCTCGCCGACCTGGACATCGACGATGACGACGGTGATGTTGTCCGCACCTCCGTTGGCGTTGGCCACGTCGACCAGACGCTGGGCCGCCTCGCCGGGGTCCGCTACCGAGCCCAGGACCTGGGACATCTCGTGGGGATCCACTTCGTTGGACAGCCCGTCGGAGCAGAGCAGGACCCGGTCACCCGAGCGGAGATGGAGCTCCCACATGTCCGTCTCGACGTCGGAGGAGACGCCCAGGGCGCGGGTGAGGATGTGGCGCTGCGGGTGGACGGCCGCCTCGGCCTCGGTCATCTCGCCGTGGCGCATCCGCTCCTCGGCCAGGCTGTGGTCGTCGGTGACCTGGATCATCTGCCCGTCGGAGAACACGTAGGCCCGGGAATCGCCCACATTGGCCAGGGCCAGCACGTCCTTCCCGCCGCCGCCGCCGACCAGGGCGATCGCGGTGAGTGTCGTTCCCATGCCCCGGAGGTCCTCGTTGGCCAGGCTCTCGCGCCAGACGGCGGTGTTGGCCTCGGAGAAGGCGTCGCGCAGGCCGCTGGCCGTGGGGGCACGCTCGAAGGCGTGCTCCAGGGTCTCGACCGCCACCCTCGCCGCCACCTCGCCCCCCACGTGACCGCCCATGCCGTCGGCGACGGCGAAGAGGTTCGGGCGCTCGAGCGGGACGTCCTGGTTGACGGGGCGGACACGCCCGACGTGTGTCGCCGAGCCCGAACGCAGCACTGTCACCGGGCCACCTCGAACACGGTGGAGCCGATCTGGAGCAGGTCACCCTTGCCGAGTTTCATGGCTTGGGAGATCTGCTCGGAGTTGACGTAGGTGCCGTTCGTGGAGCCGAGGTCCTCCACCCAGAGCTGGTCGTTGTGGCGGAACAAGCGGGCGTGCAGCGTCGACGTGTAGATGTCGTCGGTCATGGCGACACCGCATCCGGGCGAGCGCCCGATGGTGAGCTCGTCGTCGAGGTCGTAGTTGCGGCCGGCTTGCTCGGGCGGCTGGACCACCGTGAGGTAGAGCGGGCGGCGCCGGCCTTCCTTGCGCGACTCCACCGGCCGACCGGCCTCTCGCGCTTCGCGTCGCTCCTGGCGGCGTTCCCAGCGCGGCTTGCGGATGGTGGCGGGGCTCATCTCGACCCACACCGCCCGGACGACACGCAGGAAGAAGATGAAGATCAGCGCGATCACGCTCCACTGCAGGATGTGCAGGACGGCGTTGAGATTCTGCGTGGCGAGCAGGACCGCCACCCCACCCCCTGCCGTCACGACATTTCGAAGATGAGCCGCGTCGACCCGACGCTGATCTCGTCCCCGCTGGCCAGGAGCTGCTCCCGGATGGGAGCGCCGTTCACCCTGGTGCCGTTGGTGGAGCCGAGGTCCGTGACGAAGACCCCGTCACCCTTCCGCCGCAGCTCGGCGTGGCGCCGGCTCACGTTGGAGTCCGACAACACGACCTCGCACTCGGGCAGGCGCCCGATGACCACGGCGTCAGAACCGACGGTGACCCGGCGCCCGTCAGGGAGGACCAGCTCGGCCAGGAACCCGCCGTCCTCGCTCTCACGGACCTCGGCCGCGACGGTGAACCGGCCCGGCTTGAGCGACGAACCCTCGAAGATCTCCACCTCGACCGGTCCGACAAAGGAGTAGCCCTCGATCTTGGCGTGCTCGCGGGCGGCGTCGGAGAGCTCGCGCGAGAGCGCATCGATGAAATTGGCGAAGCGGCCGACGTCGGCGGGCGAGAGGGTCACGGCGAAGGCATTGGGCGCGATGAGGCCCCGCACGCCGACCCGGCGGTGCAGATCCATCTCGCGGGTCAGCCTGCGGCCAATCTCGACCGGCTGGAGGCTGCTTCGAAATGGCTTGGCCAACGTACCCTCCACCAGACGCTCGAGGCGCTCCTCAAACTGCTGGAGTCCCATGGTCTCCCAGAGATTACTGGCCAGGTGCCCCGAACTGGGATTCACCGGGCGTCTGACCTGGTCACCCCGGTTCGTACGGCCGAGGCCCGGCGGCGCAGAGACTACTGTTGGCCGGTCACTCGGGCGAGTGGCGGAATTGGCAGACGCGCAGGATTCAGGTTCCTGTGTCCGAAAGGATGTGCGGGTTCAAGTCCCGCCTCGCCCACCACACAGTTCTCAGTTGAACGCTTCAGGCCGGTCCCCGGCGCCTGTCGTAGCTCGGATCCTGCCGTCCCCGGCACGACGGCCAATAGGCCCCCGGGTCGTCTCCCGCCGGCACGGCGTCGGGCAGGACGCGGCGGTAGGCGAGTTTCCAGGTCCCCTCGACGCGCCGGAAATAGTCGACATAGCGGCCGTGACCCGAAACCTGGGCCGTCCTCGCCGCGCCGTGGAAGCCGTAGAAGGTCTCCCCCCAGGCCTCGTCGCCTTGGACGTCGAAGACAGATTGCCCGATCAGGTGGTGCATCGAGGTCATCGGGCCCGGGCGGCTGACGAACTCGGCGAACTCCTGGCCGGTGCCCTTGAACGTGCCGTGATCGTCGAAGGAATCCTCGGTGTAGCAGGAGGCGATGCGCTCTTGATCCCCTCGGTCGACGGCCGACGACAGGATCGCCACCAACTCGGCGAGTTCGAGCTTGTCTCGCCAGGCCTGCATGTCACCAGACGCCGGGTCCTCCGCCACGCTCTCCTCCGTGTCGTACTGCGATCCCCGTCAGGCCGACCTGAGATCCTCGGATCCGGCCAACCCTACGGGGTCGGCTTCCACCGAGCCCGGCTCCCGCGGCGTCCCACCGGCGGCGGCAGGGGTGGGCCAAGATGGGACATGGCCGAGGCGACCCGACGGCCACGTCGCCCCCGGGATGTAGCCGCGGCCCTGGCCGTGATCCCGCCGGTCAGCGCGGCCGACTTCGCTGATCCCGACTGGATCGCACCGTTCGCCCGCGAGGCCGAGAGGCTCGGCTTCGACTCGCTGGTCCTGCCCGAGCACGTCGTCATGGCCGTCGGGTACACGAGCCGGTATCCCTACTCGAAATCCGGACGAGTGCCGCTGCCCGACGACTGTGTGATCCCCGACCCGCTCGACACGTTGGCCTACGTGGCCGGCGTGACGACGACCCTCGGCCTGGCCACCGGCCTCCTCGTCCTTCCGATGCACCACCCGCTCGTGCTGGCCAAGCGTGCGGCGACCGTCGACCGTCTGTCGGGGGGACGACTCCGACTCGGGGTGGGTCTCGGGTGGATGCGAGAAGAGCTCGAGTCGGCGGGCATCGACTTCGCGAGCCGGGGCCAACGAGCAGACGAGGCGATCGACGCCATCCGTGCCCTGTGGAGCGCCGACACGAGCCGCGGTGCACACTTCGAGGGAGACCACTTCTCCTTCTCGGGAGTGCAGTCCTTCCCGCGGCCCCTTCGACCCGAGGGGGTACCGATCGACGTGGGTGGGACGTCTCCGGCGGCCATCCGCCGTGCGGCCCACCGCGGCGACGGCTGGCTGTCCCTGGGCCTGCGAGGCGACGCCCTGACCGACGCGCTCGGGCGCCTCAAGACAGAGACGATCGCGGCGGGGCGCGAACCCGCCTCCATCGACGTCACGCTGAGCGGGGTGACGACCTCGGCCACCGTCGACCGTCCGACGCTGCAGCAGGCCGCCGCTGTCGGCGCGCACAGGGTGGTCATCAATCTGGGCTCGGCCGACCTGGCCGGCGCGATGGATGAGCTTCGGCACGCCGCCGAGCGGGCGCAGCTCAGCGCACCCTGACCGACCCGCAAGCGTCAGCCGGTGCGCAGCGGCTGATCGCTCACGAGATCCACCCGCAGCACGCGGTCGAGGATCCGCCAGCCGTCGGGCTGGCGCACGTAGGTGTCGAGATAGCGGA
Organism: uncultured Acidimicrobiaceae bacterium; assembly: GCA_963726855.1. GTDB lineage: Bacteria > Actinomycetota > Acidimicrobiia > Acidimicrobiales > RAAP-2 > Bog-473. Next base: position 38,801 of record CAVSEB010000012.1, read on the forward strand.
TGTGCCACACCAGCAGCATCTCGCTGCCCTCGTCACCCAGGACGTGATAGGCGACACAGCGGGTTTCGCCGCTGGCTTCGTCACCCTGAACGGTCGCCAGATGGTTCCCGATGGTGTGCGTCGTGGATCGGTAGTGCCGCGCCATGGCGATCGCCCTGGTGATCTCCTCGCGTCCCTGGCTCCGGCTGGTCGGCTCACTCGCTCCCGGTGAGGCGTAGGCGACAAACGTGCCGTTCTCGGTGAAGAGTCGCGCCACCGCCTCGGGATCGCGCCGGTCGACGCCCTGGGCGTAGGCGTGCACGAGGTCGGAGATGGCCAGACGATCAGCGACGAGCGAAACCGAATCAGGGTCTGCGGGCACGCCCAAAGTTGAACCGCATCCGTTCGCGTCGGTCAAGCGGCTCTGCCCTCGTCGCGGACGCAGCAGCCCTGAGTCCCGCCGCCACCGCGCTTCCCAACCTTTCCCCAACACTCGCCGTGCACGCCCGGTGCAGGCCTCAAGAACCGTCGTGCCCGTGACGATCCTTCTCTCGTGCAGGCACAGGAGCGGTCGTACGCCCGCGGGCGCGGGACGACGGCCTCTCCCGTTCTCGGCCCGGGCGACCGCGGCGGTCGTCGGCGCCGTCCTGTGCGCCACGCTGGTGATCGGTCTGGCTCCGATCGGCGGCGGGGCGGTCGCGGCGTCGACTGCGGGAGGCGTCGCCGGCCTGACCGGCATCCCCTCGGACAACTTCTGGCTGGCCAGCGCCCAGGGTTCCGTGTGGAACTTCGGCTCGGCCGCCGCCCTCGGCTCCGTCAGCGGGCCGCTCAACCATCCCGTCGTCACCATCACGCCGACCAAGGATGCGCAGGGCTACTGGCTCGTGGCGTCCGACGGGGGGATCTTCTCCTTCGGCGACGCCGCGTTCTACGGTTCGACCGGAGCCATCGCGCTCAACAAGCCGATCGTCGGCATGGCGGCCACGCCCGACGGCAAGGGGTACTGGCTCGTCGCCTCAGACGGGGGGATCTTCTCCTTCGGCGACGCCGCGTTCTACGGTTCGACCGGAGCCATCGCGCTCAACAAGCCCATCGTCGGCATGACCCCCACCCCCGACGGTGAGGGCTACTGGCTCGTGGCGTCCGACGGTGGGATCTTCTCCTTCGGCGACGCCGCGTTCTACGGTTCGACCGGATCCATCCACCTCGCCCAACCCATCGTCGGCCTGGCGGCCAGTCCTGACGGCAAGGGGTACTGGATGGTGGCGTCCGACGGTGGGATCTTCAACTTCGGCGACGCCGGCTTCTTCGGCTCGGCCGCCGGCGCGGGCAGTCTCGACCCGGCGCAGAAGGTCGTCGCCGGCCATTCCGGCCACGGCTACTGGGTCGAGGAGCAGAACGGAACGGCCTACGGCTTCGGCGACGCGCAGGGGGCTGCACCCCCGACCGAGGCCCTCCTCCTCCAGCCGGTCACACCGGGCGACAAGGCGGTTCTCTTCGCCTTCGCCCAAGTCGGCAAGCCCTACATCTGGGGCGGCAACGGACCGGTGGGATACGACTGCTCGGGTCTCGCCCTGGCCTCGTGGGAGAACGGTGACGGCATCGGCTTCGCCCGGGTGGCCAACGACCAGTACGAGACCGCGGGCGCGCCGGTGGCGCTGACCAGCCTCGCCGCGGGTGACCTTGTGTTCTGGGGATACACGCAGACGGACTGGACGAGCGTGTACCACACCGCCATCTACGTCGGCGGGAACCGGATCGTCGAGGCCACCGGGGACCACGTCCAGCTCAACTCCATCGACCAGTGGGGACTGGGCGACCTCATGCCGAACGGTCGGCGCCCGTAGGCACCAGGTTCACCCCGGAGCCTTTACCGCCCCGGACCGACGCGCCTGATGCGCCTGTCCGGACCGAGTACGCAGGCGCCCGAAGGTTCAGCGGTTGCCGTCCGCCAGGCTGACGTCGAGCGTCGACTCGAGATGCAAAGACAGGTCCCCCGCATCGATGGGCTCGTCGAGCACCTTGCGCAGCCGATCGGTGAGGGGGCCGACGTTCCTCTCCTCGGCCACCGTGATGACCGTCTTCAGCTCGTACTTGCCGGTCCGACCCACCGTGTCCTCGGTCCGCAACGCGTGGGTGAGACGGTTGGCCGCCTCGAGCAGCACGGTGTTGCCGACGTCGAACCCACGCTCCTCGTTGATGACGTCGAGGTTGTCCAGGGTGACGGTGATGATGACGACCTGACCCCCGTGACGGGGCTGGCGCACCAGAGCCTGGTTGAGCCGGTCCTGCACCACCATGTCGTTGGGCAGCCCGGTCTGCGGATCGATCATCACCAAGGCCCAGGCCTTGTCCCTCCCCCCGGAGGACGTCACCGGGTCGTCGTGGCGCGCCATGCTGTCTCCGCCGGACTTCATGCAAGCCAAACATATGTCATCGGCACCCTGTCGCGCCGTCTCTTGTCCGCCATCTGGCTGACACGTGGGGTGCGCCTCGCCGGCGGAACGCATCGGGCGCGCTGACCCCCGCCGGCGCCGGCCACTGGCGGCTCAGAGGCGATAGAGCTTGGCCGCGTTCTCACCCAGGATCTTGCGCTGCACCGCGGGTTCCAGGGTCGACATCTTCTCGGCCACCGTGTCGAGGGGCTTGGGGTACAGGCACGTGGGGTGCGGGAAGTCGGTCTCGAACAGGATGCTGTCCGCCCCGACCGACTCGATCAGGTTGGGCAGGTTGTTCTTCTCGAACCAGAACGTCGCGTAGAGGTTCCGCTTGAAGTACTCCGACGGCAGCAGCGACAGCGCTTCGAGGCTCTTGGGAGCGTTCTCGGCCATTTCGTAGTCGAGCGCCTCGAGGATGAAGGGGATCCAACCGACGCCGCTCTCGACCGAGACCATCTTGAGCTCGGGGTGCCGGTCGAGCATGCCGCTCAGGATGATGTTCGTCACGACCCGCGCGTTGCCGATGAAGAGGAGCGTCCCGCCAATGGCCAGCTTGGTGTCCTCGTCCTGGGACTCCCAGGGGTAGGAGCCGAAGTAGGTCATGGTGGTGAGGCTGGCCCCGATATGGAAGTGCACCGGCAGCTTCAGGTCGGAGCACACCTCCCAGAGCGGGTCCCAGGCCCGGTTGGCCAGGTCCGGCCCACCGACGTCGTTGGGGTCCGACGTGATGTTGACGCCCCGGAGGTCGAGCGAGGCCACCCGCTTGGCCTCGGCCACGGCCTCGTCGACGTCCCACGCCGGCAGCACGGGCATGGGCAGGAGCCGGACGCCGGAGTCGGCCTGCACCTCGGCCATGGCGTCGTTGTAGATCTGCACGCAGAGCAGCCGGAGCACGGGATCCTTCACGATGTCCGAGATCCCCTGCCCGCCGAGGCCGATGGAGTTGGGGAAGCAGATCTGGGCGTGGATGCCCGAGTCGTTCATCACTTCGATGCGGGCGGGGATGTCGAAGGCCCCGAGGTGGATTTCGTCCTGGGTCCACTCGAAGAGCGCCTCGGCGGCGCGGCCCTTGCCGCCGTCGCGGTCGATGACCCCGCCTCCCCCGGCGAAGCCGAGCTCGGCGCCGTCGACATACCACATGGGTTTCCCATCGACCTCGACCACGTGGGGCACGCGGTCGGCGTACTTGGCCGGGGCCCTCTTCGTCCACAGGTCGTGGGCCTCGGTCAGATGGGTGTCCGCATCGATCACCCGCAGACCGTCAAGTGCCAGCGTCATCGTCCCTCCCCGGGGCTCGGTCTCTCTACTCGTTTTTCATTCTCGACGTCGACGTCAAAGTTAGCCGACGTAGAGGTTCTACGGCCAAGCCCGGCCAGGGGATGGCCGCAACGGTCGGGAGCTCAGCGGGTGCGGGGAAAGCCCAGGTCGATGACGCTGGTGGCGGGGTCGGGCCAGCGGGTGGTGACCACCTTGGGCCGGGTGTAGAAGCGGATGCCCTCGGGCCCGTACATGGCGCTGTCGCCGAAGAGCGAGGCCTTCCAGCCGCCGAAGGAGTGGAAGCCGACGGGCACGGGGATGGCCACGTTGATCCCCACCATGCCGGCGGTGACCTCGCGCTCGAAGCGCCGGGCCACCCCGCCGTCGCGGGTGAACAGCGCCGTGCCGTTGCCGTAGGGATTGGCGTTGACCAGGGCCAGCGCCTCCTCGTAGGTCGGGACCCGCACGACGCCGAGAACCGGGCCGAAGATCTCGTCGTCGTAGGCCCGCATGCCCGGGCGGACCCCGTCGAGCAGGGTGCAGCCCAAGAAGAAGCCCTCGGGCCACTCCCCGCGCCCGTCGACCACGACGGTCGCTCCCTCGGCGCTGGCCCCCTCCACGTAGGAGAGGACCTTGGCTCGGTGCTCGGCGGTGACCAGCGGGCCCATCTGCGACTCGGGGTCGCTGCCGGGACCGATGACGAGCGAGGGCATGCGGGCCGCGATGGCCTCGACCAGCGGGTCGGCCACCGCACCGACGGCGACCACCACCGAAATGGCCATGCAGCGCTCGCCGGCCGAGCCGAAACCGGCCGAGATGGCGGCGTCGGCCGCCGCATCCACGTCGGCGTCGGGCAGCACGACCATGTGGTTCTTGGCCCCGCCCAAGGCCTGGACCCGCTTGCCCGCTTTGGCCCCTTTTTCGTAAATCGACCGGGCGATGGGCGTGCTGCCCACGAAGGAGACGGCCGCCACCCCGGGGTGGGTCAAGAGGGCGTCGACGGCCTCGGCGTCGCCCAGGACCACGTTGAGCACGCCGTCGGGCAACCCGGCCTCGCGCGCCAGCTCGGCCAGCAGCAAGGAGGGCGAGGGGTCCTTCTCGGACGGCTTGAGGATGAAGGCGTTGCCACAGGCCAGGGCGTTGGCCATCATCCACAGCGGCACCATGACGGGGAAGTTGAACGGCGTGATCCCCGCCACCACACCCAGCGGCTCGAGCACCGTGTGCACGTCGACCCCGCTCGAGACCTCACGCGACATCGAGCCTTTGAGGAGGTGGGGCAAACCGCAGGCGAACTCGATGTTCTCCAGTCCCCGGGCCACCTCTCCGGCGGCGTCGCTCAGCACCTTGCCGTGCTCGGCCGTCACTGCGGCAGCCAGATCGGGGGCGGCCCGGGCCACGAGGTCACGGAAGCGGAAGAGGACGGCGGCCCTCGAACTGAGCGAGCCCGCGCCCCACTCCGCCGCGGCCTCGGTTGCCACCTCCACGGCGCCGTCGACCTCGGCCGCGGAGGCCAGGGGAACGCTGGCCGTCTGGACGCCGCGGGCGGGGTCGAAAATGGGGCCGAGGCGGCCCGAAGTACCGGCCACCGACTTGCCGCCGATGAAGTGCTCGAGGGTTTGCATCCCCCGATCCTCGCGCTACGCCGCCGGTTCCGGTTCCTGCACCAGCTTGGCGAGCTCTTCGGTGACCATGCGTTCGTGCGCGTCGAGGTCGCGCTTGGCCGCCCGCGGGCTCCAGCGGCCGCGCATGGTGAAGACGAGGACGGCGAAGATGAACATGCCGGCCATGCACACACCCCACCAGCGCTGCCACTCCCCGGGCGACGTCTTCTGGGCGGGCACCAGCTTCTGCTCGGCCACCAAGAGGCTCGCCAGGTTCGGCGAATACTTGGCCACCCCCTGGATCTGGGCATGCGTCACCGGCTTGCCGTTCTGAATGTCCAAGGCGAGAGGGTTGAACGCGTTGAGGCCCAGGACGTTGGGGTTGGTGATGCCCCCGGCGGCCGTGAGCGCCTTCAACAGCTGGTGGGTCTCGTTGCAGGTCTGCAGGATGGTGGCGAGCGTGGTGAGTTCGGGTCGCGCGCTGGCCGTCGTCTTCAGGTCGGCGATGACGTTCGCCGGCGCCGGTGTCGCATTGCACTTCAACGCCGACGTATTCGGCGCGTAGGGCTGGGCCGCCTGGATGGTCTGGAGGGTGGCGCCCGCGGTCTGGTTGTCGACCAGCGTCGTCGACGTCGTGATCACGTACGGCAGGACGAGGAACGAGAGCGCGACGGTGATGCGCAGGATCCAGCCCCAGATGGCCAAGCCGGTCGCGGTGAGCGCCGGGTTATGCGACTCGACCTGCTCGGTGTAGTTGGCCATCCACGGCGCGTACGCGAAGGAGATGGAGACGGCCAGCAGCACGACGACGAGGACGCTCGAGTAGTACCCCGTGTGCGGATTGCCGGTCTGCACGATGAGGAAGCCCAGCATCACCATGGCGCAGATCGCGCCCACCAGCATGAACGGCTTGCGGACCTTCGCCCAGTCCGACAAGACCCCGGCGAGGACCAGTCCCAGCGACAAGAACCCCGCCAGCCACACGTTGATGCCGTTGGCCTGAGGCGTCGTCCGGTTGTACGTGACCACCCAGTAGATGGTGAGGACGCTGACGGACGCGTAATAGAAGAGCAGGAAGAGCGAGATGGCCACTGACGACGCGATCAGGTCGAGCTTCAGCATCGACCGGAACGGGTGCGCGGGGAGCTGCCCCATCTCGATGCCCCGGGCCCGGGCCTCGACGAGGGCGCGCTCGCGCTCGGTCACCATCAGCTGGTCGCGCAGCCCAGGCGACAGCTCGCGCAAGAAGAAGAAGGCGACCACGACCACACCCAGGCAGACCAGGCCCGAAATGATGAACTGGTCCTGCCACGGCCCCAGATGGTCGAGCGTGTGGGTCGCCACGAGGCTGGCGGCCAGCGCGCCCATGGTCGGGCCCAGAGCCCAGAAACCCATGGCGGCGCCCCGACCCATCTGGGGCGAGAAGTCGCGCATCAAGGCCGGGGTGGAGACCAGGATCACTCCTTCGACGAAACCGATCACGCAGTAGGAGGCGGCGAACCAGAACTTCTCGGTGATGTGGGGGATGGCGAAGAGCTGAATGAGCGCCACCAGCAACGTGCCGTAGATGGTGAGGTTGGCCCGGCCGATCTTGTCGGAGAGCCCGCCGATGAAGGCACTGAACGCGCCGATGGCATTCGAGACGACCAGCAGGTACAGGAAGTACTGGAACGACATGTGGTAGTAGGGCAACAGCAGCGGCGTCACCGCGCCCTCCACGTAGTAGAGGTAGTAGAGCATGATCGTCGTCAGGACGACGATGGCGAGGTAACCCAGGCGGGGCAGCGTGTCCGGGTACTTGTAGAGCTGGCGCTTCCACAACGCGTTGTACATCTTGCTCCTACTTGGCCCGGCTGCATTCTCCGCCGTGATGGTCATGCTCGAACCCCTTTCCCGACCCTCACCCCCCACGGTGCCGGGCCGTTTCGATGCTACGACTGCACCGCGGCGGGCGCGCCGCCACGGCTCAAGCTGGTGCGGCGACGCCGAACCCTTCCTCGACCTCGTCGAGAGGGACGTACCACGACAGCCGGGTCCCGCCCTCGCGTGAGGTGCCGATGTCCATGCCGCCGCCGCGCCGCTCGGCCCGCTGGCGCAGGTTCCTGAGCCCGAGACCGGTCGTCGAGACTTCGCCGATGCCGACCCCGTCGTCGGCCACCACGAGGCGCAGCTGGTCGCCGGCGGTGATGGTCACCACGACTTGGTTGGCGTTGGCGTGCTTGCCCACGTTGGTGAGCGTCTCGCGTAGCACGGCGAGGACCTCCTCGGCCAACGCGCCCGTGACCATCTTGTCGACCGGTCCGCTGAACGACACCTGGGGATGGATGCCCAGGACCGGCCGCAGCTCGTGCACCAGGTCCAGCACCTTGGGATGCAGCCCTTCCTTGTTGATGGTGAGCTCGATGTCGAAGATGGCTTTGCGCAACTGGCGGATGGTCTCGTCGAGCTTCTCGATGGCCTCGCCGATACGCATGACCGCCTCAGGCCGCTCGACCAGGCGGGCGGTCCCCTGCAGGGACAGGCCGATGGCGAACAGTCGCTGGATCACCGAGTCGTGCAGGTCGCGGGCGATCCGGTCGCGGTCCTCGGTCAGAGCCCGGTCCCGCACCAGCGAGTGCAAACGGGCGTTCTCGATGGCGATCCCGGCCGAGACGGCCAGCGCGGTCACCAGCTCCTCGTCGTCCTCGGAGAACTCCGGCGCGCTGCGCTTGTTGGTCAGGTAGAGGTTGCCGTACACCTCGCCGTGGATGAGCACCGGAACCCCGAGGAAGGACGCCATCGCGGGATGGTGGTCCGGCGTGCCGAAGCTGTCGGGGCTGTCCGCGAGGTTGGCCAGGCGGAGCGGCTTCTCGTCTGCAATGAGGGTGCCCAGGACGCCCCGGCCCGTCGGGCGCGGCCCGATCGCCTGCTCCTCTTCATTGGTCAGTCCCACGGTGATGAACTGGTCCAGCGCGCCGCCGTCCTCGGTGAGCACACCGAGCGCGCCGTACTCGGCGTCGACGAGCTCGCAGGCCTCCTCAATGATCCGACGCAGGACCATCGGCAGGTTCAGCTCGCGATCGAGGATCACGATGGCCTGCAGGAGTCGGCGCAGCTTGGTGGGATCCTCAATACGGTCGAAGGGCTGCACGGTCTGCAGGCTATCGGTGGCGGCCGCCTCCTCAGTGGAGTGTGGGGCCACGCCCGTGACATTCCCTCAACGTCCGGGCCAGCGGGCGCGTGCCATGATTTGCCAATGCCGATCCGCGTCTTCCTGCTCGATGATCACGAGCTCGTCCGGACCGGCCTGCGGACGCTGCTCGACGGCGAGAGCGACATGGAGGTCATCGGCGAGGCGGGCACGGCGGAACAGGGACTGCAGCTCATCAAGGAGCTCGAACCCGACGTGGCCATCCTCGACGTGCGGCTGCCCGACGGCAACGGCATCGAGGTCTGCCGCGACGTCCAGTCGACCATGCCTTCGATCCGCTGCCTCATGCTGACGTCGTACTCGGACGACGACGCCCTCTTCTCGTCCATCATGGCCGGCGCCTCGGGGTACGTCCTCAAAGAGGTGGGCAGCGGGGATCTCCTGGGCGACATCCGCCGGGTGAGCCAGGGCATGTCACTCCTCGACCCCGCCCTGACCCACGAACTGATGGACCGGCTGCGCAAGGACCAAGAAGCCGAGTCCCGCCTCACCGTGCTCACCCCCCAGGAACGCCGGGTGCTCGAGCTCATCGCGCTCGGCCAGTCGAACCGCCAGATCGCCGAGCAACTCTTCTTGGCCGAGGCCACGGTCAAGAACTACGTGTCGAGTCTGCTCTCCAAGCTCGGCATGCGGCGGCGGACCGAAGCGGCCGTCTACGCCGCGGTGCTGGCGGAACGCAAGGCGGGCGGGCCCGGTCCCCGCCAGCAGTGATCTGAGCAGAGCCGGCGCAGGCGTTAGCGCTGGCGCTGGCGCTGGCGCAGACGAATCCGGCCAGCCCCCGGCGGCCTCAGCCGACGGGAACGCGCCGGTTGTCGTCGAGCGTGCGGAAGTCGACGCCGGCCAGGCGCAGCAACTTCTCCAAGCGGTCGCGCTCTGCCAAGGGATTGACGAAACGCGAAGGATCGCTCTCGATCCCCAAGGCCCGGCAGAGGCGCAGCAACATCCGGTCGTGGTCGAGCTCGAGCGCCAGGTCCTCGGCCATGATGTGGCCCTTTTCGGGATCGTGGCCGAGCAGCCGACGCCGGCACTGCAGCAGCACGACGACCAGCTCGTCCTTCGAGACGGGCAGCTCGAGGGGGTCCATGTCGGCGCAGAGGCCGCAGAGCAATTCGCTGTACATCGACATGGCCCAGACAGCATGTCGGGTTGCAGGGCCGGCGCACTAGAGCCGATCCTCCTGTCTTCTCCGGCGACGCCCGAACTTCCTCCGCCCGCCACCGGGGCGTCAGGGCGCCGGCTTAGGGCCCTTCAACTGGGCAAACGAGGTGATGCAGGCGCGACTCCGGCCGGAGCGGCGCTCAGTGGTGGCTGACGTGGGTGGAACGGTCGGCCCGGATCAAGACCTCTTCGGCCGTCTCGTTGGCCTCGGCCAGGGCCAGGCCGAGCGCGGCGTGCATGCGGATGTTCTGACCGCCGACCATGACCGGCTCGGACAGGGTCGCCCGGAGGCGGCGCACCAGCGGGGCGGCGTCCTGCTCGTCGTTGATGGCCACGACGACCACGAGCTCGCTCCCGCCGACCCGGCCGACGGTGTCCTCGGCGCGCAGGATGGTGGTGAGCCGGCGAGCCCCCTCGCACAGCACGGTGTTGCCGGTCGTGTAGCCCAGATCGAGGTTGATCTCGCCCAGGTTGTCCAGGTCGATGTGGCAGACGGCGACCTCGCCCCCGTGGCGGCGGCGACGGGCCAGCGCCTGGGTCAGGCGGTCGAGGAGGAGGAGTTGGTTGGCCAGGCCGGTGTGCGGATCCGCCATGGAGAGCTGCCACAACTGGTCGTACTTGCCCTTCGGGACGGCGCCGGGACCGCCCGCAGGGACGGCGGCCTCGCCGCCGCTGAACTCCTTGAGCATCGATTCGACCGTGCTCGTCGAGCCGCCCGAGGCGCGGTCGGCGGCCTCAACAGGCGGGAGAGCGATGGACGTCGGCGCGGGCCCGGCGTCGAGCGCGGAGACGACCGCGTCCGGCACCGCCTGGCGGGAATCTTTCTTCCGGCCCTTCCTCACGACCCCCTCCGATCCCTCCACGGTCACTCTTATGGATTTCGGTCCGGTCGAACAGGGCCTTAAGTCACGGTGCCCGTTGCCCAGCCGGCCTCGGAAACCCTGTTTCCGCAGGTAAGACCCCTCTTTTCCGGGACCGCCGGCAGCAGCGTGCACCACGTCTGCACCGTCCCCGCCACCACATGGTCACCGGCTGGCGGACACCGAAATCGACCGCGATAACCTCGCCGAAAGTCTTGTCACGGTCCCCGATCCCTGAGACGCCGCCCAACGGCGGAGCGGCGCAGGCTCGCCACGGGTGTGACGCGTATGAAGGCGGGGTCCTCTCATCTCGGTGTTGTCCGTTTCCCACTCGTCCCCCCACCCCGCCGCCCTGCTTCCTTGGTCGCCCACGATGACCAGTGCCAGTGCGACGGTGCGCTCGGCCGCGCCGCTCACCCAGTGACGACGAGGTCCGATGTCCCGGCCATGGTCGACGACCCGGCTGGCCTGGCCGCGCTGGTCGACACCCTCGAGGGCGAGGAGTACTACGGCTTCGACACCGAGTTCCACACCGAGCGGACGTATGTGCCGGACCTGGCCCTCCTCCAGATTGCCTGGGCCGACCAGGTGGCCCTGGTCGATCCCCTGGCCGTGGACCTGGCCCCCTTGGCGGCGGTCTTCAACGGCCCGGGCATGGCGGTGGCCCACGCCGCCGGGCAGGACCTCGACATTCTCCTGGCCGCCAGCGGTGCCCTGCCCGCCCACGTCTTCGACACCCAGATCGTGGCCGGGTTCCTCGGCATGTCGTCACCCTCCCTGGCCCGACTGGTGGACCAGATGCTCGGGGTCACCCTGCCCAAGGCCGACCGCCTGTCGGACTGGCTCGAACGCCCCATCTCGGAACGCCAGGTCTCGTACGCCATCAACGACGTCGCCCACCTGCTCGAGTTGCGCCGCGTGCTCAGCGACCGGCTGAGTGCGCTCGGCCGCCTCGACTGGGCTCTCGACGAGTGCGATCAAGTGCTGGGCCAGCGGTCTCCGGCCCGGAGTCCCGACGAGGCCTGGTGGAAGCTGGGCGACCTCCGCAGCATGTCGCGCCGCCGAGCGCGCCGTGGCCCAAGAGGTGGCGGCCTGGCGTGAGCGGACGGCGGCGGTCAGCAACAAACCACGGCGCATGGTCCTCTCCGACCTGGCGCTCCAGGCGATCGTGCAGCGGCCGCCGCACACCGTCGACGAGCTGCGCCGCACCCGCGGGGTCGACAGCCGCCACCTGGCGCAGGGGCGGGCCCGCGAGATCCTCGACGCCATAGCCCGGGGCGAGGCGCTCGCCCCCGAGCAGATCCGCATGCCCTCGGAGGGCCGCGACGCGCCGGCGCCGGCGGCCGCCGTGGCCGTGTGTTCGGGCGTGGTGCGCCAGATCGCCGACGATCTCGACTTCGACCAGGCGCTGCTGGCCACCCGGGCCGACATCGCCCAGCTGCTCTGCGGCGAGCACAGCCGGCTCGATGAGGGTTGGCGCCGTTCCATCGTCGGCGACCCGCTGCGCCGGCTCGTCGGCGGTGAGGTGGCCGCCGCCTTCGGACGGCGCGGCCGGCTGGTGCTCGAAGAGCGCTCGGGCCGCCCGGTGCCGCTGGCGACCGAGGCCACCGAGGCCATCGACCCGGCTAGTTGACCCCGCGCTCGCGCCCGGCCCAGTAGGGCTGGCGCAGCTTGTACTTCTGGAGCTTCCCCGTCGCCGTGCGGTCGAGTGCCGGGCGGAACTCGACCGAACGCGGCGCCTTGAAGTGCGCCATGTGGGCGCGGCAGTGCGCGATCAGCTCGTCCTCGTCGACCGCCTCACCGGGGCGCACCACGACGAGCGCCTTGACCGTCTCGCCCCACCTGTCGTCGGGCACGCCGATCACCGCCACCTCCGCCACGGCTGCGTGTTGGTAGAGGCAGTCCTCGACCTCGATCGAGGACACGTTCTCGCCCCCGGTGATGATGACGTCCTTCTTGCGGTCCGAGATGACGACGTAGGCGTCGTCATCGACGTACCCGCCGTCGCCGGTGTGGAACCACCCGCCCTCGAGCGCGGCCGCGGTCTCGACCGGCTGTTCCCAGTAACCGGCGAAGACGTGGTTCGACCGGGCCAACACCTCGCCCTCGTCGTCGACGGTGATGCGCACACCCATGGCGGGCGCGCCGGCCCGGCTGAGCAGGACCGAGCGCTCGGCCGCGCTCAACTCATCCCACTCGGCGGGGGCCCGGTTGATGGTGAGCAGCGGCGACGTCTCGGTGAGCCCGTAAATCTGGATGAACTCCCATCCGAGCTCGGACTCCACCCGCTCGACGGTCTTCGACGGCGGCGGCGCCCCCGCCACCACGATGCGCACCGTGCCGTGCCCGGGGACGGCGCGCCCGGCCTCCCGGCGGACCTCGGCGGCGGCCAGGACGGCGGCCACGACGGCCGGCGCACCGCAGAGCAGCGTGACCCCATGCCGCTCGATCCGCCCCAGGATCTCCTCGCCGTCCACCTTGCGCAGCACGACGTGGGTGCCGCCCATGCCGGTCACGGCGTAGGGCATCCCCCAGCCGTTGCAGTGGAACATGGGCAGCGTGTGCAGCAGCACATCGTGGTCGCTCACCCCGGTGTGCCAGCCGAACGTCGTCGCGTTGAGCCAGCAGTTGCGCTGGGTCAGCTGCACGCCCTTCGGCCGCGCCGTGGTGCCCGAGGTGTAGTTGACCGAACAGGTGGCGTCCTCGTCAGGGGCCCACGGCTCGGGCCGTGCGCCGTCGGGTGCCGGCGCGAACAGCGCGGCGTCCTCGACCCCGTCGAGCGCGACGCGGTGCGCCACCTTGATGGTGTCCACCTCGCCGGCCAGATCCGGGTCGTACAGGAGGACTGACGCCCCGGAGTGCTCGACGATGTACGCGATCTCATCGGCGGTGAGACGGAAATTGATCGGCACGAGGACGCGGCCGTACCCGCTGACCCCGAAGAACGAAGCGAGAAAGCGGCCCGAGTTGGGGCTGACGATGGCCACCCGCTCGCCGTGGCCCACGCCCATGCCGTCGAGGGCCAGGGCCAGGCCGCGGGCGCGCGCCTCGAGTTCGGCGTAGGTCGCAGTGCCGAGCGAACCGGGCACGTCGGGCTCGTCCACCACCGCGACCCGGTGGCCGTAGACCAGCGCGGCCCGGTCGAGGAAGTCGGCCACTGTCAGCGCAACACGCATGCGCCCCCCGATCTCGATCTTGTCGTTCTCGTCGACGTGGGTCCCCCCCGGGGCCCTGGCCGGACCCTAGCGGACCCTTCGCGGACGGCCGGATCGCCGGACGGCCGGATCGCCGGACCCAGGAACTAGAAGTGGCCGAGTACCGGGTGCGCGACGTAGGGCTTCTCGAGCGCATCGACCTCGTCGTCGCTGAGCGTCAGCTCCTCGGCGGCCAGCGCATCGCGCAGGTGCTGCTCTTTGGTGGAGCCGACGATGGGCGCCGTCACTCCGGCCTTGTGGAGCAACCAGGCCAGGGCCACCTGAGCCGAGGGCACGCCGCGGGCCTGAGCCACCGCGTCGACCGCGTCCACCACATCGAAGTCTGTCGGCTGGGAGTAGAGATAGTCGGTGAAGGTGTCGGTGCTCGAGCGGGTGGTGTTGCGATCGCCGGCGCGGGTGCGCGTCCCGGCCAGCACACCGCGGGCCAGCGGGCTCCACGGGATGCAGCCCACGCCCTGGTCGAGGCAGAGGGGGATCATCTCGCGCTCCTCTTCGCGATAGATGAGGTTGTAGTGGTTCTGCATGGACACGAACTTGGCCCACCCGTTGCGCTCGGCGGTGTACTGGGCCTTGGCGAACTGCCAGGAGAACATGGAGCTGGCCCCGATGTAGCGGGCCTTGCCGGCCCGCACGATGTCGTTGAGCGCCTCCATCGTCTCCTCAATCGGCGTGCGGGGGTCCCAGCGGTGGATCTGGTACAGGTCGACGTAGTCCATGTTCAGGCGTCGGAGCGAGGCGTCGATGCCCGAGAGCACGTGCTTGCGCCCGAGACCGCTGCCGTTCTCGCCAGGGACGTTGACGGGCATGAAGACCTTGGTGGCGATGACGGCCTCGTCGCGGCTGAGGTACTTCGGGACCAGCTTTCCCGTGGCGATCTCGCTCGCCCCCGCCGAGTAGGTGTCAGCTGTGTCGAAGAAGGTGACCCCACCCTCGACGGCAGCCTTCACAATCGGCTCGGCCGCCTCCTCGTCGATGACCCAGGGGCGTTCGCTCCCGTTTCCGAAGCCCATCATGCCGAGGCATATCCTCGACACGCGCAGGCCGGACGTACCCAAGTTCGTGTAGTTCATGGCTGACCTCGCTCCTCGCCGCCGACGGGTCCGGCGGTAGGTCCATGCTTATCAGCCGTTACCTCGGCGCGGTGCGGTGCGGGGCCGCGGCGAGAGCGACGACGGTCTGGTCGTCGACAGGAGCTCGACTCAGGGGCAGGTCTGCACGACGTGCCCGTTGGACTGACTGCCGCAGGTCGTCGGACCGCTGCCGCCCCAAGGCGGCCATTGCCCGCGATGCCCGTTGCCGCTGCCACCGTTGCCGGTGCTGGGCGGGGTCGTGGTCGTCGTCGTGGTCGCCGGCGGCGCCGTCGTCGTCGTGGTGGTGGGCGCAGGTGGCGGCACGGTGGTCACGGTGGCGGGCGCCTTCGCGGCAAGTGCAGTGAGTGCCGCCGCGGTGCTGCTGTTGTTGCTCCCACTGCTGCTGCTCGGCGTGAAGTCGGCCAGAGTGGCGTTCGCGCTGCCGTGCGTCGTCGAGACCGGTACGCCTCCCGGCGACGGGGTCGTCGGCGTCGACAGCGGTGGCGTGGGTGTGCTGGCTGAGCCTCCGCCGCTGTTGGCCGTGCCCGAGCCGCTCAAGGCGGGGTTGGAGAAGTTGGGGTTCGACGGGCCCGGTGCGCCCGCGTTCTCCGCGCTGAGCGAGGGCGCCCTGACCGTCCCCGTGCTCACGGCAACGACGGCGAGCGAGAGGGCGGCAGCCGCGACACTTACCGTGGCGATGAAACGATTCTTGACGATTCCGGCTGCCCTCGGACCCACCGCATCTGCCATCGCAGACACCGGGCCGAGGCCCAGTGGGTCCGGAAGTTCCTTGCCGAAATTCCTCGATGCGAAGACGTCTTCCAGGGCGACCTGTGCGTTGACGTCGTGTGCCCTCTCGGGCTGCGAACGCTGCATCCCCCCTCCAGTGGATTGGCGTTGTGTACAGGGACTTCTGCGCTTGGGCCCTGACCCCAAAAGTCTTGCGCGACCCCTCACGATCACCATATAGGGATGGTTCACAAAGGGGAACCAACCGCAGCGATGTCCGTCGAAATCACCGCAAAACTGCTTGCACCCTCGTTTCTAGTTTCAGGAATCCTTGAAAGCGCATCCGGAATGCGCACCATTCCTGCGGGTGCACACGGACACTGTTACGTGTTGGGTGTCGCGAGCATTCCCGAGAGGCCGCTCACGGTCGTTCCAACGTTGTTCACCACTCCTGTAATCGGCGCTGCGGCGGGCACTGCCGCGTTTATTTGTTGAACGGTTGTCGACACCGTGCTGCCAACATTGCTCGGCAATTGTGTGACCGGATTCAACACAGTGGCGACAGTTGGCGCGCTCGGCAACGTCGGAGCAACCGAACTGCCACCGGTTGGCGACCTACCTCCCGACGACGCGCTTCCAGCGGCCGTTGACGATTCACCCGCGCCGACGAACACCGAAAACGATCCGCGCACATCCGTCCCGTCGAGACCGCCGGGCGCGCCGTGCACGTGGTCGGCTGCTTGCCGAGCAGTGACGCCGGCACGCGCCACCTCGGGCGGACGGCGCGGCGTCCAGCGGCGGCAGGTGAGGCCCACCCTTCCGGGCCAGGGCTTGCTGGCTGTGGCCCGATCCGGGAACGTGCGGGAGTCCCGATGTCACGCCGACCACCACGAGGGCCGCCGCAGCGATCCCTCCGATGGCGGCGATGGCTCGTTGCCTGGCCGCGGGCGTCCGTGGCGCGAAGGCAAGCACTGTCGCGACGGGTCCGTTCATATCGAATGGCCTGATTTCTGGTTCCTGCGCGACCTGCCCCAGGGTGGGCGCAAGGAGGAAGAACTCCTCCAAATTGGTGACCGTACGGCCGGACATCGATCCCTCCCATCCTCCATCGGATCTGTCCAACTCGGTAACGGGGCCGGCGGCCCCGACCTACTCCTCACTTCCGTTGGCTGCGCTGTCCCTCTTTCCTTCAGGATTGCGTCCGGCGCAGCCGGCCGGACATGCTCAGGACCAGGCCCGCGAGGAGCGCAGCCGCTCCGAAGACGAGCTCGAACAGGATCGGCGCACCCGTCTGGGCCAGCGCGCCCGCCGGCGTCACCGCTGCAGTTGCGCTGGCCGCACCGGGCGATGCGGGGTTGGCGGTGAGGGTCGCGGGAATTGATCCTCCTGTGCTCGAGCCCGTGGCGCCCGTCGGACTACTGCCGGCGCCGCTGCCCGAAGACCCGCCGTCGGGCGTGATGGTGCTGGGACTGGTCGAGGGTTCGGGACAGGCGGCGCTGGCACTCCCGTCCACCGAGCCCTGCACGCCACAGAGGTCGACCGGAACTGTGGCACCGGTTCCCGGGCTCCCGGGCTGACCGATCGGCGTCACGTCCGCCGTCTGCGCGCCGGTGCAGGTACCCGAACTCGTGCCGTCCACCGAGGCGACAATCGAGCACAGGGTGACCGAGCCGTCGACGGGAGCGAAACCGTCCTGCGTCGGCGCGACGTGGTCGGGTTCACATCGAGTTCGTGGCGCTCCCCACCACGGCCACGACGACGCTGCAGCCGTTGACCGGAAGCACCGCGTCGACCGGTGCGCTCTGGCTGTCGTCGCTCGTCGGCAGGTCGCCCGTGAGGGCAGCGTCGCTGGCCGGCATGCACGAGCCGGTGGCCGATCCATCGACCGCGACCACGGCCCCACAGGCGGTCACCGGGACGTCCGCATCGGCGACCTGACCCGACTGGGAACCGGTGTCCGTCTCTTGGGGGCACTCCGCAGTGCCGGAACCGTCGACCTCGGCGATGATGTTGCACACGGTCACCGGGGCCTCCACGTCGACGAGACCCGTTTGCGCCGTGTCACCGTTGGTCCCGCTCAGCCCACAGCCGCTCGACGTGTCACCGGCCACACCGACGTTGACCGAACAGATGGTCACCGGCGCGTCGGCGTTGACCATGCCGTTCTGGGTCGTCGTCGCAGCGCCCTGCCCCGAGGTCAGCCCGAGGGCCGACGCCTCCTGGCTCAACAACCCCGCGGCATTGTCCTGCACCGTGACCGGAGCATTGACGTTGGCCACGTTGCCCGATCCGCTCGTCCCCACCGAGGTCGTCGAGCATCCGCTGCTCGCGTCGGCGTCAGCGCCGACGGAGAGCGAGCACGCGTTGACCGGCGCAGCGACATCGGCGACCGAGGACGATTGGGTGGTGGTGTTCGTCCCCGTTGTCGAGTCCTGACCGGGCAACGCAGTGCCCGCGATCTGATTTTCCAGGGCCGTGATCGGCGCCGTCAGCGACACCGGCAACGAGCCCGTGGGCAGCGGCGGCGTATCCGCACCCGCTCCCACCGAGGTCAGGCCCAAGGCACTCGCCGCGATCAGGGCGAGGCCGCCCGCCGACATACCGACCGACAAAAGTCGTTTCCGCCACATAAATTTTCCGCACTCCTTCGGGAGCCCGACGGCATCCGCTCTGCCATCCGCTCGCTGAGTGGACATGCCCAACGGCGCACTCACGAAACGATCAGTTGAGGATCCGTTGTCGGCACACGTGCGTGACGGCGCGCAGCGCTCGGTTGTTGGCCGCCCGTTGGCGGAGCGGAGAGGGTGACGCGTGTGTCGTCGTGCCCGGGCGGCGTCGGACCGCGGTGTGCACCGTGCCGGTGCGACGCGCCGCCAGGACGCGCCGTCGCTACACGGCCGTGCGGCGGAAATAACGGCTGAGCGTTTCCTCTTGCTGCTGGTACGAAGATCCGATCCCCGAGCCGTACAACGCGACCGGTTCCTCGAGCATGCGCTCGAAGGTCAGTTTGCACACCGCCTGGCCGTTCTCGACCATGAACGGCACGTCATGGGCCCGCACTTCCAAGGCGGCGCGCGAACCGCGGAACGAGCCCGCCGGGTCGTAGCCAAACCCGGGATCGAAGAAACCGGCGTAGTGCGTGCGCAACTCCCCGCTCGTCGGGTCATACGCGGTCATCTCGGCGGCCAAATTCGGGGGGATGCACACGGCCTCGTCCGACATCAGGAGGTAGAAGCGTTTGGGTGAGAGCACCAGGCGGTCGCCCTCCTCGCGGATCACGGGATCCCAGAACGGACCCGGATCGGTCTCGCTCCCCGAAGTCAGGTCGAGGAGCGGCGCACTGTCGCGGGTGCTGTACCCCACTTGGCCCCGTTCGTCGCCGTGCAGGTCCAACCCCAGAAAGAGGCCGTCGGACAGGACGAGGTCCTCGACCGGGACGGGTTCGCCGTCCCGGAACAACATGGGCATCTCGAGGTGGGCCTGACGCACGTCGTCGTCGGTGAGCCAGGGCCTCCCGACGGCCAGTCGCAGCTGGTTCAGCGTCAGATCCTCACGGACACGCACCGCGAAGGACAGGGGCACGACCTCGAGGTAGAGCGGGCCGCTGTAGCCGGGCGCCACCTCGTCGAAGCGGTCGCTGCAGTCGGTGATGACCCGGGTGAACACGTCGATGCGGCCGGTCGAGCTCTTGGGGTTCGCTTTGCCCCGCAGCCCCGCCGGCAGGTCAAGTTGCTCTTTGAGTTCAATTAGATAAGGGCAGCGGGCCTCGAGCATGGCCCCGTCGCCGCGCAGGTCGATCTCGTCGAGCACGTAGTCCTTGAGCTTTCGCTCGACCGAGTCGCTCCCCGGCAAGAAGCTGCAGCGGATGCGCAGCGCCCGCTCGCCCAGTCGCAGGTCGAGGCTGGCCGGTTGGATGTTCGATTCGGGGATCTTGAAACGCCCGGCGTGGATGTAGCCGGCCCGGATCGCCCGCTCGAGGTGCTGCCCGGGCAGGACCCCCTCAGATGTCGGCGGCAGGTTCAGCACGACCGCTGATCCGGGTCGGAGAGAAGGACAGCCAGCACCTCCAGAGCAAAGCACGCGGCGGGACCCGGCGAAAGCCCTCTTCCGTGGGGACGGCCTCGGGCACAGCCTGTGGACGAGTTGGGGACGAACCGCCCGCACACCGGGGTTCGACAGGTGCGAACCAGTTGTCCACAGGCTCAACCGGGGTGGGGGAAACTGGCGAAATTAAATGCTCTTGGCCTGCAATAACGATTGCTTTCAGTGTCACGCCGAGCGCATCATGCCCGTGGTAGACAACAACCGAGGGTCGGCTCGATGCAGCTCCATGGGGACGACGAGGGGAGTAATCCGGTGCGATCGGCGCGGGCGCGTCTTCAGGCAGGAAGCGGGCAGGATCTCGACAGCACGGAGAGTTCGCTCCTCTCCGAGACGGATCCAATTCGACTGACCGACATCGATCGAGTCCTGGAGGACTCCGCCGCCGTGGCCGAGGCCAACCAGGCCGCTCCCGTGCGGGTCTGGCGAGACGAGCTCACCGTGGCGCTCGAGTCGCTCTCGTACGCCCAGTCGGTGCTGGCCAGCGACGTCGGCATCCTGCGCCACTGCCTGGCCAGCGAGTCCGTCGACGCCCAGGCGCTGGTGGACGAATTGCCCCGCCTGGTCACCGGGGAAGCGACCGACGAGGCCTGGACCCGTCCCGCCGACAGTGACGTTGAGGTGGACGAACTGGACTGGACCGTGTGCATCCGCTCGGACCCGCTCATGACGGGCCATCAGGAGATGGCCCGCGCCGACCTCTCCTCGTCCGAGGACGTCGCCCGGGTGCTCCGCGACCTCGAGGCCCAGCTCTCGGAGCTCGCCCGCCGCCAGAACGCCGTCGAGGGACGGCTCCAGCAGGTGCGCCGGGCCATCATGGGCCAGTACGGGACGGGCAGCGTCAGCGCCCGGGACTGGCTCGGCTGAGACGCCCGGCCGCCCATCAGGCCGGCCGCGCTGAACTGGCACTTCTGGACCAGAGAAGCCGAACACTAAGCTGACGGTCCGTCAGATTTGGCGCCGCACCCCCGGGGGCGGCGTTCGCCTCCGGAGGTCCCATGCTCGATTACGCCATCCGTTCCGGCACGCTCATCGACGGCTCCGGCGGCCCGGCTCGCCTGGCCGATATCGGCATCCGCGACGGCCGCATCGTGGCGGTCGGGCAGGTCGAGGAGCCGGCTCAGACCGAGTTCGACGCCACCGGGTTGATGGTGGCTCCCGGCGTGGTCGACCCCCACACGCACTACGACGCTCAATTGTTCTGGGATCCCTCCGCTTCACCGTCCAACGTCCACGGCGTGACCACGGTGGTCGGCGGGAACTGCGGGTTCACGCTGGCCCCGATCAACGCCGAGGACGCCGACTACATCCGTCGCATGATGGCGAAGGTCGAGGGCATGCCCCTGGCCGCCCTCGAACACGGTGTGCCGTGGACCTGGTCCAGCTTCGCCGAGTACCTCGATGCACTTGAGGGGAACCTCGGCGTCAACGCCGGCTTCCTCGTCGGGCACTGCGCCCTGCGCCGCAAGGTCATGGGCGCGGCGCGGGGCGAAGAGGTGGCCACCGACGAGGAGATCGAGGCCATGCGAGCCCTCCTGGGCGAGTCGCTCGAGGCCGGGGGGCTCGGGTTCTCCTCTTCCCAGTCGCGGACCCACTCCGACGGGGAGGGTCGGCCGATCAGCTCGCGGTATGCCGATCGCCGCGAGATGCTGGCCTTCTGCGAGGAGGTGGCGGCCCACGAGGGCACGACGCTCGAGTACATCACCAATGGGTGCCTCGACTCCTTCAGCCCCGAAGAGATCGACCTGATGACCACCATGAGCGTCACCGCCCAACGCCCGCTCAACTGGAACGTGCTCACGGTCGACGCCCGGTCGGCTGACCGGATCGAGCACCAACTCTCGGCCTCGTCTGCCGCCGCGGCCGCTGGCGGTCGCATCGTCGCCCTGACCATGCCGACGCTGGTCCCCATGAACATGAGCTTTCGAACGCACTGCGCGCTCTTCCTCATCCCCGGGTGGGGCGACGTCATGGGTCTCCCGCAGGCCGAGCGCATGGAGAAGCTGGCCGACCCGGCCGTGCGCGCCCACCTGGACGAAGTCGTCCACAGCAAGGAGGCCGGTGTCTTCCGCGGACTGGCCCGCTGGGGCACCTATGTCATCGGCGACACCTACGCCCCGGCCAACGAGGGCTGTGCCTTCCGCACGGTGGCCGAGATCGCCGAGGAGCGCGGCACCGCCCCCTTCGACACCTTGCTCGACATCGTGTTGGCCGACGACCTGCGCACTGTGTTGTGGCCCAACACTGACGACGGGGACGAGTCCACCTGGTCCATGCGCGCCGCCATCTGGAACGATCCACGAGCGATGGTCGGTGGCTCCGACGCCGGAGCCCACCTCGACCGCATGTGTGGCTCCAACTACCCCACCGCGTTCCTGGGCGATTGCCTGCGCGGCCGCAAGCTGGTCCCGCTCGAGCAAGCGGTGCACATGATGACGGCCCAGCCCGCCGCGCTCTTCGGCCTCCGCGACCGAGGCCTGGTCCAGGAGGGGTACGCGGCCGACCTCTTCGTGTTCGACCCCGAGACCGTCGCCTCCGAACCCGCCCGCCTGGTCCACGACCTCCCCGGCGAGACCCCGCGCCTCTACGCCGGATCCCACGGTGTCGTTCGGGTCCTGGTCAACGGGGTGGAGACGGTCCGCGACGGCGCCCCGACGGGATCCGTCCCCGGCAGCCTCCTGCGCTCGGGACGCGACACGGCCTCAGTGGTCCCGGCGTCGACCTGAACCCGAATCCCGAGCCCCGGCTCCGCCGTCTAGCCTGCCTCCGGTGACGCCCGACTCTCACGACCCGGCGCTCGTCGTCGACGAGCCGGCGCTGGGCGGGCCGGAGGCCGGAGCGACCCCGCCGGCACAACCGCCGGACCAGGCCAAGGAAGCCCAGAACGAGAGTTCGTCGCGCTGGTTGCGCGAGGGGATCATCGTCGTCGTCATCGCGGTGCTCGTCGCCGTGCTGCTGCGGGCCTTCGTCGTCCAGACCTTCTTCATCCCGTCCGGATCGATGGAGCCGACGCTCGGCATCGGCGATCGCATCCTGGTCAACAAACTCAGCTACGACCTGCACGGCGTGGACCGAGGCAACATCGTCGTCTTCTCGCGGCCCCCGGCTGAGAACTGCGGTGGACCCGAGGTGAACGATCTCGTCAAGCGGGTGATCGGCCTGCCCGGCAACGTCATCTCGTTGTCCGGCGGCTACGTCTACATCGACGGCAAGAAATTGGACGAGTCCTGGCTACCCCAGTCGGAACAGGGAGTGACGACGGCCGGCCCACCCGGCACGTCCTACAGCCTGGTCAAGCCGTTCAAGGTCCCGGCCAACGACTATTTCGTCATGGGCGACAACCGCACCGACTCGTGCGACAGCCGCTATTGGGGCCCCATTTCCAAGTCGCTCATCGTCGGCAAGGTCGAACTGCGGGTCTGGCCGCTCACCTCGATAAAGCTCTTCTAACGAGATCAGCCGGGCCGGCGACTCACCGCGCCGGCCGGCCCAGCCGTTCAGTCCCCTTCGTTCTCGGCCGTCACCCGGGCCACCGCCGCCACCGACTGGCCGTCGTCGAGATTCATCACCCGGACGCCGGTGGCGTCCCGGCCCTGCGACGCAATCTCGCGGGCCTCGGTGCGGATGACCACGCCGCCCGAGGAGACCAACAGGATCTCCTCGTCGAGCGCCACCATGAAGGCGGACACGACCGAGCCCCGTTTACCGGTGAGCCGAATGCCGCGCACGCCCTGGCCGCCACGGGTCTGCCGGTTGAAGCGCTCGAGCTTGGTCCGCTTGCCGTATCCGGCGTCGGTCACGATCAGGATGTCGGTGTCGTCAGCCGCCACGTCGAGGGACACCACGCTGTCGCCCTCGCGCAGGCGAATGCCGCGCACGCCGGCGGCGTCCCGGCCCATGGCCCGGACGTCCTCCTCGTTGAAGCGGATGGTCATGCCGTTGCGCGTCACCTCGAAGAGGTCGTCGTGGCCCGACGTGGCCACCACCCGCACCAGCTCGTCGCCGTCGCGCAGGTTGATCGCGATGAACCCCTCGCGCCGTGACTTGTCGTACTCGCTCATCGCCGTCTTCTTCACCTGGCCCTGCGCGGTGGCAAAGACCAGGTACTGGTCGGGCGAGAACTCCCGGGTGGAGATGATGGCGGTGATCGACTCGTTCGGAGCCAGAGGCACCAGGTTGATCGCCGCCGTGCCCCGCGCCGTGCGGTCCTTCATCGGGATCTCGTGGCCGCGCAGGCGGTACACCTTTCCCTGGTTCGAGAACAGCAGGAGGAAGGAGTGGGCCGAGGTGTGGACGACCTGGCTGACCAGGTCTTCCTCCTTCAGCCGGGCTCCCTGGACGCCGCGTCCACCTCGCCCCTGCGTGCGGAAGGCCGCCGCGGCCACCGACTTGATGTAGCCGGCCCGGGTCATGGTCACGACGACGTCTTCGTCGTCGATGAGGTCCTCGACGCCCATCTCACCGGGATCGTGCGTGATGATGCTGCGTCGCGGGTTGTCGTACTTGTCGCGGATCGTCGTCATCTCGGTCTCGATGACCCCGCGCAGCTTGGTGTCGTCCGAGAGGATCGACTCGAGTTCGGCGATGGTGGCCAGCAACTGCTGCATCTCCTCCTCGAGCTCGGTGCGCCCGAGGCGGGTCAGGCGGCCCAGCGTCATATCGAGGATGTGGGTGGCCTGCAGCTCGGTGAAGGAGAACGGCTCGGCCATGAGCGCGGTGCGGGCCGCCGGGCGGTCGTCCGAACCCCGGATGGTGGCGATCACCGCGTCGAGCATGTCGATGGCCTTGAGGAGACCCTCGACGATGTGGGCCCGGTTGCGCGCCTTGTCGAGCCGGTACTGCGAGCGCCGGGTGATGACTTCGATCTGGTGATCGATGTAGTGGCCGAGCGCCTGGGCCAGATTCAGCGTGCGCGGCACGCTGTCGACCAGCGCCAGCATGTTCACGCCGAAACTCGTCTGCAGTGGCGTCTGCTTGAAGAGGTTGTTGAGCACCACATTGGCGTTGGCGTCACGCTTCAGCTCAATGACCAGCTGCGGCTTCTGGTTGGCCGAGGCGTTGCGCAACTCGCTGATGCCGTCGAGGTCGCCGGCGCGCACGAGCTCGGTGATCTTCTGCTCAATGACCTCGACCGAGGTCTGGTAGGGCAGCTCGGTCACCACGATGCGGTCTCCGGAGCGGCCCTCTTCGATCTCGGCGACCGCCCGCATCTTGATGGAGCCCCGCCCGGTCCGGTAGGCGTCGAGGATGCCCTGGCGCCCGAGGATCAACGCCCCGGTCGGGAAGTCCGGTCCCTTGACGAACTGCATGAGCTCGTCCGGCGTGGCCTCGGGGTGGTGCAGCACGTGGATGGCGGCGTCGATGACCTCGCCCATGTTGTGCGGCGGCACGTTGGTCGCCATGCCCACGGCGATGCCCTGGGAGCCGTTGACCAACAGGTTGGGGAAGCGCGCCGGCAGCACGGTGGGCTCGACGGCGGACCCGTCGTAGTTGCCCACCATGTCGACGGTCTCCTCGTCGATGTCGGCCATGAGCTCGAGGGCCAGAGGGGCGAGCCGGCACTCCGTGTACCGCATCGCCGCCGCCCCGTCGTCGGGACCCCGGCCGCCGAAGCTGCCGTGACCGTCGATGAGCGGGTAGCGCAGCGAGAACTCCTGGACCATGCGGGCCAGTGCCTCGTAGATGGCCGAGTCGCCGTGTGGGTGGTAGGTCCCCATGACGTCGCCGACCACCTTGGCGCACTTGTTGTGCGGCCGGTCGGGCCGGAGCCCGTTGTCGAACATGGAGTAGAGGATCCGGCGATGCACCGGCTTGAGGCCGTCGCGCACGTCGGGCAGGGCCCTGGCCACGATGACCGACATGGAGTACTCGAGGAACGAGCGCTCCATCTCCTCTTGGATTTCGATGGGCTCGATGGACCCGCTGACCGGGTCCTCGCCGGGCGGCGGGGTTTCGTTGCCCCCGCCCGAGCCAGAGCCCGAGCCTGCGCCCCCGCGACCGGATCCGCGTGTCGACTGACGTGCCATGTCTACCTACTCCTCGCCTGTCCGCTCAGATGTCAAGGAAGCGGACGTCTTTGGCATTCGTCTGGATGAAGTGACGGCGCAACTCGACGTCGTCGCCCATGAGGATGGAACACACCTCGTCGGCCAGCGCGGCCTGCTCCACGTTCACCTGGAGCAGCGACCGCTTGCCCGGGTCCATCGTCGTGTCCCGCAGCTCGTGGAAGTCCATCTCGCCCAGGCCCTTCAGCCGGTTGAACTCGTGCTTGTGGTCGGGGTGCTCGACCAGGAAGGCGGCCTTGGCCGCGTCGTCCTTGAGGTAGAGCTTCTCCTTGCCCACCAGCGTCGAGTACAGCGGGGGCTGGGCCACGTAGACGAAGCCGCCCTCGACCAACGGCTTCATCTGCCGGAAGAAGAAGGTGAGCAGCAACGTGCGGATGTGGCTGCCGTCCACGTCGGCGTCGGCCAGCAGGATCACCTTGTGATAACGGATCTTCTCGACGTCGAACTCCTCCGCCAGGCCGGCACCGATGGCCGAGATGAGCGCCTGGATCTCGACGTTCTTGAGCATCTTGTCGATGCGGGCCCGCTCGACGTTGAGGATCTTGCCCCGGATGGGGAGGATGGCCTGGGTGACCGGATTGCGCGGCGTCCTTGGCCGAACCGCCGGCCGAGTTGCCCTCCACGATGAAGAGCTCCGACTCGCGCGGATCGCGCGACGAGCAGTCAGCCAGCTTCCCGGGCAGGCCCGCCCCGTCGAGCGCCGACTTGCGGCGCGTCAGGTCGCGCGCCCCCTGGGCCGCCATGCGGGCCCGGGCCGCCTGCAACGACTTCTGCACGATCTGGTTGGCCTCGCGCGGGTTCTCCTCGAGCCACTCGCGCAACTTCTGGTTGGTCGTGCGCTCGGTCAGCGAGCGGATGGACTGGTTGCCGAGCTTGGCCTTGGTCTGGCCCTCGAACTGCGGGTCGCGCAGGCGCACCGAGATGATGGCGGTGAGGCCCTCACGGATGTCCTCGCCCTTGAGGTTGTCTTCCTTCTCTTTCAGGATGTTGCGGTCACGGGCGTAGCGGTTGACGACGTTGGTCAGCGACTTGCTGAACCCCTCGACGTGCATGCCGCCTTCAATGGTGGAGATGCCGTTGGCGAACGAGTGGATCGACTCGTGATAGCCGGTGTTCCACTGCAGCGCGATCTCGACCTCCTGCCCCTCCTCGGCCTGCTCGAACGACGCGACCTTGCGGAACAACGACTCCTTCGACGCGTTGAGGTGCTTCACGAAGTCGACGATGCCGCCGTTGTACTTGAAGGTGGTCTTGGTCACCGGGTCGGTGCGCTCGTCGGTGAACCGGATCTCGAGGCCCTTGTTCAAGAAGGCCATGATCTGCATGCGCTCGACGACGGTCTGGGCGCGGAACTCCGTCTCGTCGAAGATGGAGGTGTCGGGCCAGAAGGTCACCGTGGTGCCGGTGCGGGGCTCGCCCGTGCTGCGGTCCTTGGGGGCCGGCCCGGTCGCGGTCACCTTGTGCTTGAGCTTGCCGCCCTTCTCGAACTCGGCCTCCCAGTGCTGGCCCTCGCGGTCGATCTCGAGCACGAGACGGGTGGACAGCGCGTTGACCACCGAGACGCCCACGCCGTGGAGGCCCCCCGACACCTGGTAGCCCTTGCCGCCGAACTTGCCGCCGGCGTGCAGGGTCGTGAGCACGATTTCGGCCGTGGACTGCTTGGGGTACTTGGGGTGGGGACCGACGGGGATCCCGGCGCCGTCGTCGGTGACCCGGACACCGCCGTCGGCCAGCAGGGTGACGTCGATCCGGGTGGCGCGGCCCGCCATGGCCTCGTCGACCGAGTTGTCCACCACCTCCCACACCAGGTGGTGCAGGCCGGTCGGTCCGGTCGAGCCGATGTACATCCCCGGCCGCTTCCGGACCGCTTCGAGTCCCTCGAGGATGGTGATGTCGGCCTCACCGTAGGAGGCGTTCGCCCCATTCGATGTCTCGTCCACCTTCACTGCCACAGGCGCGCCCTTTCAAAACCCTCGTTTTCGCGGTGCGTATCGAATCCCCGAACGGTCGTCCTCCGGCCTTTCGATGCGAACGCACCATTCTACCCGACAACCGTGTCATTTCGGCACTCATGAACGGTCGCAACGCCCCACGTCAGGGGGCGGTTTCAGGGTCGTTCGACGACGACTTCCAGCCGCTGAATCGGACTGTCGCCCAACAGCGTGCACACGGGCCAGGATGTCGGCCGATTCCAGACGCGCCCGGGTGGCCCAGGCCGGGTGGTCGGCGGCCACCACGAGGGCCCGCTGATCGACGCGTAACGGTCGCAGATGGCCCGCGAGTTCGCCCGTGACGACCTCGTTCCACCGGGTGAAGACGACCTCGAGCACCTCGGTCGGGGGTGCCCCGAGCCGCCCGAGGACAGCGCGGCATGGAGTCGCCCACCCGCCGGGGCCCGTCGCTCCGTCGGTTCCTCACCGGACCAGGTCTCCGACCTGGACCACCGTGGCCACCTCAATACCCTCGGGCAGCGGTGCCACGGTGGTCAGCAACGACTGGCCCGCCGGCAGTTCGGCCACCAGGGCTTTGCTGCGCACCGGGTCGAGCTCGGAGAACACGTCGTCGAGGAGCAGCGTCGGGCGCAGCTCCGTCTTGGTCCGGACCAGCTCGTGGATCGCCAGGCGCAAGGCCAGGGCCAGGCAACGCTGCTCGCCCTGGGAGGCGTGGCTGCGGGCCTCACGGCCCTCGAGCAGCAGGACCAGCTCGTCGCGGTGGGGGCCGACCGTGTTCACCCCCCGGCGCAGGTCGTCCTTGCGGCTGGCGGAGAGCGCGTCGAGCAGGTCGCCCGCCCACGATCGCTGGTACGACTGGCGGACCAAGGCCGGGGCTCCTCCGTCCGCCCCGGCCAGGCGGTTGTACGTGGCCGCCACCAGAGGCTCCAGATCGGCCACCAGCCGCTCCCGGGCGGCCACGAGCACCTTGCCGGCATCGGCCAGCCGTTGATCCCACACGTCGAGGGTGGTGGCCACGTCCTCGCTGACCCTTCCACCCGATTGGCGCAGGAGGGCGCCCCGCTGGCGCAGCACCCGGTCCGTCTCGTCCGCCGCCCGGGCCCCTTCGGGATCGAGCAGGGCCAGCGCGTCGTCGAGCAGGTCCCGCCGCCCCTTGGGCGCGCCGCCGACGATGGCCAAGTCCTCGGGGGAGAAGATCGTGCAGGGAATGGCGGCCGCCAGGTCCTTGCGAGCCGAGACCGCCTTGCGGTTGACCCGGATGCGGCTGCGACCAGCCGGGGCGATCTCGGCATCCACCAAGGTCGGTCCGGTCTCCCCCGCCACCTCGGCCCGCACGATGGCGCTCGTCGCCTCCGTCCGGACCAGGGCCTCGGCCGGCGCCCCCCGGAACGAACGCCTCGTGCTCAGGTAGACGATCGCCTCGAGCACACTCGTCTTGCCGGTCCCGTTCTCACCGGTGATCACCGTGGTGCCGTCGGCCTGCAGCTCGAGCGCGGCGACCCGGAAGATGCGGAAGTCGGTCAGCTCCAGATGGCGGATGCTCACCGCGTCTGTGGCCCGCTCAGGACACCCGCACCGGCATCAACAGGTAGCGGAACTCCTCGTCCTCGGCGCCGCGCACCGTCGCCGCCCGTGACGCGTCGGCCGTCTCCACGATCACCTCGTCACCGGCCACGGCCTCCACCCCGTCGATGAGGTACGACGGGTTGAACGCGATGACCAGATCCTCGCCCGTGTAGTCGCCGTCGACCGCCTCGGCCGCGTCGCCGACGTCTTGGCTCTGCACGCTGAGATCGACGCCCGCCTGGCGCATCGACAGGCGCACCGGCGTGGTGTTGTCGCGCACCAGGAGCTGCACGCGCCGCAGTGCGGCCAGGAAGCTCTCCTTCCCCAGGTGCAACCGGTTCGGGTAGTGGTCCGGGATCAACTGCTTGTAGTCCGGATAGCGACCCTCGAGTAGGCGCGTGCTGATCTGCACCTTTCCCTGCCAGAACGTGATCTCGTTGCTGCTGGCCGCCACGCCGACCTTGTCGTTCTCGCCCTCTTCGGACGAGCCGGTGCTCGGCAGGCGCTGGAGTTCGGAGAGGGCCCGGGCCGGCACCAGCAGGTCCTCCTCGCCGAGAATGACATTCGTTCCGGCCAGGTCCCGCATGGCCATGCGGTACGAGTCCGTGGCCACGAGGCGCAACGACTGGTCCACTCGGGACACCAGGACGCCGGTGAGCAGCGGGCGGCCGTCGTCGTGCGAGGCGGCCCGCACGACCTGGCGGATGGCCAGACCGAAGGCTCCCTCGTTCAGGTGTGCGGTCGGCTCGTTGGTCCGCGCCACGGGCGGGAACTCGACGACCGGGTAGGTGTGCAACTTGAAGGTCGAGCGGGCGGCAGAAATGGTGAGCGCATCGCCTTCGTCGGAGAAGGTCACGGCTCCTGGTTCGAGCCGGCGCACGATGTCGGTCGAGAGCCGTGCCGGAACGACACAACTTCCGTCGTCGATGCCGATGATCTCGTCGGTGACCTGAATCGTCAGGTCGAGGTCGGTGCCGGTCACCGTGAGCGTGTTTCCGGTGCACGTGAGGAGCAGGCCCAACAACACCGGTGACGAGCCGCCGCGACCTCCGATGGCGCGGCCCGCCGTTGCCAGCATCTCGACCAGGGCGTCGCGCTCGGATCTGAACTTCACGAAATGTCCTT
The DNA here is from genome assembly GCA_963726855.1 of uncultured Acidimicrobiaceae bacterium. Classification (GTDB taxonomy): domain Bacteria; phylum Actinomycetota; class Acidimicrobiia; order Acidimicrobiales; family RAAP-2; genus Bog-473. Next base: position 69,110 of record CAVSEB010000012.1, read on the forward strand.
TCGGGTGGGTGCCCTGTACTTCGACGTGGAGAGGGACATATGTCTAGGGGTAAAGGTAGTAAGGGCTGTGGATTGTGGATGACGCCCCGCGCGCCCTGGTCGGGTCACTATTCGTTGTCCCCATGGCCATGTGGGTCGCCAGACCCCTCCGGGGACGCCGCTCGACGGCTTCGCGCAGGCCTGGGGACACAGGCCCCCTCTGTCCCCAACGCACCCAGCCACCGTCCACAGGCTGTGCGGTCGTGAAACCACAGGGCGGGGCGACGGTCGACGCGGTCGGGTCAGGCCGAGCCGGCACGGATCTTCTGGATCAGTTCGGTGACCTGGTCGTAGATCTGCCGGCGTTCCTGCATCTGGCCCGTGATCTTGTCGACCGCGTGGATGACAGTCGTGTGGTCGCGCTTGCCGAACACCCGACCGATGGCCGGATAGCTGTAGTCCGTGAGCTGACGGGTGAGGTACATGGCGACCTGGCGCGCCGTGACCAGCGGCCGGGTGCGGCTGGGCCCGGTCAGGGCCTCGACGGAGAAGCCGTAGGTGGTGGAGACCGTGTCGAGGATCATCTGCGGGGAGATACGCCGGGGCTCTCCGGCCCGGACCAGGTCGGAGAGGACATCCTCGGCCTGGGAGAGCGAGATGGGCTGGTTGTTGAGCTTGGCGAAGGCACAGATGCGGATCAGCGCCCCCTCGAGCTCCCGGATGTTGTCCTTGACGTGCGACGCGATGAACTCGAGCACGTCGTCGGGCACGTTCTGGTGCTCGCTCATGGACTTGGAGCGCAAGATGGCCAGCCGGGTCTCGAGGTCCGGCGGGTCGATCTCGGTGATGAGGCCCGACAAGAAGCGGCTGCGCAGCCGGTCCTCGAGCGTCTCGATCGACTTGGGCGGCCGGTCCGAGGTGAGCACGATCTGCTTGGAGGCGCCCTTGAGGTCGTTGTAGGTGTGGAAGAACTCCTCTTGGAGTCCTTCTTTGCGCTCCATGAACTGGACGTCGTCGATGAGCAGCACGTCGCAATCCCGGTACCGGCGCTTGAAGGCCAGGGTGGTCGAGGTGCGCAGCGAGTCGACGAAGTCGTTCATGAAGGTCTCGGTGGTGACGTAGAGCACCTTGCGCCGGGGGTAGTTCTCGGTGACGTAGTTCCCGATGGCGTGGAGGAGATGGGTCTTGCCCAGCCCCGAGTCGCCGTAGATGAAGAGGGGGTTGTACGAACGCCCCGGCGTCTCGGCCACGGCCTGGGCCGCGGCGTGGGCCAGCCGGTTCGACGAGGCGGCCACGAAGGTGTCAAAGGTGAACTTCGAGTCGAGCTGGACGGCTGGGGACTCACGCCCGGCCCTGGCCCCACCGGGGCCGAAGTTGGAACCCGAACCCGCTCCGTTCGCCCCGCGCGTACCGTTCGCTCCGTTGGTCCCGCCACCGTCGGAGGAGGCCAGCGGCCCGCCGGCCCGCATTCCTGTCGCGGCGCCCACCCGGACGGCTTCGGTCACCGGATCGAGCGGGCCGGTCGAGTCGGCGCCCATCGGAGGAGCAATCGGCTCGGCCTCGTGGACCTCGAGCCGACCCCGGACCGGAGATCCCACCTCGTTGGCCAGCGTGTCCTCGATCATGGGCAAATAGCGGGACTCGACCCGCTCTCGGATCAGCCCGTTGGGCACGGCCAGGACAAATACCCCGTCGTGGAAGTCCACGGGCTCGATCCCCGAGAGCCACAGCTGCCACGTGGTCTCCGAGACCTGCTCGCGCAAGGACCCTGTGCACTTCGTCCAGAGGACTCCAGCCTGGTTCACCGTTGTTCCGATCGCCCCTTCTCCCCCCTCGGCGTCCAGCCACTGCGTTCGGAACGAACCTCGGTACGGGTAATTGGTCGAACGTACACCGCGGCACCATGATGCGACTAGAGCCGGTCCCCAAATCGCGCCTAACATGGGAGGACTCGCCGCCGGCGGCCAGATTCGACACCGTTGGCCGCGGCATGACCCTGCGACGAACACCTCCGGACGCCGCCTCGTCGCGAAAGGCTGATTCACGTGAAGCGCACTTACCAACCCAACACCCGGAAGCGGGCAAAGACCCACGGCTTCCGCAAGCGCATGTCGACCCGCGCCGGGCGGGCGATTCTGAAGTCACGGCGGCTCAAGGGGCGCCACCGGCTCACCGTCTGAGGACCCAGGTGCCTGCACCGACGGTCGGACGGATCACCACGCGCACAGCCTTCGCGGAGCTGCAGCGCTCTCGGCCCGCGGCTCGAGTGGACCGGTCCGGGCCGTCTTCGTCCCCGCCCAGTCCTCCGCCCAAGGCGTGTTTCCCCAGGTCGGCTACGCAGTCGGCAAGCAGTGCGGCACAGCCGTGGTGCGCAACCGCTTGCGTCGCCGGGCCCGCGAGGTCGTCCGCAGCGAGGCGCACGGGCTGCCCCGGGGCACCTACCTGCTCCGTTTCTCTCCCGACTCGGCCTCGGCGAAGCCGGCCGCCTTCCGGGCCGACGTGGCCAAAGCCCTTCACCGAGCCGCTCGTGACCAGGGGGTTCGCAGCCAATGACCACCGTGACCCCAACCACCCCCGCTCCCGCCTCGGCCTCCCCCTCCGCCACTTCTTCCACAATTTCCGCTTCGGCCTCCGCTTCCGCCCCCTCCTCGTCCGGCCTTCCCCTCGAGGTGTCCACCGCCTCGATCCGCCAGCCCTGGTCCCGGCGGGGTGCATTGTTCCTGCTCAAGGCCTATCAAGGCGCCGCCTCGGGCCGGGTGTCGACCTGTCGCTACTACCCGAGCTGTTCGAATTACGCCATGGAGGCCTTCAGCCTGCACGGTTTCTGGCGAGCCTTCGGGTTGACCGGCCGCCGCCTCCTGCGCTGCCGGCCCTTCGGTCCTCACGGCATCGACTTGGTGCCCCTGCCCCACGGCGCCACGCACGGGCACGAATACGAGGCGGCCCCGGAGCAGGTGGCCCAGGCTGCCCAGTTCAACCACACGCACGAGGCCGCTGAGGCCATCCAGGCGACCGAGGTGCGCCAACCATGCTGATCCACGCCATGGTGGCCGCGTCGAACCCGGTCCAGCCGATTCTGAACGTCTTCCACCCGCTGCTGAAGCTCTTCGGTTGGATCATGGCGGGGCTCTTCGCCGTCTGGCCGAACTACGGCTTCGCCATCGCCGGCCTGACGGTGATCATCATGCTGGCGCTCACGCCGATCACGGTGAAGAGCACCCGGTCCATGATCGCCATGCAGCGGCTGCAGCCGGAGCTGAAGAAGCTCCAAGCCAAGTACAAGGGCCCGGAAAACCGGGAGCTGCTGAATCAGGAAATGATGAAGCTGTACAAGGAGAACGGGACGAGCCCGTTCGGCGCCTGCTTGCCGCCGCTTCTCCAAATGCCGTTCCTGATCGTCCTCTATTCCCTAATCCGGGACCTCTCAAAGACGACGGCAACGAATGCTGAATATCTCCCCGCCGGATCGCAAATGCATCACGCCCTGGTTCTCAGTCATGGTCATATGCCGTGGTGGTTCGGGATGGATTTGTCGACATCGCCGCTCTCGGGCCACGGCTTCCCTGACATCCTCCCCTATTTGGGCCTGATAGCCATCGCCGTCTTCCTGCAGTACTACCAGATGAGGCAGATGAACAGCCGGAATCCACAGGCTGCCGCTGCCAATCCACAGATGCAAACAATGCAGAAGATATTCCCAATTGCCTTTGGTGCCATTTACCTAAAGGTGCCAGCGGGAGCAACCATTTACATGGTTGTGTCTTCGGCAATGCGGATCTTGACGCAGGAGGTCATGTTCCGGTCGGGCATGGTGACCGCTGTCACGGCCGAGCGAGAGATCGGCTCGGCGAAGGAAGAAAAGAAGGAAGAGAAGAAGGAGATAAAACCGCCTCCTCCTTCGAAACCGACCAAGAAGGCATCGACGGCCACGGACGGGACTGCGCTCGCCAAGGGAACCGTGCCTCCGAAGAAGAATCCGAGCTCCGGCGCGAAGGCCAACGGCAATGGGAAGGCCGCCAACGGCAAGGCCTCCAATGGGAAGGCCTCATCGAGTGGCGACGAGCCACCGGAACAGAAAGCCCACCCGCGCTCTCGCTCGAAGCGGACCAGAAAGGCTCGATAACACCGTGGAGTGGGTAGAGGTGACGGGAAAGACCGTCGACGAGGCAACCGAACGAGCGCTTGATCAGTTGGGCGTGGCGGTCGACGACGCCGAGGTACACGTGCTCTCCGAGCCGAAGACCGGGTTGTTCGGGCGGGTGCGTGAAGAGGCCCGCGTGCGAGCCCGCGTCCGTCCAGTCGGTGCCCGCCCCAAGCGCGAACGCTCGCGCCGCGGCAAGCCGAACCGTGAAAGCGGGAAGCGGCCGGCGTCGGGCTCCGGTGAGCGGTCGAGCAACAACGGCGGGCGCAACGACGAAGAGGCGAACGGGTCAGTCTCCGAGCGCACCGACCGCTCCAGCGGTGAGGGTGATCCCACAAGGAGGGCCGGGGCCAGGGAGAACGCTTCCAACGGTGGCGGTGCGGGGTCGCCCAGCGTTGCCGGTGATGGCCAGAGCGGCGCAGGTAACGGGTCGGGTCGCGGCGAAGGAGCAGGTAGCGGGAGCGGCACGAGCCGATCAGCCCGGCGCCGGCGCAACCGCAGCAGGACCGGCGTCTCGGCCGCGGCCGGAAACGACGGGCCGGGCAGCGGCGCAAACGGGTCGGCGCCGGCGAAGCAGCCGGCACGGCAATCCTCTCAAGGCAAGGCAACGAAGGAGACGGTGGAGATGGCCGAAGGAATGACGCTCGAAGAGCAAGGCGAGGTCGGGAGGGCATTTCTGGCCGGACTCCTCAGTGAGTACGGGATGGAGGGTTCGGTGGAGACCCGTCTCCTCGATGAAGAGACGGTCGAGATTGCCGCCATGGGCACGGACCTCGGGATGCTGGTTGGGCCCCGTGGGACCACCCTGAGTGCGCTTCAGGACCTGACTCGAGCGGTGGTGCAGCGCCAGTGCCCTTCGAGGACGGATCGAATCCTGGTGGATGTCGCTGGGTACCGGGAGAAGCGCTCGGCCGCCCTCAAGCGTTTCAGCGTGCAGATCGCAGAGGAAGTCGTGACGTCTGGTCAAGAGAAGGCGCTCGAGGCGATGAGCCCAGCGGACCGCAAGTCGGTGCATGACGCCATCAACGAGATGGCCGGAGTCGTCACGCGATCCGAGGGCGAAGACCCCAACCGGTATATCGTCATCGCCCCAGCGGGCTGACGGCCCGTCGGTGCCTCGCACCGACGATCACGGCGGTTCCCCGCCGCCAGCGAATCCCTGGAGCTGGTCCTCGCTGAGGCGCGCCAACTCGGCTTCTTCGGCCCAGGACCCCTCGAGCTGCAGCTGCGCCACGCCCTGGGGTTCGTCGCGGTGGCCCGGCCGCTCTTTGTGACGACGACGCCTCGCCTGGTGGACATGGGGGCCGGTGGTGGTCTCCCCGGTCTCGTGGTGGCTCAACACTGGCCTGAGGCGTCCCTGGTCCTCCTCGAGGCGAATGAACGCCGGAGTGCGTTCCTCAGGCGGGCCCTGGACCAGCTGGAGCTTGGTCACCGGGTCTCGGTACTCCAGGAGCGGGCCGAGGTCTGCGGCCGAGATCCTGCTTGGCGTGCCACCTTCGACGGGGCGATTGCCCGTTCGTTCGGAAGGCCGGCCGTCCTGGCCGAGTGCACCGCTCCCCTGCTCAAGTCGGGCGCCTGGATCGTCGTGTCGGAGCCCCCGACGACGACAAAGCTGTCAACGGCCGGCTCCGAGTCAGCGGTCGAAGCCGGAACGCCAGTCGAGGCTGCTGCCGTTGAAACGGAGCCGGCAACGCCGGGAAGGCCAGAACCAGGACGGTCCGTGCCTGGACCATCCGAACTCGGACCTTCTGGGCTAGACCGAGATGCGACGGTATCGGCCGAACGCTGGCCGGCCAGAGGCCTTCGGCAGTTCGGCCTTGAGCCTGGCCAACTGCTCCACGCCGAGTTCGACTACCAGCTGCTCCGTCAGGTCGAGGCCTGTCCAGAACGGTTCCCCCGTCGCAACGGCGTGCCTGCCAAGAAACCTCTGTTCTGATCCCCTCCGGTTCTGATCTGTCCCAGGGTCTGACCTACCGGGGTCTGACCTCCCCGGGACCGGGCTGACGTCGGGTCCCGAGCCTGGGTTGGGCACAGCGTCACCTGGGGGATTGACCCTATAGGCCCGGTCGGCCCAAATCGTGGGCCACGGGCGGCGGAGTCCTTCCTGCTCTCCCCATCAGGTAGGCAACCCTGCCCTGCCCTGCCCTGCCCTGCCCTGCCCTGCCCTGCCCTGCCCTGCCCTGCCCTGCCCTGCCCGCACCCGGGGAGATCTGTCGTCGGCTCAAGGTCCCGGCCACGCTCCCGGAGGCCGTAGCCGCGGTCCTGCTGGCCATCTTCTCGTGGTCATCGAGCCGGGGATGCATTCCCGACGAACGGAACGGACCTCCGCACCCCACCCACCCGGTCGATTCCACGAGCGGCGTCCGTCCCGTCCTGCGGGAATCCCCCGGGGTTTCCGTGGTCGTCCCTCGGTGCCCCACGAAGCGGGTTGAGTTCACGCACGCTGCCGTAGGTGGCACGGCCGTCTTATCGGCCCGTCGGTCCGTCCTCCTTCGTCTTCCCACGTGGTCCGCCCCCTGGACGTGGGCACAGTCCGATGAGGGATCGGGCCTGGGGTCCTGCATTCCCCGGGGCCGTCGGCGCGGGGACGCCAGGTCGGCGTGTTGAACGCCGCCAAGGGCGGTGTGGGTAGTCCCGGAGCGACTCGCGGCTGAGTAGGCCCGGAACTGATGGGGGTAGATGGAAGTCGGGAATGGAAGCGCGGGCGTAGGGGAAAGCCGGGCTCATAAGACGGGGTGGGCCTAGGCGGGATCGCCTGAAGGGGATCGCCGTGGAGCGAGGGCGACATCGTGGAGTGGCGGGGAGGCCCAGGCTCGGTGATCTGCCTCAGGGGTTGCCGGCCCGGAGGCTCCTGAGGAACCCCCGCCGGTCGGCCCCCGAAAGAGGCGTCGAGAGGTGCCAGAAAGACGACGTCCCAGGCCAGGTGGCATCGCGACCCTCATGTTTCACGTGAAACAACGGGCTGACAACGGCTAGAGGGGTTGCGAGGGCCGATTTGACAACGCCACCCATGTTCCACGTGAAACTGGGAAGTCTTGACCTCGGTACGCAACCAGGCCAGGATAGGCGTCGTGCTCTCGGGATCCGGAGAAACTGCCTGATGCGCATCCGGCGCCGGGACAGAGACATTTTTGAAGCGGACCCGACTCCCCCATCTCCCCCGCCAGAACACGAGGGACCCAGTTCCACGGAACCGGTCAAGAATCTCGTGGAGCCAGCCGAGCAGGGTGCAGCGGTCGGGCCTCGCCCCTCCCGGGCCGAGGAGCTGCGCAACAACGTCGACACACCTCGGAATCCCGATACCGCATCCAACGATGTCACGGGGCAGCCCTGGGATCAGGAAGTGCACGCAGCGAGCGAACCTCCGGCGCCTGCATCCATGGTGCAGTCATACAAAGAGGAAGAGCCCGGTGATTCAGGGGGTGGACCTGTGGAGTCGTCGCCCGACCAGCCGAGCAGTCCGGTAGGCGAAGCTGATGCCGCCGGCGGGGGAGAGGTCACCGAGGCGTCCGGTGCGGCTCGAGGCGCTGCTCAAATTTCCGAGGTGCCCAGTGAACAGGTAGCTTCTCCTGCAACCTCCGGTGATCTGTCACAGGAGCCACAGGCGGACATGGTGGAGGCGGCCAGCACGGCGACGCATCCAGAAGCCACCGTGGCCGTGGAGACCTCCGAAGCCCCTGGAAAAGGTCATACCATGCGCCCACCCACGATTTCGGATGATGCCAGCACACTGCTGAATGGCACCAAGCCGGACGCCCGGGAACTTCCCCGGGTCATCGCCATCGCCAACCAAAAGGGTGGTGTGGGCAAGACCACGACCACGGTGAACCTGGGCGCCGCTCTCGCCGAACAGGGGTATCGAGTGTTGGTCATCGACCTGGATCCCCAGGGCAATGCGACCACGGGACTTGGCGTCGAGGCCCGGAACTTCGAGTTCTCGATGTACGACGTGATCATGCGGGACCAACCCCTCGAAGACACCATTGAGCCGACCAGCGTGAAGAACCTCTTCGTCGCACCGGCCACCATCGACCTGGCCGGCATCGAAATCGAGCTCGTCCCGGCCTTCAGTCGGGAACTCAAGTTGAAGAAGGCCATCGACACCGTGGTCGACGACTTCGACTTCGTCCTGATCGATTGCCCTCCGTCCCTCGGCCTCATCACGGTGAACGGTCTGGCGGCGGCGGACGAGGTACTGGTGCCGATCCAGTGCGAGTACTACGCCCTGGAGGGCCTGAGCCAGCTCCTGCGCAACGTCAAGCTGGTCTCGAGCAATCTGAACGAAACCCTCGAGGTGAGCACCATTGTGCTGACGATGTTCGACTCGAGGACCCGCCTCTCCGTCGACGTGGCGAACGAGGTGCGAGAGCACTTTGGCGAGCGGGTCTGCCACATCGTGATCCCGAGGACGGTGCGCCTCTCCGAAGCGCCCTCTTTCGGGCAGCCGATCACTGTGTTCGATCCCACCTCGCGGGGTGCCGTGGCTTACCGCGAGCTGGCCAAGGAGGTGAGCAATGGCGCGCCGCAGCGGACTCGGTAAGGGGCTCAGCGCCCTCATTCCCAGCGAGGCAACGGGGGAGACGGACTCGCTCCTGCGAGTGGTTCCCATCTCGCACATCCGGCCCAACACGTTCCAGCCCCGAAGTCACTTCGACGAGGAGTCGCTGGCCTCGCTGGCCGCCTCCATCAAAGAAGTCGGGCTGCTGCAGCCGGTGCTGGTTCGCGAGCTGGTCGACGAGTCCGAGAGCTACGAGCTCATCGCGGGGGAGCGGCGCTGGCGAGCCGCCCGGCGAGCCGGGCTCCAGACCATCCCCGTCCTGGTTCAGCAGGCGGCCGACGACCGGTCAAGTCTCGAGCAAGCCTTGGTCGAGAACCTCCACCGGGACGACCTCAACGCCCTCGAAGAGGCGGCGGCCTACCAGCAGCTGATCGACGAATTCGGATTGACCCACGAGCAGGTGGCCACACGCATGGGGAAAGGACGGGCCACCGTGACCAATACCCTTCGCCTTCTCCAGCTGCCGGCCGGCGCCCAGCGAGCTCTCGCCGAACGGACGATCTCGGCGGGCCACGCTCGGGCCCTCCTGGGTACGCCCGACCGGGCGCTGCAAGAACGACTGGTCGAGCGCATTGTCGACGAAGGGTTGACGGTGCGGGCGGTCGAGGATCTCGTTCGCTCCGGTGGGGCAGAGTTGCGGGTCGTGCCGCCCGTTCCCGAGACGGTGGCCGATGAAGCCGAGCCCGAGGTCGGTGAGACTCCGAGTACTACCGAACCTGGTATCCGTCGGATCCCGGTGCGCAAGCTCCCGGAGCCGGGAGTGCTCGAACTCGAGGAGCTCCTTTCGGCCTACCTCAACACCCGGGTCAAGGTCGACATCCAGAACCGGAGGGGTCGACTCGTCGTCGAGTTTGCCACCCTCGAAGACCTCGAGCGGATCTACCGGGCCATGGTTGGTGACGGCGGCGTCGCATAGTTCACACAACTGTCAAGGGGCGGTTCAGCTTCATCCACAACCTGTGCATGACGTTGTGGATTGTCACCCGGTTCACCTCTCGGAGGCTTTGATCGCGTAACCGTCGCCCTAGGCCCAAAGGCCGTCAGAGAACGATCGTCACGGGGAATTCGAGTGATTACGGGTAATCAATCCCAGGAGACGTCGGCCCAGAGCCCCAGCGCCGTCGAGAGCGCAGCGGCCAGCGACGACGCCCGCTCGACGACCTTGCTGGCCGGGCCAAGCTCGACCACGACTGCAGGCATCCTGGTCTCGCGCAAGATGCGCACGGACATCCCCTGGACCCCACCGTCCTCGATGCCCAGAGCCTCAGGGACGGTGCTCTGGACCATTTCGGCCAGCCGGCGCCCGCCCGGGGACTCGTCGTGTGTCCCGGCCCAGAAGGCGGTCCGGCACGAGGAGGTCGAGGGATTGAGTCTCAACCCTACGAAGACGTCGACAGCCAGCCCGTTGGCGTCTCGGGCTTGGATGGCGTCGTCAGGGTGATGCAGCTCGCTCACCCGAATGCCGGCGAAGGTCAGGCGCCGGTGGAGGGCACCGGTCACGCTGCCCAGGCCCCCGGTCTCGCCGACCGCAATGTGGCGACCCTGGAGGGTCGGGGGAGCGCTCCGGAGGGCGGCCCGGGCCCGCACGGCCGAGACGAGCTCGGGATCGTGGTGACGGCTCTCGAGACGGAGCAGCTCACGCAGGGTGGCGCCGCCCACGATGCCATCGACAGGGAGGCCGGCGTTGCGCTGGAACTCGCCCAGCGCCCGAGCGGTGTCGTCGCCGAAGATGCCGTCGACCCGCCCGGTATCGAACCCGAGCGTGCACAGGCGCTGTTGGAGATCCGCCACGTCGTCACCCCGCAGCATCGGAGTCCGGCGGTACAAGAAGCGGTCACCCACCCGGAATCCGGCCTCGACCAGGGTCTCCCAGGTCTGGAGGCCGCAGACTCCGTCCACGCGCAGGCCGCGCAGGCGCTGGAACGCCTGGACGGCGGCCCGTGTGCCCGCACCGAAGATGCCGTCGGCGTCGACGGGCACGCCCGGCAGGACCGCGGCCAGGCGGTGCTGCACGTCGGAGACCGCGTCGCCGCGGTCCCCGATCGCCAGCGGAAGGCCTACAGGAAGGCCGAGATCTCTTCGAGGAGCGCGCCCTTGGGCTTCGCGCCGATCAGGCGGACCTGAGGCTCGCCGTCCTTGAACAGGATCAGCGTCGGGATGCTCATCACGTCGAACCGACGGGTCACGTCGAGATTGTCGTCGATGTTGAGCTTCACGATTCGGATCTTGCCGTCCTGCTCCTCCGCGATCTCCTCCAACACCGGGGAGATCATCTTGCACGGGCCACACCATTCCGCCCAGAAGTCCACCAATACGGGGACATCCGAACTCTTGACATGCTCGTCAAAGGTAGCGTCGGTTACCGTCTCGATCTTCTCACTCATCGCATCTCCTTGATCGTCGTGTCCAACACTGTGTGGTGCGATCTTGTTCCCGGGGGCGAGCCGGTGGGACCTGGCCTGGGGGCGGGCGGTTACTCGCCCCGCATTTCGAGCCAGCGTTCGGCGTCGATGGCGGCCATGCAGCCTGACCCCGCCGAGGTGATGGCCTGGCGGTAGTAGTCGTCCTGGACGTCACCGCAGGCGAAGACGCCGTCCACGCTGGTGCGGGTGGAGCCGTCGAACGTCTTGACGTAGCCGGTGTCCTCGAGCTCCAGCTGGCCCTTGAGCAGCGACGAGTTGGGCTCGTGGCCGATGGCGACGAAGAGGCCGGTCGCATCGAGCTCGGACTCGGCGCCGGTGAGGGTGTCACGCACTTTGAGGCCGCTGACCTTGGTGTCGCCGACGATGTCGGTCACCACGGTGTTCCACAGGAACTCGATCTTGGGATTGTTCTTGGCCCGTTCCTGCATGATCTTGGAGGCACGGAGCTGGTCGCGGCGGTGGACGAGGATGACCTTCTCGGCGAAGCGGGTCAGGAAGTTGGCTTCCTCGAGGGCCGAGTCGCCGCCGCCGACCACCGCGATGTTGTGGCCCCGGAAGAAGAAGCCGTCGCAGGTGGCGCAGGTCGAGACGCCGTAGCCGAGCAGACGGTCCTCGTTGGGAATCCCGAGCATCAGGGACCGGGCCCCGGTGGCGATGATCAGCGTGTCGGCCTGGACCGTGGGGTCGTCGGCCTGGGGGTCGCCCACCCAGATGTCGAAGGGCCAGGTGGCCAGGTCGAACCGGCTGACCTTGGCCGTTCGGATGTCGGCGTCGAAGCGTTGGGCCTGGGCCCGCATGATGCCCATGAGATCGGGGCCCATGATGCCGTCGACGAAGCCGGGGTAGTTCTCGACGTCGGTCGTCAACATCAGCTGGCCGCCCGGCTGGTCGCTGGTGGACGACGGCTCGCCCTCGATGACCAGCGGCTCGAGCTGCGCCCGGGCCGTGTAGAGGGCGGCGGTCAGGCCGGCGGGCCCGCTGCCGACGATGACGACTTTGCGACGCTCAGGAGCCGGGGACACGTCAGGCCTCGGGTGGGAGGCCGCGGCGCGAGTAGATGTAGGCGCCGATCGCGCTGAAGAGCAGGCCCAGGACGATGTACGAGCCCCAGATCCGGTGGCCCGCGATGGTGGTCAGGCGGATGAAGCCCACGCTGAACAGGATCAGCGTCGTAATGCCGATGACGGCGATGATGACGCCGAAGACGACGACGCGGGCGGCGACGATCGCCGGCCGCACGGCCTTGTCGTTGACCGCGGCGACCACCGTGTCGATGGTGTCGAGTGCCCGCGCCGAGAGGGCGTCTCCGATGTCGTTTTCTGCCACGGGCGAGAGACTACCCGGCGCTCCCGCCAGCCTGTCCTGGGACGATGTAGCAGACGCCCACCGTGTTAGGGCCGGCGTGGGTGCCCACGACGGGCCCGAGCTCGGTCGCGATGAGGGGGTGCTCGGTGGCGATGTCCTCGAGGCCCTTCACGACGTCGGCGAAGTCGTCGCAGGCGCCGTCGGCCACGGCGATCCGCTCGAGGGGCGCGTCGGCCAGGACCTTGTTGCGCATGTAGGTCAAGGCCCTGGCCCGGGTCCTTTGCTTGGACTCCTCGGCCACCTCGCCGTCCTTGAGCTGGATGACGGGCTTGATGTTCAGGATCGAGCCGAGCAGGGCCTGGGCCCCGCCGATGCGACCACCCCGCTGGAGGTGCTCGAGGCCGCCGATGACGCCGTAGATCCGGGTGCGAGGAATGCGGTCCTCGGTGGCGCTGACGAGGTCGTCGAGGCCCTTGCCGTCTGCGGCCTCCTCGGCGGCGCCGATGACCAGGAGTCCCTGGCCCATGGTGAGCGAGAAGGTGTCGACGACGCGCACCGGGATGCCTTCGAACGTCTCGGCGGCCGTCTTGGCCGAGGCGTAGGTGGCCGACACCTTCGACGAGATGGTGAGGCAGAGCACGGCGTCGGCTCCCTCGTCGGCCGCCTGCTGGTAGGCGGCCTGGAACGAGCCCGGCGACGGTGCCGCCGTCTCGGGCAGGGTGGACATGGAGCGGCAGCGCTCCCAGAACTCGGCCGATGTGAGCTGGCGCCGGTCCTCGAACTCCTCCTCACCGAATCGGATGGTGAGGGGCACCACGCCGACGTTGAACTCTTTGACGAGCTGGTCCGTCAGGTCGCAGGCGCTGTCGGTGACGATGTGGACGCCGGGCACCTCACGAGTCTGCCACGGGGGCGGACGGGCCAGGCGGCTGGCTCAGGCGGCCCCACCGGGGCGGACGGTGACGGGGCCGACCGGCCCGACAGGGCGGACGGGGCGGACGCTCGATCCCGGTCCTGGACCACCAGTCTCGGGGCCTTGGCCGGTGTCGGGTCGGTTCGGCGGAGACGGTGGCGGTGGCGGTGAACCAGGTCCGGGTCCCGTGCCGCTGCCGGGCCCACGGGGTGGTCGCCCGGATCGGCGCCGTGCTTCGTCGCGTTGGCCGAGCCAGACGACCACGGCCCCGAAGGTGATGGCGCCGGCGAGCACCGAACCGACCACCCGCGCCAGCAGGCCGACCGGGCTGGTCGAGCCCGACAGGTTCGAGATGACCAGGACGACGACGGCCATCGGGATGCTGGCGATGAGGACGCGCCAGAGCGGGGCCCAGGTTTCACGAGGAGCGAGGCGTCCGAACCAGCGGTGGAACACGACGAGGGCCAACACGGCGGAGACGGTGTAGGCGATCGAGAGTGAGAGGGCGAGGCCGCGTACGCCCAACGAGTGGACCAGGAGCACGGCCAGCACCACGTTGATGCTGTTCTCGACCAGGTAGAGATAGAACGCGACCCTGGTGCGCTGCATCGATTGGAGGACGCGGACCAGGTAGAGGTAGGTGCAGAACCCGGGCAGTCCGAGGGCGAACATGGCCAGAGCGCCGCCGGTGGTGCTCGTCTGCGCGGCGGTGCTGTGGCCGTATCCCTGCAGGAGGGCCACCGCGGGACGGGCCAGGAGGAGCATGCCGACGGAGGCCGGGATGATGAGGGCCAGGATCGCCCTCAGCCCTCCGCTCATGCGATGCAGGAAGGCCGGTCGGTCCCCGGTCGACCAGCGTTGCGCCAGGTCCGGCGTGACCACGGACATGACGGTGACCGCGACGATGCCGTAGGGAAGCTGGAAGAAGGCGTAGGCGTACGTATACGAGGACACCGGGTCGGGCCCGTGGACGCTGCCGGCCAGCACGGTGACCACGAAGAGGGCGATCTGGTTGGCCAGGACGAAGCCGAAGGTCCATCCACCCAGCCGGACCACGGCACGCAACGCGTCGTCGTGGGGATTCCAGCGCCAGCGCAGCAGGCCCAGATTGGCCCGGCGCAGGCTGGGAATGAGGGCCACGCCTTGGAGCACCACGCCGAGCGAGGTGCCCAGACCGAGCAGCACGAGCTGGGAATGGTGGGCCTCGACGCTGGCCAGGTCGGCGCCCCGCCCGGCCCAGAGTCCGAACCAGACCAGGATGCCGATGCAGACGAGGTTGTTGACGATCGGTGCCCAGGCGACCGCGACGAAGCGCCGGCACGTGTTGAGCAACGCGGCGCCGAGTGCGAAGAGGCCGTAGGCGGCGATCTGGATCACGAACCAGCGCAGGAACGTGGTGGCGACGCTGCGTTCGAGGATGAGGTGATGGAGTTGCGCCGCATTGGCGTGGGGATCGGCTGCGGTCAGCGCGGTGATGAGGTACGGCGCGGCGATGAGTGCGACCACGCTCGTGGTGAGCAGCACGACCACGGAAACCGTGAGGACGGCAGAGATGGAGTCGAAGGCGTCGCGCTCTTCCTTGTTGGCGAGCCGGTCGACGAAGACGGGAATGAAGGTGGCCGAGAGGACGCCGCCGAGGACGACGTCGTAGAGCATGTTCGGCGTGGTGTTGGCCAGGTTGTAGGAGTCGGCCAGCGAGATCTGGCCGAGCGCCCAGGCCAGGGCGACCAGCCGGAGCAGACCCGTGATGCGTGAGACCCCGGTGCCGACGGCGACGTACGCCGCAGCGGTGCGGAGGGGAAGGGTTCGGGCGCGCCGGGGAGCAGCCACGTCAGGCGGCCGCCCACGGGCGCCGCCGGCGCGAGCGACGCCAGGTCCGGATCCACCAGACCAGGAGCACGGCGCCGGCCAACACCGTCAGGGCCACGCCCACGAACGAGATGGCGGTCGAATGGACAGTCAGGACAGTGCGGCCGATGACGAGTTGACCGTCGGCGGTGCGCAGCGTCACGTCGATCGGGAGGCGGTCACCCGATCCCCGGGCCTGGGCCACGAAACGGACCGAGGTGGTGGCACGGTCGAGCGTCAACTTCTGCGAGCTGCCGTCGGGAAAGGTGAACTTGTCGCTGGCCAAGGTGACGACGACGTCGACCGGGTAGGGCGCGCTGGAGAGGACGGTGATGGGAATGGCGGCCCGCCGGGACGTGAAGGTGACGGTGTTCTCGTTGGCCAGGGTGACCTTGTCCGTCTCCGAGACGAAAGCCCGGCCGTACGCGGTCGAGCGCGACTGTCCGGGCCGGCGGCGTCAACGAACGAGCCTCGGTGGCCAGGAGACTGTCAGACAAGAGCGCCAACTCGGGCGGGTGACCGCGCACGGCATCGTCGTACGAGCCGAGCTGCTGACGGTCCGTGGCGATCTTGTCGGCCGACGTGGTCGTGATGCCCCGGCTCGCCGGACCCGACTGCAGGTGGCGCACGGCAGGCTCGTGGTTGCCACCCACCGGGACCTGGGCCAGGAGCTGGGTCAGGGTCACCGGCATCAGGGCCGGGTTGGCGGTCAAACCGAACAGCAGGGTCTCGAGAAAGGAAGCCGACGGCGTCCAACCGGCCGGAGGATCGACCACGACGCCGCGGGCCTCCGTGAGCGACGCGTTCTCGTAGTGGACGAAGGAGAGCCCGGCCAGGAGCTGCTCGGCCCCGAGCACGGGGTCGTCCGGGTGGGCGGTGAACCGTGCGCTCAACGTGGCGTTCGAGCCGACGGCCGGGACCGTCGACCCGTGCCCCAGGTCGAGCGTGAAGGGCTGGGCGAACGTGTAGTTGCTCAGTCCGCCTGGAGCGAGGTTGTCGCCGTTGAGGACCAGGGCGGTCGAGCCGGCCACCTGGACCCCGGTGGCCAAATTGGCCCCGTCCCCCGCGGTGAAGGAGGAGACGGTGTCAGCCCACGGACCTCCGGCCGGTTTGAGCCCCGCCGAGCGCAAGATGTCGTCACCCCGTTCGACCTGAAGCTGGATCTCCCCGGTCAACCCCGCCTCGGAGAGCGATGCCACGTTGACGGGGACGTAGGGCTGGTCGAGCACCTCGGCCGTGTCGAGCGCGCCGAGTTGGGCGAGGGCGTGCGGGTCGCCCTTCGGTCGCTGCGCCGCGACCCGCTCCACCCCGGTCGGGCTGACGGCGAGCGTCGTCGCCACGTCGTGGTGATCCGTCAACGCCTCCGCCGTGGCGGCCAGCCCGTCGAAGCCGACCGGCACGATGACACCGACCCGCAGCGGCAACGGCCCGCCCTCGCCGCTGGCCGGCGGCTCCTGGTAGGTGAGGAAGGTCGTGAAGCGGGCCACCGGCGTCGAGTCGCCCTGGCGTTCCAGCGCCACGGATACGGGGTAGACGTCTCCGCAGATTCCGACGTTCGGCGTGCAGCCGAGCGTCACCGTGTCGCTGTCCGGGGGGCAGACGCCGGTGCCGGTGGTCGGCGGCGTGGCGTGAGCGTTCGGCACGACGGTGAAGCACGAGGAGGCGCTCAGCGCCCCGTTTCCCGCGGCCGTGACGGGGAGGTCGGCCCGGTGCAGGACGTTTCCCTGTGGCGTCGCGTTCAGTGACTGCTGCAACTGTGAATCATCGTCGAGACGGCCGTAGAAGGTCAGGCTCACATGCAATCCTGAGGCCGAGCCCACGGTCGGACTGATCCCGAGGGTGAGCGAGAACCCAGGCTGTGCCGGCGTCACGAAGGGCGTTTGGGAGACCAGCGTGAGCGGCGTTCCCGGCTGGGCGGCGACGGCGGTGGCCGCGGCGGGGCTAGCGGGGAGAAAGAGGGCCGTGGCCACGGCGAGCGTGCAAAGGGCGGTCCTGGCCCAGTGTGACAGCACAGGGAGAGGCTAGAGGGCGCACTACCGTATGCGGGTGCAGTCCACGTCGGTACCCGAGCGTTTTCGCCCCTATGTCGAGGCGACCGACGAGCTGGCGCGCCGCTTTACGACAGCCGGCCGTGCCTTGTATTTGGTCGGTGGATCCGTCCGCGACGCCCTGCTGCCCGGTGCGGCGTCGGAGGAGTCCGACATCGACCTGACGACCGACGCCCGTCCCGACGAGATCGAGCGGATCGTGCGTGGCTGGGCCGACGACGTCTGGACCCAAGGGGCTCGATACGGGACCATCGGGTGTCGCAAGGATGGGCGCGTCTACGAGATCACGACGCATCGGGCCGAGGTCTACGTGCCCGAGTCCCGCAAGCCCGAAGTCACCTACGGCGACGACATCGTGCTCGACCTGTCCCGGCGCGACTTCACCGTCAACGCCTTGGCTCTACGCCTGCCCGACATGGAGTTGATCGACCCGTTCGACGGGCTGGGCGACCTGGCCGCGGGCCGACTGCGGACGCCGCTCGACCCCGAGATCTCCTTCGGAGACGATCCGCTGCGCATGCTGCGGGCCGCCCGCTTCGCGGCGCGCTTCTCGCTCGAACCCGACCAGGCCCTGGTCGACGCCGTCACGAAGATGCACGGCCGCCTGTCCATCGTGTCGGCCGAGCGCATCCGCGACGAGCTCGACAAGATCGTGCTCGTCGACGTTCCCTCGCAGGCGCTCTGGTTCGTGGTGCGCACCGGCCTGGCCGCCGAGTTCCTCCCCGAGCTACCGGGCCTCGCGCTCGAGCAAGATCCGATTCACCGCCACAAGGACGTGCTGGCGCACACGCTGGCGGTGGTCGACAAGACGTCGAAGAACCGGTTGCTGCGTCTGGCCGCCTTGTTCCACGACGTCGGCAAGCCGAAGACGCGGGCCATCACCGACGGCGGCGTGAGCTTCCACCACCACGAGGTGGTCGGCGCGCGCATGACGAGGGTGCGCATGGAGGCGCTGCGCTACCCGGCGGCCGATACCGACACCGTCGTGCGCCTCGTCGAGCTGCACCTGCGCTTCCACACCTATCGTCTCGGTTGGACCGACAAGGCCGTGCGCCGCTATGTGCGCGACGCCGGCCCGCATCTCGACCTGCTCAACGAGCTGACGCGCTGCGACTGCACGACCCGGAACGCAGCGAAGGCCCGAGCGCTGGCCAGGCGGATGGACGAGCTGGAGGACCGGATCGCCGTCCTCCGCGAGCAGGAGGAGCTTGATGCCCTCCGGCCCGATCTGACCGGGAACCAGGTGATGGACCTGCTCGGGATCGGGCCCGGGCCCGGCGGTGGGCAAGGCGCTCACGTTCCTCATGGAGCTGCGGCTCGACGAGGGACCGCTGGGCGAGGAGCAGGCGTCCCGGCTGCTGTTGGCGTGGTGGGCCGAACAGTCCTGAGCGGTCGTGCGCCTTCAGGGCTACCCTCGTCCTCCATGACGAGGATCAACGCACCGGAGACGGGCATGGGGGAGCACATCGACTGGGCGATGCTCCGCCCCGAGATGGCGGCCGGGATGGGCAAGCTCTCGGCGGCGGTCTACGGCAACTCACAGCTCTCGGTGCGCGAGCGCGAGTCGGCGCGCTGGACCATCGCACTCATCAACGACTGCGCCGTGTGCCGTGACACCCGAGCGCGTGACGGCGAGACGGCCGGGGCGGGAGAGCCCTTCTACGCCGAGGTGACGGACTGGCGCGCTGCAACGGGTCTGAGCGACCGAGAGCGGCTGGCGGCCGAGTTCGCCGAGCGCTTCGCACTGGACCACTTGGCGATGGACGACGAATTCTGGGGCCGCATGCACGCGGCCTTCTCCGAGGACGAGTTGGCGGACCTCACGATCTGCTGCGGCTGCTTCCTCGGGATGGGTCGCACGATGGCCGTCGTGGGCGTCCGCGCCCCCGACGAGCGGATCCTGGTCTGATCGTCTGATCGCCACACGGATCTGGTTCAGAACCGGTTCGGCGACAGGGTCGGCCTCCGGCTCTTCACCGTTCAGTCGGCGGGCCAGCTCTCCTGGGTCTCCCCGGCGGCGAAGCTCTCGACCATGGTGTGCGCGATGTCGTCGTGGTACTGCACCGGCGGCGACTTCATGAAGTAGGCCGACGGTCCGAGCAGCGGGCCACCGATGCCCCGGTCGAGCGCGAGCTTGGCGCAGCGCACGGCGTCGATGATGACACCCGCCGAGTTCGGCGAGTCCCACACCTCGAGCTTGAGCTCGAGGTTCAGGGGCACGTCGCCGAAGTTGCGGCCCTCCATGCGGATGTAGGCCCACTTGCGGTCTTTCAGCCACGGCACATGGTCGGAAGGGCCGACGTGCACATCGTCGGCGTCGAGCACGTTGTCCTCGAGCTGACTCGTCACGGCTTGGGTCTTCGAGATCTTCTTGGACTCGAGCCGCTCGCGCTCGAGCATGTTCTTGAAGTCCATGTTGCCGCCGAAGTTGAGCTGGTAGGTGTGGTCGAGGGCGAGGCCCCGGTCCTCGAAGAGGCGGGTCAGGATGCGGTGGACGATCGTCGAGCCCACCTGGCTCTTGATGTCGTCACCCACGATCGGCACGCCGGCGTCGCGGAACTTGCGTGCCCACTCCGGGTTCGACGCGATGAAGACCGGGATGGCGTTCACGAAGGCCACGCCGGCGTCGAGGCAGGCCTGGGCGTAGTGGCGCTGGGCCTGCTCGGAGCCGACCGGGAGGTAGGAGACGAGCACGTCCGCCTTGGCGTCGCGCAGGGCCTGGGCGACGTCGACCGGCTCGGCCGGCGACTCCTCGACCATCTCTTTGTAGTACTTACCGAGACCGTCGAAGGTCGGACCGCGCTAGGACGGTGACCCCGATCTCCCCTACCTCGGCGAAGCGGATGGTGTTGTTCAGCCCGGCATGAATCGCCTTCCCGAGGTCGGTCCCCACCTTGGTCTGGTCCACGTCGAAGGCGACGACGGGTACGAGGTCGCGGACGTGGTAGCCGCCGAGCTCCACGTGCATCAGTCCCGGGACGACGTCGTCGGGCTCGGCATCGTGGTAGTAGGTGATCCCCTGGATGAGCGAGCTCGCGCAGTTGCCGACGCCGGCGATGGCAAGGCGGATGGGGTTGTGCATCTGTGTCTCCTTCGTGGTCAAGGGATGGTGCTCGGCGCCGGTTCAGCGGCGCTGGCGAGAGCGGCGCGTTCGGACGCGATCAGGTGGTCGAGCCAACTGATGTCACGGGCCACGCCGTCAGCGGTGTGCTGCACGACGGAGCGGGCGTAGACATCGAGGTCGGCCCGGGCGGACTCTGCTTCGCCCAGGCGCTGGACGAGGAGGGCGCGCCGGCGTTCGAGGAGGGTCAGGCGAGCCTGGGGAGCCAGGTGCCGGGCAAAGGCCAGGCGCAGGCTGAAGCTGCGGTCATCGGTGGCGGCACCGCCCTCGGCCAGGAGTTCGGCAAAGAGGCGCCGCCCCTCTTCGGTGATCCGGTACACCTTCTTGCCCCGCCGGGCTCGTGTCGGCGTGTGGCGCCGCGAGCGCAGGACGGCCAGTTCGCCGCTGAGGGAACCGGTGGGCGGAGCGGGATTGACGGTTTTTGGGGGGCCGGCAAACGAGGCGTCGGTGGCGACCACGGCGCCGGCCTTCTCCAGGCGGGTCAGGGCCGGGTAGATCGACCCGAACGAGACATTCGCCAGCAACCCCAGGTGCTCGCGGAGGAGCTTGCGGATTTCGTAACCGTGGAGGTCACGTTCCTCGAGGAGGCCGAGTATCGCCAGGTCCAACATTGCGGTTCATTATATCGGTTCGATATAGCGTCATTCAAACATTGGTCACAAAAGCGTCGCGTGGGGTTGGGAATTGACGCCTGCGTGCGGATCGATTCCAGGCACGGGGAGTAGCCTGAGCGCCATGTCCGTCACGTCGGAGCCGCGGTCCTCGTCACGAGCCGTCAGCCCCGATGTCACGGCCCAGGTCGAGTACCGGATCGTGCGCAACGGACTGGTCAACGAGGTGGAACGGGGCCGCGTCCAGAAGATCGACGTGTGCGACGCCCACCCCGAGCTCCTGCGGGCGGCCCGCAACGTCGGCCGGCCGACCAAGGAGGTGTGCCCGATCTGTGACGACGGCCGGTTGGTCACTGTCACGTTCGTTTTCGGGGCCAAGCTGCCTCCCGGTGGCCGTTGCCCAGGAACGGTCGCCGAGCTGAAGGCGCTCTGTCGGAGGCAGGAACCGGTGCTCTGCTACGAGGTCGAGGTGTGCCCGTCCTGCGCCTGGCACCACCTCATGAAGAAGTACCCCGCCGGAGGTGGCAAGGGACGGAAGAAGGCGGCGCCGACCCGGTGAGCGAGGCTCCCGTCACGGTCCCTTCTCTGCGGGAGCGCAAACGACGTAACGGCGCCGTGCCGATCGTCATGGTCACGGCCTACGACGAGCCGGGTGCCCGCATCGTCTCCGAGGCGGGGGTCGACATCATTCTCGTCGGGGACTCGGTGGCCAACACCGTGCTCGGGTTCGACGACACCCTCCACGTCGACATCGACGTGATGGCCCACCACACGGCCGCAGTGGCCCGGGCCAAGCCCCGCAGCCTGATCCTGGGCGACATGCCCTGGATGAGCTACCACCTCTCGCCCGACGACGCCGTTCGCAACGCGGCCACGCTGGTGCGGGCCGGTGCCCAGGCAGTGAAACTCGAGGGGGGCCGGGCCCGGCTCGAGGTCGTCGAGGCCATCGTCCGGGCCGAGATTCCGGTGATGGGCCACCTCGGCCTCACTCCGCAGTCGGTGCTGGCCATGGGTGGCTTCCGGGTGCAGGGCAAGAGTGTCGACGCCGCGAGCGCTCTGCTCGATGCGGCGAAGGCGCTGGCCGCGGCCGGGTGCTTCGGCTTCGTCATCGAGGGTGTGCCCGACGTGGTGGGCGCCGCCGTCACCGAGGCGATCGACGTTCCGACCATCGGCATCGGCGCCGGGCCCGACTGTGACGGCCAGGTCCTGGTCTTCCACGACTTGCTCGGCCTGGGCAAGCGGACCCCGCCGAAGTTCGTGCGTCAGTACGCCGACGTCGGCCGTATTGCCACCGAGGCCATCGCGGCTTTCGCCAACGACGTCCGAAACGGCAGCTTCCCGAGTGATGCGGAGACGTATCACGCCCCGGAGGGCCTGGGCGAAGCCCTGAGCTGATCCCGGCTAGCATGGCTGGCCACAACAAACCCTGCTCCTGACCGCCAGGAGCCCGTGCGAACAGCCCGGTCCAGAGGGAGGTATGCCGCCTATGCGGCCTTACGAAGTCATGGCCATCTTTGAGGCCACCACCGAGCCCGGCCTAATCCAGAGCGTGCTCGACCATGCGCTCGAGGTGATCCGCTCGACCGGGGGGAACCCGGGTGCGATCGACCGTTGGGGCAAGCGCACGTTCGCCTACGAGGTCAACCACAAGCGCGAGGGTTACTACGTCGTGGTGGAATTCACGGCGGAACCCGAGACGGTGGCTGCGCTCGACCGCATGCTGACGCTGGCCGACGAGGTCGTGCGCCACAAGGTGGTGCGCCTGCCGGACTCGAAAATGACCACGGCAGCGGCCCAGCCGGCCGCGAGCTGACGAGTCGACGGAGGAACAGACATGCCAGACAACAGCATCACGCTGGTGGGCAACATCACCCGCGACCCTGAGCTGCGTTTCACCAACACCGGGCAGGCGAACGTCACCTTCGGGCTGGCGGTGAACCGCCGCTGGCAGAACCGCCAGACCCAGGAGTGGGAGGAGGCCACCTCGTTCTTCGACGTGGTCTGCTGGCGCGAGATGGCGGAGAACGTGAGCGAGTCGCTCACGCCGAGGTTCCCGCGTGATCGTGAACGGCCGGCTCGAGCAGCGCAGCTGGGAGACCCAGGACGGTGACAAGCGGTCGAAGGTCGAGGTCGTGGCCGACGAGATCGGCCCGTCCCTTCGATGGGCGACGGCCACGGTCACCAAGAACGAACGGCGCAGCCCCGGCGAGTCCTCGCGTGGCGGTGGCGGCGGCGGTGGTGGAGGCGGCGGTGGTGGAGGCGGAGGCGGCGGTGGCCGGCAGGCCGCACCCGCACCGCAGCCGGCGGCAGCCGAAACGGGTGGAGGATACGGATTCGATGAGGAGCCCTTCTGATGGCAAGGAATAACCAACGCGGAGGGACGGCGTCACGCCGGGCCCCCAAGGACCTCGGCCGCCGGGTGAAGAAGAAGCCCTGTGCCCTGTGCCGGGACAAGGTGGAGTGGGTCGATTACAAGGACATCCCCATGCTCCGCAAGTACATGAGCGATCGGGGCAAGATCCGCTCGCGCCGGGTGACCGGCAACTGTGCCCAACACCAGCGGGCACTGGCCCAGGCCATCAAGACCTCGCGCGAACTGGTTTTGCTGCCTTACACCCAGCGGACGGTCACCGAGCGGCCCGGTGGCCGCGGTGGTCGCGATCGGGGCGAGCGCACGCTCGGCGACACACACGGCGATGGCCGCCCGCCCCGGCGTTCTGAGGGCGGCGGCTCGGACCGCGGGGAGAGCAGGGGCAGTAGGGACGCCAGCTCTGGCGGCAGTGCCGACGCCGCGCCCAGCAGTGGCGATGGCAGCAGTGGCGGCAGTGCGGACGGAGCCGTCGGCGGTACAGACGCCGCCGCGGGCAACGTCAACGCCGACATCGAGGCCGTCGGCAACGAGGAGCTCGACGGTGATGTCCTGGCCACGCTGGACACCGACATCGCGGCCGAGGCCGAGGAAGCAGGGGCTGACGCATGAAGGTCCTCCTCCGAGACGACGTCGCCGGTGTCGGGCGGCGGGGCGACATCGTGAAGGTCGCCGGTGGATTCGCCCGCAACTTCCTGCTTCCCGAGGGCCGGGCCATCGTGGCCAGCGACGGCGTGGAGGGCCAAGCGGGACAGATGCGACGTGGCCGTGACCTGCGCGAGGCGCAGGATCGCACGGCGGCGGAGGCCCAGGCGACCATCCTGGCCGGCGCGGTGATCCCGATCTCGGCCCGGGCCGGCGGAGGGGGGCGACTCTTCGGGTCCATCGGTCCGGCGGACGTCATCGAAGCCATCAAGAAGGCCAAGGGTGTCGAGGTGGACCGCAAGCACGTGGTGCTGCCTGAGCCGATCAAGGAGACGGGGTCCCACGACGTGACGGTGGACCTGTTCCGGGGTGTGACCGTCGTCGTGACCCTGGAGGTCTCGGCCGCCGGCTGAGCCCAGCCGTTGGGCCGGGTGCGGCCCGCGGCTCGTGCTCCGAGGCGGCGTCACAGCCGTCTCGCATCATGTCGCCCGTGCAGGTGCTCGGGCCCCCAGGTTGCTCCGGTCGTACACGGCTTTTCCACAAGGCTCACGTGCTCGCGCCCGTGGTTACCCACACCTCGCCCGTGGTTACCCACACCTCGGGCCGGGTTACCCACACACTGGGTTGGGTTACCCACACCCGGCGAGCGGTTGCCCACAACAAGTTCCCTCTGACCGTCCCCAGCCCGGGACCATCAGAGTAGGGGGGCCGTGGTCCACGCTTTCGACGACTCCCGCCAGTTCAGGCCAACCTCGCTTCCGACCCCCTCGGGGGCGCGCGTCCCGCCCCATGATCTCGAAGCCGAGGAGTCCCTCCTCGGCGCCATGATGCTGTCGAACGACGCGGCGTCGGTCGGGATCGAGATGTGCTCGGGCGGTGACTTCTACAAGCCGGCCCACGGCCATATCTTCGGGGCCATCCGTGCCCTCATGGAGCGTGGCGAGGCCATCGACGCCGTGACGGTCACCGACGAGCTGAAGCGGTCCGGGGTGATGGAGGCGGTGGGAGACCCGTCGATCTTCATCTCGCTACAGGCGAACACCCCGTCGATCGCCAATGCCCGGCACTATGCGGCCATCGTCGAGGAGCTGTCGCTGCTGCGGAAGTTGATCGGCGTGGCAGGGGAGATCGCCGACATCGGCTATTCGGTCCCCGAGGACGTGAAGGCGGCGGTCGACGACGCCGAGCAGCTGGTATTCAACGTGGCGGAGCGGCGCGGTGCCGACACGATGCACCCTTTGCACGAGCTGCTGGGGCAGGGGCTGGACCGGATCGAGGAGCTGGGCCAGCGCGGGTCGGACATCACCGGGGTGGCCACGGGTTACCACGAGCTGGACCGTCTGCTCCTCGGGCTGCAGCCCTCGACGTTGAACATCGTGGGGGCGCGCCCTGGGATGGGAAAGACCTCCTTTGCATTGGGGGTGCTGGCCCACGTCGGGATGGTGGTGGACCGACCGGCACTGCTGTTCTCGCTCGAGATGGGCCACCTCGAGCTGACCCAACGCTTGTTGGCGGCCGAGGCCGAGGTGAACGGGCAGCATCTGCAGAACGGGCGGATCCGCACCCAGGACTGGGCGAAGATCGGAGCGGCCGTGACCCGGCTGTCGGGCGCGCCGATCTTCATCGACGACAACCCCGCGGTGACGGTGATGGACATTCGGGCCCGGGCTCGTCGCCTGAAGAAGTCCGAGGGCGACCTGGGGATCGTGGTCATCGACTACCTGCAGCTGATGACGGGGCGGGGACGGGCGGAGAACCGCCAGAACGAGGTGGCCGAGATCAGCCGGGGATTGAAGATTCTGGCCCGTGAGCTGGAAGTTCCCGTGGTGGCGCTGTCACAGCTCTCCCGAAACCTCGAGAGTCGTCAGGACAAGACGCCGCAGCTCTCCGACCTGCGTGAGTCGGGCTCGCTCGAGCAGGACGCAGACGTGGTCCTCTTCATCTACCGGGAGTCCGAGTACAACGACGAGGTGCCGATCGACCGGGCCGACGACGCGTTGATCGAAGTGGCCAAGCACAGGAACGGGCCGACCGGGAAGGCCAACCTCTTGTTCCTCAAGCAGTACGCGCGGTTCGAGAACCACCGGGGGATGTAGCGGGCGGGACCGGGTGGCGTTGGCGTCGCCGGGGGGACTGCCTGGACTGCCTGATTGAGAGGGTGGCGGCGACCAGGGCGGAGGCGAGGGCGAGCCAAGGCGAGACGACCCAGCTCAGGGCGACGGCGGCCGCCAACTCGGCGACGACCACGGTGGCGCGGGCCGGGCGGTCGAGCTCCATGAACCGTCGGTGGAACGAGGCGAGGGCGCTCGTGGTGGTGATTCTGCGACTGGTGAAGACGGCCAGACCCCGGACAAGGCCGAACAGAAGGCCGACGCACAGGGCGACGAGTGGATCGCCGGTGAGCGCGGCGAGGGCGATCAGGACATAGACGGCCGACGTCTTGACGTAGGTGGCGACGCCCGTGCCGATCTGCCAGCCGAACCCGGTGGCGTAGACCCAGGGGCGATACGCATCGAGCCAGCGTTCGTTGACCTGACGATGGTGGATGGGGAGCGGGGCGGCGCCGGCTTCTGCGGCGGCGGCCAGAAGGGTGAGTCCGGCCGCGATCACGGCTGTCGTCGTCGCCGCAGTCGTTGTGGTGGGGACGAGCTCGTGGACGCCGGCGGCCAGCAGGGCGAGGACGGCCCCGAGCGTGGCGCCTCCCGCCACACTGCCGGTCAGGTACCAGGTTGCGGTGGCCCACCAGCGGTGGCCACGCCCCTTTTCGGCCAACGGGGTGATGGTCGACAGCATGGAGACGCCGCAGGGCGACCAGGTGGAACGGATGCCGCCTACCAGCGCGATGGCGATGGCACAGAGGACTATGACATCTTCTGTGGCCGTCCCGTGAGTCATCGGTCGGAAGCCCCTTCTGTGCGATGTTGTCGGTCTGGCGGCTGGGTCATGCCGGCGTTCCCAGGAAGGGTGCACCGCCGAAGGCGAAGATCCCGCCGTCGCGGGCCACCAGCCAGTACCCGTCGTCTTCGTGCGTCGGGGCCATCCCGACGATGGGTAGGTTCAGGCGGATGCTGCCTGTGGAACCGTCGAAGGCGGCGTTGCCATAGGAGAAGATGCCGCCGTCCGCCGCGACGAGCCAGTAGCCCGTGCCGGTCGCCGTGGCCGCCATGGCGACGATGGGCTTGTTGAGCGGTTTGCCCCCCATGGAGCCGAGGAACGGCGCGTCGCCGAACGAGAAGATCCCGCCGTCGGCCGCCACCAGCCAATACCCCCGGCCAGTCGGGGTGGGCGCCATCCCCACGACGGGAGAGTTGAGTTCCCTGCCTCCCATGGAGCCGAGGAAGATCGCGTCGCCGAACGAGAAGATCCCGCCATCGGCGGCGACCAACCAGTACCCGTTCCCCGTCGGTGTCGCGGCCATGCCGACGATGTGGCCGTTGAGCCGGGTGCCTCCCATGGAGCCGAGGTAGGGCGCTTTGCCGAACGCGAAGACGCCACCGTCGCTGGCGGCGAACCAGTAGCCCCCCGACATGGAGAACGCTGCCGTGACGATGGGTGCGCTCAGGGTGAGGTTCGAGACATCTCCCTTCGAGACGAAGTCGCCGTAGGGGAACACCTTTCCGAAGGAGGTGACGACGGCGTACCCGCCGCCGGCGCCGCTCGGAATCATCGTCACGGTCTGGCAGTTGGTCAGCGTGGTCGTCGGGCAGGGCGGGGTCGGAGTCCAACAGGGCTCGTTCTGCTCGGCCGTGCCGTTGTCGACCGCCACGGCCGTGGTGCAGGTCGGGTCGACCGTCCAGGGGGGGACACAGGCGACGACCCGGCAGACGATCCGGCCCATGCAGGCGATGTCCTGGTTGCACTGGCCGTACCGGAATTGGAGGCAGCTGGTGAGGTAGGAGTCGCAGCCATTCGGCCCACAGCCACAGCCTCCGGTCAGGTCGCACCCGGGTTCGCAGAACGGGAAGCCGTCACTGCAGCCGCTGTCGCAGGCACAGGTGGCGTTGCAGTCCATGTAATAGCGAGGCCCGTCGCAGAACGAACTGTTGTCCGCCATCCACCAGCCGCCCATCATCGTGTTCGACGGGCAGTAGTTGAACCCGGTGACGCTGCAACAGAAATCGGTGAAGCCCGAACAGCACGTACTGCCGCAGCCGCATCCAGCATTCCCGCATTCGCAGATCTGTCCGTAGGCCGTGCCGGGCTTCAAGGCCAGGTCGAGGCCGGCACCGACAGCGACGGCGCTTCCGACAAAGGCCGATCGGTTGATGACGTTTCTCCGGGATAGCCGGCGCTCGAGAAATCCGGATGAGCGTTCGACCAGCGCGGTGGACAGGGTCATGATCTGGGGCCGACCAGGCGCCGCCGGGCCGTGCCGAGAGAGGGCAGCAGCGTCAGGGCCTGGTAGGTGAGCCAAAGCCCGACCGCACTGGCCAGGAGCAGGGGCAGGCCCGCCCACGGCTGCGTCGTCAGGACGGAGCGGAGCGTGGAGGCACCGGTCGTCCGCAACGCGACTCCCGCGGCAGCTGCGGCCAGCACCAGGTTGATCACGACGTGAAGCCAGGTCGCGGGGGTGTCGGTCCGTCCGAAACAACCGCACGTCGACAGCAGGCCGTGGCGGCTGCGGACATACGACACATAGGCGGCAAACCCCAGGTACGAGGCGCACACGAGCGCCGCCGGCAGGGGTCTGGGCAGCAGGAACGCCACCAGTCCGACGACGGCCTCACCGGCGGCACCAACGCGGACGGGCGTGCGGAGCCTTAGGCGGCCGGGGAAGACCTGGGCCAGGGCGAGTGCGGTATCGTCCGGACGGACGGTCTTGGCTGCGCCCGCGAGGACGAGCAACGCCGACCCGATCAGGTAGAGCCCGATCAGTTCCACGTCGGCCTTTGTGCGGGCAGACTCGCGCTGGACGTCGGTGGACTGAAGTCCATGGAGGCCAGCAGCGAGTTGACTTTCGGGACGAGTGTGTTCCGCAGCACGTGGCTGCCCAGCACGGCGTAGAAGG
Organism: uncultured Acidimicrobiaceae bacterium; assembly: GCA_963726855.1. Lineage (GTDB taxonomy): Bacteria > Actinomycetota > Acidimicrobiia > Acidimicrobiales > RAAP-2 > Bog-473. The sequence continues at coordinate 98,078 of CAVSEB010000012.1, forward strand.
AGAACGGCCGCTCCGACTCGGTGAAGAACCGCTGGGTTCCCGACTGACCACCAAGGCCGCGACGCAGGGTCATCGGGGAGAAGTCGTTCGGTCCGAAGGCGGTGGGCCGGCCCTGCCGGGCGAACAGCTGCTTGCCCAGGCTCTCAGGCCCGTACTCGAAGAGGGTGGCGTAGACGTCGCCTGGTCCCATCAGGTTGACGGCGCCGCCGCCGAAGTCACCGACTTCGTCGGGCAGGGGGAAGGTGGCGAATTGGGCGACCGCATATGCGGTGCCCACGGGCACTGCCCGTACGAAGATGCGGCCCTCGAAGCCGTTCGGTAATGACGCGGCGATCCCGTGCGCCTGGATGACGGCCATCAGTGCGACGAGTGAGAGCCCGTGACCGAGTAGGGGAAGACGTCTTCGAGCGAGCGCGGATAGAGGCTGGGATCTCCCGGGAGAATCCCCGCCGCCCGTAGCGCATCGTCGTTGGCCACCTCGCGCGCCGGCCCGTCCAGTCCGGCGTCGGGTGCGGGACGAACGCCGCTCGGTCGCCGCTCCGACTGGGCCCGGCGCACGAGATCCACCAGCTGGTCGATCTGCGAGGCCACACCCTGGCCGATCTTCTGCCCGGTGGCGCCGTCGACCAGGACGAAGAACGGAGAGCCCGGAACTTGGTAGTCGTGCCAGGCCTCGGTCGACATCAGGACTGGGATCTGCCCGCTGGTCAGCGCCCTGACCTGCGGCGTGATCTCCATTTCGGGCCCCTTGGTGACGATGACGACCCTGGTCTCGTCGGGGAGATCGAGGTGGTCCGGCCGTTGCAGGGCATCCCAGAATCCGGCGCAGGAATGGCAGCCCGAGGACAGGAACCCGAGGAGCGTCAGCCGGTCACTGTTGTCCACGGACACGGCCCGGGCGTCCCCCGAGGGCGTGAGTCCTGCAATGGCGGGCGCCACACCCAGGGTCAGGCCCGACGGCCCCGAGGACATCTCGACGGGGGCCGGCGCCGTGGCGGCGGCTGTAGGGTCGCCGACTCCGACCCCGAGTTCGTGGAGCGACCGGAGGATGTCGGCGTGGCTGCGAAGCAATCCAGCGACAAAGACTCCGAGCAACAAGACGACGAATGTCAGGACAACGAGCAGCGCGATCACTTCGCCTCCTCTGCTGGGCGTGCAAGTGACCCCAGTATCGCCCTGCAGGGTGCCGATGGCGCGGCAACAACGCCCGTGCGGCAGAGTATTCATATGGTGTCGACGACCGACCTGTCCGATCTCTTCCTCCCCGAGCCCGAACCCCGGGCCGTGAGGTACACGGTGATCTCGGTGGACGACCACGTGGTCGAGCCTGCCGACATGTTCGAGGGCAGGGTTCCTGCCGGACTGGCGGACAAGGCCCCACACATCGTTGAGACCGACCAGGGCCACCAGGTGTGGGAGTTCGAGGGCGAGCGCTACACCCAGGTTGGAATGAACGCGGTTGCTGGGCGCCGCCCCGACACGTACAGCCTCGAGCCCTTCCGTTTCGACCAGATGCGACCCGGCTGCTACGACGTCGAGGCCCGGGTGCGGGACATGGACATCAACGGGGTCTGGGCCTCGGTCAACTTCCCGTCTCAGATCACGGGCTTTTGCGGACGCGTGTTCTTCGACGCCCCGGACCGCGCGCTGGGCCTCGCCTGTATCCGCGCTTGGAACGACTGGCTCTTCGAGGAGTGGCACACGCCGCACCCGGATCGGATCGTGCCGCTGGGCATCACGTATCTGGCTGACCCCGAATTGGCTGCGCAGGAAATCCGGCGCAATGCCGATCGTGGGTTCACGTCCGTGACATTTCCCGAGCGTCCTCACGCGATCGGCCTCCCGTCGCTCTGGGAGCGCGACCACTGGGATCCGATCATCGCTGCGGTGATCGAGACGGACACCGTCGTCTCACTCCATGTCGGCAGCTCCGGCCTCGAGATCGGCCCGCCGGGCGGTGCGCCGCTCCAGATCGGCGCCACACTGTTCGGACAGCTGTCCCTCACCGCCTGTGCTGAGTGGTTGTGGTCCGAATACCCCGTGCGGCATCCGGACCTCAAGATCGCGATGAGCGAAGGTGGGATCGGCTGGGTGGCCATGCTGCACGACCGCCTGGAGAACATGGTCGACCGCTCGGGCTACGGCAAGGGCTGGAAGATGCGCCCCGCGGACGTGCTGCGCAGGAACTTCTGGTTCTGCACGCTGGACGATCCGTCCACCATCGACACCCGGCACACCATCGGGGTCGAGAACGTCATGGTCGAAGTGGACTATCCGCACGGCGACGGCACCTGGCCCGACACCCAGCAGGTCATTGCGGAGTGCTGGGGACACATCCCGACCGACGAGCTCCGGGCCATGTGCTGCGAAAACGCCGCTGCGCTCTACCGCCATCCGTTGCCGGACCCGGTCCTGCCGAAATGAGAGGAAGCGACGTGTTCACCCCGACCGCAGAGAAGCTGATTCCGGACCTTACCCAGCGCGAAGAGCTCGTGATCCTCGCCCGAGCCTTGTGGCGCGAGGGTTACAACGACCATCTCGCCGGGCACATCACGGTCAATCTGGGCGACGGGACGTTGCTTTGTAACCCGTGGCTGATCACCTGGGCGGAACTCAGGCCGTCTCAGGTCCTGCGCATCGATCTCGAGGGGAGGGTGGTCGAGGGCGATTGGCCCGTCCCGCTCGGCATCCCACTGCACCTCGAGCTCCACAAGGCGCGGCACGACGTCACGTGGGCCGCGCACAACCACCCGCTCTTCGGCACGGTATGGGCCGACATCGGGGAGGTGCCTCCGATCCTCGATCAGAGTTCGGCGCTCGGTGGTGGCACCCTCGCGCTGGTGGACGAGTACGACGGCCCGGTCAACGACGCCAACAGCGCCGGTCGTGCGATCACGCAGATGGGCTCGGCCGCGATGGCGTTGCTGGCCGGACACGGCGTCTTCGTCCTGGGCGGATCGGCCCGGGCTGTCCACCAACGCGCGGTGGCGTTGGAGCAGCGGTGCCAGCATGCGTGGTATGCCCGCGCGGCAGGGGGCGATGGCTCGTCTCGTGTTCCGCAGTCCTTCATCGACTTGGTGGCGAAGAACGACGGTGAGGGATTCATCGGCTTCTGGGAGGCCGCGGTCCGGGCCGAATTGGCGGCCGACCCGGATCTCCTGGGCCACTAACCGCCGCGATCCGCACCTCTCGAGCCGGGGACGTCTTCCTCGGTCTGGCGGGGAGAGCTACTGCCCCCAGCGCCCCGCCCGGCCTGCGCCCGCCGTTCGGCGAGCACGTTGGGGTCGCTGACCTGGGCCCAGAGCCGCGAGGGCCTCGTCGTCATCACCTGGCCCGTCGGTCCGACGAAGCGCAGCTCGACGTTGGCATCGCCCGAGAGCGACCAGACCTTGTGGTGGATCAGGTCGTGGTGGTGCTTACAGAGCAGGACCAGGTTGTCCAGGTCGGTCACGCCGCCCGAGTTCCATTCGTCGATGTGGTGACAGTTGGTGAACAAGACGTTGGCGCAGCCCGGAAAGGCGCAGTGGCGATCCCGGCGCAACACCTCACGGCGCTGGGTCGCGGTCGGGAAGCGCTGGGCCCGGCCCTCGTACATGGTGTGGCCCAAACTGTCGTCGAGGGCGACGATCACGCTGGCGTCACAGACCAGGCGCCGGGCCACCTCGGCGCTGATCAGCCCGCCGCGCTCGAGTTCGCCGGGGAGCTCGGACTCGGGATCGGTCAGCACCTCGAAGGGCACGTGGGCCACCACCAGCGGGACGCCGCGAGGACCCCGACCCGCCATCGGTCAACGCCGAGACCAAGGCGTCGGCCAGGCGCTGGTCCAAAGGCGTCTCGCCGTCTGCGTCCATCTTCTTGACCCGGGCCTCGAGCACGGAGCGCACCGCCACATAAGAGACCGGCGGCAGCTGGGCCACGATCGTGCGCAAAGTGTCGTTGAAGCGCAGCGAGCGCTTCTCCTCGTCGGCCCGGTCCGACTGGCGGGTCGGCAGCTCCTTCGAGCGCACCAGCGCCCCGAGGTCCTTGTAGGACAGCTCACCGGCCTCCTCGGCCCACCGCGCCTCGGTCTCGGGCGTGGCCACGCCGACCACCGCGCGCACCTTGTCGAGGGTGAGGCGCCCCTCGGACAATCCGGCCGCCAGATGCGGGAAGTCGCTCACGTGCTCGGCCACCTGGGCATAGGCCCGAGCCGTGGCGTCAGAGACCCCGAGATGCTGGACCAGCCACGAACCGAGCGACGTCGCCCCGGTCGCCCGCCAGTCCTCGCGGCGATCCAGCTCGGCACAGACCGTGGCCAGCACCGCGTCCTGCGAGCAGCGCACCCGAAAGGCCCGGGCCGCCACCGCCATGAGCTCCTCGGCCCCGAGCCGGGCCACCTCGGACGTGGTCAGGGGGGCAACCGGCTCGAGCGAGTCCGGCGGGCCGGGAGGAGATGGTCGGCCCAGATGCTCTGTGCTGTTCGTCGCTGAAGGTGCCATTCAAGGGTGAATGGTCTGTTCGATCGTGCTCGTTACGGCGATCGGGCGGGCGGACAGCCCTGAAAACGTTTGGATCGGACGCCGACTACGTGGAAGACGTACCGAAGACGTCGGCCAGCTCCGTCGGCACCGGTGTGTCGAGCTGGTCGTACGTACACGACGAGGGCTCACGGTCCGGTCGCCAGCGCACCAACGACGTCGCGTGACGGAAACGGTCGTGCTGGAGATGGTCGTAGGAGACCTCACAGACCGCTTCGGGACGCAGCGGCTCCCAGGTCATGTCCTTGCCGGCATTCCAGCGGTTCATCGCGCCGGGCGCACGACCGGAGGCCTGGGCCTCGGCCCAGCCCGCCCAGGGGTGCCCGTCGAGCGCCTTGGCCTCGTACGGCTTGACCTCGTCGACGAGCTCGCGGCGTCTGGCCACGCTGAAACCCGAGGCGACGCCGACGTGGTGCAGCGTGCCTTCAGCGTCGTAGAGCCCGAGCAGGAGCGAGCCGACGCCGGCACCGTCCTTGTGGGTGCGGAACCCCGCCACCACGCAGTCGGCGGTGCGCTGGTGCTTCACCTTGAGCATCATCCGCTTGTCGGGCAGGTAATGCAGATCGGATGGTTTGGCGACGATACCGTCCAGTCCCGCGCCCTCGAAACGAGAGAACCAGTCGGCCGCCACGTCGGGATCCTGGGTGGCCGGAGTCAGGTGGACGGGCGGCGAGGCCTTCTTCAGCAACTTCTCCAGCGTCTTGCGCCGCGACCCATAGGGCGTCTCCATGTACGAGGTGTCGTCGTGGGCCAGCAGATCGAAGGCGACGAAGGAGGCAGGTGTGGCCTCGGCCAGCTGTCGGATCCGTTTCTCGGCCGGGTGGATCCGCTGGGACAGCGCGTCAAAATCCAGGCCCTTGGGTCCGGCGATCACGATCTCGCCGTCGAGCACGCATCGGACTGGGAGTTCCCGCCGCAGCGCGTCGACCAGTTCGGGGAAGTACCGAGTCAGTGGCTTCTCGTTGCGGCTGCCCAGCTCGATCTCGTCGCCGTCCCTGAACACGATGCAGCGAAAGCCGTCCCACTTCGGCTCGTAGTAGAGGCCGTCTGCTCGGGGCAGCTCGCGGGTCAGCTTGGCCAGCATGGGCGAGACCGGAGGGACGACGGGCAGGGAGAGTGCCATCAGGATCCGTCTCCGGACTCGTGGGACGCCGCCCAGGCCAGGAGCTCGTCGGCCGATCCCCGGTTGACGATCCGTTCGAACGGCACGTCGGCGATCACTGCGTTGCGACAGCCCCGTCCCAACCATTCCAGTTGACCGGGCGCGTGGGCGTCTGTGTCGATGGAGAAGGAACACCCCAGCTCGACCGCCAGTCGCAGCAGGTCTTCGGGTGGGTCCTGGCGTTCGGGCCGCGAGTTGATCTCCACTGCGGTGCCGGTGCGGGCGCAGGCGGCGAACACGGCTTCGGCATCGAAGGAGGACTGTGGCCGGCCGCGGCCAGTGATGAGGCGTCCGGTGCAATGCCCGAGGATGTCACTGTGCGGGTTCTCGACGGCGGCCAGCATCCGCGCGGTCATGTCCTTGGCATCCATCCGCAGCTTCGAGTGGACGCTGGCGACGACCACGTCGAGTTCGCCCAACGTGTCGGGGTCCAGGTCCAACGATCCGTCTTCGAGGATGTCGACCTCCATTCCCGTGAGGAGTCGGAACGGCGCCAGCTGCTCGTTCACCTCAGCCACCACCTCGAGCTGGTCGCGCAGACGCTCCTCGTTGAGCCCATGGGCCACGGTCAGCCGGGCCGAATGGTCGGTCAGCACCAGGTAGTCGCGCCCCAGGTCCCGCGCCGCCTCGGCCATCTCGAGGATCGGACTGCCGCCGTCGGACCAATCCGAATGTGAGTGGCAGTCGCCCCGGAGCGAGGAGAGGAGCGACGCCGCCGGTTCGTCGAGCACCAAGTCGTCGTCGCCGGTCGAGGCATCGAGCTTGATCAGATACGCCGGCACGTCGCCACCGAGCGCCTCGGCGATGACCTGCGCCGTCGACTTCCCCACCCCCTCGATCGTCTGCAGTCGTCCCGCCGCGGCCAGCGCCGCCAACTCGTCGGCCGGCATCGACTTGATTGCCCGGGCAGCGTGACGGAAGGCCCGCACCTTGTACGTGTCGGCGCCGCTCCGCTCCAGGCGGAAGGCGATGCGGTTGAGTGCGTCCAGCGGCTCCACGTCCTGTCCAGTCCGTCCTACGTCGTTTCGTCCGTCTTTTTGGCTCGGCTCGGCGCCACCCGCGGCGGCTCGTCGGGCATCTTGGGATATTGCGGCGGCCAGGGCGCGGTCGTGCAGACCCGCCTCCTTGTCCCGGGCTGCCATCTCCAAGAGGGGTTCGATCGACTGGGGTGAGGTGGCGATGTCGGCCCACGGATCCCCCGTTCGGCCACCAGGTCGGGCACCGAGCGGATGGTCAATGAGTCGGGGACGACGGTCTCGACCTCGTCCCAGGTCAAGGGCGTGGACACCTGCCCGCCCGTGCGGGGTCGGGCGAACCACGCCCCGAACACGGTCTTGTGCGGCGCGTTCTGGTTGAAGTCGACGAAGACGCGGGTGCCCCGTTCCTCTTTCCACCAGTTGGCGGTGATGTCTTGGGGGTACCGTCGCTCGAGCTCACGGGCCAGCGCGACCGCCGCCGCCCGGACGGCGATGGAATCCCAGCGCGGTTCGAGCCGCAGGTACACGTGCAGGCCGTTGTTCCCCGTTGTCTTCGGATACCCCCGCAGGCCGAGTTCCGCGAGGAGGTCGCGGCAGCGCAGCGCGGTCGCGCGCACCTCTTCGAAGCCGATGCCCTTGACCGGATCGAGGTCGATGCGGAGCTCGTCGGCGTGTTCCGGGTCGGCGGCACGATACGGCCACAAGTGCAACCCGAGACATCCGTAGTTCACCGCCCACAGCACATGGGCAATGTCGGCGACCACGAGCGCGTTCGACTCGGTGCCGTTCGGCGTGGACACCGTCGTCGATTCCAACCACGCAGGTGCCCCGGCCGGAATGCGCTTTTGGTAGAAGGACTTGCCCGTTGCGCCGTCGGGGAAGCGCTGCAGCAATGCCGGCCGCCCGCCCGCAGTGTTCAGCAGCTGGTCGGCGACGGAAAGGTAGTAACTGACCAGGTCGAACTTGGTCGCACCGAGCGCAGGGAAGTACACCTTGTCGGGTCGCGAGATGCGCACCTCACGGCCGTCGACCTCCACGAAGCGCTCATCGTCCTTGGCCACTGTGACCGACTCTACCGAGGTGGACCGGGCAACGGTCCTTGCTTCTCCCCAGGTTGAGCCGCACAATGGCAAAGGAGCACGACGCGGGGGTGAAACCGAGCCGTCGCGTGTGCCGGAGAGGGGCGGAGACGGCGCGCGCAATGAACCAGGGCTCTCAACAGTTGGAAATCCGGCTCCGAGAGGGGGAGAACTGTGCGCGGCTCTCACTTCACGGTGAACTCGACGTCGCCTCCGCCGGCGCGTTCATGGAGCAGCTGTCTCTTGTCAACCGGAGCGGGGTGGCCGAACTGACAGTGGATCTCTCCGAGCTGAGTTACATCGACCCGACGGGGCTCTCCCTACTCGCGGTCGAACAACAGCGGGCCGTGGCCTCTGGGATGACTTTGCACATCGCGTCGCCCAGCGATTTCGTTCGCCGCATGTTGCGCATCACCGGGCTGATCGACGTGCTGGACGTCTTGCCGGTAGGCGACGACGGAAGTGACACAGGCTTGAGCAAGAGTAAGGGCATGAACACGAGCGGTGTGAGCCCGGGCATGACGGGTGTGCGGATCACGGACAGGCCGTCGAGCTCGGGACCGACCGAGACACCGTGAAGGAAGAACGCCGGCGACCGCGACCAGGCGAGATCAGGCCCGCAGAAACGTAGGTGGACGGACGAAGAAGCTAAAGAAAAGAAGCGAAAGAAGAGAGGAGGAAGAGGGGAAGAGGGGAGGAAGAAACAGCCGGGCCGGTTTCGAGGATCCGACTCCGGGTCGGCAGCCGTCCGTCAGGTCAGAAGAAGGCCGGCGACGTGTTTGTCGCCGGGTCGATGAGAGGCACGCCATGGGCGGCCAACTCCAATTCCAGACGTTGCCGTTCTTGGGGCGGGTTGGTGAATCGAGAAGCCGAGGCCGGGAGGGACAGGGCCTCACACATGCGAATGAGGGCGCCGTCGTAGGAGAGTTCCCGGGCCAGGCTTTCTGCCGCCGAAGTCGTGGGACCGCCGTCCACGCCTCGAAGCCTGGCCCGGGAATCGACGAGATCGGCCAGCAGCAAGTCGTTCGACTTGGAGCCGGCCTCACCTGTGCCAAGGGCCCGTGTGAGGAGGTCTACGTACATGACCACCTGACACATCGTGCACTTCCGGCGGCCCCGGCCGATAGGGGCTAACGGCACCTCTTCGTTGTCGGTCCCTTGTGATTCCGGGCGCAAGCGCTGCGTGGTCGGGGAGTCCGATGAGCGCTGCCTGGGAGTCAGATGATCAGCACGTCGACTCGCCCGCTGAGTCGACGGTTCCGCTGAGTCGATTGTTCAGCGGAATCGATTGTTGGGTGGGTCGGTTGGTCGGGGTCAGTTGACCCGATTGATGAATGAATCGAGCATCTGGTCCAAGGTCCCGTCCCGGAGGTTGTCGCGCCCGAGCGAGGCCGCCACCCTCAGGGGCGCGGGCGCCACCAGCACCGGCAGGGAGGTGAGCCGCGTCGTCCGTTCACGGACATGCGCCGACAGCAGGCGCCCCCATCGGCGACGCCGGGTGGAGCCCAGGACGATGGCCCCGGCCGAACGTTCGGCCGCGACTGCGACGATCCGTCCGGGCACGTCTCTGTAGGACGCCACGTAGACCGACCCCCCGGCGCGCACACCCGCGTCGGCGAGTTGTCGCACCGCGCCCGTCACCAGGTCGATCGCCTCCTGGCGAGTCTGCAGCGTGAGCCCGTGTCCGCCGACGAGACCTTCGTTGACGTGGAGGACGTGCACCGATGCTCCGGCACACGTTCCCGCTCCGGCCCGCTGCGCCAGTGCGCCGGCGAACGCTGTCGCGACCTCGCCGGCCGGCGAGTCATCGAGGGCGAGCAAGATCCGTTCGAACATCTTCCGCACTCCGTCTCGGTGCCGTTTCGGGCATGTTAACGCCGGGTCCCCGTTCTGCCATGGGTGTTCGGCTCCTCATCGTCGGGGCCTGCGCTGCCGTGCTCGCGGCGACCGTCTGCTCCTTGGCTTGCCGCCCGCCCCGCCCCACCGTCCTGCACCGGCGCAGCGGCTCCGACGACGGCAGGGCTGGGCGCCTCGAGCTTCGAGGGGCTTCGAGTTCCACATCGAGGTGAGCCCGCCCGCCGCACAAGGTCTGGTCCCGGCTTTTTCGGACGACGCCGCCCCCGCCGCTGGGGGCGTCGGCGCCGTCCTCACGGCACGGGACCGGCGCTCATCGCCCTCGCCACCCGCCGTGACCTGGTCTTCGACCGGTTCGCCGCCTTGGGGCAGCGTCGGTCGACCAGGCGGCAGCGGACGAATCACCGCACCGTTTCGCCGACGTTTCCGACTCGTAAACATTGGCAAAGTATCTTGCCTAAGAGGCAACTCACGGCCCAAGATCGGCGCATGGAGCTCGAACAAGCCCTGTCCTCGATCGCCGAGAGCCTGCGCGAGGAGCGCGCCCGGGCGGGGTTGACCCTCGACCAGCTCGCAGAAAGAGCCGAGCTTTCGACGCCCCACCTCTCACGCCTCGAATCGGGGGAGCGCCAACCGTCCGTCGCCGCCCTCTTCGCACTCTCCCGGGCGCTCGGGGTCTCTGTGAGCACCCTTCTGGGCGAACGCAAGGGCGTCCCGGCCATCGCGACGTACCCGCCGGACGGCCCAACGCATGTGGCGAACGGTCTGACGATCAGGCCCTGCAGCGGATTTCCCGGGTCTTCGACGCTCGAGAGTCTGCATATCAGCATCACCCCCGACCGCGAGCCGCCCGAACCGGCCCGCCACCGCGGCGAGGAATGGATCTACGTGGTGCGGGGTCGGCTGCGCCTCGAGTTCGACGGCCAGATCCACCTTCTCGATGAGGGCGTCACGGCGCACTTCGACGCCAACCGCCCGCACCGCCTGGGAGCCGAGGGAGGACCGGTCGATGTCCTGGTCGTTGCGGCCGAAGCACCCAACGACTTTCGCAACCACCCGCTGTTCAGCAACTCCATCACCGACCACTGACCACTGACCATGACCACTGACAACACGCCGATCACGGAGGGATACTTGATGACAACCATGGTGGCCACCGAGCTCGAAGGCACCGGCGCGAACTTCTCGCTCGACGCCCTGATGGACGTCAGGGCCCGCACCCGCAAGGCGGTGCACCTCATCGCCGATCAGGTGAAGCCGGGCATGACGGAGGACGAGGCCAAGGCGGTCGCCCGCGAGACCCTCAAAGAGTTGGGCATGCGGCGGGGCTGGCACCACATCATCGTGCGCTGCGGGTCGAACACCACGAAAGACTTCATGGAGAAGTCCGAGCCCCGTGGTCCTCGGCGAGAACGACATCTTCTTCGTCGACATCGGCCCCATCTACGGCGACACCGAGGGCGACGCCGGCGACACCTTCGTCTTCGGCGCCGATCCCGATCATCTCCGGGCCAAACGTGAGGTCCGTCAGATCTGGGACGACGTGCGCGACACGTGGTTCGCCCGGGCATGAACGGCCAGGAGCTCTACGACTTCGCCATCGAGACGGCCGCCGGTTACGGCTGGAAGCTCAACATGGACCTCTCGGGCCACCGCCTCTCGGACTTCCCCCACTCGGCCCAGTACGACGGGCCGCTGGCCGAGGTCACGTTCCGCCCCAACCCGAACCTGTGGGTGCTCGAGATCGCCATCGCCCACCCCGAACGCCCCTTCGGCGCCTTCTACGAAGACCTCCTCCTCGAGGACCAGTCCTTCCCGGATTGACGCACCCGGGGCGGCCGCAACCGCCCCCGGCCCCATTGCCTCCTCGCCAGCGACCTGGCCCGGTCCCTCACCAGGCCGACCAGTCGTCGCGACGCCACGCCCATGCCCTGACCCCGCCACCGCCACAGAGAAGGAGTGCACGAGACGATGACCTCGACCGCTGGCACCAAAGACGCCCCCGCCCTGGCTCGAGGCCCGGGCCTGCGACAGAACGTGCTCGGCTTCCCTGCCCTGTTCGCCCAGTCGGTCGCCGCGATCTCCCCCACCATGACCGCGGTGCTGATCATCCCGCTGGCCTTCGCCAGCGCGGGCCAGGGCACCTGGCTGGCCTACGCCTTCGGCACGCTCATGCTGCTCTTCGTGGTGTTCGCCCTCAACCAGTTCACCAAGCGGACCAACACGGCCGGCTCGATGTACATCTACACCGGGAAGGGGCTCGGTCCGAGCACCGGGGTCTTCTCCGGGTGGACGTTGATCTGGTCCTACTTCTTCATTGCCGTCGCCGGCATGTGCGGCTTCGCCGTCTTCTCCCAACAGCTGCTCTCCGCGCTCGGGTTCTCCTCCACCGTCTCGCCCGTCATCTTCTTCGCCATCAGTGCGGCGCTGTGCTGGCTGATCGCCTACAAGGACATCCGGGTCTCGTCGATCCTGACGCTGCTGCTCGAGGGGGCCTCGGTCGCCTGCATCACGGCGCTGGCCTTCGTCATCCTCTTCAAGCACGGCTTCCACCTGGACACCCAGCAGCTCAAGCTCAGCGGCGTCAACCTGCGTGGCATGGGACTGGCCGTGGTCGTCTCGATCTTCTCTCTGGTCGGGTTCGAGAGCGCCACCGCACTGGGCGGCGAGGCCAAGAACGCCAAGCGCACGGTGCCCAAGGCCGTCATCGCCAGCCTCATCGCCACCGGCGCCTTCATGGTCTTCATGGCGTACGTCGAGATCGGCGGCACCAGTAACTACGGCACCGAGTGGACGAGTGCCCCGCTCAACTACCTCGCGCAGGCCTACGGGGTGAGCGCCTTCAAGATCCCGGTCTCCATCGGCGCCATGGTGAGCTTCTTCTCGCTCTCCCTCTCGTGCCTGAACGCCGGCGCACGGATCATGTACCCGATGGCCCGGCACGGCATCTTCTCGGGCCACCTCGGGCGCTCGCACGCCACCAATCGGACGCCGCACGTCGCGGTCACGGTCTACATCGCCATGATCTTCGCCCTGCCGGCGTTCCTCATGATCTTCACCAACCCGCTCACCGCCTTCGGTGACGCCGGGACGCTGGCCGCCTTCGGATTCCTGGTGGCCTACTACCTGATCACCCTGGCCGCCCCGATGTATCTCAAGAAGATCGGGGAGCTGCAACGCAAGCACGTCGTGCTCGCCGGCGTCGCCGTGCTGGCCTTGCTGGTGCCGACCATCGGCAGCTTCTACCCGCGGCCCGCCTGGCCGGTGAACCTGTTCCCCTTCATCTTCATGGCGTACATGGCGGTGGGCGCCGGGTGGCTCTTCGTGGTGCACCGCCGCCAGCCCGGCACCCTGGCCGGCATCCAGGCTGACCTGGCCCGGGCGCCCGAGCTCATCGAGGAGTCGATCGAGATCGAGGAGGTGGCGCCGCAGCCGGTCATGGCCTGACGGCCCACGGTCCATGGATGCACCGGGATCTCCGTTCCCGGCGACGGCCCGCTCGTACTCTCCCGGGCGGGCCGTCACGCGCCCGGCCCGCACTGTCGTCAGACGAAGTCGGCCATGCCTTCCCATCCGGCCGGCGGCGGGGCCAGCCGCCAGAACTGCTCGGGCACCCGACCCTCCATCCGTGCGGTCAGCGCATGGTCCCGCTCGAGCGGGGGGATCTGCGAGGTGTAGCACCAGATGGCCCTGCGCTTGCGCTCCTCGTCGGGCACGTGCGGCACGATCGCCGGCGTCGGCCACGGCTTGGAGCGCAACAACTTGGCCACCCGCCAGGCCAGCAGTCCCGGGATGTGCTTGTAGCCGTGGTCCTCGTAGCAGAACCACTCCCGCTGGGGCCGGCCGGGCTGGGCGGACTGGTCTCTCGGTCCGGTCTCGTCGGCCCGCACAAGCAGCGACGCATCGTGCACCATCACGTGGTCGGGGTTGCCCAGTCCCATCGGCACGAAGACCGAGGTCGGGTTGAGCTCGGCGATCGTCGCCGCCAGCACCGGTGCCACCTCCTCGGGCTTGGGCCGGTCCGGCGGGGCCAGGTACTGGTGGTCGGCGAACTCGAGCCAGCGGTACTGCGACTCGAGCACCTCCATGGCGGCGACGTCCTCCTCGCGGCGCATGGCCACGACGTCGTCGCCCGTCTTGAAGCCGCCCAGGGCGTCCCAGTCCGAGGGCGGGTCGGGGTAGGCCGGCGGCGGCCCCCCGAGCACCGTCACCACCGTCGTGTCGGCGTAGCTCCCGAGGAGGTGGCCCGCACCCATGGCGGCGTCGTCGAAGTGCGGGGAGAGGACGAGGATGCGCTCGAAGGCGGCGGGGTCGACCTCGCCCCAGGTCGGCTCGGCGAAGGTGGAGGCGGCGGCGTTGGTCACGGCCGGATCATACGGGCACGTCGTCGATCTCACTCGAGAGGTGGTGGCGGAACGCCGGCAGCAGCAGCGTGATGACCGCTGCGCCCACGATGCAGGCCAGCCCGCCGGAGATCACCGAGAACTCGATACTGGTCAACGTCGCCACCGCGCCCGACTCCATGTCGCCCAGCCTGGGCCCGCCCTGCACCACCGCCATCTGGATGGAGGACATCCGGCTGCGGAAGCGCTCGGGGATCGACGTCTGCAGGATCGTGTTGCGCAGCACGGCCGAGATCACGTCCGCCCAACCGGCGATGGCCAGCATCACCAACGCGATCCACAGCGTGTCGACCAGGCCGAAGACGACGATGGCGGCGCCCCACACGGAGACGGCGATGATGACGGCCCAGCCCTGCCGGCGCAGGTTGGCCACCCAGCCCGTGGTCACGGCGCCGATCAGCGCGCCGACGCCCGGGGCGGCGTACAAGAACCCGAGCGTGATGGTGCCGCCGTCGAAGACCGACCCGGCCATGGCCGGGAAGAGCGCCCGGGGCAGGCCGAACACCATGGCGTTGATGTCGATGAGGTAGACGCCCTGGAGGGCCTTGTGGGTGCGCAGGTAGCGGAGGCCCTCCTTGGTCGACTGCCAGGGCGAGAGGCGCCCCGCCCCCTCGGCCGGCGGGATGGGCCGCAGCATGATGGAGGCGACGAGCGCGGCGACGAAGGACAGCGCGTCCAGCGAGTACACGAGGCGCAGCCCGATGCCGAGCAGCAGGCCCGACAGCGCCGGCCCGACGATGACGCCGACCTGCATGACGATCTGGTTGATGGAGGCGGCGGCGACGAGATGACGCCGCTCCACCAGCCCCGGGATGGCCGCCATGCGGGCGGTGTTGTTGAAACCCATGAAGCCGGCGGCCAGCGCGCTCACGACGTAGAGCGCGACGAGCGACGGGTGGGCCAGGCCGGCGTTGACGGCCATGGCGGCGCTGGTGACGACACAGGCCAGCGCCGTCCAGATCATGATGCGCCGTTTGTCGACCGAGTCGCCGATCGGCCCGGCGCTGAGCGCGCCGATGAGGAACGGGATGAGCTGGGCCAGGCTGATGGCGCCGACCTGCAGTGACGAGCCGGTCATGGAGTACACCTGGAAGGGGATGGCGACGACGGTGAGCTGGTTGCCCAGCATCGAGATCAGCTGCCCGGTGAAGAGGAGCCGGAAGTCGCGACTCTCCTTGAGCGGCGTCGTGTCGACGAAGATCCGGCCGGCCACGGGGTGCAGCCTACGGTCGGCCCTCGCGGCCTCTGGACGGCGCCGTGGGTGTGGCCGCCGCCCCGGACCGCCGGGCCTGGGGGCGGCGGGCTGCGGCCCGGATCCGGCTCGGGCTACGGCTCGGGACCCGATCAGCGGTGCGTCACGAAGACTGGCGGGTGAAGTCGCGGGGCGAGATGTCCCAGGCCGCCGGCCAGTCCCGGGTGCGCAACAGGGCGTCGCTGCCGCCGTCGCAGAACACGACCGAGCCGCAGAAGAAGGCGGCGTCGGGGCCGAGCAGGAACTCGATGAGCGCGGCGATCTCCTCGGGCCGTCCGGGCCGGCCGACCGGGATGGGGAGCAGGTCGAGCATGGGCCCCGTCTCTTCGTGGGCACGGATGCCGGCCACCATCGGCGTGTCGATCATGCCCGGCGCCACCGCGTTGAGCCGCAGGCCGGCGCCGGCCCAGTCGGGCCCGGTGGCCGCCCGGCGCACCCAATAGGCGACGGCGAGCTTGGAGGCCGGGTAGGCCGTCGAGCGATCCGTGCTCGTCGGCCAGGCGCGCCGCGGCCGGCTCGTCCCGCGCCAGGCAGGCCTCGACGAGATCGTCCGGGATGGCCGGCTGCACGGTGGTCGAGTTCGAGCTGATGGCGACCGCCGCGCCGCCGGGCGCCAGCAGGGGACGCAGGCCCTCGAGCAGTTCGACGGTGCCGAAGAAGTTGACCGAGGAGAGGAGCGAACCGGCCCGGTCCGGCGTGCCGGCCACGCCGGCGCAGGTGACGATGCCCGCAGGCGTGCCCGGTTCGGGCGCTCCGGTGCCGGCCGCGAGTGCGGTGGCCTCCGCGATGGCCCGGGTGCGCTCGTCGGGCCGGGAGAGGTCGGCCACCACCTCGCTGTCGCGCAGGTCGATGCCGATGACGCGCCAGCCCGCCGCGCCGAGTCTGGCGGCGGTGGCCCGGCCGATGCCCGAGGCGGCTCCGGTGATGACGACGGTGCGGTCCGGCACGGGCGAGGTGGTCGGTTGGTCAGGCGGGGCGGCGGGACTTGAGCAGCGCCAGCGCCTTGTCGGCGTGGGTCGACATGGAGACCTCGCTGTTGATCACGTCGAGAATGGTGCGGTCGGTGTCGATGACGTACGTCACCCGCTTGGTCTTGAGCGGTCCGAAGTTGCGCTTGGCGCCGAGCAGCGCGCCCACGGTGCGGTCGGGGTCGGAGAGCAGCGGCATGCCGAGCGACTCCTTCTCGTCGAACTGCTTCTGCTTCTCGACCGGGTCGGCGCTGATGCCCACCGGCTGCGCGCCCACGGCGGCGAACTCGGCCTTGAGGTCGCGGAAGTGGCAGCTCTCCTTGGTGCAGCCATAGGTCATGGCGCCCGGGTAGAAGAACAGCACCACGGGGCCGTCGGCCAGCAGGCCGCTCAGGGTGCGGTCGGTGCCCGACTGATCGGGCAGGGTGAAGTCGGGAACGGTGTCGCCTTTCTGCATCCGCTCAATGTAGGGCGGATGGGTGCGACGTGCTCGACCCGGGTTGCGTCAGGCTTCGAAGCGGAAGCCCACGCCGCGCACCGTGACCAGGTGGCGGGGGTTGGCCGGGTCGGGCTCGATCTTGCGGCGGAGGCGCTTGATGTGCGTATCGAGCGTGCGGGTGTCGGTGAGTTCCTGGTCCCACCAGAGCCGGTCGATGCACCAGTCCCGGGTGACGACCTGTCCGCTGTGCGACATCAGGAGGGCGAGCAGATCGAACTCCTTGCGCGACAGGTCGACCTGCTGCTCGGCGACCGTCACCTCGCGGCGGCCGGCGTCGAGGCGCACCGGCCCGACCGAGAGCACCTCCTCGTGGTGCTCGGTCACGGCCACGCCGCGGCGCAGCACGGCGCGCATGCGCGCCACCAGCTCGCGCAGGCGGAACGGCTTGGCCACGTAGTCGCTCGCCCCGAGCTCGAGTCCGAGGACGATGTCGACCTCGGAGTCGCGGGCGGTGACCATGATGATCGGCACCGGCTTGAGGGCGCGCATCTGCTGGCAGATCTCGATGCCGGACTGGTCCGGCAGCATCACGTCGAGCAGGACCAGGTCGGGGTGGACCCGATGGAACAGGCGCAGTGCCTCGTGCCCGTCGCCGGCGCTCTCGACGGTGAAGCCCTCGCGGGTCAGACCCGAGGCCAGGGCCTGGCGGTAGCTCTCCTCGTCGTCGACCACCAGGACGAGGGGCCGATTGTCCCGGCCGGGGCCAGGGCCGGTGGGGCGGCCGTTGGCCGCCGTCGCGTTCGTCATCGTCACGCCGCTGTCCCTGGGTTCAAGCTGCGTCGTTCGGGGCCCGCGGTGTGAGGAGCGTCAGGAGGGCAGGCGACGACGGTGGACGGGGGGTGGGTCGCACCGACGTCGCCTGGAGGCGCGGGGAGGCGAAGACCCGCGCCCTGGTGACCAAGGACCCGAGCAGCCCGGTGCGCTCGTGGCGCGGCGGCCGGATCATGATGACCTCGGCCAGGTTCTCCCGGCCGTGATGGCAGGTGTCGGTCCGGGGACTGGAACGGAGTGCCCGGGCAGTGTGCATCGTCTGATCCACGATTGCCATCGCTCCCACCGTAGGGAGCTGAGGTGAACGTGCGGTGAAAGCGTTGCAACCAACAAGTGTGCTGCAGATGAAATTTGGATACTTGGTCCCAGTTCAGCGCGGGTTACGCTCGCCCCCACGCACGATTGGAGGTGTCCGATGACCGAAGCCATGGGCCATGGCGTGAACCAGCGCAAGGCGATCGAGATGACGCCGGCCGAGGTCGACGCGTTCGTGAGGGAGCGGCGGCCCATGACCATGTGTTCCCTGTCGCCCGACGGCTCCATCCATGCGGTGGCCATGTGGTACGGCTTCGTCGACGGCCTCGTGACGGTCGAGACCAAGGGCAAATCGCAGAAGGCGCAGAACCTGCGGCGCAACCCTCGGTTGACCCTGTTGTTCGAGGACGGGGACTACTACGAGGAGCTGCGCGGGGTCGAGCTCGTGGGGCGGGCGGAGATCATCGAGGACCCGGAACGGCTGTGGACGCTCGGCGTCAGCGTGTTCGAGCGCTACTACGCGCCCTATAGCGAAGAGCTCAAGCCCTTCATCGAGACGATGCTGCACAAGCGGGTCGGGATAGCGCTGCACGTCGAGCGCACCGTCAGTTGGGACCACCGCAAGCTGGGGTTGCCCTCCACCCGTCCCGCGTGAGGATCGCGGTGGCGGCGCCGGTGGCGGTGTCGCCGGCCCAGGCGATCGCGGCCTACGGCTCGCCCGCCTTCTACGAGGACCGGCCCCGGCGCGACGACATCGCGGTGCTCGGCGTGGTCGACCACGAGGACCGGGGAGATCGGGTCGTGCTGGAGGTGCACTTCGCGTTCGTGGGCTCGGTGTCGGGCGCGGTGCGGCGCGTCATCGACCCGGCCAAGATGTCGTGGATCACCCGGACCGAGCTGTTCGTGGAAGAGGCCCGCTCGAACTGGGAGGTCTTGCCCGACCACTACCCCGACCGGCTGCGGGCCAGCGGCACCTACCGTTTCGAGGACGGGCCCGACGGCCCGGCCAGCACGCTGGTGCGGGTGGACGGCGACCTCAAGGTCAGCGTGCCCCTGGTCGGGGGCGCCGTCGAGCGGGTGATCGTGTCGGGGCTGCGTTCCTACATCGAGGGCGAGGTGGAGGCGATCCCGGGTTTCGCGCCGGGCGAGCCCGCTGATCGGTGGTGCTCAGGCGCCGACCTTGCGCATCTGGGTCATCCCGTCCTCGATGCCGCCGGCCAGCACGTCGATGTCGGGCGCCCCGTCGTAGTCGCCCGTGATGCCGAAGTTGACCTCGCCGTTGTAGGAGAAGATGGCCACGCCG
The DNA here is from genome assembly GCA_963726855.1 of uncultured Acidimicrobiaceae bacterium. Taxonomy (GTDB): domain Bacteria; phylum Actinomycetota; class Acidimicrobiia; order Acidimicrobiales; family RAAP-2; genus Bog-473. Next base: position 117,118 of record CAVSEB010000012.1, read on the forward strand.
ATGCGCACCTGCCCGGCGAGCGGCACGTAGGGGAAGGCGCGCACCATGCGCCGCCCCGCGGCGTAGAGCGGGAACTGGGGCCCGGGCACGTTGGTCGTGACCGTGTTCACGTTCCGCTGGCCGGCCCGCGTGGCCAGGCGCATGCCGAGGGCGAGCAGCATCGGCGGGGCGAAGCCCGACATGGACGTGAGTGCCTCACCGGCCACCGCCTGCTTGGAGTCCTTGAGGTCCTTCATCTGCGCGGTAATGGCGTGCAGGCGCAGGATGGGATCGTCGATGTCCACCGGGAGCTCGGCGAACATGGCGGAGACCTTGTTCTCGTAGGTGCCGTCACCGACGGCCTTGCCCGAGGCGTCGCGGCTGCGCACCGAGACGGGCACCAGCGTGCGCACGACGCGCTCGGTGTCCTCGCCCCGCGACAGCAGCAGCTCGCGGAACCCGTTGGTGATGGAGGCCAACACCACGTCGTTGAACGTGCCGCCGTGGTCCTTGCGCACCGCCTTGATGTCCTCGACCGACGTGGAGGCCCAGGCGTAGCGCCGGTGCGGGCCGAGGGGCCCGTTGAGGCTCGAGAGCGGCATGGGCCGCACCAGTCCACTGAGGGCGACCAGTCCGCCGGCCACCTCTTTGGCCTGGCCGGCCAGCCGGCGCACGAAACGGGTCTGGGCCCGGGCCGCCCGCAGCTGCTCGTACGGCGAGAGCAGCATGTTCTCGATGGCCTCGACGAGCAGGCTGAGGCCCGAGGGTTCGGGGTGGGCCCGCCACGGGGTGGCACGCGCCGGGTGCGGCGTGTCGGGCGAGAGGTCCATGATCACGGCGAGCAGGTCGGTGCCCGACACCCCGTCGACCAGCGCGTGGTGCGTCTTGGCCAGGATGGCCCAGCGGTCGTCTTCGAGCCCCTCGACGACCCAGATCTCCCAGAGCGGCTTGGTCCGGTCGAGCTGCTGGGCCATGACGCGCCCGACGAGCTTGCGCAACTCGGTCTCGCCGCCGGGTGCGGGCAGCGCGGTGTGGCGCAGGTGGTACTCGATGTTGAAGTGGGGATCGTCCACCCACACGGGCCGGCCGAGTTCGAAGGGGACGAAGCGCACCTTCTGGCGGTAGCGCGGCACGAGGTCGAGCTTGGCCTCGACCATGTCGACCACGTCGGCAAAGGGAGGTTGGGGCCCCTCGAAGATCGCCACGGAGGCGATGTGCATGTGCGAGACGTCGTCCTCGACATGCAGGAACGAGGCGTCCAGAGGGCTCAACCGGTCAGGGCTCATGCAACCTCCCTTCTTGGCCCCCTCGAAGGGGCCCACGCTACTACCGCGCTGTCCGGGCGTTCCCGGACCCGGCGCGGGTCAGACGGCGGAGGCGGCGAGCGGGCCCGGCCGGCCCAGCCGGGCCAAGAGGGGCGTCTCGCGGATGCGGTGGAGGGTCTCCTCGTAGGCGGCCTCGATGATCCGGGGGCTGCGGTCCTCGGCCATGGCGCGGAGGCCCATGGCGTGGCGGGCCTCACTCTCGGGCTCGAGGCAGACGACCGGGATGCCGGCCGTCTCGAGCTTCTCCACCTCGTGCTCCATGCGCCGGTGCAGCGTGCGGCGCAGGAGGCCGTCGGGGGCGCTGGCGCCTCCGTGGGCGGAGGACATGGAGGAGACGATGATGACCAGACTGAGCGGCTCGTTGCGGAGTACGTCGGCGTTGGTCACCGAATGGATGCCCCCGTCGACGTACTCGGTGCCGCCGATGGTGACCGGGCGGAAGTAGCCGGGGATGGCGCACGAGGCCAGCACGGCCTCGGCCAGGCGGGCCGGCGGCGACCCCTCGCGGCCGAAGACGACCCGGGCCCCGTCGTTGCGACGCACGGCGCAGATGCGCAACCCCTCGGGCCAGCGCTCACCGATGAAGTCGTCGAGGCCGCGGGCGCGTTCGGTGATGTCGACCTGACCCTTGGGGATGAGGGTGGAGACCGCGACCTCGGGGCGGAAGGCCAGCGGCCGGCGGGCCACGCGGGCGATGAGCGCGGGTGAGGGCAGGTTCCACGGTCGCAGGACCGAGAGCACCGACGGCGTGGGGAGGGGCCCGATGTCAGGCGGGAGGATGCGGCGCAGGATGGCCCCGCCCTGACGCGACGGGGAGGTGCCGTAGAGCGAGGCGGCCAGATCAGGCCCGGGCACGCCGGCGCGCAGGGCGGCACCGGTGACGGCGCCGGCGGATGTGCCGACGATCGTCGTCGCGGCGCGGGGGTCCCATCCGGCCTCGCGTTGGAGTGCGGCGAGCACCCCCGCTTGGTACGCCTGACCGACCACTCCGCCGGCCCCGAGGACGAGACCGACGGCCGGGCCACGCCGACCCCTGAATCCTCCTCGGACGACCTTCGCCATGGTTCCTTTCTATCTGCCGGACGGCTCGTTCATCGAGTTTTCACCGAATGAAATTCGTCGGGCCTGGTGGCGGGAGTGAGCGAAAATCGACGTGCAACGGGCATGCAACCGCGGTGCACCCCGGCGGCCCGGCCGGTCGGACGCCGGCTGCCGGTCCGGAAGGGGCGCCGAGGCGTCGGCCGGGGCCCGCCCGCCTGCAGCGGCCCGGGCCTCCTCGGCCGGCACGGCACCGGGGTTCCCGCCGCTACTCTGCGCGATCGATGCCGGTCCCGTTGCCCAGCGCGCAGGACGTGAACCTCGAGCGGCCCGACGCGGCCGAAGCCCAGTCGATGACCGACGCGGTGGCGTCGGTGGTGGCCGGCCGCGACGGCCTGCTCCCGCTGCAGCAGCGCCTGCTGGTGGCGCTGTTCAGCGCGATGACGGAGCACGTGGTCACGCTGGAGGGCCGGCCGCGGTTGACGACGGAGCAGGCCACGGCGTCGTTTGCCCGGCGTGATCTCCAATTCCGCTCCCGCATGGTGCAGACGATGCTGTTGTGCGCGCTGGTGCGCCGGCCCATCCCCGAGGACGTGGTGCTCGCCATCGCCACCGCGGCGGCCGAACTCGGTGTCCAAGACGGCATGGTCGACGTGGCCCAGGAGTTCGCGGCGGGGTCCCTGGGACTGGCCGCGGTGGACTTCTCGCGCAACGGCTACGAGGGCGGGTGGAACGCCGACGAGGCGGCCGCCGCCGTGCACGCCTCGCATCCGCTCGGCTCGGCCTGGGCCTTCTGCGAGGACGACGAGGAGATGGCGGAGCAGTGGCGGTCCCTCGAGCACCTGGGGCCGGACACGCTCGGCCGCAAGGTGTGGGAGATGTACCAGGCCCGCGGCTTTGCCTTCCCGGGCACTCCGGGCTCGGCCCCACCGATGCTCACGCAGCACGACTGGGTGCACGTACTGGCCGACTACGGCACGACGGTCGAATCGGAGGTCGAGGTGTTCGGGTTCATCGCCCGGGCCAACGACGATCTGCACGCCTTCTCGCTCCTGGCCATGGTCATCTCGCTCTTCGAGACGGGGTACCTCGAGACGGGCGCCGGGCTCTTCGAGCACTCCGAGGGCCACTTCTCGTCCAGCCCGCACATGGAGGTCCGCCTGGCCGATGCCATGTACCGGGCCGCCGTGTGCCGCGACACCGAGGCCGATCGGGACAGCATCGACTTTCTCAAGATGGACTGGTTCGCCATCGCGCAGCGCACCTGCGCCGACCTGCGGGTCAGGTTCAACCTGGTGCCGAAGTCGGCGGCCGCGGTGGCGGCGGGCGCGGTCGGACCCTGGGAGCCCGGCGGCATCAGCCCCTACCAGCTGGCGTCCGGCCGGGCATCGGCCGCGGCGCGCAGTGTTCCCTACGAGGCCCACGGCGCCTCGGTCTGAGCGAGGTCAGGACTCGAGGAAGCGCAACACGGCCAGCACGCGCCGGTGGTCCTTCTCGGACACCGGGAGGTCGAGCTTGGCGAAGATGTTGGCCACGTGCTTCTCGACGGCGCCTTCACTGACGACGAGCGCGTTGGCGATGGCGGCGTTGGAGCGTCCCTCGGCCATCAGGGCGAGCACCTCGCGTTCACGGGGCGTGAGGACGGAGAGCGAGTCAGACCGGCGGGTGGCGCCGATGAGCTGGGTGACCACTTCGGGATCCAATGCCGTACCTCCGATGGCCACGCGTTCGAGCGCCTCGACGAAGTCGCTGACGTCCGCCACCCGGTCCTTGAGCAGGTAGCCGATGCCCGCGGCGTCGTCTGCCAGCAGGTCGGCGGCATAGCGGGTCTCGATGTACTGCGAGAAGAGCAGGATGCCGAGTCCCTCGTAGCGGGCGCGCAACTCGAGGGCGAGCCGCAAACCCTCGTCGGTGTAGGTCGGCGGCATCCGGATGTCGATGACCGCCACGTCGGGCGGGTTGGCCGCGACCGAGCTGCGCAGGGCGTCCGGCTCGGCCACCGCGCCGGTGATCACGAAGCCGCGGTCGACCAGCAGCTGGACCAGCCCGTCGCGCAGGATGGCCGAGTCCTCGGCGATGGCGATGCGGAGCGCCCCTTCCATCAGACGGCGCGGGGGAGGTCGATGGTGACGACAGTGGGCCCGCCGACCGGGCTGACCAGCGTGAGCCGACCGTCGACGGTCCGGACGCGCTCGGCCAAGCCCGAGAGACCGCTCGCCGAGGAGCCCACGCTCGAGGGTTCTGCGCCACCACGGCCGTCGTCGCGCACGACCAGGCGCAGCCAGGACCCCTGCTCGACACAGGAGACGGATGCGCGCGAGGCGTTGGCGTGCTGGGCCACGTTGGCCAGCAATTCGGCGACGCAGTAGTAGGCAATGGCTTCGATGGCGGGCGTGGGCCGGGCGTGGAGGTCGACGGTGATCTCGGTGGGTACGGCACTCCGGGAGGCCAGCGTGGTCAGGGCGCCCCCGAGGCCGATGTCGAGCGCCGGCGGGTGGATGCCCCGGGCGATGTCGCGCAGCTCGGTAATGGCCTCCTTGGCGCCGTGGTGGGCCTCGTCGACCAGTTGGCGCACCCGACCGAGGTCGACCTCGTCGTCGGCCAATTTCTCCTTGGCCATGCCGAGCCGCATCGCCAGCGCGACCAGTTGGGCCTGGGTGCCGTCGTGCAGGTCGCGCTCGATGCGGCGCAACGTCGCGGCTGACGCGTCGATGGTCACGGTGCGGGCCTGCTCGAGGCTGCGCACTCGACTGGCCGTGGGATCGGGACTGAGCAGCGCGCCAGCCATGAGCCGGTCGACCGTGAGGAACCACCGCATGACCCACGGAGCGGCGAAGAAGTAGAAGGCGCCAGTGATGAGGATGGCGACCTCGCCCGCGAACCCGGCGCCGTTGACCCTGAGGTAGCCGGGCTGGAGGAGGGATTGGAGGGGTCCGTAGACCGGCACGCTCGAGCCACGGGAGTTGAAGAGCGGGTGGGTCAGGCAGAAGAAGGCGTCCCACCAGAAACTGAAGGCGACGTAGACCCCGAGCAGGGTCCAGGGCACCTTGAGGACGTGGTACCCGACGGCCCGCCAGGCGACGCGGTCGCGCACCGAGGATTGGAGCCAGCCGAGGAAGCCGGGCCGGCTGACGAATGCTTCGGGCTCCTCGATCTCCTGACCGAGCAGGGAGCGGGAGAGCCCGCGCTGCCAGCGGCCGAGGCCGCGGGCACTGCGGAGGGAGACGGCCAGGAGGGCCAGGCCGAAGAAGGTGATGGCCAGGACGGTACCGAGGACCATGGTGACGCCGATGAAGGCCAGGCCGGCGGCGGCCAGCCCGCCCGAGAGCAGGTAGAACCCGAGCTCGGACCACGGCCGGGCCGTGAAAGGCTCACGCCAGATGCGACGGGCGATCGCACGGACCTGGGCCACCTGCTCTTCGGTGAGGGAGAGCGACATCTCCTTACCCCGCACTCGCACGCGTACCTCGTCGTTCTCGGTCTGCTGCACCATCATGCATCCCGTCTGGCCAGCAGCACACCGCCGGCCAGCACTGCGGCGGCCGTGTAGAGGGTCATGAGGAGGAAACCGGCGGTGCTCGAGAGCGCGTTGCCGTGGTGGACGACGGCGGCGACCGAGTTGCCGAAGATCATGACAGGGGTGAAGCGACCAGGGTTCCCGGGCACGCTCTGGAGGATGAGGGTGATCAGCAGGGTGCAGCCGTAAAAGGTCGTGATCGCTCCGGCGGTGTGGCGGATGATGGCACCGAGACCGAAGCCGAAGAGCGAGAGCAGGGCGTAGAAGAGGCTGGAAAGGACCAGCGTGTGCAGGACGCCCGGTGTGCTCAGGCTGGCGGTGGGGGCGCCACCGGCCTTGAGGATGGCCTGACCCAAGAAGAAGGACAGGAAGCACAGGACGAAGCCGAGCACCACCGCGAGCAGGCCGAAGACCAACAGCTTGGCTCCGTAGAAGACGGAGCGCCGCGGGGTGGCGGCCAGGGAGGCACGGATGGTGCCGCTGCCGTACTCACTGGTCATGCAGAGCACGGAGAGCACGGCGATGACGAGGGAGGAGAAGGCCAGCCCGCCGAGGGCCTGGTTGGTGGGGTCGAAGCCCTGGTACCAGCTGCGGGAGTGGTGGCCGGCCCCATTGGTGCTGAGGAAGGTCCCGAGGACGCACACGGCGAGCGTGATGACAAGGGTCAACTTGGTCGAGCGCAGGGACATGAGCTTCGTCCACTCGGCGCGCATGGCCTGACGGAGGCCGGCCCGGTCGGAGTCGGAGTCGGAGTGGCGGATGGGGACGCGGACGGGGACGGTGTTGACGGCAACGGTCACGGTGGGTCCTTTCGATGGGCGCGGATGAGGAGGGCGGTTCAGCGGGAGGGAACGGGAACGGGAACGGGCGCTGCTGGTGGGTGCGGATCGGAGGAGTGGTACTCGACCGAGTCCGCGGTGAGCTCCATGAAGACGTCCTCGAGTGACGCGCGTAGTGGCGTCAGCTCGTGGAGCGTGAGCGCCGCCTTGGCCGCCAGCTCGCCGACATCGGCCGCCGACACGTCGGTGACGATGATCGCTCCGTCGTCGCCCACCGTGGGGCGAGCCCCGGCGCGTGACAGCGCGGCCACGAAACGCTGTGGCGTCGGGGTGACGACGCGTACCGTCTCCGCGCTGTTGCCCTCGGTGAACTCGTCCACGGTGGTCTCGGCGATGAGCCGACCCCGACCGATCACCACGAGCCGGTCGGCGGTGAGGGCCATCTCGTTGATGAGGTGGCTCGAGACGAGGACGGTGCGTCCCTCTGCGGCCAGGTCACGCAGCAGATGGCGCACCCAGCGGATGCCCTCGGGGTCGAGCCCGTTGACCGGTTCGTCGAAGAGCAGGACACCCGGGTCGCCGAGCAGCGCGCTGGCGATGCCCAGGCGCTGTCCCATGCCGAGAGAGAACTTGCCGGCCCGCTTGTCGGCGACCGCAGTCAGCCCGACGACGTCCAGGACCTCGTCGATACGGCGCCGCGGCACGTCGTTCGTCTGGGCCAACGCGAGCAGGTGCTTGCGTGCGCTCCGTCCGGGATGGAAGGCCTTGGCATCGAGCAGCGCGCCGACCTCACGCAGCGGCCAGCGCAGGTCGGCGTAAGGGACGCCACGGACGGTGGCCTGGCCGGCATCGGGCCGGTCCAGCCCCATGATCATGCGCATCGTGGTCGATTTGCCCGACCCGTTCGGGCCCAGGAAGCCGGTCACCACCCCGGGGGTGACCGAGAAGGAGAGGTCGTTGACGGCCAGGGTCTTGCCGAAGCGCTTGGTCAGGCCGTGGGTGGCGATCATGGTTGCTCCTCGCTGGCCCGGGACCCTCCCAGGACGTGTCCAGCATGCGGAGCGCGGGCCCGGCTGTGAATGCCGCCACCACGTGTCCGGTACTGGGGCTACCCCCAGGACGGTCGGGAGGTCAGGAGGCCGCGTTGGCGGCGGGAGCGCCCGGCCACGCCGGATAGGACGGAGCGAGGTCGGGCGGCGTCTGGTAGCTCGTCACCGACCCGGCCACCGTGAACATGGGCACGGGACCGGCGGGCACGATGCCCGCCTTGTAGCGAGCGCCCCCGTTGACGTAGCGCATCAACCCGGTGCCCTCCGTGCCCTCTTCGTCGGGACCCTTGGCGGTGGCGTCGTACCAGATGAACGTGTAGTCCGCCGGTGACGAGTAGCTGGGCAGCGGGGCGGCACCCTGGAAGCCGTAGGCAGTGAGGGAGCTCGTCGGTCCGCCACCGGCCGGCGGGGCCCGGAACAACCCGGTGGTGAAGGTGGTGGCGTCGAGGTCGGGCCCGGCCAGCTGCAGAGCCACGAAGAGTTGCATGATCGGCGGCAGGATCGCCGGCGCCGCGACCGACGCCGGCTGGGTTCCGGCTCCGTACCACCAGCGGTACAGCCGGTAGGCGTCGCTGGTGTCGATCGGAATCGGGACGGCCAGGCTGGAGACGCCGAACGCGTGCGCCCACTCGCTCTGGGTGTAGTAGCGGCCCAGCGCCGAGGTGTCGGTCAGCACGATTCCGGTGATGATCCACTCGGGGAAGTACCCGATCTGGGCGCAGGCTCGGGTCAGGTAGATCGGCATGATCGGGTCGCCGGCGAAGATGACGCTGGTCGCACCGGAGGCCTTGAGCTTCTCGGCGACGGTGGCCGCCTGCGTGGGCAGGGTGGTCAGGTCGAGCGTGTACTTGAGTGTGGTCGGAGAGGCCATGTGGACGTGGCCGGCCTGCAGCTTTTGCGTGAGGGCCTGGGTCAGCTCCGCCGTGCCCGGGGCGGGCGGTTCGGAGGTCTCGTTGACGACGATGAACGTGCGCTGCCGCGTGTGCATCTTCGGGTCGCCGGCCCAGATGGCGTCCTTGCCGGCGAGTTTCGAGGCCACGTAGCCGACCGTCTCGAACAGCGAGGTGTCCGCTGTGGGCAGGTTGGCCCATTGGTAGGGCGCGTTCTGCTTGATCTGGCCGTAGGTGGCCGAGTCGCCGCAGGCCAGGCACAGGACGTGGAGCCGGGCCAGTTCGACCTCGTAGGCGTTGGTCTCGCCGGGTCCGTTGATGGAGGCGAAGGCGTGATCCTGCTCGGCCACCGTGATGGCGTCGGCGTGCGCGGCGACCGGGTCGGCGTCCGCTCCCGAGGCCACGAAGGGGATCAGGTTGACGTGGCGACCGTACATCTCGAAGACGCGGTTGAACATGGCCACGTAGGCCTGCACGGTGGCCAGACCCTGGGCCGGTGTACCGGCGGCTCCCTGGATGACCGAGGTCAGCCCGCCCGGCTGCATCTGGTAATAGACGACGTTGATGGTGGTGCCCGTGACCCCGTTGGCCGTGGCGCCACCGTTCCCCGCGCCCGCCTTGGCGACCGGCACGCAGGGTGGCGCGTAGACCGTCGGCATCTCGAGGCGTCCTGTCTTGTGATCGCAGTGCGGTCCCCAGTCGTAGTCGGACGCCTTTCCGGCCTTGGCCGCGACCGCATACGTGATGGGGACGGACGTGTGAGCGCGCTGCTGGGGTGTGGTGGTCGAGGAGGCGTCGGATGCAGGCGTGCCGCTGTGCTCGTTGACGGTGGCGGCCACGCCGACGGCGACCACGGCGGCGACGATGAGGACGACGGGTCCCGCGGTGCGAAGCCGGCTGACCTTGGGCCAGGGACGCTCGGACATCGGCGGGTCGCTCATTCGTCTCCTCTTGGACCAGACGACGATCCGGAGCGGGTCAGGGTCAGCGGGTCGGACCCGAGGAAGGCCTCGCCCACTGCTGGCGTCTCCAGGACGGCGCGGGGCGCACCGCTGGCCAGCACGCTGCCCCGGTCGAGAGCGACCAGGCGGTCGGCCAGGTCGGCGATGAACGCGATGTCGTGCTCGACCACGAGGAGTGTGGCGTCGAGCTGGCCGCGCACGGTGCGCAGCAGTTCGACCATCGCCTCGACCTCGCGCTGGGCCACACCCGAAGAGGGCTCGTCGAGCAGGACGACCGACGGTTGCAGGGCCACGACCCCGGCCAGGTCCACCAGGCGACGAGAACCGGTCGAGAGCTCGCTGACCAGGCTGTCGGCGAAACGGGTCAGGCCGAACAGATCCATGAGCTCGGAGACCCGGCTCGAGACCGCCGCCTCGGTGCGTACCAGAGCAGGAAGGCGAAGCATGGCGTTGAAGGGGTCGCCGACATCGGTGAAGCGCTCGAGCGAGACGGCGAGCGCCTCGCGCACGGTGAGCCCGGAGAAGAGGCGGGAGTCCTGGAACGAACGGCCCAGGCCGAGGCGAGCTCGGGCCGCCGCGCTGCGGTCCGTGACGTCGACGCCGGACAGCTCGACCCGGCCGGCATCGGGCCGGAGGAACCCCGAGATGACGTCGAAGAGCGTCGTCTTGCCGGCACCATTGGGGCCGATGATCCCGACGATCTCGCCGTGCCGGGCGTGGAGCGAGACGTCGATCAAGGCGGCGTTCCCGCCGAAGCTGAGGGAGACGCTCCTGACTTCGAGCTCCTGACGAGCCTGATCACCGTCGTGGGGGCGGGAGGGCTGGGCGGCGAGGGACTCGGATGCCTTCTGGACGTAGATGGACCACAGGAGCTCGGGGTGGGCAGCCAGCTCGTCCGCCGAGCCGGAGAAGCGGACCTGGCCACTCTCCATGACGTAGACGCGGTCGGCCACTGACACGGCGACATTCATCGACTGCTCGACCAGCAGGATGGCGGTTCCGGTCTGGCGCATCGCCTCGATGGCCCCGAGGAGCTGTTCGACCACGATGGGCGCGAGGCCGAGCGACAGTTCGTCGATGAGGAACAGCTTGGGTCGCGTGATGGTGGCCATGGCCAGACGCGAGCATCTGTTGCTGGCCACCAGAGAGATTTCCGGCGCGCTCGCCGCGCCGTGGCGCCAGGGTGGGGAAGGCGGCGAAGGCCTCCTCGATCATGTCGCCGTCGTGCTCGCCCCGGCGGCGACCCTGCCAGGCCGCGGCGCGCAGGTTGTCCTCCACACGGAGGTTGGGGAAGATGCCCTCGCCGCCGGGCACCTGGGCCACGCCGAGACGGGCGATCTCGTCGGGCGGCAGGTGGGTGATGTCGCGGCCGTCGAAGACGATGGCGCCGTGGTCGGCCTCGACGACACCGCCGATGGCCCGCAGCAGCGTTGACTTGCCCGCTCCGTTGGTACCGAGGAGGGCGACGATCTCTCCTTCCCCGATGGTGATGTCGACGCCGGGCAGGACGGTCACGCCGTCATAGCCAACGGCGAGCTGGCGCACGGCGAGCAGGGGCAGTTTGCCGTCGCGCCGGTCCATCAGCATCTGGGTCCGCACCCGCATCGACGTCCAGACGTTCTGGACGTCGCGGCCGATCAGGCTGCCGGCGGTGGCCACGATCAACCCTCCTACCAGGAAGATCGGCACCAGGATGAGGAGCCCGTAGCGGAAGCCGACGGCGTCACCGATGGCGCCGATCACGGGCAGGACGAGGAAGCCGGGCAGCACGAAGAGAGCGCCGATGGAAAATCCGACCGAGCGCGCACGCGGGCCGGAATGGCCAGCGAGAGCGCGGCGAGGACCCCGGGGCCCACGATGGCCAGCGAGGCGTCGATGCCGGCGTTGCCGATGAACGCGATGGGCACGTTGGGGGCGAGCGCGAAGAGGACGGCGAACGCCGCTGCGACGGCGGAGGCGACGGCCAGCATGCGGAAGACCAGCCCGATGTCGCGGTTGGCCAACCGGGTGGCGATGACGGCGCCGACAGCCAGTCCCAGGAGATCGAAGACCTGGATCGGCGCGATCAGGAAGGCCCGGTGCACCGCGTCGAGGTGGAACGTCTCTTGGTACTGGAGCGACGCCAGCGAGGTGAAACCGGCAATGGAGGCGGCCAGGAAGGGGAGGGCGAAGAAGATGCGGCGCAACACCCCGATCTTCCAGACCGTTCGCCAGGCCTCGCCGAGCGAAGGCGGTGGTTCCACCGGGAGGTCCGCTTCTGGCGCACCGTCGTCGAGCGGCGCAGGCTCGCCCCTCTCCGAGACGCGCATCTGCTCCTCCAGTTGGAGCTGTTCGTGCCGGCCACGCGGCGGCTCGTGCAGACGCAGGCCGATCAGCACGACGACGACGATGGGCACGGCGAAGACGAAGAACGGAGCCCGCCAGGACCAGATGGCCGCCAGCCCCGCTCCCAACAGCACGCCCACGATCGCGCCGAGGCTGACGCCCGAGCGATGGGCCGAGTAGACCCGCGGACGGGCTTCGACCGGGTAGTAGTCGGCCAGCAGCGAGTTGTGGGTGGGGAAGATCACGGCCTGCCCCATGGAGATGCCGGCCAGCATCACGGCGGCGAAGATGACCCCGTTGGCCAGGCCCAGCGCAATGGAGAAGCCGGCGCCCACGAGCGCACCGACCAGCGCGATCGGCACACGGGGGACGCGGTCGGCCAGGACGGCGATGGGCAGCGTGCAGATGAGCGCGGCAGCGCCCGCGATGGCGACGATGAGCAGGATTCCGGCGTTGGTGAGGTGGAAGGCGTCCCGGATGTTCGGCGTCAGGACGCTGAAGGCGCTCTGCGTCGCCTGGTCGAGCAGCTCGATGCTGAAGAGCACGGCGAGGGGGAACAGGGAGACGCCGGCGCCGAACTTCATGGCGCGCCCAGTCACGGCGTGACCGCCGGTTCGAGCGGTGATCCGGGTGCTGCGGTCTCGCTCGTGCCCGCCCCGTGCCGCCGGCCGAGCGCAGCGACGGCGTGGTCGCGCAGGTCGTAGACGAGTCCGGCCAAGCCGCGTGGGAAGGCGATCAGCACGATGAGCACGCCCAGGGCGGCCGGGAAGAGTTGCCAGCTCGGTGGGAGGTAGACGGTGCTGCCCTCGACGATGGCGGCGCCGAGGACCGCGCCGAGCGCGGAGCCCAGGCCGCCGACCGCGGTCGAAGTGAAGACGATGAGGCTCGCCGGAACCAGGAATGACGTCTGCTGGTACGACTGGTTGACCACGACGAAGAGGCATCCGGCCAGCCCGGCGATGAAGCCGGAGATTGCGAACGCGGTGAGCTTGGCCCGCACCACCCGGACGCCATAGCCCGACGGCGGCCCGCTCGTTCGACGGAAGGGACCGAAGGACACGGCCGGTGCGGCTGTGCCGCAGGCCGTGCATGGCGATCAGGACCAGGACGAGGACGCCGAGGCAGAGCTCAAAGGTGGCGGTCTGCGACGTGATCGCGAAGCCGAAGAGATAAGGGATGGTCAGCTGGCCCTGCGGGATCCACGAAAACTCCACCGGGACCAAGAGGTAGCCCGACGCCGCCAAGGCAAAAGCGAGCGTGGTCACGGCAGCGAACATGCCGTCCAGGCGCAATGTGGGGATGCCCACGACGACAGCGACCGCAGCGGCCGCCGCGCCCGAGACCAAGAGCGTCAGGCTGAGGTCCCAGTGCCAATCGAGCAGTGCCACCGCGGCTGACCGTGGCGCCGACGGCAGCAAAGCTCATCTGGCCCAGGCTGACCTGTCCGGACCATCCGGTGAGCACGACGACCGAGCAACCGACCACGGCCAACGCCACGAGCGCCGAACCGCGGATGAGTTCACCGGCACCGAACCAGAGCGGCACCGTGCAGGCCGCGGCCAGGACGACCGCCGCGCCAAGCGGAATCCCGGCGCGGACTTCGGGCAGGGCGCGGCCCGTCGGCGTCAGCTCGCGGACGCTCCCGGCCAGGGCGAGGCTCGTCTCGGCCTCGCGGTCCATTCGGTGGGCCAGGAGCTGGCGTACGACGATGGCGGCGAAGACGACGGCCGCCAGCACGGCGAGTCCGAGGGCGGGGTTGGTCGGGTCTGCCCAGGCCACCCCCTGCTGCAGGATGCCCAGGGCCACCGCCGAGGCGGCAATGACCGGCAGCTCGGTGAAGTTGCCCAGAGCCAGGGCGGCCAGGGCCGTGACGAGGGCCGTCAGACCGAAGGTTGGATCGAGCGGCAGGCCCAGGATGGCGGCCTGGAAGAAGACCGAGACGAAGGAGAGGACCCCGGCGACGACCCAGGTGACCGACTGCAGCCGTCCGACGGGGATGCCCAGCATGGAGGCGCGGTCGCGGCGGTCCCCGGCGGCCTGGACGGCAATTCCGATGTCGCTCCTGGTGAACCACAGGGAGACGCCAACCAGGCACGCCACCGAGACGATCACGGCGACGAGATCGTCGGCGTTCAGGACGACCGGATTGAGGTGCCAGGTCGCGTGCCAAGGAAAGCTGATCACCGCCGTGGAGATCGGGACCTGACCCCAGATGCGTGGGATCAGGAGGCTCAGCACGACAAGGAGCTGGGAGAGCCCGATGGTGGCGACGGTCAGGATCAGCCGAGGGGAGCGCCGGAATCGGCGCACCACCAGGATCTCGAGCGTCGCCGTGAGGACGACGGCGCCGACCAGGCCCGTGATCAGACCCAGGAAGTAGTTCACGCCGGAGAAGGCGATGAGACCGACCGCGAGCACGGCCGGGGCCGTGCCGAGGTCACCCTGGGCGAAGTTCACGACTTTGTTGAGCCGGAAGGTAAGGCCCAACCCGAGTGCCATCAGTGACCCCAAGAGCCCGAGGATGGCGCCCTGGAGCCAGACGCCCAACGGCATGGGAAAGAGGATCAGTTGGACAGCGATCACCGCGGCGACGGAAACGACGCCCGCGAAGATCTCGCTGCGATGCTGCGGCCGCAGGTGCGACGTCAGCGACTCACGTCCTACTCATGCGAACTCGCCCCCCCGGGTGGCTCACGCGGCTGTCGACGATCAGGGTAGCCATCTCGGTTGGCGGGTGCTGGGAGAGGCAGCAGGAGCTCTTGGCCCGGCATCTACCCGCCCCATGCCTTGTGTCTGTCGCAGCAGCTTGCAAGAGTGGGTGCCGGACTCCGGTCCTCAATTTCCCTCTCTCCCTCCCCCGGTTCAAGAAGCGAGGCACGGTGACGCTCACAAACGAAGCCTTGGCAGAGCAACGCGAGGTAATCCCTGCCGCGCACGCGATCGATCTGCGCAAGATCTATGGCACGGGACAGGCCACCGTGCACGCGCTGGCCGGTATCACCGTGACCTTCGATCGCGGCCGCTTTACGGCAGTGATGGGACCTTCGGGTTCGGGCAAGTCGACGCTCATGCACTGCATGGCCGGCTTGGACCAGCCGACGTCGGGACAGACTTTCGTCGGTGACCTCGACATCGGCCGTCTCGACGACGGAGACCTCACCCAGATGCGCCGGGACCGGATCGGCTTCGTCTTCCAGTCGTTCAACCTCGTCCCCACATTGACGGCCGGCGAGAACATCACGCTGCCGGTCGACCTCGCCGGCAGGAAAGTCGACCAGGACTGGTTCGACTACCTCGTCAAGCAGCTCGGCATCTCGGACCGCCTGACCCATCGACCGAGCGAGATGTCGGGTGGCCAGCAGCAGCGCTGCGCTTGTGCCCGAGCCCTCATCAACCGGCCCGATCTGATCTTCGCCGACGAGCCCACGGGCAATCTCGACTCGAACTCAACGCAGGAGATGCTGAGCTTTCTCAAGCGTTCGGTCACCGAGTTCGGGCAGTCCGTCGTGATGGTCACGCACGATCCGCATGGTGCGTCCTACGCCGACCGGGTGGTCTTCCTGACGGACGGGAACATCGTGGACGAGCTCTATGACCCCACTGCGGATTCGGTCCTCGAGCGCATGCGCACGCTGGGTACCTGACATGTGGAAGGTCACCATCAAGGGGCTGCTGGCCCACAAACTCCGGTTGGCCCTGACCGCACTGGCGATCGTGCTCGGCGTGATGTTCATCGCCGGGACCTTCGTGCTCACGGACACGCTCAACAACACTTTCAAGACGCTGTTCGGCAACATCTACCAGAACATCGATCTCCAGGTGCGGGGCGTCGCAGAGTTCGGATCGGGCGGGACGGCCACACGGAACCCCATCCCCGAGTCCATCCTGTCCACGGTGCGCACCGTGCCCGGGGTGGCAGGAAGCGAACGGGAACGGTCGACGGGCTACGCGCAGTACATCGGGCCGAACGGAAAGGCCCTCAGCACCGGGGGAGCGCCCACCATCGGGAATCTCGTGGGACCCCGAGACGCAGCTCTCCACGCTCCATCTGGTGCAGGGATCGGCGCCGACGACGCCGCACGACGTCGCCATGGACCTCGGGACGGCCCAGAAGTACGGCTTCAAGGTCGGCCAGCAGGTGCGGATCCTCCTCCAGGGTCCGACGCAGACGTTCAGGATCACCGGGTTGGCCCGCTTCGGTACGGCGGACAACCTGGCCGGGGCCACGCTGGCCGCGTTCGACATTCCGACCGCGCAGCGGCTGTTGGGCGAGGTGGGCAAGTTCGACAGCATCAATGTGGTCACCACGTCCAACGCGAACAAAGCGCAGGTGCAGCGGAGCATCGCAGACGTGCTACCCCGCGGAGTCGAGGTGGTGACTGGTCAGACTGTGATCAACGAACAGACCAGCGCCATCAGTCAGGCACTCGGTTTCTTCAGCACGGCGTTGCTCGTCTTCGCCTTCATCGCGCTCTTCGTTGGTGGCTTCACCATCCTCAACACCTTCTCCATCATTGTGGGGCAGCGGACCAAGGAGCTGGCACTGCTGCGCATCGTCGGGGCGAGCCGGCGCCAAGTCTTCCGTTCGGTGATCGGTGAGGCGGCGATCGTCGGGCTGTTGTCGTCGCTGATCGGGCTCGGCCTCGGAGTCCTGGCCGCAATTGGTCTCGAGGCCCTCCTCAAGGGGTTCGGCATCACCCTGCCGTCTGGCCCCATCGCTTTCGAGCCGCGGACTGTGATCGTCTGCCTCGTCGTGGGCGTCGGGGTGACCGTGGTCTCGGCCATCAGTCCCGCTCGCAGGGCGGTCCGCATCGCGCCGGTCGAGGCGGTGTCGGAGCAGCAGGCCGAGCACGAGATCTCCATGCGCCGACGCTTCACCTGGGGTGTGGGGATCACTCTGCTCGGCGTGCTCGCGCTGGCCGTCGGGCTGACTGCGCCGGCTATTCAGCTGGTGGGCGTGGGCGCGTTGCTCATCTTCATCGGTGTGGCCAGGCTGGCCCCTGCCGTGGCGCGCCCGATGTCCAGCGTGATCGGCCGGCCTTTAGCCCGGTTGTTGGGGATGTCCGGCCGCCTCGGCCGGGAGAACTCCATGCGCAGCCCGCGCCGGACGGCCCAGACGGCCTCTGCGCTCATGGTGGGGCTCGCGCTGGTGTCGGTGATCGCGGTGTTCGGCGCGTCGGTGTCGCGGTCCGCCACCGCCAGCATCGACCAGGCCATCGCGGCGAACATCATCGTGACCAACACAAACACCAACGGTCCCGGTGCGTTCAGCACGGCGGTACCCGTCGCCGTTGCCAGGGTGCCCGGTGTGTCCTCGACGTCGACCGTCTACGGAGGACAGTTCGAGTTCAAGCAGTCGATCGTGAACCTCAGGGCGGTCTCGACGAAGAACCTCTCGCAGACCCTGATCCTCAACATGTCCTCGGGTACGACACAGTCGCTGGCCGCGGGCGATCTCCTCATCGACACCTCGACGGCCAACTCCGACCACCTCTCCGTGGGCGACAGGGTGCCCGTCAAGTTTGCGCTCACCGGCAACTCGACGATGCGCATCGGCGGCATCTTCCAGACGAACTCGCTCATCGGGAGCTACCTGGTCAGCCAGGCCTTCTATGTGAACCACTTCCAGAACCCGCAGCCGCAAGCCGTTCTGGCCCGGACCGACGGCAGTGCGGGCGTCCAGCAGGCCGTGACTCACGCGCTCGCCCCGTACCCCAACGTCCAGGTGCAGAGCCGGGCCCAATTCGAGAACTCCCAGGCCGCCCAGGTGAACCAATTGCTCGGGTCTGGTCTACGCGCTGCTCGCTCTGGCCATCCTCATCGCACTCATCGGCATTGTGAATACCCTCATGCTGTCGGTGTTCGAGCGGACCCACGAGATCGGACTGTTGCGGGCCGTTGGCATGAAGCGCCGTCAGATCCGGGCGATGATCCGTTCGGAGTCGGTGATCCTCGCCGTGTTCGGTGCGGTGATCGGGATCATCGTGGGCACGCTGCTGGGCATTGCGCTGGTGTCGTCACTGCACTCGCAGGGAATCACCGACACGGTGGTGCCCTATTCGAACCTCGTGATCTTCCTGATTCTGGCCGCCCTGCTCGGCTTGCTCGCCGCGAGCTGGCCGGCCCGGCGTGCGGCCCGTCTGGACATCCTGTCCGCCATCGCGGCCGAATAGCTCAACGGCTGACCGCATCGGGTGCGGTGAGCAACCGTCGGCTCACACTTGATGTCGCCCGCCACACGGTGTCGGGGTCGATGCCCCCGAGGCCGGTCGCGGAGCGAAGGAAGGGTTCGAAGAGGCGCCAGCCCAACTCGAGCGCCACGACGTGACCGGCAGCCAGCCGGGCCGCCGTGTCGTCGGTGGTCGAGAGCCGTGCTTCCTCCACCAACTGCACAACAAAGGGGAAGTGGTGTTGGAGGCGGCCCACGGGGTACCCGTCGAGGATGGCCCGGGCCAGGACGCGCCACTGCCGTTCGGCCGCCACGTCCGCCTGGTGCGAACCGGAGGCAACGGCCTCGTTGAAGCGGGTGCTCACGTGGTCGAGCACGGCGGAGACCAGCTCCTCCTTGGTCCCGAAGTGGCGGTAGACCAGACCGTGGTTGACGCCGGACCGGGTCGCCACTTCTCGGATGGAGGTGGCCGCCGGGCCCTGTGTCGCAAAGAGGTCGGCGGCGGCGTCCAGGACGGCCTCCATCACGTGGGTGCGTCCCGATGGACGTACTGTAGTCATTTGACTACAGTAGTCTCATGTCGTCGACGGCCGCAGCCCGTACGCCCGAGCACTTCCAACTCCCCGGGTACGTCATCAACGTCGGACCCTTCAGCCACCTGGCAACAGAGCGGGATCGCCTGGGGGCCCTCGAGTGGCGGCATTTCAATGCCACGCAGCTGGGCTCGACAGTGGGCGCAGAGCTCGCCGGCGTCGACCTGACAGCCGATCTGCCCGACGAGGTGGTCGCCGAGATCCGCCAGGCGCTCTACGACTACAAGGTCATCTTCTTCCGGGACCAACCCTTGACGCCCGAACAACATGTGAGCTTTGCCCGCCGCTTCGGCGACTTGGAGGTGCATCCCTTCCTGCCCTCGAACACCGGTGAGCCCGAGTTGGTTCGATTCGAGAAGACCGCCGAGGTGACCGGCTACGAGAACGCCTGGCACCACGATGTGACCTGGCGGGAGTGCCCTTCGATGGGCGCGGTGTTGCATGCGCTGGCTGTTCCTGACGTCGGCGGTGACACGCTCTTCTCGGACATGTACGCGGCGTACGACGTCCTCGACGACGAAACCAAGGCTGAGATCGACGCGATGGTCGCGGTGCACGACTTCACGCAGACCTTCGGGCACGGGATGACGAAGGAAGAGCGAGAGAGGGCGCGCCAGCAGTACCCGCAAGTGCGTCACCCGGTGGTGTGCACCCATCCCGGCACGGGCAAACTCCATCTCTATGTGAACCGGCCCTTCACCAGTCATATCGAGGGCCTCGCACCCGAAGCCAGCCACGAATTGCTCGACCGCTTGTGCCGCCAGGCGGACGCACCCGAGCACCAGTGCCGGTTCACGTGGTCAACGGACACGGTCGCGTTCTGGGACAACCGCGCCGTCCAGCACTACGCCTCGAGCGATTACTGGCCCCACACGCGCACCATGGAACGCGCATCGATTGTCGGAGGCCGACCGGTTCGAACCTGACCGAGCGGCGCATGCTCTCGCACCACTCCCCATTGGGTGGTCGCCGGCGTTCCTGTGCGCACTCCAGGCACCTCTCCGGGCTAATTCAACGCGTCTGCATCGCGCCATCGCTCCGTGGCGCAAACCCAACTCCTGACCAATTCACCAGAGAACCGGATGCAATCCAGGTGCGAAAAGGTTTGACTTGGGGTGAAAAGAAAAGGGGAGCAATGGCTGCCCGAGCCCGCTCTACGCCAGCGAGCGAAGTTTCCCGGGGCCGTCACAGGCGGAGGCGCCGAAGCAAATCTCAGGAGAGGGCTCAAGTTGACTACTGCACACGCCGATATGCCCGACGTGCCTGGTCAATAGGCCGATTCCCCCGTGCACAAGACCCTTGGCGAAATGGATACGACGAACGACAACAAGGAAGATGACTTCCTAGACGAGAGCTTGTCCGCCGCCGCAGACGAGTTCGACGAGGCTCCGGAAGAACGGCGCGCCAGCTGGCTTGTGCCTGCGGCCATCAACGCATTCTCCATTGCGCTGCTCGCGGGGACCGCGCTCCTCCTGATGCTCGGGCCACTGCACGGTCTCGGTCCCATCCGCGACCTCCTCCCCGAGCCCGAGATGTTCGTCATCATCACCATCCTGTGGGCGGGGGCGGTCTGGGCTCCGGTCTCCCTGCACTACCGGGGCAACACCTATCTATTCGTGCTCGTAGAAGTTCCTCTGCTCATCGGGCTGGTCTTCCTTTCACCATCGCTATTGGTCCTCAGTTGCGTCTGTGCCGAGACTCTCGGTCTTGCGGTGTTGCGAAGGCAGGCGCCGATCAAGGTTCTGTTCAACATCGCCTCAGGCGGATTCGGCACGGCGCTGTCCGCCGTGGTCTTCCGCGAGATCTTGGGCGATCATCTCCCGGTCAGCCTTCACGGCTGGATTGCCGCGGTTGCCGCAGTGTGTACGTCGGGCTTCTTCACCATGCTCACCGTCCGGGTCGTGTTGAAGATCAGCGGACAGACAGTGGAGCGGCGGAACGGGGTCCAGTTCACCACCGAAGCGATGCTCATGACGGCGAGCGTCTGCCTCTCCTTCGTCGTGCTCAACGCAGCCTGGTACAACCCCTGGGGAACGCTGCCCTTGATCCTCGTGGCGGCGCTCATCATCTTTGCCTACCGCGGTATGCCCGCATGACGTTGCGCTTTGCGTCTCTCCAGCGCCTCTACGAATTCAGTCGATCGCTGGGCTCGGCGAGCCTGGAGCCTTCCTCGATGAGCCTGGACGTTCTCCGCCAGGTCTGCACAGTGATGCGGGCGCGCCGGGCGGAACTCATCCTGGCCGAACCCTCAGGCATCCCTCGGCGCGTCGCATTGAACGACGAGGGGGAACCGGTGATCGAGCCGATCAGCCTCGACGGGCACTCCATGGTGACCCACGCGATCCTTACCGGCCGGGGCTCGCTCCACAACGCGGAGAATCACCACAAGAAGTTCGATCTCGATCCCATCGTCGGCGAGTATCGTGATGCGGTCGTTGCGCCGCTGTCCAACGGCACCCGTCCGATTGGGGTCCTTGTTGCGATCGACCGTGATGAGGAACTCGATCCCTTCGACGAGGATGACCTCCGGCTGTTCGAGACGCTGGCAGCACACGCCAGTGCGAGCCTCGAGCGAGCCCGGCTGGTCGAAGAGCTGCGGTACGAGGTGGACAGCAAGTCACACCAGGCCAATCACGATGCCCTGACCGGATTGCCGAACCGGAGTCTCTTCCTCAACCGGGCCGCCACCGCCCTTTGCGACAGCACTGGCGTGGCCATCGTCCTGCTCGACGTCGACCGGTTCAAGGACGTCAACGACACCCTCGGTCACCTGATCGGCGACCGCCTGCTCTGCGAGGTGTCCGAGCGACTGCTCCGTGCCGCTGCAGGCCGGGCCACGGTGGCCCGCCTGGGTGGAGACGAGTTCGCCCTGGTGATCGCCGATATCTCAGATCCCGGGCAAGCCGTGGACATCGTCTACGACCTCAACGCCGAGATGTCACGCCCGATTGAGATGGAGGGGATGACACTGGCGGTGACGTTCAGTGCCGGCATCGCCCTGTCCCCGGAGCACGGCAACGATGTTGCGCTCCTGCTCCAGAGGGCCGATATCGCGATGTACCTGGCCAAGGAGCGTCGGAGCATCGTCGAGCTGTACTCGGTGGAGCAGGACAAGAGCGTGCGCCGGTCCCTGATGGTCGGGGGATTCCTGACCCACGCCCTCGAGACCGGGAACGGCCTCAGCGTGATGTACCAGCCGATCGCCGACGTGAAGTCCAAGGAAGTCGTCAGGGTCGAGGCACTGTGTCGCTGGTACCACCCCGAACTGGGCTGGATCCCGCCAGAAGAGTTCATCGGCATCGCCGAGCAAATGGGACTCATCGGTCAGATCAGCGAGTTTGTACTGGCCGAGGCGTGTGCGCAGCTCGGTCACTGGCGCCGGATCGGTCTACGGATCGGCATGGCGGTGAATGTCTCCGGCCGAGAGCTCACCGACACCAGCCTCGTCGATCTCGTCGAGCGCAACCTGCGGATCAACAACCTGCCGCCCGAACTTCTCACCGTCGAGGTGACGGAGACGGAAGTCATGGCCGATCTGGCGCAGGCCAGCCGCGTCCTGGACGAATTGGCAGATCTCGGCGTACGCATCGCGATCGACGACTATGGGACCGGCTACTCGTCGCTGGCCTACCTGCACCATCTCCCCGTCCAGGAGCTCAAGATCGATCGGTCCTTCGTGACCAACCTGCCAAACGAGATGAGCAACGCGATCATCGTGCGCTCGTCCATCGCCATGGCGCACTCGCTCGGCCTCCTCGTCGTAGCCGAGGGAGCCGAGGATGCCGCGACATGTGCGATCCTCGCCGACGCGAACTGCGACATGATCCAAGGGCACTACCTCGGACGGCCGCAGAACTCCGCTCTGGTGCAGGAGTGGTTGCTCGGCAACGGATCGCTCGAGTTCGGTCCCCTCGAGACCGAGTCCACCCAGGTGCCGGAGATTGTGACCGCCGCCACCGGCCGCTGACGAAACTCGTTCAGCCGTATGCCGGTCGCCAACCGGCTTGCCTCACCCTGAAGGTCTCCTGAGCCCTTGATGTGGCCGTCTCGGCCTCAAATTTGGCTGCAGCGACCGACACACTTGTTTGCGCTGAAATTCCCGCGCTTTGACGCGTCGCCCCTGATCAGAGGGCCCGTCCGTTTTTGACTTGCAATCCCCGTGAAGTCAAAGTTGTCCCTGTGTTGATTTTGCCTTTCAACTTGGGTGAAACTTTCCAACGGGAGATGTAAGGCAACCGGTCGCACGGTGTCACAGCCTCACATCCCCCGCCGTTGTCTACACGCGGAAGGAGGGTCGACATGTGTGAGTTTGGTGGCAAGTGGGGCTGAGTTTTCGCGGGAAGTAGCCGCTTTCTCAGCGCCAAGCCAGTAGTCGCTCCGTTCCCGCATGGAACGGGGTATTGCATTACATGCTTCGGCACGGCGGGCCGCCGCCTTTAGCAGTTCCGTTTGGGGTTGCATGATGAAGGTGGCGCCCGCCGCCGTCGCGTCTTGTGGTCGGCGCGCCGACCACTCGGTGTGACAGGTTCGCGTAATCTCGCAGTCCAGAATGGCCCATGAGCACGCGTAGGAAGCAGGGCCGACGATGGTTGCGCGGCTCGTTCGCGCGCCTCTGGGTCGGTTTCACTTTCGCCAGCTCGGGGGACGGGGTGGCGTACGGCGCCGTTCCTCTCCTCGCCGTCCTGATCAACCCCCATCCGGTCGCCGTGTCCGTCGTTGCGGCCGCCGACAACCTGCCCTGGCTCCTGGTGGCCGTGCCCGCCGGTGTGCTCGCCGATCGGTTCGCGCGTGGTCCGACGATGGCTCTCATGAATGCGCTTCGCGCTCTCGTGATTCTCGTCGGAGCCGTGTTAATCGTGGCTGGTCACTTGAATCTCGGCCTGCTCGTTGTTGTCGTGCTGATCAACGCCGCGGGACGCGCCATCTATTACTCCTCAATGCAGGCCTTGATGTCCGACTTCGTGCGTCCGCACGAACTCGAACACGCCAACGGCGTCCTCAGTGGTACCGAGGCCGCCACAGAACACCTGGCCGGGCCGATCGTCGGCACCACGCTGTTCGCGGTCAGCCCATCCATTCCATTCTTCGCCGATGCCGTTGCGCTGGTGTCGTCTTGTCTCCCCTTCACCCGATTCCACGTGCCGACCCACCCAAAGCCGTCGACGACTCCGTCGTCAACGTCGATCTGGGAGGGGGCCCGGTACCTGTTTGCCGACCGCCGCCTCCGCGTGCTCCTCGCCGTCGTGAGTTCGTTGGCACTCCTGCAGGGCATGGAAGGCGGCGTTCTCGTCTTGCTGGCCACCGAGGAGTGGGGAATCAGGCCCGCGGCCTACGGGATCTTCCTCGCCGTTGGTGCCGCCGGCAACCTCGTGGGCAGCGTGGTGGCGGTACGGCTGGTGGCGAGGTTCGGGAGTGCCCAGACACTGATCGCAGCGGCAGGCATCTCGGGTGTCGGGTATCTCCTCATGGCGCCGGCCCATGGCTGGGTTCTTGCCGGAGCGGCCTTCGTCATCATCGGACTCGCGGTCGGAGCAGGCTCAGTGATTGCGATCTCGCTGCGACAGCGCCTGACTCCGCCGGATCTCATGGGGCGGGTGGGAGGCACGTGGCGCGGCATCACCTGGGGCGCAGCACCGGTGGGTGCGTTGGCGGCCGGTGGCCTGGCGGCATTCGGAGGGCTCAGGCTCCCGATCGTCCTGGCCGGCGTGTTGCAATGTCTGGTGGCGCTCGTCTTGGCCCGGCCGTTGCTCCAGCGGATTGGTTCGGACCACGGCCCCGCCAACCCGGCGCCCTCACCTCCCGTGCCGTAGGCCGAGCACATCTCGCCGCAATCCGGGTACCCGACGGAACGCACGAATCGGCCCGCAATGGGGATTAATAGATCGAGGGAGAGCGAAGAGCTCGCGACCAAACCGCCGTTTTTACGCGGCAGCTCCTCGTTCCCCGTTCGATTCAACGAGAGGACCCGACGCGCCGGGTATCAGCCATGGCACCTACTTGGTTGTCCAAGAAAGGAGGTGCGAAATGGTTGGTGGTGTTGTCATCAGCATTCTTGTTGGCGCCGTGGGGGCAATCCTCGACTTTGCGGTCACTGAGAGTCCGTATCAGCACGGTGTGAATCTGAACACGGTCGGAGTCATCCTCATGATCGTGGGGGCCGTTGGCGTGGTTCTGTCCGTGCTGTTCGGTCTGGTGGGGCCCGGCGGGTTCCACCGACGCCGGACCGTCATCGATGACGGCAGCGGTCGGATCGTCCGCCGCGAGGACAGTTACATCTAAATCGCGTGATGCGAGATTCCACATTCACGAACGGAGGGAGCGAGATGGCTGTGATTCTGTTGGTTCTTCTCATCGCATTGATCCTTGGCGGCCTGGGTTTTGCAGCCCATGTGCTGTGGATCGTGGCAGCAGTCGTATTCCTGGCTTGGCTGATCGGCTTCGGCCTGGCTCGGGGCGAGACCTCGGGGGGTGGCACTGCCCGCTGGTACCGCTGGTAGTTGTTGCACTGTCAGTAGCTCCTCGGCCGGCGAGATGTCGGTCGAGGAGCTACGGCAAAGGCTGTCGAGGAGCTACGGCAAAGGCTAAGGGGCTGAGATGCGACAGCGACGAGCGACGCCAGGCGATTGCGCTCAGTTGTCTTGAAGCTGTGGTGGCGGCGTGAAGAATGAGTGGAGAGATTGACCACGTACGGTGAAGGAGGAAATGTGAGCGAGGATGCGCACACGACACCGGACGATGCGACCGTTGCGGAAGACGAGCGCGAGGCCAAGCAAGCCCATGTCGCCGACCGCGAAGCAACCAAGGACGAAGCAAGGGCGGCAGACCGGTCGTGCAAGGAATTCGCGGCGGACGCCCATGACGTCGCCGAAAACGAAAAATCAATGGCGAAGCGAGGGGCAGATATTAAGGGCGAAGGCGAGATCATGTAGCCGCTCGGGGGGTCCATCGCGAGATCCCAATGAGCACACTGACCCCAGTTGGGCGACCATACGATCGGTCGCGCGTATGAACTGAACCACCCGTTGACAGTCCCCTCCATCGTGGGGTCGGGGCGTCCTTTCGATGACTTTGCCGTGTCTTGGCGCCGAACATCGTGGTCTTCGTCGGCTACAGCCTCCCCTGCTCCGACCTTCATCGCGATGATTCTGCGATACGACACCGAGATGCCGGCGATGACGTCGACTTCGGCAACGTGGGGACCTGGGTGAAGAGGTATGTTGCGCCCGGGAGGGATCGGGGATGAGCAGGTGGGGGAGATTGCCGGCGGCCACGATTGTCGTGTTCTCGGCGGTGATCAGCCTGCAGTTCGGTTCGATTGCCGGCTCGGGGGCTCAGCCCGGATCACCCCTTCACGGGAACGGATCCATTGACGAGGCGTGGCTGACTGGCGCTCAGCCGGGTGATCGAATCACCTTGGTTCGAGATGGAAAGGCCGTGGTGAACGCCGACAACCCAGGCGAGGCCGACGAGCTGGGTTCCCGCATTGTCAGAGATCTGAAGCCAGGAACGGGCTACGCCTGGCACGATGACGCCACAGGCCGGGCCAGCCATACCTTCTCCGTTCTTGCTCGCGGGGCCAATCCGCCACTCGACTCCCCGCTCTACGAGGATCAACCCCTTCATGAAGGTCTCAACTACATCACCATGCGAGACGGAATCTCCCTGGCGGCCACGGTGCGTTTTCCGCTGGGCACACGTTGCTCGACCGCTGCGCCCTGCCCGACGGTGGTCGAGTACTCGGGCTACAACGTGGCCGGTCCGACTGACCCGATTCCACCCCTGATCGACGGGGCTCTGGGTGCTTCTTGCTCGAACTGCGGCGACTCCAACCTGTTGCCCGATTCCGCCACCGATGTTGGTGCAGTGGTGGCACGCGTATCGGGGTTCGCCACCGTCAGCCTCCAGATGCGTGGAACTGGCTGCTCTGGCGGGGCATTCGACCTCCTGGGGTATCCGTCCGACTACGACGCCTACGACTCCATCGAAGTCATCGCTCATCAACCGTGGGTGGCCCATCACAAGGTCGGCATGGTGGGGATCAGCTATTCGGGTCTGTCGCAACTTCCGTCGGCCGGCACGGACCCACCAGACCTGGCGGCGATAGCCCCGATGAGTCCCACCGACGACCTTTTCTCGACCGGGTATCCGGGGGGCATCTTCAACAACGGATTCGCCGCGGAGTGGATCGGCGAGCGTATCGACGACGCCAAGCCAGCGGCTGTGCTCCGCGACGGCACGCTGGCTCAGCTCTCGAACAGCCCTGTGCAAGGTGTTGCCCAGCCCTGGACGTACTACGAGATTGACGCGGAGCTGGCGGCGAATAGAGGTACATCCTCGACTTGTCTGACCAACCAGGCGCTCCACGGCCAAACGGAAGACCTCGTGAAACTGGTTGGACCCCAGATGGTGGCCAATGGGGCGGCGCGGGGCCGGGACCCGTCCCTTTTCGATCGGCGCTCCATGACCGAGTGGGCCCATCACGTGAGGGTGCCCGTCTTCTTGTCGGGAGCCCTCCAGGACGAGCAGACAGGACCGCAGTGGCCAGCGCTGATTGACGCCTTCCCAAAGTCGACCCCGGTGTTCGTAAACATGGTCAATGGCGACCACATCGACTCGGCCGACCCACAGACCATCAGTCGCTGGCTGGAGTTCCTCGACATTTACGTTGCCGACAGGGTGCCGACCCAGCCAAACGCGATCGCCTCGCTCGTGCTGGACAAGTTTGCCGCTTCGGCAGCCTCTGTCGCAGCGCAGGCACCGCTGCCACCGCTCCGTTTCACGACCGCACGGTCGGTGGCCGTTGCGAGAGCCAGCTTCAGCACGGACACACCGCATGTGCGCGTGCTCTTCGACAACGGTGCCGGTCAGACCGGTTCGGGCACCATCGGAGCGACCTATGCCGCGAACTTCTCCAGCTGGCCACCGGCCGGCAACGTGACAACGCTGTATCTCGGATCAAGCGGCAGTCTGGTCCGCCAGCGGCCCACGTCGGGTCGGGCCACGTTTCGCCTCGACCCAACAGTTCGGCCCCGCACGAGCCTTCCGGCGAACGGGAATGCGTGGCTGGCCGATCCGGGATGGGACTGGACCCCGGTCCCGTCTCCTGACGGCGTCGGGTTCGAGACAGCACCCTTCACAGCGCCGACGACCGTGGTGGGACCAGCCACGCTGGACCTTTGGGTCAAGGCCAACGCGCCAGTCGAAGACTTCCAGGCAACGATCACCGAGGTCCGCCCTCAAGCCGGGCAGGAGGAGTACGTGACGTCGGGATTCTTGCGGAGCACGAATCAGGTCGACCTGTCGGATTCCACGGCCCTCTTCACAGCACCGACGTATCTGCCGCACGACGCCCGACACCTTTCGCCGACCCACTACGAACTCGTCAGGATCCCGATCGATCCGATTGTGCACACATTCAGGCTCGGAACTGCCATGCGCATCGTCATTTCTGCACCTGGTGGTGATCGACCCGTCTGGGCCTTCGGCACACTGGACAAGGGCCAGAAAACCATCGTCGGTCTCGGAGGGGTTGCGGCCTCGACATTGACCGTGGATGTCGTCCACGGTGTCGACGCCACGCCGACGCTGCCGGAGTGCGGAGCATTGCGCGGTGAGCCCTGTCGGCCCCTTTTGGCCGAGGAGAATGAAGTCAGCGGCACCCATTGAAGGTGAGCACACATTGACGGACCGCAGCCTTTCTCGGAGCGCTCTATGACGAGCTCCCAGGTCGGACCGTCGATCTCCCCTCAACCATCGGCTCCCTTTGCGCGGGGTTCTGTATCCATCAGGCTCTACCCTCACAACGAACTCTCTGCCGAAGCCGTTGTCACCGAGGTCTGTCGCCAGGCCGGTCTCGCGCTCGAGAACGGTTTCGACGGAGTGATGACCAGCGAACACCACGGCGGATTCGCCGGCTACATGGCGCAGCCGCTGCAGATGGCCTCTTTTGTGCTGGCAGAACACGACGTGGGTTGGGCTGCTGCCGCGCCGCTCCTCCTTCCCCTGCGGGCCACAGCACTCGTCGCCGAGGAGGCCGCTTGGCTTGCGGCGCGTCACCCGGGACGGGTGGGACTCGGTGTCGCGGCCGGTGCGTTGCCGCTGGATTTTGAGATTGCCGGTGTGAACCAGGCCGATTCGATCGGACTCTTCAAGTCGGAGCTCCCGCGACTGGTCTCCATGCTTCGAGGTGATGGTCTTGGACAGCTCGAAGAAGATCCGGCGCTCCGTGCCTGCCGGGAGAACCCTGTTCCTGTCCTCAGCGCAGCCGTGTCGGCCACCGCGGCAAGGAGGGCTGCCCGATGTGGAGCCGGGATACTTTTCGAAGGAATGTCGCCCCCCGACAGGCTTTCCAGGCTGACCCGGGCGTTCGACGACGCCGAAGGTCAGGGTCCCAAAGTGCTCATCCGGCGCGTCTGGCTGGGCCGCTCGCTATCCGACCTGATCGAGGCCCAACGTGCTGTCTATGAAAGCTACGCCGCCCCAGCTCGTTCATTTGGCGACGACCAGACGATCGCAACGGACGAGCCAGAGGAGATGGTCGCTCGTCTCATGGCTGTCTGGCGGGAGGTCGGTGCGGACGCGCTGAATTTGCGTGTACAGCTTCCGGGAATGCCGGCCGAGCACGTGCGAGAACAGATTGAGCAGATCGGCTCGACCGTCGTCCGCCCGTTGAAGAGACTTTTGGCCAACGGGTAGCAAGCCCCACGTGGTTATCGAATCGGAGTCCAACCCCGTCCGAGATGGTTCCCACCGTCAACGTCCATCGTGATTCCAGTGATCTGTCGCGCATCTTCAGACAGAAGGAAGCACACCGCCGCCGCGATGTCATCGGCCTCGGTCAGCCGGCCCAGAGGGAGTGCCGATCCCGCCGCGATCCCCATGTCGGACTTCCAGAGAGGCTGCGTGGCGGTCGTTCGCACCAATCCGGGGCTCACTGCATTCACTCGGACCCCCCGGGGGGCGAGATCGGCCGCAATCGTCCGAGTCATCGCGTTAAGTGCGGCTTTGGCCGATGCGTACGACACCATGGCAGATGTGGTCTTGTGAGGTGAGCCACTGGAAATCGTGACAACCGATCCTCCATCGTCGTCGAGGCCGCGAGCGAGAGCAGCGCGGATCAATGCGATGGCCGGCCACGTATTGAGCCGGATCGTGTCGAGGAGCTGATCCTCGCTGATTGCATCAAACGAGAGTGGATAGGGCGCACCACCGACGGTACTGACGACCATGTCGATTCGCCCGAACGCATCAATGGCTTGGTCCGTGAGAACAGCCACTGCCGGTTCAGTATCCATCGATCCGACGACTCCGACGACGCTCAGTCCTTCCGCCCGCATGGCGGCTTCGGTCGAAGCCACCCGACTCGAATCGCGGCCGTTGATCACAACCGAGGCTCCTCCTCGAGCGAGGCGCAGGGCAGATGACCTACCGATGCTCGGATCGGCGGTCGAGCCGGTCACCACGGCCACTCTTCCCGAGAACGGCAGGTTGCCGTCAATAGAACGTCGTCCACTCGTGTTGTCCTCTGCCGCGTCCGCTTCTCCCATGCCCGTCAGTGTGTCTCACGATGCGTGTCGCGTGCTTGGCCGTCGGGTCCGGCTTCGCCTCCGTCGAAGAGAGGCTGCGGTCAACCGTTTGGTAGAACCGCCGCGTCCAACATCGCCTTCATGATCGGTCCTGCGATACCTGCGCCGGTGCCTGAAAAGTCCTGGTACGGGACGACGACGGCGACCGCGATCTTCGGATCGTTCGCTGGAGCGAACCCGATCATCCAGTCGTCGGTGTTCGCCTCCGGGTTCCCCGTTTGGGCTGTTCCGGTCTTGACCGCTGCATCGAGTTGCGGGGAGAACCCGACCCCGTCGGCGGTGCCCTGGGTCACCACGAGCTGCATCAGTGAGGTGACTTGCGCCGCTGCCTGGGGTGTCGCAGCCGTCATCCAAGGGGCAGGTTTGTGTGTCGAGGCGATCGTGCCGTCGCCGTTGGTGATCTGCTGCACCAGATAGGGAGTCATGATCACGCCATGATTGGCGACTCCTGCCGCGACGAGGGCATTGGAAAGCGCGCTGGCCGCCACGTTCTCTTGGCCGATGGCCGAGTAGGCCAGGATCGCCTGGTTTGGCGGCGAGATCTGCGAGGGCGGGGGAAAGTACGGGGTGGCGACCCACGACCGGGGGAGGTCGATGGGTGGGGTCGAGTTGTACCCGAAGAGCTCGGCCTGCTTGGACAGGATGTCGGCGCCGAGGGCGATGCCGAGCAGTCCGTATCCGGGGTCACACGACTGCGGCAACATCTGCTGGATGTCCCCACCACACACCTCGTTCCCGTCATTGGTGAGCAACTTGTTCGAGTTCGGAAGCGGAGTTGAGGTGGCACGCGGAAAGGTGAAATTGGAGAGCGCCGGGTCCAAGTTGTACACGGCAGTCGTGGTCACGACCTTGAAGGTGGATCCTGGAAAGAACGTTTGGGCCGTCGCCAGTGGCACGCCAGGGAAGAAGCCCTCGGAGTCCTTCTGATCAAAGTATGAGGATCCGGCTTCGCGTTCGGCCTTGACATCGGGTGAGGCCAGGACGTTTGGATCGAAGGTCGGGTTCGAATAGTCAGCAAGGACGGCTCCCGTGGTGGGATTGATCGCAAAGACCGCGGCATCTTTGTTGCTCCCGGTGATCTGGTCCAACGCAGTCTGCGCGGTCTGCTGAAGGTGGGGGTCAATGGTCAGTGTCAGGTTGCTGATGCTGGACTGGAGGGGATCGAAGCCGAGTGCCTGGGAAAGTGTCTGGGCCGGCAGCGTGTGCTTGGTGAGTTGCTGGTTGTATTGGTTTTCGATCCCGGCCGTTCCGTAGAAGAGGGACTTGTAACCGACTACCTGCGAGAACAACGATCCGAGCGGGTACTTGCGCAGATAGAGATATGGGCTGGCGGACGCCGAACGAACGGAGTGGGCGAGCAACGTTCCGTCTGAGGCGTAGATGTTTCCCCGTTGGTTGTCGTACACCTTCGACGAGTTGCGAGGGTTGTTGGCAGAGTCCCTGAGCGATGGCGCTCGCACGAGCTGAATGTTGACAAGCTGCACGATGACCGCTGAGAGGCAAACAATCAAGATGAGGCCCAGCCAGCGGATTCGCCTACCCATCGATTCGGTGACCTCGTTTGTTGGCGTGCATCACATGGTGGTCCGCGACAACGAGAGGCTACCCGTGACGTCTCGGAATTCTCGTGCAGCCGACGCTGAGCGCCATCTGCGACCTTCTCCATTGCATCGTGACAAAGAGGTTGGGCCAGAAATCTTCCTGGGGAGGCGCCTTCCCTAGAGTGGGGGTATGGCCGACAAAGCTGAAGAGGTTGCGCAAGCTCCTCCGCCTCTTCGTACCCGCGTGACCGAGGTTCTCGGGGTCGACTATCCACTGGTCCAGGCCCCCATGGGGTTCATCGCCCGGGCCCAGTTGGCATCGGCGGTCTCGAACGCCGGCGGGTTCGGGATCATTGAGACCTCGTCGGGCCGACTCGATGAGGTCCGAGGAGAGATGGTGGCGATGCGCGACCTGACCGACAAGCCGTGGGGCGTCAACATCGCCCAAATGCTGGTTGCCGACCCCCGCATCGTCGACTTTGTCGCTGAACAGGGCGTGCGGTTCGTCACCACGTCGGCCGGAGACCCGGCGCGGTATACGGAGCAGCTCCACGAGGCCGGGATCACCGTGTTCCACGTGGTTCCGTCGCTGCGAGCCGCCCAAAAGGCTGTCGACGCAGGAGTCGACGGCATCGTCGTAGAAGGCGGTGAAGGGGGAGGGTTCAAGAGCACGAAACCGGTTTCGACGATGGTGCTGTTGCCTCAAATCTGTGGAGCATTCGATGTTCCCGTCATCGCAGCCGGCGGAATCGTCGACGGCATTTCGATGGCGGCAGCCTTCGCGCTAGGGGCTGAAGGGGTCCAGATGGGTACGCGCATGGTGAGTGCAGCGGAGTCACCCGTGCACGAGAACTACAAGCGACTGGTCACGGAGGCCGACGCCACCGGCACGGTCGTGCTCAGTGCCCACTCGAGCCCGGCATACAGGGTCATGCGGACGCCCTTCAGTGAGGGCCTTGAGCAAGAGCCCTCCGTAGTGATGGGTCAGACGGTCGGCATGGAGGGAGTCCTGAAGCTCTATTTCGAGGGAGATCTCGACGCAGGCTTCGCGTTCGGGGGCCAAGGAGCTGGGCGTATCAGCGAGGTGCTTCCCGTCCGGCAGATCGTCCACGAGACCGTGCGCACCTTCTACGCCGTGGCGGCCGCCATGGGTCGCCTCGCTCCAGCAGAGTGAGCTTCAGGAGACGTGTCCCGGCGCCTGACTGACAACTCGATGGGCCTGCTCTCGGACACGTGAGAGCACGTCGATTCCTCTCCGAGCAGTATCTCCACTTCTGGGGGGCAGGGAGAAGCCCGTGTACATGACTCGCCGTTCCCGGTCGACTGGGGCAGAGCTCATGTGCATGGTGCAGGATGTGTGCACGGTCACGTCGCCGGTGCGGGTCGGGAGGCCGATCTCCGGTAGACCCCAACTCGGCCGAGCAAAAGCGGGTTGCACGAGGGCTCGGTTGGATCCAGCGACGACGGCGAGCTGACCAGATCGTTCGTCCGCGCCCGTCACCGAGATGCCGACGGTGAGCCCGCAGCACTGGTACGAGTGTCTCCCGAGACTGCAGTCCTTGTGCCACGGCAAGTCGGAGATGCCTTCGACGACCCCGATCGGCTTCACCAGCGCCTCGACTCGGTTGCCCTCGGTGCGCGGCGAGTAGCCGTCGCTCGTCAGTCGGCCAATCCGCAAAAAGCGATCATCTTCGAGCAGAGCAGTCGTTGTCGGACTGTGGTCCTGGAACCATTGGAGCCGGACTGGGCGGTGGTCACCGGCTGCCGTACGCGCCCACCAGGATCGTCCATCGTCAGGGCCGTAGAGGGATTCTGCGGCGTCCATATCCGCTGACACCTGAGCCATCTCCTCCTCGGTGTACACGCTGTTCAGATGGAGAAAGCCGGCTTCCGCCAGAAAGTGCGACACGTCCTCGGGGTCGTCGTCGGGTCCGAACGAGGTATCCAAGTCGAGTGGCTCGCCCTTGCGGTCACGAAACTCGATCGATCCGGCGGTGTGTACAGGAACATCATCAATCAGGGATCGCAGGACGACCCACCAGTCAAGGAAATCGCCGAGGTTGCCTCGCTCCATCTTGAGCGTTCCGGCCGTCAGGAAGGTCATCGGCGTTTGCAGGTCGTAGACGATGTCCGTCAACTCCGCAGCACTGAGCCATACGGCAGCCTGACCGTCATCACCACGGGCAACCTGGATGGATTCCCCTGCGATCGAAAGCGTCCACGGACCGTCGACCGTGTTGATCGTGAACGGATGAATGCCCAATTCGAGAGCGCCTGGAATCGCGAGCTGCGCATGGCCCGCTCCCAAATTCTGGAAGGTGGTGATCGAGGAAGTTCACGACGTCGACTTCCGCGACATCGCTGTCGGTCCGGGTGCGAAGGTCCAGGCTCACCATGGTTGAACTGTAACCCCGCTTGGTGCGAAAGCGAGAGCCGATTTCAGCAGCCTGCACCGATGCCCTGGTGGAAGGTGGTCGGAGCCCGAGGGCTCTCGAGGTGATGCCGGCGTCGCAGCACCGTCAGTCGCTCGAGCTCCCTCCATCGTTCCCAGGACGGATTCGTGTTCGGAAACGCCGCTGCGTTCAATCCGAGGCCGGATGCGGTGCAACCAACATCTGCTTCAGCGCCGGGTCGTAGTGAGCGAGGTAGATGGGGACGCTGGCATAGGCCTGGTGTGGGCCGAACGATACGGACCTGGCGACTCCGGGAAAGGTCACGTTGCGAAGTCCATATCCGGCCTTTTCGAAGTGTGACACGGTGAGGTCCTTGCCGGCTGCTTTGGCAATCGCGGTGAACATTGCGAGATTCGTGCAGGCAGACATCGGAGCGATGTAGGTCTGATTCGCCGTGTCCGAGGGTGACTGGCCAATCGGACTGGAGATCGCATCTTGGGGCGCCTCTTTCTTGATGGTCGCCACGCACTGCTGGATCAGCGGCTGTTTCCATTCGGCGGTGGCCGCCGGAGTTGGCGTGGTCGCGATCACGTTCTTGAGGTACACGGGATTGGCGCTCGAGCCGATCGCGAAGCCGTACAGCGCGTTGAAGTTGGTTGCCACCCAAGGCGGGTTGTAGGTGCTCTGATTGGCTTGCTGATCGAGTGGCCACCCTGCGGACCCTTGACCGACGGCCACCACTTCGTCGATGCCGGCGTTCTGGAAGCGCTGGGCAATCACCGCGTCCTGTTGGGCCTGGCCGACCGAGTCGGTGGCGGGCGCCGAGTCGAATGCCGTCTGGACGACGTGCACATGGTCTCTGGCGAGCGCGGCGTCGACGGTCTTCACCTCGGCTGAGTCCGTCGGGCCGCCCCATACGGCGACCTTCTTGTCTTTGAACACGCCCATTTTCGTCAGCATGGCCAACTGGTTGGGGTCGTAGACATTCGCTGGCGCCTGAAGGGTGAAGTTTGGCGCGGCTCGCCCTGACACCGTTGCCGCAACGGTTCCATTGACGGTAGGAACGCCTTCTTCGAGGAAGCAGATCCCGAAGTACGGATTGAGGGCCACAAACACGTGGTCGTCCTCCACCAGCTGGGTGCACGACGTGGCGCCAGAGGTGGGAACTGCCGGATTCACCGGCGCGTACTTTGCGACGATCTTGCGTCCATTTATGCCGCCGTGCGCGTTGAGATTTTGGATCAAGGCGTTGTAGGCATCGGGGTAACTCCCCTGGTTGAGGTGCAGGCCGTAGAGCTTGTCGACGGTGGCCAGGTCAATGTAGGGAATGCCGATCGTGATGCTGGTCGAGGTGACGCCTTGGGACTGCCCCACAGCGGCGGCCAGGTTGGCTCCGATGACAACGGCAGCGCTCACTGTGGCTGCAAAACACAAGGCGCAAAGCCACTTCTTCATACTGACCCTCCCCGGCCCAGGCCCTATCCTGACCCGAGTCTTCCGACCCTGCAGCCCTTGTGTCCCTCTGCGAGGTCTGCTGCGTACGAGTCAGCGGTTGGCGGATCCATGGATGACCGCCGACGGTGTGGGCCGATGGCGGCACGTTCAGCGTGTCTGCGTCCCCTGCTGGACCCCGTCCGACGGGAAACGCGAGGTTGACGCGACAGTGGCTGCAACCGGTGTGGCTGACCAGCTGGAAATGGGTTCCACCCTCGAGCCCTTGCGGCGCTGGACGACGGCTGGCGGGTCGGGACTCTCGAATGCGGCTCATTCTCCCGTTTAGATCTACATCCCG
This sequence comes from uncultured Acidimicrobiaceae bacterium, assembly GCA_963726855.1. GTDB lineage: Bacteria > Actinomycetota > Acidimicrobiia > Acidimicrobiales > RAAP-2 > Bog-473. The sequence continues at coordinate 153,055 of CAVSEB010000012.1, forward strand.
GTTGGGTACAAACCCGCCCAGGACATGCGAGGCAGCCGGAATGCGTCGCGTGTTGGTTGCCGTGCACGTGGCGCGGCAGGAACATTGACAACGTTTCTGAGATGGCTGGTACTTCCTCCGGTTTGAGTCCGACGAGGCCTGTGGCGGGTCGACCAGCGAGGGACATCGGTCTCCCGGACTCGACACCCAGGGGTCGATCGCTGCATTCACCTGCGCTTCGTGATTGTGAATACCCAGCCTTCGATTCCGCTGATCAGCAAGGGAGCTGCCCGTGCTCAGAGGCTTGAACCTCCGCCTCTTGCGAGGTGCGAACCGAAGAGGCTCGCACGAAAGCCGACTCCATGGGGCACCCAGCCATCCCGCCATCGACGTTCTCGTCGTCGGCATTCTTGCCGTAGGGATGTTGACGGTCGTCGATCGAGAGGTATCTGACCCAGCTGGAGCGAGCAGTGGCGAGGCGGCTGCATTCGTGGTCAACGAGGGCGCCAACACCGTGAGCGTGATTGACACGGCCACGAACACGATCAGCGCAACCATCCCCGTTGGCGCTTCTCCCGCTTTCGTGGCCGTTACGCCCGATGGGACCCGGGCCTACGTCGCAAACGAGTCGGACGGTACGGTCAGCGTGATCGACACCGGCACGGACTCAGTGATTGCCACTGTGCCCGTCGGAGTGGACCCCGCTGCCATCGCCATCACGCCCGACGGGACCAGGGCCTACGTGGCTGACATAGGCGACAGCGCAGTGAAGGTGATCGACACGGCCACGAACACGATCAGCGCCACCATTCCTGTTGGCGCGTTCCCCTCTTCGACCGCGATCACGCCCGATGGGGCCCAGGTCTATGTGGCGAACATAGGAGACAACTCTGTAAGTGTGATCGACACCACCACCAACGCCGTCGTTGCGACTGTGCCTGTAGGAGCAGCGCCGACGGCCATTGCCATCACGTCTGACGGGACCCGGGCCTACGTGGCGAACCAGTCTGGCAATACGGTGAGCGTGATCGACACGGCCACGGCCTCTCTGAGCGCCACTGTGCCGGTCGCGGCAGGGCCAACTGCGATCGCCTCCACGCCCGACGGGACCCGCGTCTATGTGGTGAGCGACTCAACCAATACCGTCGATGTGATCGACACGGCCACGAATTCGGTGATCTCCACTCTGTCCGTCGGCTCGGTGCCCCTTGGCCTTGCCATTTCCCCCGACGGGTCGCGAGCGTACGTGGCCAACACGGGAGATAACACGGTGAGCGTGATCGACACGGCCACGAACACGGTCAGCGCCACGATGAATGCTGGTTTCGAGCCCATCGCGGTAGCCATCACACCCGACCAGGCTCCGACCGCTGCCTTTACCGTGAGCGCCAGCGCGCCCGGTTCGACCACTTCCTTTGACGCCACAGCCTCATGGGCTCCATTCGGAACCATCACCTCATATGCCTGGAACTTTGGAGATGGCTCTTCCGCCACGTCAGCGAGCGCGAGCATCACACACACCTATGCCAGCGCCGGCACCTACACGGCGACCCTGTCCGTGACTGACTCGGCGGGGACCTCGACGACCCAGGTCTTCACCGGCCAGACGATGTCTCGAAACGGTGGGCCCACAGCGACGACGAGTCGCTCCGTCGTGATCGCCGCCCCTGTCGTGATTGCCGCGTCCGGCCCACCTCCGTCGACTGCGGATCCTTCGACGGCAGGTTCGTTCATTGCCGCCAACCCAACCGGCGAGGGCTACTGGATCACCACCCCTGACGGCGCGGTTTTTAGCTACGGCGGCGCGGTCTTCCACGGTTCCCTCGTTGGCGCAATGACGCTCAACGCCCCAATCAGCGGCATGGCATCGACACCAGATGGCGGCGGCTACTGGCTGGTTGGAGTCGATGGCGGTGTCTTCGCTGAAGGAGATGCTCCCTTCTTAGGGTCGCTGGGGGGAAGGCGTCTTAACGCTCCGATCGTCGGAATCGTTGGCACACCGACTGGCCACGGGTACTGGCTGGTGGCCAGGGACGGAGGCATCTTTGCTTTCGGCGATGCGTCCTTCTTTGGGTCGATGGGCGCCAAGGTTCTCAATGCACCCATCGTTGCCATGGCCGAAAGCCCTTCAGGTCACGGGTACTGGCTGGTTGGAGCTGACGGCGGGATCTTCGCCTTCGGCGACGCCCACTACGAGGGCTCACTGGCCGCTCGTGTCCTGGCCCAGCCGGTGCTCGGGGTAGCCGCCACGCCATCAGGTGCGGGCTACTGGCTCGTGGCTCAAGACGGCGGGGTCTTCGCCGAAGGTGACGCGCGCTTCCTCGGTTCGCTCAGTGGCTCGGCGCCCGGAGGTAACCACGTGGTTGGTCTTGTGGCGCAGGCCAGTGGTGCGGGCTACTCGATCATCGACAACGACGGTACAGCCAAGGCTTTTGGGTCATGACTGGTACCGCGAGCGTCGGCCGATCAGGTGCAAACTTGGGCGACTGGCGATAGGCCTTGATGACACTGGCCCAATGCACGTTTGGTTGCGGAAGATACTTGAGCTCTATTCGTGCTCTTCGGAGGAGTGCGGCGGGTGGTGCTGGTTGCTTGAAGATGGACCTCTTGTTCCGATCTATGACGTTTTGATCGAGCATCAATCGTCCGCTCATACCACCCATTGGCCGCTGCGCATGATCGTGCGGCCCGCCAGGTCCTCGCCTTCGCTCCAGGCCTGGATCCGCTCCGGGCCCAGCACTAGGTAGACGTAGTTGGCCGAATCTGTCCGGGCGTCCCAGCCCGCCTGGGCGGCGTACGCCTCAGCCAACGACGCCGGGGCCTCGGAGGCTGGGACAGTCTCAACGAGCACAGCGTCGATCATGACGACATCTCGAGTCTCACCTAAAGCGAGTCGGGTCCTCGGGTTGGCGGTCATGTTGGTCACCGTACGTGACCTAGGCCCGGTGGCGATCACAACCTGACTGCCATTCCAGGTGTGGGAGACCGGTACAAGATGGACGTCACCGTCCGGCGAAGCGGTCCCGACCCAAACGTTGGCCTCGACGGCCATCAGTTTCAATAGGGCGTCTGCCTTACGTTCCTCGGGCGAGCGGGCCGCCATGTCCCAAAGCATGGCACCGCCGCCGAGCGGGTGCCATGGAAGCCGTGGTGAGCCGTCCCAATGAGGCGAAGTCGGTCTGGACGGCGGGACTGATCACAGCCACATTTAGCCGGACCACGCGAATCAGCTGAGAGACGACACCAGGGGTGTATCAGGGGTGGTGCGCACTAGTTTCAGGGGCAGCACGTTTCCCAGCGACGAGGTGCCGGGATGAATATTCGAACCGTTCGATTGATTTGGGCCGGTGCGCTGCTCGTCGTACTTGTTGCCGCGGTCGTCGTATTCCTCACGATCCCATCAGGGCACGATCACGGAGCACGGGGGATATCGCCAGCGGATTCGGAAACGGCGTTAACGACGATCCCTCCACTCGGAGAGACAATCGGACCAACCACCTCAATTCCCAAAGCCGAGGTTCCGAGCCACCTGAGCCCATCTCCACCTTTCTCGCAGGGCAACACGATTACTTTGAGGCACGTGACCGCATCAGCGGTTCCGACTCCGGCCACACCGTGCTCGGAGGATGAGTTATCAGCTCAGGTCACAATGGAAGGGCCCAATCTCGGCATGGGCAGAGTCGAGCAGATCGTCACCGTGCGCTCTTCAGTGTCCTGCTATGTGGACGGCTATCCGTCGATCGCCTTCGGCGGGGTGAATGCACAGATCGAGGACGGTGGTGCAGTCGGTCACTATCCAGGCCCCGCGCCGGTCGCTCTTGGCCCCGGAGTGGCCGCTTCGTTCATGTTCCAGGCGGGAGACATGTTCGACTGCCAGTCGGCTTCGGGCATGTATTTCGGCGTACCCTCAGGGACACCTCAGATACGGGTCACACCTCAAAACTCAGAAAACGGTTGGGGCGTGTGTCGCGGGGGTATTGGCGTGACGCCCTTCGAGCAAGGCAACTCCGTGGACAACTACTTTTGAGCAAGCTGACACCGATCCGACTTCTGACTCGTCGACGTCCTTTGTGCCGGTGGAGGTTGAAACGCCAACAGGACGAGATACTCAGCCTCCGCCTTGAAATTTGTATCCGAAGTGACACGGACTCGCTGGGTTATCCAAATCGGCATTGGTGAACATCCACCACGGTCCCGTCAACTGGCGAACGCACTTGTCGGGAAAGGTCGATGCTCCCGCGTTGGTGAAGCCGAGGCCACCTCCTTGGACGCCCACGGGAGCGAATATGACGAAATGACCTTCAGGCGTCCAGATGGGACATTCCTCGTATGGGGCGTTGAGCGGGCCAATGCTTCCCGCGGTGTGCGACGAGCAGCCCTGGCCCGGGGCCACGCCCTGGTGGTCGAGGGCCGCAGCACGGAGAGGCGCCAACGCCGCCTGTGCCTGCGAGGTGGCATTCGAGAACCAGAGTGCAGCTGGCAGCGAGAACTCCAGTGTCCACACTGACGCGAGAATCGTCACGAGTGCCACTCCCATGGCCAGGCCGTTCAGCCTGAGACGTTGGTGCCAATGTCTCCCGACCACCAAGGCTGCCACGGCGAGGAGAGCTCCTGTGCCGAACACAACCAGCGTGGGCACGACGAGGGTTCCGCCAACGCTCGGCAAGGTCCACCCCAGGAAGCCAAGTAGTAGCGCGGCAATCGCGATCCCGAAAGGTGTCGCCCACTTCATATCGCCGGTCGACCGATTCATCCCGATGACCGTGGCTTCGGTCTGGACCATGACCTCACGATATTGCAGTTGTCAACGTCTGCCTGAATGAGGATTCGTCAGGTATCCGGCTCCGATGATGCTTTCGAATCCGTGAACCAAGAGAACTTCGACGCGGACATGCGAAGTTCCGCCCCAGTGGGTATGGCACCGAAGTTCTCAAATTGAAGCTGAATCCGGTTGGCAGGGCCCCAGTAAGGTCTGTGACGGACTCGAATCCACGCCGGCTCTATCTATGTTGTCGCGGTCCTCACGGTCGCCTCGAGTGTGATGAGACCCGACAATTGTTTCGTCGTTCGAACCTAGGAGTGAGAAAGATCAGCCGAACGTTCAGGGGCAACCTTTGGTGTTCAATGTCGAAGCGGCTTTGGTTGAGCCACGTACGGCGAAGCACGGGTATCAGCCAGCAGCGGCACTATTCAACTCTTTGGCCGTACTTGCATTCCCAGAGACCACTCGTTGTAATCGTCGCAACTTTCGGACGCCCTCAGCCAGGCCGTGCCCCCGAATCGCATCGGGACGTTGGGATAGCTCGGCACAAATGTGCAGTCCGCCGGAGCCTGGCGTGCCGCGACATCCGGAGTCCGGATGGTCAGGAGCGTGGCCCCTAACATCGGTTCAGTGTCCGCCCTGCCCCGATTTGCAAGATCGCTGGCAGAGGGATCGATTTTCGTTCGCTGTTTTGAGTTCGGCGACGTTGCGACCGTGACGGCGTCAAGTCAAGACCGTGAGATCTCCAGGTGGACAGCGACAATGCCGTGGCCTTACCGAGAGGACCACGTGTCCGGGGGTGCGGTGACACTTGGCGATCTTCGGGAACGGGTCGAAGGAGCTGAGTTCGTTATCACAAGGGGCTCGAGCGACGGGACGGTTTAGGTGAGCGAAGCCTCAGATCCTGAACTCCCGGAAACGACCGTGGGCACCAGTCGGCTGGAGGCCTTCAGCGACGGGGTCATGGCCGTCATCATCACCATCACGGCACTCAGCCTCAAGGTACCTGTCAGCGGGTCGTTCACCGCGTTGAGCCGGCGGCTGCCAGAGCTGCTGGTCTATATCCTCAGCTTCACCTTCGTCGGGATCTACTGGAACAACCACCACCACCTGCTTCGCGTCACGCGCCACATCAGCGGTGGCGTCATGTGGGCAAACCTCCACCTGCTCTTCTGGCTGTCGCTTATCCCAGTCGTGACGGAGTGGGTAGGCAGCTTCTACGGGGACCACTTGCCCGCTGCGACGTACGGCATCGTGGCCCTAGGTGCCGCGATCGCCTTCTCGATCCTCGTGGCCGCAATCATCCATGCAAACGGCCGGGATTCTGCGGTCGGTCGCGCCGTCGGATCAGATCTCAAGGGCAATGTATCGATCGCGCTGTATGCGTGCGCTGTTGGGCTGGCATTCCTCAGCCCTTACGTGGCGTATGCCTTGTATGCCCTCGTCGCCGTTATCTGGTTTATCCCGGATCGACGCTTCGAGCGACGGCCCTGAGTCTCACCCTTTGGAACCTAAGAGGCGATCGGCCAGCCTGGTTCCACGGATGCAGCGTCGATGGAGTGCGTAGGGATCAGTGAATGTATGAAACGCGCTCCCGGGGGATGTCCGACCCCGTCTCGATTTGATCACGAATTCGCGCAGCGAGACACGGTGAAAATGGACGTCCTCGCCCCCAGCAGTGGATGGGACGACCACCTCAGGGGGCCTAACTTGGCGCAGCGAAGCCTTGACGTACCCGTTGCCAGGGGCCCCATACGGTCGTAGTGTCGCTGCTAATGCGGGGTTAGCTTGCAGGTTGATTCAAGGCGAAGGAGTTGCAGCCATGCATCACCGCTCTGTCCTTAACCGCCTGGCCGGTTCAGCAGCCGTCGGATCGCTTTGCGCTGTGCTGGTCGGCGTGTCGTTGCCGAGTGCCGGGGCGTCGGCCGCCGCAGCAACCGTCAGCTCAGCGGTCGCTGCACCGACGTTTCCGGTGGCCTTGCAGACCGTGGGGCGCGTCAACCTCGCCAAGCTGTCCCAGGCAGCAACCACCAAGGGCCCCGCCCAGTCACTCCAAGGGGAGACACTGGCGGGACCTGCGTCCGGCTCGTATCGATCGGTCGACAACAGCATCGCCGCGCACGCCCCACGGGGAACGAGCACCTCCGAGCCGAGCCCTGCCACGACACCGATCACCGACACCAACGTGACAGGTGAGAAGGGCTTCAGTGCGTTAGGCGGCGTCCAGCAGGCTTCGACGGTCGGCGGCGTCGACCTCGAACCTCCGGACCAAGGACTGTGCGCAGGCAACGGGTACGTGATGGAGTTCATCAACAATGCGCTCGCCATCTACACCAAGAATGGCGCACAGCTTTTGGCCCCGATCGGATCGGCGGAGGCCCTCCTGCAGCCGACCACGGCGTTCCTTTCCGACCCCCGGTGCTACTACGACGCGCCAACGAAACATTGGTTCTTTCAGGAGTTCGTCGTGGGCACGGTCAACGCGAAAGGTCGTGAGGTGACGCCGAGTACGGAGTTCGTGGCCGTCAGCGCGACGGCTGATCCGACAGGTACCTATACGATCTACTCGTTCGATACCACGGACACGACCACCGCTGGCTGCCCTTGCTTCGGTGACTACGACCAGCTCGGTGCCGACAACAACGGCATTTACATCGCCACTGACGAGTTCGGCATCGCCACTCCTGCGTACAACGGTGCGATCGTGTACGCCATCTCGAAGGAGAACCTGGAAACCGCGGCCGCCGAGGGTTTCGCTGTCACCGGGTTTGGATACCGGCTCACCAAAGATCCGTTCGGACAGCCGTACATCGTGGCACCCACGAGCACGCCCCCAAACGCGAAGTTCGCGCCGGACACCGAGTACTTCGTGGAGTCGAACTCGAACGCTCTGAGCGACGACAGGCTGCTCGTTTACGCCCTGAACGACACTTCCACACTGGCGTCGCCCGTGCCGACGCCACCCAACCTCTACAGGACACTGGTGAACACCGAGGCGTACTCGTTCCCGAACGATGCGGCGCAGAAGCCAGGACCGCGCCCACTCGGCAACTCGGTCCAGGATCCACCAGGCGGGATCCAGGCTGACTTCAACGCGGAGATGGAGCCCACCTACGTCGGCGGCCACATTTACGCGGAACTGGATTCGGGTACGACGAGCGGCAACGACGCGGCTGACTGGTTTATCATCGACCCGACCCTGTCGGCCCAGTCGCTGTCGGCGACGGTCGCCCACGAGGGCGTGGTGGCGGTGAGGGGGACCAGTTTGCTGTATCCCTACACTGCGGTGACTGCGGCCGGCGTGGGGTACCTGCTCTTCTCGCTGAGCGGACCGTCCAATTACCCGAGCCCGGCCTATGTCTCCTACGGGACCGATGGACCTACCGGGGAGGTCATGTTGGCGACGAACGGTGCCGCCCCCGAAGACGGGTTCACCTGTTATGCCGCCTATGTCGGGCCGTCCTACGGCGGCTGCCGCTGGGGCGACTACTCCATGGGGGTCGCAATGGGGCATCGGGTCTTCATGGCGACGGAGATGATCCCCTCAGGATTCCGTGACACGCTCACCAACTGGGGGACCTACATCTGGAGTGCCCCGCCGCCAGCGGCTGGCTGAGCGACAGCCGGGGCACATCGTGAAGGCCTCAAGAGCCTCGTTACGCCTGTCTTCAGGCGAGGCCGAAGAGTGAGGCAGCGTTGTCGTGGAGGACCTTGGCGACTATGTCATCCGTGAGACCCTCAAGGGCCTTCGTCGCATACTCGCTGGGAGACACTCCGATGCTGGCTGGACCGGGATGCTGGCACGTGGGGTGCGGGAAGTCGGTCTCAAAGAGCGCGTTGTCTGGGAAGCGCTCGATGGCGAAACGCGCCGCGGCTTCCTCGAACCAGAAACAGCCGTAGATCTGACGGCGGAAGTACTCCGATGGCAGTAGGTCGTAGTCGGGATGCGCCTCACGGATCGCGCTGTTGCCCCACTGCCAGTCGAAGGTTTCGAGCACGCCGGGTATCCAGCCGATGCCCGACTCGACCGAGACGAAGCGAAGTTCCGGGAAGCGATGACACACACCACCGAAGACGAGATCGGCGAGCGTTTCGATGTTGTCCATGATCATGAGTGCAGAGACCTTGGGGAACTTCGCCTGGAAGCTGAGGTGCGGATCCTTGGTGAACGGCGCTGTGATGTCGCCGCCACCGATGTGAAAGGTGATCGGGACCTCCGCGGCCTGCGCGGCAGCCCAAAGACGGTCCCAGTGCGGCGCCGAGAGCGGTGGCTCGCCATGGGAGTCGGGGTGGTTGCAGAAGTTCACCGCCTTGTGACCGTTCTCGACGCAGCGCTCGAGTTCCGCGACCGCGAACTCCAAGTCCCAGAAGGGAGTGGACATCACGGGGATGAGGCGAGACGGGTCGGCCGAGGCCCACTCGACGAGGAAGTCGTTATACGCACGCACGCACGCCGTGACCAAATCGCGGTCACCGAGCTTCAGGAAGTACGCTGATCCGAAGCCAGCGACGTTCGGGTACAGCACCTGCGCGTAGATGCCTTCGTCGTCCATGTGCGCCAGCCGAGCGCTGGCCTCGTAAGCCGGCAGTGGGATCTCGTCGTAGGTTCTCGGTCCATCCGGCACATAGCCCGGCCAGCCGGCGATCGCCGTGTTGCCCGGGGAATTGAGGAAGGTGCCACCGGCCACCCAGTAGTCGGTACCGCGCACGTTCTCGACGTGGGGCACGGCCTCCCCCCACTTCGCCGACACCCGCGACGTCCACAAGTCCGGCGGCTCGGTCAGATGTGTATCGACGTCGACGACGCGATAGCGCTGGAACAATTCTGCGGGCATGGTCTCGCCTCCAGCTTCTCCCCTCTGAAAGGTATCGCCGCGTGCGGCTGGTTGCGCTGCCCAAGCCCAACTCCGAGTGGAAAAGCGTGAGGTCAACGGATCGACACTGGTCCAGACCACGGGATATTCGCAGATAGAGCCCCTTTTTGACTGGCGGTCGGTCAATCAGCCGAAGTTCGGTGCCCACACGGGAATGGAACCAGTCTTCGCCCAGTCGACGCTGCCATCTCGGTACTGACGTGCCCGATCGCACCCTCGAGGTTCGGCCGGACTCATTGTCGAGGCCTGTCTCGTCCGCCAGCCAGATGCGTCGGAAGAAGGTCTCGTAGGCCTACCGCCTCGCACAGAGGGCGCGTGACTGATCGAACGAGTCACGCCCGCACCCTGGGCCGGATCTATGGGATTCACGTCCCGGTGCGGCTCTTCGTCCCCCTGCCACTGGTCTGGAAGAAGTCAAAGATGAGTCGTGATGAAACGGCAACAATCAGATCGATTTCTGGGACGGTCAGAAACTCCGGATTAATCACGATTTCAGAAGTCAACTTCGAGTCCCACGCTGGTCGCGGCAGAGAGCGGAAGGCGAAGTCGCGTTCAGTCGGCCCCGGGTTCGCCGTTCTGAAGCCGGCAGTCTCGCTCCAAGGCGCGTCCGAAAAGGCTTGCACGGTTTCGGAGGTGGTCCAGCAACTCCAACGGGGACAACACCTCGAACTCGGCGGCAACGTTTCCAAGGATCAGCGTCGGCCAATCAAGTGAATCCGATGTCATGGTGAGTCGACACCGCCCAGGTCCGACATCTTCAAGGGTGCCCCACGGGCCAACGCGCTCTCGGACGACGGCTGTTGGGGCATCGATGAGTACGTCCACTCGGTACCGCGACGGGACGCTCTCGATACTGGACCGGACGAACTCTGCTGCGTTCTCGGCGGGCAGTTGGCGCGGGATGGCAAGGGCCCCCGTGACTCTTGGCTCAGCCAGTCGGTCAAGGCGAAAGGTGCGCCAGTCGAATCGGGTCAGATCCCATGCGACGAGGTACCAGCGTCTCCCCAAGAGGACCAGCCGGTGCGGGTCCACCGCGCGAGTGCTCGGTGCGCCACCGCTATCGGTGTAGTCGAACTCCAGGCGCTCGCCGTCCCGACAGGCCTGGGCGACCGAGACCAGGACAACCGCATCGACGCTGGCGGCGGACTCCTGCCATGGAAGAGAAACGGTCATCGCGCCAAGTGCGTCGATTCGGCGCCGGAGCGAAGTGGGCATCACTTGGATCACCTTGCTGAGCGCTCGGAGCGAGGACTCCTCGATGCCTACGACCGAGCCTGCCTGGATCGCCGAGTGCAGCCCTACGCCGATGGCGACCGCTTCGTCGTTGTCGAGCAAGAGGGGAGGAAGGACTGCGCCCGCCGCGAGCTGGTAGCCGCCGTCTACGCCACGACGCGCCTCGACGGGGTAGCCGAGGTCTCGTAGGCGGTCGATGTCACGACGGAGCGTCCGGGGCGAGACCTCGAGGCGAGCGGCCAGGTCGGACCCAGCCCAGTAGCGCCGAGACTGGAGCAAGGACAGCAGGCGGAGAGTACGCGTCCCTGGCGTGGTCATCTTGGCCAGTATCGCGGCATTTAGGCCAGAAGCTGGCCGCTAATGGTCGTATGGTGCCAAATAAGCCCAAATGACCGAAATCAGCCCAAATGAAAGGACTAGCTCATGACGTCCACCACAATCACTGACCTCGAGCGGCACGACCTTATGAACGCATTGTTGGAGCATCGGAACCTCCTGCTCGGCACCGTCTCTGGCTTGTCGGATGCCCAAGCTCGGCTGACTCCCACCGCCAGCCAGCTCTGCCTGGGAGGCATCATCAAGCACGTCGCGCTCGTCGAAGAGGGCTGGGTCCGTTTCATCGAGGAGGGCCCACAAGCTCAACGCCCCACCGACGAGGCCGCCTATGCGGCCCATGCCGCCGGCTTTCGCATGGCGGACGAGGAGACGCTGGCGGACCTGGTCGCTCGCTACGAGGCCGTTGCTCAACTCACCGACGCGGTCATCGTCGCCCTGCCCTCACTCGATGCATCTCACCCGCTTCCCGAGGCCCCGTGGTTTGAGCCCGGGGCGCATTGGTCCGCCCGTCGAGCACTCATTCACATCGTGGCTGAGACGGCCCAACACGCCGGTCACGCCGACATCATCCGCGAGACCATCGACGGAGCAAAGTCCATGGGCTAACAGAAGAGAACCGGACGCTTGGAGGTGCGCCCGATGGAAGCTTGTCACCATGCATCATGTCAAGGTCGACCGGAACGGCACCATGGCCCTGCATGATCAGGTCGCCGCTGAGATCCGCCGGGACATCGCCAACGGTGACGTCCGCCCCGGACAGCGCCTTCCCCCGGCCCGCGACATGGCGGCGGTCTTGGGCGTCCACAGCAACACCGTGCTCCGCGCACTTCGGGCCCTTCGGGACGAAGGCATCCTCGAGTTCCGCCGAGGACGAGGTGTGACTGTCTCAGGCGAACCCGAACGCGGCATCATCTGGGTGCAAGCTCAGGAGCTGCTGACGCAAGCCCGGCGATTCGGACTTCAGCGCGACGACGCCGTGTCGATCATCGACAGCCTCGCGGATCCAGCGGGCTGATTCCGGCGGACTGCGCCTAGCCGCTGCTCGATGCCCCATAAAGGCACACCAGCGGGAATGTCGCGTATTTGTGAGATGTCGCTACCACTCTGCATCCGTGACCGAGTTGCGAGATACCGTGACGAGTCTCGTCCCGTCGATCCGAGCGAGTTCGGCGCCCACGGGATCGCTGTGAACGATTCCCAAAAGGGCGTACCGTCCTGACGCATCGATCGAAAGGCCCTGAAATCGAGCGCCGACGGGCGCCGTTGCAAGTACTCCCACCTGGTTCCCGGTTGACCCGTTGAAAGCAATGACCCTGTCGGTGTGACTCGCTGCCGCCACCCCGTAACAACTGCTGATGACAGCGACCTCGTATCGCCGGGCAAGAAATGCGGGACTGTTCAGCCTGCAGCTGTCGGAAACACGCAGCGAAACGTTCTTGATGAACGACTGGGCCCGCAGTACGAAGATCGTCACGGTACCGGCGTTCTCGACAGCGAGCCGACCGCCATCCGGACTCCAGGCGATCTCGTCGTCGCTGTTTGCAGCGCTGATGGTTCCAAGATCACTCGTCGATCCCGACGTCAGATCCGTCAGGTACAAGCTCGAGCTACCGGGGACACCGTTTGGTTCGCATCCGACGCCGACCCAGGCCAGCTCGTTGGATGTCGGACTTGGCGATGGCGAAGCAGCGAGAATTTTCGGTACGGAGACGACCGTTGTTGGGGTACGGGCGCCTGACGTGGGAACCCTGAGAATGTTCCCGCCACACGTTCCGCTGGGCTGTGCAAAGAACACTGATTTCCGATTGGCGGACAAGACCACCTGTCCGTCGGGGCCACTAGGACTCTGAGGGCTGAGTGTTCGGATGAGCGAGCCCGTTGCAGTCGAATACACCCCAACGCCGCCCTTTCCGTCACCGGCGACATAGACCTTGGGCATACGGCGCGCTCCATCCGCGGCTGGCGCTTTCGGGACGCTGGTATGCGCAGGCTTGCTCGGGGGTGCTGCAGATCTAGTGAGAACCAGAGTGCCAAGCACGAGCGAGGCGACCACGATCACGCTGAGGCCGAGGGCCCAACGCCGTCGGCGTCGAACGCGCGCCTCCTTGAAAAGGGCTTCAGCCTGTGCGAGTGAGACCTCGACTGGCGCAGACTCGGTGAGTGTCACTTCCCACTTCCGTTCGGGGATCTCACAGGACTACTATGGCTAGTACCATGATTTCTGTCAACATCGACCGGGCTGACCCGCTGGCCCTCCACGATCAGGTGGCGGCCGAGATCCGACGGGCCATTGCTGAGGGCGAGGCGGGGCCCGGGGATCGCCTCCCCCTGGTCAAGGACATCGCTGCCGTTCTCGGAGTGAACAAGAACACCGTCTTACGGGCAATGCACATCTTGCGAGAGGAAGGCCTGCTCGAGTTCACACGCGGTCGGGGCATCACAGTGAGCGGTACGCCTGAGAGGAGCGCTGTGCTGCGCCGTGTCCATGACCTCGTGGAGTTCGCCCGTCATCAGGGTTACCGGCGTGAGGACGTGATCGACATGATTCGCGGGGCTGCCATGAGGAACCACGGGTGATCCGTGGTAGTCCTTGATCGTCCACCAGTCGCCGGATCAGATCCAGAGGCGCTGTTCAAAGAAGCGCATCGGCGACGTCGGCGGCGCTGGCTTGTCGGTTCCTGCGTCATTCTCGCGGTGGTTGCTATCGCGACCGCATTCGCTCTGACGATCGGCAGTGGTTCGAAGGAGCCGACGGCTGGGATTGGTCCTCACCATCCGCGAGCCCCGGGACCGCCACCTCACACCCAGCGGGCCAGCGTGAGCACCCTGCCCGCACAGTACTCGCCCGCTCAGTCAATGGGCCTGGCCGACGCGACCCTTGCGTGGGTTGCCACTGGTAACACGTTGGAGGTCACCGCCGACGGCGGGCTTTCATGGCTGACGATCACGCCACCCAATCTGCATGGGGTGTCCGTCTCCGAAGATGTCACGGCGGTGGACGCGGTCGGCACCGATGACCTCTGGGTTGTCATCACGGACGTACCTGGGCTCGTGACACCCAACGACGGGTCGAGCAGAGGAGAAGGTGTCGACGAGTCGACGGACGGCGGGAAGTCGTGGACCTTCGTGGCCTTGCCTGGATGCATCCAGAACTGCGGTCCACTCTCGCTGAGCATGGTCGACGGCGAGAACGGCTACGCCGTCACCGACGGGCTCGATGGTGCGCCAGGACTCGTCTTTTCGACCCACGACGGGGGAATCAACTGGAACCAGATCTCGACGATTCCCAGCCTGAATGGCGTCGAGGTGAGTGGTCCCATAGAGCAATCGCAGCTGCGCTTCACCAGTGAGTTCGACGGCTGGGCTGTTCCCGGGCCGACATTCGATCCCTCCACGAACTCCCAGACCCCCGGCGGCACGATCTACCGCACGACGGACGGCGGCATCTCGTGGTCTCCGGTTCTGGGGCTCCCTGCGGCCCGGCAGTACACGCTCCCTGAGGTCTTCGGCAGTCAAGCGGTCGTGACATTGGGGACAAAAGTGTCTGGCTCGAAACCTACGGTCTACGTTTCCGACGACGGTGGTTCGACCTGGACGAGTCATACGGTCCCTGCGTTCCTGGGTTCGCAGTTCTCACCAGGAGGTATCGCGTACCGCTTTGCTGCGGTCGGGCCGCTCGAGTGGAAGATCGATGTTGGCTCTGACCTCTACGAGACCGCCGACGGTGGGGCGACCTGGACCACGGTGAAGCCTGAGCCAGCAGTAGGGGTTGGCAACGTCATGGCGATCACGTTCTCCTCGCCAAACCGCGGAATGGCGCTTGGCGTGCAACCTCGTTGTCCGACACCCTCCGCGATCAGCCAGACAACGTACTGCGGGCAGGTACTTACCGTGACCAGCGACGGCGGTGTCCATTGGGAGCCTGCCAAGCTCTAAGAGACCGGGTGATGAAAGGTGCGCCCGAACGCCGGGCTGGGGTGTACCGCTTTGTTTCCACTTCCGGAGTCGGACCGATGACGAGCCGCCCTGGCGATCGATACGCTCAGATATGGGCAAGAAGGTGAACATCGAGATGGGCGGAGAGGCAGGAAGTCAGTGTCGGTGGTCGTGCCTGTAGTGCGGGACGATGGGACCGTGGACTAGTCAGACCATTGCAATAAGTACCGGGGAAGCGCACGGCGATCAGCACCGTGATGAGGTGCACGACGTAGCTCAACACCGTGATGAGGCGTTAGACGAGATTCTTCAGAATATGAAGATTCCGATTGAGAATGAGCCTCCGCCCAACATTCAGTCCACCTCACTCGGTACGACGGGTTGGGGTGGCATCGAGCGGCACCATGGCGGCGGGATGGAGGTTTTACCCGCCTATCCGGAAGGATGATCTCTTGATTGCCAGGGTGGATTCGACCGGGCAAGATGCTGCGATGGAAGAAAGGGGTCCGCTCCGATTTGGAGTCGAAAAGTCCAAGATCAAATGGGGAACGTATTTCCAAAACGCGGTACGAACACGCGGGTCCACGAGTAGCCAGTTCGAGGACTACTCAGGCAGGGGTCCATCAGTTGTCGTCCAGAACGCCTTCGGGGAGAAACGGGTTCTTGAAGCCGCCAAGAACATGAAGGAAGCTCGCGTTCGCGCCGTCGCCATTGAGAATGACTACAAAACGCTCAGCACAGCGCAGTGGTGTGATCTTTACGGGGTGCCAGCTTCATTTCTAATGGGGTGACCCCTATCGCTGCCGGCAAGGGGTGCCACCTCCGGAAGCAGGGGGATGGTGCTCAGATTCCCGGTCGGTTCAGTCGTTCACAGACAACGGGCTGCGACTTCGAGGAAGTCCAGACCCTCGTCGCCCTCGAAGTCACGAACGTTGGCCAGTCCGGTGGACACCCGTTCGATGAACCCCCACTGCCACACCGGTTCGGGGTCAATCTCGCACCACGAAGCCAGCAGCTCAGCTCGTTCGCGAACCAAGCGCGCCGTGTCTCCGAGGAGGAGGGGTTGGTTGTACTCGCGCATCGGCACACTCAGATCATGCGCCCGTTCGGACCTCAGCCCTTCGGGATCGACGAACTTGAAGGTGCCTCCACCGGCGTCAAGCGTGTTCCAGCCGTGAGCGTCTCCGTGTACCAGGACCGCTCGCAACGGATCGTACGCCGCCGCTCGCTCGTGGCAATAGCTCACCGCGCGTTCGATGACCCTGCGCTCGCATGGTCGTCCCAGTTCATCCCATGTCGTCGTGATGTAGTTGGCCAGCCACGCCGCCTTCTCGGGACCGGACGGAAGGTCGCAGTCCTCGACCAAAGGTTGCCAGAACGAGCGAAGCGTTGTGGTGACCGTTTCGAGAATCTGTGGAACTGACATGCCCAGATCATCGAGGTTCGGGCCGAGGCGCTCGAGCAGCATGGCTGGTATCAACTCGTCGTGGCGGATTAGCTCAGCACAACCGCGGCCCGCGGCAAGCCGATGGACGAGCACGCTCCGACGGAACGACTCAAGCGGATCGATCTCAGGTGGCATCGCCACCTTCAACGCACAGGCCCGACCTGACCCCTCAGTGGCTGAGGTCACGAACGCTGCGGTCCCGCCTCGGAAAGCGTGCCCGATCTGAAGTTCCCACCGCTCGGCCAACGTGGCCACCACCAAGGGGAGCTCATCGAGCCACCGGCGTCCCAAATCGCCGTATGCCGTGGCTCGCTGGCGAACGAGTTCGGGGACCTCCAGCGGCGCCGTCACGGTACACTTTCCTACCGCACAGTGGGAGCCGAAGGGTGTCCAGTTCGCCGGTTATACGGTTCGGAGCTAGCTCGACGCGGCCTGTTGGTCTAGCCAATCGCACTTGGAATTGCCGGTTCCGTGTGGACAACGCAGACTTAATTCTTGCGTTAGACACGAAGGACGACGGGGTTCGGAGCGTCCGTCGAGTTCCGTCACGATTTTCCCGACTGCCGCGAGCTTCGGTTGAACTTCAACCGAGACCGTTCGCAGCCTGGGTAGCTGAGAGCGCGCACCCTCCAATGGCACGCTGTGGCACGTGTGTGGCACGAAGGACGTTTAGGACGATTCGAGAGCCGACATCGCTCAGACCGAAAGCGGGCCTGACCTGCGAGGTCGAAAGAGAGCGGGCGACGAGAATCGAACTCGCGTTCTCAGCTTGGGAAGCTGATGTTCTGCCTCTGAACTACGCCCGCGGGTGGCGACCACACTATCCTCTCCCCCGCACATAGCCCCGAGGCGGCGCTCGCAATCCGCTGCCCCGGTGTTCGGACAACCCCCTAAGGCGAGGAGCATTCGTGCCGATCAGGATCATTCTCGGCCTCGGCGTCACGGTGATCGGCTTTGGCATCGCGGCCAGGCGGTTTCACTGGCTGTCCAAGCTCATCCGTTCGGGCAAGAAGGACCCCGCCCGGACCCGCGGACCGCTCAGCCGCAAGGCCGAGGCCGAGGTCACCGAGGTGGCCGGCCAGCGCAAGCTCCTGCAGTGGACGGTGCCCGGCCTGGCCCACTTCTTCACCATGTGGGGCTTCACCATCCTGCTCCTCACGATCATCGAGGCCTACGGCGACCTCTTCAACAAGTACTTCCACATCCCGGGCATCGGCACCTGGGACTGGGTCGGCTTCGTCGAGGACTTCTTCACCTGCGCCGTCCTCCTCGCCCTCATCACCTTCGCCATCATCCGCCTGAAGAACGCCCCCGATCGCCTCGAGCGCAAGTCCCGCTTCTACGGCAGCCACACCGGTGCGGCCTGGCTCGTCCTCCTCATGATCGCCGGCGTCATGATCACCCTGCTCCTCTACCGCGGCGCCCAGGTCAACACCGACCCGACCCAGTTCCCCTACGGCTGGGGCGCCTTCGCCTCCCACGCCGTGGCCAAGCTGCTGCACCCGCTCGGGGCGGGCGTCAACTCGGTGCTGGTCACCGTCTTCCTCATCCTCAACATCGCCATCATCTCGGGCTTCATCGTCTTCGTGGCCTACTCGAAGCACCTGCACATCTTCCTGGCGCCCGATCAACGTGGCCTTCTCCCGCCGCCCCCGGGCCCTCGGCGCCCTGTACTCCACGCCCGACATGGACATGGAGAACGTCGACGAGGACACCGTCTTCGGCGTGGGCGAGGTCGGCCACTTCACCTGGAAGCAGATGCTCGACTTCTCCACCTGTACCGAGTGCGGCCGCTGCCAGTCGGCCTGCCCGGCCTGGGTCACCGACAAGCCCCTCTCGCCCAAGCTCCTCATCATGAACCTGCGCGACAACATGTTCACCTCGGCCACCCCGCTGATCAGCGGCGAGGGCGAGCAGATCGCCGTGGTGCCCAACGTCATCGACCCCGACGTGCTCTGGGCCTGCACCAACTGCGGCGCCTGCGTCAACGAGTGCCCGGTCGACATCGAGCACATCGACGCCATCGTGGACATGCGCCGCTACCAGGTCCTCATGGAGTCCGAGTTCCCCACCGAGGGCGGGCTCATGCTGCGCAACGTCGAGAACCAGGGCGACCCCTGGGGCCTCGGCCAGAACAAGCGCACCGAGTGGACCAAGACCCTCGACTTCGAGATCCCGGTGGTCACCGACACCATCCCCGACGACGTCGAGTACCTCTACTGGGTCGGCTGCGCCGGCGCCCTCGACGAGCGGGCCCGCAAGGGTGTCCAGGCCACGGCGCGCATGCTGCACCGGGCCGGCGTCACCTTCGCCATCCTCGGCCCCAAGGAGTCCTGCACCGGCGACCCGGTGCGCCGCCTCGGCAACGAGTACCTCTACCAGGAGCAGGGCAAGCTCAACATCGCCACCCTCGACGGGGTCGGGGCCAAGAAGATCATCGCCAGCTGCCCGCACTGCTTCAACACCATCAAGAACGAGTACCCCGCGCTCGGTGGCAACTACGAGGTGATCCATCACGCCCAGCTGCTCGAGCACCTCGTGACGTCGGGCAAGCTCGTGCCCGGCTCGGGCTACTCGGGCAAGGTCACCTACCACGACCCCTGCTTCCTCGGTCGGCACAACCGCATCATCGACGAGCCCCGGACGGTGCTCAGCGCCATGGCCGGGGTCGAGCAGATCGAGATGCGGCGCTGCAAGGAGCGCGGCTTCTGCTGCGGTGCCGGCGGCGCCCGCATGTGGCTCGAGGAGAACATCGGCAAGCGGATCAACATGGAGCGCATGGACGAGGCGCTCGGCACCGGGGCCGACGTCGTCTCGACCGCCTGCCCCTACTGCATGATCATGCTGGACGACGCGGTGCGGGCCAACGCCAAGGAGGACGAGGTGCGCGTGCTCGACCTCTCCCAGCTGGTCGAGGAATCGCTCGGCGGATCAGCCCCGCCGGCCCCGCCCGCCCAGAGCGAGCCCGAGCCCGAACCCCAACCCGCCGGCTAGAAACCGAATGCCGCTACGCCGGCACCCCGATGCCGTAGGCCCGCTCGGGCACCAGCCGCAGGATCAGGCGCCCGTCGGTGACCATGGCCGCTCGATACTCCTCCCAGTCCGGGTGCTCACCCGAGCCCTTGCGGTAGTAGTCGACCAGCAGGTCCGCCGTGGCGTCGTGCGGATCGGTCGTCACCGGCGTCAGCTCGGCCACCGCCTCGAGCACCACGTACTGGTAGAAGGAGTCGCCCAGCACGTAGAGGGACGCCCGCGGGTCACGGCGCAGGTTGCGTGTCTTGGCCCGGCTGTCGGTGATGGAGATGTGGAAGGTGTCCCCGTCCCCCGGCACGTACATGATGTTGGAGAGCTGGGGCCGCCCGTTGGCCCGGATGGTGGCCAGGACCCCTTGGTTGCGGTCCCGGACGAACGACAGTGCCTCGGTCAGATCCATGTCGTCGACGGTAGCGGCCGGCGCACCGACCGGCCCGGCCCGCAGAGCCCGGGCGCGCCCCGTGTGGCCCGCTCAGCCCCGCCGATCCGGTCACACGATCAGACGAGGACCTCGTCCTTGGACGATCGGTGAGCACCAGGTGGATGACCGCGGCCAGGATTCCACCGACCAGCGGGGCCACGATGAAGAGCCAGACCTGGCTGAGCGCCGTGCCCCCCACCACCAGCGCCGGCCCCAGGCTCCGGGCCGGGTTCACCGAGGTGCCCGTCAGCGGGATCCCGATGAGGTGGACCATCACGAGGGCGAAGCCGATGGCCACGCCGGCCGCCCCCTGGATGGCCGCCTTGTGCGTCGCAAACAGCACGACCGAGACGAAGATCGTCGTGAGCACCACCTCGATCAGGAACGCGCCGCCCTGGCTCACGTGGAGCAGTGACTGCTTGCCGTAGCCGTCCGTCCCGAGCCCCTGCTTGGACTTGTGGTACAGGGGCGAGGTCGTGAACATCCAGTAGAGGAGGTAGGCGCCTGCGATGCCGCCGAGGACCTGGGCCACCATGTACGCACACGCCCTCGACCAGCTTCATGCGCCCCGAGGTGATGAAGCCCATGGTGACCGCCGGGTTGATGTGGCAGCCCGAGATCGGCCCGATGGCGTAGACCAGGGCGACCAGGACGAGCCCGAAGGCGAGGGCCGTGGCCACGAAGCCGGCCGAGAGGCTGCCCGTCCCGCCGAGTCCTCCGTGCAGCGCGATCTTGCCCCCGAAGAGCTTGAAGCCCAAGGACTCGGTGGCCACGCCGACGGCGATGACCACCAGGATTGCCGTACCGAGGAACTCCGCCAGGAGCTTCTTGACGTCGGGCATGCGTGGAAACCTCCTGTGTCCAGGCGAGGGATTGGACACAAGCAGTCTCGCAGCGCCCCCCACGAGGGGCGCGGATACTCAGAACTCAGACGCTGGCCATGGCCCGTTCGTCCGCCTCGCGCAGCCGGGTGGCCATGGCGGCCAGCATCTTGCCGCGAGAGCGCCGGCACCGCGTCGAGCACGCCGTTGAACTGGCGCTGCCCGAGCACGAGGAGGCTCATGTCGGTGTCGGACACCACGGTGGCCGAGCGGGGCCGGCGGTCGAGCAACGCGAGCTCGCCGAAGTACTGGCCCGGCCCGAGGGTGGCCACCTTGCGGTTGTTGCGCCGCACCGAGGCCTCGCCCTTGACGATGAGGAAGAACTCACGCCCGATGGTGCCCTGCTCGCACAGCACCCGGCCCGGCGGCACCGTGACCTCCTCGAGCGCCTTGCGCACCGTGCGCAGGTCCTTGGCCGACGAGGTCGAGAAGAGCCAGATCTTGGACAAGTCGAGGTCATTGTGCGCCATGGGTGAAAACAGTAGCCCTCAGGCCGCCCGACGCGCCCAGGGAGTGACCTGCGGCTGATGTCCAAATCGGTGGGCGGCTCGCCGCCCCGTTCGGCCCAGGATCGGCACGGCGGTCGGACCCGCCCCGCCGGACCACTGCCGACCGCGGCCCGGCCACCACCGGCGACCAGGCACGGATTCTCAGATGGCGTCGGCCCCGCGCTCGCCCGTGCGCACCCGGACCACCGTCTCGGCCGGAATGACCCAGACCTTGCCGTCGCCGATCTTGCCGGTGGCGGCGGAGGAGACGATGGCGTCGACCACGGTCTCGGCCTGGTCGTCCTCGACCAGGACCTCGACCCGCAGCTTGGGCACGAAGTCGACCCGGTACTCCGCCCCCCGGTAGTTCTCCGTGTGGCCCCGCTGGCGGCCGAACCCCTGGGCCTCGGTGATGGTCATGCCCTGGACACCCAGGTTCTTCAGGACGTTCTTCACATCGTCGATCTTGAACGGCTTGACCACTGCCACCACGAGCTTCATCTGCGTCGCTCCTCAGACCGGCCGGGCCTCGCTGCCCACTAGGAACCCTAGCGACGGCCCTCAGGCGTCGTTCAGCCCCTGATCAGGCTCCCGGGCCAGGGGAATTTACATTCCGTTCATGCGCCGGAAGCAGTCCGTTTTCATCCAGGCGTACCTTGCCGGAGTGCCTACAACTCAAAACACCAGCCTCGCCGGCGCTGAGACGCCTCGGCTGAGCGCCTGGCAGCGCGTGCGCTACGCCATGGTGCGGCCGGACGACGACGCGTCGACCAAGGAACCGCAGGAGGAGCGCTCGCTCGACGAGGTCGAGGAGAGCATCGCCCGGGCCGACGACAAGGAGCGGGCCATCGGGCTCATCGCCGGCCCCATTGCCGCCTTCCTGTCCTTCCTCATCATCGGGACCCTGATCCACAACGACCCGCCGCTCGGCGCGAAGAACTATGTGGACCCGTCGATGTACCACACGCTCCAATTCGTCCTGCTCGGGCTGAGCGTGGCGATCCTGGCCACGGCGTTGTGGCGCAAGCGCATGTTCATGGGGATCAGCTTCGCCCTGTACGGTCTGGCCATCTTCAATCTCCACTACTGGGGCTTCGGCGTGCCGTTCCTCCTGGCCGGGGCGTGGTACCTCGTGCGCGGCCTACCGGCTCAACCAGGAGTTGAAGCGACTCGAGGGAACCGGCGCGCCGGCCAGAAGTGCGACCCGCCCCGCCATGGGTGGCCGGCCGCGCGCCGAACAAGCGGTACACGCCGCCGGCCTGACCGTCTCGGTCGAGCCTGTTGCGCAACCCAGTTGACATGAACGATCCCGTCATCACCGAACCGCCGCTACGCCGCCTCGTCGAGTGCTGCGTCCGCCCTGCGGCGCGCCGCAGATCGCGATGTGAGCGCCGAGAGTGGTCGCGTGGGCACGCTCCGTGGCGCGACAGTGAGCTTCAACCCGCGCCGGTTGGTGCAAATCGCCGTGGGACTCGTCGTGGCGGCACTGGCCGTCACGGCGATCGTCCTCACCGTGGCGGGCATCCACTCCAACGATCAGATCAACCGCCTGCAGACGCAGGGCCAGCCCGTCACCGTGACGGTGACCGGATGTCTGGGGCTGCTCGGGGGGAGTGGGAGCAACGGCGCCGGGTATTCGTGCAATGGCAGCTACCACATGGCCGGCCACGTCTACCGTGAGCCCCTGCCAGGCTCGACCTTCTATCGGCCGGGCACGAGGGTGCCCTCGATCGCCGTCCCCGGTGACCCCGCGCTCGTCTCGCCGGTTGCCATCGTCAACGCCCAGCAGGCTTCCAACGGCGTCTTCGTCGCCCCGATCGTCCTGGGCGTCATTCTCTTCGCCTTCATCGCCGTGCTTGTCCTGAGGAACCGCCCGAGGCGCCGGACGAGCGCGACGCCGTCAGGTCTCCGCCGCCGTCTGAGACGGCGGGACGTCGAGCTCCGCGGCGGTCGACTGCGGCGCGCGCGCGCTGCGCGCGCGTTCTTCTTCGGCGTGCTGTGGTGTCGCCTCTGGTGCGACAGCAGACGCGGCTGTCGAGATGCGCGCGCAGCGGAATGAGACGCGCGTGTCGGCGTGCGGTGACGGCGTGCACGCGCTCGTTCGTGGCTTCGGATCTCTCGCGCCAGCGACACGCGAGCGCGGTTCGGTCAGCAACGCAGTTCTCGGATTAACGCACTCGAAACACGGCGGTGACGATGTGGAAACTCCTCTCTTGCATTGTGTGTCGCGGCGGGGAGAACCGTCGGAAGTGGACCGCTGTACTCGGGCATCCCGAGGCGTCCTGAAGCACAGAGCGGTGTGCCGGGTACAGCCGATGAGTTAGGAGAGCGTGGTGATCCACCTGTTAGGAGCTACGGCTTACGTGCCGTATCCCAGCTGGCTCAATCCCGCTGACAATACGTGGCAGATGACAGCCGCCACGTTCGTCGGCTTGATGAGCCTGCCGGGATTGGCCGTGCTGTACGCATCGATCGTCCCGAAGAAATGGGCCGTGAACGTCTTGGCGATGATGTTCGCCGGATTCTCACTCGTGCTCGTTGCGTGGTTCCTCTGGGAGTTCCAGCTGGGCTTCGGTTCGACGTCGCTCGGAGGCGGCGTCAATGTGGTCCACGGGGTGGTGACTCAGACCCAGAACGCCGGGACGACGGGAACGTTCCAGCACTTCTTCGACAACTTCATCGGGAAACCGGGCACAACGCTGAACAGCCATCAGGAACAGGGACAGGCCATGTCGGCGGCCAACACCCTCATCCCGTTCCACTTCCCGACCGCCAGCCTCGCCTACTTCCAGTTCGTGTTCGCGGCGATCACACCACTGCTGTTCCTCGGCAGCGTGCTCGGCCGGATCAAGTTCTCGGCCTGGTGTCTCCTCGTCCCGCTCTGGTCGACGTTCGTCTACTGCGTCGACGCCTTCCTGCTGTGGGGCGGTGGCTACCTCGCCCAGGAGGGGGCGGTCGACTTCTCGGGTGGTTACGTCATCCATATGTCGGCCGGCGTCTCCGGGTTCGTGGCTGCATGGGTGCTCGGACCGAGACTCTTGCGAGATAGGCAGCACGCCTTGCCCAACAACCTGGTCATGGCGGCGGTGGGTGCCGGCATCCTGTGGCTCGGTTGGAACGGGTTCAACGGTGGAGACCCCTACTACGCCGGAGCGAGCGCTGCGGCGGCGGTCATCAACACGAACATCGCCACCGCGACGGGTGTCCTGGTGTGGATCGCGATGGACGCCTGGTTCACCAAGGAGAAGAAGCCCACGTTCCTCGGTGGCGTCAACGGCATGATCTGCGGCCTGGTCGGGATCACACCAGCTGCAGGCTTTGTGAATGGCTGGGGTGCCTTCGCCATCGGCATCATCTGCACCGCATTCGTGTGGGTGGCGTGGAACTACCTGTCCAAGGTGGCGCCGTTCTCGAAGGTGGACGACGCGCTGGGCGTCGTCTACACCCACGGCATGGCCGGATTCCTCGGTGGCATGTTGGTGGGCATCTTCGGTGATCCCAACATGATTGAGTACGGGTGCGGTCACTTGACCGCCAGCGGTCAGGTGATCTCGACCAGTCAGGCCACGTACCTCGCCGCCCACGGCACCTGCGTGCCCTTCGGCGTGCCCGGCCTGATTGCGACGGGCTCGGCGCACCAGCTCTGGGAACAGTTCCGAGCGGCGGTCTGGGTCATCCTCTGGTCGGCTCTCGTGACCTTCATCCTGATGAAGCTCATCGGGTGGGTCCTCCGAGGTGCCCGCTACAAGGACGACATCCTCGAAGTCGGCGACCTGGCCATCCACGGCGAGGAAGCCTTCCCCGAGGAGAGCTTCGCCACCCGCTCCGACGGTGCCTTCGCCATGGCCGGCATCGACACGGGCGGTGGCAGAGAACCCGATCCGACACCATCCGGTGGCGACGGTGGGGCATAGGCCCGGTACGGACAGGACGAAAGGAGATCAAAAATGAAACTGATCGTGGCAGTCCTCAAGCCGTTCAAGCTCGACGACGTCAAAGAAGCCGTGAAGAACCTCGGGGTGCAAGGCATGACGCTCACCGAGGCACAGGGATTCGGTCGTCAGCGTGGGCACACCGAGGTGTACCGGGGCGCCGAGTACGAAGTGGACTTTGTCCCGAAGATCCGGGTCGAAGTGCTTGTCGACGACAGCCAGGTTGACGACGCGGTCGATGCCATCGTCGGCGCGGCGGCAACCGGGAAGATCGGAGACGGCAAGGTGTGGGTCGTTCCGGTCGACACCGTGGTGCGTGTGCGCACCGGAGAACGCGGGGCCGACGCGTTGTAGGCGCGCCTGTTTCCGTGATGGTCGGCATGGCCGGGGCGCGGCGAGGCGCCCCGGCCAGCCGTCATTTTGGGCGGTTGGGAATCCTTGACGATCCCTCGACAGAGTCGGCGGCTGAGTGGCTGAGTGGCCGGAGGGGAGGTGGATCTGCGTCAGCCGATCCAGTAGCGCCGGAACGGTGCACTTCCGTCGTCGGGCGTCACCACCGACTCGAGGACGCCGCCGCACCGTTCGATGACGGTGGCCGAGCCGAGGTTGTCGTCGTCGCACACGACGAGGATGCGCTCGGTCCCGGCGGCCCGTATCCGGCCGATCGACTGGCGCAGGATCTCGCTGGCGTAGCCGCGACGGCGGAAGGCCGGTCGCACTCCGTAGCCCACGTGGCCGCCCTTCTCGGCCAGGGCCTCGTTGAGCGCGTAGCGAATGGAGACGCGACCCACGAGCTCACCGTCCACCTCGGCCAGGAGGAAGTCCGAATGCACCAGGCCGTTCGGAATCCGGGCGCCCGTGCGCAGTCCGTCGAGCAGCTCGAGGTAGCGCGGCCAGGACAGCTGGTCGTTCCAGAGCAGGAGGAACGGGAAGTCACCGAACTCGGTGTTGGCTTTCAGGCAGGCCTTCTCGTCGGCGGGGCTGGGTGGCCGGAGGGTCAGCCGTGCGTGGTCGGGCGCGCCGGCCTGAGCGTGTCGCAAGGAGCGGCGACGGCGGGTGAACGCCATGACAAAGCACGTTACGGCCGACCTGTGACGGCTCGAGACCGAGCGGCGGGCCCGAGGTCGGAGAATTCAGTCCTTCGACTTGTCGCCCTGACGAGCCACGGCTGCGGCTGCGGCCGCAGCGGCGTCGGCGTCGCCGAGGTAGCCGGCGGAACGGAGTGAGCCGTCGTCCTCGAGCAGCATGCGGTAGGGGATGCCGGTGGGGACCTCGAGCCCGGTGATCGCGTCGTCCGAAATGCCCTCGAGGTGCTTGCGCAGGGCCCGGATGGAGTTGCCGTGGGCGGCGACGACGACCGCCCCACCCCACTGGGCCACGGCGCGGAGGTCGGGCAGGATCATCTGGTCCCAGTACGGCACGACCCGGCGCACCACGTCGGCCAGGCACTCGGTGCGGGGCACCTCGTCCTCCATGCCCTCGTAGCGGGGGTCGCCGGTGACGTCGTAGGGGTTGTCCGGGGCCAGCTCGGGGGGCGGGGTGTCGTAGCTGCGCCGCCAGAGCATGAACTGCTCCTGGCCGAACTGTTCCTTGACCTGGGCCTTGTTCTTCCCCTGGAGGTCGCCGTAGTGGCGCTCGTTGAGCCGCCAGTCCCGGCGCACGGGGAGCCAGCTCCGCCCGGCGGCGCCCAGGGCGAGCTCGGCCGTGCGGATGGCCCGGGTCAGGACCGAGGTGTGGAGTATCCGCAGGTCGAGGGGGTGCCCGGGATGCTCGGGGGTGGCCGCTCGGGCCGCCTCGGCCAGGAGCATGCCGCCGGCTCGGGCCTCCTGCTCACCGGTCAGGGTCAGATCCACGTCGACCCAGCCCGTGAAGAGGTTCTCGGCGTTCCAGGCCGACTGGCCGTGCCGGATCAGCACCAGGTCGAGTGCCCCTTGGGCCGCGTTGACCACGTGCCGATGGTAGATGGGTCCGGCGGCGAGACGGTAGTCCACCTGGTCAGACTGGGTGGGGAACAGGGGTGGCGGCCACCATCAGAAATCTTGACAACAGGGGACTCAACTTTGCTACACTGGTGCACAGCAATTCAGAGACGACTGGTAGACGAGAGAAGCCGGCACTGAGAACGGCGCCGGCAAAGAGCCGGCAGACGGCCGGCGAGCGCTCGGCAAGAGAATGAAACGGAAGGACGACACGAACATGGCCAAGGCCGTAGGAATCGACCTGGGGACCACCAACTCGGTGGTCAGCGTGCTGGAGGCGGGCGAGCCCGTCGTCATCCCCAACGCAGAGGGCGGCCGCACGACGCCGTCCGTCGTGGGCTTCTCCAAGACCGGAGAGGTGCTGGTGGGCGAGGTGGCCAAGCGCCAGGCCATCACCAACCCCGACCGGACCATCCGCTCGGTCAAGCGCCACATGGGTACCTCGTGGTCGGTCGACATCGACGGCAAGCCGTACACGGCGCAGGAGATCTCGGCCCGCATTCTGGGCAAGCTCAAGAGGGACGCCGAGGCCTACCTGGGTGACACCGTGACCCAGGCCGTCGTCACCGTGCCGGCGTACTTCGACGACGCCCAGCGCACGGCGACCAAGGAGGCCGGGACCATCGCCGGTCTCGAGGTGCTGCGCATCATCAACGAGCCGACCGCGGCCGCGCTGGCCTACGGGCTCGACAAGGAGGACACGGACCAGACGGTCCTCGTCTTCGACCTGGGCGGCGGGACGTTCGACGTCTCCGTGCTCGAGATCGGTGACGGCGTCTTCGAGGTCAAGTCCACCTCGGGCAACACCAAGCTCGGCGGCGACGACTGGGACGACAAGGTCATTCGAGTGGCTGGTGACCGAGTTCAAGAACACCGAGGGCGTCGACCTGTCGAACGACAAGATGGCCATGCAGCGCCTCAAGGAGGCGGCGGAGAAGGCCAAGATCG
The DNA here is from genome assembly GCA_963726855.1 of uncultured Acidimicrobiaceae bacterium. GTDB lineage: Bacteria > Actinomycetota > Acidimicrobiia > Acidimicrobiales > RAAP-2 > Bog-473. The sequence continues at coordinate 181,304 of CAVSEB010000012.1, forward strand.
AGCTGTCGTCGGTGCAGGACACCCAGATCAACCTGCCCTTCATCACGGCCACGTCCGAGGGGCCCAAGCACCTCGACCTCAAGCTGACCCGGGCCAAGTTCAACGAGCTGACGGCCGACCTGGTCGAGGCCTGCCGTGGGCCGTTCGACGCCGCCGTCAAGGACGCCGGGTTCAAGACCTCCGACATCGACCACGTGGTCCTCGTCGGCGGCTCGACCCGCATCCCGGCCATCCAGGACCTGGTGCAGAGCCTCACGGGCAAGGAGCCCCACAAGGGCGTCAACCCCGACGAGGTCGTGGCCATCGGCGCCGCCGTCCAGGCCGGCGTGCTCAAGGGTGAGGTCAAGGACGTCCTGCTGCTCGACGTCACCCCCCTGTCCCTCGGCATCGAGACCAAGGGCCAGGTGATGCACCGGCTGATCGAGCGGAACACCACCATCCCGACCAAGCGGTCGGAGGTCTTCACCACGGCCGAGGACAACCAGCCGTCGGTGGAGATCCACGTGCTCCAGGGCGAGCGCGAGATGGCGATGTACAACAAGACGCTGGGCAAGTTCCAGCTGGTCGACCTGCCGCCGGCCCCGCGGGGCATCCCGCAGATCGAGGTCACCTTCGACATCGACGCCAACGGGATCGTGCACGTGTCCGCTCAGGACAAGGCGACCGGCAAGGAGCAGTCGATGACGATCACCGGCCAGTCGTCACTGGCCAAGGACGACATCGAGCGGATGGTGCGCGACGCCGAGCAGCACGCCGAGGACGACCGGTCCCGGCGCGAGGAAGCGGAGATCCGCAACTCGGCCGACACGCTCGTGTACCAGACCGAGAAGCTGCTCAAGGAGCAGGGCGAGAAGTTCGAGGGCACCGAGAAGACCGACGTCGAGTCGGCCCTCCAGGGTCTGAAGGAGGCCATCGCCGGCACGTCGGTGGAGGCCATCAAGGACGCCACCGAGAAGCTGGTCGGCGTCTCCCAGAGCTTCAGCCAGCGCCTCTACGAGCAGGCGTCCGCGTCGGCCTCGGCCGGCGGCGGTGCCGACGGTGGCGGCGCGCAGGGCGGTCCCGCCGGGAGCGAGGAGAGCGGTTCGGACGACGACGTCGTCGACGCCGAGATCGTCGATGAGGCATGAGCCTCTCGGGCGAGGAGCTCCCGTTCGAGGAGGCCGCCGAGGCTGAGCTCGCGGGTGCCCAGAAAGAGGAGAAGGCCGACCCGGCCGGCGCAGCGCCGGTCGAGGAGGCCGACCCCGTCGAGGAGCTGGTGCGCGAGCGGGACGAGTACCTGCTCGCGCTCCAGCGCACCCAGGCCGACTTCGAGAACTACCGCAAGCGCATCGCCCGGATGCAGGACGAGCAGTCGGCGCGTGCGTCGTCGGACCTGGTGGCCAAGCTGCTGCCGGTGCTCGACACGCTCGACCTGGCCGAGGCGCACCTGAACGAGTCGCTCGAGGTGAGCGAGGAGGCCAAGGCGCTGCGGGCGGCGCGGGCGATGCTGATGGACATCTTGAGCAAGGAAGGCCTGTTGCGGGTCGACCAGCCCAACGTGCCCTTCGACCCTTCGGTGCACGACGCGGTCGCGCACTCCGACGGCGAGGGCGGAGAGAACGGCGAGACGATGGTGGACGATGTGATGCGGTCCGGGTACCGCTGGAAGGGACAGGTACTGCGCCCCGCCATGGTCCGCGTGCGAGGGTGAGCTGACCCATGCCGGCAGCTCAGCGTGAATGGTTCGAGAAGGACTACTACAAGGTGCTCGGCGTCGTGCCCACGGCGACCGACAAGGAGATCACGCGCGCCTACCGGAAGCTGGCCAAGGAGCACCACCCCGACGCCAACCCCGGGTCCGAGGAGCGCTTCAAGGAGATCAGCGCGGCCTACGACGTCCTCGGTGACGCCGACAAGCGCAAGGAGTACGACGAGGTCCGGGCCCACGGCCCGGTCGGCGGCTTCGGCGGCGGCCCCGGTGGCGGTGGCACCTTCCGCATGGAGGACGTGGGGGACCTCGGGGACATCTTCGGGAACCTCTTCGGCGGCGGACGCACCCGCACGACCCAGCGCGGCCCGCAGCGCGGCGCCGACATGGAGGCGCAGCTGCACCTGTCCTTCCAGGACGCGGTGCACGGCGTCACCACCTCGGTCAACGTGCCCCAGGAGGTCCGCTGCTCGAACTGCCGCGGCTCGGGGGCGGCGCCCGGAACCTCGACGCACACCTGCCCGCGCTGTGGCGGGACGGGGAGCCTGAACGACAACCAGGGCCTGTTCTCGCTGAGCACGGTCTGCCCCGACTGCATGGGGCGCGGGACGCTCTTCGACACCCCCTGCCCGGTCTGTCACGGGACGGGGAGCGAGCAGAAGGTGCGCAGCGTGAAGGTGCGCATCCCCGCCGGGGTGGAGGACGGGCAGCGCATCCGGGTCAAGGGACGCGGCGCGCCCGGGCAGGGCATGGCCCCGCCCGGTGACCTCTACGTGGTGGTCCACGTGGGCAAGCACCCGATCTTCGGGCGCAGCGGCCGCAACCTGACCATGACGGTGCCCATCACCTTCCCCGAGGCGGCGCTGGGGACGACGGTCACCGTGCCGACGCTCGACAGCAAGGTCACGGTGAAGGTGCCGGCGGGCACGCAGTCGGGCCGGGTGCTGCGCGTGCGCGGCCGGGGCGTGCCGGGAGGGTCCGGGCGCAACGGCAAGCCGGGCGACCTGATGGTCAAGATCGACGTGCTGGTGCCGACCGAGCTCACCGAGGAGCAGCGGGCGGCCGTGGAGTCGTTGGCCGCGGTCACCGAGGCGGCGCCCCGCCAGGCGGTGGAGAGCTGATGGCCGCCGCTCTGGCCAACGGCGGGAGCGGACGCGACGCCAACACGGCGGTCTACGTGATCTCCGTGGCGGCCGAGCTGACCGGGATGCACCCGCAGACCCTGCGCATCTACGAGCGCAAGGGACTGCTCGACCCGTCGCGCACGAGCGGCGGCTCGCGCCGCTTCTCCGAGCGCGACCTGGAGCGCCTGCGGCACATCCAGGAGCTGACTTCGACCGGGCTCAACCTCGAAGGGGTGCGCCGGGTGCTCCAGCTCGAGGCCGAGCTGGCCCGGCTGCGCCAGGAGCTGGCCGACATGCAGGCCCAGGCCCTCGACGCCGTGGCGGCGACGCACCGCCAGTACCGGCGCGACCTGGTGCCGCTGCGCCAGTCGCCGGTGCCCTACCGGCGCTCCCGTCAGGGCTGAGCGAGCAGGCCGAGCAATCAGGGCCGAGCGACCCAGGGCCGAGCACACAGACACCCACGAGGACGAGGATCACGAAGAGAGAGAACGAGTGCCGATAGACCCAGAACGCTGGACCAACAACACCCGGGCCGCCTTCAGCGCGGCCACGGGTCACGCCGCCTCCTCCAACCACCCGGAGCTGACGCCGGCCCACCTGCTCGACGCGCTGCTCCAGCAGCAGGACACGCTGACCCGTCCGCTGCTGTCCCAGGTCGGGGTGGACCCCGACGAGCTGGCGGGCAAGGTGCACGACCAGCTGATCCGGCTGCCCCAGGCCCAGGGCGGGGCCGAGCCCGGGCTCTCGCGCGAGGCGCGCGAGGTGCTCGAGGCGGCGGACCAGTTCCGGCGCGACCTGGGCGACGACTACGTGTCGGTGGAGCACCTCATCCTGGCCCTGGCCGACCAGATCGGCGTGACCAGCGAGAGCCTGCTCACCGCGTTGCGGGCCGTGCGGGGCAACCACCGCGTGACGACCCAGGACCCCGAGCAGACCTACCAGGCCCTGGCCAAGTACGGCCGCGACCTGACCGAGGCGGCCCGCGAGGGCAAGCTCGACCCGGTCATCGGGCGCGACGAGGAGATCCGCCGGGTGATCCAGGTGCTGTCGCGCCGGACCAAGAACAATCCCGTGCTCATCGGCGAGCCCGGCGTGGGCAAGACGGCGATCGTCGAGGGGCTGGCCAACCGCATCATCGAGGGCGACGTGCCCGAGGGCCTCAAGGGCAAGCGCGTGATCGCGCTCGACCTGGGCTCCATGGTGGCCGGGGCCAAGTACCGGGGCGAGTTCGAGGAGCGCCTCAAGGCGGTGCTCAAGGAGATCACCGATTCCGAGGGCGAGATCGTCACCTTCATCGACGAGGTGCACACCCTGGTCGGGGCGGGCGCGGCCGAGGGAGCGATGGACGCCGGCCAGATGATCAAGCCGATGCTGGCCCGGGGCGAGCTGCGCCTGATCGGCGCCACCACGCTCGACGAGTACCGCACGTCCATTGAGAAGGACGCCGCCCTGGAGCGGCGCTTCCAGCCGGTCTTCGTCGGCGAGCCCTCGGTCGAGGACACCATCGCCATCCTGCGCGGCCTCTCGGAGCGCTACATGTCGCACCACAAGGTGCGCATTCAGGACGCCGCGCTGGTGGCGGCGGCGGTGCTGTCGGACCGCTACGTGACCGGGCGCTTCCTGCCCGACAAGGCCATCGACCTGATCGACGAGGCGGCCTCCAAGCTGCGCATCGAGATCGATTCCATGCCGACGGAGCTGGACCAGATCATCCGGCGCATCCGTCAGCTCGAGATCGAGAAGCTGGCGCTGCAGAAGGAGACCGACGAGGCGTCGGCCGAGCGGCTCGAGCGCCTGGAGGCCGAGCTGGCCGAGCTGAGCGAGCAGCGCGACTCCATGGCGGCGCACTGGCAGCAGGAGAAGAGCTACCTCGACGTGCTGAGCCAGCTGCAGCAGGAGAAGACCGAGCTCGACGAGGAGGCGGCGCGCCTCGAGCGCGACAGCGACCTGGCCGGTGCGGCGGCCATCCGCTACGGCCAGCTGCCCGAACTCGAGCGGCGCATCGCCGAGGCCACCGAGAACCTGGACAAGCTGCAGGCCGAGAACCGCTTCCTCAAGGAAGAGGTGGACGCCGAGGACATCGCCGAGGTCGTGTCGCGCTGGACGGGCGTGCCCGTGTCGCGCCTCATGGAGGGCGAGGTGCAGAAGCTGGTGCGGCTCGAGTCCACCCTCCACGAGCGCGTGGTGGGGCAGGACGAGGCGGTCTCGGCCGTGGCCAACGCCATCCGGCGGAGCCGGGCCGGGCTGAGCGACCCCAACCGCCCCATCGGCTCCTTCCTCTTCCTGGGCCCGACGGGCGTGGGCAAGACCGAGCTGGCCCGGGCGCTGGCCAACTTCCTCTTCGACGACGAGCGGGCCATGGTGCGCATCGACATGTCCGAGTACGGCGAGAAGCACACGGTGTCGCGCCTGGTCGGCGCGCCCCCCGGCTACGTGGGGTACGACGAGGGCGGCCAGCTCACCGAGGCGGTGCGCCGGCGTCCCTACGCGGTCGTGCTGCTCGACGAGCTGGAGAAGGCGCACCCCGACGTGTTCAACATTCTGCTGCAGGTGCTCGAGGACGGGCGCCTGACCGACGGGCAGGGACGCACGGTGGACTTCACCAACACGGTGCTCATCATGACGTCGAACCTGCCGGGCGAGCCGGCCGACTACTTCAAGCCGGAGTTCATCAACCGCATCGACGAGATCGTGCGCTTCAAGCCGCTGAGCCAGGACGACCTGGCCATCATCGTGGAGATCCAGCTGGGCAAGCTGCGCAACCGGTTGGCCGAGCGCCGGCTCACCCTGGTGGTCACGAAGGCGGCCGAGGACTGGCTGGCCCGGGCCGGCTACGACCCCGACTACGGGGCGCGGCCGCTGCGCCGGGTGCTCCAGCGCAACATCGAGGACCCGCTGGCCCTCGCGTTGCTCGAGGGCCGCTACCTCGAAGGGGCGACCGTCACGGTCGAGCTGGACGGGGACGCCATCGTCCTGCGCTGAGGTGTGCCCCCCGCCGGCCTCTGGGCCAGCGGGGGGTCACCCCAGTCGAGTCAGCTGCCGGCGTGCGACCCGGCGGCGTGCCAGGCCGGGAGGTGATCGCCGCGGAGCGCGGGAATCTTGGCGGCGCGCACGGCCGCGAATGCCCGCGTTGGCCTGGCCCGTGGGCAGACCGTCGGTGGTCATGGCCACGACCTGGCCCAGACCCTTTCCGGCGCTGCTGCCGTAGAAGGGAGCGTCGCCGTAGTTGAAGAGCCCGCCGTCGGAGGCCGTGAACCAGTAGCCGTTCCCGTCGGGCATGGCGGTCATGCCGACGATGGGCTCGTTGAGGTGGATGGCCCCGGTCGAGCCGAAGAACGAGGCGTCGCCGTAGCTGAAGATGCCGCCGTCGGACGCCACCAGCCAGTAGCCCCCGCCGTCGGGCGTCGGCGCCATGCCGACGATGGGCTTGTTCAGGTGGATGCTGCCGGCCGAGCCGAAGAAGCCGGCATCGCCGTAGTTGAAGATGCCGCCGTCCGCCGCCACGAGCCAGTAGCCGTTCCCGTCGGGCGTCGGCGCCATGCCGACGATGGGCTTGTTGAGCGCGATGGAGCCGGTGGAGCCCAAGAAGGAGGCGTCGCCGTAGGTGAAGATGCCGCCGTCGGAGGCGACGAGCCAGTAGCCCTGTCCGTCGCCGGTGTTGGCCATGCCGACGATCGGCTTGTTGAGGTGGATACCTCCGGCCGAGCCGAAGAAGCCGGCGTCGCCGTAGTTGAAGATGCCGCCGTCGGCCGCGACGAGCCAGTAGCCCCCGTCGTCACCGGTCTGGGCCATGCTCACGATGGGCGAGTTCAGCGGGATGCCCGAGGCGTCGCCGAAGGGCTGGGCGTCACCGAAGCTGGCCACCTTCCCCGAGGAGCTGACCTGGTAGTACCCGATGGACCCGGTCCCGCTGAGCGCGATGGAGGCACCGGAGTTCAAGCTGTCGTTGAACGTGATGGTGGCGCTGCGCACGCCGAGGCCGCCGGGGAAGAACCCGACGTCGACCTTGCAGGTGCCGTTCGGTGGAAGCACGACGTCGGTCCCGTCGTTGGGGCAGGTGGACTCGGGCACGCCGATGAAGTCGTCCACGTCGGGGCCGGAGAAGGCGGCGGTGGCGCTGATGGTGTCCGACTGGCTCGTGCTCGTGTTGGTGAAGGTGAAGGACTGCACCGAGAAGTCCCCGAGGGTGGTGTTGCCGAAGGTCAGGCTGGTGGGGGTGATCGTGAGCGCCGGCGGCACCGCCCCGGCCGGGCCGGCGGCAACGCCGGCTCCGATGACAGCTCCCACACCGGCGAGCAGCGCAGTGACGGTCAGCAAACGTGACGTAACAGAAGAGGCCATGCCCCGCGGCTTCATCCGTGCTCCCTTCGACGAGCCGGACCGGGCGGCCGGCCCGGCGACACTAAGCCCAGCGGAGGCGGGACGCCAGCGCCTTTTGGTGAATTCTTCATGGCGGTCTCAGCCCGGCCGGGCGGCCTGGATCGGCCTCAGGTCGTCACCCCGGTGTCCGTGAGTGTGGCCGACAGTTCCCGGCAGAAGGCGCCGAGGTGCTCGGGGCGCGGGCAGGTGACCAGCGTGTTCAGGCCTTGGCGGCAGAGCACGACCTCGCGGTCAACCCAGTCCGCGCCTGCATTGCGCAGGTCGGTCTGCATCCCCGGGGCCGAGGTCACAGTGCGACCGCAGACCAGGCCGCCGTCGATGAGGGGGCCGAGCCCGTGGCAGACGGCGCCTACCGGCTTGCCCGTTTCGAACATCTCCATGAGGAAGTCGACCGCGGCGGCGTCCCCCCGCAGGCGGTCGGCGTTGACCATGCCGCCGGGTAGCACGGCGCCGTCGAAGTCGCGGGCCCGGGCGTTATCGGTGACCCGGTCCACCGGGAAACGGGTGACCGGCGTGAGATAGCGGACCGTCCGGGCCAGACCCGGCTCGACCGCCACCAGCTCGGCCCGGGCCCCGGCGTCCACCACGCTGTGCCAGGGCTGGACGAGCTCCGCCTCTTCGATCCCGTCGTTGGCCACCACGAAGGCGACCCGGATATTGGTCAGGTCGCTATCCACCCTGACCCCCCTTCCGAACGTCGGCACCGTTCAGGCGCCGCCAATTGGCGCGTACCCACCCCGTCGCGGGCGTCAAACAGCCCCCACTTCAGACCCCCGTTTCGGGGAGGGTAAAGTGGTGCGTAATCCGAAGCGACCGAGCGAACGGAGAGACGCGTGCCCGCAACCGTGGTGGTCGGGACCCAGTGGGGCGACGAGGGCAAGGGCAAGTTCACCGACCTGGTTTCGTCCGAGATGGACATGGTCGTGCGCTACCAGGGCGGGCACAATGCTGGCCACCGCATCGTGGTCGGCGGCGAGGCCTACGCCCTGCAACTGGTCCCGAGCGGCATCCTCTACGACCACATCACGCCGGTCATCGGCAACGGGGTCGTCGTCGATCCGGCCGTGCTGCTCAGCGAGCTCGACGACCTGGCGGCCCGGGGCGTGGACACCAGCCGCCTGGTGGTGAGCGGCAACGCCCACCTGATCATGCCGTACCACCAGGAGCTGGACCGGGTGACCGAGCGCTTCCTGGGCAAGAACGCGCTGGGCACGACCAAGCGCGGCATCGGGCCGGCCTACGCCGACAAGGCGACCCGGGTCGGCCTGCGCGTCCAGGACCTCTTCGACCCCAAGATCTTCCGCCAGAAGCTCGACGTCGCCCTCAAGGAGAAGAACGCGGTCCTGGCCAAGGTGTACAACCGCCTGCCCCTCGACGCCAAGGACATCGCCGATCGGTACCTGGGTGAGTACGCCCCACGGATCGAGCCGATGGTCGGCGACACCGTGGGCATGGTGCACGACGCCCTGGACAAGGGGCGCGAGGTCCTCCTCGAGGGCGCCCAGGCCACCTTCCTCGACCTCGACCACGGCACCTATCCCTTCGTGACCTCCTCGAACCCGGTGGCCGGCGGTGCCTGCACCGGCAGCGGCCTGGGGCCGCGCGACATCGAGCGGGTCATCGGGATCGCCAAGGCCTACGTGACCCGGGTCGGCGCCGGACCGTTCCCCACCGAGCAGGAGAACGACGTCGGCGAGCTGCTGGTCGAGCGGGGACACGAATTCGGTACCAACACCGGGCGCAAGCGCCGCTGTGGCTGGTTCGACGCGGTCATGCTGCGTCAGGCGGTGCGCCTCAACTCGATGACCGAGGTGGCGTTGACCAAGCTGGACGTCCTCGACACCTTCGAGTCGGTCAAGGTGTGCGTGGCCTACGAGGCCGACGGCATCCGCTACACCCACCTGCCCTACCACCAGTCGACCTTCCACAAGGCGGTGCCGGTCTACGAGGAGCTGCCCGGGTGGCGCACTGACCTCACCGCCGCCACGTCGCCCGACGATCTGCCGTCCGCGGCCCGTGACTACATCACGTTCCTCTCCGAACAGATCGGCGTGCCGGTCCGCTTGGTCGGGGTCGGTCCCGGGCGCGAACAGACCGTGTCCTTCGCCACCGCGTGAGGGTCTGCGTCGTCGGCAGCGGGGGCCGCGAGCACGCCCTCGCCCACACCCTGGCTCGTACCGCGGACGTGGTGGTCGCGCCGGGCAACCCCGGCATGGCGGCGCCGATCGAGGTGGACGAGTCACCGGTCGAGGAGATCGAAGCCGACCTCTACGTGGTGGGACCCGAGGCCCCGCTGGTGGCGGGCCTGGCCGACAACCTCCGGGCGGCCGGGAAGGCCGTGCTGGGACCCGGGGCGGACGGCGCCCTCCTCGAGGGCTCAAAGGCCTTCATGAAAGAGGTGCTGGCGGCGGCCGGCGTGCCCTCGGCGCGCTATCGCGCCTTCGACGACCTCCAGGCCGGGGAGGCCCTCGAGTACCTGGACTCCCTGCCCGGGCCCTGGGTGATCAAGACCGACGGGTTGGCCGCCGGCAAGGGCGTCCGGGTGGCCCACACCCTCGACGAGGCCCGCGAGGACGTCACGGCCAAGCTCTCGGGCGCCGCCTTCGGCGACGCCGGGCGCACGATCGTGATCGAAGAAGGGCTCGACGGCGACGAGTGCTCGCTCCTCGTGCTCTGCGACGGCTCGCGCGTGGTGCCGCTCATCCCGGCGCAGGACTTCAAGCGGATCGGCGACGACGACACCGGTCCCAACACCGGCGGCATGGGGGCCTATGCGCCGATGCACCTCGACGCCGCCACGGTCGACGGCCTGCTGGACACGGCCGTACTCCCGCTGGTCGACGAGCTGCGCCGCCGGGGAATCGACTACCGCGGCGTGCTCTACGCCGGCCTCATGCTGACCGAGGACGGGCCGAAGGTCATTGAGTACAACGTGCGCTTCGGCGACCCCGAGGCCGAGGTCGTCCTGCCGCTCCTCGAGTCCGACGCGGCCGCATTGTTCCTGGCCGCGGCCAACGGCAGGCTCGACGAGGTCGAACCGCCCAAGTTCTCGGGCGACGCCGCGGTCTGTGTCGTGCTGGCCTCGCCCGGCTACCCCGAGGCGCCACGCCTGGGCGATCCCATTGAGGGCCTGACCAGGTCGGGCCAGCCGATGTCGCCCGTCGAGGGGGTGACCGTCTTCCACGCCGGCACGCGCCGGCACGACGCCGATGCCAACTTCTACACCGCCGGCGGCCGGGTGCTCGACGTGACCGCGGTGGCGCCCACCCTGGCCGAGGCCCGGCGCAACGCGTACGCCGTGGCCCGCACGGTCGACTGGGAGGGCCGCCAGATGCGCCGCGACATCGCGGCAGCCGCGGCGGCGGGACGGCAGGACGACCGGTGATCCCGCGCTACTCGCCGGCCGACATGGCCGCCCTCTTCAGCGACGAGGCCCGCTTCGCCATGTGGCTCGAGGTCGAGCTGCTGGCCACCGAGGCCCAGGCCGCGGTGGGTGCGGTTCCCGCCGAGGACGCCGCCACCTGCCGGGCCAAGGCACCGGTGGTGGACGAGGTCTTCGTCCACGACGTGCTCGAGCGGGAGAAGGTGACCGACCACGACGTGGCCGCCTTCGTCGACGTGGTCCAGGAGCGGATCGGGGCGCCCGCCGGGTCGTACATCCACTTCGGGCTGACCTCCTCGGACGTGGTCGACACCGCGCTCTGCGCCACCCTGACCAGGGCGGCTGACCTGCTGCTTTGCGACGTGGACGCGTTCGTGGCCGCGCTCAAGGCGCGGGCCCTCGAGCTGCTCGACGTCCCGGTGACCGGGCGCACCCACGGCATGCACGCGGAGCCCACCACCTTCGGGGCCAAGTTCGCCCTGTGGGCCCTCCAGGCCGACCGCGACCGGCGCCGCCTGCGGGCGGCGCGTGAGGCGGTGGCCGTGGGCAAGCTCTCAGGCGCGGTGGGCACGTATTCGAACATCGATCCCGAGGTCGAGGCCCGGGTGTGCGCCTCGCTGGGCCTGACGCCGGTCCCCGCGACCCAGGTCATCGCCCGCGATCGCCACGCCGAGTACTTCTACGCCTGCGCCGCCATCGGCTCGACCGTCGAGCTGATGTGCACCGAGATCCGCCACCTGGCCCGCAGCGAGGTCGGGGAGGCCGAAGAGCCCTTCGGGGCGGGGCAAAAGGGCAGCTCAGCCATGCCCCACAAGCGCAACCCCATCCTCTCGGAACGCCTGTGCGGTCTGGCCCGCCTGTTCCGCGGCTACCTGGGTGCCGGGCTCGAGGACGTCGCCCTGTGGCACGAGCGCGACATCTCGCACAGCTCGGTGGAGCGGGTGGCGCTGCCCGATGCCTCGCTCCTCGCCTCCTACGTCCTGCGCAAGGCCACGGGCCTGGCCCAGGGACTGGTGATCCACCCCGAGCGGGCCCGGGAGAACCTGGTCGAGGGGTCCCTGGGCCTCGTCTTCTCCCAGTCGGTCCTCCTGGCCCTGGTCTCGGCCGGCCTGACCCGTGACGAGGCGTACCGCATCGTCCAGCGCGACGCCCGGGGGGCCTGGGCCGAACGCCGCGCCTTCCGGGCTGTGCTCGAGTCCGACCCCGAGGTCACCCTGACCCCGGGCCAGCTGGACGACGCCTTCGACCTGAGCCGCACCCTGCGCCACACCGGGCGCTTCGCGGCCGCCCTCGAGGCCCTGTGACGGCGGCGCCCTCCGCCGCCGAGCTGCCCCGGGTGCACTCGGGCAAGGTGCGCGAGCTCTACGACGCCGGCCCCGACCGCCTGCTCATGGTGGCCTCGGACCGGGTCAGCGCGTTCGACGTGATCATGGCCGAGCCCATCCCCGACAAGGGCCGCGTGCTCACCGCCATGACCTGCTTCTGGAGCGAGGAGATGGCCGATGTGGTGCCAGGCTCGCTGGTCGCGGCGGATCCGGGGGCGATCGAGGCGGGGCTCGGCGCGGCCCTCCCGGCCGCATGGGCAGGCCGGGCCACCCTGGTGCGCCGGGCGAACATGCTCGAGCTCGAGTGCATCGTGCGTGGCTACCTGGCCGGGCAGGCCTGGGAGGAGTACGAGCGTTCGGGGACGGTGCACGGCACCGCCCTGGGATCGGGCCTGCAGCTGGCGAGCCGGTTGCCCGAGCCCATGTTCACCCCGTCGACCAAGGCCACCGAGGGCCACGACCTCAACATCGACTTCGCGGCGGCCGTCGACCTGGTGGGCCGGGACGTCGCCGAGGCGGCCCGCGCCATCTGCCTGGAGCTCTACACCCGGGCCGCGGCCCGCGCCGCCGAGGCCGGTTTCGTCCTGGCCGACACCAAATTCGAGCTGGGCTACGTCGACGGGGTGCTCTGCCTGTGCGACGAGGTGGTCACGCCCGACTCCTCGCGCCTGTGGCCGGCTGACCAGGTGGTACCTGGCACTACGCCGCCCGCCTTCGACAAGCAGCCGCTGCGCGACTGGTTGGCCGCCCAACCCTGGGACCGCACCCCGCCTCCTCCCGCGCTGCCGCCCGAGGTGGTCGACGCCATGTCAGCCCGCTACACCGCGGCCTACGAGCGCGTCACCGGACGCCGGTTGGCCGACTGGTACGGTGCGACGACATGAGGTTCCGGGCTCGCGTCGAGGTGCAATTGCGGCCCGGGATCGCCGATCCCGAGGGTGCGACGATCGAGCGGGCGTTACCTGCGCTGGGCTTCGACGGCGTGGCCCACGTGCGAGCCGGGCGCTCCTTCAGCTTCGAGGTGGACGCCCCCGACGAGACGGCGGCCCGCTCGACGGCGAGTGACCTGGCCGACCGTCTGCTGGCCAACCCGGTGATCGAGCAGAGCCAGCTCGAGCTCGAGGCGATCTGAATTGGCGGCGCGCATCGGCGTCGTCGTCTTCCCCGGGACCAACTGCGAGCACGACGTGGTGCAAGCGGTCGAGGCCACCGGGGCCCAGGGCGCGCTGCTCTGGCACGGCGACCCTGACCTGGGCCAAGTCGACGCGGTGGTGCTGCCCGGGGGCTTCGCCCACGGGGACTACCTGCGCCCCGGGGCACTGGCCCGCTTCTCTCCGGTGATGGAGGCCGTGGCCGCCTTCGCCCGCTCCGGTGGGCCCGTGGTCGGCATCTGCAACGGCTTCCAGGTCCTGACCGAGGCCGGGTTGCTGCCCGGCGCCCTCCAGAAGAACGGGCGCCTGCGCTTCCTGTGCGAGCCGGCCCGGCTGGTCGTGACCTCGACCGCCTCGGTCCTCACCGCGAACAGCCAGGTGGGCGACGAGCTGGTGATCCCGATCAACCACTTCTCAGGCAACTTCACCTGCGACGACGAGACGCTGCGCCGCCTCCAGGACGAGGAACGGATCGTCCTGCGCTACGCCGACAACCCCAACGGTTCGGTGGACGCCATCGCCGGCATCACGAACGAGGCCGGCAACGTGGTCGGGCTCATGCCCCACCCCGAGCGGGCCAGTTCGGCGTTGCTCGGCTCCGAGGACGGCCTGGTCCTCCTGCGTGCCCTGGCCGGCGCGGCCGGGGCCCGAGCCGCCGCCTGATCGACGGCGGACCGACACCACTTCGCAGGTCGGCCTCCATATGGTGTGACGCACGATGCGTTGCACCGTGCGTCAAGCTGCCCTGCTCGTCCTCTTCCTGGTGGTCGCCCTCGTCGGCCCCTCGGCCGCCGGCACGTCGGGCTCCTCGGACCGGGCCGGCCGTGGGTCGAACTCGAGCTCGCGGCGCCCCGACCAGGGCCATCCGGTCGACGCCACCATGTTCGAACCGGGGGCCTGCATGGAGTACCCGCCCACGGCGGGCGATCGGCACCTGACCGTCTTCCTCGATGCGGGGCACGGTGGCCTCGACCCGGGCGGGGTCGGCGAGGACGAGCACGGCACCACGGTGGACGAGGCCGACGAGACCCTGCCGGTCGAGCTCGACACCATGGCGCTGCTGCGGGGCCAGGGCTTCACCGTGGTGGTGTCGCGCACCAAGGACGAGACGGTGAGCCGCCCGGGACCCGACGACGTCGCCGGCGGACTGTTCACGACACAGGGGGTGCACGACGACGTGGCCGCTCGCGATCTGTGCGCTGACAAGGCAAAGGCCAACGTGCTCCTCGGCATCTACATGGACGCCGGGGAATCGCCCGACAACGCCGGTTCCGTGACCGGGTTCGACAGCGTGCGCCCGTTTCGCGCCGCCAACCTGCGTCTGGCCGACGACGTGCAGCGCGACGTGCTGGCGGCCATGAACGCACGGGGCTGGGGGATTCCCGACCTCGGGGTGGCCGACGACAGCGAGCTGGGCGGGCCCGCCCTCACGACGGCGGCCGGGGACTACGGGCACCTGTTGCTGTTGGGTCCGGCCTCCCCAGGCTTCTTCAGCACCCCGAGCACGATGCCGGGCGCCCTCATCGAGCCGCTGTTCATCACCGATCCCTATGAGGGATCCATCGCCGAGACCCCTGCTGACCAGGAGGTGATCGCCGGCGGGCTGGCCAAGGCCATCGGCCAGTACTTCAGCGGAGGCACCAATTCAGAGTCGACCAGGCGGGGCCACCCCACCGGCACGGCCACGACCCGCTGAGCCGGGCGGCTCGGCGACTCAGCTCGCTCGAGCCGCGTCCCCTGCCGGTCCGGTGCCCGACGCCTCCTCGATCATGAGGCCGATGAGGTCGGCCACGTTGCGGCGCACCTCGTCGAGCGGCATATCGCTCAGACCAGCAGACGAGATCAGGGATTCCTCCAGGAGGAACCACCCGCCCATCAGGGCAAAGGCGGCCGCGGTGATGACTCTGGGCGGGAAGCGGGATTCGGCGCTGCGTGAGGCGATGGCGCTCTGGAGCAGTGCAATGTGCCGCTCCATCCCGGGATACCCCTGGCCGTCCTTGGGCCGGATCGTCCCGTCGAGCAGGGCACGCGCCGTGGCGGCGGCCACGGGGTCACCCGCCGCGGCAAAGGCAAAACCGGCCCGGAAGGCGTCGGCCGGATCGGTCAGTTCGTCGATGTGCTTGGAATAGTCGGTGCTACCCACCTGCATGACCGCACGCAGCAGGTTGTCCTTCGTCCCGTAGTGGCGATGGACCAGGGAATGGTTCACCCCGGCCCTCGCCGCGACGTCACGAATCGTCACCCGGCTCGGCGGGCGCTCAGCGAAGAGCTCGGCCGCGGCCCGCAGGATGGCGTCCTGGGTCGAGGTCCGCCCGGGCGCAGGCTGCCGACGGGCCGGGGGCGCATCGGCGTGCCTCGATGTCGTAGGCGTATCGCGCTCGACCATGACCTACGACGCTATCCCGCGTGTAACCGATCGGTCACGCCGGGATTCCGCGTCCGAGTCGAATGGGGGCAGACACCGCCGCGTGGCTCGGGTGTCTGAGCATCGGCTGTGACCGGCGTACAGGCAGCATTTCACCCCTGGAGATAACCCGATCCGCCGACAGAAATCCACTTTTCGTCCGCAAATTGGACGTTTTCGAGGCGCCATTGTTCCAACGCGCTCGCGATGTGACTTTTGGCATGAATGCTGCCGTTAATCCCGCGCGAACCACGAATACCCCTTGTGAGTCCGTTGGGTTTCCCTTAAGGTGCCGAACGACTGTTGGAGTGAAACCAAGTGGTTACCTCTGGGTGCCACGACGGGGGAGGAACATATGCGGAACATGTTGACAGGCGCGCGCGCCGATAACGGGCAGCGCAACCACGGGCTGATCGGACGACTCGGAGCCTCGATCGCTCTGCGACTGTCAGGAGCCGGCAAGCTCTTGCTGGCCGTCATGGTGATCATCGGGGTCTCCGGCGTCGCCACCGTGGCCGCGACCACACCTGCCTTCGCCGCGGGCGCCCCGACGGTCGCCGATGGATACGGCGCCTTCGGCAGCAGTGGCGTCGTCAACCTGACGGGTTGCACGGGGGCCAGTGGCCAGGCCACCCTCACGTGTACCAACAACCCGATCACGGCCGGGGTGACGGTGGGCTTGGGCGCCTACGGCCCGGGCATCGCCAGCACCACACCTCTCTCAGTCTCGTCGGTGACCGCAACGACCGTGGTCCTTTCGGGCAACACCTCGGCCGCGGTCACCGCAGGCCAGACCGAGTCCTTCTCCGGCACGCAAGGGATCGGGAACGCCATGGACGCGACCCCGACCACCACGGTGACCTCCGCCGCGAACTTTGCCGACTACGGCGTGGTAGCCGGCCTCGAGGTCTACGGGCCGGGCATCGCCCCCCAGACGACGGTCGCCAGCGTGAGCGGCACCACGATGGTCCTGAACCAGGTCCCGACTGCGCCCCTGAGCGCAGCAAGCGTCTTCTTCAACGCGCCGGACGTCAACAACGTGATGACACAGGTCACTGGGGGCGCCGCCAACGTCAACACCTCCTCCCTCACCGTCGTCAACCAGCCTCCCGCCGCCGACGGCTACGTCACCACCAGCACCACCGCCACCACCGGCATCGTGAACATGTACCAGGCGATCGCCCCGGCGGACAACACCTTCACCGCTGACCTCGCCTACTGCGCCCCTGGGTTCACCTACCCGAGCGCCGGGAACTGCACCACGTTCACTGAGCACTACGGCCTCGCTCAGAGCCAGGACACGGGCCTGCAGCTCGTCGAGATCATCGCGACCGAGAACATCTACGAAGGTGCCTCACAGGCGCACTTCGGGCCCACCACGGCTGCGCAGGGGCAGACGGTGACGCTGACCGAAGCTCCCCCTGGTGGCGCCGTGCCGACCACGAACAGTGGTGCCACGGTCAACTACATCGACGGTGACACCTACATCATGCCGATCCCCTCGGGGCTCACCTACGTGCCTGGTTCGGCGAAGACGATCGGTGGCGACGCCCAGACCTCGGCGGCCGGGCAGACCACCGCCACCTACTGCACGGCCGCAGGTCCAGGCTGCACCGCCTGCAACTTCTCCTCAGCCGGCTGCCCCGCGAAGGCGCCCGGCGGGAATGCCGCCTACCCGACCACCGAGCCCTACCTCGAGGAGCAATACGGCACGGCGACGGCCAACCAGGCCAAGGGTGGTGCGCTGCACCAGTTGCCGGCCATTCAGGCCAAGTTCGTGGCCAGCGGTCCCCCGGGTTCGGTCCAGAACCAGCTCATCACCGAGTACCTGGTCCAGACCAACGTCACTGAAGTCTTGAACATCAACGTCGCCTTCGACGGCTACCCGACCACCGGGAGCAACGGGAGCATCGTCCCGCCCGTGGCCGCGCCGACTCCGCTGGCTTCGCTCACGATCCTCCCGTCGGTGACCGGCACGTCGACCAGCAACGGCAACGACAACGGCGCGGACGTGGGTGGACAGTCGGTGCAGATCACCGGGTCCGGTTTCACCAGCGCCGGCGGTGAGCAGGTCAACTTCGGCGCCAACCCGGCCACCAGCTTCACCGTCAACAGCAACACCAGCATCACGGCCATCGCCCCGGCCTCGACCACCGGAGACGGCCCGGTCGACGTCACCGTGACCAACGGAGGTGCGACCTCCCCGACCTCGCCGGCCGACCAGTTCACCTACATTCCCTCGGGCCCGCCCGACTTCCCGGTGAGTGTCCTGCCCATCGCAGACATCGGCCAGGCCGAAGTCTCGTGGTCGCCTGCCTTCAACGAAGGCTCCCCGACGCAGTCGTACCAGGTGACGGCGACCGACACCTCTTCGCCCTCCAACGATCCCGGCAACGGCGGAGCCGGTCTCGAGACCTGCACCTACACCGTCACCGGTACTGACGGTCCGACCGATTCGTGCACGGTGCCCGGCCTGACCAACGGCGACACGTACACCTTCCAGGTCACCGCAACCAACGGGCTTGGCACCAGCGTGCCCTCCCCGGCGACGACGGGCATCATCATCGGTGCCCCGGATGCGCCGACTGGCGTGACCGCCACGGCGGCACAGAACCAAAACTCGACCGTCAGCTGGACCGACCCAGCCAACCCGGGAGCAAGCGCGCTCCTCTCCGACACGGCGACGGCGACAGACACTTCAAACCCGTCCAGTCCGAGCAACGGTGCGCAGTGCACCTACTTCGAGCCGGCCAGCCCGAGCTACGACTCGGGAGCACCGGTCGACCAGTGCAACATCGCCGGACTGACCAACGGTGACAGCTACACGTTCACCGTGACCTCGACCAACAGCCAAGGGACTGGTGTCAGCTCCGCCACGTCCGCGCCGGTCGTGCCCTCAACGGTGCCCGGCGCTCCGACCGCAACCTCGGCCACATCGAACGCCAACGCGCAGTCGGTGGTCGCCTTCACGGCCCCGGCCAGCAACGGCGGCGCGGCCATCTCGACCTACACGGTGACGGCCAACGACACGACCAACCCAGGTAGCCCGATCACGGCGAGCGGCGCCACCAGCCCGATCACGGTCACCGGCCTCACCAACGGTGACGCCTACAGCTTCACGGTGACTGCCACCAACGCCAGTGGGACGGGTCCGGCGTCCAACGCGGTCACCGCCACGCCGGCCACCGTTCCGGGCGCGCCGACCAACGTCACGGCCGCCGTCGGGCCCCCCGTGGCCACCGGTGCCGCCGCGGTCAGCTGGAGCGCACCCGCCAGCAACGGCGGGAACGCTCTCACCAAGTACACGGTGACCTCGTCGACCGGCTCGAAGACCTGTTCGACCACGGCCACGCCGCCGGCAACACCGGCGACCACGTGCACGGTGACCGGCCTGACCAACGGGACGAACTACACCTTCACCGTTGTCGCCACCAACGCCAGCGGAAACAGCGCGGCGTCCGTCGCCGGCCCCGTGGGCGGAGTGGTGCCGTCGGCGATCCCGTCGACGCCGACCGCTCCGACGGTGGTGGTGGCCGGCCTCAACGGTCAGGCCAACATCACCTGGACTGCCCCGAACGCTCAGGGCTCTCCTCTCACCCAGTACACGCTGAACCCGACGCCGGCCTGCCCGGCCTGCACCGGGCTGGTCGTGACCGGCTCCCCGCCGGCCACGTCGACCTCGGTCAACGGTCTGACCAACGGCACCTCCTACACGTTCACCCTGGTCGCCACGAACGGCGACGGCAACAGCGCTGCCTCGCCGGCCTCGACCGCCGGCGTGGTCGGGATTCCGGCCGCCCCGACCGGCGTCACGACCCTGTCCACCAGCACCTCGGGCCAGGACTCGGTCAGCTGGACGGCCCCGGCTTCGGCTTCGGGTCCCATCACCACCTACACGCTGACGCCTTCACCGGCCTGCGCCGCCTGCACCGGGCTCACCGTCACTGGTAGCCCGCCCAACGCGTCGACCACCGTCGGCGGCCTGACCAACGGCACCAGCTACACCTTCACGGTCAAGGCCACCAACGCCTCCGGGACCAGCGCAGCCTCGACCGCCTCGGCGGGCGTCGTGACCGGATCGCCGACTGCGCCGACCGGCGTGGTGGCCGTGGGCGGGATCCCGGCTCCCAGCGGTGATCTCAACGTGACCTGGTCCGCCCCGGCCTCGAGCGGCCTCGGCACGATCGTCAGCTACACGGCGACGTCGTCGACCGGCTCGAAGACCTGCACGTCGACGTCGACCGCGCCGGCCACGCCGACGCTCGCCTGCCAGTTGACAGGCTTGACGAACGGCACCTCGTACACGGTGACCGTCACCGCGACCAACAGCACGGGGACTGCCTACAAGAGCGTCGCTTCGGCGCCTTCGGCTGCGGCGTTCCCGTCGACGACCTTCGGCGCCCCGACCATCGGTGCGGCGACGGGTGGCTTCCAGCAGGCCACGGTCAGCTGGACCGCTCCGGCCGCGCTGGCCGGGACCCAGCCGCCCCTGACCGGCTACGTGGTGACGCCGTTCATCGGTACCACCGCTCAGCCGAGCCAGACGTTCAACAGCACGCTGACCACGGAGACCGTCACCGGCCTGACCGGCGGCTCGGCGTACACCTTCACGGTGGCCGCCATCAACGCCAACGGCACCGGCACGGCCTCGGCCAAGTCGGCCAGCGTCTCGGTGACCGGGACTCCCGGCGCCCCGACCAGCGTCGTCGCCACTCCCGGCGACAACACAGCCACCGTCACCTGGACCGACGGACCGAGCAACGGTTCGCCGACGACCTCGTTCACCGTGACGGCCACAGACACCTCGTCGCCGGCCAGTGACCCCAACGACGGCGGCGAGACCTGCACCTACACGGTGGTCAGCCCCGAGGTGGACAGCTGCACCTTCAGCGACCTCAACGCGCTGACCAACGGTGACAGCTACACCTTCACGGTGATAGGCACCAACGCCAACGGCACCGGCGCCACCTCGGCCCCGTCGAACAGCGTCACGCCTTCCGCGGCGCCCGACGCCCCGACCGGCGTCGCTGCCACGGCCGGCAACCAGACGGCCACGGTGACCTGGACCCCAGGGTTCGACGAGGGTTCGCCGACCACCAGCTACACGGTGACGGCCACGGACACCTCGGCTCCGGCCATCGACCCCAACGACGGCGGCGAGACCTGCACCTACACGGTGGTCAGCCCCGAGGTGGACAGCTGCACCTTCACCAGCCCCAACCTGCTGGCCAACGGTGACAGCTACACCTTCACGGTGACCGGCACCAACGGCACCGGCACGGGCGCCGCCTCGGACCCATCGAACGCCGTCACTCCATCGACGGTGCCCGACGCCCCGACCGGCGTCGTCGCCACGGC
Source organism: uncultured Acidimicrobiaceae bacterium (assembly GCA_963726855.1). Taxonomy (GTDB): domain Bacteria; phylum Actinomycetota; class Acidimicrobiia; order Acidimicrobiales; family RAAP-2; genus Bog-473. The sequence continues at coordinate 202,115 of CAVSEB010000012.1, forward strand.
CGGCAACCAGACGGCCACGGTGGCCTGGACCCCAGGGTTCGACGAGGGCTCGACGACCACCAGCTACACGGTGACGGCGACGGACACCTCGTCGCCGGCCAGTGACCCCAACGACGGCGGCGAGACCTGCACCTACACGGTGGTCAGCCCCGAAGTGGACAGCTGCACCTTCAGCGACCTCAACGCGCTGACCAACGGTGACACCTACACCTTCACGGTGACGGGCACCAACGCTGACGGCACCGGCGCCGCCTCGGCTCCGTCGAACAGCGTCGAGCCTGTCGCGGCGCCCGACGCCCCGACCGGCGTCGCTGCCACGGCCGGCAACCAGACGGCCACGGTGACCTGGACCCCAGGGTTCGACGAGGGCTCGACGACCACCAGCTACACGGTGACGGCGACGGACACCTCGGCTCCGGCCATCGACCCCAACGACGGCGGCGAGACCTGCACCTACACGGTGGTCAGCCCCGAGGTGGACAGCTGCACCTTCACCAGCCCCAACCTGCTGGCCAACGGTGACAGCTACACCTTCACGGTGACCGGCACCAACGGCAACGGCACGGGCGCCGCCTCCACTCCGTCGAACGCCGTCACGCCATCGACGGTGCCCGACGCCCCGACCGGCGTCCACGCCACCGCCGGTGTTCAGACGGCCACGGTGACGTGGACCCCCGGCTTCAACGAGGGCTCGACGGTCACGTCGTACACGGTGACGGCGACGGACACCTCGTCGCCGGCCAGTGACCCCAACGACGGCGGCGAGACCTGCACCTACACGGTGGTCATGCCGGAAGTGGACAGCTGCACCTTCACCAGCCCCAACTTGCTGACCAGCGGTGACACCTACACCTTCACGGTGACGGGTACCAACGCTGACGGCACCGGCGCCGCTTCGGCTCCGTCGAACAGTGTCACGCCGCCCACCTCGGCGATCAGTGTCACTGACTCGGCGTCGCCCACGACGTACTCCGCGGCGGGCACTGTCATCACCTACACCTTCGGCGTCACCAACTCCGGTTCGACTGCGCTCCATGGCGTGGGCGTCTCGGACACGGTGGCGGGTGCGGCCAGCTGCCCGCAGACCACTCTGGCCATCGGAGCCTCCGAGAACTGCACCGGCACCTACACCACAGTGCAGGCCGACGTGGTCAACGGGTCGATCTCTGACACCGCGACGGCTAGCGCCCTCAGTCCGTCGAACCAGGCCGTGACCTCAACTCCGGCGTCGACCACCGTGTCGACCACCAACGGGCTGCACATCACCACCTTGACGCTGACGCCCGGTGAGAAGGGGGTGGCACTACAAGGTGAAGCTGGCCGCCACCGGCGGCACCGCTCCCTACACCTGGAGCCTCAAGACGGGCCCGATGCCTGCGGGATTGACGCTGAACTCCAATGGCAAGATCTCCGGGACGCCGAGCAAGAAGGGCACCTACCCGCTGGTCGTGAAGGTGGTCGACTCGGCCAGCCCGGCTGCCAAGGCGACGGCGACGTTGACCCTGCACATCGATCCCTGATCGAAGTCGCAACACGGAAGCCCGCCGGTCCCGACTTCGGTCGGCCGGCGGGCTTCTTCAATTTCAGGACTGCTGCGGCGACGGGCGCCCGCGGACGACGACAAGCCCTCGGTTCAGGATGCGGCGGCGCGGGTGGCCAGGAAGACCGGAATCCGGCGATCCGTCTTCTGCTGGTACTCCGCGTAGGGCGGGTAGGCGGCGACCCCGCGCTCCCACCAGTCGGCCCGCTCGTCGCCCTCGATCTGGCGGACGGTCACCGCGAAGGGCTCGGGGCCGTCCTGAATGGTGACCTCGTCGGGGTAGGCCACCAGGTTGTAGAACCACTCCGGCTGCTCGGGTGCGCCGCCCTTCGAGGCCACCAGGGCGTAGACGCCGTCGTGCTCGACCTTCATCACCGGGTTCTTGCGGAGCTTGCCGCTCTTGGCGCCCCTGCTCGTCACGACGATGATCGGCATGCCGGTGTCGAGCAACGTGTTGGCCCGGGCGCCTCCGGACGCCTCGTATTCCGCCACCTGGTCGCGGACCCATTCGGACGGGCTGGGCTCGTAGTCACCTTGGAGAGTTGCCATGGGCCGATGGTAGGCCTCGGCGCTACGCTCCGCCGGTGGCCCGGGCACCGCTGGACGCGTCCGAAGTGGCGGCGTTCCACTCCAGTCTCTCCAACTGGGGTCGCTGGGGTCCCGACGACCAACTGGGCGCCCTGAACCTCATCACGCCCGAGGTCACCGCCGCGGCCGCCTCATTGGTCCGAACCGGTCGCCGGGTCTCGTGCGCCCGGGCGCTCGACACCAGCCCGGCCGCGGACAACCCGAGCCCCGTCACCCACCACATGACGGGGACGCACACCGAGGGCTACGGCGCCGACTACCTCGCCCTGGCCCCGCACGGCTTTGCCACCAGTCACCTCGACGCCCTCTGTCATATCTTCCACGAGGGCCACCTCTACAACGGCTACCCCACGGCGTCGGTGTCGGCGCACGGGTCGAGCAAGCTGGGCATGCACCACCTGCGTGAGGGCATCGTCACCCGCGGGGTGCTGCTCGACATCCCGGCCCTTCTCGGCGGCGACGCCCTCGAACCGGGGACCCCGATCTTTCCCGACGAGCTCGAGGCGGCCGAGCGCGCGGCGGGCCTCACCGTGCGCAGCGGCGACGCCCTGCTGGTGAGAACGGGACGCTGGCACTGGCGGGCCACCCACGGCCCCTGGGACGCCTCGTCGCTCCTGGCGGGACTCGACGCGGCGTGCCTGCCCTGGTTGCGGGCGCGCGACGTGGCCACGCTCGGCAGCGACGGTGTGTCCGACGTACTGCCGTCGCGAGTGCCCGGCGCGGGACTGCCCGTCCACAGCGTGGCCATCGTGGCCATGGGCGTCCACCTGATGGACAACCTCGAGCTGGACAGGTTGGCCGTGGCCTGTGCGGAGGAGCGCCGGTGGGAGTTCCTGCTGACGGTGGCGCCGCTGATCCTGCGCCACGGGACGGCCTCACCGGTCAACCCGATCGCCGTGCTCTGACCGGGAGGGCGTGTCGTCGACGACTGCGTCGATGAGCCGCGAGCGACGATCCGGTCAGTCGAGACCCGAAGCCTCGACGCGCGTGTCGTCAGTCGAAACACGCGTAGAGGACCCGGGCATCTCCCGCCATTTTGTGCCCAATACGGGTGCGGCAAAAGGGTCTTTGGTCCTTTTAAGTACCTGAGGCGTTGCTCAAATGGAGTCTCAGGAAAACCTGAGACTCCCTGAGGTGCCGCGGCGGCGGGTTCCCCGGCGGCGGTGCCGGACGCGACGGCCGCTCAGGCGCCTTCGAAGGGGAAGCCGAGATCGGGCGCGGTGAGCACGGCCCGGAAGGCCATGCCCTCGGCCGCGGCCATGGCCTCGACCGTCCCGCCGCGATCGACCACGGCCACCAACAGCACCACCTCTGCGCCGGCCTCCTGGACGGCGTGCGCCGCCTCGAGGAGCGAGGTGCCACGGGTCACCGTGTCCTCGGTCACCACCACCTTGTCGCCCGGGTCCAGTGCGCCCGCAATACGTCCGCCCCCGCCGTGGTCCTTCACGTCCTTGCGCACGCTGAAGGTCTTGAGGGGGCGACCTCTCGTGGCGGCCACCCCCGCCGTGACGAAGGCAACGGGGTCCGCGCCCATGGTGAGACCGCCGATGGCCGTCGCCTCGGCCGGTACGAGCGACAGCACCGCGTCGGCCACCAGCACCATGGCTTCGGGCCGGCACACGGTCTGCTTCGAGTCGATGAACCAGGTGCTCTTCTTGCCCGACTTGAGGGTGAAGTCTCCCGTTTTGATCGAGTGCTCCAAGAGGTGCGCCCGCAGCGCCGGGTAGGGCTCGCTCATGCGTAGCGGATCCCGGGTTCGTCGGTCACGCGGCCGATGACGGTGGCGAGAACTCCGGACGCCTCCAACACGGCGAGTGCCGTATCCGCCCCTTCGCCGTCGACCACGAGCACCATGCCGACGCCGCGGTTGAAGACCCGGTCCATCTCGTCCTCGGCGACCTGACCTTGGCGCGCGATCTCCTCGAAGATGCGCGGCTCGGTCCAGGCCCGACGCTCGAGCGCGGCGCCCAGACCCTCGGGCAGGGCCCGGGGCAGGTTGCCGACGATGCCGCCCCCGGTGATGTGGGCACAGGCATGGAGGACGTCGCCCAGGGCGGCGCGCGCGGCCAGCACGGCGGGGGTGTAGATCACCGACGGCCGCAACAGCTCGTCGGCCAGGCTGACCTCGGCGCCCGCCCAGGCCGGGTCGTCGAGCCCCAACCCGGCCCGTTCGAGCAGGACGTGGCGGGCCAAGGTGTAGCCGTTGGAGCGCAGACCGGGGGAGGCCAGACTGATCACGGCGTCGCCGGCGTGCACCCGCTCGGGTCCGAGCTGGGTGCCGTCCTCGACGACGCCCACCGCGAAGCCGGCCAGGTCGATCTCATCGGGCGCCATGACCCCGGCGTGCTCGGCCGTCTCGCCGCCGATCAACGCGCAGCCGGCCTGGCGGCAGCCCTCGTGCACCCCGGCCACGATGGTGGCTACCTGGTCCGGGTCGACCTTGCCGGTGGCCACGTAGTCGAGCATGAACAGCGGCTCGGCGCCGACGCACACCAGGTCGTCGACGCACATGGCCACCAGGTCGATGCCGACCGTCTCGTAACGGCCGGTGGCCCGGGCCACGACCAGCTTGGTGCCGACGCCGTCGGTAGAGGCGACCAGGACGGGGTGGGCGAAGCGGGTCGTGTCGAGCGGGAACTGGCCGCCGAAGCCGCCGATGCCCGCCACCATGGTGCGGAGGCGGTCCACGGCGGCGTCGCCGGCAGCGATGTCCACGCCGGCCGCCGCGTAGGTGGCGCCCCCGCCCTTTGACACGCTCAGACTCCGGGGAGCGCGGCCTGATGGGCCATCGACGCGGCCGGCTGCCGGAAGGAGACCGGCGTCGCGGTGGCCGGCACCGTCGTCGGGTAGTCGCCGGTGAAGCAGGCGTCGCAGAACCCGCCGTCCGCACCGATGGCGTCGCGCAGGTTCTCGATGCTGATGAAGGCCAGCGAGTCGGCGCCGAGAATGGCGGCCATCTCCTCGACCGTGTGGTCCGTGGCCAACAGCTCCTCGTAGGACGGCGTGTCGATCCCGTAGAAGCAGGGCCAGCGCCACGGGGGCGAGGAGATGCGCAGGTGCACTTCGGCCGCACCGGCTTCGCGCAGCATCTTGATGACCGAGCGCTGCGTGGTGCCCCGCACGATGGAGTCGTCGACCACGACCAGGCGCTTGCCCTCAATGGCATCGGTCAGCGGGTTGAGCTTGCGACGGACCGCGTCCGCCCGCTCCTTCTGGCCGGGCGCGATGAACGACCGGCCGATGTAGCGGTTCTTCACGAGCCCCTGCCCGTAGGGGATGCCGCTGCCCCGGGCGAAGCCCTCGGCCGCGGGCACGCCCGATTCGGGCACGCCCATCACCATGTCGGCCTCGACCGGTGCCTGCGCGGCCAGGAGCTCGCCCATGCGACACCGCGTCTCGTGCACCTCGCGTCCGTAGAGCCGGCTGTCGGGCCGCGCGATGTAGGCGAACTCGAAGATGCAGAGCCGGGGCTCGACCGGGCGGAGCCACGGGATCTCCAGGCTGTGCGGGCCGTCGGCGTCGATCACGATCAACTCGCCGGGTTCCACCTCGCGCACGAAGGTCGCCCCGATGATGCTCAGCGCCGGCGTCTCCGAGGCGAGGGCCCAGCCCTGCGGGGCGTCGGCCGGTCCGATGCGACCGAGGCACAGCGGGCGGAACCCGTGTGGGTCGCGCACACCGAAGAGTCGTTGCGAGTTCATCAGCACCATGGAGAAGGCGCCCTCGACGATCGGCAGCACCGCTTGGAGGGCGCGCGCCAGGTCCTCGGTCTCGGGGAACGAGTTCGCCAGCAGCTCGGCCACGACGTCGCTGTCCGTGCAGAAGGAGCCGGGCAGCATGCCGACCTTCTCGGCCAGTGCGGCCGTGTTGGTCAGGTTGCCGTTGTGCCCGAGCGCGAAGCCGGCGCGGCCGACGGGACGGTAGACCGGCTGGGCCCCGCTCCAGTCCGATGCGCCGTGGGTCGAGTAGCGGGTGTGGCCGATGGCCAGATGACCTTCGAGCGCCGAGAGGGTGCGCTCGTCGAAGACGGTGGCGACCAGGCCCATGTCCTTGACCACCATGACGGTCTCGCCGTCGGACACCGCCATGCCGGCCGATTCCTGGCCCCGGTGCTGCAAGGCGAAGAGGCCGTCGAAGGTGAGGTTGGCCACCCGTGCGCCGGGCGCGTAGACACCGAAGACACCACACGCTTCCTTCACGGCGCCCTCATTGTCGCACAGGCCTGCACGGTCAGGTCCATCAGCCGTCGCCCAGTGCGTGTTGCAGGCTGCCCAGGTAGGCCTCTCGGAGCGCGTGGACCGGCAGATCGACCAGGTCGCCGAGCACGAACCGGTCGCCGCCGACCCGTCCCAGGACCGCCGCCTCGACCCCCGCCGCGCCAGCCTGGGCGCACAGCGCGTCGGGCTGGTCGCTGACCACGACGAAGCGCGACGGGACTTCCGCGAAGAGCGCGGTCGCCCCGGTCGCCTCGACCCGGCAGCCCAGTGCGGACTCGGCCGCCATTTCGGCCAGGGCCACGGCCAGGCCGCCCCCGGACACGTCGTGCACCGCACGGACCGGTCCCGCTGCACCGCCGACCTGGGCGGCCACCAATCCGGCCACGAAGCGGCAGGCCGCGGCATGGACGGCGAAGTCGAGCGGGGCCAGGGTGCCGCCCCGGTGCTGGCGCCGCTCGGTGGCCCAGCGCGTGCCCTCCAGCGTGGTGGCCTCGTCGAGGGTGGGGCCGAGCACGACGATGGTGTCGTCGGCCGACCAGGCGAGGCCGGGCGGCCGGACGCGCACGGCCTCGACCAGCCCGAGGAGGCCCAGCACCGGCGTGGGGTCGATGTCCGCGCCCCCGCTCTCGTTGTAGAGGCTGACGTTGCCCCCGATGACCGGCAGGTCCAGGGCCCGGCAGGCCTCGGCCATCCCGTCGATGCTCTCGGAGAGCTGCCACATCACCTCGGGGTGTTCGGGGTTCCCGAAGTTGAGGCAGTTGACGACGGCGACCGCGGTGGCGCCCACGCAGGCCAGGTTGGCCACTCCTTCGGCCAGCACGAGCGCGGTGCCGCGCCGCGGGTCCAAGGCGCACGCCCGTGGGTTCGAATCGGTGGTCACGGCGACACCCCGTTCGGAGTGGGGCAATCCGGGCCCGGCCAGCCGCAGGAGGGCGGCGTCGGCGCCCGGGCCGACCACGGTGTTGAGGAACAGTTGGTGGTCGTACTGGCCGTAGACCCACGCGGGCGAGCGCAGCAGGGCCAGCAGGTCGGCCGCGCAGTCGTCGGGCGGCGTCAACGCCGGCGCCACGCTCGGCGAGGGTGCGTGGCGCGGCCGGTCGTAGAGCGGCGCATCGTCGGAGAGCGACGCGGCCGGCACGTCGGCCAGGATCGTCCCGTCCAGGCCGTCGCGGATGCGCAGCCGCCCGCCGCCGTCGGGCTCGGGTTCGGTCACCACGCCGATGACCGTCGCCCGCACCTCCCACTTGGAGCAGATGCGGGCCACCTCGGGCCAGGACTCGGGGGTGACGATGGCCAGCATCCGCTCCTGGCTCTCGCTCGTCATCACCTCCCACGCTTCCATGCCGTCCTCACGCCGGGGCACCGCGCTGACGTCGACGTCCATGCCCACCCCGCCGCGCCCGGCCGTCTCGCTGGTGGCGCAGGCCAGCCCGGCCCCGCCGAGGTCCTGGATGCCCACCACGAGCTTGGTGTCGAGCAACTCGAGGCAGGCCTCGATGAGGCGCTTCTCCTCGAAGGGGTCGCCCACCTGGACGCTGGGCCGCTTGGCGTCGTCGGCCGCCGCGGCCTCTCCGCTGAAGCCGGCCGAGGCCAGCACGCTGACCCCGCCGATGCCGTCGCGCCCGGTGCTCGAGCCGAGGAGCACGGCCAGGTTGCCCGGGCCCGACGCAATGCCGAGCACCAGGCGCCCGGTCGGCAGCGCGCCCATGCAGAGCACGTTCACCAACGGGTTCTGCGCGTAGCAGGGGTCGAACGTCAGCTCGCCCCCGACGGTGGGAACGCCGACCGAGTTCCCGTAGCCCGAGATGCCGCTGACCACGCCTTCGATCAGCCAGCGCTGCTTGGCCTCGTCGGGCGGCCCGAAGAAGAGCGGGTCCATGACGGCCAGGGGTCGTGCCCCCATGGTGAAGATGTCGCGCAGGATGCCGCCGACACCGGTGGCCGCCCCCTGATAGGGCTCAATGGCGGACGGGTGGTTGTGGCTCTCGATCCGGATGGCCACCGCGATGCCGTCGCCGGCGTCGATCACGCCGGCGTTCTCCCCGGGACCGACCAGGACCCGGTCGCCCTCGGTGGGCAGGCGGCGCAGATGGAGGCGGGACGACTTGTAGGAGCAGTGCTCGCTCCACATCACCGCGTAGAGGGCGAGCTCGAGATGGTTCGGCGCCCGCCCGAGGATCTTGACCACCGCCTCGAACTCGTCGTCGGTCAGGCCGAGCGCCCGGTGCAGCGACTCCTCGTCGGCGGAGGCGGGCGGATTCGACTCCTCGGCCGCGGGCGTCATGACCCCCTCAAAACTACCGGTCCGGGGGCCCCGGTGGATCAGCCGGCGCGCTCAGCGCGCAGCGCGACGAGGTCCCCGGCCCGCCAGAAGAACGTCGCCTCGAAACCTGCTGTGGCCAGCCAGCCGAGCTGGTCGGCCACCGTGTCGGGTCGGTCGTGGTCCGGGGTCAGCGGGATCACCGCGTCCGCGGGTCCTCGGGCAGCACCACGTCGCCCAACACGAAGCGGCCGCCGGGGGCCAGCACCTCGCCGAGGCGGACGAAGAGTGCCAGCTTCTGGACGCTCCAGAGATGGTGGACCGCCAACGCCGAGACGACCAGGTCGAAGGGGCCGGCCGGCAGCGCATCGGTGAGCTCGGCCTCCCGGAACTCGACGGGCCGACCGTCCAGGCGCCGGCGGGCCGCGTCGAGCACGCCCGGGTTCTTGTCCAGGCCGAGGGCGGCGGCGCCGGGGTGGCGGGCCAGGACGGCGGCCAGCGTCTCGCCCGTTCCCGTGCCCAGGTCCAACAACCGCGCCACCGGTCGTCCGACCGACGCCTCGGCCACCGCGGCTTGGAGCGCGCGGTAGTGCGGCACCTCGGACTCCATGAGGTCGAGGTAGGTGTCCGGGTCGAAGGAGAATTGGCTCATCGCGCCTCCCGACGGAGCCAGGCCCAGTGCACGACGAAGAGCGACAGGGCCAGGGTGAGCAGTTTGATGGCCCGTTGGACCAACCCGTGGGCGCCCTTCCCCCGGACACCGTGTTCGAGGTCGTCGCGCACGTCCATACAGAACAGAGAGGTGCCGGCCCCACCCCCCGCCAGCAGCCAGAACAGGGCCGCCGCGGCGAGCAGCAGGGTGGCCATGGCGCGGCGCTCCCGCGTGCCGACGGTGACCGTGGTGGCCTCGCTCACCGGTGCCGGGCTACCGGGGCGCTGCAATAGGGGATCGCAGAATCCCTGAATGACGGGACCCGAACCTGGATATTTGCTGGGCCGAATGCCGCGAATTTGCCCGATGAACTCACCCTTTCCGCGCCTAAATGAGGTGGAGAACAAATCCGTTGATTTGCTGCATATGAGTTGGCCACGTGGGGCAGAATGATGGCATGGCAACAAAGGCAAAAACTCCGGCTCCTCGCAAGCCCATGAGCTCGGGCCACAAGGCCGCGCTCGCCCGTGGGCGCGCCGAGAGTGCATCAGTCCGTCACTATCTCGAGGCGCTCGAGACCTCCAAGCCCAAGCGGGGCCGCAAGCGCACGCCGGCCTCCATCGACAAGCGGCTGGCCTCCATTGAGAATCAGCTGGGCAACGCGGACGCTCTCACCCGCCTGCATCTGCTCCAGGAGCAGAAGGACCTGCTCGAAGAGCGCTCTCGGGTGGACCAGGTCAAGGACCTCTCGGCCCTGGAGAAGCAGTTCATCAAGGTGGCCAAGGCCTACGGCGAGCGCAAGGGCATCAACTACGCCACCTGGCGGGCCGCCGGGGTGAGTGCCGCCGTGCTGCAGAAGGCCGAGATCGGGCGCTCCCGGGCCTGACCGCTCAGCGGGCCCGGGCGAACGCCTCGACCATGGCGACCCGCCAGGGCACCAGGTTCGGCTCGCGCTCGAGCGGCGTCTTGCCCAGCCGCACCACCACCAGGTCGAGCGGCGGGCAGATGGTGATCGACTGCCCCTCATAACCCGAGGCGCGGAACGTGCCCAGGGCGTCACCGGCCACGCCCCACCAGTGCGCCCCGTAGGGCGAGTCGTCCTCGGGGTCGACCGAGACCATGGTGCGGGCATAGTCCACCCAGCCCTCGGGCAGGACCCGGGCGCCGGCCCAGGTGCCGCCGCGCAGGTAGAGCAGACCGAACCGGGCCCAGTCACGCGCCGTGGCCCGGAGATAGGACGACGCCACCCAGGTGCCGGCCGCGTCGAGCTCGGGATCCGCGCTGGCCATGCCGATCGGGGCGAAGAGCCGCGCGTGCAAGAAGCGCGCGTAGTCTTCGCCGGGGCCGACCAGGCGGGCGACCACGCCCGAGACGATGTTCGAGGTGCCCGACGAGTAGTTGAACCGCGTGCCCGGTGCGGCGGCCAGCGGCCGGTCGGCCGCGAAGTGGGCCATGTCCTCCTGGCCGGTGCCGAAGAGCATCTGGATCACGTCGGACACCCGGTCGTCGACGTAGTCCTCGACCCAGTCCAGGCCGTCGCGCATGGCCAGGAGCTGGCGCAGCGTGATGGGTCGGCGCGGATCGTCGGCCCCGGACCACTCGGGCACTGCGGCCGGCGCATCGAGGTCGAGCCGGCCGGCCCCGACCAACAGGCCCACCGCGGCGTGCAGCACCGACTTGGCCATCGACCAGCTCAGCAGGGGCGTGTCCACCGTGACCGGGGTCGGCGGCTGGTCGAAGTGCTCGAGCGCGCCGGCGTAGCGCTCGGCCACGACCCGGCCGCCCTGGACGACGACGACGGCGAAGGTGGTGGCGAGCGGGCCGTCGGGATCGAAGACCTGGTCGAGCAGCGGCGCCAGGTCCACGCCGGCCGGCACCGTTCCCTCGGGCCAGGTCTCGGCCGGCCAGGGAACGCCCGCGGGTTGGGCCGGCAGCGGGGCGAGCGCGCTCACACCGAGGCGAGGAACCCGAGCAGCGCGGCGTTGGTCTCGGCCGGCTTCTCCTGCTGCACCCAGTGGCCGGCGCCCTCGACCACGGTGCTGCCGCGGAAGTCGGGCAGGGCATCGGCCATGGCCTCGGCCGCCCCCGGCATCATCAGGTTGACCGGGTCGAGCGACCCGGTGATGAAGCCGGTCGGCATGGCGTAGACCGACGGCGCAATGTCCTTGGACCGTTCCCAGTTGGCGTCCATGTTGCGGTAGAAGCTCACCGGCCCGAACAGGCCGCCGCGTCCGAGACCCTCGACGTAGACGTCGATGTCGGCTTCGCTCACCCAGTCGGGGAGCGTGTCGGGCGGCGGCGTGAGGATGTCGAGGAACGTGGTCCCCTCCCGCGGCGCGTCGAGCAGCCCCGGCTTCGGGTTGGCCATCCCCTCGCCGCTGGCCGAGTAGAGCATGGTGCGCACCCAGCGCCGCGGGTCGGCCTCGAACTCGGCCTCGGCCGGCCCGACGTCCTGGAAGTACAGCATGTAGAAGAACTTGCCCGCGAAGAGGTGCTCGAAGATCTCGGTGGGCCGGCCGCCGGCGTTCGAGTACGGCACGCTCATGTTGTAGATGGCGCCGACCCGGTCGGGGTGCAGCCGGCCCAGCTCCCACACCACCATGGAGCCCCAGTCGTGCCCGGAGAAGACGGCCGTCTCGTAGCCGTAGTGGTCGAGCAGGCCGCAGAGGTCGCCCGTCAACTGGTCCGAGCCGTAAGCGGACACCTCGGTGGGCTGCGTGCTGCGGCCGTAGCCGCGCAGGTCGGGCGCGAACACGCGGTAGCCGGCCTCGGCCAGGCCGTGCAGCTGATGGCGCCACGAGTACCAGAGCTCGGGGAACCCGTGGCACAGGACGACCGGGCGGCCGTCGGCCGGCCCGGCGGTGGCGACGTGCAGCTCGATCCCGTTGGTCGGCACCTGCTCGTGGGTGATCTCAGGCACTGGGCACCTCGGCGCCGGCCCCGGCCTTGGCCGCCTTCTCCTCGTGGTGCTTGGCGATGGCCGACATCACGGCGTTGCCCGCGGCGCCGATGAACTCGGGCCGGTTCTCGGCCGCCCAGTCCCGGCTCGCCGTCAGCGTCTCCGACGTGCCCTGGAAGTGCGGGGCGACGTAGCGGGCCAGCAGCTCGTAGGAATGGCGGGTGGCCTCGGTGTCGGCCCACTCGTGTCCCATGCAGAGGTAGGTGCCGAAGCCACCGGACTGCAGCTGGAGGCGCTCGATCTGCGCGATGGCGTCGTCCACCGTGCCGATGACGGCGATGCCCGACGCGTTGAGCGCGTCCACCAGTGACTCGAAGTTCTCGGTGTCCGGCGCGATGGGCAGCGCGGCCACCCGCTGGAAGTAGTCGACCCACTCCTCCAACCCGAAGGCCACGTCCGCGATGGCCTGTTCCTTGGTGTCGGCGATGTGCATGGGCCCGACGAGGCGCCAGCGGTTGCGGTCGACCGTGGTCGAGAACTCCTCGGCCCGTTCGGCCATGACCTCGAAGTGCGAGCCGAGCACGTCGAAGCCGCCCTCGGTGGTGGCGCCGAGGGAGAGCAGGCTGAGGCCGAAGCGCCCGGCCAGGCGGGGGCCCGCCGGGGAGACCTGCGCGGCGACCGCGACCTCGGGCATCGGCCGCTGGTACGGCCGCAGCTGCAGCCGCGCCTTGACCAGCTTGAACCAGTCGGTCTCCATGGTGACCGTCTCGCCGGCCAAGAGGAGGAGGATCGCTTCGAGCGACTCCTCCATCATGTCGCGCTGGCGGGCCGGGTCGATGCCCATCATGAAGGCATCCGAGGGCAGGGCGCCCGGGCCCACGCCGAACATGACGCGGCCGCGGGTGAGGTGGTCGAGCAGCACAATGCGGTCGGCCAGGATGAACGGCTGGTGGTAGGGCAGGGAGGAGACGCCCGTGCCGAGCCGGATGTGCGTGGTGCGCTGCGCCGCGGCGGCGATGAACACCTCGGGTGAGGCGATGATCTCGTAGCCGGCCGAGTGGTGCTCGCCGAACCAGGCTTCGTCGAAGCCGAGGCGGTCCAGGTGCTCGATCAGCTGCAGGTCGCGTTCGAGGGCCAGGGTCGGGTTCTGCCCGACCGGGTGGAACGGGGCCAGGAAGATGCCGAACCCGAGGCGCCCGTCGGCGTCAATGCTTGTCATCGCTCTCCGTTTCTATGGCTTGACGAGGATCTTGCCCTGTGCGCCCGGGGTGCGCAGGGTGTCGAAGGCGCCCGGGGCCCCGTCCAGGTCCACCACGGACGTGACCAGTTGCGCCGCGCCGGGCAGGCCGGCGGCCAGGCGGGCCAGCGTGGCGGCGAACTCGTCGGGCGTGTAGCCGAACGAGAAGCGCAGCTCCATCTCCTTGGTCACCGCCATGAAGGGCTCGATGCTGTCCGTGTGCATGCAGACGCCGACCACCACGATGCGGCTGTGCGGTGGCGCCTCGGCGATGAGCGACTGCAGCATGCCCGGCACCCCGACCGCCTCGAAGATGACCGGGTCGTGGAAGGTGGCGCCGAGCATGGAGGCACCGACGCGCTCCATCACCGTCCCGGGCACGCCGTAGTCCGCCCAGCGGGCGTGGGGCGAGCCCTCGGCGGGGTCGAGCACCACGTCGGCCCCGAAGGCCTCGGCCAGCCGGCGCCGGGTGGGCGAGAAGTCGGCGGCCAGGACGGGGCCGTGCCCCCGGCTCTTGAGGGCGGCGATGACGGCCAGGCCGACGGGCCCGCACCCCACCACGAGGCAGGGTTGGCCCGCCTGCAGGTCCGCCAGCCCGACCGCGTGCTCGCCGACCGCCAGCGGTTCGGTCAGCGCGGCCAGGTCCGTGTCGAGCGCCTCGGGCACCGGGAGGAGGAGCAGCTCCTGGAGCACCATGTGCTCGGCCAGCGCGCCCGGGTAGTGGTTGGAGTAGCCGACCTGCTCGACGCCGGTCGGCCCGAGCAGGATCGGCACCGAGCAGACCCGCGTCCCGACGGGCAGCGTGCCCGCGGTGTCGGGCCCGTGCTCGACGATCTCCGCGCAGAACTCGTGGCCGAAGACGCAGTCGGCCGCGGCGTCGACGGCCGGCACGCCGACCGAGTCCATGAGCGAGGCGAAGTGGGCGAAGTCGCCCAGCGCGTGCAGGTCGGATCCGCAGATGCCGGCGGCGAGCGAGCGCACGACGACGTGGCCCGAGGCCGGGACGGGTTCGGGCACCTCGCCCACCACCAGCTGCCCACCCCTGGTCACCGCGGCTCGCATGCCACTCCCCACCCCTCCGACGGCGTGTCCCACCACGCCGTGCCACGTCTTGCCCGGCGAGTCTCACACAGGCACCCGCCAGGCGCCCAGCGACCGGGCGGGTGACGCGACGCCACGGCGGGCGTTGAACGCGGGCGCCGGAGGGGCAATGGTGTAGCCATGCCGATCCTGAGCCCGGAGCACGACCTGGCCCATCCCGTCGAGGGCGACACCGCCTGGAGCGAGTCCTGGTACTTCAACGCGTACGACCCCGGGAGCGACTCGGGCTTCTTCACCCGGGTAGGGGTGCGCCCCAACGAGGGGACGATGGACGTCGGCATGTCGGTGTGGCTGCCCGGCGGGGAGCTCGGCGAGTATCGCGCCGTGAAGGAGCAGCGGACGATGGTCGACAGCGTGCTCGAGGTGGGCGACGTCCGCTACGAGATGCTCGAACCCACGCGGACCTGGCGCCTGACCATGGACGGCACCGTGGCCGCCCGACCCTGTGTGCGCGGTGAGGAGACGACCCACCCGGTCGCGGTGCAACTCGATGTGCGCTTCGAGGCCGTCACCCCGGCCATCGGGACCGACGGCCAACCGAGCGGCGGGCCCAAGTCGGCCGAGGCGGCCGCGGCGGCCGGCACGGTGGGCAAGGGGCACCTCGAACAGGCCGGGCGCTGGACCGGCACGCTCACGGTCGACGGCACGGTGCACGAGTGGCACGGCGCGCACGGCAACCGCGACCGTTCCTGGGGACCGCGGCGCTGGGGCGGCCCCAAGATGTGGCGCTGGTTCTCCATCAACGTGGGCGACGACACCCACTTCGGCGGCATCCGGCTGGGGACCGACGCCGGCGACCTCCACCGCGGGTGGGTCTGGGACGGCAGCCGCGCCACCTCGGTGGCCGAATGGCGCGTCGCCACCGAGCTGGCCGACGACGGGGTGACGCACCGGGTCGTACAGCTCGACGTGGTCGACAAGGCGGGCCGCACCCACCATCTGCGCGGTGACGTCCTGCGGGTGGCCGACATCGGGCGGGCCGGCGGCACCATGGTCAACGAGGGACTGGCCCGCTGGACCTACGACGACGCCGGCGGCGGGACGCGCACGGGGTACGGCATCTGCGAGTACCTGCACCAACTCGACGAGACCGGGAGGCCGGTCGTCCCGGTCGAGTAGCGACACTCCGGTGACCGACTCGACACGCGGCGACGAGCTGGCGGGCGCGCTCGGCGCCCGCCTGGGCGGCGGCGTGCACGGCCTGCACCGGCTCTCGGGGGGCGCGTCGAGGGTGACCAGCGCGTTCGACCTCGACACACCCGACGGCCGGCGCCCGCTCATCCTCCAGGTCGAGCGGGGCGCCGGCCCGACGCAGGGCAAGACGCGCACCGAGCGCGACCTGCTCGAGGCGGCCGGCGCCGTCGGTGTGCCGGTGCCGCGGGTCGTCGCCATGGGCGAGGACGACGACATCGGCCCGGCCTGGCTGGTGGTCGAGCGCCTCGAGGGCGAGACGATCCCGCGCAAGCTCCTGCGCGACGACGCGTGGGCGGCCGCCCGCGGCGCGCTCACGACCCAGTGCGGCCGCGCCCTGGCCGCCATCCACGCCATCGACCCCGACGGCGTGGACGGGCTGCCCCGGGCCGACCCGCTACGCGATCCCCTGGCCCTGCTCGATGCGCTGGGCGAGGTGCGCCCCGCCCTCGAGCTCGGGGCGCGCTGGCTGGCCGCGCACCGACCCGAGCCCGGTCCGCGCGTCACCGTGCACGGCGACTTCCGCTGCGGCAACCTCCTGGTCGATGCCGAGGGCCTGCGCGGCGTGCTCGACTGGGAGCTGGCCCACGCCGGCGACCCGGCCGAGGACATCGGGTGGCTCTGCGCCCCGGCCTGGCGCTTCGGCGGCCCGGGCGAGGTCGGTGGGTTCGGCCGGCTCGACGAGCTGCTGGGCGCCTACCGCCAGGCGGGTGGCAGCACGCTGACCGCGGCCCGGGTGCACTGGTGGCAGGTCTACGCCACGGTGAAGTGGGCCGCCATCTGCGCGCTGCAGGCGGCCACCCACCTCAACGGGCTGACCCGTTCGGTCGAGCTCGCCGCCATCGGCCGCCGCGTCTGCGAGAGCGAGTGGGACCTCTTCGTCCTCCTTGGGGTGACGCCGCCCGCCGCCCGCCCCGAGTCCGCCGCGGCGGTCGGACCGCTGCCGCCCTTCGGACGGCCCAGTGCGGCCGAGCTCGTCGAGGCGGTGCGCGAGTATCTCGACGGGGTCACCGAGCGCGGTGAGGGTGCGGCCGGCTTCGAGGCCCGCGTGGCCCGCAACGCGCTGGCCGTGGTCGAGCGCGAGCTGCAGTTCGGTCCGGCCTTGTCGCGGGCCCACGCGGCGCGTCTGGCCGAGTTGGGCTTCGACGACGACGCCGGCCTCGCCGCCGCGCTGCGCGCCGGCTCGCTCGACGGGGCGTGGGACCGGGTGGCCCCGGCGCTGGCGGCCTCGGCGCGCGACCAGCTGCGGGTGGCCAACCCGTCCTACTTGCCGCCAGAGATGGCGTAGGCCACCGGCGCGCGCCGCTCGGGCTCCGCGCTGAGCGAGGCGTCGGCCACCTCGGTGCGCCGGGCGCCGATGCCCTGGAGGACGGCACCGGAGAGAAGGCTGACGCCGGCCATGAAGATCCAGGCGTGGTGGAAGGCGGGCACGGCCGCCGCGCCGGTGGCCGACCCGAGGATGGCGACCAGGCAGGCCACGCCGAGGGCCACCCCGATCTGGCGCGACATGGCGTAGAGCGCCGAGCCGGTGGCGAAGCGCTGCGGCGGGAGCGGTGCCGTGGCGGCGCCGCCGAGCGAGGGCAGCATCAGCCCGACGCCGAAGCCGCTGAGCAGGCTGCCCGGGAGGTAGGCGCCGACGTAGTCGGGGACGGCGCCCACGCGGGCCACCCACCAGAGGCCGCCGGCGGCGAAGCAGAGCGAGCCGAGCGTGCCGACCAGGCGATGCCCGAGCCGGCCGCCCAGAACGCCGGCGGGGAACGCGGTCAGCCCGGCCAGCAGCGGCCCGGGCGCGATCAGGAAGCCGGCGCGCAGCACCGACTCGTCCCAGACGCCGGTGAGGAAGAGGACACCGCCGAGGACCAGGGCGCCGAAACCGCAGAAGAAGGCCAGCGAGCTGATGTCGGCCAGGGCCACCGCACGGTGCCGGATCACCGCCGGCTCGAGGATGGGATAGGGGTGACGCCACGAGCGCGCCACCAACCAGGCGCCCGAGACGGCGGCCAGCGCGAACGCCCCCAGGATGCGCGGGCTGTCCCAGCCCCAGTCGGTCCCCTCCACGATGGCGGCGACCAGGCTCGCCACCGAGACCGAGAGAAGGACGGCGCCGAGGAGGTCGGAGCGGTGGGCCGCCGGGTCGCGCACCTCGTGCAGCTCGCGGACCCCGAAGACCAGGGCGAGCACGGCGAAGGGGAGGTTGACCAGGAAGACCCAGCGCCAGCTGGCCTGGACCAGCAGGCCGCCGATCGGTGGGCCGAACGCCGCCGCGGCGCCGCCGACGGCGGACCACAGGCCGATGGCCGCTCCCTTGCGCTCGGGTCCGAAGGCCGGGAGCAGGAGGCCCAGCGAGGTCGGCAGCATGAGCGCACCGCCGGTGGCCTGGAGCACGCGGGCCCCGACCAGGAAGCCCAGGCTGGGCGCCAGCGCGCACAGCGCCGAGGAGACCGTGAAGATGGCCAGCCCGAGCAGGAAGGCCCGCTTGCGCCCGGACCGGTCGGCCCAGCGCCCGGCCGGGACCAGGGCGGCGGCGAAGACGATGGTGTATGCGCTGAGCACCCAGGACAGGGAGCTCAGGTTCTCGCCGTGGAAGCTCTCCGAAATGCTCGGAAAGGCGATGTTGACGATGAAGAGGTCCAGCGAGGAGAGGAACACCCCGGTCAGCACGATGAGGGCGGTCAGGGTAGGCCGGGTGCGGACGGGCGGCGACGTCGAACCAGCGAGTTGTGTCATGCAATGCACACTACCTAAGAAAGTTGTATGAAACAACGCAATAGGGAGAAAGGCGCGATATGCTGGATGGATGCTGCATCGCGACTACCCCAGCCAGTACTGCCCGGTGGCGGCCACCCTCGAGGTGGTCGGTGAGCGCTGGACCCTGCTCATCATCCGGGACGTCTTCTTGGGCATCCGGCGCTTCGACGATCTCCAGCGCGATCTCGGGGTGGCGCGCAACGTCCTCCAGGCCCGCCTCGAGCGCCTGGTCGAGGAGGGGATCCTGGTCAAGCGGCCGTACCAGGAGCGCCCGCCGCGCAGCGAGTACCGCCTGACCGAGAAGGGCGCCGACCTGTGGCCCGTCCTCGTCTCCCTCCTGCAGTGGGGCGACCGGTACGGGCTCGAGGGCGAGCGGCCCATGATCCTCCAGCACCGCGGGTGCGGCGGCGAGCTCGACGATCGCCGGCGCTGCACGTCGTGCGGCGTCGACGTGACCGTCACCGAGGCGGTGGCCAGCCGCACCGGTGCCACCCGTCCGGAGGCGCCGGAGGCGGAGCCGGTCGCCGTCTGAGCGCCGAGAACGGTGCCTCGGTACCGTTCTTCCCATGAGCAGCGACATCGCCTTCCTCGACGCCACCGCACAGGCCGAGCTGGTCCGCACCAAGCAGGTCTCACCGGCCGAACTGGTCGACGGGGCGATCGCCCGCATTGAGGCACTCAACCCGCAACTCAACGCGGTCATCCACGAGCTCTTCGACCGGGCCCGGGGCGAGGCCGCCGGCGCCTTACCCGACGGACCCTTCCGCGGCGTCCCCTTCTTGTTGAAGGACCTGGGCGCGGAGCTGGCCGGCACCCCGTTCTGCGAAGGGCTGTCCTTCGCCGGGGACTACCACTCGACCGAGACCCAGGAGCTGACGCGGCGCTACATGGCGGCCGGCTTCGTCATCTGCGGCAAGACGAACACGCCGGAGCTCGGCATTCTGCCGACCACCGAGCCGCAACGCTTCGGCGCCACGCGCAACCCGTGGCACACCGAGCATTCCACCGGTGGCTCGTCGGGGGGCTCGGCCGCCGCGGTGGCCTCGGGCATGGTGCCGGCGGCGCACGCCAACGACGGGGGTGGCTCCATCCGCATCCCCGCGTCGTGTTGTGGCCTGGTCGGCCTCAAGCCGACACGTGGGCGGAACTCGCTGGCGCCCGCGTACGGCGACCTGATGGGCGGTCTCGTGTGCGAGCACGTGGTGACGCGTTCGGTGCGCGACAGTGCGGCCATCCTCGACGCCACGGCGGGACCGGTCCCCGGCGACCCCTACTGGGCGCCGCCCTTGCGCGGCGCATCCTTCGCCGCCGCGGCGGCCACCCCGCCGTCCAGCCTGCGCGTCGCCGTGTTGACCAGCTCGCCTTCCGGCGGGGCGGTGCACCCCGACTGCGTGGCGGCCGCCGACGCCGCGGCCCGGTTGTGCGAGTCGCTGGGCCATCGCCTCGAGGTGGCGACGCTCCCCGTGAACGGCGACGCCTTCGTGGGGGACTTCATCAACGCCTGGGCGGCCGGGAACGCCTGGGCCCTGGCCGACTGGGAGCACCGGGTCGGCCGCAAGGCCGGCGAGGAGGACGTCGAGCCCTTGACGTGGGCCCTGGTGCAGCTGGGCCGCGGCCTCGACTCGGGCTCCTACCTCACGGCGGTGCAGGGCCTGCAGCGAGCCACCCGGCAGATCGCCGCGTCCTTCGAGGAGTTCGACGTCCTGCTGACCCCGACACTGGGCGAGCCGCCGGCCCCGCTCGGCACCTTCGACTCGCCGCCCGGCGAACCGCTGGCCGGGTTGTTCCGCTCGGCCGACTACGTGCCCTTCACCCCGCCGTTCAACGTCACCGGACAGCCCGGGATCTCGCTGCCCCTGGCCTGGAACCAGGCCGGGCTGCCCATCGGTGTGCAGTTCGTGGGGCGCTTCGGCGACGAGGAGACGTTGCTGGCCCTGGCCGGGCAGCTCGAGCAGGCGGCGCCGTGGGCCGACCGGAGGCCGCCGGTCTCGGCCTAGGGCACGCCAGCAGATCGCACGCTGGCCGTGCCTGGGCTCACTGCCCGTCCCACACGCGGAAGCTGTCGACCACGCCAGTGTTGACGGGGCCGCTCCCGACCGCGACACAGAGCCCGGTCGGGACGCAGCTCACAGCGCCGAGCTGCGTCCCGGTGACCGGAACCGGAGTCCTCGGGGTCTCCCAACCGATCGGAACGAGGACTCCCTCACCCGAGGTGCTCTGGCCCGTGGCGACGCACCAGAAGGCCCCGGCGCACGAGACGTCGTTGAGCGCGCTGGTGCCCGGCACGGTGGCGACATGGGCGGAGGTGACTCCGATGGCCATGTCGACGACACCTCCCGTCCGGGCTGATCCCGCGATGAGACAGAATTCGAGGTCGTTCTGGTGGCACGAACCGCCGTTGAGGGTCGTCTTCAGGACGCCGCCCGCCTTGCCCAGAAGGAGTTGCCCCTTCGTTCCGATCGTGGCAGCCCAGTCCCACCCGAATTCCGCCTCGCCGTGCCCGTGGCCGGTGATCACATCGGCGTTGATCATGCACCGGAGTGCATTGACGCATTCGACGCCATTGGTCGTCATCGCGCCCGTGCGAACCAGGTCGTCGCTCGGAACTCCGTTGTTGACCGTGACGGAGAAACCGGCGATCGCCGAGGTGAAGCCGGTCGCAATGCAGGCCGAGGGGCCTGAGCATCCGATGCCGTAGAGGAACATCTCACCGGGAGTCTCCAGCCCGGTGTTGGGAACCCCCAAACCGTCGACAGAAGCCGAGTTGCCGTTGGAGATGGTCACGACTGCGCCGCCTATTGTGGGTATTCCCTCGGGGTTGACGTAGGGGTCGGTTCCCACCGCGTAGCACGTGGTGGCGCTGACGCAGTCCACCGAGTTGAGCGAGAACGTGCCGGGCACAGCCTCGACGACACCGGGAATCCCGCCGTTGATCTCCACATAGGCGCCTTCGTTGTTGTCGCTGACTTCGCCCACGGCGACGCACTGCAACGTCGAGACACACGAGACGCCACTGAGGTATGCGCCCGGCACCAGCTGGAGTCCGGCCAGCGCCTCAGGCGTCGTGAGGTCCTCGGTACCCGGCGCAGCTGCGTCAGACGCCGCGACCGGTGCGCCCGCGCCAGCCGCGGCCACCCGACCAGCGATCGCAGGCGCTCCTGCCACGGAGAGAAGGGACACGGCCATCAGCGCGGGGATCAGGTGCCGCACCCTCCGAGTGGGGAGACCGCGGTGTCTGGCCGCTGCCGACCGGTATCCGCGTACGCATGCGAGGATGCCCATCCAGACCTCCCTGGTCGGATTCGGCAAAGGTGCAGCACGGGACGTGATGCACTTCCTCCACCAACCCTGACAGGGGACGGGCACGATGGCGAGGCCTTTTCTCAGGATCTAAGGCCCGAACCTGCCTCGGGCGCTCCCCTGGAAGCCGCCGTTCTCGGCTCAGGCGGAATCGGGGCGGTCGGCCACCAGGACGCAGCGGGTGCCCGAATAGATGGTCGGCATGCACTTGTTGCAGTGGATGCACAAGGAGGACGAGGCGCTGCCGTCGCGCATCCGGTTGGGCAGGTCCGGCTCACGGAGGAGGGCGCGGGCCATGGCGACGAAGGCGAACCCCTCGGCCAGCGCCGACTCGATGGTGGCCCGCTCGGTGATGCCGCCGAGGAGGATGAGGGGCGTGGACAGTGCGGCGAGGAACTGGCGGGCGTAGGGGAGGAAGAAGGCCTCCTCGTAGGGGTAGCTGCGCAGGAAGCGCCGCCCGACCACCCGGAAACCGAGGCGGACGGGTGGTGGCAGGGTGGCGGCGAACTCCTGCAGCGGCGCTTCGCCGCGGAAGAGGTACATCGGATTGGCGAGCGAGCTGCCCCCGGTGAGCTCGAGCGCGTCCAGCGCGCCGTCCTGCTCGAAGAGGGAGGCCACCTCGAGGCTGTCCTCGAGCCACAGGCCGCCGTCGACGCCGTCGGCCATGTTGAGCTTGGCCGTGACCGCGGTGCGCGGACCGACCTCGTCGCGCACCGTGCGCAGGACGGCGCGGGCGAAGCGGGCCCGGTTCTCGACCGAGCCGCCGAACTGGTCGTCGCGCTTGTTGAGCTTGGGGCTGAGGAACGCGCTCAGGAGGTAGTTGTGCCCGACGTGTACTTCGATGCTGTCGAAGCCGGCCTCGACGGCGACCCGGGCGGCCCGCCGGTAGTCCTCGGTGATGCGCTCGATGCCGGCGGGGTCGACGGCACGCAGGCGCGAGCCCATGGGGGTGAAGCCGCCCGAGGGGGAGAGCGCCGGTGCCCGGTTGGAGCGCGCGTTGGCCACGGGGCCGGCGTGACCGATCTGGGCCGCGGCGGCCGCGCCCTCGGCGTGCACGGCATCGGTGAGGCGGCGGAGCCCGTCGAGGTTCTCCTCGGTCAACAGCAGGCAGTGGCGGTCCGTGCGGCCTTCGGGCGAGACGGCCAGGTACGCCACTGTCGTCATGGCGACGCCCCCGGCCGCCACGCGGCGATGGAACTCGACCAGAGCGTCGCTCACCGTGCCGCCGGGCATCACCCCCTCGAAGGTGGCCGCCTTGACGATGCGGTTGCGCAGCGTGAGCGGGCCCAGGGCGGCCGGCGCGAAGACCTCGGGTGCGGCACCCGTCGTGTTCGGCGCCGCGGTCGCTCGGGGTGGCATATGCCTACCTTTGCCGACCGGGGCCGGGGCTGCACGCCCGGCGGCGAGGCCGACCCCGGCCGCGTGGGTTCAAGCGGCCTGGCCGCTGGGCGCGACGGGGTCGGCGCGTAACGGCGGGCCGCCCAGCGCGCAGTGGAACGAGGTCAGCTGCGGATCGACCTTGGTGGCGGTCCGTCGTGGGTTGGTGATGGTCAGTACGGCGATCAGCCCGCCTGCCGCGCAGGTGATGCCGGCGATGAAGACCGCGGTGCGGAAGCCCGCGGCCAGCTCGGCCGGCATCAGGCCGGCGGCCCCGGACAGGCCGGCCAGGGCAGGGAGGAGGGCCACGGCGAAGAGCCCGGCAGCCCGGGCGACGGTGTTGTTGACCGCCGAGGCGATGCCCGAGTGCTCGGCCGGTGCTGCGCCCATCGCGGTCGAGGTGAGCGGCGCCACGGTGACGGCGAGGCCGGACCCGAAGAGCAGGACGGCGGGGAACACCTGCACCCAGTAACTGCCCGGTGTGGTGGCCCGGGCCAGCAGGATGATCCCGGCTCCGACCAGCACGGGGCCCACGCTCATCTGGAGCCGGGGCCCGATGCGGGCCGAGAGTTGCCCGGAGCGCGCCGAGAACACGAGCATGATCACGGTCACCGGCAGGAGGGCGAGCCCCGAGTTCAACGGGCTGTAGCCGGCCACGACCTGGAGCTCCACCGGTAACAAGAAGAGTGCGCCGCCCAGGGCGCCGTAGACCACGAAGGTGACCGCGTTGGCCCCGCTGAATTGGCGGACGCGGAAGAGGGAGAGCGGCAGCATCGGGTCGGCGCTGCGCCCCTCGACGAGCAGGAAGGCGGGCGCGGCGAGCACGGCGAGCACGAAGGACGCGACGACCAGGGGATCGCCCCAGCCGCGCGACGGCCCCTCGATGAACCCGTAGGTGAGGCCGGCCAGGAAGACGACGGCGAGCGCGGCGCCCGGTACGTCGATGTGGTGGGTCGCCGTCGGGTCACGCGTCTCGGGCACGTGCCGGGCCGTGAGCACGAGGACGGCGGCGGCCACGGGGACGTTGATGAAGAAGACCCAGCGCCACGAGGCGACGGCCAGCAGATAGCCCCCGACGAGCGGACCGGCGGCCGTGGCCACTCCGGCGAAGCCCGACCAGGCGCCGATGGCCCGGGACCGGTCGTCGTCGCGAAAGGACGCCTGGAGGATGGCCAGGCTGCCCGGCGTCAACAAGGCGCCCCCGACGCCCTGGACGACGCGTGCGACCACGAGCAGCCCGGCGCTGGGTGCGAAGCCGCACGCGGCCGAGGCGACGGCGAACCAGGCGATGCCGATGGAGAAGATGCGGCGACGCCCGAAGCGGTCACCGAGCGAGCCGCCGAGGAGCAGGAAGGCGGCCAGGGTGAGCGAGTAGCCGGTGACCACCCACTGCAGGACGCCCACGCCGCCACCGAAGGTGCGGCTGATGGACGGGAGCGCGATGCCGACGACGGTGGCATCGAGCGAGGCGATCCCAGAACCGAGCACCGTGGCGGCGAGGACCCAGCGCCCGCGGGCCGTGCCGAGGGCCAGCGCGGCCACCGGTGCATCACCGGGTGCCGGGGTGGCACCCGGACTGCTCATTGCGGGCAGTGATGCATGGTGAAGTCGACGGCGGTGCGAGCCTTGAGCAGGGTGCCGGCCTTGGTGCCCTGGCTCAGCACGGTCGGGAGGTGGGGGGCCTGGCCGGCCAGGGTCGTCGTGGTCGTGGTCGAACTGGTCGAGCTGTGATGGTGGGTCGACTTCGTCTTGGCGTTCGCGGGCGCGCTCGTGTCGGTCGCGGACTTCGAGGCCGGCGCGTTCGTCGTGGTGGAGCTCGTCGTGGTGGAGCGCGACGGACGGGCCGGCGCGGTCGAGAAGCAGGCCCAGGTGAGCCCGGCCAGGTGCAACCGGTGCACCGCCCTGTCGAAGGTCAGTCCGGTGATCTCGGGGACGATCGTCCCATTGGGGTAGCAGCCGGACCAGGTGACACCGACGAGTGAGCGGGCCGGCCGGGCGGTGCCCGGGGCGAGCGGCGTCCCGCCGACG
Source organism: uncultured Acidimicrobiaceae bacterium (assembly GCA_963726855.1). Lineage (GTDB taxonomy): Bacteria > Actinomycetota > Acidimicrobiia > Acidimicrobiales > RAAP-2 > Bog-473. The sequence goes on from CAVSEB010000012.1 coordinate 227,253, forward strand.
CGCGGGTCACGCCCCGCCCCGGGGACGGACAGCGACGTCACGACGCTCTGGCTGGCCGTCGTGCCCTTGTGGCACGGCGCGTTGAACGGCACCAGGGTGAAGCCGAGCGAGCGCAGGGCGAGGCGGGCCTGGCTGGGCCTCAGGCCGATGATGTTCGGCACGACGACGCCCGGGGAGGTGGTGGGAGGAGCGGTCGTCGGCACCGTGATCTGGGGCTGGGTGGTCGGCGCCGTCGTCGTGGTGGTGGTCGACCCTGAGCTGGCCTCGAGGTTGTCCGGCTTGGCGGGGTTGGAGGTGCAGGCGGCCAGCACGCACCCCGCGACGAGGATCCCGAGCCCAGCGGTGATCCGTCCGGTGTGGTGCACCCCCTCATCTTGGCGCGCAAAAGGGGGTCGCGGCGTCGCAGCGGCCCGGCGGGGCTTTCGCCATTGCATCCGTCGTGCCAGAATTTCCCTCGTGAGCAGTCTGCGAGCCCAGTTCCAGCGCAGGCGCACCGTCATTGCCCGGGTCGGTGCCGTCGTGCTCCCGGTGGGGCTGGCCGCCCTGCTCGTCCCCTTCCGGCCCACCTTCGCCCCCACGGCGGCCGCCCTGCTGCTCGTGGCGGTCATCGTGGGCGTGGCCGCCGTCGGCGACCGCATGGCCGGCTACCTGGCGGCGGTCGTGGCCACGCTGTCCTTCGACTTCTTCCTGACCCAGCCCTACCTGCGGCTCCAGATCACGCAACGGGCCGATCTGGAGACGGCCATCTGCCTCTTTCTGGTCGGCGTGGTGGTCACCGAGATCGTCATGCAAAGCAAGCGGTTCCATCGCTCGGCGCAGGAGCAGTCCGAGTTCGTCGGGCTCATTCACGCCGTGTCCGAACTCGTGACGTCTGGAGCCTCACGGGCCGACGTCGTCAACCTGGTGTCCGACGAGCTCGTGGGCCTCCTTCACCTGCGCGGCTGCTCCTACGAGACCGGCAACGCGGGGCGCAAGCGCATGCGCATCGAACACAACGGCGACGTCTTGCTGGGCGGCCGGCTCTGGGGGGCACACGAACTCGGTCTGCCGGGATCCGAGGTCGAGCTGCCGGTGCACGACGGCGGGCTCGTGGTCGGGCGGTTCGTCCTCGTTCCCACTCCGGGCTGGCCGGTCTCGCACCAGCGGCGGGTGGTGGCCGTCGCGCTCTCCGATCAGGTCGGCGCTGTGTTGCGGCCGCATCTGCGGTCGGCCTGAGCGTCTTCGGGCATCGTCACCTCAGGACGCGCTGAGGTGGGCGCCGAGGAAGTCGAGGGAGGGCGGTTCCTGCGCCGTGAAGAACGGACCGGTGTGGCAGCCCTGCGAGAAGTCGACGGTGGCGCTGGGGGGCAACGCGGCAGCCAGGGCGACCACCCCGGCGTGGAACGGGTCATCGGTGGCGGAGGCCACCCGGACAGGGGTGTCGGCCAGAGCCGGCGCGTGGGTCACGGCGTCGTAGGTGGCAAAGTCGGCCGCTGACGTGTAGGCGCCCGCATTCGCCGCTCGGGCCTGGCCATAACTGGTCCAGACGGCCGGGCCGATAGCGGCGACCGCCGCGAAGGTGTCCGGGTACTTCTCGGCCAGGATGAGCGCGCCGTAGCCGCCCATGGAGATGCCCATGGTGCCGACCCCGCGGGGACCGCGCCCGAGACCGAGTTGGCGACACATGGGGATGAGCTCGGACACGATCATGGCCATGGGGTCGTCGCCGGGATGCGGGTGCCAGTAGCCGCCGCCACCGTCCACGGTCACCATGGCCATGGGCGCCAGCGCGTGGCCGTCGACCTCGAGCGCGACGGCTTGTTCCGGCGACAGGCCAGTGAGCGCGTTGGTGTGATTGGCCCCGAACCCGTGCAGCATCACGACGAGGGGAAGCGCGCTGCCCGGGCCGTGGCCGGGAGGCCAGGCGATCGTGTACCCGACCCGACGGTGGCGAGCGTCCGAGAAGAAGGAGCCGCTGCGCGAGGGTCCGAGACCGGAGAACCGCAGGGGCGGCGCGGCGACCGCACAGGCGCCGTCGAGCTGGTCGAGTTCCTGCTGGCCGGGGAGCACGCCGTGCGAGACCAACTCGAGACCTGCGGCGCCGGCGACCACGACACCGGCGGCACCGCCGAGGCCGAGGGCGAGGACGCGGCGGCGGCTCCAACGCGGGCTCTCGTCACGAGCCATGGCGCCGGCGCGCTCGGCACCGGTGCGGGGTCGGCCTCGAGGTGCTCGTCGGCGCGGGTCACCCGAGTCGTCATTCGTCCCGGGCGATCAGGCCCGGACGAGCCGGTCGGTCTCGCACCGAGCCCGCTCGGCGGCCCGGAGGGCCAGGACCGAAGTCAGCGCCAGCAGGACGAGCTCGATCACGTTGATGGCGCCGATGTGAAAGAGGTTCCCGGGCCCGGGCCCGCCCTCGATCACCCAGAGTGCGGCACCGGTCAGGAAGAGGCCCATGGCCAGGGCGACCAGGACACCCAGCCGCCGCTCGAAACGGAGCACGCGAGGTGAGAGGGCGAGTCGGTGGACGACCTTGGCGCACCCGGCGATGACCGAGACCGTGGCCACGGGGCTCAGCAGCATGTAGGCCAGCTCCGGAGCGGGGAAGTGCAGCAGGGAAGCGGGGTGCAGCCAATAGGAGGTCACGAAGAGCGTGGAGGCCCAGGCGTAGGCGGCCACGCCGCCCGGCACCAGGCCCTGGTGCGTCCAAGGGTGGCCGCCCGTTCCCGGCCACCCGTTGGCGAAGTGACGCGTGCCCACGATCAACAGGGTGAGACCGACGGCGACCAGCAGGAGTGGCCGAAGGAGGGCGCGGCCCCGCCCGCGGACGGTCGCCACCAGTGCGAGCGCAAGGATCGGCGCGGCGGCGGTCAGGAACAGCGCGGCGACGAGCACCACCGCCACGGTCATGATCACCATGGCCAATTCGGTGGGCACAGCGGATGGTCTGGCCCATTGCCAGCCGATGGTCAGCTGGGCCCAGAGGGCGATGGCGAAGACGAGAAAGCACGACACGGCAGCGCTGAGGGTGACCAGGCAGCGGCGCGGCTGGTCGCGGTGATCGAGCGCTTGGCCACCGATCCCGGCGACCGCGAGTCGGGCCACGGTCCCGCCGCGGGCGACATCGAGCGCACGCCGTAACGAGTGGGGTCGCTCGTCGAGATCCGCCACGAGCAACTCGGTGAATTCTTCGCCGTAGCGGGCGCGCCACTTGCGCGGGTAGAAGGACAGGAAGTGGGTGGCGCGACGGCGCAACCGGGTTTCGTGGTCGATCACGCCGGTCCCCAGGTCCCAGCCAGCCGGCGCAGGCCGAGGTCGGCGATGTGGCGTTGGGCCGCCAGGTGGGAGCGCAAGGCCTCGGCGCCCACGGCGGTCAGCCGATAGGGCCGCCGACGGTCGTCGCTCTCGACCGACTCGATGAGCCCCTGGCCCTCGAGCCGGCTCAGTGCCTCGTAGAGCGTGCCCGGGGCGAGGCGGACGTCGGCGAAGCGCTCGATGTCCTTGGTCAGCGCGTACCCGTGCTTCTGGCCTTCGGCCAGGCTCGAAAGGATGAGCGTGGCCGGCCCGGCGTAGCGGCCCAGGGTCGAGAGATGGGCGGAGCCCTCACTCTCCTGGTTCTGGCGGGATCGTGGAGCCATCAAGGGCAGACTACTCCGGTAGCCGATACATCGTCAACCGGAATATGAGAAGAGAGGCGATCCCGAGAGTCCCGATCTGCCGGTTCGTCAGGTCAGGCGGTTTCGCGTTCGTGGCTGGTGGAGCGAGGCGGGGCGAGAGTCGTCGCGGATCGAGATCCTACCGAGTCACTCGCAGCCGGTAGCGGCGATTCACCCGAGATCTCGTCGAGGCTGCGCTGACTCGTCTCGGGCAGCAGGAGAGTGAGCAGGAGGCCGCCCACGGAAGCCGCACCGGCTACGAGGAGCATGCCGCGAAGGCCGATCGCCGACTGGAGCTGCGGCACCAAGAACACGCCGATGAACGCTCCCAGCTTGCCGATTCCGGCCGCGAAACCGTGGCCGGTGGCCCGAACGCTGGTGGGGAACACCTCTGAAGGTAGGACGAACGTCATGGTGTTCGGCCCAAACTCCACGAAGAAGTAGCTGATGCCGAAGATCGCAATGAACGGGCCCACCATCTCGGTGAGCGGACCGATCAGGCCGAGGGCGACGAAGGTGAGGGTCATGACACCAAAGCCGAGGAGTTGGAGGCGGCGATGGCCGAAACGATCCATGCGCACGATGGCCAGGATGTAACCGGGCACGGCGAACACGACAAAGAGCAACAGGGTCAGTGCCAGCTTACCGATGAGCGATGCGTTGGGATCGACATCCTTGAGGATGGCGGGTAACGACAGCGTGTTGCCGTAGTACGCGTAGTCGAAGAGGAACCACGCGCCCGCCGTGGCGATGAGGAGCCGCAGCATGCGCCGGTCGGTGACGAAGGCACGCAGTCCAAGGGTCGCGGTCTGCTCTCGCTCGGAGGGAGAAGCCTTGATCTCTCCACCCGAGTACTGCTCGAGTTGATCGATCACGCTGGCGCTGTCGCCCCTCACCCGAGCTTCGTAGCGGGGGGATTCCGGCATCTTCGAACGCAGGTAGACCACCGCGGCGGCCGGGATAGCGCCGAAGGCAAGCAGAAGTCGCCACGTGAGATCGTGACTGACGCCCCCACCCAAGAGGGCCATGGCGACGATCGGACCGACGATGAGGCCGAGTGCCTGCATGGAAAAAACGAGGCCAACGAGCTTGCCCCTGTCCTTGCGGTTCGAGTACTCGCTCATGAGGACGGCCGAGACCGGGTAATCACCGCCGATTCCGAGGCCCAGGACAAGACGGGCTGCGATGAGCCAGCCGAATCCGGGCGCCAAGGCAGAGAGCAAGGCGCCGACAATCATCAGGACGGCCACCAACGCGTAGACCCTCTTGCGTCCCAAGATGTCGGCGAGTCGGCCAAACAGCAAGGCCCCGAAGAAGGCCCCCAGGATGGCCGAGCCGGCGACCCAGCTTGTCTGGGCCGTGGTCAGGTCCCATTGGGATTTCAGCAGGACCGCCACTGTGCTGATCACGAACAGGTCGTATGCGTCGGTGAAGAATCCGACGCCGGACACGATGACGGCTCGGCGGTGGAAGCGACTGGTCGGCGCCTCGTCGAGGACAGCCGTCAAAGTGACTGGGCGAGCCGGCACCTGACCTGGAGTTTCTCCATCTGCTGCTGTGAGAGCCACGACAAAAGGCACTGTGCCGCGCCAACGTGAAATCAGACTTATCCGACTGTGACAGGCAGGTGAACTTCACGCGAACAAATGGGAAACCACGCTCGCCGAGCTGGCTATGTTCTCTGCCGTGGCGCGACCAGTTCAAGAGCTCGTTCTCAACCTGTTCGCCCGGGTGCGTGAGGCGCTCTCCCGGGCTACCTGGGCCTTGCTCAACGGCGACTTGGAGCTGGCGCAGTCCGTGGTCGACGGTGATCAGGAGATCGACGACCTGACCTCGGATGTGGAGGAGCTGATCTGGTCACAGATCGATGCCGAGGATCTCGACCAGCAGGAGCTCCGGCATCTCGTCGGGATCCTGCTGATTTTGCCGGAGCTTGAGCGCAGCGCTGACCTGGCCGAGCACATCGCCCAGCGCGCCTTCACGAATACGGGCAGCGAAATGACTCCGGTCACTCGGGGCATCGTCCAGCGCATGTCCGAGGTGGCGGCCGAAATGTGGCAGATGGTTGGCTCTGCCTATGTCAACGACGATGCCAGCGCTCTCCAACTGGCCGAAGAAGACGAAGAGCTCGACATCCTGCACGATCGGCTGACCGACGAGATCGCAAAGGGCGACATGTCGACGACGGTGTCGGCGCAGGTGACATTGATCGCTCGCTTCTACGAACGCATCGGGGATCACGCGGTCAACCTGAGTCGCCGGATTGCCGCAATGGAATCCAAATGAGGGCGGGCCCCGTCTGACCGTGTGCCCTGCGGCGCGGGGTCCATGGTTCACTTGGCGGGTGTCCAGCGCTGATCGACGGCTTGACGGCGTGGTGGTGGCACTCGACGTCGACGGGGTGCTCCTCGACTCGGAGCGCGGGGGATTGGGGTCCTGGCAGCTCGCGGTCTCGGATCAGTTCGGGGTGGAGCCGTCGGAGTTGGACCGGTTGTTCTTCGACCGATGGTGGCCGGACGTGATCGTCGGGCGGACTTCGATCGAAGACGCACTCGAGAGTGCCATTGGGGAAGCAGCGTGGCCAGTCTCGGTCGACGCGCTCCTCGAGTGTTGGTTCGAGGCCGACTTCTGGCCCAGCACCGACGTTATCGCCGCGGCGAAGGGATGGAGGGAGCACGGCGCTCGCCTCGGCCTGGTGACCAATCAGGAGCATCGCCGGGCGGCCTACGTGGAGGCGCGCCTGAGCGAACTCCTTCCGATCGACCGGATGGTCTACTCAGCCGCAATCGGGTGCATGAAGAGCGAACCTGAGTTCTTCACGGAGGCGACGCGGGTGCTGACCGAGCTCGACGGTGCACATTCCATCGTCTTTATGGACGACACGATCGGCAATGTGGCGGTCGCTCGTGAAGCCGGCTGGATAGCTGTGCATTTCGAGCCCAGCTCATGGTCCGAGCTCATGGAAGAGGCGCTCAGTGTGGCTTCGTCAGTGCGCTGACAGCGCCAGTCCGGGCCTCACGCGATGGTGAGACTGTCGACGTTCGGCCCACCGCTGTCAACCGGGCCGACACTCAGGGTCACGAGGTTGGCGCCGGTCTCGAGATGCAGAGGTACGGACACGTCGTGCCAATCGGACCATGAGAGCGAGGCCGGAAGAGACACCCGGCCCGATCCGTGCGACGCCCCGGTGCGTGCATCCTGCACGGTGACGGTGAGACCGGCTGCTTTGCCCGAACCGTTGGCCACCCGGACCGTGACCGCACGCGTGCCCGCCTTCTCCGCACCCACGACAACACCCACGCTGCTCCCCGCCGTGTCGAGGCCAGTCACGTAACCCGAGCCTGTGTGTCCGTGCGCGGTGTTCTCGAAACGCGCCGTGCCCGACAGTGCTCCAACCTGGGCCTGATAACGCACCGTCTCTTGCGGCGTGACCTTGACCAGCGACGACGCGTGGGGACCGAGTTCTGCGTTCCAGCTGGTCAAGACACCCATGTCCTGATGGGCCCAGAGGTCACGGACCTTGGCCGGCTTCGTGAGTCCCAGGATCGATCCGAAATCGACCGATCGGTTGACGGGCGCTGCGGCGTCCGAACGGTTGAACAGGCCGACGACCCAGCTGCCGTCCGGGAGCTGGCCGACCCAGCGCTCGGGGTCCCGCCCCGTCTGATCCCAGTCATACGAGTGGGAGTTCAGGTAGACGGGCTTGCCGACCAGGCCGGCTTGACGAAGGTCCAGGACCTCCTGGTTCGAATAGAACGACGCGTTCGTTCCGATGGTGTTGTACTGATCGGCGATGGCGATGGCGGCGCCCGCCATCACGAACAGGTTGATGGCCGACTGGCGGTCCTCGTCATGGGCGAACGACGCCAAGATGAGTGGGTCGCCGTCGAGGATGAGCTGGCCCGCCCCCGACACGTCCGAGTAACCCGTGAAACCCTGGAACGGGTTGTTCCACTGCGACCAGATGGGCTGCCAGGTCTGTCGGCCGTCGCTCAACTGGTACCAGGTCCCGAAATCGACGTCGTTGTCGATCCGGATCAGGTCCCCGTAGAGGCGCTCGGCGGCACCGTGATCGAACAAGTTGGGCATGACCAGGCTGAGCTGGATCTCTCCCCCGGCAGCCTCGTGCATCCAGCGGAGCGCTTGGACGTAGCTGTCCCGGCCGTGCGTCACCCCAACGGTGCCTTCCGATTGGTCGTAGCCGGTCTCGTAAAAGGCGAGGAAGTCCATGCGCAGGAAGACGGCGCCCAGGGAACGGAAGTACTCGACGTAACCCTTGACGTATTCCTCGGCCCCGTCCTTCGTGGCGTCCACCCACTGCAATTGGCCGCCGCCGTCGAACCAGTCGCCGTCGTTGATCAGGTCGGCGACCGCGACATCGGGGCGGCCGGCGACGCGGATGGAGCGATCCGACACCGCCGACTTCGTCGCCCAGAGGGGGTTCCAGTAGACGCCCAATTCCATGTCGCGCTCTTTGAGGTAGTTGGCCCACCAGGCCCAGTCGTGTTCCCAGTCGTCAGCCAGGCTCTTGATGTAGCCGTGCGACGTGACGTCTTGGTCCCCGTCGATCCATCCGTCTGTACAGACCATCCGATAGCCGTACGGGGCGAGGTCTTTGGCGATCCAGTCGATGTTCGCCTTCCAGACCGCCTCGGGAATCTGCGTGTTGAGGCTGTTGCTATAGCCGTAGGTGCTCCAGTAGAGCGGTCCGGGCCCGCCCCGGCGAAAGGGACGTTCAGAGGCAGACACCGGCACCGATGTCCCCGTTCGGGCGCTCGCGGCGGCCTCGGCCGAACGGCGCGTCGAACCTGATGCCGAGCCGGACGCCAGCGAGGCTGCCGTCAAACCTCCTGCGGCCATGGCGCCGCTGGCTTTGAGCACCTCTCGTCTGCTCGGCATGGTGGGGCGCAGCATAAGGCGACGTTGGCGGCTCGGCAGGACCTCGAAGGGCGGGCGCGCGACGCTCGGCGATCGTCGGGAGGAGCGAGGTCGGCACGCGCAAGCCATCGGCATGGTGCAGACGGCGAGACCAAGGCTCAATGGCGTCGTCGACCGATCACGAGGCTTTGCTCTCGAGGCAAGTCCCGCACGCCGACGAGAATCCCGCACTGCGAGCGAGCGGCCTGTGGATCGTCGGGCTGCGTGAAGAGGCCCGGTGTGCGTGCACTCATCCGTGCAAGCCGGACCGCCAGGAGGTCGGGCACCCGTCCCATCGGGAGATGGCGAGCTCACCGATGCGTCGACCGACGTCGGCGTCGGACGTCTGGAGAGTCAGGTTGACCGTATTCCGCACGGTTGTACTCCTAGAAAGAGAACGTCATAATTCGCGCGGTGACGACCGATTCTCCGCCCTCGCCCGAGAGCACACGGCGCAAGACGCTCGACGACCTCCGCCGCGAGCGCGGCGAGGGGTGGCAGTGGGCGCGTGCCCAGACGGACCAGTGCCCGCAGTGTGGACTGCATCCTGGAGCAATGGAGCGGGCCCAACTCGGCGACGCCCTGCTCGAGTCGGCCGTCGAATGGCGGCATTTCCTGGAGACGGCCGACGACACGTACTTGCGAACGATTCCGGGGCCAGGAATCTTCTCGCCCATTCAATACGGGGCCCATGTGCGTGACATCCAGCGCGTGTACGGGGATCGGATTCTCCTCATGCTGCAAGAGGACAGCCCAGTGTTCCCCCAGTTCAATCCCGACGAGGGGGAATGGGGCGAATTCAATCGTCTTGATGTGACGGATCTGGCCGACGGGATAGAGGCGCAGGCACAACGTTTGGCAAGAATTCTTGATGGGCTCGAACCTGGGGACTGGTCGCGGACCATGATCAGAGACGGCGGGACTGACGGCGTCTACGAGTTCACCATCGCCGGCTTGGCCAGCTATGCGGTGCACGAGTCACAGCACCACCTTCAGGATGCCGACGGCACGCTGCAGACCACGCCGAATTCGTAACGAAGCCCAAGGGAGCAGATGGTGACTGGCACGGATCACACAAGTGTTGACGCGCGACTGGCTGCGCTCGAGGGCAGAGTTCGTGTGCTCGAGGACCATCTCTCTGTTCTCCGTCTCATCAACAGCTGGGGTCCAGCGGTCGACACGGGAAGCAGCCAGCAGGCCGGAGCATTGTGGGACGAGCACGGCGTCCTCGAATCAGATCTCTCACGATTGGAAGGTCCAGCCGCAGTGGTCGCCATGGTCGAGAGCGACGGTCAGCAGGGACTGATAGGGCAAGGCTGCGCGCACGTCCAGAGTGCACCGGTCGTGACCATCGAGGGTGATGACGCGGTCGCCATCGCCTACTCGCAGGTCTTCTTGCACTCCGAAGAGGGCCATGAAGTGTGGCGTGTCTCAGCGAACCGTTGGGAGTGCCACCGCACCCCCGATGGATGGCGCTTGACCCGCCGGGTCAATCGCGTCATCGACGGCGAGCCTGCTGCTCGCTCCGTTCTGTCCCAAGCATTCGAACAGCCAACCTGAGGCCGATCACTGTCGGATGCCGGCTGACTGCGTTGCCACAACACCATGTGTGTAGCCATCAGTTGCGTGAGCTGAGGCCGCTCCGAGATCGGCCGACCACGCGATCAAACGGGCGAGCGTCATCGGCCGAGCAATGAGAAAGCCTTGGGCGAGGTCGCATTGCGTTTCGCTGAGTGCGCCGAGGACCTCGTCAGTCTCCACACCCTCGGCGACGACTCGGAAGCCCAAGTTGTGACCGAGGTCGACGATCGACCGGACGATCGCCATGTGCGCCCCATTCGTCGTGATGTCGGCGACGAAGCTGCGGTCGATCTTGAGTTCTTCGAGAGGTAGAGAAGACAGATAACCGAGCGACGTCTGACCGACCCCGAAGTCGTCGATACTCACGGACACTCCGGCAGTGGCCAATTCGGCCAGCACGGCGGCCGCCCGGGGTGGGTCGACGAGGAGGGCGGTCTCGGTGATTTCCACGATCAACCGGTGATGGTCGACGCCCAAGATATCCAATGTGTCGATCACGCGCTCCGCGAAATCCGGACGTGACAGGCTCCTGGCGGAGACATTGACGGCAACGGCGACGTGTTCCATGTTCGGTCCGAGGTCTCGAATATCGGTGATCGCCCGGGCAAGAACCCACTCGGTCAGCCGCTCGATGAGGTCTGTCGGTTCCGCGAGCGGAATGAACCTGTCGGGCGGCAGCAGCCCGAGAGTTGGGTGCTGCCAGCGAACCAACGCCTCGAGCGCATCGATCCGTCCATCGGAAACCCTGGCCTTGGGTTGGTAGTGGAGAACCAGTTCGTCCTCTGCAATGGCACGTCGCAGCTCGGCGATCAACCCGAGGTTTGCCGCGTCGTAGTTGTCCAGTGACCGGTCATAGCGGGCTACTCCAGCGTGTTCGGACTTCGCCAGGTACATGGCCACATCGGCCCGCTGCATCAGCTCGTCGACATCGAGCCCGTCCTCGGGAGCAACGGCGAACCCGATGCTGGATTCAATCGAGACCGGCAGCCCGCTGATTTCAACCTCGAGCTCGATGAGATCGCGAAGTTGTCCGAGAACGGTTTCCGGGTGGGCATCGCCCGTGAGAATCACGCCGAACTCGTCACCGCCGAGCCGGGCGATCATGTCCCTTGGGCGCATGTTCGCTTCGAGCCGTTTGGCGAGCTCGACCAGGAGTCGATCTCCATTCTGGTGTCCCAACGCATCGTTGATCTCTTTGAAACGGTCAAGATCGATGATGGCCAGCGTGACCCTTTCCTTTCGCCTCAACGCTCTTTTGATCGCCCGTTCGGCGCGACGGTGAAAGAGGCTCCGATTCGGCAGGTCGGTGAGGGCGTCGTGCTCGGCAAGAAACCTGTTCAATCGGACCTCGGTGCGGAGCCGTTGGCTCACCGAGATGGAGATGGCGAAGAGGACGAGATAGAGCGCCGCCAAGCCCAGAGCAAGGTACAGGTACAGGGAGTGGAGGCCGGCATTGACGTCGGCGCTGATCGGAGCATAGGGAAGGTACAACTCGAGGACGCCGACCCGCTGGTTGTGGTCGCCTGCGGTGAGCGGCACGTAAATCTCTACTGACTCGGGACCGGTTGCTCCCTTGTCGTTGTCGTCCGAGTTGAGGGCGGTGAGCCGTTCCACCACGGTTCCACGAGCAGCGTCCAACGCCTCGTCCTCGGGCTTCTGTCCGAAACCGGATCCGTCGTCCGAGAACACCACCTGGCCCGACAGGTCGCGCAGTCGAAGCCGCAGGATGTCGTCGTTCCTGATGACGTGCCTGACGAGCCGTTGGAGGTCTGCTTTCTCCTGGAGGGAGATGCCGTCGCTCAGAGGCTGGCCGTCGAGGGCGGGCTCGACCGCCGTCTCGGCCACGAGGAGGGCCTCGGATCGGCCTTCGGCGAGCCCGCGCTGGCGGGCCTCGGCCCGGTAGCTGGCCCCCAGGAGGAGCCCGAGCAGAAGAACGGGCACCAACAGGATGGCCGCATAGAAGGCAATGAGCCGGGGAAGAGACCGGTGGCGCGCCACCCTGAATTCGTCGTCATACCTGGTCCAGGGCTTGAAGCACACCGGGTCACTGCGTGCGCGGCGCTCGAGGGGGCGTCACGACGGGGTCGGATTGCAGGTCCGAGCCTGTCTCGGTCGTCCGAGGCGACACCCAGCTGACCTGGGTAAATGGGTTCCCGAGGCAGGTGGGACCGGTGCCCGCCTCCTCGCGGCAAGGGCCAACGTCCCCCGCGGGCCAAAGACAATTCTTCGACTACGGCCGAGGTGCAACTGACCTGGAGGGGTCTCGTAGCGGGGCGGGCCGCCCAAATCCGGTGGGGACGGGCCGGCTCAGGTGGGGTTGGGGCTGGGGGCGACGGGAACGGCACCGGCAGCGCAGGCTCTGGGATCCCATGGCTCGAGTTTGGTCGTGGAGGGATTCGGCGTCGCGATCGAACCGTTCGACGACGTCGAGCTCGAGGAGACCGAGGTGGTCGTCGTCGTACTTTGAGATGTCGCCGGGGTCGTGCCGGAAACCGGCGGAGCGGGTGTGTCGACCGAGAACTGAGAGCCGGTCGCGACGGTGACCTGCGCGCCGTCGGCCACCTTGGACGGGTCGTACGCCATGACGACGGCGCCCGACATGGAACGCGCCACGGCTTCGGCAGCCGCTTCGACGGGAGCGGTTCGGGCCCCGTAGTAGACGTAGGTCTCTGAGACGTCGCCCACCGACGTGGTGTCTCCGATGCCCGCCACGTGGAACCCCAGCGCCGTCAGCGCCGCGGCGGTGTCGCTCGCCTGGTTCGCGGCACCCGTTCCGTTGAGGACCGAGACCGAGACTGACGAAGGTGTCGGCAACGCCTTGCCCGACATGGAGTCGATGTTCGGGCTGATCCCCAGGACTGCATCGATCGTGGCGAGGTCCTGTGTCTCGGACGGGAACTCCACGTCGCCGTAGTGACCACCTTCGTAGCCCAGGCTGCCTCCGGGCCCATCGGGATCGCTCACGACCTGAACCGGGAGGGTGAGCTGGGGGACTGAGTCGACCCCGACCGAGTGGAAATCCAAGACCAGGTTGACCAGGTCGTCGACCGGCCACGTCTGGTCGAAGCTGATATCTGCTTTGACCGAGTTGATCAGACTCAGGTCACTGACCGGGTTGTCGAGCCCATGCTTCGCCGCCGCAGTTGCCAGTACGCGCAGGAACTCGTGGTCCCGACGGATGCGGGCGAGGTCGCTCTGCGCTTCCGGAGTCCAGGCATAGGGGTCGTTCGGATTGGACTTGGAGGTCTCGTAGCGCAAGTGGCGGGCTCGGACGACTTCGAGGGCCTGTGTGCCGTTGAGGTGGACACAGGCGGCGGCCTTCTGATTGAGACCCGAGCTCACGGGCTGATTGCCGTTCGCCCCGCCGCCCGTTGGCGCCCAATCGAAGACGGAGACGGGGAAGGACATGTTGATGCCGCCGAGGGCGTCGACAATGTTGGCGAATTGGTCGAAGTTGAGCGAGACCGCGTGCTGTATGGGTATGCCGAAATCCTCCTCGACCGAGGCAACGATCTGGCTGAGCCCCTGTTCGAGTCCGGCATCGATTTTGTTGGCTCCTGTGGTGCGCGCGTTGGGAATGAAGAGGTCCCGTGGGATCGAGAGCACCGCCAAATGATGATGGGTGGGATCCGCGTGGAGGATCATGATGACGTCGCTGTTGATTCCGGTCACTCCCTCTGAGCAGGTCCCGTACGCGGGATTCTGAACTGCCAGTGCGCAGCGAGACGTGGATCCCACCATCAGGATGTTCTCGGTGCCGGCCTCCTTTCCAGAACGGAAGGCGGAATGAAGGCCGTGCACCGTGACCCGCCGTAGGTCGTGGGCCAGGTAGTAGAGGTAGCCGGCGCCGACCGCGACCAGCAGGACCACGGCCGCCATCCCAACGAGGATCCACTTTCTCCAACGCCGCCGTCCGGTGGGTGCGGCATGGCGAGCCTGCCTCTGCTGCACCACGTCAGCATTTTCGATCTGGTCGCCCAGCGCGTCCAAGCCTGCCAGCGCATCGTAGGGAGCCGATTCAGGGGACCCTTGGCTGTGACCGGTAGCCGCCGGATCGGGTCGTTCGCCGTTGCCGCGTTCTTGATTCGACATTCCTACCTGGGACGGTGCATGGCGGAGAACTCCCCGAGGTCGAGACGTTGCCGGACACGGTCACTGACTGTTGAGCTCGCGAAGGAAACGTTGCTACCACAGCGTCTTGCCGATGTATGCGCGCCCACCGGCCCAAGTGGAGGGCTCAGCGTGAAAGTCATGAGATCTCAATACTTTGAAGTAGGGACGATGTGACCGAGACGGCAACCTCTGCTCAGACCGTCGGGCGGCACCACGATCCCGGGGCGGCTGCGGCATGGCGGGACCGATCGGTGTCGCCACGACGGACGGTGGGCGCCGGGTCGCGTCGACCGGCCTCGAACCCGCCCAGAGCTGGAGGACGGCTTCCTCCGTCCGACTGGCAAAGACCTGCGAGACCGATCCCCAGTCGCGCCCTTCAGGTGATTCGCGGCAACCTGAGGCCAATCGTCGAACCTGGTGCGACATGATGGTGCCCTGGAAGAGAGTCCAGCGACCTCCCGCGTCGCTGACTCCGGGGCGCGTGCTGCGACCGGTGAGCACAGAGCTGCCCGAACCCCGAGGAGGAACGGTGCGCACAACAGCTACCCGCGGGCGGTCTCGCCCAGCGGTACGAAGACTGGCGGTGACCAGCGCACTGACGGTGGGACTGATGGCCGGCGTGCTCGCGTCGGCGGGGCTGGCCTCAGGCGTCGGCGTCTCCGGCGCGAAGAACGCGTCGCGCAACGTCACGTTGCACAAGGCAACGGGGTCTGCGGTCACTCTCGGCCTCATCAGTGATACGGGGAGCTCGGCTGCTGGCGGGACCGGTCCACTTGTCGAGCAGGGTGCCCGAGCGGCCACCAAGTACCTGAACGCGGACCTGGGGGGCCTCGAGGGTCACAAGGTGAACCTTTTCGTCTGTGGGGACAAGTCCACTGCCGCCGGAGGGCAGTCGTGTGCCAATGCCATGGTCCAGCACGGCGTCGTCGCGGTGGTCGCCCCGTTCACCGACCAGGGACCTGCCGAGGTCCCGACCATCGTCGGTGCCGGCATCCCCTTCATCGTGGTGACCGGAGCCTCGTCCGCCGAGCTGTCGACGCCGGGCGCCTACGCCCTCCAGTCCGGGTTCCCGTCCTATATCGGAGCGATGGCGTTGAGCGCCAAGCAGCACGGCTACAAGAACGTGGCCTTCCTGGTGGACAGCACCCCGGCCACCCTGCAGACGGTGCAGACGCTCGGCGGGATCGTCTACAAGGCGGCGGGGGTGACGCTGCAGACCGAGCCGGTCAACCCGGGGACGGTTGACGCGTCTGCGCAGCTGCAAGCGGCAGTGTCAGGCGGGGCCAACGCTGTCGGCGTCATTGGCGACCTGACGTTGTGCAACTCCTTCCTCAAGGGCTACGAGAAGCTGCACCTCCGGCTGCCGCGTTACGTGCTCCCGACCTGCCAGGACCCGAGCATCGAGCACTCGGCCACGCTCGACGAGGCGCTGGCCGGCTCCTACGTCCCAACGATGACCACACCATCCAAGGCCGACCAGGAGGAGTACGCCGCCATCGCCAAGGCCTTCATGCCCAAGGTGAGTAGGAACGCCACCGTCAGCACCAATCAGGCCGCGGGGGTGTCGGCGGTGCTTGCCCTCGCCAATGTCATGAAAGGCTCGACGCAACCAGTCACAGCGGCGGGCGTCAAGGCGACGATCTCGCCGGGCAAGAGCGTCAGCATCCCGCTGTCAGGGGGGCTGACGTTCACCTGCAACGGGACGGCCATCCCGCAGTTCACGTCGGTGTGCTCGTCGTGGGCGGCCATCGGAACGATCCAGGCCGGCAAGGCGGGCACGGTGACCAAGGTCAAGGTGCTCAACCCGACGCCGCTTTACTGACGTCGGCTTCGCGAAGCAAGTCAATCCTCCGATGGAATCCACCGCTTCATGAACTCATCGAAGAGCGGGACGGTAAACGCGATCTCGCCGCGATTCGGTACGTAGCACATCGCCCGCTTGAGCAGACTCTCTCTCACTGGGCTGAGGGAAGCCGGCCTTCTCTGTAGTGCAGACGCTACGTCAGCAGTTCTTACCGGGCCTGCTCCGAGCTGGGCCATGGCGCGCATGTACGGCGCGCTCGCCGGGTGTCGAACCCGCGGCTCGTACGAGGAAAAAGCTGTCGTCGAGTTTGGCCATCGACAGAGGCACGGAGCGGTTGAAGTCATCGAGGGTGATGACTCCGGGTCCATCGGCGACGTCCCAGGCGTGCTTGCCGAACTCCTGGAGGAAGTAGGGATAGCACTTGGTGAGCTCGAGCGCCCTGGCTATGGCATCGTCGTCCCAATGGACGCCCTCTGACTGAGCTGGTGTCTGGAGTGCGTCGCCAGCCTGGGTCTCGCTGAGCACGCCCATCCGCGACATCACGAACATCCGTTCCGCGTAGGTTTTCGCCTCTCCGGTAAGCGCTGCCAGTGTCGGCAGGCCAGCACCAGAGATCGTGATGGGGAGACGCTCTTGAGTGGCGCGGTGCAGACCGACGAGCAAGGCGGTCAGGGTCGGTTGATCGACGTAGTGGAGCTCATCGATGGCGAGCAGGATGCCGGTGCCGGTGGCCCGGGCGACACCCCCGACCTCAACGAACAGCCCGGCCAGGTCAGCTCCCAGTTCGCCGGAGTCCGCTGGGCCAAGAACCGCATCGACATCGATGCTCAATTCCGGGCCGTCAGGGATGCGAAGGGTGAAGGCCTTGAGGACGCCAAGGGCGCGGCGTACGGCGTCCCCGATGCGTCGTTTGGCGTCCATGGTGAGCAACACGCGCCGCAGGGCCGCCGCGATGGCGGGAGCGAGGTTCCCGTCTTCGTTCACCTCGATGTACTCGTGGAAGTACCCCCGACCCTCAGCCAGCTCCTCGAACTCGTTGAGGAGGACCGTCTTCCCTGTCCCGCGGAGACCAGCGAGAAGCTGGCTCTGTGAATTCATCCCCAAGAGAAGACGTTGGAGGGTGACATCCATGGCTTCGATCTCGGCGTCGCGGCCAACCATGGCGGGTGGCCGGGTGCCGGCCCCTGGGTTGTATGGATTACGGACGGGATCCATGGCGCCTGGCCTCTCTTCGGTTATCTAGCTGAATCTAGGGATTTATCTAGAGATCCTACTCCGGAGAGTCCTTCTCTAGGGAATATCCTAGAAAGCACTAGATTTCGTAAGACTGGAGCCGAACCGTCGAGGGATGGTGCCGGCGGGCCGGTCGTGCGCCCCCCGCCTGCCTATCGTGGCCCAGCTACAGGCATTGGAAGCGGAACAGCGATGGAAGAACGCCTCGACATGGTGGTGGTGGGTGCCGGTCCGGCTGGGGAGAAGGCCGCCGCCCAAGCCGCCTACTTCGGCAAGCGCGTCACCATCGTGGAAGCGGCACCGGCTCTCGGTGGGGCGATGGCCGCGAGTGCCGTCACGACCAAGGCCATGCGGGAAGCGGCCCTGTACCTGACCGGCTTCCAACGTCGCCGCATTTACGGAGCGGGGATCGACCTCAAGCCCCAGGCCGTGATCGATCGGCTTCGGGCCCGGGCCATCGACGTGGCTCAATCGATGAGCAACGCCGTAGGGGAGAACCTGGCCCGTCACGGCATCGAACTGGTGGCAGGTACGGCGCGGCTGGGTCCGGACAGGACCGTCGTCGTCACTCCTGCCGAAGGGGGACCTGAGCGCGTGCTGGCGGCGGACGTCGTCCTCATCGCCTGCGGTTCACGGCCCTTCCATCCGCCCGGGATCCCGTTCGATGACCCAGACGTACTCGACTCCGAGACGGCTCGGGATCTCGACCGACCCATGCGCAGCCTCCTGGTCGTAGGGGGCGGGGCCGTGGCTTGCGAGTATGCGTCGATCTTCATGGCACTGGGGGCGGAGGTGACCCTGATCGACCGAGGAGCGCGACTGCTGCCCTTCCTCGATTCCGAGTGCTCGGACCTCATGGCCGAATATTTCAGTTCCTCGGGGATGAAGCTGCTTCCCGAAACAGCGGTAGCGAGCGTGACTCGCGACAGCAAGGGGTTGTCGGTAGGCACCGACAACGGCGCCGAGCTCCGACCCGAGAAGGTCATCTTCGCCGCCGGCCGGGTGGGGAACACCGAGGACCTGGGTCTCTCAGACTTCGGTGTCGAGGTCGACGAACGCGGACGAATCAGTGTCGACGACCGCTTTCAAACAAGTATCCCGGGGATCTATGCAGCCGGGGACGTCATCGGTCCTCCGGCACTCGCCTCGGCGTCCATGGAGCAAGGACGGGTGGCCGCGTGTCACGCGCTGGGGATCACCTTCAAGGAGACCGTTGATCCCCTCACACCATTCGGCGTGTACTCCATCCCTGAATGCGCCATGGTCGGCGTTACCGAAGACGAGGCGGTCGCACAGGGTCGGCACTACGCGATTGGTGTCTCCCGCTTTGCGGACAACAGTCGCGCCGCCATCGCCGGTACGACCGAAGGGATCGTGAAGCTGGTGGTCGACCGCGAGGACCGACGACTGCTCGGCGTGCACATCGTCGGGGAAGGGGCCACCGAGTTGGTGCACCAGGGCCAGGCGGTCCTGCACTTCGGCGGGACGATCGACTACTTCATACACGCCACCTTCGACGTGCCCACGATGAGTGATGCCTACAAATACGCCGCCTACGAATGTCTCCAACGAATGACGAGGATGAACCCGCATTCGCAATAAGTAGACAGACACGTATACTTAGGAGGCCGGAGATGGCGGCGGGGTGATCGACAGGGGGATCCTGATGACGTTGCGTGTGGTGCAGTGGACGACGGGGAACGTCGGGAGGCGATCGGTGCGTGCCGTCCATGCACATCCCGACATGGAGCTCGCCGGGTGCTACGCCTGGTCGGAGGACAAGGTCGGCGTCGACGTGGGCGAACTGTGTGGCATCGATGCCATCGGGATCAAGGCGACGAACGACACGGATGCGTTGCTTGCTCTGCAGCCGGACATTGTGGTCTACAACCCGATGTGGCCAAAAACTGACGAGATCGTTCGCATCCTCAACGCCGGCGTGAACGTTGTCACCACCGCGGCGTTCATCAATGGCAAAGGACACCCCGAAGATCGGGCACGCATCGTCGCTGCATGTGAGGAGGGCAGCTCGACGATCTTCGGGACTGGAATCAGCCCCGGCTTCGTCGAGCTGGTCGGTATCGCCACCGCCAACATCTGTGATCGCATCGACAAAATTACGATCGATGAGGGCTCGGATACGACGCTCTACGATTCCCCCGCCACGGAACTGCCCTGCGGGTTCGGCCGTCCCATGGACGACCCCGAGCTCCCAGGCATGGCGGCCAAGGGCACTGCGGTGTTCGGAGAGGCCGTAGCCATGGTCGCCGACGCCCTCGGCATCGAGCTCGATGACATCGTGTGCGAAGCCGAATACGCCCGGGCGACGGCGGACGTCGTCATGGAATCTTGGACGATCCTTGCCGGCCATGTCGCTGGGGTCTACGCCAGCTGGCAAGGCAAGGTCGGCGACCGCACGATCATTGAGCTGAATGTGCGCTGGCGAAAGGGCCAGACGCTCGAGCCCGATTGGCCGATCAGGGAGGGCCACGTCATCAAGGTTGACGGCCGCCCCACCGTCACCGTCGCCCTCGAGTACCTCCCGCCGCCGGACTTCGAGGCCACGACCTTCGCCGAGTTCATGGTTCTCGGCATGATCATGACCGCGATGCCGGCGGTCAACTCCATCCCCTACGTGGTGGCGGCACCGCCCGGCATCGTGTCGTACACCGACTTGCCCCTCATCCTGCCCCGAGGTCTCGTCTCCTCCCCGACTGGCGACCGATGAGCGACCAGGACGAAGTTGAAGCGATCCGGCGCCTGAAGGCGCGCTACTTCCGCACCATGGACACCAAGGACTGGGACGGGATGCGGCAGGTCTTCACGGACGACGTGGTGATCGACACGAGCGAAGCGGGTGGCGGGGTCGTGCACGGCGCCGACGAATTCATGACCTTCCTCACGGGCACGCTGGACGGCACGGTAACCGTCCATCAGGGCCATATGCCGGAGATCGACCTCACCTCAGAGACAATCGCGACGGGGATCTGGGCACTCAACGACATCGTCATCTGGCCCAACGGCATGCGTCTCGACGGCTACGGCCACTATCACGAGACGTACGAGAAGGGTCCCGACGGGTGGCGGATCAAGTCTTCGAGGCTTACCCGCCTGCACGCCGACTTCGTGATGCCGGAGGAGAGCTGATGCCCGTGGCCGTCGTGACCGGCGGAGCCTCGGGATTCGGCCTCGCCCTGGTCGCGCGCTGCGCCGCCCTCGGCATGGATGTGGCCGTACTCGACCTCGACGGAGACCGGGCAGCCGCCGAGGCGGCCGTGATCGCCAGGGTCCACAATGTCGCGACATGCGGCATGGCCGTCGACGTGAGCGATGCCGCCAGCGTGGAGGAGGCCGCCGCTGCCGTCGAGGAGCGGTTCGGCGTCGTGGACCTCCTCGTGTCGAACGTCGGCGTGCAGCTCTTCGGAGCCGTCGAAGCCTTCACCGACGAGGAGTGGCGGTGGTTGCTCGATGTCAACGTCACCGGTTCGGCCCGGGTGGCCCGTTCGTTCCTCCGCCTGCTCCGCAGAGCTGATCGGGGCAGGCTGGCGTTCACCACGTCATCGTCGATCCTCGACCCGGCCAGCCGTCTCGGCGCCTACCAGGCCAGTAAGTTCGCGGTGTGGGGCCTCGCAGAGACGCTCCGACTCGAGCTCGCTGACGACGGCATCAGTGTGACGGTGATCTTCCCGTCCGCGATGATCACCCGGCACCTCGAGACGAGCGAAGCCGCGCAGCCGATCCACCTGCGTCGTCCGATTGCCCACGAGGACGATTTCGAAGCGATGATCGCGAGCAATCCTGAGATGAGTTCGATGCTCACCACCGCCGAGGAGGCCGGATCCGGAGTCATAGAGGCCGTGCTGGCCGGCGAGCCCTATGTCATCACGCACGGCGACCTCACGGAGGCCGTGGCGACCCGATCGGAGAACCTCAGCAAGGCGGCCGAAGCGTCACGAGACGGGTCATGGGCACGTTCATGATGTGGTTCGACTGTCGCTCCTCGAGGTGCCGCGCCGTCGGAGCGATCTCTCGATTGTGAGCGCGCGCGGCCGCTCCGAGGTCGTCCGACGCAGGCGGAGGCGCGGGTGATCGAACACCGACTTCGTGCGGCAGCAATCGAGGCCTTTGTGGAGTACGGCTTCGACGGCACCACGATGGAATCTGTTGCGAGTGCGGCCGGGATCACCAAGCGGACGTTGTACGCAAAGTATGCAGACAAGCAAGCACTCTTCGCTGCCGTCATCCCGCAAGCCCTCGCGGAGATGCCGTTCCTCGGGGTCGCTCTCGAGGTTCCCGATGGCGACCTCGACAGGTCGTTACGCCAGATGGCACGGCAGATCGTCGAGCGGCTGGTCGACCCGAAGGCGGTGAAGCTTCGACGCCTCGCCTTGCTCGAGGCGGACCGCATCGCCGAGCTCGATCCGGTCGAAGGCGCCGACTTGTGGTCGACGAGCCTCCTGTCGATCGTCGAACTGCTGGCCAGCCACGCCGAATCCGGCGAGATCGTCGCTGACAACCCCGAGGTGGCCGCCGACCTCTTCCTCGCCATGGTCGCTGGCAGTCCTACCATGTGGGCCGATTTCGGGGTGTTCCGTTCCCCCGAAGAGCTGGATCGCCATATCACCAAGGCAGTCGACCTGTTCCTTGCCGGGATCCTTCCACGAGCCTGAAGGACTCCCGGTGTCGAGAACATCAGCGCTGCCACGGTCGTGACAACACGCGGTGTCTAGGACGACTCCCCGCTCTGCACGGTGCGCAGTCGCTTGGCCAATGTCTGGAGAAGATTCCAGGCGATGGTTGCGTTCTGTTGCACGAGCGGTCGGAACTCCCAGTAGGTCAACCCGTAGCAGACGAGCTCAGTACGTGCCGTGACGGTCGCGGATCGCGCACCCTCGTCGATAAGCGCGATCTCACCGAAATAGTCACCGTCCGACAGCGTTGCGCGCGGTTGACCTCCAACGGACACAGTCGCCTCGCCTGACTCGATCACGAAGAAGGCTGCACCACCGGCACCCTGTTTGGTGATCGTCTCGCCCGCGGCGAAGCGTCGTTCCTTGAAAAGACCGGCGATGCCCTCAATGTCGCGGGGACTCATATTGGCGAAGAGCGGAACGCGCTCAATGACTTCGACCGGTCGGTTCGCACCTTGCGGCGCTCTCGATGGTGAAGGCGAACCCGCCCGCGTCACGGCGCGGCACTGCAGAAGGTAGAGCTGCCCGTTCGCAAACGCCCACTCGATGTCGCGGGCCGGTCCGAATATCTCTTCGCACTGCACGGCAAGACCGTTGAGTTGCGCGAGCTGGTCTTCGTCGAGACACAGCTTCTCAACCAGCTCCGGGGCGACCGTCTCCTCGATGGTTCCGCCGTCGGCGGCGGCACGGATCGCAACCTTCTTCACGCCGGGCGTGCGGTCGCGCACCGTCCCTGTTCGGTCGATGCGGAAGCTGTCGGGGATCACGCGGCCCGCCACGACGACCTCACCGAGCCCCCAGCTCGCCTCGATGAGCCGCTCGTCGGCCTTGTTGATGGGGTTCTGTGTGAAAAGTACCCCGGCAACGACGGGATCGAGAAGTGACTGGACAACGACACCGATGCTCGGACGCGTGAACAGGCCCACCCGTTGGCGGTAGGTAATGGCCGAGTCAGAGTTCGCCGACCAC
This sequence comes from uncultured Acidimicrobiaceae bacterium, assembly GCA_963726855.1. Taxonomy (GTDB): domain Bacteria; phylum Actinomycetota; class Acidimicrobiia; order Acidimicrobiales; family RAAP-2; genus Bog-473. Next base: position 250,196 of record CAVSEB010000012.1, read on the forward strand.
CAGATTTCCCGAACGGCGGCGGGCAGGTCATCGACCGAAGGCACGTTGAGCAGCGTGAGGTGCTGGCCTGCGAAGCTGGCATCTGCTCCGTCCTCATCCGCGGCCGACGAGCGGACCGCAAGCGGGCCGACCAACGGACGGGCCGCCGCCATGAGCTGCTCGAGGGCGTGCTCGTCTCCCGCAGCGACCGCGTCGACAAACGAGCCCGAGAGCGCGATGCCGGGTGGGATCGGCAGGCCGGAGCGTGCCGCCGCTCCCAGTCCCGTCGCCTTCGCTCCGAAGCGCGAGTCATCGAACGCGTCGGCTGAGCGCGACGACCTCTGTCACGCGAAACCCGTCACTTCCCCGGTATCGCCGTCCACCCGAATCAGCGTGCCCTCTTTGATTCGGTCGGTGGCATCCCGCGTCCCCACGACACCGGGAATACCGTACTCACGAGCGACGATTGCTGAGTGCGAGAGCAGACCACCCGCATCGGTCACGATCGCACCCAGCAGCGGCAGGAGGATGTTGAACGCCTCGGTCGTCGATTCGGTGACGAGCACGTCGCCTTGCACTATCCGATCGAACTCGACCGGACCGGAGATGAGTCGAGCCGGTCCTTCGTAGACGCCTCCACTGGCGGCCAGACCATGCAGGACCTTCTCCTCGTGTGGCGCCAGAGAGCTTCCGAACACCTCGCCCAAGGCGAGGCCCATGGCGTGCATCACGCGGGCCACGCCAGGCGGGAGGCCTGACGGGTCTGGCGGTGGTGGCGCGGGTGGCCCAAGAGACGGCGGAGCATCTTTGGCCGTGTGCGCATTGCGTTCCGCGAACCGCTGGGCGAGTTCATCGGCGGTTGGCCCACCGGTCCCCGCCACGAGCGAGCACATCTCGTCGAGACTGGCATCGACGAAGTGTTCTGCATCGTGCACGCGGGATTTTCCCTCGAGGCGACGGCCAGCCACGAGGGCCGCACGTCGCATGATGCCCGATGCCCAAATGTCGCTGAAAACGCCCCGTTCGTCGCGCAAGCGATACATGAGACGGGCTTCGCCGACGAGCTCGTCGAACTGCGCGCGGTGTTCTTCTGGAACTTGGGCGCGTATGTTCGCAATCAGCGCGTCGACACCCGCATCATCGCTCTCTGCACCGTCCACTGACGATCGGATGGCGCGCACGAGGACGTCGGGGAGCTCCAGGGCGTAGCGACCTGAGATGTCGAAGCCATCGAGCAACCGGTACCCGACGAGGTCGAGATACTCCGACGTGGCCGTTCCGACATCGCCCCCGAACCCACGAAGTTCTTCGAGAACTTTGCCGGGGTCGCCCTCTGAGCTGAGGAGAGCCCACGCGCGTCCGCGTCTTGAGAGATCGCGGTGACCAATCGGTCGTGTTCACCCGAGGCGCCGGCAGACACTGGGGTGGCCCCGCGCATCATCGACAGGGCATCAGCCGGGGTGACATCGGTCCAGGCCCCGAGGTGCGCAAGCAGGTCGCCGACCGGAAGCATCGCCGATCCCGTAAACCGCATGTGCTGGAACATCATGTTGGCGTGGTGATCACGACACCGTGTGAGGTAGGCGACCAGCTCGTCGTCCGTCAGCGCTTCCGCGTCGACCGATTGCAGTTCGCGGTGTGTCTTGATCGCCGCCGGCTTGAACGTGTCATCCCACTCCCGCAACTGTTCGCGCCAGACTCTTTGCTCCCACACCACTTCAGCCCACGCGAAGCGTTCCGGAATCTCGTTCTCTGGTGCCGGCCGCATCGCGTTGTAGGCAAAGCCGTTGACGTAGTGGGTCTCCATCGTGTCGATGAGCGTCCCCAGGTAGGCCATGAACTCGTGCACCCCACGTCGGAAGGGCTCGGGGTGCGTGTCCGAAAAGTACCGGGTCACCGGACGCGGGAAGTGCACTGGGTCGAGATTCCACGAGCCCGGTCCCGGTGGTTCGAACTGAAGGTCGCTGGCAATTTGGCCGGACATGTGGTCCCCCTAGAAGTTGGTGGGCGCAACTGCCCTTGCGCTGGGCCATTGTCACCGCACGTCGCGCGGTGCGTCAAGCGCCCTCGACGCGAGCCAGGTGAACGATCGGGTCAGCGGCGTGATCCAACTTCTCCGGCGAGGTGGTGCGATGTTGCACGCAGCCGGTGTCTCGTCGTGTCTCGGGTAGGACTCAGTGTTGGCCGATGCCCCCGAGAGGAGGCTGACACAGGTCCGGAGTGTGGGCCGGCCCTGGGGTCTTTGCGGTTCGGCTCGCTCAGGGCGGCCTTGTGTCGGCCGGCAAAGTCGTCACGTCTCCCGGTTGGCAGGCAGTATTCGACGTGAAGAGCGGCGGCGGGCCGGTCCCGGTTGGTGGACGCCCGTGACACCAGCAATGCTCGAAGCCACGAGAAAGGGAGTCCAGATGTCCTCGCTGCCCAGATCACTGCTTTCCGAGACTCTCCGCGGCACCTTGGTGCTCGATCTGTCGCGAAACCTGGCCGGTCCCTACTGCACGATGCTCCTCGGTGATTTGGGCGCGGACGTGATCAAGGTCGAATCCCCGGGGTCCGGCGACGACACCCGAAATTGGCGACCGCCGGAGTGGAACGGGCAGAGCGCGACCTTCCTGGCCTGCAATCGGAACAAGCGGAGCATCACCATCGACCTGAACACGGAGTCTGGCCAGCAACTGGTGCGCCGACTCGCCTCGCGAGCCGACGTCATGGTGTCGAGCTTTCGACCCGGATCCTTGGCGAAGCGTGGCTTGGACTACGAATCGCTCCGTGAGCTCAACGAGGGACTCGTGTTCTGCTCCATCACGGCGTACGGATCGAAGGGGCCCAAGAAGGACGCCCCTGGGTACGACCCGGTGCTCCAGGCGGAAACGGGGCTCATGTCGATGACCGGCCATCCCAATGGCCCCCCGGCACGGGTCGGTGTCGGAGTGATCGATCTCGGCACGGGCATGTGGGCGGCCGTCGGGATCCAAGCCGCCCTTCGGAATCGCCTGGACACCGGGGTCGGGGCTCTGGTGGAGGTCAGTCTCTACGAGACGGCGGTCTGGTGGCTCTCGTACCACGTCGAGGGCTTTCTGGCCACCGGTGAGACCCCGCAGCGACTCGGCAACGCAGCCGCCTTCGTCGCCCCCTACGAGGTGTTCGAGACGGCCGACGGAGGCCTCATGGTCACCGCCGGGAACGACCGACTGTTCGCTTCATTGTGTGGAGTGCTCGATCTACCGGATCTCCCAGCCGATCCGGCCTATGCATCCAACGCGGACCGGGTCGCCAACCGCAGCGCCCTCCATGAGATCTTGGAGGAGCGTTTTCGAGGAAAGGGGGCCCAGGAGTGGGAAGTCCTTCTCGGCGCCCAGACGATCCCGTGTAGCCGCGTCCGCTCCGTGGCCGACCTCGTCTCCGACCCCCAGCTGGACGCACTGGACATGTTGGTGGACCTGCCGCACCCCGACATTCCCGATTTGCGAGTCGTCGATATCCCCCTCCGGCTCAACGGCGAACGCGCCGTCCACCGGCTCCCTCCTCCACGGCTCGGGGAACAGACCACCGCCATACTGGAGGAATTGGGAGTCCCGACCGAGGAGATTGAGGCACTCGTGCGGGAACGAGTGATTTCCTAGTCCACTGCGTCCCGTTGTCGGGACCGGCCCTTGGCCGGACCGTGGCTATTCGGAGCCGGTTTCGTACTCGAGCAGGCGCCGCGCCGAGGAATAGTCGGCCTTCCCGACCTGGGTGCGAGGCACCACGTCGACGACAGTCGTCACACGAGGCAGCTTGTACGACGCAAGCTTCTGGGCGGCCGCCGCAAGGATCCCGGCCAGAGGCTCGTCGGTGTCGGGAGCGCGCGAGAGAACGGCGGCGACCTTCTGTCCGTATCGCTCGTCGTCGATGCCGAAGACGAGAGCGTCCTGCACCCAGGGCAGCGCCTTGAGGGCTTCCTCGACCTCTTCGGGGTAGACCTTCTCTCCGGCCGTGTTGATGCAGTTCGACCCCCGGCCGAGGAGGACGAGGGTGCCGTCGGCCTCGATCTTGGCGTAGTCACCGGGAATGGTGTAGCGCTGACCATTGAGCACCCTGAACGTGGCCGCGGTCTTGGCGTCGTCCTTGTAGTAGCCCTCCGCGCCCCCCGGAAGTGCCACGAGTCCCGCCTGTTCCGAGCCCGGCGCAATCGGCTGCCCGTCCTCGGTGACGACCAGGACGCCGCGTGACGGGCGGAACCGTCCGGTCGGAGCAGGAGCGCCCGCGGTCGAGATCGACATGCCCATGGACCCCTCGCTGGCCGCAATGAGATCGATGATCACGGCCTGCGGCAAATGTCCGAGCAGCCCAGACTTCACCTCGGCGGAGAACATGGCGCCCGACGACAAAATGAACCGCACGCACGTGAGGTCGCGGGAAGAATCCTCGTCGAGCGCCGCCAGCATGGGCCGGGCGAACGGATCACCCACGACGGTGATCGCGTTGACGCGCTCGGAGGCCACGGTGTCCCAGAGGGTGGCAGCGTCGAAGCGGCGGCCCTCGAGCAGCACCACGGTCCCGCCGGTAGCCAGCGCCGGAGCGACACCGATGCCGAGACCCGTGTTGTGCATCAATGGGGACGCGGGCAGCGAGACGAGTACCTCGTCGAGTTGGGCCGTGAACGAGGGGACCTCGTCGAGGTCGAGATGGGCGCGGCCGACGAGGGGCGGCACGGTCTCGAGCAGACCCGTGAGGGTCGGGCCCACCTTTGAGACGACACCCTTGGGCATCCCGGTCGTGCCACCGGTGTAGATCATCGTGATGTCGTTTCCACCACGGGCGATCCGTGCAGCCGGTTCGGCGGTGAGCAGCGCGTGGGCATACGGGAGGCTCTGTTCCAGATGGTCGGCGCTGTCGGGCACCTCAATGAGCAGCTTTAACGGTCCGGCTTTGGCCAAGGCATCGGCCACCACGCCGCCGAGGCTGGAGTGGAAGAACAACACGTCGGCGTCCGCGTTGGAGAGCAAATAGGCGACTTCTTCTCCGGTGTAGCGATAGTTGACGTTGAACGGAACGGCCCGGATTTTCAGTGCGGCGTAGTAACTCTCCAGGAACTCGACGCTGTTGTAGAGCAGCTGTCCCACCTTTGCTCCAGCGCCAACGCCGTGCGCCCGCAAGGTCCCCGCCAGGCGCGCCGACCGGTCGTCGAACTCGCGCCAGGTGAACCGGCGATCTCCCTGCACGACCGCCAGACGGTCGGGGACGACATCGGTGATCGCTTCCCACAGGGTCGCCGGATGTTCGTCCATCGTCGTCCTTATTGGCCAAGTCCGACCGCCGATCAGACCAACGGTCGAATTATGTCGAGACAGCAGTGCCGGGTGGTCGGGACCAGCATCGATCCGGCGACCTTACGCTTTCAGGTCAGGTCCGTCTTGATACCTGAGAGCGATGAGGTCAGTTCATGACGCGGAACAGGTTCCAACTCCCGGGGACGCCTTTCAGCTCGTATGTGCCGCGATCCTGGAACTCGATGCCCGAGCCAACCACGAGGTCCTTGACGGTGCTCGAGACAAGGACCTCGTTCGGTGAGGCCGAAGAACCGATCCGAGCGGCGATGTGGACGGCGAGGCCGCCCAGATCGTTTCCTCTCACCTCGCACTCACCGGTGTGGAGACCGATACGCAACTCGATATCGAGGGCTCGGGTGGCGTCCACGATTGCCTGGCCACAACGGATCGCTCGAGCCGGGCCGTCGAATGAAGCGACGAAGCCGTCTCCCGTCGTGTTGACCTCCCGACCTCGGAAGATCCGCAGTTGTTCGCGGACGATGTGATCATGACGATCCAACAGTGACCGCCACCGTTGATCACCCAGCGAGGCTGCCCGCTCCGTTGATCCGACGATATCGGTGAAGAGCACAGAGACCAGCACCCGGTCGATGTCGGATACCGGTCTCGTACCGGTCAAGAACTCGGCCACTTCGTCAAAGATCACGTTCCGCTGGCTGAAGATCAACATGTCGTTGCCCGGCAGCGCAACGAACTTGGATCCCTCAATGTGCTCGGCCACATAACGCCCATGAGCCATGGGCAGAAAGCTCGGATTGTCGGCGCTCAGGACCAGCGTGGGCGTTCGGAGGAGCGGGAGCACCGGGCGAACATCGAGGTTTCGGAGCAGGTAGTCGTACTGTGCTGCCGCGGTTCTCGGAGTGACCGACGACCGGAAGAGCCGAGCCAGGGCATCGCGGTGCACCGGGTCTTCCGAGCCAGGGGCACCAGCAAGCGCGAGGAACTCCGCCGTACCCCAGTGGGTCCGGAGGAACTCGATGACGAAATCGAGCGCCTCAGGTGTCACGCCGATCGGATAGTCGTCAGCGATCAGATATCGGGCAGTGGTATTACACAGCACCAGAGAATCGACCCGTTCGGGATGCGCAGCGGCATAGAGGATCGCGATCGGGCCGGCGTCGACCGTCGCGAGAATGGATGCCTGCTCGGATCCGACCGCGTTGAGGACGCTCTCGATGTCCTCCGTCCACTCCTCCCATGTTGGTATGGCGTTACGTGCCACACCGTCAGATGCCCCTGTGCCTCGTCGATCGAGAAAGATCAGGCGGCGTAACGAGGCCAGCCGCCTGAGGAAGTCAGCTATGTCCGGGTTCTCCCACGCCATCTCGACGTTGCTGCCAAGCCCGTTGAAGAAGAGGAGGTCGGAGGGCCCGTCTCCGAGCACCTGGTACGCAACATCGGCGTCACCGACGGCCACATACTGAGTGTCCGGACGGCTCATGGGACCAGCAGTCTGGCCCGCGATCCTGAGCAATGCTGGAGCTCCTCCGCGGTGACGAAAGCTCCAGGCAGTCGTACAACAAGGTCGAATGGGATGCCGTTCCGCGATTCCTTCGGGACATGCAGAGGACACGCCGTGTCCAAAGGTTGAGTCGGCGAGGCTGGTCGGCACTCTGACGCTGGTGATCGTCTCGTGATCGCACATGTCGACACAACGACCTCACGATCCACGAAAGAGCGGTCGCCGCCGGGATGAGCTCTCCTCACACGATTGGCCCTCCGCGGGCCACTCATTCCTGCGATGCCGCCCTGGTTGTCGGTCCTCGCACGAGGCTCTGGGGGTGCGTCACGCCCCTTGCCTTCCCGCGGACCTAATGAGTTGGACGGCCTTCGTCGACGATCGTGACGCTGAGTACCGAAAGTGGCTCATTTGGTCAGAAATGAACTTATGTGTCGAGAAGGGGCCGAGGATTCGCAGTGATCCGGTTCGTCATGGCGAAGTATGAACAAGGACGTCGGGCCCATGGGCCTTTTTGCTTTCGATCGATCGAAACCGCCGGACCCAGGGGTGAGCAGCTCTCCACGCTCCGCCGTCGGTGCGCCGTCGTCACCTTCGGGCACTCGGTCTGGCCCGAAGCCCTTTATTGAGCGCCACCCAGGGTCTCGAACGCCTCATCCAGAAGGCCCTCCAGGTCGAGTCTCCCGTCAGATGCAGTCCAGTGGTCGAGCGCGATATTCAAGCAAACGAGGGCGGCCGTTGCCTTCACGACGAGGGGCAGCGGGACTGGTCGCGGTGAGTTGTTCCGGTCGGCGAGCGCCTCCGTCAAAGCAGGCCACCAGGAGTGTTGTTTTTCGAGCATTCGAGCGTAGAGGGCGGGAGAATTCTGGACGAGGCGGGTCATCGCCAGAGCGCTCGTTGGGTCTCGACGATATGGCTCGATCACGGTGTCGAGAGCATGACGTAGTGCGTTCCAGTCGTTCTCATCGGCTGGGCGACTCAACAAAGCGTGCACGAGCTCGGCGATTTGAGCGTCGATTGCATAGAGGACTGCGTCCTCCTTGGTGGGGAAGTAGCGAAGGAAGGTGCTCCTCGAGACTCCCCCCGCCAAGGCGAGGTCGTTGATCGTTACTTTGTCGAACCCGTTCTGGCTGGCCAGGTCGAAGGCGACTCGGGACAGCTCAGCTTTGACCGCTGCCCGGGCTATCTCTCGAGATCCTGTTCGTCCCCCGTCGCCCACGTGCTTCAAAGCTACTCGTCACCGGCGTAGCCTCCAAAGGTGAACTATCGTCCCAAAAATGGACGAACAATTCGGAAAAGCGCAAATCTCCCAAAATCGGAAATTCGATCCAGTCGGCAAGGCTGAGCCTCGACAGCAACGGGACCGGCCGAACCACTGTCGCTAACACGGTGGCTCAGGCCGCAGGGCAACTGGTCCGAGTTGTCGTGCCCCCAATCGATGCGTTGGCTGGCCGTGGTAGTCGCCGTTGGACTTGCGGTGACCATGGTGCTGGTGCCCACGAGCATGTCGGGAGCTTCTTCGTCGCCATCGAGCGGCGCATCGGCGCGATGTCCATGGATGAACACCAGTCTCCCGCCGAGCTCACGGGCGCATCTCCTGCTTCGAGCGATGTCCCGTGCGGACAAGCTCCACATGGTGCACGGGGGCTCGTCAAATACCGGCTCTCAGGGCGCAGCAGGATACGTGCCGTCGATTCCGAGACTCTGTATCCCGGAGCTGGTGCTCCAAGATGCCGGGGCGGGCGTCGGCGACGGACAACAGAATACGACGGCCTTTCCGGCTCCGATCGATCAAGCGGCAACGTGGGATCGTTCGCTGCAAAAGAAGTTCGGCCAGGAATTGGGTTCGGAAGCGTTGCGCAAAGGAGCCAACGTCGTCCTCGCGCCAGACGTCAACGTCGATCGGGTTCCTCTGGACGGTCGCAACTATGAATCGCTTGGAGAGGACCCCTATTTGGCCGGGCAGACCGCCGTGGCTGAGATAGACGGGATACAGAGCAATCCGGTCATCGCGACGGTGAAGCATTTTGCTGCCTATAGCCAGCAGACAAACGAATCATCGACATCGGCCAACGTCAGCAAGCGCACGTTGGAGGAGATCTACCTACCCCCCTTCGATGCTGCAGTGACCCAGGCCCACGTCGGAGCTGTGATGTGCTCCTACAACCTCATCAATGACGTCCATGCCTGTCAGGATCCCGAGACGCTGACTCGGGTGCTGAGAAAGCAGTGGGGCTTTCAGGGGTTTGTCGTCTCTGATTGGCTCGTGGCCGTCCATTCGACAGTTCAATCGGCCACTGCTGGGCTCGACCTCGAGATGCCCACCGGAAACTTCTTCGGCGAGCCTCTCCAAACAGCCGTCAAATCTGGTCGAGTACCAATGGCTCGGCTGAACCAGATGGTCCTCGCCGTCATGACGCCCATGTTTCGTCTTGGTCTCTTCGACCATGCCCCCGCCGAGGGGCCCCAACTGCAGACCCGCAATGTCAGTACGCCCGCTGATGTCCAAACAGCACTCACCTTGGCTGAAGATGGCACGGTCTTACTCAAAGACGCCGACAACGTCCTGCCAATTGCAAAATCCACCAACAGGATCGCGGTGATCGGCCGACCCGCCGGCCTGCCGGGAGCAGAAGGGGCGTACGGAGGAGGGGGGAGCTCCCACGTTCCGGCATTTGGGTTGGCACATGTCGTTGCGCCCCTTTCTGCCATTCGACGAATGGCTTCGAAGCGCGACGACACCGTGGTCTACAGCGATGGAAGCGATGTCGCATCATCGGTTGCGGACGCGAAGTCAGCATCGGTCGCCGTTGTCTTTGCCGACGATGCAGAAGGCGAGACGCAAGACGAGCCGAGCTTGAGTCTGAGAGCTGGGGCTTGCACGTTTGTGTGCGCGTACTCAAACGAGGACCAAGACAGGCTGATCGCCTCGGTCGCTCGTGCCAACCCTCATACCATCGTCGTTCTCGACAGCGGTGGGCCAGTCCTGATGCCGTGGATAAGCCAGGTCAAAGGAGTCATCGAAGCCTGGTATCCCGGACAACAAGACGGCAACGCAATCGTGGCCGTCCTCTTCGGATCGGTCGATCCATCCGGAAAGCTGCCCGAGACATTTCCGGCTTCCGAGAGTCAGCTCCCGACGAACACCGATGCACAGTATCCAGGAGTCGACAAGCAAGAGACATATTCTGAGGGGCTCTTCGTCGGATACCGATGGTACGACGCAGAGCGCATCTCCCCGCATTTTCCGTTTGGCTACGGACTCTCCTACACAAGTTTTGCCTTGTCGGATCTCTCGGTCCGAAAAAGATCGGGTGGTGCGCAGCTCAGTTTCACTCTGCGGAACACCGGTACGCGCGTGGGAGCAGAGGTGGCTCAGGTATATGTAGGGGATCCGGCATCGACGGGGGAGCCGCCAAAGCAACTCGAGGGGTATCAGAAAGTACTGCTCAACCCTGGGCATTCCAAACGGGTGACGGTGGCTGTGAGCCACCATGCCTTTGCCTATTGGAGCACCGCCGCGAATAGATGGCGCGTCGCTCCCGGGTGCTACTCCCTCATGGTTGGAACCTCGTCTGCGGACCTCCCGTTGGCGCATCAGTTGGCGCAGGGCGGCGCAACCTGCCATGGCGAGCGCACAGCCGGGCGCAACCCGTCCTTGCTTCCAGAGAGGAATAGATGAGGATCGACGCGGCGCCTTGATGGGTGATGTGAGGAGAGGTCATGGAGCGGTTGAGCCGTGTTCCAAATGGGCACGCCGAGGGTACGCTTGCAGATCAGTTGAGGCGTCGGACGTTTGTTCCTGGTCGCAGTGTTTGTATCAAAGCAAATTGGCGCCGTAGTCACTGTTCGTGCGGTTCATCGAGGCCTCCGCTCGGTTCGCCTCTCTCTTCGTGAGACTCAACCGCGGCTCGCACGCTGGGCACGACCCCGGTCGGCCCCAACGCTGCCGTGATTCCCGATGCCTCCATGACATTGCGAACTTGGCCATGCGCCCGGGCGACGACCAGCTGGACCTCCAGCTCGGCGAGGCGTGTCAAGAGCTGCAGAAGGATCGAAGCCGCTGTGGTATCCAGGAGCGTGATCGCTCCGGCGTCGAGCACGACCGTCGAGACCGGGTCCGGGGCTGCCCGGACGAGTTCCAATACGTCCTCGCGTAGCCGGCGACAGTTGGCGAAGAACAAGGGCACGTCGAACCGGTACACGATCACTCCCGGGGTGGCGACCGTGTCAAAACGCTCTACGTCCCGAAACGAATCGTCGTCCGGGACGTACCCGAGCACGGCCCGATGTGGCAGGGTGGCGTGGTAGACGAGAGCCACCAGCGACACTCCGACGGCAATGAGGAGGCCTTCGAGGACACCAAGGGCCAGCACGCCGACAAGCGCGATGACCCCCATGACGAAATCCTCCCGTCGGATCTGCCAAGCGCGGCGCAACCCGGGCAAATCGAAGAGTCCGCTGACTGCGACGACCACGACTGCGCCAAGGGTCGCCGCGGGCAGATTCTTGAACAGCGGGGTCAGAAAGAGCAGGGTGAGCCCGACGAAAACCGCGGCGACGATCCCGCTGATCTGTGTTTGTGCACCCGCGTCGCTCGCGGACGCTGTCCGCGAAAAGCTGCCATCGACCGGAAACGATTGAAAGAGCCCAGCACCCAGATTGGCAACTCCGAGCGCCACGAGCTCTCGGTTTGCGTCGACTGCATACCCCCTCTGGTCTGCCATTGCCTTGGCAACGGCGATCGATTCGACGTAGCACACGAGGGCAATCCCCAAGGAGCTGAACGCCAGGCTGCCAAGGTCGTGGATCCCGACCTTGGGGACCCGAAGGGAGGAAAGTCCGCTCGGCACCGTCCCGGTTACGGCCACTCCGTGGCTGGAAAGGTCCGAGAGACTGGAGACGATGATTGCCAGAGTGACGACAATGAGCGCTGCGGGCCAGCGCGGAGCGAGCCGACGCAAGAGCACGATGGCTCCCAGGGAGAGTGCGGCCACGAGCACTGTCAGGTTCTCGATATTGCCGATACCGGCGATCGCGTGCGCGACGAGTTGGAAGAAGGTGTCCCCGCTGACGCTGTAGCCGAGGAGTTTTCCCAGCTGACTGGCCGCGATCACCAGAGCTGCCCCGGTGACGTAACCGGAGAGAACCGGCTGCGACAAGAAATTCACCACGAACCCGCCGCGCAGCAGCCCGATAAGAATGCAGACGCCACCAACGAGGAGGGCAAGCGTTCCCGCTAAAGCCAGGGCCTCAGTGGGGCTCCCGTCGCTCAGCGGCTCGATCACGGTCGCCGTCAAGACGGCAACGGTCGCCGTCGGTCCAAGAGCGAGCTGCCGCGACGAGCCCAACACCGCGTAGATCAGCAGCGGTATGAAGCTTGCGTAGAGTCCGCTCACCGCCGGCAGGCCGGCGAGTTCGGCATAGGCCATCGCCTGGGGGATCAGGAGCGCGGCCACAGTGACGCCGGCGGTCAGATCTCGGACCGTAAGGCGAGAGCGACCATCGCGCAGTTGCGCAACGATCGGGAAGGCGACGGCAAGTCTCGGTCTCATCGCCGAGCGGTATCGATTAGGTCACCAGGACGTAGAGAGACGCAAGCCATGCCGCCATCGGGTTGCTTCCCGGTCCGTCGCCAGTTTCCAAAAGGTAGCTTCATGGATCGCGGTGACGCCTAGGCGGCGGTCGTGGTCCAAATGTGGGGCGGTATTCCCAAAGGACGAGGGTCACTCTTCCTCATCTGCTGCCGACCGCACGGCGACCAGTTCGAGCCCGAGAGCGCGGATCCGTTCGATCACCCCGTGCAGCGCGGCCTGGTCCGAGACGGCGGCCCGCAGAGTCGTCAAGCCCTCCTTGGTCGAGACCTCGAGATCGTCGAATGCCGCCGACACGGCTCTGCCGGCCTCACCCCTGAAGGTGATCACGTAGATGGTTGGTTCCATTGGCCCAGATCATTGTGATCGTCGTCGCCGAGCACGTAATCACCCTCGCCCGGGTGATTGGCGGTTTGTTAGCCTCTCTCCGTGATCGGCGCCCAGCCGGCCGTGACAAAGTTCATCCGGCCCGCCCTGCCGGACGCCTTGATCCCCCGGGCGGAGCTTCTGAGACGCATGGATATGGCCACGCGGTTGCCTTGCACGTTGGTGGCGGGCAGCCCAGGCATGGGCAAGACCATGTTGCTGTCCACTTGGGTGGCAGAGCGGCCCGAAGCTCGCTGCGCCTGGCTCTCGTGCGACCGCTGGGATCACGACGAGCTCCGGATCTGGACATCAATTGCCGCTGCGTTCGCCTCCGTCGAGCCGGAGTCCGTCTCCGATGCACTCGACCTTCTCGTCGAGGGTCCCGATGACATCAATGACGTTGTCGCATCGTTGGTCAACGAATTGGTTCTGTGGTCCCAGCCGACGTGGCTGATCCTCGACGATCTGCACGTCGTCGCCCCCTCTGCTCTCGCCGGCCTGGCCACCTTCGTCGAACGACTCCCCGAGACGGTGCACGTCGTGATCGGCACCCGCGTGGATCCCGTACTGCCGATCCAACGCTGGCGGGCCCGGGGCCAACTGGGTGAGATCCGGGATGCGGATCTGCGACTGGAAGAAGAGGACGTCCGCACCCTCCTTGGGTACTACGACCTCGACCTTTCCGGGGCCGACGTGCAGACCTTGACCAGGCGGACCGAAGGCTGGCTGGCCGGAATCCAGCTGGCGGCGTTGGCTCTGCAACACGACTCCGACGACCCGTCTTCGTTCATCGGACGTCTCGCCGGAACTGACCGAGTGGTTGCTGATTTTCTCATCGAGGAGGTGCTCGACCAACAGTCCGCGGAAATGGTGGAGTTCTTGCAGGCAACATCGGTCGTCGATGAGTTCGATATGGAATTGGCGAACTCGCTTCTCGGGCGTGAAGACGGTGCGCGCCTGTTGCGCCAAGCAATGAGCTCGGGTCTTTTTGTTGTCTCCCTCGGAGGAGACCCGCCGCACTACAGGTATCACCAGCTTTTCCGAGAACTTCTGCATGCCCAGTTGGGAGCCGAAGATCCGTCTCGTGCGAGAAGTCTTCACGCAAGGGCTGGTGAGTGGCACGAAAAGACGGGTTCGTATGTGCCCGCCGTGGATCACTTCGTGCAATCCCGTGACCTCGACCGGGCCTTCGCGATCCTGCACGACCATGTCGGACACGAATGGTTTGCCGGCCGAAGCGCCAACGTGGACACTTGGTTGAGGCGGCTCTCCGAGGAGGACCTTAGAGCCCACCGCGGTCGCATGCTCGACTACTCCATTGCGCTTGGTCTCGCAGGCAGAGTCGAGGAGGAGGGCTGGTGGCTCGCCCAAGCCGCCAGTGCGCCCGGCGACCCCGACATCGACTTTGACGTCCGATTGGCTGCTGCCGATGCGCAGTGGCACGGCATGCGGGGCGAACCGGATCCGGCCCTTGAATTCGAGCGGGACGTGTTCTCGCATCTCACACCCGGTACGGACTTTGTCCTCGACCAGTTCCCCGTTATATCGACTCGAGCACGTCTCTACCGTCTGGGACCGATGTCCTGTATCGCCGGTTGCGATCTCGCCCTCGGACACGCTGATCCCGCCACCCGTGCGGTGTTGCTCGGTATCAGGTCCGGTGCTCTCTTCGAACTCGGCCGGCTACACGAGTCGCGGCAGGTCGCGAACGCAGCACTCGAAGCTGCCCGTCGACGAGGCGTCGAACACCATGTCGGTCTGTGTGACGCGGTTCTCGCCCTCGGCACCCTCAGCCTCGAGGCAGACGAGTTGGACGAGGCAGAAAGCTTGATCGAAGAAGCAGTTCGCCGGTGCGAGAAGATCCGGCCTCCACTCGAACTGCTCGCCCTCGTCGAGAGGGCGCGCCTGTTTCGTGCCCGAGGCGAATTTGTCGAGGGACTCGGCCTTCTCGAACGGGCGAGGACAGTGCTGCCAGCCGGAGTGGATTCGCCGCTGAATTTCCGTGTGGGCGCCCTCGAAGCCAGGATCCACCTCGACCTCGACGAGCCGGAGCGGGCGGCCGACCTGGTCCGGACGCTTCCTCGTTTGCCAACAGGCGACCTGCTCGAGGTGCGTACGTTGATAGCGCGCCATCAGGCGGATCGGGCGGATGTCGCCCTTGCCCGCCTGGACCTCAGCGACCTTGCCGTGCGACCTGCGATCGAGCACGCATTGCTCCGAGCCGACGTGCGCCGGCATATGGGGCTCAACTATCAGGACGATCTCCGGCGAGCCGTCGAGATCGGACGTCCGCAGGGGTTCGTACGTACCGTGTTGGACGCGCCATTTGAAATCCGTGACGATCTGGCTGACCTCCTCAGGCATTCGCCACGCGACGCGTACGTCGACACCCTCCTCACGGTGACAGACCACATGGCCGCCAGAAGCGCGAGCAGCCTGCCCTTAAGTGGCAGCGAACTGAGCGCTCGTGAGCAAGGCGTGCTCCGCTATCTACAGACGCGCCTCACCACTCGGGAGATCGCCGGTGAACTCTTCATCTCGATGAACACGCTCAAGTCCCACCTGAAGAGCGTCTATCGCAAGCTCGATGCGTCATCCCGGTCTGACGCGGTGGTCCGGGCCAAAGCGGCTGGTCTTCTCTGATTCTTGGACGGATGTCGGTCGCCCAAAGAGCCCCGACGCCGCAGGACGCTTCGAAAGCGTTCAATCCGCGAGGTGAATCACCCCCCACGGGGTGATGACCCATCGGAGTCGGATCGACATACTGACACCTGTCCGGCAACTGCTCCGTCGCTTGGGGGACCAATGTTCGCGTACACCTATCCACTTCTCAGTCTTTTTTGGACAATGCTCCTGTTTTTTGGATTCGTGGTCTGGATTTGGCTTCTCATCGTCGTGTTCGGCGACATATTCCGCAGTCACGACATTGGGGGCTTCGCAAAGGCCATGTGGGTGCTGCTCGTCATCTTCCTGCCCCTTATCGGTGTCCTGATCTACCTGATCGCTCGCGGCGGGAAGATGCAGGACAGAGCCACAAAGGATGCCCGTCAACCGCAACAGGAATTTGACACCTATGTGCGGGATGTGGCGGCCTCCGAGACCAGTCCAGCGGATCAGCTGGCGAAGTTGGCCAATCTGCGGGACCAGGGAGTCATTAGCGAACCCGAGTTCGAGGCCCAAAAGTCCAAGCTGTTGAGTTGAGCGTCTAAACGTCGCGCGTGGTTCAAACGAGGTTTCAGAGGGCGGGCTCAGCGTCTGTTCTCGCTCCACTTTGACGAGTCAGGGAGCGAGCCCCAGCGTCGAACAGCGGTGCGAGCTCCGCCGGTCCCGCCACGAACGCAAGGAATCAGCGATGAATCCACCTCCAAGCGGAAAATCTCAACCGTTGACCCGGGAGCAGCTTGACCGGAGGGGAAGAGCCCGCCGGCGAGTCTCCAGGGAAGCCCAAGCAGAGTGGAGTACGAGTCTTCGCACGGCGGATCCGCTTGAGTTCCTTGTTGGTCAAGAGGTGACGCGCGCGTCTGAGTTCGTACCCGTCCCACACGGGCGTATTGGCACTTCGGCGTTCGCCTTCTACGGGGAGGCCGCTTTGCCCATTGCTGCGGACCTGGCCGCCGAGAAAGAGGTTTGAGTGACCACTCCGACCCCCATGATCAGCCAGTGCCGGTTGAAGCAGAGATGTTGCGGTCGTTCGGCTCGATCAACGGATTTGGGCTGATGGCCGAGCCGCCACTCCTGGGCGAGGCTTCCGCTTCGCCACCCGATCCGGAAGTCTTGCTGCGCAGCAAGGAATACCGGGTACTCCTCGTGTTTGCGGCAGTGATCGGCGTGCTGGTCTCCTTGGTCTCGTGGGGATATCTCGAGCTGATCCACTATCTTCAGGAATGGCTCTACAAGGACCTCCCGAGCGGGCTCGGTCTGTCACCGGTCCCCACCTGGTGGCCGCTGCCCATCCTGGCTGTTGCTGCTGTACCGATTGCGTTTGCCATCGCTCGGCTGCCGGGAAGCGGTGGTCACAAACCCGCCGAGGGTCTGAGGGCGGGACCTCCCACACAGCCGATTGAGGTTCCCGGGGTTTTGATCGCCTCGCTCGCCTCTATCGGATTCGGTATGGTCCTCGGTCCCGAAGCCCCATTGATCGCGCTTGCCGGCGGCCTCGCCATCCTCGCAGTGAGCGCTGCGCGGAAAGACGCTCCGGATCAGGTGGTGGCGCTCATCGCCGCGGCTGCAAGCTTCGCAGCCATGTCGTCCCTCTTCGGATCTCCCATCGTCGGAGCGGTGATCATCATCGAGGCAGCCGGTCTGGGGGGAGCGATCCTCCCCGTAATCCTGCTCCCCGGACTGCTGGCTGCCGGCATCGGCTCGCTGGTGTTCATCGGCATGGGTTCTTTGACCGGCCTTAGTTCGAGCGCTTACGCCATCGCACCGCTGGCGCTGCCGAAATACCACACGCCGACTCCGTCCGCTTTCGGGTGGACCATCTTGCTGGCCGCACTTGTCGCGGTAGTCATTTTCGCCATCGCGCGAACAGGGCTGATGGTCAACAAGGCGACGTCCCGACGGCCATTCGTCATCATTCCGCTGGCTGCGCTCAGCGTTGGGGCGTTGGCCATCATCTTTGGGCACCTGTCGGGGAAGCCGGAGGACCTGGTCTTGTTTTCGGGCCAGGACACTATGGGCGCGGTGGTGAACCAGGCAGCAAGCTTCTCGCAATCCGCGTTCGTCCTCTTTCTCGTCTTCAAAGGACTCGCCTATGCCATCTCCCTGGGAAGCGCCCGTGGAGGCCCAACGTTTCCCGCCATGTTTCTCGGTATTGTCGCCGGCCTCCTGTGCGCCCATCTTCCAGGGTTTTCCGAGACACCCGCAGTGGCGGCGCTGATGGGAGCGGCAACGGTCTCGATTCTCCGACTGCCCTTGGCCTCGATCATCATTGCCCTGGTCGTCTCCCAGGCCGGAGCCGCCACAACCCCTCTCATCATCGTGGCGGTGGTCGTGGCATATCTCGTCGTTCTGGCCTTGTCGGCCTCCGTCGCCTCGAAGGACGTACTGGCTGTAGCGGCAGTTTCGCCGGGGGATGACGCACACGGTGCGTCGCCTGGAGTCTCTAGCGTCGAGCTCCAACAATGACAGCGTCGATTCGTCAAGCGACGGGGCAGGCGACTTGCTTGCCGAACGTTCCCCGGGAGGCGGACCAATGACGACGGCGGCGGTCGGCGGCTCGTTTCGAGTCCCGACGCTCCGATCCGTAGTCGAGTTCGATAGTTATGGCGGCGTAGTGATCGCCATCTTGATCACATACGTGCTCTCGGTCAACTTGTCTCAGTCCTGGGGCCAGTCAGTCATTGTCGTGATACAGATCGCCACCGTCTCAATCATTCTCCGAATATCGCGGGCTCCCCACCAGATCCGAATCGTTGCTGCCGTCTCTCTCGCCGTCGCTGTCGCAGCGGCCATTCTCGCCCTATTTCTCCATCACGACGTCGCAGACAAATTCCTGCCAGCGGTGAGCGGGCTTCTCTATCTAATCGCACCCGTGACGATTCTTCGCCATCTCGTGCAGAGGACGGTTGTCGATCAGGAAACCGTTCTGGGCGCGGTTGCCGCCTACCTCCTCATTGGGATGTTCTTTGCTTTTGTCTATAAAGCAGCCGCAGCGAACCAGGCCACGGCGTTCTTCGGTGCCCAGGGCGACGGGACCCTTTCCCAGGACCTGTTCTTCTCTTTCACGACGCTCACGACAACTGGCTACGGAAATCTCGTCCCCGCGGAGAATCCGGGGCAGAGCTTCGCCCTGGCTGAGATGCTCATCGGACAACTCTTCTTGGTGACTGCGGTAGCCAAAGTCATCAACTCCTACCGACCGGCGAACCGGCGTGGCCTGTCAACGCAAGAGGCGGGGCCAGTCTCTGGCGACGAACCGCCGACCGCTGAGCGGTCATGAGAAGACAATGGCGCTGAGCCCGGCCGCTCAACGGCGGAAGTCCGCGATCTTCTTCTCCAGACGATCACCAGAACCGCCCGAAGATCATGACTCCGACCGATAAACCTGAATCGTTCTCAGCCCATTTCCGTCCACGACAGAGGCTCGGGCGCCGGATGAGATCGCTCGAGGACACGTACTCGGGTTCCTCGGCAGAGCATCTGTGGAACCGACTCAACTCACTGGACTTCATCAACAAGGGGATGCTCTTCGCGGCGGTCCTGCTGTTGTGCTTCTTTCCTTTTGTGATTGTTGCCAACGCACTCGTTGGACAGTCGACCGTCACCGGCTTGGTGCGACATCTTGGATTGAACCAACAGGCTGCCAAAGACGTGAGCGACCTCTTCACCTCCTCCTCGTCGACATCGAATGCGGTGACGGGCACCGCCTACGCCTTCTTCATTCTCGGAGGTATTGCCGCAGCTTCGGCCGTGCAAGATCTCTACGAGCGGTCCTTCGACTTGGACTCTGGAGGCCTCAAGGACTTCTTCCGTCGCCTGATCTGGCTCGCGGCGACGATCGGCTGCGTCTCGCTGGCTGCCGTGGCTGGACCGTGGGTGCACGATGCGGTCGGGATCTGGCTCGTCGCCATTTTGGGGTTCGTCGGACTGACCGGCTATTGGTGGCTGACGATGTGGTTCCTGCTCTCGAGGCGGGTGCCATGGCGCGCCCTCTTTCCCTCGGCTATCGCCACGGCGCTCTTTTGGGTGGGCATGGAGGTGGTGTTCTCGTTCATCTTTTCTGACACCGTGATTTCGGATGACAAGAAGTACGGTCCTATCGGGGTCGTGTTCGCTCTCATGTCCTGGCTCGTTGCGATCGGCGTCGTCATCATTTTGGGAGCAGTGGTGGGACTCGTCTGGCGTGAGCGAGAGCTGTCCTTCTCGCAGACGTTCCATTGGCTTGTGCGGTCGTCGAACAGGAAGAAGATGAGCCGCGTCGGTGCAATTGGCGAGGTTCGCCGCAGCGATCAGCGTTCCTGACCCGTCGGCCACACCCCGGGGGGCGGGTGCCTTCGTGCGCGGGCGGAAGGTGATCCCGAGGGAGTTCCGGACGGGCCAAGAAGTTCCTTCGGATTCCTGGGACTAACAACACCATGGCGTCGCCCCCCTTCGTCACCGCAGAGATCGAAACGCAATCACCCCGGCGAGGGTGATGACTGGCGATGCGTGTGTCGTCACACTCAACCATGGGACTGACAACACCCGTACCAGTTGGAGAGAACATGATCGCGTACACGTACCCGCTCCTTAGCCTGTTTTGGACCATGCTCCTTCTTGCGGGCGTATTTCTCATGATCTTTTTCATCGTCTGGTGCTTCGTGGACAACTTCCGCCGTCATGATCATCATGGCGGGGCGAAGGCCGGCTGGACCGTGCTGATTCTCTTCTTGCCAATAATCGGTGCGTTGATCTACATCGTCGCCCGCCCAGCAGACGCCTGAGATACCACGGAGGAGCGTTGACATGAGCGACATCGATCGCAGCCATCTCCCGATTCGTCGGCCGTCCTTCTCGGGGACCGTCAGAAAGACTCTGGACGGATCGCAGCCCGACTGGAATCTCATCGGTCATCCGGTACCGCCCGCCGATGCACCGAATGTGCTGCTCGTCCTCATCGACGACGCGGGGTTCGGCAATCCGAGCACATTCGGCGGACCGATCCAGACGCCCAATCTGAGCCGCGTCGCAGGCGACGGTCTCCGCTACAACCGCTTTCACGTGACCGCTCTGTGCTCTCCTACCCGCGCATCATTGTTGACCGGGCGCAACAACCACACAGTTGGGTTCGGTTCCATCGGAGAATTCTCCGGCGGCTTCCCGGGTTACTCGGCGACGCTGCCCCGCGACTGCGCCCCCCTCCCTCGGATTCTGCGTGACAACGGTTACAGCACCGCAATATTCGGAAAGTGGCACCTGACGCCCGACGGACAACAGGGTGCGGCCGGTCCGTTCGATCGTTGGCCGAATGGCTGGGGATTCGACTACTTCTACGGGATCCTTGGCGGTGGATCGAGCCAGTGGGATCCCTGCCTGGCCGAGAATCAAAAGATCATCGGCACCCCGGAGAAGTATTACGACGAGGACGACCCGTATTACTTTCCAGACGCCATGGCGGATAGAACGATCGAGTGGCTCCACGCCGTGCGGGCCCAGGATGCCCACAAGCCCTTCTTCGTCTATTACTCCACCGGATGCAGCCATGCTCCACACCACGTGACCGCGACGTGGGCCGACAAGTACAAGGGGATGTTCGACCAGGGGTGGGACAAGCTGCGCGAGGAGACCTTCGCTCGTCAGAAGCAGCTCGGGGTGATCCCGGCCGGCACCGAGCTCACGCCGCGCGACGCAGCTTTCCCGGCGTGGAGTGACCTGTCTGACGATCTGAAGAAGTTCTACGCCCGCCAAATGGAGGTCTACTCCGGGTTCTCGGAGAACGCCGACCACAACGTCGGGCGCGTGATCGATTCCATTGAGGATCTCGGCGAGATCGACAACACGCTCATCGTGTGGATCTGGGGCGACAACGGAGCCAGCATGGAGGGAACGATCACAGGATCCTTCAACGAGCTCACGACTCAGAACGGGATCCCGTTGACTGCTGAGATGCAACTGCAACTTTCGGAGCAGTACGGCGGCCTGGACCAGTGGGGTGGTCCGATCATGGATCCCCACTATTCGGCGGCATGGGCCTGGGCCGGAGCCACGCCGTTTCAATGGGGGAAGCAGGTCGGTTCCCACCTTGGCGGGACCCGCAATCCGATGGTGGTGCGTTGGCCGGCTCACATCAAGGCTGCCGGCGGGCTGCGCTCGCAATTCACTCACGTCATAGATGTGGCCCCCACCATTCTCGAGGTTGCCGGTATCCCTGAGCCCGACACGGTCGACGGGATCGAGCAGGACCCGATGCATGGCGCGTCCTTCAGCGCATCCTTCACTGACGATGAAGCCTCTGAGCACCGCACGCAGCAATACTTCGAGACGGTGGGCAACCGGGCCATGTACAAGGACGGCTGGTGGCTGGCCATGAAGACCGAACGCATTCCGTGGGAGCTCACGCCGGATGCCCTTGCTCCGTACGCACCGGGCGTCTGGGACCCCGATGCCGGTCCGATAGAGCTCTACTACCTGCCAGACGACTTCTCGCAGGCCAAGGATCTTGCGGCCGACCACCCCGAAAAGGTGCAGGAGCTCAAAGATCTATTTTGGGAGGAAGCCGAGCGCTACAAGGTATTGCCGTTACTGGCTGCGCTCTCGACGTTCTTCGGAATCGTGCCGCCGATCACGGGAGACACCATCTTTGAGTTCCGCGGCGATGTGCAAAACGTGCTTTCCGGCATGATCCCGAAGATCTACAACCGCTCCTACACCATTACCGCCGACCTGGTTGTACCCGAGACGGGCGCTGAAGGTGTCATCGTCGCTGAGGCGGATCACCTCGGCGGCTTTACCCTTTATGTCAAGGACGGGAAGCTCACCCACACGTATTCGATGATGGGGGTGTTCGTCTATACCCAAGTTGCCGAAGAAGACCTGCCTGCCGGCGAAGTCACGGTGCGCATGGAGTTCTTGGCTGACGGCGCGAAGCCGGCTACCGGCGGGGACGTGACGCTCTTTGTCGATGACCGCCAGATTGGAAAGGGCCGAATGGACTACACGGTGCCGATCCGTTTTTCGGGATATGCCGGCATGGACATCGGGCGTGACAATGGTGGCGTTGTCGACCGCGCGTATGAGGATCAGAAGCCGTTTCCATTTACGGGAACGATCAACAAGGTGGTCTTCGAGATCACGCCGCATAGCACCGACGAGGACGAGCTCCATGTCCACACTGCTCATCACCACGGTCTGGCTGCTCAAGCCTTGTCCGAGTGATCGAGAGTGAACCGCCTGGAACGCGGGCGATACCACCGGGAGGGTGACACTGCCGGTTTCTATCGTGCCCGTCGGTGACTCAATGTCGCAGCCCGGCGACCCCTACGCCCATGCTTTCGAGGCCGAGGTCGGCCAATTCTGGTGCTCGATCCATGATCGCCAGACCCGAGCCACCCACTGCATGGAGCTCCAACCTGGACGAGTCGTTGATTCGCCCCGAGCGGACACCGGGTGGTGGCGAGTCTGAGCCTGTCCTGATCACCTTGAGGGACTTACGGGAGTGAGGGATTTCGGCGGGATGCGCCGGCGATCTTCGCCGTGACGCTTTCCGTAACCGATATCAGCGGAACCTCACGACTCGCTGATTCAGACCATTCCAGGCGCAGACGTGAAGACCTCTGAGGCGCTCCCAGGCCGGCCGTATCCGGCCGACCTCTTCCACTGTGAGCGGTCGGTACGGTGCAGGAGGTCAAGGGTCCGAAGCTCGTGCCCGGTGAGCGGAGACGGCTTCACCTGAAGCTCACCGACCGGAAATCGGATGGGCTGGTCGTTGAACGTGAACACCAGGATTCCTGGTTCAGCCATACGGCCAACATCGCAGGAAGATGCTCCGCAGAAAGGGCGGGCCTGAGTGAGGCGAATCGAAGCGCATTCCACTGCTTTATGGGCACGTAGTGGGCACGACCCTTCGACCCGCAAAACTGACAGTCAGTCGAAATAGCCTCTGAACTGCGGCTCTTCCGGTGGTCGGGACCGGCGTCGATCCGGTGACCTCACGCTTTTCAGGCGCGCGCTCTACCAACTGAGCTACCCGACCGGGTCACCTCGTTCCGCCGGCCGCGGGCTGGCTGGATCTCGGTGGCGGACCTGACGGGATTTGAACCCGCGACCTCCGCCTTGACAGGGCGGCGTGCACTCCGAGCTGCACCACAGGTCCGTAACGACTTTCGCCGTGACGCCCCCGGATCGGCTTTTGGCCTCCCGATGAGCGACCCTTCACTGTAGCCGGTTCCCGGTTTCCGCCTTCCCCGGGTCGAGCGGCCGTGCGAGGGTCAGGGCGTGGCGGCGCGGAGGGTGCTGACCGCCGCCTCGAAGGCGCCGAATTTGGACTCGTCCAGCGCCTGGGCCAGGGTCTGGGCACAGAGGCGGTCGGTCATGGCCTCGGCCTCGTCGTGCTTGGCCTTGATGGACGCGATCTCGGGGAAGGGCTCGGCCCAGCCGAAGAACTTGGCCTGGCCTTCGCCCTCGTTGGTGAGGATGGCCTCGAGCGGGGTCAGGCCGACGGCGGTGGTGGAGACCAGGTGGAGTCCGCCGCGCCACTCGCGCAGCATCTGCATGAGCTGCGCCGCCCGGCCCGCCGCCGTCTCGCAGCGCGCCGCGTTGCGCCAGCCCACGAACAGCGGGATGGCCGCGCCCTCGATGCCGTCGACCAGTTCCTCGGTCACGGCGACGTGGTCCTCGAGCCCTCGACGTCGGCGAAGTGCTTGCGTCCCCACTTCGAGTGCGCCTCGGCCATGCGGGCCGCCGCCTGGGTGGAGCCGGCGACGGCCGCGCCTTCGCCGTACATCGCCTTCACCGCCGTCGGGCTCGAACCAGCCGAAGGCCGAGGTCACCACGTCGTGGCTGACGTCGCCCAGCATGCCGCCCCGCCCGGCGAAGTAGAAGGAGAAGGGATTGGTCCAGCCCCATTCGGCCGCCCACCCGAACACATCGGCGCTGAGATAGACGGCCGTCCCGACGTCGTGGATCGGCACGGACGTGCGCCGCACCACGTCGAGTGCGGCTTCGTCGTTCTGGGCCATGGGGGACGCTCCTCGAAGATCGTTGCGGTCAGGCCGGCCGGGCCTCGGCCGCCGGTGGGGTGGTGTCGGCCGGGGGCGGGCTCGAACGCAGCACGCGGCGCATGCCCGGAATGGTGCCCACCACGGCTTCGACCAGTCGGGCCAGCTCGGTGACGACCCCGTCGAGGTGGGCGAAGCGCTCGTCGAGCAAGCCCGACGACCGTGGAGAGCTCGGGGGAGACCTCCTGCAGCGACTTCGTCGCCTTCGGGAGCTCGGAGGCCAGCTCGACGGCCACGCTGCTCAAGCGCTCGGTCAGGCCGCGCAGCGCGGCGGCCGAGTCGGACAGCGAGGGCAGGGAGTTGTCGAGCGTCCCGACCGCCTGCTCCAGTCCGGTCACCGCGTGCGAGATGCCCAGGGCGGCCAGGTCGATGCCGGAACCGGCCTTGTTGACGCCACCCTCGAGCCGTTCGAGCAGCGTCATGAGCCGGTCGAGCCGCTCGGCCATGTCGTTGATGGCGTCGAGGGCGGTGAGCGCGGTGGTGGGCAGCCGCAGGAGCGCGCCGGGCCAGCGGATCAGGGTCACGACCAACGAGGGTGATTCCACGCCCCCGATTGTGGGGCGCTGGCGAGGTGAATGTCCAGTATGCAGGCGGCTGAGGCCGCCGGATCGGCTCGGGGCAACCTCGGCGCGGCGGCCTGGCCACCGCGCCGCAACACGGAGCGAGCCAGGCGCTTTCGGGGCGGTGGGCGGGCCGGCTCGGTCGCTCAGCGACGGGCGAATCGGGCTCCCTTGGCCAGCGCGCCCTGATAGAGCGAGGCCGGCAGGCGGGAGACGAAGTCGATGACCTTGGCGTCGGGCCCGATGAGGGCGCGCCGCCGGTCACGCTGGACGGCGGTCAGGATCTGGCGGGCCGCCTTCTCCGGCGACGTGATGAAGGCGCGGTCGATGTCGGCCCGGGCCTGCTCGGAATCGCCGGTCATCTCGGTCACGCTCGGATCGATGCGGGCGTTGCGCACGATGTTCGTCTTGATGCCTCCCGGATGGACGGTCGTGACCGACACCGGGGCCCGCTCGATCTCGAGCTCCATGCGCAAGGTGTCGGTGAAGCCGCGCACGGCGAACTTGGCCGCGTTGTAGGCGGACTGCGAAGGCACGCTGATGAGCCCGAACACGCTGGAGAGGTTGACGACGTGGCCCTCGCCCGACGCCTTGAGGTAGGGCAGGAAGGCCTTGGTGCCGTAGACGACGCCCCAGAAGTTGATGTTCATCAACCACTCGAAGTCCTCGTAGGACATGGATTCGATGGTCGCCCCGAGGGCGACGCCGGCGTTGTTCACGATCAGGTTCACCTGGCCGTGATCGGCCATCACCTGGTCGGCCCAGGCGTAGACGGCGGCCCGGTCGGCCACGTCGACCCGCTGGGACGTGACCTTCACGCCGAGGCCTTCGCAGAGTGACACCGTCTCCGCCAACCCGCCCTCGTCGATGTCGCACACCGCCACGTGGGCGCCGCGCCGGGCCAGGTCCTTGGCCAGGGCCCGCCCGATACCCGAGCCGGCGCCGGTGATGGCGGCCACGCGTCCCGTTGAAATCCTTCATGTCGACTCCTCGTGCTCGTGGTCCCGGTCAGGTGGTCGCGGTGACCGCGTCGCTCCGGACGCGGGGATCGCTGAACTCCATGACGCCGTCGTCGACCTGGCTCATGCGCAGGGCGCGGTAGTCGCGCAGGTAGCTCTGGTTCACCCTCCAAGGCTGGCGCGCACCCTGCTGGGGGAGCAGGTGCGCCGAGCGCTGGATGTAGCCCGAGGACAGGCCCAGCAGCGGGTCCGCCGGCGGCCTCGGAGTGATCGGAGTTGCGCGGCACGCACTCGGTCTGACCGTGGCTGCGCATGAAATCGAGGAGGCGGCAGACGTACTGGCACGTGAGGTCGCACTTGAGCGTCCACGACGCGTTCGTGTACCCGATGGCGAGCGGCGAGGTTGGGGACACCCTCGATCATCATGCCCTTGTAGGTGAGCCGGCTGGCCGGGTCCACGGGCTCGCCGTCGACGGTGAGGTCGATCCCGCCGAGGAAGAGGAGCTCGAGCCCGGTGGCCGTGACGACGATGTCCGCCGGGAGCTCCTCGCCCGAGGCGAGCGGATGCCGGTCTTGGTGAAGCGCTCGATGGTGTCGGTCACCACCGAGGCGCTCCCGTTCCGGATGGCCTTGAAGAGGTCCCCGTCGGGGACGGCGCAGAAACGCTGGTCCCAGGGGTTGTAGCGCGGGGTGAAATGCGTGTCGATGTCGTACCCGGCGGGCAGCTCGCGCTCGAGGCCCTTGCGCAAGAAGCGCTTCATCTGTTCGGGATAGCGGCGGCTGAAGGCGTAGAAGCTCTGGGTCAGCAGCGCGTGCGCCCACTTGGCCGCCGTGCCCGCCTTCTGCTTGGGCAGCACCGTGCGGAAGAGCTTGGCCATCGGGCTGCGCTCGGGCAGGGAGGCGATGTAGGTCGGGGAGCGTTGCAGCATGGTCACGTGGGCGGCCGAGCGGGCCAAAGCCGGCACCAGCGTCACGGCGGTGGCGCCGCTGCCGATGACCACGATCCGCTTTCCCGTGTAGTCGAGGTCCTCGGGCCAGTGCTGGGGGTGGATCAGGGTGCCCTCGAACTCGCCCATGCCGTCGAAGTCGGGGAGGTACCCGTGGTCGTAGCGGTAGTAGCCGGTGCAGGAGAAGAGGAAGCCCGCGGTGAGCTCGAAGGTGGTGCCGTTGCCGCGCTGCGCGGTGATCCGCCAGCCGCGCCTCGGCGCTGGACCACGCGGCGGCGATGATCCGGTGGTCGAAACGGATGTGGCGGTCGATGCCGGACTCGGCCGCGGTGTCCTTGATGTACTGGAGGATGGAGTCCCCGTCGGCAATCGACTTCTCGCCGTCCCAGGGCCGGAAGGAGTACCCGAGGGTGTGCATGTCCGAGTCCGAGCGGATGCCGGGGTAGCGGAAGAGGTCCCAGGTGCCGCCGATGGTGTCGCGGGCCTCGAAGATGGCGTAGGTGGCCCACGGGCACTCGGTCTGGAGGTAGTGGGCGGCACCGATCCCCGAGAGCCCGGCTCCGACGACCAGGACGTCGAGGTGTTCGGGCAAGGTGTCGAACGGAGGGAGTGGTGGTGTCCTCTCGTGGTCGGTGCACTCATGGCGCGGACGCTCCGATCAGCTTGTCGTTCAGGGACCCGTGCTCGCCGTTGGAGTCGGACCTCCCGATGTCCACCAGCATGGTGGAGTCACCTCCCAGCTCGTCTGACGGTCTCGATGTTAGAATATATGAGAGATTCGCTCAAATACTCTATTCCATGAGGGGAACCGTGCCGCCGCCTGCCGACGAGAGCGTCCAGACCAAAGGGGCCCAGACCCGCCTGAGCATCCTGGCCGCGGCCATCGTCCGGTTCGGGCGCGACGGCTTCCGCGCCACCTCGGTGGCCGACATCGCCCGCGATGCGGGGGTCGGGGGCACGGTGGCCTACGCCTACTTCCCCAACAAGGAGGCCCTGTTCCTGGCCGCGGTGGACGAAGACGCCGCCGCGGTGATCGGCGAGGGCCTGGCCACGGTCATGGAGGTGCCCGACATCCGGCGCTGGCACGACACGCTGATCTTCACCCTGGTCGAAGCGGTCGAGCGTCACCCCCTGGCCCGCCGCCTCCTGGCCGGCCTCGAACCCGAGGTCACCGGGCGCGTGCTCGAGATCCCCGCGCTCAACGAGCTGCGCAAGGAGTGCACGGAGCGCCTGCGCACCGGCCAGGCGGCCGGGGTCGTGCGTCCCGACATCGACCCGGTCCTGGTGGGCAACGGGGTGGTGGCGTTGCTGCTCTCGGTGCTCATGTCCGTGACCCAACTCGGGAGCCAGACCGCCATGACCTACGCCCAGGACGTGGCCGCGGTGTTCGAAGCGGCACTGACCGCGCCGCCCGGCGGGGCGTCCTCAGCCGGCTGACCAGCCAGAACGGCGGCGGGGCGGCCACGCGCTCGAGCGCCGTGTTTCATGACCCTGACGTTAACGTTAAACTTCTTGGGCATGAGCTCCGCCGACCCTCTCCGCCGCCAACGGCCGCGCCCGGGGGTCCGCGCCGACACGGCGGCCGAAGCCGTCGAATTACCGCTGGATCGCCCTGGCCACGGTGACCCTGGGCACGCTGATGGTCTTCATCAACCAGTCGATCGTCCTGATTTCGCTGCCCGACATCTTCCGGGGCATCGGCCTCAACCCACTGACCCCGGGCAACACCGGCTACCTGCTCTGGATGCTCCTGGGATTCATGGTCGTGCTGGCCGTGCTCGTGGTGTCGTTGGGTCGGGTGGGCGACATGTTCGGCCGGGTGAAGATCTTCAACCTCGGCTTCGCGGTCTTCACCGTCTTCTCCATCCTCCTGGCCGTGACCTGGCTCCAGGGCACGGCGGGCGCCATTGTGGCTGATCGTCGATGCGGATCGGCCAGGGCGTCGGCGGCGCCATGCTCTTCGCCAACTCCTCGGCGATCATCACGGACGCCTTCCCGGCCGACAAGCGCGGGCTCGGGCTCGGCATCAACAACACGATGGCCATCGCCGGCTCCTTCGTCGGGCTCGTCCTGGGCGGCTTGCTGGCCCCGGTCGAGTGGCACCTCGTCTTCCTGGTGTCGGTGCCGGTCGGGATTCTGGGCACGCTCTTCGCCTACGTGAAGCTGGTCGACCACAGCGCGCGCGTCCCGGCCAAGATCGACTGGCTCGGCAACTCGACCTTCGCCGTGGGTTTGATCCTGATCCTGATCGGCATCACCTACGGCCTGCTGCCCTACGGCGGCCACACCATGGGATGGACGAGTCCCGGTGGTGCTGGCGGAGATCCTGGGAGGCATCGCCATCCTCGTGGCGTTCGGGATCATCGAGACGAAGGTGGCCCACCCGATGTTCCGCCTCCAGCTCTTCCGCATCCGCGCCTTCACGGCCGGCAACGTGGCCAGCTTCCTGGCCTCCATGAGCCGGGGCGGTCTCATGTTCATGCTGGTGATCTGGCTGCAGGGCATCTGGTTGCCCCTGCACGGCTACAGCTTCGAGCAGACCCCGCTCTGGGCCGGCATCTACATGATCCCGCTGACCATCGGCTTGCTGCTCTCGGCCCCGCTGAGCGGCCTGCTGGCCGACCGCTACGGCGCCCGCCCCTTCGCCACGGGCGGACTGGTGATCGCGGCGCTCACCTTCGTCCTGCTGATCACCCTGCCGGTCAACTTCCCCTACGCCGCGTTCGCCGTCGTGATCTTCTTCAACTCCGTCGGGATGGGCATGTTCGTGGCACCCAACCAGACCGGGATCATGAACAGCCTGCCGGCCAACCAGCGCGGCTCGGGCGCCGGCATGGCCGGGACGTTCAACTCGTCGGCCCAGGTGCTCTCCATCGGGATCTTCTTCACGCTGATGATCCTCGGGTCTGGCGGCCAGCCTGCCCGGCGCGCTGTTCCACGGGCTCACCGCGCAGGGCGTTCCCGCCGCGGTGGCCACCAAGGCCTCGCACCTCCCGCCGGTCGGCAGCCTCTTCGCCGCCTTCCTGGGCTACAACCCGGTGCAGGTGCTGCTCGGCCCGGCGCTGGGCCATCTGCCCCACGCCACCGCCTCCTACGTGACGAGCCGGCAGTTCTTCCCCCACCTGATCGCGTCACCCTTCCACAAGGGGCTTACCGAGGCCTTCGCCTTCGCCGCCGCCATGTGCCTGCTCGGCGCGGTCGCCTCCCTGCTGCGGGGTGGCAAGTACCACTACCAGGACGACCCGGCGATGGGCGAGGAGATCGCCGCCGAGAGCCGCAGAGCACGTCTCGGCCCAAGAGGCCATTGCCGAGACCGAGCCCCTGCTGGTGGACTGACATGGCCGTGTCCACCTCATCTCGCCGCCCGGAGGAGGCTCCGCCGGTCGAGGCCGGCGAGGCCGGCATCCGGATCAGCGACGCCGCCACCCGGGCCGGCGTCTCGGCCCGCACGCTTCGTTACTACGAGGAGCTGGGCCTGCTCACCCCGTCGCTCTACACGCCGGGCGGTGAGCGTCGCTACACGCCCGACGACGTGGCGCACCTCGAGCGCATCCTCGAGCTGCGCGAGGTGCTCGGGATGAACCTCGACGAGATCAAGGAGTTCCTCTCCCTCGAGACCAGGCTGGACCAGTTGCGGGCCACCTACCGGGCGACCAAGGGGGGCACGACGCAGAAGGCGCGCGCCGAGCAGAAGGCGACGCTGCAGGAGGCCCTCGTGCTCAACGAGTCGTTGGCCGAGCAGATCAGGTCCAAGCTGGCCCGCATGGACACGTTCCGCTCCAAGCTCACCCACGACGCGCAGCGCTGCCGGGAGCTCCTGGCCGAGCTGGACTGAGTCCGGAGCGGCCGGGTCGGGTCCGGCCGTCGACCGGCCGGCGGAGACCGGGGTGTCTACGATCTCGGAGCGTGGCCTATGACGAACATCTGGCCGAGCGCATCCGGGAGCTGCTGAGCAGCGAGCGCGGTCTGAGCGAGAAGAAGATGTTCGGAGGGCTGGCCTTCCTTCTCGACGGGAATCTGGCCGTGGCCGCCAGCCGCCAGGGCGGTCTCCTGGTCCGGGTGGACCCGGCGCGATGCGGAGTCCCTGGTGCGCACCTCGAAGGCCACCGTGGCGATCCTCGGGGGCCGCCCGGTGGCGGGCTGGCTCCGGGTGGAGGCCGCGGCGGTGTCCCGCCGGCCGCAGTTGGCCAAGTGGGTCACCTTGGGGAGAGACGCCGCCCGGTCACGACCGCCCAAGAAACCCCCGCGCGCGGTGCGGGCGGGCGGATCCCCGTGACGAACACGGCCGCACCCTCCGCCACGACGGAGGTGCCCGAGCGGCGAGGCCTGCGTGCGTGGGTCCGGGCCAAGGACCCCGACTATCTGGCGCGTGAAGCGCTCTGTCCGGGCGGCCGTGGTCATGCCGGCGGTCTTCGGCGTGTCGCACGCGGCCTTCAGCAACGTCCAGGTCGATCTCTTCACCGCCTTCGGGTCCTTCGCGCTGCTCCTCCTGGTCGACTTCGCGGGCCGCCCGCGCGTGCGGTGCGCGAGCTACCTGGTGCTCTTCGCGGTCGGATGCGGGTTCATCGCGTTGGGCACGCTGGTCTCGACCCACAAGGTGCCGGCGGTGGCCGCCATGGCGGTGGTGGGTTTCCTCGTGCTCTTCGCCGGCATCGTCGCGCCCCAGGCGGCCACGGCGGCCACCGCGGCGCTGCTCCTCTTCGTGCTGCCGGTCGCGGTGGCCGCGCCGCCCTCACAGATCGGGCCGCGCCTGCTCGGTTGGGTGCTGGCCGCGCGCCGTCTCCATCCCGGCCTGCATGCTCGTCTGGCCGACCCCGTGGCACGACGTCCTGCGCACCCGGCTCGCCGCGGCACTCAAGGCGGTGGCCCGGGTGGCGGAGGCCCACGCCGCGGGCCAGCCCGATCGGGACGCCCACGACATCCTGGCGGCCGAGCTCGGGCTCCTCCGCCGCCAATTCCGGGCCACGCCCTATCCGCCGACCAGCACGGCCTCCAATGCCGTCGCCCTCTCCAAGCTGGTGGGCCGGGTGGAATGGGTGGCGAACAACGCCACGCTGAGCAACACCGAGGTCCTGGACCTCGAGCCATCGGTGCGCGCCGTGCTGACCTCGGCGGCGGAGACGCTCCGGTGCAGCGCGGCATTGGTCTGTGACGGGTACGCGCACCCCGTCGACGACCCGAAGGTCATCGCGGCCCTGCAGGACTCGGTGGACCATCTCGATGCCGTTGATGAGTGACGAGCTCGAGACGGACATTTCGAAGATCCTCGACCAGGAGCCGGCCGAGGTGCTGGGCGGCGCCGGCGGCGACTTCGCCTCGGGCCTCGATCCGGGATTCCATGCCCGGGCGCTGGGCATCGCCACCGAGATGGTGTCCGATGCCGCACTGGCCGCAGCGGGCGCGCGAGACCGTGGTGGACAAGCGCCTGGGCATGGGCGAGTCCACGTCGCGCAACTTCGTCGCCCACTGCCTCTCCCATCTGTCGTTCCACTCGGTCTGGTTCCGCAACGCCATCCGCGGGGCCGCCGGCCTGGCGCTGGCCGTCGCGGTGGTCGAGGTCACCGACGTCTCGCACGGCTTCTGGGTCGTGTTGGGGACGCTGTCGGTGTTGCGGAGCAACGCGTTGGGGACCGGCGCCACCGCCCTGCGGGCCATCGGCGGGACGGCCGTGGGCTTCTTCATCGGTTCGGCCATCATGATCGGCGTCTCCGATCACTGGGTCCTGCTGTGGTTCCTGCTGCCCATTGCGGTGTTCGTCTCCGGCGCGGCGCCGGCGATGATCTCCTTCGCGGCCGGCCAGGCCGGCTTCACGGTGGTCGTGATGATCCTGTTCAACATCATCGAGCCGACAGGATGGAAGGTGGGCCTGACGCGGATCGAGGACGTGGCCATCGGCTGCGCGGTGAGCGTCGTGGTGGGCGCGCTGTTCTGGCCCCGAGGGGCGACGGCCGCGCTCGGGCGCGCGCTGTCCGCAGCCTTCGTGGCCAATTCGGGCTACCTGGCCGACGCCGTCGACCGCCTCACCATGACGACCCGGCCGGTCGACACCGAACCCGGACAGCGTGAGTCGCACAGCACCTATCTGCTCCTCGACGACGCCTTCCGGCAATTCTTCGCCGAGCGCGGCGCCAAGGTGGTTTCCGTCGAGACCGTGTCGCAGCTGTTCACGGGAGCCAACCGGATCCGCCTGGCCGCCTACACCCTGGCCCGGTTGCCCACGCTGCCCCTGGCCGACGGCCAGTCCGAGATGGAGTCCGTGGCCGTGGCGGGCGCGGTGCTGCGCGACTCCTACGCGCACGAGCCATCGCTGGTACCAGGAGTTCGCCGAGGTCCTGGCCCAGCGGCGGGACACGCTGGACCCGCCACCGGACCACAACCGGCTGCTGCACGACGTCCTGCGCACCGCGTACGAGGACGCGCGGTCCGAGCGCCGGCTCGACCGCCTCCGGGTGACCCTCCAGATGCTCTGGGCCGACCAGCTGCTCGAGGCCCAGAGCCAGGTGCAGGACGATCTCGAGTGCCTCCGCCGACCTGTTCGTGCGGCAGCGGGCCGCCTTCGTCTGACCGGGGCCGGCTCGACCCGCGTCGAGACACTCGCGCTCGGACGCCGGTACCGGATAGAGTGAGCGCATGGCTCGCTTGGACGTTCCGCCCGGTGAGGGTGGGGACGCGGTGCAGATCTGGTCGCTGCAGCCCGCACTCGGAACGGCGGCCATGCGCCTGGTGGACGCGGCCTACAACAAGAGCATCCTTCCGGTGCGGGTCCGCGAGGCGGCGCGGATGCGGATCGCGCAACTCAACGAATGCACCGTGTGTCTCGCCTTTCGGGCCGACAAAGTCAAGCAACAAGGTCTCGCCGAGGACTTCTACTGTTCCGTCGGCACGGCGGACCAGGACGAGCTGAGTGAGCAGGAACGCTTGGCCGTGGCCTACGCCGAGCGCTTCGCCCTCGACCACACCAGCATCGACGACGAGTTCATCGGGCGCCTACGCGCGGAGTTCACCGACCCGGAGATCCTCGACCTGACGATCTGCCTGTCCGCCTTCCTGGGCCTCGGCCGGACCCTGCGTGCGCTCGGCATCACCGAGACTTCGCTGACCGACGTCTAGCGGAACGTCGGCGGCCGCTTCTCCTTGAAGGCGGCGATCCCCTCGGCGTAGTCCGCCCCCGAGTACACGTCGTGGCGGAGTTGGTGTGATCCACTGCGAGTCCTGGGCGGACAGCGCGACCGCCCGCACCATGGCGGTGGCCTGGAGCTTGTAGGCGCGGATGGCCTCGCCCGATCGGCTGCGCACCCGGCGGGCCAGGTCATAGGTCGCTGCCTCGAGCGTGGCCTCGGGGACGAGGCGATTCAGGATGCCGACATCCAAGGCGCGCTCGGCCGAGATGAGGTCTGCCGTCATGATGAGCTCGTTGACGATGTTGAGGGGGAGCCGGGCCAGGAAGTACTGCACGCCGGAGGCCGAATAGGGCAGTCCGAGGCGCGCCGGTGTCACCGCGAAGGCCGCCGTGTCGTCCCCGACGACCATGTCGCAGTTGAGAACCAGGTCACAGGCGCCGCCCCACACGGTGCCGTGAATCATGGCAATGACCGCACCGGGGTAGGAGCGGACCGCACGCAGGAGCTCCTCGAGAGGATCGGCGAACGGCAGGGGATCGAGGCCCGTGATGGGCAGCTCGTCGATGTCGTGGCCGGCCGACCACACGTGGCACGGCTCCGCCGTCCGCACCACGACGGCCCGCACGCCCTCGCGCTCGAACTGGACCAGGGCCTCGAGCATCTCGCGCACCGTCGTCTCCCCGAGCGCGTGGCGCTTGGCGAAGTTGTCCAGGGCAATGGTGCCGACCTTGTCGTCGTGGCTCGTCGTGATGGTGTTCATGGTTCCGAGCCGTGAGAATACGGCACCGTATTGCGCCGCCCCCGAATGCCCCGACCGGGACCGCGGACGCGGTGGAGCTTTCGCCTGTTCAGCGCTCCCGGCCTGGGCACGTGATGCGGAACGCGCACGCGACCTGCACCGGCCGAAGTGCTGGTACCGGAGGTGCGATGAACACGGTGGCGCGCAAGGCCCGTGGTACGTTGCCGCCACAGCGGCCAACCTCTGCTCGGCGTCACGTCCCCGGCGTACGGCGTGCGTACCTCGTCGCAGCGGACCATCACGTGGGTGTCTGCGGCGGGAGCAGGACCAACGACACCGTGCTCGAGCCACATGACAGATCGACCCGTGACCACCGGTCTTGCTCCGGTACCAACGAGGAGGGCCATGCCCGTGCGTGATCATCGGCGCCCGGTCGACTCGTCGGCGCGCGTTCTGGGCCACCGCCAGCACCATCGCGGCGATGGCCGTGCTCGCGGGGACGGCGAGCGCCGTCGGCGCGACCACCACGACGTCGCCGCCACGACGACCCCAGTCCCACCACGACGACGAGTGCGCCCCCAACGACCACGACCACCACGCACCCCGTGACGACGACGACGGCGCACGGCACCACGACGACGACGCATGGCAGCACCACCACGACGACCCACGGCGGGAGCACGACCTCGAGGTCCTCGAACACGCACGGATCGTCAACGTCGACGACCAGGAGCAAGCCCGGGCCGAGTCCGACGGTACCGGCCACGCCCCACGTGGCCAACGAGCCCGACCTCAACGCGCTGACGCCGCACATCGTGGCGCTGAGCGGGCCGGGCACGGTGTACCAGCACAGCTCCAGTGCGACCTCGTCCGGCCCGACCCCCGGAGTGCCCAGCTTCTTGCACTCGCCCGGCGGCCCCTACATGTACGACTCGAGCGGCCGGATGGTGATCCTCCACGGGGTCAACGTGGTGTACAAGCACGCGCCCTATATCGCCTACCCGGATCCGGGCAAGCCGTGGAACTTCGACGCCACCGACGCCACGCAGATGCAACAGCTCGGCTTCAACGTGGTCCGGCTCGGCATCGAATGGCAGGGACTCGAACCCGGATCGGGCGGACCCAACCAACCGAAGATCTGCACCCCGGGGACGCCGGGAGATCCGCACGAGTTCAACCAGGTGGTCGCCGACGCCTATTTGGCGCACGTGAAGGCGACGGTCGACCTCCTGGCTAGCCACGGCATCTCCACGCTGCTGGACATGCACCAGGACGTCTACGACAAGGTGTTCCGGGGCGAGGGGGCTCCGGAGTGGGCGGTGTGCACCAATAACGTGCCCATCGTCCCCAAAGGAGGGCGGTGGTCGAACAACTACTCGAACCCACAGCTCGACACGGCCGTGGGTCATTTCTGGCGTAATGACGTGGTCGGTGATCTCCAGGGTCAGTTCGACCTGGTCTGGTCCACCGTGGCCAAGTACTTCAAGGACGATCCGTCGGTGATCGGGTACGACCCGTACAACGAGCCGTTCTCGACCTCGACCACCAAGGCCTCGCAGTCCACTTTCACCCAGAACCTTGGAGTGCTTCTACACCGGCAAAGCCCACACGGGCTTCCTGGCCAACGGCCAGACCCCACTCGTCTGCCCACCCAACGATCCGGACAACGGCGTGGTGGCCACCATCGAGTCGATCGACCACAAGCACCTGATCTACGTCGAGCCGGACATCTACTGGGTCACCGGTGGCAACATTCCGTCGCAGCTCGGTCCCATGCCGTTCCCACGCATCGTGTTCAATTTCCATGACTACTGCGGCGACCGCAGCCCGGTGACGGGAGATCCGACCAACCTGTTGAAGTGCCTCCAGTCCGAAGAGACGTCGGCCTCCGAACAGGATGTGACACAGACTCTCCATGGCCTCGGGTGACCAGCCGACCGGGCCTGCCATCATCATGAGCGAGTTCGGGGCCACCAATAGCGTTCCCCTCGCTGGCTTCGACGTCGAATGGGCGGGGCTGAGCACGGTCGGTTGGATCTACTGGGCCTGGAAGTACTACGACGACCCGACCGGCTCGTCGGCCGAGGGGCTCGAACTGCCCGACGGGACCTACTCGCCGATCGTCACCGTGCTGTCCCGCACCTATCCCCAGGCGGTGGCTGGCGTGGCCAACGCCGTCCTTTTCAACCCATTCACCGTCTGCCTTCTCCATGGCCTACACGCCGAGCGTCTCGGCCCGCGGCCAAACCATCATCAACGTGGCCGCGTCCCAGCACTACCCGAACGGCTGGTGCGCTGCGGTCAAGGGAGGCAGGATCGTCTCGTCGCCCGGTCAGACGCATCTGCGGGTGCAGACGGTGGGCACGCCGGCCGAGGTCTACGTCTCGGTGACACCGGGCGACTGCCCCTCGTCTTCCTGATCTGCGGGTCGACGGGCCGTATCGGCGCCGCGTCACACGTCGGAGAGAAGCGGCAGCTCACGGCGCGCGCACCCACGTGGTCGAATGGATGGCCAGCTCATCGCCGAGCTGAGGAGGCTTCGCCATGACCACCCTGACCGACCGTCCCAACACGGCACTTCTCGTCATCGACGTCCAGAACGGCGTCGTCGAGCGCGGCGCACGAGCGTGCTGCGGTGGTGACCAACGTCGAACAGCTGGTCGACCGGGCGCGCCAGGCAGACGTCCCCGTCGTCTGGGTGCAACACGACGACGAGTGAGTTGGCCAAGGGATCTGACGAGTGGCAGATCGTCTCGGAGTTGAAGCCGGACGACGGCGAGCCCCGAGTGGAGAAGGAGTACTTCGACTCTTTCGAGGAAACGAGCGCTCGAGGACGATCCTGTGCGGGTCTGGGCGTGGGACGGCTCATCGTGGTCGGGGCCCAGACCGACGCCTGTATCCGTTCCACCCTGCACGGCGCAATCGTCCGCGGCTACGACGCCACGCTGGTGAGCGACGCCCACACGACCGAGGACATGACGGCGTGGGGATCCCCACCGCCCGATCAGGTCATCGCCTTCACCAACTTGTACTGGAAGTACCACACGGCACCGGGCCGACAGGCCGGGACGGTGGACACCAAGGACGTCGACTTCGCACCGACGGACTGACCCGGTCAGGCTGGGGCGGCCTCGCTTCTCCACGATGGCATCGACCTCCGCCATGTCGGCGTCGGCCGAGCTGCCAACCGGCCGCCGCCGCGTTCGCCGCGGCTTGCTCGGCACTGGTCACCCCGGTCAAGCACCGAACCGACGATCGGCTGCGAGGCCAGCCAGGAGACGGCGAGCTCCAGAAGCGAGTGGCCGTGATCTCGGGCGAAGTCATTGAGCTGCGCCACCGTGGCCAGCCGTTCCGGTGAGAGTGGCGGCCGGCTGAGCCATGATCCCGTCGCGCAGGAACTGACTCACCATGGCGTCCGCTCCCAGCCGGGAGGTCCGGGGGCGCCGGCTCAGCCGCTCGGTACTTGCCCGTGAGGAGGCCATTGGCCAGTGGGAAATAGGCGATCAGCGCGACGGACTGGCGTTCGAGTGCGGCCAACACCTCGGCCTCGGGACGTTCGAGGACACTGAACTGGAGCTGGCAGGAACGGAAGGTGCGTGTTCCTCGGTCTGTGGCGACCCGCGCCGCGCTCATCGACCATCTCGGCGGTGGCGTTGCACCAGCCGACTTCGCGGATCTTTCCGTCGCGCACCAGCTGGTCCATGGCGTCCAGCGTCTCGTCGACGGGCATGCGTGGGTCGGGAAAGTGCTGTTGGTACAGGTCGATGCGGTCGGTTCCGAGTCTGCGCAGGCTTGCCTCGAGTGCGGCCACGATGCGATCGGCTCCCCGTACCGCCGGATCGTGCTCGTCGGAGTTGAGGAATTTTGTCGCCAGCACGGCCTCGTCACGCCGGCCTCGCAAGGCCACGCCGAGTAGCTCCTCGGAGTGGCCTTCACCCAGGTAGGACGTGATGCTGTACTCCTCTGCGGTGTCGAAGAGCGTGACGCCGGCGTCCAGCGCGACGTTGACAATGTTCGTCACGGTGGGCTGATCGCATCCGGGCCCGAAGAAATCGGTGCCGAAGTTGTTGCCACCGATGCCGACGATCGAAACCTCGAGCTCACCGATGCGTTGTCGTCTCATGGCTGAAACCTCCTTTCACCTCCCGAAACCCCGACGGACCCGGTCCGGTGCGTCGAACGTATCGGCCTGGCGCCAGGTGGTGCCGACCGGCGACACCGGTGGGCGGCGCGTGACGCCCTCATGCTGTCTAGTCTCGGTCAGAGGACCAGAGAAGGGGGGCATCATGGCCGACAGGACATCCACCCACGACGTGGCCAAGGTAGGAGGGGGCTCGGGGGATTACGCCGAGTCGGCCATGGGATCCATGACCGACCTCAAGGCGCCCCAACCCGGCTACATCGACATGATCCAAAAGGGAGGCTACGTCGAGATGGGTGAGGGCTTCGGCCTCAGCTTCGACCGGGCCACGTCCGACTACGTTCTCCGCAACCACCAACTCTTCTCGTCGCGGGTGGAGATGGGACTCGGGAACATCCGCCCGTTGATCCCTCTCAATGTGGACCCGCCCCTGCACGCCAAGTACCGCAAACTCCTCGACCCTCTTTTCGCTCCCCGCAAGATGGAGGCGCAAGAAGAGGACATCACCCGACGGGTCAACGGGTTCATCGATTCGTTCATCGACCGCAAGGAGTGCAACTTCAGCGAGGAGTTCGCCGAGCTGTTGCCCTCCTCGGTGTTCCTCGGATTGATGGGTCTGCCCGAGGACCAGCTGGACCACTTCATCCACCTCCGCGACGGGATCCTGCACCCTGACAAGATCAATCCCGATGCCGGCCTCGACCCCGACGTGCGGCGAGCCGTGCAGGCGGCCACCGGTCAGGAGATCTACGCGTACTTCGGGGGTGTGATCGCAGACCGCCAGCGGGCGCCGCGTGACGACGTCATCTCGGGGTTTCTGGCTGCGGAGATCGACGGGGACAGGCTCAGCACCGACGAGATTCTCGACATCCTCTTCCTCTTCTTGATCGCCGGACTCGACACGGTCAGTGACTCACTGACGTGCTTTCTACGCGTTCCTGGCTCAGAACCCCGAACACCGGCGCCAGATCGTGGCGGATCCCTCGGTCATTTCCTCCGCCGTCGAGGAGCTGCTGCGCTGGGAATCGCCGGTTCCCGCCGGCGTACCCCGGGTGGCCACCGAGGACACCGAGCTCCCCAACGGTCAGCGGGTGAGCAAGGGGACTGCGGTCGTCGTCAGCTACGGCGCAGCCAACGTCGACCCGGCCGATCTTTGCCGACGGGACCGACGTGCGTTTTGACCGCGAGGAGAATCGACACATCGCGTTCGGCGGCGGCGTCCACCGCTGCCTCGGCAGCCACCTGGCCCGGCGCGAGCTCCGGGTCACGCTGCGGGAGTGGCACCGGCGCATTCCGGATTACCGCATCAAGCCAGGGCACGAGGACCTCGAGTACCCGCCGGGGCTCCGGCACGTGACGAATCTCAGCTTGGTCTGGGACTGACCGACCTGCCGGAGCGTGGTCTCTCTAAGGACGAGTGAAGGTCATATGCGTGATGCCGCTCGGTGAGCTCACCACCTCGACGTCGAAGCGGTGTTCCAGCCCTTCCTGGCCGTCCCACAGGCGCTCGCCGCGCCCGAGGATGATGGGCATGACGGCGATGTGCAGGTGATCGATCAGGTCGGCGGCCAGGAACTGCCGGACGACTGAGGGACCGCCTCCGATGCGGATGTCGAGCCCCGGCGCAGACTTTCTCGCTTCGGCCAGCGCTTCGGCCGGCGAGGCGTCCAGGAAGTGGAAGGTCGTCCCTCCCTGCATCTCAATCGAGGGCCGAGGGTGGTGGGTGAGGACGAAGACCGGGCGTGTGAAACGGCGGGTCGTCTCCCCACCAGCCCCTCCAGTCTTCATCGGTCCAGGGACCTCGCTGCGGTCCGAACTTGTTGCGCCCCATGATCTCGGCACCGATTCCCGGACCCCATCTGCTGGCGAAGGACTCGTCGACGCCAGAGCTCCCTCCGGGTTCGCCGTGCATCTGACGGAAGAACCGCGTGCCGAAGAACCTTTGCATGAGGCTCTCTTGGGCATGCCCGAAGGGTGATTCCAGACTCTGCCCTTCGCCGGTGCCGTAGCCGTCGAGGGAGACCGCAAGGTTATGAACGCGGACGAGCGACATCGTGCTCTCCTTGTTCCTTGTTCTGTCTCTGCTGGCCCGAAGAGTCTGCACTCATCAGGAGGTTCCTCCGCGAGGTGCCGACCCAGGGAGTCGAGCCAGTCGCCCGTCCCCTCCTCGCGCCAGGCCGGCTGCTCCCGCCCGTCGAGGTAGGCGCCGGTCTCGGTCAGCACGAGTGCGGTGTTGGGGCCATCTTGGTGTGAACTCGACCGTCGTGAGCGACGCGGTGATCACGTGTCGTCCTCCGAGAGCACCGAGGTGTAGACGATGCGTTGCGTCGGGAACGATCTCGCGGTACAGCGATTCCCAGCTGATCTCCTTGCCGTCGTGTTCGGCGACGATTGCGCTCGATCCCGTCGGGGCGGAAGTCCAGTTGGTATCCGATCGGAGTCGCCGCCGAACCAACGGGCCTTCATCCGGGGTCGGCCCAGGCGTGGAACACCCGCTGGACCGGAACTGGGTAGGTGCGTTCCAGGGTGAACGTGGCGTGGACGATGCTGCGCTCCGTCATCAGTCCTCCTTCGTCGTTTCGGTGATCAAGGGCGATTGGTCGTCATCTGGTTCCGCCAGGAGCTCGCCCAGGCGGTCGAGCCGGCGCTCCCATGCGGCGGCGCTGCGAGGCGAGCCAGCCTTCGGCCGGTTGCAAGCCTTGAGGGGCGAGCTGGCAGACACGCACTCGGCCGACCTTTTCGGAGTCCACGATCCCGGCCGCCTCCAGGACGCCCAGATGCTGGACGACCGCGGCCAGGGACATGGGCAAGGGTTGTGCCAACTCGCTCACCGAGGCCGAGCCGTGCGTCAGCCGCTCCACCATGGATCTCCGACTCGGATCGGCCAGGGCGTGGAAGACCTGGTCGTGTTCGGCCAATCGGTTAACCATATGCTTAAGTATCGCGCTGAATCGACCTAAAAGTCAAGCCATCACTTAAGTATCTGGCCCGGCGAGGCGCCGACCTCCGCCGTCAGATGGACCACGGGGTGGGAAGCGAGAACGTCCAGGCTGGCTGCGGGCGTCACCCGTTGCCAAAGGGGATCATGTCAGGATCCGGACTAGCGATGCACGGCCGTCGCTGTACACCCGCACGGACGCTCGACGAGTGACGAACGAATAGCCATCGATTGAATCCGTCGCCCGGCCCGACGGGATGGGCGAAGCCTAGCTAGAAGGCGCCCACGATCGGTTTGTTGAGCGGCTGTCCACCCATAGAGCCGAGGAAGCCTGCGTCACCGAACGAGAACACGCCGCCATCGGAGCCATGGTCCAGTAACCGAGTCCGTCGGCGGTTTGCTTCATGGCCACCATCGGCTGGTTGAGCGGCTGTCCCACCCATCGATCCGTAGAACGCGGCGTCGCCATAGCTGAAGATGCCGCCATCCGTCGCGACGAACCAGTAGCCCTGACCGTCAGCGGTGGGTGTCATGGCGACGATCGGTTTGTTCAGCTTGAGCGAGCCAGCCGACCCGAAGAAGGGGGCATCGCCGTAGGAGAAGATCCCGCCGTCGGCCGCGACCAGCCAATAGCCCTTTCCATCGGGCGT
This sequence comes from uncultured Acidimicrobiaceae bacterium, assembly GCA_963726855.1. Lineage (GTDB taxonomy): Bacteria > Actinomycetota > Acidimicrobiia > Acidimicrobiales > RAAP-2 > Bog-473. The sequence goes on from CAVSEB010000012.1 coordinate 292,654, forward strand.
GGTCGCCATGCCGACGATCGGAGCGTTGAGGTGCTTGCCTCCCCGAGAGCCGTAGAAGCCAGCGTCGCCATAGGCGAAGATGCCGCCGTCAGACGCCACCAGCCAGTAGCCGAGACCATCCGGCGTCGAGGCCATACCCACGATCGGTGCGTTCAGGGGCATTCCACCCGTTGAGCCGTAGAAGCCCGGCGCTCCGAAGGAGAAGATGCCGCCATCCGAGGCGACCTCCCAGTAACCGGGTTGTCCGGTGACCTGCGCCCCGCCGACCATCGGCTCGTTGAGCGGGTGTCCGCCCATCGATCCGTAGAAGGGGCTGCCGAAGTCGAACACGCCTCCGTCGGAGGCGACCTCGGTGTAACCCTGGCTGTTGGGGCCACCCGCCGCCCACACCGCCGCCACCTCACCGCCGTTGAACCCGGACTCGTGCTCGGCGAGGCCGCGGTGATGATCGCGGACGCAATCGATGTCGTCGACGGTGTTGAAAGTGACGCTGATCGTGGTTGGTCGGGTCAAGGTAATCGCTGTCGCCGTTGTCCTCAAGACCGTCAGCGCCACTGAACTTGTAGAGCGTACCCGGAGCGCCGACGGTCCTCAGAAGCATGGCCAACGTTCCTGTCAGCACCATCACGCCGAGGATCGGGGTACTGAAGGACACAGACGCCATGTACGGATAGAGCGTGTGCGGCTGCCCGACCGGATTCGGAGCACATGAAGTAGCTGTCGATCGGCGTGCCCGCCGCCAACGTGCTCGGGGTGAGGATTGTTCGGGCCGTACGCCACCGAGGGAAAACTGGTGCCCGGGGTGACATCAACGCCCACTGATGTCGGCAGCGTGATGCGGTTCTCTCGGTAAAGAAATTGATGAAGGTGTTGTTCTGCTCGATCGGCGATGGCACCTCCGGCAGGCGGTGGGCCGACGAGGATCGTTCCACCGATGGCGATGACGGAGGCGCTGCTGGGTGCAGAGTCGACGAGGACGCCGACGCCGCTCGCCACGAGCGTGACCGTCGCGAGGAGGACAAAGGGAAGAGCACGGACCCGTGCGAAACTGCGCATGTTTGTACTTCCAGTGTGAGTGAGATTGTGCCGGACGGGATTCACGTCGCGACCGCCTGCATTGTTTGCTATCGCCGCAATAAGTGTAGCGACGTGTCAAGTTGATACGTAAACGCGTGAGAGTGACTACATCGGCGATCACAAGATCGATCGCTCTCTTCGGCGCAACGACCCGACACGATCAACCGTCAATCGCAATCAGTTGCCGCGAAACTCAGCGCAGGCAGCGCGGAATGTTGATCAGACGCGACGTGCAGGTTCGCAGAGATGAAGATCAAAAATCTTTCGTGCTCTGGTGGATCGCCCGCTGCATTGTTCACACCGAACGCACAACGGATCTGAAGACTGCACTCAGAACGCATCGAAGTCGAGGCTTGGATACGGGGGAGGTGCCACACATGCACAGCGCAAGCCGCGACATCTTCTTGCCCCGGAACGACGCTCGATATGGCCCGAGGTGTCCAAACAAATAGCCGGGCTCGAGACAGCGTCCCAAGATGACGCCGGTGCAGGGGCCTGCTGTGAAAAGCGGACCCCTGCCCGGCGCTACTCGTTCCGGTCAGCCGGCTGACGTCGTGATGCGAGAGGACCGCCCAGCCGACGTTGTCGTGTTGAGGTTGTGAGGTGGTCTTGGTGTCGGTGACCTCGACGACGAAGGTCGAGGTGCCCGTAGTCTTCGGCTTACCCGAGATCGCACCCGTCGTGCTGTTCAAGGTGAGCCCGGTCGGAAGGGTCCCAAAGCCATTTTCCACCGACCAGGTGTACGGGGCGTTGCCACCGCTCGCCGTGAGCTTGGCCTTGTACGGCTGCTTGAGGGTTGCCGGTGGCAAGGACGATGTCGTCACGAAGAGGTTGAACGGGAAGACGACTCCCGCGACCGCCGGCACAGCCTGATACGTCGAGAGAAGGTTCGGTCCGCTGACGCCTGGGAAGCTGAATGACCCTTGGTCGGCGCCCCGACGTCGACTGGAACGACTCCAAGACCGACACCGGGTTCGCGACCCTGTCGAACGGCTTCTGCGCTCGGCGAGTCCCCGAGGGCGAGGATGGCCTGGAGGACGAGCGCCGTCGAGTCGGGATCTGTCGACCCAGGCGTGCTGGCCGTGTTCGGATCGAAGCCCCAGCCGCCGTCGCTGTCTTGGGCGTGGACGAGGAACGCGTGTGCGTTGGTGTCGGCCGACCCGCTCAGGTCGCCCTGGGCGGCAAGCCCCTGGATGGCGAGAGCGGTCGAATTCGTGTCAGGCCCTTCGAAGTCAGCCGGCGATCCGTCGCACGGATTGTTCTTCGATTCGTAGCTGGTCCAGCCACCGTCGGGGCACTGCTGGTTGAGCAACCAAGACTCGGCTGTCTTGATCGCCGAGCCGCGGGTGTTTCCGGTTGCGGCAAGGGCGGCCAGGGCCAGCCCTTGGTCGTAGTCGCCGGCGTTGAAGTCGTTCACCTGAGCCTTCGTGCCGAAGAGTCCGGCGTTCTTTCCGGACAGCTCCTGCGTTGCCAAGAGCCGAGCGACCAGATTGGACCCGCCGAACGAGGTCGGGTCGGCGCCCAACGCATGCGCGTCGAGGATCAGCAGGGCGAGCTGCCCGGGTCCGTCCACACCGCCCTGCGAGACGTAGGCATTGACGTTCTCCTCGAGGAAGGAAAGCGCCGTCGCCGCCAGGCTCGGGTCGGTATTGGCACTGACCAACGCCAAGAGGCCGTTCGCGGTCGCCGACAGGTCGGCCGTTCCGGGATCTGATTGCGACGGGATGAAACCCTGCGCATTGAACTGACCTGCGAGCCACGTGGCTCCCGCTTGGGCGGAGAGGGGTTGCGGTAGGGACGGCGACGATGCCGCACCAGCCGTTGTCGGTACCGCGACAACGGCTAGAGCTGCGCAAGCCGCGAGGGCTGCTGGGGTGAGGATTCGGTGGAACCTCATGGGATGACTCCAATTCCGGGCAGAGAACCCGAAAGGTCCCGTCGTTCCAACCAGCGGAGACCACCCGGGTCCTTGCCGCATTTCTCGACGGATACGGACCCAATTTTCAGTGGTTCAACGGCATTCCGACTCGTGGCGAACGACCTGTTCAACCACCCACGGCTGCGGACCAGTGCCGGACTTTGACCGGCTTCCCCGCTGCACCACCTACAACTGCAGTGGGAACGGTAACACAGCCCTCCATCCGGACTCCAGGCCCGATGCGTAGGGATTCAGTCGAACTAGAGCCAGTGTCGTCGCTTGAAGAGGATGTAGAGGGTCGACGAACTCGCCACCATCAGAGCGAGGGCAAAGGGATAGCCGTAGTACCAGTGCAGCTCCGGCATGTGCTGGAAGTTCATGCCGTAGATCGAAGCCACGATTGTCGGCGCGAACCCAATGGCGGCCCAGGCCGAGATTTTCTTGACCTCTTCGTTCTGCGCGACGCTCGTCTCGGTCAGGCTGCGCATCTCGTCGTTCTGTTGTTGACCGACCAGCGTGCTGTGCACCGTGAGTGCATTCTGGAGAAGAGCTCGGAACGAGTCTGCACGCTCTACGATCCGGATGACGTGGTCACTGACATCGCGAAGGTTCCTGCGCAGCTCGAGGTTTACCTCATACTTCTCGAATCCCCCTTCAAGCGCCTGCAGCATGCCGAGGAGTGGCTGGGTCGCCCTCTGGAATTCGATGACCTCGCGGGAGAGTTTGTAGATGCGACGAGCCAACGCCGGATCCCCGCCCTGGAACAGCTGATCTTCGATCTCGTCGATGTCATTCTCCAGCCCGATGACCACCGGGGCGTACTCGTCGACGACCTGGTCGATGATCGCATAGAGCACGGCCTCGGGACCGAGACACAACAATTCTGGAGTGCCTTCGAGCCTCTTGCGGACTTTGCTGAGGTCTGGCGTCTCAGCGTGGCGGATGGTGACGACGAAATCCTTTCCCGTAAAGACGTGAAGTTCGCCGAACTCGACCTCTTCGGTTGCATCGATGTACCGGGCGGGCCGCAGGACGGTGAAGAGGGTCGAGCCGTAGCGTTCGAGCTTTGGACGCTGATGGGCTGCGACGGCGTCCTCGACGGCAAGTTCGTGCAATTGAAATTCCTGCGCCACGGAGCGGATCTCTTCGAGATCAGGTCGATACAGCCCGATCCAGGCCATGCCGTGGCGCTGGCGCAGGATCTCGTAGGTCTCGTCGAGAGTCCGAGGATCGGCGCTTCTCCGCCCACCGACGTACACCGCGTTGTTGACCAGCACCATTCCGACCTCGAACTCTTTGGGAGCCAACGTACGGTAGCGCCACGACGGCTCCCAGCAGCTCCAAATGGGATGGTCAGGAGGCGTCGGCGTGTCCTCTCTTTGTGGTCGAGGTCCCGTAGGACATCGTCCGAGCTGACCTCGGACCCGGTCTCACAACCTGGAACGCTGCGTTCACGGAGACTCGCTCGACGACCATGGGCCGCTGGCGATCGTGGACCGAACACCTGTCGTCGTAGAAGGCCATTGGAGCGCGAGCCAGGCGACATCACTTGGCTATGAAGGGCAGAGGAGATGCTGGAGGCGCACGAGCCGGGTACATCGGTTTTACAAGTTCCGACAGCAATCTCCTGGATCGTTCACGTGCTGAACCGTTGAGCCTTGAAGGCAAGCGAAGCGTGCCCGCCTGGGAATCGGCTGAGCTGGAATGCTCTCGCTTGTGTACGAGGCACTAGCGGTGCAATCAACGCATGGTTATCGTGCCTTCATCGATCGAGTTGGAGGTGGACGATGAAGCGGACTGCGATCATCTCGCTGGCGGGACTCATTGCCTCGGCCGGCCTTGTCATGGCCGACGGTGTCCCTGCGGATGCGTCGACCACGACGAAGAATTTGATCATCAACGGTGGCGCCGAGCAGGGAACGGGCAGTAACAACGGCAGCGTGGTTCCCGTCCCAGATTGGACGGATTCCACTGGAACGTCGTTCACGGTCGTCAAATATGGTGCGACGGGCGGTGGGTTCCTCACCGCAACGTCGCCTGGGCCCGCGAAACGTGGGGTCAACTTCTTCGCTGGCGGGCCGAACGATCCCAATGACTCGGTCACCGCAACGCAGACCGTGAATCTCGCCTCCTTTGTCAACGCCATCAAAGGTGGCCACGTGACGGCCAAGCTCACCGGATGGATCGGCGGTTCGGGTACGCGCACCGATCAGACCTTCGTCGAGGTCGATTTCAAGAACAAGAAGGGCTTCCTCGTCGGGACGTCGATGGTCCTCGCCGGCGTCACTGAATCGGTCCGAGGCGGAAAGACCGAGCTCGTCAAGCAAATGGCTACCGCGGCTGTACCCACGAACGCCCGGAGCGCGTTCGTGCAGCTGAGCTTCAGCCGCCAAACCGGACAGACGTACAACGACGGTTTTGCCGACGACGTCGGGTTGGTGTTGTCGGGCACCTGACCGTGGGCGGCGAAATGAAATGCGGCCCGCAGCACCCGTCCTGGACCTCGAACATCATTGGCCGGCCTTCTCCTTAGAGGATCGGTCAAACGATCCGTGCGATCGAACGCGAGACCTTCGGTCCTACTTGGAGACGGCCAAGTTTCTCGATCTCGCGCTGTCGGATGGCACAGCATGTCGGTGACAACCGACGCGGCCACGGGCCGAGACAACAAGAAGCCCTGACCCCAGCGACACCCTTCTGCGCGCAAGAGAGCGAGTTGTTCTGAGTCCTCGATCCCTTCGGCAATGACTTCGAGGTCGAGCGATCGACCGAGTTCCAACACGGCCCGTACGACAGCCTTGGCGTGCTGAGAGCTGTCCATGGCGCTGACGAACGATCCGTCGACCTTGAGGGCGTCAACGGTGAATTGGAGGAGGTAAGAGAACGATGAATATCCCGTGCCAAAGTCATCGATGGCGACTCGCACGCCATGCTCTTTGAGGAGCGTCAGGTTCCTGTTGGCGGTCTCACTCGTGCCCATCAGACTGCTCTCGGTGATCTCGATGACGAGAGCCTGGGCCGGGAGACCTGACGATGAGAGCGCAGTCACCACGTCATCGACGAATCGCGCGTCTTCGAGCTGACGTGCTGAGGCATTGACGTTCACGCCGATCCGAAGGTGTGCAGACCACCAGAGGGCACCCTGGCGGCAGGCCTCGTTCAGTACCCACCGACCGACATCGATGATCTGGCCCGTCTGCTCGAGGACGGGTATGAACTGGTCTGGCGAGATGACTCCCTGCTCGGGATGCTCCCATCGGATCAAGCGCCTCGACGCTGGCGACCTGACCGCTGTGAAGATCGACGATCGGTTGGTACAGGAGGAGGAATTGCTCCTCCTCAATGGCGGAGGTCAGTTCCGAACGCAGCTGGAGGTTCCTCAGAGCAGTCGACCTCATTTCGGGAACGAAGGACACCCAACAATCACGCCCCGCCAGCTTCGCCTGGTACAGCGCGATGTCGGCATTTCTCAAGAGTTCGTTGGCCGACTCGGGCACCCCGCAGGCGACGCCGATGCTCGCTGTCACGTGGATCAGAGGACCGTCTTGTGCCGAGGATTCGGATGGGTTCGGCGAGCACCGCCCGCAGATGCTTGGCGACCGCGGTGGTGGGGTCGCGAGCGTCGTTCGACTCGGCCAGGACAACGAACTCGTCGCCGCCCATGCGACCGATCACCTCGCCGTCTCGAAGCTGGGCAGACAGGCGATCGGCGACGACTCGCAGGACTTCGTCGCCCGCTTCGTGGCCCAGGCTGTCATTGACGTCTTTGAAGTTGTCGAGATCGATGAAGAAGACGGCCAACTCCCTCTCACCGTCTGCGCATCGATCCAGCATGAGATCCGCCTGCTCGAGGATGACGATCCGGTTGGGCAAGACTGGTCAATGCGTCATGTTGTGCCTGGTGGACGAGTCGGGCTTCGGCCGCCTTGCGGTCGGTGATGTCACGCATGTTGACGACCCAGCCCCCGATAGCCGGGTCGCTCTTGAGATCGGTTACCACGGCTTCGACATCTCGAACTCGACCATTGCGTCCCACCATCTTGAGTTGGACCGGATGAGAGACCTGGGCGATTTCTAGGTCGGCACCAAGGGTGGTCGAGGCCCAGTCAGCATCGTCCCCGTGCACGAGGGACATCACGTGCTGGCCTTCGAGTTCGAGCGGGGAGAAACCGAGGAGGACTTCTGCCGCGGGACTGGCATACGTGATATTGCCGTCGGGTGCGACGACGAGGGTCGTATCAGTGGAGTTCTGGACCAGGGACCGGAAGCGCCGTTCGCTCTGTCGGAAGGATGCGTCGGCCATCTCCCGCTTGGCCATGATGGCGGCGGCCATTCGAACGACAAAGCACAGAACGAAGGCGCTCATGATCGCCACGGCCAGTGCCTGGCCATGGCTCAGGAACGTCGGTGCCCACGAGAGAGCAATCGTGATCTGGCCGATCAGAATGCCGATGAGACTCCAGGCGAGCGCGGGCCTCCATCGGCGCGAGCCGTTGCGAGAAATGCTCACAAGCGCGCCGAACGAGTAGGCGGCGATGAGAACCGGGCCCCACCCGGTCAGATAGATCACCGCCGTGATGGTGACCACCTGGGCCGCAAGCTGCAGATTCGAGCGGAACTCGTTGGGGTTCCGCTGATACGCGATGTCAGCCACCAAGTTCACGAGCGGGGTGGCGAGGAAGACGTGCGAGCCACAGCCAAATCGAATGGCTTGCGATGAGTTTGAAGTGCTCGAGGACGAGGACGAGCAACAAGGCCGGCGGACCGATCAGGTAGGCCAGGACACCCGGGTCGACGCGCGAGGCAGTCTCTCCTAGGTCGCGCTCGGCGTCCTGTGCCTGCTCATCGAGGCCGCCATCGACGCTCCCGGTCTTGCTCTGCGGCCATGGCCCCCGCCCACCCTCAGGAAATCCCTAAGTAACCAAATCGGCACATTTCAGCGATTCCTGAAGGCATATCTGGACAGACTGCGTCCCGAGCCCAGGCGCCATCACTGTCAGTGACCGAGGACGGCCAAGTTAGCTAGTCGGAATTTTGGCGTTGGGGCTGGGAACAGGGATCTGAACGAATCAAGTCCGACCCTGCCGGTAAGTAATGACTAGCGCTGGCTCTGGAAGCGTTCGGAGTCGGCCCGACGAGGCGTGCGATCTTCGAATCCTCGGAGAGGTCGTCGACCTGATCAGCTTCATGGACTGGCCGTCGGGCTGAGGATGGGTCGATTCCAAGTTCTCAAGGGTGACGGCCAGTAGTGACTGCCCGGGAGAACGGTGAACTCGTTCGTAGTTCTGACTGCGCCGCTTACTTCTTGACGTAGATGCCGGCCAGATTGGTGTGGCACTGACCGATCGGGGCCTGGACCGTGCCACCGACCACCTTCTTGTTGTAGCCGACAAGCGATGGTTGGAAGACCAGAGGGACCTCGGCGCCGATGGCCATGGCGAGGGCACCCGCCTTCTGCATGAACGGGCCCTGCTGCTGGGCGGTGACGTACTGGAGGGCCTGCTTGATGTAGGGGGCGAGCATCGGGTTGGCGGTCCCGAAGTGCTGGGTCAGAAATCCGATCGGCAGGAACTCGTTCTCGAAGTTGTTGGCCAGGTCGGGCCCGTTCGAGAGCTGCTCGGTGAGGACGGCATCGCCCTCGCCCTTGATGTAGACGTCGGTCAAGAGGTCGGCGGGGTCGACCTCTTGGAGTTTGACGGTGAACCCGGCGGACGTCGCCTGCTGCTGGATGAGCTGGGAGGCTTGGGCGAACGAAGGATCGCCGCTCGGCACGGCGAGCGTGAACGAAATCCCTTTGGGAAAGCCGGCGGCCTTCAGCATGGCCTTGGCTTTCGCCGGTTGATAGGTGTACCTGTTCCCGACCGATTTGTTGTAGCCAGGGGACCACGACGGGAACGGTTGGTAGGCCGGCTCACCGAGGCCGTCGTCGACCACCCGGTTGAGGGCGCTGCGGTCGACCGCATACTCCAACGCGGCGCGGACCTTTGAGTTGTTGAACGGCGCAGCGTTCTGCCGCATCTGAAGGTCGACGTAGTCGTAGGACTTGCCCACCACTGCCGCGAGGTCCGGCTGGGCCTTGACCGGCCCGACCTCGTTCGGCTCGAGGTTCGCCATGTCGATGGCCCCGGTTTCGAGCGCCGTCACGATCTGCGGACCGTTCGAGGCCTGGACGAAATCGACGCCGCCGAGCCGGTACTGGCCCTTGTTCCAGTACTTGGGGTTGGCCACGAGCTTGATGGAGGACCCCACCTGGTAGCTCTTCAAGACGAACGGTCCGGCTCCGACCGGATGGGTGCCATCCGTCGCGATGGTGTTGGGGTCGTAAATGGTGCCGTCCGAGTGGTACATCGCCTGGACGACGTCTCCGGGGATCGGGTTGGAGAGGTTGAGCACGAGGGTGAGGGGATTCACGCACATCGATCGTCGAGATCGCGGTCAGCGTGGTCAGCAAGGGGCTCTTTCGGCTGTACAGCAGGCTCGTCTTGATGGCGTTGGCGTCGACCGGGTCGCCGTTGGAGAACACGACACCGGGCCGGACGTGGAGGGTCACGGTGTGCGGCGTCGTCGACCAGCTCTCGATGACGTTCGGAAGGAAGGCCGTGTTGGTGATGCCGAGGCCCGAGGCGTAGATGTTCGAGAGGATGGCGAATCCGCAGGGATTGAAGCTCTGCTCGGGATTGAAGGTGTTGTCGAACTCGCTGTTCAGGTCGATGCCGTACGTGAGGACCCCGTTGGGATTGGCGTCCTTGGGGAGCGAAGCGCCGGCCGTCAGAGGCTGGAGCAGCGCCGCACAGGCCACCGCAGTAAAGGCCAGTGCGACTGCGGCCGGGATCCCACCGCGCCTCCCCGACAGACGGGACCTCATGCGACCGGCACGGTGCCGCCGCAGCGGTCCAGGCATCACCATGAATTCCTCACATCGCTCGGGCCTACCGCTCGGCAAGCCGATAGGCATTGGAGAGCTCAGATTTGTCGTGAGCCTACGCGGAAACAGGGTCCTTGGCAGGTACGCCGAAAAGGCCCGCAGTGGAGCCGTCCGCCGACCGTTCATCCGTCAACGACGAGCTCACCGTTGGCGTCCACCACCACCTGGATCGGACTCAGGCCACGCGAGGCTGGTGGGCTCACCACGCCGCCCGTAGTCGGGTCGAATTCGGAGCCGTGACACGGACAAACGATGAGTTTGGCGGCGGACGAATACCCCACCGTGCATCCGGCATGGGGGCAGATGGCGTCGAAGGCGACGAACCGCCCCTCCGTCGAGTTGGAGGACAAGACCAGGGTCTCCGGTCTTGGGATCGGTGAAGCGAGCGGCCCCGCCGAGCGGTACCTGGCTGGCCAGGCCAATCGCGGTCCCTGGACCAGCAGTGCCCGGAGTCGATGTCGCAGGCGATGTCGTGGTCGCGCCGGAGCCAGTGACAGCCGGCCTGCTCGTGTGCCGTGGGCTTTAGCGTGACGCTCTGGCCCCCCGGACTTTTCGCGCCGCCAACGACTCGTCCGAGTCCGGCCGTCGCTCCGGCGACAGCGCCTCCCGCGACCGCCGCTGTGAGTGCTGGAGCGCCCCCGAGAACGAATTTCCGGCGTTCGATGGGGTCGAGACCTCCCTCCTTGAACATGCTGGGGAGACCGACCGGATTGGCCGAGAGGAAGGGGCAGCCGCGGACATCGCAACGGTTTCCGTCTCTTGCATCGCAGGAGTCGTTGTCATAGTGGCCGCATACCTGTTGGACACGAGCGCGAAACGGACGGGAACGACTGTTGGCGGACCAAGGTTGTATTCGCTCCGCCACTCTGGCGGCGATCACGCCGTCGAGGGAGAGCACTCCCCCCGAGCCAGCGAGGACCAGCGGAATCCAGGCGAAAACAAAAACGATGTCAGCTCCTGTGTAGTACGGCGACGAATGGAAGCTCACCGTAAGAAAGAGCGTGAATCGCGAGGACCATTCCGCCAGCGGCGGAGACTCGCGTCCACAGCCCCAGAATCGCTCCCAGACCAACCGCCAGCTCGGCCAGAGCGATGATGACGCCGATGGGCACGGCGATGGAGAGGAGATGACCGAGCAGCCCATGGAGGGGGCTTATGCGGATGGATGCGATGAGCTGGGCCTGGATGCTCGAGGGGCTGTTCGCGTTGAAGAAGTTCGGATTGGCCAGCTTCTGGAGCCCGGCAAAGGCAAACGTGACTCCTAGGAAGGCACGCAATGGCACAAGCGCCCACCCAGAGAGAGCCAGAGCCCGTGGTGGAGGGGCATCGAATCGGACACGCCGTCGACGCCGGCCGGATCGGCGCGATCTTTGGGAGCCCGGTGCGGGCTTCACGGATTTCGTTCGTTGTGACACGTCAACTCTCCTCGTTGGCGAAACGGTGCCCGGAAGACAGGGCTCGTTGCGACTCGTCCTGACGGATTCGGGATCTGCGTGTTCCTCAGCCGGGAAGGCGCCGCCACAGCGCTCCGGGAGCCAGTCGGAGCACGCCGAAGACCAACCCGAGCACGCGTGGCGACCAGATCACCACCTGCCCTCGTTTCAGGCCACGCATAATGTCGGAAACAACCTTTTCCGGTCGGACGGCGAACGGCGCGGCAGGCCGGCCTCGCGTCATCTTGGTGTGCACAAAACCAGGGCGTACGACGTGCATGGAGACACCGGTGCCACGAAGAGCCTCGGAGAGCCCGAGCAGCGAAACCATCGAGGCCCGCCTTCGCGGAGCCGTATACAAAATTCGAACGACGGACCCGGAACCCGGCTACCGATGACAGCACGATGATGCGACCGTACCCTTGCTGCCGGAGCCGGGTCTGCGACCGATGACAGTGCCGCTGCGGGCCAACCGAAGTTGACCGTCACCAAGCGAGCGACCCGATCAGGGTCGACCTCGTCCGCCATCTGGTTCCCGAGCTCACCGATTGCGACGATGACGACGTCAACCGGTTCGCCCGCCGCTTCGAAGCACCCCGTCACGGACTTCTCGACGTCGCTCGAGCGCTGGTGGCATCGAACGTCACCGTCTGCACGTCTCGCCACGCTGCGCCGCAGCTGATCTGCCCTCTTTCGCGAGTGTCACGCCGTCACGTCCGGCCAGGACGACGGACCGGCCCCGGTCCGCGACGAGAAGTGCCACAAGCTCTCGGGCGATATCTGACGTGCCGCCGAAGACAACGACCGATTGCGAGTTTCCGAAGGCGTCGTTCACTGCGGGATCCCGAGGCGACGGGAAAGGTCGGAGGCCAGTATTCCGTCAGGGTCGACCCTTCGACAGACCCTTGCCATTTCGTCCACCCGCGGGTACATGAAGGGAGCGAGCTCCGGTCGCAGCCGGGAGTCTTTGGCCAGATAGACACGACCTGCGGCCGCGGCCACGGCATCATCGAGACGATCGAGCAATGCCGGGAGGGAAGGCGGACCGAGTGGGAAATCGAGAGCCAGAGTCCAACCTTCTTGAGCGAAGGAGAGTGGACCTGGAGTCCCGTGGCCGAAGCGTTTCAACACGGCGAGAAAGACAGGCAGCCCCGATGCCACGACCGCTCGCAACAGCGGTCTGGACCACGTCGGCCCGTTTGGAGGGGACCGCGAACTGGTACTGCACGAATCCACGGCGTCCATAGAGCAGGTTCCAGGCACCGAACCCGTCGAGCGGGTGAAAATATCCGGCCATGCTCTGCAGGCTGCTCTCGGAGTCCCTGGAGGTCCGGAACCACGCCTCGTTGAGCGCTCGAATGGACAGCCGGTTCAAGAGTCGTCCATGTCCAGTCAGCGGGACACGCAGTGACGGGTCACCGGGGACTTCCCGCTGACGATTCCGCAGCCGATTCGGAAGGGCGTCGAAAGGCGCATGGTCCCCTCGCGTGAGAATCGAACGTTGATTCCCGAGTGCGGCCTTGCATGCAGTCCAACCATGCGACGCTGTAGCGGTACCGGATAGTCCCCACTCTCCATCGTCCGACATCAGCGCATCGAGTCGGCTGAAGCGCTGGCTATCCACCTGCATCCAGGACGTCTCTATGGGGATCAGCCGAAGAACGGCGCTCACGATGACTCCGGTGAGGCCCATGCCGCCAGCCGTGGCCCAAAACAGATCGGGATCGCGATCGGGAGAGACGGTGAAGACGCCACGCGGCGTGACAAGGGACATTTCGACCACGTGCCTGGCGAAGCTGCTGTCGCAGTGGTGATTTTTCCCATGGACATCCGCCGCGATAGCGCCACCAACGGTGACATAGCGGGTGCCCGGTGTCACCGGGACGAACCAGCCGGCGGGAATCAGGAGGCGCATCAACTCGTGGAGGCTGACACCGCTCCCAACTTCGATTGTCCCTGTCCCCTCGTCCAACGCGCCCACGTCGTGCAGCCCAGCCGTGTCGATTGTGAGCCCACCCGTGCACTGTGCGGCGTCGCCGTAACTTCGTCCCGAGTCCCCGGGGAATGACTCCGCCGCGATGGGGCCGGAGTAAGTCGCTCACGGAAGCGGCGTCGGATGGGCGGGCGACGAGAGCCGAGGTGGGAGCGGTCCGGCCCCAGCCCGACAGCGGCTGAAGGGCATTCGCGATGGTGACCGTCATCCGTACAGACCGATGCCCATGAGGATCAGCCAGAGTGCACCGTAGCCCTGAAGTACCCGGTCACGGAGGGCGAGTTGTTCGGGCTCACCACCCTGTCCGGCGTCGAGAAGACGAAGGATGTGCAGGACCGAGAGGACGAGGGGGATGACGGTCAGCTCAATAAAGACGACATTCTTTCCAGCATGGGCGAGAAACCCGGTTCGCTCGAACGCCCATAGGCAGTAGGACGCGAGCGTGACGGTCGCCGAGATCGTCAGGGTCGATTTGAGGAATGACTCGCTGTACTCGTCGAGTACCGGCGCGATGGACGCCCCGTTCGTCCCCGAGGCGAGCGTGCTCGGCGCAACGTTTCCCCGTAACGATGAAGAGAGCGGCGAACGAGGTGAAGACGAGAAACCAGTTCGAGAGTGGCACGCCCGCCACCACACCTCCAGCAACGGCCCGCAACACGAAGCACGAAGCGACCACCGCAAGTTCCATCACGGGTTCTCTGCTTCAACCGGGTGCTGTAGGCGATGCTCAGCCCTGCATAGGACGCGACTACGACAGCGAATCCCCATGGGCCTATGGCCATGGCTGAGACGAGAGCCGTTGCGATGAGCGCGAACCCGACACCGAGTGCGAGTGACGGTCGCAACGCGCCACTCGCCACAGGTCGGAGTCCCTTGACCGGGTGGTGTCGATCCGACTCCGCGTCGACAACGTCGTTGACGAGGTACGTGCCCGACGCCACTACACAGAAGATCGAGAAGGCAGCGATCAGCCCGCAGCGCCGTATGCCATTCACCGAGCACACCTGCGGCGGCCGGTGCCATGAAGACAAGGACATTCTTGAGCCATTGCGCCGGACGCGCACCCGAGCGCAAGCAGGCGGAGCGTGGACTGCCGTTCGGCCGGCGGATGCTCGTCCACCAGTCGCTGGCTCTTGAGGCGCCGAGGCTTCCTCGGTCCGTGATCTTCCGAACCACCGTCATGAGCCAGCCGCTGCAGACATGGTGATGAAGTCCCGGGCCCACCACGGCTCGAAATAGCGTCCTGGAGTACCGCTCATTCCGGAGATCAGCTCGGTTCCGTTCTCCGCGGTGGCCGGGCCAGTCGGGGGTGATGGCTGGTAGCTGCTGAAGTTGACCCAGTCAGTGTTGATATCGAGTTCCATGGCACGCACCGCGCCGGCCCGCACCAAAATGTTGGCGAGGTCCAAGATGTTGAGGCCGGGTCCACCGACGTAGACCAAGGCGCCGTTTGCGGTGACCCCGAGTCCCGATCGCCACACGAAGAGTCCCCCGCCCAGCGTGGCGCCCCACTGTCTGGAGTCGGTGTTTGATGCTGACGGTACGACCTGCCCGGCATCGACGAGCAGATCCAGGTTCTGGCGCACTGATACGACGTTGGGGCCCATCATGACGTCACGGCCCCATTGGCCCACGGAGGCCGAGCCGTTCTTGTAAACCACGAACGATGCCGCGCCCGCTCGCAACGGAACAACGGTCTTGGCGTCGGTGTAGTAGCCGCCGTTTGCATCGGACATCAAGAACCCAGCGTTGAACGCGGCAACCAGTTGGGTGGCATTAGGTGGGGAAATCGGAGCGGTATGGGAGTAAGGGCCGCCTCCGGGGATCGCGCTGCCTGAGTAGAGCGTGGCCTTGAGGAGTTCGGTGTCCATCCAGGCGACGCCCACCACGTAGCTCGTGTGGATCGGCGTCCGGCCTGAGCATGGTTTCGTAGACCGCGGGAAGGCCTTTGACAGGCCGTCCTACCGGCGACCATTGGCCCTCGCCCGCAACGGGTGGGTTGGCGAACGGCACGATGGGAGCTGGCGCCGGCAGATGCGGTATCGCGACGGTTGGCACCGATGTGGGAACGACCAAAGGCTTTCGAATGGTCCCGGCCGCCAGGGCGCCACCGACCTTCGGCTGATGGTGTGAGTACCACTCGTTCTCCGCCCACACGACGACGGATGCTCCACCGTGGCCACGGAACCACTCGGCGGCTCGTGCTCCCATGGAGGTTCCCAGTGCAGGGTTGGTGAGCGCACTCCCGAGCGAGATGGCGAACCAGAGGAAGAAGATCCCAATGATCGTTGCGACGGCGGCAAGGATCCGGCGACGGCGATGTACGCGCGATTTCGACCAACGAGCCCTCCGAACTCGACCGATCGAAGGTGAAGCAGGCGTGTGTGCTGCAAACTCGTCGCGGGGTGCGCTCAGCACGTCCGGTCCAAGAATGGAAGGGCCTGTTTTGGGTAGGTCGTTCCCAGCGGCAGCACGATGTCGCAGACGTCGAGACTCAGCACGAGCACCTGACGGCGCATCCGGGGTTCGGAAACCCCCTCCTCGTGCTCGAACCGATCGCAGAGTGTGCCCGCACCGCTCGACTCCGCGAGATGGGACATTGACCAGGGGTCAGTTCAATTTCGGCAATGAAGACTTCGAGCTCGACCCCGACCACCACCTCAGCGAGGCCGGTCGGCGATGGAATGCCAGGTCGGCGCAGTCGTGTCTCGGACCGGACCCATGTAGACGAGAGTACGGACGCACCCTGACGCTGACATGAAGCCTCGTGCCGTTATCTATCATTCGACGAAACCGAGGTCGTAGGCTCGAAAAGCCCTATCGTCGTTCTTACTGAGACCACCTGCAAGAGCGGATCCCCGCTCGACCCGAGATCCGAGCAGAGATGTGCTTTCAGTTGGCGAATCACGGCTCCGTCTGTTTCCGGCTGATCGGATGAATGTGCGCAGGCTGGTTGCGGCAGCCGTCTCTCTATCCCTTGACGAGTACCCAAACCCGTCCAGTGGACCACTTGGGATGGCACCTCCGTAGCGGTACGCCGCGCCGGTGCGCGCTGTTACCCCAGGCGCCTACGACAGGGGCGTCCCCCGAGCTGGCGATGTCCGAGCCGTGGAAGCCATTGTTGGCACTATGTGGGCCTGCAGTTCCTGGCGTGCTCCTGTCCCGTCGCCTTCGAACGCCCGAGGACAAGCACCGCACGCATCCTCGGGGACCCTCAAATCGCACAAACTCTTGTCTGTCAGAGTCGCCGGACTTTCTCAGTCAGAACGCTGGACGTACGCCGCTGTCGTTGACTCAGATTTTGCACTTCGTACTGACCCTGACCGTCGTGTGTCGAAGGTCACGCATACTCGCGGTTCAGATCACACACGCGCACGGATCGGAGTCGCCCCGCTTCGTTGAGCCAAGGTTCGTTTTCGCTTGCGGTGCAACGATGCGCGGTCGGGTCGCCTCTCGTCCCGGTGGTGGCTTGTGGTTGCATCGTTCCGCCTGGCACTAATGTCGCACCGACATCGACTTGGTGCTCACCAGCACAGGCGGGAAAAAAATGGCTGCAGGACGTTTGGCGATCGTGATGGGCGGGGCCGCAGTTGTAGGAGCGAGCGTATTGGCACCTGTTGTGGTGGCCCGAGCCGCCACCACTTCGGACGTGACCACCGCCGGCTACGACAATCTCCGCGACAACTGGGACAACCACGAACCGGGCCTCACTCCCTCGGTGGTCCAGGGGTCGACCTTCGGACAGTTGTTCTCGACGCCGGTCTTGGGGTCCGTGTACGCGCAGCCACTGGTAGTGAACGGCACAGTCATTGTGACCACCGAGCAGGCCATGGCCTACGGCATCAACGCCACCACGGGTGCCGTCGAGTGGAGCCGGTCCTTCGGGTCGCCGTTCGAGGCAGCAACGATCGGGTGCTCGGACCTGGCGCCCGACCTCGGATCGACCTCCACGCCGGTGGTCGATCCGGCAACGGGGACCGTCTATCTCACGACCCGGCTCGAGACCGGGAGCGGTGGACTCGCCAATGCCCACTGGTACCTTCAGGCCATCTCCAGCACGACCGGCCAGGAGGCGCCTGGATTCCCGGTCGAGGTCACCGGTACGCCGTACAACACGCCAGGCGTTCCGTTCAACGATCCTTCCGAAGAGCAGCGTCCCGGGCTCTTGTTGATGAACGGCACCGTGTACATGGCGTTTGCCTCCGACTGCGACTCGGACCCGTACCGGGGCATCGTGGTGGGTGTCAGCACTACCGCCACCCCGGGTATCACCTCCATGTGGAGCGACGAATCCGGTGTCGGGACCGACGAGGATTCCCAGGCCGGAATCTGGGAAAGCGGCGCGGGACTGGTATCCGATGAGCCGGGCCACATCATCCTCACCTCCGGGAACGGCGTGTCGCCGCATCCCGCCGCCTCCAACGACCCGCCGCCTACCTTGTCGGAATCCGTCATCGGTCTCAAGGTGGGTGCGACCGGCAAGATCAAGCCCATTCAGTTCTTTTCTCCGGGCAACGCCGCCAACCTCGATTCCAACGACGAGGATTTTGGTTCCGGGGGTCCCGTCGCGCTCGACGCCGTCCCACTTCGGCACGAGTGCCCACCCTCACCTGCTGGTCCAGGAGGGGAAGGACGGACGGGTCTTTCTCCTCGACTCCGACGCCATGGGCGGTTTCAAGCAGAGCTCGAGCGGTGTCCTGCAGAAGTTGGGACCCTACGAGGGTCAGTGGGGCCACCCTGCGGTCTACGGGGGACAAGGAGGCTGGGTCTACATCATGCAGAGCGCCGGTGGGCCGCTGCGGGCTTTCAGCTACGGCCTCAACGGTCAAGGCGTGCCGCAGCTCGCCTCTGCTGGGACGAGCGCTTCATCGTTCGGGTACACGTCGGGTTCACCGCTGGTGACCAGTAAGGGAAGCACCTCGGGCAGCGCCGTGGTGTGGGCCGTCACCACCAACGGATCGGGTGGCGATGGCGGCACGCTGATGGCCTTCGGTGCCGTCCCGACGCACGGTGTGCTGCCACTCCTCTGGAGCGCCCCGATCGGGACGGCCTCGAAGTTCTCCGTCCCCACGGCTTCGAACGGGCGGGTGTATGTCGGCACGCGGGACGGGCATCTATTGGCCTTCGGCGCGGGAGCGAACGCGGCGCTCCCGGTCGCGCCCGTGAAATTCGGTTCGGTGCCAGTGGGCTCGAGTCGCACGACCACCGTGGTCGCCACGACGCCGCAGGGTCTCACGGTCACCGGCCCAGCGACCGTCCGCGGCTACCAAGGGGTCACCGGTCCCGCACCAACACAGGGCTCCGGGTCGGTCACCTCGTCGACCATCGCCTCGGCCAGTTCGACCACCATTCCCGCGGGTGCCACGGCAGGACCGAAGGTACCGCCGCCCGCGGTGGCCAAGCCGGTCGCCGGCTCGGTGTTCGCCGTCCGCCAACCGGTGGCCGGAACCTCCTTCGCACCAGGCGCCACAGTGCGGCTCTCGATCAGTTTCACTCCCGACGCAGCGGGCCCTGTAGTTGCCGCGCTGTCCATTCCGACCAGCGCTGGAATCGAGACCTTCTCGATCTCTGGATACGGGACTGCCCCGGGGCTCACGTTGTCCGCCGAGCCCCTCGCCTACGGCACGGTGACGACGGGCGCTGGCGGCAAGGCCCTGACCGTCAGCTTGACCAACTCGTGGAACAAACCCGAGACGGTGACCGGCGTCGACCTGCCGCATGCCCCGTACACCGTCACGGGCCTCCCTGCCGTCGGCACGGTGCTCGCACCTCAGCAATCGGTCACGGCGTCTGTGAACTTCGACCCGGCTGTCGCGGGCTCGTATCCCTCGGCACTGTCGGTCTCGACCAACCACGGCTCGGTGACCATCCCGGTCAGCGGCGCTGCTGTGACGGGCGTCGAACACCTTGCCGTCTCGAGCGCCTCGCTCGATGCCGGATCGGTCCCGGTCGGAGGGACGGCGCATGTCACTTTCAGCGTTGGCAACAGCGGCACAGTGGCACTCATCATCACGCGGGCCATCGCGCCGAGCGGGGCGTTCTCCTCAGTCGTGCCGATGCCCGAGGGAACGACCATCGAGCCGGGCACCTTCTTAAAGCAGACGGTGACTTTCCATCCGACCGCTGTCGGTCCGACCTCCGGCCGGTACGTCTTCAACAGCAACTCCGGACAGGGTCCTATCATCGTGACGCTGCACGGGACGGGTACCTAATTCCTACAACTGCCGACCCGCCTGACGTGATCGCATTGCTGGACCATAATCAGGGCGCATGGATCGGCGCGCGTTCGTCCCGCATGACCTGGAAGGCCAGATCGGCCCCTGTGACGGCTGGGGCGACCGGTATCGACTGGGCGTTCTGCCGCGTGCTCGTCGCCAGCGGCATATCAAAACCGTCACTGATGGCGACGGTCGCCTGAATATTCAGACGAGGCGGATCTGAGTTGGCGACCGGCGAGAATCGGGACGGATGGGATCCGGCTCTTGAGGAGATCGAGCGCAGGAAGTCCGAGACGCTCGCCATGGGCGGCGAACCTCGATTAATCCGGCAAAGAGAGCGGAGTCGTCTGAACGCCCGCGAGCGGATCGCCACACTCTTCGACGCAGGCTCGTTCTCGGAGATTGGCCAGCTGGTGGGGACGACCGAGGATCCACCCATACCGGGCGATGCGCTGGTGGCGGGTTCCGGGCGCATCAACGGCAGACCGGCGCTTGCTGGTGCCGAGGACGTGACTGTGCTCGGCGGATCGATAGGGGGTGGCGCGTCGGACAAGCGCTACCGGCTGTGCCAACTGGCCCTTCAAGAGAGGGTGCCCCTGGTCATGATGCTCGAAGGGGCCGGACATCGCGTCTCGGATTCCTCCGGTGGACGGCGCCCCGGCGATCTCATGGGTCTGGCCGAGCTCTCAGGCGTCGCGCCCATCGTCTGCCTTGTGTTGGGAGCGTCTGCGGGCCACGGCGCGCTCACCGCGCCTCTCTCCGACTTCGCCGTGATGACGGAATCGGCGTCGATCTTTGCGGCCGGACCGCCGCTTGTGAAAGACGCAACGGGGGAGGACGTGTCGAAGGAGACGCTTGGGGGACCACGGGTGGCGGTTGACGCCGCTGGGGTCGTGCACAACGTCGTCGCTGACGACGTCGAAGCCATCACCTTGGCCCGGCGGTACCTCGAATACTTTCCGCTCAATGCATGGGATCCGGTGCCGCGGCTTTCTGGACCCGATACCGGCCCACGCTCCTTGGAGAGCATCCTCGACCTCATCCCGCCCAATCCTCGGCAGCCGTACCCGATCGGCCCCGTCCTGCTGGCACTGGTCGACCACGATTCGCTCCTCGAAATCCAACCGAGCTTCGGGCGATCGATCGTCACCGCTCTGGCCCGCCTCGGGGGTCAGAGTGTGGCCATCGTGGCGAACGATCCAAGCGTGATGGCCGGGACCATCGACAGCGCAGCTGCCGACAAGACCGCGCACTTCCTCGACGTCATCGGAACGTTCGGGCTTCCCTGCGTCTTCTTGGCAGACAACCCCGGCGTGCTCGCGGGGACGCTTGCAGAGAAACAAGGGATCCTGCGTCACTCCGCGCGAATGTTCGCGGTTCAGCACCGCCTGGCGGTGCCCAAGCTCCATGTCACGTTGCGCAAGGCGTTCGGCTTCGGCTCATCGGTCATGGCTATGAATCCCTTCGACGGGCAGACGATGACGCTGGCCTTTCCCTCCATCACGCTCGGTGCTCTTCCCGCAAGGTCGGAAGCGAGTGCCGTCACCGACCCTGAAGAGCGGGAACGATTGGCGGTCCAACAAGCCAACTCGTCGATTCGCGCCGGCAGCCGACTCGCCTACGACGCTGTGATCGATCCGCGTGAACTCCGCAACGCGCTGCTCGCCGGACTGTCTTTGGCCGAAGGTCGACAGAGCACGCCACGAGTCCCCCGAGGAATAGGGATCCTGCCCTGACCTTGCAGGCTCAACTGGCGAAGGCGCGATGAGCGCTCGATCGGACCACGAGCGCCTCGGGTAGGCAGTCCGGCGACGCAGGATTGCCACGTGGTGGTGCAGCACCAGGATCTCCGCCTCCTTCGCGACGTCGTCTATCCGACGAAGCCGAAGCCGAAGCAACGCCACGACACGCTGCGTCGCGTCGGGTGATGACATCTCGCGCCACAAGCGGGAAGGGATGTTTGCTCTCGAAGTGTCGGGATCTCCGACACTTCTGCTCGTCGGGTCCGGCGTAGCTCGAAAACATTTCTACGTCGCTGAAGGGATAGTGGCAGGTCCCCGCGCCTTCGTCTGATCAACGATGCTCCGGTAAGCTTCTTGGTATGGCGGGTCGGTCGGGGTCCCTGAGAAGTGTGTTCGCCAGCCGCAGAGTGTCGCGTCGTGTCCTGAGACATCCGTGGGTGCCCGTTGTCGCGGTGGCCGTCTTGGCGACAGGGGCGCTCGGCTGGTCCAGCACGGCGACGGCCGGATCCCTGACCGGATCAGCGGCCCACACCGGCTTCGGCTCTAACTGGAGCACGTATCACGGGAACACTGAGGCGACCGGGGCCCACGCTGTAAAAACCGCGATAACGCCCACGCAGCAAGCCTGGACGTCGCCGGTCCTCGACGGGCAGTTATATGGCGAACCGCTCGTCGCCGACGGGCGGGTATTCGCGGCGACCGAGAACGACACCGTCTATGCCCTGGCTGCCAACACGGGCAAGGTCCTGTGGTCCCAACACCTCGCGACCGCCGTGCCTTCTTCTGATCTGCCCTGCGGCGACATTTCACCCGAGGTCGGCATCACCGGCACTCCGGTCGTCGACCTCGCTCGCCACGAGATATTCGTCGTCGCTGACACGTTGATCAAGGGCCCGGCCGCTTCGAATGGCGTGGAGGCTTCGCATCGCCTCTTCGGGCTCAACCTGTACACCGGGAAGGTGAAGCTCGACAAGCCGGCGATGCCGAGCGCCGGTGAGGATGAGCTTGCGCAGCTCCAGCGGCCGGGTTTGGCGCTCGACAACGGCAACGTGGTCATCGCGTACGGCCAGAATGCCGGGGACTGTCCCGGACCCAACGGTCCCGCGCACGGGTTCGTCGTCTCGATCTCGGAGACTGGCGGGCCGCTTCACTACTTCCAGATCGGCAGTGGCCAAGATCGCGGCGCGGTCTGGATGGGCGGAAGCTCTCCGGTGGTCGACCCCGACGGGAATGTCTACGTGGCGAGCGGTGACGGCTATGACCTCGGCTCAGGCCAACCGTACGACGACAGCGATGCCGTGCTCGAGCTGTCTCCGAGCATGCAAGTCGAGTCGAAGTTCTATCTCAGCAACTGGCAGTCGCTCAGCGCGCAGGACTTGGACCTCGGCACTGGGGACCCTGCACTGGTGGACGGGTTCGTGTTCCAGATCGGCAAGACCGACACCGCCTATCTGCTACGTCAGGGACATCTCGGAGGCAAGGACGGCGAGGTCGCTTCGCTTTCGATGTGCAGCGGCGACCCCAACGGCGGACACGCGGTCAAAGGCTCGGTGGTCTACGTGCCGTGTCCCAACGGCTTGACGGCCGTTCAGGTGTCGGCGAATCCCCCGTCTCTGAAACAGCTCTGGACCTCCAACAACGGTGAGTCCGGCTCACCGATTATCGCCGACGGGCTGGTGTGGACGATCGACGACAACGCGGCGCACGGCTTCAACCCAGCGAATGGCGTCCAAGTCGTCTCGATTTCCTACGGCGGATATGCGAATCACTTCCCGACCCCGTCGCTCGGCGATGGCCTACTGCTCCTTCCCGGAACCGACCAGGTCTTCGCCTTCATGGGTCCGGCCGGACTCCCGCCGCCGCCACCCGCGCCATAGCAACAAAGGCCTCGCCGCACTCCTCACGGAGATGCAGTGGGTTGCTCGGAAGGGTGGTCTCGATTCGCTAGGTACGGATCACTTGCCGCTTGACCGTGAACGCTGGTGTGTCAATACTCGCGGGGGACGATTGGCGAGGGCGGGTTGTATTGGGCCGCTCCGTTCGCAAGGAGTGGGATATGCGCGGGTTCTTCGGCAAAGCTGGTCGGATAGTCGTGAGCGGAGCAGCGGCGAGTGGTTTGGCCATTTCCGCTGCAATGGTGTTTGCGTCGAGCGCCGGTGCACACGCACCGCCCACGGTCAAATCAATTGCATTCAGCGGGACACCGGCCAAGCCGCAGATCGTCGTCAAGGGATCGGGGTTCGGCGCCACGGCGCCTGCGGCGAACCCTTCGGCTCACCCAAACGGGCAAGATGGTTGCCCGGCCTTCCCAAGTTCGCCGACAGGCGATATCAAGCGCGATGGCTACGACTATGGAACAAATGGCCTGTGGCTTGAGGACACGACTGCTGGATGGCGCGCTGGGGACTATGTGCCGACGACTGAGACCGATTGCATTGGCTTGCGGATCACAAGTTGGTCCCGCACCGAAATCAAGTTCAAGCCGGGCACTGCCTACGACAACTCGTCGCTCGAGGGCTTCACGTGGATCCTGACGAGCGGTGACAGTGTGAGCGTGGATGTACTCGGCACAACCGCCACGACGACGTACTGAGGCAGCTCACGAGCAGCTCTGGCAACCACCGATCTCGGCTGTCGCACATCGTGGACTGAGTCAGAGGACCTGGAAACGGTCGGGCGTGGGCTACAGGATGCGACGATCGAACCGGGTCTTAGACCTCCTCGACCTCAAGGACCGCTTCCGTCTGGCCGTCGTATCGGTCCGCCGTGTCCACCGACAGCATCGGTTCGCCCCGTGTGTTGGTTGCCCTCAATGCGATGACCGCTGCGCCTAGTAGAAAGAGGCTGCTGGCGAGCAGCGCCCGGTGAAAGCCTTCGGTCAGGGCCAAGGGCGCTGAGACATGACTGGTCAAGAGTTCGCTCGTCCGGTTGGTGGCAATCGAAGAGAAGATTGCCAACCCGAGTGCAGCACCGAACCACTGGGACGTGTTCACCAGCCCGGCGGCCAGACCTGCTTTGTCAGGCGGAACCCCAGCGTTCGCTGCGGTGGTCACCCCCGTGAAGACGGCGCCAAGTCCGAGCGACATGATCATCAGCCCGGGAAGAAGATTCGAGAGATAGGTCCCTTGGACAGGGATGTGAGACAGCCAATAGACGCCAGAAGCCGCCACGAGAGCGCCCCCAACGATGATCGGCCTCGTGCCAACCCGTTCGAACAATTTGGAGGAGATTCCGGCTGAGACCGCGACTCCCAGAGTCACGGGTACGTAGGACACCCCTGCACGAATCGGAGAAAAGTGCAAAACGTTTTGCATGTACAGCGTCACGAAGAAGAACATCGAGTAGAAACCGGCCATCGAGATGACCTGGGTTGCGTCGGCAGCGCCGAGTCCTTTGATTCGGAAGATCGACAGTGGCAAGAGCGGCCTGGGATGCCGCTGCTCGTTGACGATGAAGACGACGAGCAAAACCGTTGCCCCGACCAGCCCGCCGATCGTGCGCAGGTTCCCCCAACCGACCTCAGGGACG
The DNA here is from genome assembly GCA_963726855.1 of uncultured Acidimicrobiaceae bacterium. Classification (GTDB taxonomy): domain Bacteria; phylum Actinomycetota; class Acidimicrobiia; order Acidimicrobiales; family RAAP-2; genus Bog-473. Next base: position 317,488 of record CAVSEB010000012.1, read on the forward strand.
CGAATGAGGGTGTAGATCAAGAGGAGCATGCCACCAGTCACGGTGGCGGCTCCGATTGCGTCGAAGTGGGTTAGCGATGCGGTTCGCTTCTCTCCGGCCACGACCCGGAACGAGCTCAAAAGGAGAACGGCGCAGAGCGGAAGGTTGACGAAGAGCACCCATCTCCAGCCAAGCTCCTGAGTCAGGATTCCCCCGAGCAAGACGCCCACAGCCGATGCGATACCCGCGACGGCGCCCCAAACGCCGAGCGCCTTCAGTCGGTCGGTTCCCTCACTGAAGGTCGTGGTGAGAATGGAGAGCGCAGCTGGCAGCATCATCGCCGCACCCAAGCCCTGCACGAGCCGAGCAGCGATCAGCACGCTCGCATCGGATGCCAGACCACCCAGCAGCGATGACAGGGCGAAGGTCGAGATGCCGAGAATCAAAACGCGGCGCCGGCCGAGCAGGTCCGCGCAACGACCACCAAGAAGAAGGAATCCGCCATAGGTCAGCAGATAGCCGCTCAGGACCCACTGGAGGTTTTGCACCGAGAAATTCAGATCGTGCCGGATGGAGGGCAATGCCACATTGACGATCGATGCATCGACGAAGTCGAGGAACGCCACGGCGCACACGAAGAGCAGGGTGAGCTTGCCGCGGCGTGTTGCGAGAACGGACACCTCGGGCTGGGTTGCGGTCATGGGGTGGCTCCTCAACAAAGTTAGTTGTCTGACTTAGTATAGGAAGCGAGCCGCTGGCTGTCTAGACTGAAAGTGAGATGGCTGACTTAGGTACCAGCGAGGCCGACGAGACCGTCGAGCAGACAATGGGCAAGCGGGATCGGCTGACTCGCCGCCGCCTGCGACCTGCTCTACCGACAGGGCATCGAAACAACCACCCTCGCCGACATCGCCCAGTTGGCGGACGTGCCCCTGGGCAACGTGTACTACTACTTCAAGACCAAAGGACGAGATCATTGACGCCGTCGTCCAGTCTCACCTGCACAACGTTCGTGCGACGCTTGCGTCTATCGAGGCGAATCACCGCACGCCCAAGGGTCGCCTCAAGGCCCTCGTGAAGGTCTTGGCGGGGGTGCCCGACTTGATCGCCGAGTACGGCTGCCCGCAGGGGTCTCTTTGCTCTGAGATGAACAAGCGCGGCCCGGGCAGCGACCACTTCGCGGCGGAGCTCATCCGCGTTCCACTTGCATGGGTCGAGGACCAATTCCGCCAGATGGGGCGCCGAGACGCGTACGAGTTGGCGGTGACCCTCATCGCGACGTACCAGGGCATCGCGTTGTTGAGCAACACGCTCAGCGATCCCACACTGATGACCCGCGAGAGCCGACGGCTCGGCCGGTGGATCGATTCGTTGGAGCCGTGACGTACAGAGTCGGATACCTGGGCCCCTGGTGAGCACTCGTCACGGAGCTGTATTCGGATAAGAGCCGTTCTCATCCGCATGTGGTGGGGTGCTACCGAGCCTCTTGAAGCCACTCGCCGGTCAGGAACTCTCGGAGTACGTCCGATGGGCGCCGTGTCTCCCCCGGCTTCTGCGTCGTGTTCTCCGCGGCTCTCAGGAAGCTGGGCCAAGAAGGTGGATGCGCCAGGACCCAGGTCGGTACCCGGATGAGGTAGGAGTGCATTGACATCCGGCGGCCTGCGCTCTACCGTTGTCTTATGTTAATAGGACAAGGTGAAAGCGGCGGCCAAGGGGACGCCTCCAGCGCCGTGGCCAGCGCTCTGGTGTCGCCGATCGAGTTCCGTCTCGACCCCGCATCAGGCGTGCCGACCTATCTGCAGCTCGTCCACCAGGTCGAACATGCGTTGCGGCTGGGCTACCTCAAGCCCGGAGACCAGTTGCCCAAGGTCAGGGACGTGGTCGCGTCACTGGCCATCAATCCGAACACGGTGTCGAAGGCCTACCGCGAGCTCGAGACCAAGGGCCTCATCGTGGGGCGGCCGGGCCAGGGCACCTTCATCCTGGCCACGCTCAGTCAGGTCGCACTCCCCGAGCTGACCGGCCTCCGGCGTTCGCTGCGCTCATGGCTGGCCAAGGCCGACACGGCAGGGCTGGACGAGCACGGGATCCTGGCCCTCGTCGCAAGTGAGCTGCGGGATTTTTATGAGCGTCGGAGCGGCTCGCGCCCCAGTGCGGAGAGCAGCGAGGCGGAGGGCGTCGCATGAACGTCATCGAGACGCACGGGCTCTCCAAGTCGTACGGTGCCACGAAGGCGCTTCGTGAATGCACGTTGGCGATCCCCGAAGGCCACGTCGTCGCGCTGGTCGGGCCCAACGGTGCCGGCAAGTCGACGCTGCTGAATCTCGCGGTCGGACTGGCGACGCCGAACAGCGGTGACTTGACCGTTCTCGGTGGTTGCGCCGCCGGCTCACAGCCTGCCCTCGACGGCATCGCCTTCGTAGCCCAGGACACGCCGCTGTACAAGAACCTGTCGGCCGCCGACATGTTGCATCTCACCCGCAATCTCAACCGACAATTCGACGATGCCTATGCGGAGGCCCGGCTGGCTGAGCTGGGCATTCCGCAGAAGCGCAAGGCGGGCAAGCTCTCCGGCGGGCAGCAGGCCCAGCTCGCCTTGACCCTGGCACTGGCCCGCCGACCGCGCCTTTTGGTGCTCGATGAGCCGGTGGCAATGCTCGACCCGATCGCGCGCCACGATTTCATGGCTACGGTGCTGACGGCGACGGCCGACGAAGGCGTGTCCGTGTTGCTGTCCTCACACGTGCTCACCGAACTCGAGCGCGTGGCCGACTACTTGATCATGATGTCCCTCGGTCGCATCCAGTTGGCGGGTGAAATCGACGACCTGCTCGCTGGTCATCGGGTGTTGACCGGCCCGGCCGCCGAGGCCAGTCGATACGCCGAACGGCCAGTGGTCCATGTCCGCCGCGGCGATGCCCAGGCTCACCTGCTGGTCCGGGCAACCGCGGCTGATCCGGTGCCACCGGGATGGGAGGCGCATCCGGTCGGTCTCGAAGAACTGGCTCTGGCTTATCTGCGCGAGCCCGAAGCCGCCGCTCTGCCGGGCCCGGTCCGCAGTTGGGATGCCGACCCGTCGGAGGTGACCAGATGACCGCACTCAGCACCATGTCCGCACCCGCGATGGTCGAGCAAGGAGCGAACCTGCAGCCACTGCCATGGCGACGGATGGCCTGGGTCACCTGGCGGCAACACCGCTCGGCCCTCAGCGGCGTGTTCGCCCTCGTCGGGGCGTTCGCCTTGTGCTTGTTGATCGTCGGCCATCAGCTGCACCAGGCATACGCCGCGGCGATTGCCTGCCACCCGGCGACCTCGACCGCGTGTACTGGCCTCGCTGATCACTTCAACGGCATCGGCGGATTTCTGCGCAATGGCCTTCTCTTACAGCTCATGCCACCGCTGATCGGAGCGTTCGTCGGGGCGCCCGTGCTTGCCCGTGAGTTCGAGTCCGGCACCTTCCGCTACGCCTGGACGCAGGGCTTCGGACGGTGGCGTTGGGCGCTCGCCAAGTTGGTGGCGCTTGGGTTCGTGGTTGCCGCGGCCACCGGAGCGGTCAGTGCGCTGGCCTCGTGGTACTTCCAACCATATTTCGCCTCAGGCAACTCGTCGAGTGCCAAGACGGCGATGTTGACAGTGAACCCGCTCGATCCCGGATCGTTCGTCCCGCGCGGGTTCGCTTTCGCCGCGTGGACCCTGGCCGCTTTCGCCATCGGCGCCCTGGCCGGCGTGCTGATTCGTAGGGTCCTCCCTGCCATCGTGGCCACTCTGGCCGTGTATGGAGCGCTGGCGTTCGCGACTGCGGGCTGGTTCCGGATGCACTACCTGACGCCGTTGGTCACCAAGGGACTCGACGTGCCCGGTTTCGCGCGGATCGTGAGCCAGTGGGGAAGTAGGGACGGCCGCGTCATCTTCACCGGCCCCCCGTCGTATCCCGTCTATCAGCAGTACTGCCCCGCCGCGGCCGGCCTGGGTAAGGGAGCCGGCGGACCGCAATCAGGGAATCCGCTCCAGTGCTTGACCCAGCACGGCTTCACGTTCTGGACCAGCTACCAGCCGGCGAGCCGGTTCTGGGTCTTCCAATGGATCGAGGGCGGCTGGCTTTTCGCGCTCTCGATCCTGCTTATCGCGGCGACCGTGCTTTTGGTCCGGCGTCGTGTCGTCTGAAGGCAGTCATCAGCCGACTCTCGGTGGGGTGACGACCGAACTCCTCAGGCTCCAAGATCGGCGCCGGTGGGACGACTCACCTCGAACCTGTTGCCGTCGGGATCGAAGAAGTAGAACCGTTCGTTGTCGGCGCCCGGTCCCACCTCGGTGACCTCCACGCCGGCCGCGACCAGCCGGTCGTGTACGGGGCCGAGTTCGCCGTCGATGACCGCGACCACGTACGTCGTTCGGTCGAGGGCAGTGCGGTCACGCTCCTCGCCCCGTGGCAGTTCCCACAGCGTCAGGACCGCCCCAGCGAACGGAAAAGCGGCGAGAGGTTCGGCGGCACCATCGGGACTGACAAAGAGAGGCTCGATCTTCAGCCGGTCCCTGAACCAGCGCACGGATGCGGCCAGGTCGCTGACCCGCAGGACGGTGGTCACCATCGTGACCGGTCCCAAAATCCCGAGGGGACGGCCGTTCACCGACCGAGCAGCCACTCGACGTTGCCTCGGTAGAGCCCGTTCGCTGCCTCGTCGATCGGCGGCCCGCCTGCCGCCTTGAAGTCCTCCAACGGACGGGCCAGGCCCTCGGCGTGGGGATAGTCGCTTCCGAACATGAACAGATCCCCGACCGCCGCCGTCAGCCGATGGGGTCGCTCGAAGCCGAACGTCGCAATCCGAACCTGCCGTCGCAGGTAGTCGCTCGGTGCGAGCGCCAGCCGGTCGGTCGTCAGCCCGTTATAGGCGGCGTGGAAGCGGTAGCTCGCGTCGAGCGCGGGGAGGAACTGGACCAGCCACGAGGATGTGAACTCGACCAGCCCCACCCGGAGTTCGGGATGCCGTTCGAGCACGCCGCCCACGCTCAGGTCCTGCAGGGCGAGCATCGGTGTCAAAGAGATGGAGAGGGACATCAAGAGCGGCTCGACGGGGTTGGCGTCGCCCTCGTACCAGGCGTCGTCGAATGGCCGGGGCCCATCGGAGATGTGGAAGATGACCGAGATCCCGCTGCGTTCGAACGCCGACCAACAGCGGTCCAGCTGCGGGTGCGAGAAGGGCAACCCGTCGACTGGGCCGATCGGAACCATGGCCGCCTCGATGCCTCCCTCAGCGAGAATGAGCAGTTGCTCCTCGAGCCAGTCCGGATCGCGTAGCGAGACATGACCCACCGGTCGCAGACGACCGGCGCCGCCGGGTCGTAGGCCCTCCACCACCCAGCGGTTCCAGGCCTCCATGTTGGCGAGTTGCACCGCAGGCTGATCTTCGAGCGCACGAACCCAGAACAGCCCGAAGTTGGGAAACACGACCGCCTCGTCGATCCCCTGCTGATCCAGGAGGGCGGCGCGCGCCGTTGGGTCGATGTCGTGTCGTGCCACGGCCTCCTCGAAGCGTGCCGGTGCCGGCTCTCCTCGGCGCTGCCGGGCGCGGTAGGCCCCCATCGCGTGCACGTCCCCGGGCGCTTGGGCCTCGGCCAGGTGGATGCGCCTTCCGTCGGGAGCGGTCAGCCAGGCATATCCCAACTCGTCGTCGGCGATGTGCAATGCGAGATCCTTGCGACTCGCGGGCAGGTGGTCACCCCAGAGGGTTCGGGTTTCGAGCAGGTGAGTGTCGGCGTCGATCACTTTCACGCTCCAGAGCGTAGGTGGTCGCGCCAGTGCGGTCGTTGTCGACGACACACGTGGACATGGGACCACCTCCGGGCCGCTCGCGACCTCACGCTTCGACCACCGGCCCGAAACGAAGTACAGGTGAGACAAAAGCACCCCTGATGAGATCTGTCTCGAGGCTCAGACCTGTCGAGTGGTTCGTCAACGGGGTGGCTTGGCCGAGCCTCCCTCCTCGAGATGCGCCCAACCCGAACGACGTCACCGTTCTCGTCACCAAAGAGAACAGGATGAAAGGGACGGCGAGGAACCTCACACCGAGCGCAGCGCGGGGCCAATCTCGGCTCGGGAGTCCACCCCGAGCCGCGTCAGGATCTGGTTGATGTGGAACTCGACGGTCTTGATGCTCACGTAGAATTCATTGGCGATCTCGCGGTTGGATTTCCCGGCCATCACGGCTTCCGCCACCATTCGTTGACGTGGAGTCAGCGGCGCTACCTGCGCATTCGGTGACTGGCTCGGTTCGGCCCCCAATTCGTTGTCCACGACCTGCAGGAACGGCACCGCACCGAGCTGTACCAGGGTCTGGCGGGCCGCAGATAGCTGACGCACCGCGGCGCGACGTTGTCCCACCCGGCGGAGGTGGCGGCCGAATTCGAGGCGAGTCAGTGCTTCCTCGAACGGCATGCCGGATCCTTGGTGGAAGCGCAAGCTCGCCTCGAATGCGGACCGGGCAGCGCCGGCGTCCCGTCGCGCCGCCTCGAGGCAGCCTCGCACGCGAGCGGCGCTGGCCAACGCCGAACGACGCTCCCTGGTCTGGGCCAGTCGTTCGAACGGGGCGAGGACCGACTCCGCCTCTTCCAAATCCCCAAGCCGTACGAGCGCATGCGCGTAGAGGGGCCAGAATCCGAATTGGGTCGGCTCGAAGTGCTCGAAGATTGGAAGAGCGTCGTGCAGCGGCGAGACGACGGATCGCATCGTTTCGGGATCATCCTGCGCGAATGCCAGCGCGGTGCGGGCATTGATGACCTCGACAAAGCTGGCCCCGTCCTCGGTGGCGATGGCCGCTTCGATGTGGGCGCGTGCCACGTCCCAGTTCCCCTGGGCGGCGAGCGGAAGCGCGGCGATGGAGTTGGCTCTCGCCGCCAGCCAATGCTGATCGAAGTCATCGATGATGTTGAGCAGCTCGGCTGCTGCCCCCGATGCCTTTGACCAGTGACCTCGCCGGTAGTCGACATTGACCGCCATGACTTGCGCCATGAGGCGATGGGAGAGGGCGAAGTGGGGCGAGTCCGCCGCCGCGGACGCGATGTCCAGCTGGATGGCGGCCTCCTCCAGGTCATCGGCCCACATGAGCACGGTGCCCAGGCCTGCTCGCAACAACAACTGCGCCGAGCCGTGCTCGGCCTCGTCGAGCAATTGCTGTGAGCGTGGCCTGGGCCGTGCGGAGATCGCCGGTGAGGGCCACGCAGGTGGCTCGCATCACCTGTGCGCAGGCCCTCTGCAGGCTCCCGGCCGCCATGTCGACTGCTCGATCCGCCCAGTGCGTGGCGTCGTTCACGCGTTGCTGGGCCAGCAGGAGCTGCGCGAGGTCGCACGCCGCCTCGGCCGCGCTGTCCTTGGACGGGTCGGTGTGCAGGTCAGCCCGGCTCCACGCCTGCACGAGCAACTGCTCCGCCTCCAGGTGGTCCCCGCTCAGCATTGTCATGCGCCCGAGGATCAGGCTTCGCTCACCCGATGGCGCCATCGCCTCGATATCGAGGAGGTATTCGCGGGCCTGGCCCACATCCCCGAGTTCCAGCAGCAGGGTGACGGCCCGCAACAGACGTCGGTTGCACTGCTCCGCCGCGGAGTCGACCTTCACCGTCGCCAAGAGGTGCCGTACCGCCTCGGCGATCCGGCCCTTGCTGAGGTCGTCGTCGGCCTGGGCCTCGAGGTCGGCCGCCAGCTCCGGGTCGGTGCCTGCGCTCCCGAGCAACCGGTGCTCGAGGGCCGCGGGCCCGGTCGTGAGTACGGCCGCCCTCCGGTGGAGCTCGGCCCGGCGCGCCACGCCGAGGTCTCGGTAGACCGCGGTGCGCAACAAGCTGTGGGCGAAGCCGCACGCCCGCCCCTGGGTACCGTCGAACTGGACTAGGAGGCCCAGCTCCTCAGCCTCCTCGAGCGCCGACAGCGAATCGGTCAGACCGGCCAGTGTGGCGGCGTCGGTCAATTGACACCGGTCCCCCAGGACAGCGGCGGCCACCACGAGCTGCTCAGTCTCGCGGGCGGAGCGTGCAAGCCGCGACAACACCAGGGCCTCGACCGATCGTGGGGCGGGCAGCTCCGTCCCCGGGGACTGCAGGGCGGAGACCGGTAGGTCGTGGAGCAATTCGCGCACATGCAGTGGCATGCCCTCGGTATGGATGTACAACCGGCTGACGGCTTTGCGGTTGAGCGCACTCTGCGTCGTCGCCTGCGCAAGTTGTGCGACCTCGTCGGCGCTGAATCCACCAAGGTCGATCCGAGCGCCGTTCGTCACCGCTGCATTGGTCAGGCCACTGGGCAGATGTACCGCGGCATCGGGTCGGGTCACCACGATCCCGATGACTGGGTTCGATTGCAATCGGCGGAAGGCGAAGGTGAGTGCCTTGATCGACAGGTCGTCCGCCCAGTTGGCGTCGTCGACCACGAGAACCAAGGGCGTCTCCACGGGGGCGGCCAAGATGGCGTCGAGCAGTATCTTCCCCGCTCCCAACGGGCTGGCCGGCGACGCCTCGGAAAGTTCGGCCGCGAAGATATCCGGGGTGCCGAGTTGGTTGGCCAGCTGGTCGAGCAGGCCACCGGCCAGCATCACCTCGCTCGGGTCACCCGAGACCCAGACGGGAGGGGCACCCCATTGGCGCAGCGCATGCCGGATGAGCGCGGTCTTGCCGATGCCCGACGGCCCAACGACCAATATCAGTTGGCCTTGTCCGTCCTTCGCTCGACCAAAGTGGTGATTGAGCAGGGCGGTCTCACTGGCCCGCCCTACGAAATGCTCCTCCACCGTTCTCCCCTTCGATCCGAGCGGAGAAATGTAACAGCGCCGGTCATCCGTGGAAGGTCGGCCGAGGTCGGAACCCTGGGCCCTGGGGCGGCGGGTGGACTAGGGCCGACCACCCGTGCGGGTGAGCCCGGTCAGCTTCATACTGAGCGCGATGACCAGGATCACCATTGACCTGGGCCCCGGGCCCGACGGCCAGCCCAACGGCCACATCAGCGGAAAAGTGTGGCGATCGACCGGCTTCACCGGCTGGCTCGAGTTGACCCGGTTGCTCGAGGACGAACTCGCAGCGATCGAAGGAGGAGGAGGTGCCCAAGCGTCTGCGGGAGAACCCTAGGTCGACCAACTAGGGCCAGCCCCCGGTGCCCCCCGGGGGTCGGTCCGGGCAACCTGACAACAGCCATCGGGACCAGCACGAGGCCAAGGGTCCTCCTTGGATTCGCGGGCCCACAAAGAGAATGGAGCTGTCGATGAAAGGTCGAAACACGTCGCTCTTGGCGAGCACGCGGGCCCGGATCGCCCTCGGTACGAGTCTTGCCGCTGCCTTGGGCACCGGGTTCCTCGGGTCGACTGCGCAGGCCGCGCCCAAACCGACCAGCGGCACCATCACCGTCAACGGCATCGTGCCCCTGGTCGGGAAGAGTGGGCCCTTCGTCATCACTGGTGCCATCAACGACGCCGGAACGAGTCCGGTGTCGAGCGGTGCGAAATCTGTGGTGAACCTTTCGAAGGGGACGATCACGGTGAACGCGGGGAATTCCAATCCGACCTTCAACGTCAACCCCAAGACCTGTGCGGTGAGTGGCACCTCGACGAGCACGGTCAAGGTGATCGCGGGCACCGGCGCCTACAAGGGGATCACCGGCAGCCTGAGCACGACCTTCGACGTGCACGGGATTTCCGGCAAGGTCAAAGGCGCATGCAGCCAGAACGTCGAGCCAGTTGGCGGCTATGCCGAGATCACGGCGACCGGAGCGATCACTATTCCGTGAATCGCGCCAGTTCGCGAATGCAGCGGAACGGGGCCACTGGTCCGACCCAGTGATCGGGCCGGTGGTCCCCGTGTCGTGTACTCGTCTGATCCCCGGAGGCCGGCGGGTCGCTCCACCCCTTCCAGATCGGCAGCGGCATTCGGCGCGACCCCGTAAGACCTTGGAGAGTCAGAGCGTCACGATCTGGGCGCCCGGTTCACGATTCCCCTCGTCGCTGGGACTACTCGTTGGTTGTGATCACTTGGGCGGTGAAGGAACAGGTGTCGTCGCTCGTGTTGTAGCGCTCGCTCGCAAAGAAAGTACTGATGCTGTTCACGTTGTCTACTTGAACCGTCACCATGTAAGGAGTCCTGGTGGCCGGTGTGATGGCCTCGTCGAACTGGGTGTCAGAAGCGACACCGTCCTTGTTCCACCACGTCGCAGTGGCCCCCGCGTTGGTCCCACTGTTGGTCGCGATGAACAACGAGTCACCACTGGCAGGCCCGTCGGGGTTGCAGTTTCCCGACAGGGTCGCCCCGGGGATCGACAGGATGGTTCCTCCGAGTCCACCCGTCGACAATCGGCCTCCGTCGGTGCTGCCCGCGCCTTGCATGTATCCGCTGGCGGGCGTGCCCCCGAGCTTGGTCGAGTTGGCCGCGGTCCCACCGACCGTCAAGAAGGCTGATGACGACTTTCCGTCGAGTTCGCTGGAATTGAGATTGGGTACCTGGACACTGTTGCTCACCGCCAGTGGTGGCACCGATGGTCCCGACGAAAGGCTCAGGGCCGTACCGGCCTTGTTGGTAAGCGACGTCACGGCCTTTGCAGAGTTGGCATTACCGAGGATGAAGGTCCCCCCCGTCGCCACGTACGCGGTCCCGGTCAGGGAGAAGAACAGGGCGACGAGTGCAATACCGGTCGCGGGTGATGGACGACGCATGAGACATCCCTTTCGGTCGACGTTGGACCTCTCTGATTCGAGAGGCGCGGGCTCCGCAAAACGGATCGTATCTCTGTCGCTCTCGTCTGTACCTGGCCTCGCGAACACGAGAAAACCGACTGCTGCGACGATCCGCAATACGAGAACCGAGAAACGAGAAGTCGGCGCCGAACTTCGAAACTCCCAGGCGATGGTGGCGATGCCTATGGCCGCTGTGTTGTGGGTGAATGCGTGGACGAAGGAGTCCACGTACCTGCGTTCCCCACACCGAGCACGGCGCCGTGACAGCTCAATTCGGCGGAGATCTCGGTCCCGGTCATCGCCGCGCTTCACAGGGGGATGGTCGATACCGGGGGTTGTCGACACACCTCCATTCCGCCCAACGCGGTGTCGGTGTTGCGACGTGGGGCATCTCAGGTTCTACTTCGACGAGGTCATCGCGGAGACCTCGACGAGCGCCTCAGCTACCACGAGGTTTCTCAGCGGGCCGGGATAGATGTGGGCGTGTCTTTACGGACGAAGTCGTCCGATCGCGCGGAAACATGGTCGTACTCCGCGGCGGCGAGACTTCACGTTCCCTCAGGCGGTCTCTTCATGTGAGGACGCTGAGAATTGACGTCCGTCCAAGGAAATCAACGCTGCGTCCGGCTCGCCAGGTGATCAGCGCACGCTTGGGCGTCATCGTCGTCGAGACGCGGGCATGTTCCCTCAGGAACGCTGATTGACGCATCGATTCGTCAGCTCGGGCCGAGTGGGTGATGGTCGTCGCTACGCCACTCGCCGGTGCCTCGCAAAATGTGCTCGACACGTATGGAGATCGCAAGTACCGTCCCTTTGGGGGAGCTACTGCCTGAAGGCAGGTCGCTCACGGCGAAATCGACTGCAGGCATCAGCCTCTGGTCGTACTGACGAAACGGGGACCTGCACATGCAAAGGCGAATGATGATCGCTGCTTTGCCAATCGTGATCATTGCAACGCTCTTGGTCAGCGAAGTAGCCGCGCAAGCGATCCTTCCTGTGAAGAAAAGTAAGTTCTACGTGGGCCCACTCATAACGTCTGCAAGAGGGATCCCGACGTCCTCCGCGGCAACGAGCTTCACGGTCCCGGACCTCACCTGCTCGTCATCATCGTCGACAACGGGAATCACTTTTGGCTCCGGCATTTACAGCGCCGCAAGCAATTGGGTCTCGGCGGGGGGCGTGGTGGCCGAGTGCCAAGCCGGGGTTCCGGTTTACACCGCGCAAGTGATCATCGACAACGATGTGACCTCTCTCACGGTGACGCCCGCTGCTGGTGACGCGGTGTCGACATCAGTCGATATCGTCCCCGGACAGACACAAGTGACGGTCGACGACATCACACAGGGCAGCAATACGACGATGACGGTTCCAGCAGGGAGCCTGGCCACGTATCTCCTACTCGGTGCAGACGTCGACCGAAATCCCAGCGTGACCGGAGTGCCCACGTTCGGCGCGGTCAAGTTCACCAACGCGTCGTTCAACCAGAGGGCTGCAGGCAAGGCGACGGGCGTGAAGATCGCTGACCTTTACAGCGGGAAGGTGCTCGAGGTCACGTCAAGCCAGTTGACGCACAAGGGCACCGGCTTCACCGAGAAGTTCGTGAGTTCGGGCGGGACCGGGACGTAAACGTACGGAATTCATCGAATGCGAACATCGTCGGGCGCACCGAGGGTGGTCGACGAAGATGTCGCGGGTTGCGGCTTGTGAGTAGGTGATCGGCCTGCGGTAGTGCACTCGGTTGGTGGGGCTCGGTGACGTGAAGGGTCGTGCGTTGACAATGGCGGGTCCTTACCGACCCGTCGTGCGGGTGGAGAGGGTGCACGCACATCCTGATTCCCTTCGTGGCCGGTTGCTGCTCCTCCCGTGTTCCTGAAATATCGAAGTCAGACCTGGGGTAGCAGCGGTCGGCGAGGAGAACGCTATGGCGGTCACACGTCGGGAGTTTCTCGCCGGCGCAGCGGCAGCGGCGTTCGCCACGGCTAGGCCCTATGACCTCATCGATCGAGTCACGCGGCCCGTCGTTCGACGACCCCATGCCAACGGCCCGAGTTCCACCGCCGGCAAAGCGAGGTCCCTACCACCTGAACAGCACCTGTTCCTGGGCCTTTCGACCGTCACTGACAATGCGACGCTGGTCACGGTTCCGCCCTTGCACCATGCCGTAGTCACGGCCCGGCTCAACGTTCCCGCAACCACGCCGGTCCTCCAGCACGCCCAGCAGGTTCTCGAGTCGGCGATCGCTGGGCTGGAGGACGCCGGTCTCCTGGACTTCAGGCCCTCGGGCCTGGGCCTGGCCGTCGCATGGGGGCTGCCATATTTCAACCTCCTGCCGACCGCGCTCACCAGCCAGTGGGTGCCCGTCGACCTCGCTGCCAGCCAGGCGAACGGGGCGACGACCTACGCCATCTTGAATGCCCGCAGCTTCGCAAGTGACCCACCTGGAGTCATTCTCGAGCAGAACGACGTCGCTTTCGTGATGGCGAGCGATCACCTTGATCACATCGCGTCGGCGTACGACGCAATTTTCAGCGGACCACCGGCGGAGTTGATGACAATCACGAGCATCCGCCGAGGATTCGTCGACGGTCAGAAGGTCGGCTCCAACCGTCAGAGTCTGACCAAACGGATGGCCCTCGATGCACAGGTTCCTGGCGCTGCGTCGATTCCCGACTCGGCGGAACTCTTCCTTGGCTTCACATCGACACAGCAGGCCGCGCTCGGTCCGGCCGCCATTGCGAATTTCGAGACGCTCCCAGGTGTCACCAATCAATGGCCGAACGGATATTTCATGAACGGCACGACCATGCATCTCTCTCACATCTACGAGGATCTCGTGGCCTGGTACGGCGCCACGCACCGAGAGCGTGCAGGGTTTGCCTTCTCCCCGACCGCCGAAGCCAACGTGAACCACGGCACCCAGACGCTCCCCGAGGTTTCCGCCAACGTGGAGTCCCTCGCTCACGTCGAGCGTCAGTTTCGGCGGTTCGGGTTCGTCGGCCATTCGTCTTCTATGCAACCTGCCTCGCGTCTGCCGGCGGCACTCACCGACAACTACGGGAACATGTGGCCGACTGGGACGGCGACGGCGCAGAGAGCAGATTTCAATACTCTCGACAACCCCTTCGCCTTCAGCGCCAGTCCGAAGGTTGACTCGATCAGCTCGAACCCGGCCGCAGGCGTGCATTTCGTGGCCTTCATGCCGACGAGCAACTTGTTCGACCTCATGCGGCAAGCCATGGACGGTCAGTACGGGCCCGATGTCAACCTCGGGTTCGGGGCGGTGCATGGCCCCTTCAACAGCGTCCTTCAGGCGACGCACAGACAGAACTTTCTCGTCCCTCCCCGGTCACATCGGTCGTTCCCTCTGGCCGAGCTGCTCACGTAGAGCCGACCCGGAAAATGCGACAGAGTGGAGCAACGTCGTTTCCACGGTACGGGTTCGCGGTATTCGGCCACGGCACCCCTGTGAGCAGGGAACGCAGCACCCCCAACCGGATTCGAACCGGTGCTGCCGCCGTGAAAGGGCGGTGTCCTAGGCCGCTAGACGATGGGGGCCCGACGTTGCGGTGAGCCGCAAAGCAAAACGAGCCTACCGGGCGGCCACGGGCACACCCGCCGGAGCCGGGTCCGGCGCCACCGGGGCGGTGAGGTCCTCCGGCCCGTGGAAGGTGCAGGCCAGGAAGGTCTGCACGGCGCCGATGACGAGCGCGGTGGCGCCGATCAGGTGGACCTCCACGACCAGCGCGGGCAGGTGGGTGAAATACTGCGTGTACCCCACCGCGGCCTGCGCCACCATCACGGCGAGCAGGATGCGGCCGGCCCGGCGCACCCGCTCGGGCACGTCGACCACGTGCAGCGCCACCACCAGGCCGACGGTCACGCCGACGAGTAGGAGGGCCAGGCTCGAGTGCAGCTCGGCCATGTCGCGCAGCGACACCGGGAGGCGCTTGGCCACCTGCTGCCCCGAGCTGTCGCCGGCGTGCGGCCCCGCACCCGACGTGGCCGTCCCCGCCCCGATGACGACGGCGAGCAAGGCCAGCAGCCCGTAGAAGAGGCGGATCAGGGGCCGGGGCACCAGCAGGCGGGCCGAGCCGGCGCCGTAGTCGCGCCCGTCGCGGTGGACCAGGACGATGGCGTCGACCAGCAGGAGCATGGTGGCGAAGAAGTGCACCATGACCACGTAGGGATTGAGCTTGGTGTAGACGACGATGCCGCCGAGCACGGCCTGGGCCAGCACGCCGGCCACCAGCCCGCCGCTCAGCCAGATCAGGTCGCGCCGGCGCGGGGCGCGAAAGATCGTGCCCAGGAAGGCGGCCGCCACGGCGATCACCAGCACGACCGTCACCAGGCGGTTGCCGAACTCGATCAGGCCGTGGAATTGGAGGGCCGAGGTCAGGTGGCCCGACGAGCATTCGGGCCAGTTCGAGCAGCCCAGGCCCGATCCGGTCAGCCGCACCGCCCCCCCGGTGGCCACGATGAGGGCGGTCAGGACGAGGGCGACGACGTTGAGCCGGTGGCTGAGCGAGGGCGAGATGATGGGGGTGCGGCGCCGCGACACGACCGGGCAAGCGTACCGGGACCTGCCGCTTGGCCCCGTTCGAGGCCTGGACCTACGCTGGGAGCGCCATGACCACCCAGGCCCCCGCCGTCCCCGACCACCAATCCGGGGCGCTGGCCCGGGCCCGGAGCACGGCCGGCGCCTACGTGGCGCTGACCAAGCCCCGCATCATCGAGCTGTTGTTGATCACCACGCTTGCCCACCATGGTGGTGGCCCAGCGGGGCCTGCCCCCGCTCTGGCTCATGGGGGCCACCCTGGCCGGCGGTGCCCTGGCCGCCGGGGGCGCCAACGCCATCAACATGGTGGTCGACCGCGACATCGACCGCCTCATGAAGCGGACCAAGAACCGGCCCCTCGTCACCGGGGCCATGACGCCCAGCGCCGCCCTGGTCTTCGCCCTGACCCTCGAGGTGGCCGCCTTCGTGGAGCTGTGGCTGGCCGTCAACCTGCTCTCGGCCGTGCTCGCCGTCTCGGCCACCCTCTTCTACGTCTTCGTCTACACGCTGTGGCTCAAGCGGCGCTCGACCCAGAACATCGTGATCGGCGGCGCGGCCGGGGCGGTGCCCGTGCTGGTGGGCTGGGCCGCGGTGACCAACTCGCTGGCCTGGGCGCCCGTCGTGCTCTTCGCCATCATCTTCATCTGGACCCCGCCGCACTTCTGGTCCCTCGCCGTGCGCTACCAGGACGACTACCGAGCGGCCCACGTGCCCATGCTCCCCGCCGTCGCCTCCATGAAGCGCACCACGACGCAGATCGTCTATTACACCGTGGCGCTGGTCGCGGTGTCGTTCCTCTTCGGCCCGGTGGCCCACCTCGGCTGGATCTACATGGGCACCGCCGCGGTGCTCGGCGGCGGCTTCCTCTACATGGTGACGCGCCTGTGGGGCCTGGCCCAGAACGAGACGGTCAGCGGCCGCGACGCCATGCGCGTCTTCGGCTACTCCATCACCTACTTGACCGTGCTCTTCATCGCCATGGCGGGCGACGTCCTCATCACCAACCAGCTTCACTAGGTTCGGGGGCGCGATGTCCACTGACGTGCCCACCCCACCGGGGGTTCCGGACCCCGATCCGGCCGTCGGTCCTCCTGCAGCCGGACCGACGGCCCGCAAGCCCCGCAAGCGCTTCCTGATCATCGGCACCGGCATCGGCCTGGCCGCCATCCTGCTCTTCGGCCTCTTCTCGAGCATCGGAGCCAGCAACGGGTCGGGCAACGGCCGGCGGGACCTCGGGCGCACCGCAAGGGGAGGCCCCGTGCCCGCCTTCAGCGGCACCAACGTCGGCCCGATGGGCCCGGCCACGGTCAGCGTGCCAGCCGGGGGGACGGGGACGCCGACGGTGCTCCTCTTCTTCGGCGCCTGGTGCACGTCCTGCCACCAGGAGCTTCCTCCGCTGGCCGCGGCGGTGCGGTCCCAGGACGCCGGCGGGCGGTCCGCTCGCGCACATCAAGGTGCTCGGGGTCGACAGCCTCGACCAGACGTCGGCCGCCCAGAACTTCATCCGGACCGCCGGCGTCGGCTTCCCCGTCGCCTACGACCCGAACGACAACATCACCAGTGGCGACTTCTGGTTCACCGGTGACCCCTACGCCGTGTTCGTCGAACGCCGACGGCCGCATCAACCGGATCGTTGCGGGGGGACGTGCTCACGCCGTCCTCGTTCAGCGCCGACGAAGAGGCGCTGCTGCAGTCCACGTCGTCTACGTCATCCACCTCGTAAGAGCCGCGTAAGAGGGCGCGCCGTGGCGCGTCGCTCCGCGCCGATGACGTTCTCACTACGGAAGCACAACGGATTCCGCGTGCCACGCGTCGTGCCGCGCCGTGACTTTCGGCTCTGGTCGCTCGCTCGGCTCGGTCGTGACGCGTCGCGCGTGACGTCGCGAGGACGAATACCGGTCACGGAGGTATCTGCGGGCGGACGGCAAAAAAGCCCGGAAAATAAGGGTTTTCTTACGCGAAACCGCCAAGATTGCACGCCAGGCGCAACGGACTGACAACAAAGACGTGTGCGGGAGTGCAATAGAACCGAACGGCTCTACGCCGTCTTCGGCCGCCCTGTCACCATCCTTCTCGTAAGCGGGATGCGCCCCCCACACACAGCATCCCAGCGGTCGAAGTCCCGCTCGCCGCTCCCCGGTAGGGGCGAGCAGGACGAGACCGCTTGAGCGCTTCGCCAGCAGACGGAATCCCCCCCACCGTCGAAGGCAAGCGCTTGATCGAGAAACAGGAAGCGAAAGCGAACCCGGAGAGGAGGATGGAAATGACGAAGCTGGAGAGCACATACACAGTGGAGACGGCAGCACCCAAGCATGCGGTGCGCCCTCGACTGACCGTGCTCATCGCCGCACACAACGAAGAAGAGTGCATCGGCGCCACGCTCGACTCCATCCTCGCCCAGGAGCGGCACATCGACCACATCGTGGTCGCCGCCGACAACTGCACCGACCGCACGGTCGAGATCGCGCAGAGTCGTCAGGCCGCCGCCGGCCCGTCACTCATCGTGTACGAGACGGTCGCCAACACCCACAAGAAGCCCGGCGCCCTCAACCAGGCCTGGGCCCTGACCCGGGACTGCACCGACCTCTTCGTGTGCATCGACGCCGACACGGTCCTCCCGAGCAACGCCGTCGGCGACTGGGAGGCCGAGTTCAACCGCGACGACACGCTGGGTGGCTGCAGCGCCAAGTTCACCATGCTGAGCACGCAGGAGATGATCCGCCTGGCCGAGGCCGGGATCGTGCCGGCCAGCGTGGGCGAGCTGCCGCACCTGAGCTTCCGCGAGCGGATGTGGTGCCGGATCCAGAAGGCCGAGTTCGCCAAGTGGACCGACACCGCCCTCACCCGCAAGGACCGCCGCACCAGCGTGCTGGCCGGCACCGCCTGCATGCTGCGGGCCTCGGCCCTCGAGGAAGTCGTGGCGCACGAGCGCATGACCTGGCTCGACCAGTACATGGCCGGCGCCGAGGGCGTCACCGTCGAGAGCCGCCCCCAGGGCCCGTGGACCTACGACAGCCAGGTCGAGGACTACTACCTCACCTACCAGCTGCGTTCCTTCGGTTGGTCCTGCAAGGTGTCGGCCGACGTCCGGGCCTACACGGGCGCCATGCTCAGCATGCGCACCCTGTGGGCGCAGCGGATGAAGTGGCAGGTGGGCACCGTCGCCGACCTCCGCACCATCGGCTTGAACCGCCAGACCCGCATCGACTGGTGGCAGCAGGTCCTCGGCATGATCTCGGCCGTCATCCGGGTCTCGTGGATCGCGCTGCTCATTCTGGGCGTCGCCCTGACCCACCACTTCCAGCTGATGAAGTTCTGGTGGGTCTTCCCCCTGCTCTTCGCCCTCTGCGACATCCGCGAGGTGTGGCGTGTGCCCCACCGCACGTGGGCCGACGTCTTACCGCCGCCTTCATCGTTCCCCAGGAGCTCTTCGCCTTCATGCGGGCGGCCTGGTTCACATGGTCCTGGATGGAAGTGCTGACCGGTCGCACCCGCGACCGCTGGGCACTCCAGATCGCAGCGGAGAGGGGGTGAAGCAATGTCTATCTACGGAGGTACCCCCACAGTCGTCACCGCCGGAGCCGTCACCACGGCCGCCGGAGGCGCAGCCAGCAACCTGGCGTTCACGGGTGACCACATCGCGTCGGAAGCGATTCTCGCCGCCGGCCTGATTTTCCTGGGCGCCGGTCTCGTCAAGGCGGCCCGTCGCCGCGTTCACTCCCTGTAACCCCTCTGCCGGCCCACCACCGGGGGGTGGGCCGGCGCCCTTTCGCCCCTAAGTCCCGTATTGCAGCACCGCACCACACAGACCACTGAGAACACGAGCGAGATCCAAGAAAGAGCTTCGTAGTCATGCGCAAGTCCCTCTGCACGGCGATCATTGCGGTTGCCACCATCGTGTGCTCCGGCGCCGCCCTCGTCGTCGGAGTCGGCGCGGCGTCGACCTCCGCCGGGGCCGCCGTCTTCTCGTCCCAGCCGGCCTCGATTCCCGTCTTCGACTGGCACGAGCTCAACAACGGCTGCGACCCCTCCGCACCCGTGTGCAACGCGTCCGACCCCGAGAGCGTCAGCACGGCGCAGCTCACGGCCGAGCTCGCCTACCTCAAGGCGCAGGGGTACCAGACCATCACGCCGCTCCAGTACGAGCAGTGGACCGAGGGCATGAACCCCCGGCTCCCGGCCAAGCCGGTCTTCCTGGTGGACGACAACGGCATTGAGAACTTCCTGGCCGGCGCCCAGCCCGTGCTGGCGTCGTACGGCTTCACCATGGCCGTCGCCGTCATCACCGGTTTCGCCGACGGGGCCGGCGGCGTCTGCTCCCTGCCCGCCTACCAGCCCGGGTGCCCTGTGGCCAACGAGTCCTGGGACGCCACCTGGGCCCAGCTCCGGGCGCTCTCCCCGTCCGTCTACAGCTTCATCATCGAGTCGGGCGCGGCCGGTCACTTCGTGCAGACCTACGACCCCACCTGCACCGCCTTCTACGCCTGCATGGTGGCCCACGAGACGGCCTTCCAGTACGAGAACCGGGTGGCCAACGAGTTGGCCCAGGGCGAGAAGGAGATCGTCAACAAGATCGACGCCGCCCGCTTCACCCCGGGCATGTGGGTTGTCCCGTACTCGGACGACGGGTACACCGCCTGCAGCGGCAACGCCTGCACGCCGCAGGCCACCGACGGTCCGGCCGGTTGGTTGCCGGCCTGGACGGCCAGCCGCTACAAGGTGGCCTTCGTCGAGGACGCCTTCCGCAACGGCATTCAGAACGAGCGTTACCGCATCGACGTCCAGGGCTGGATGACCGAGAGCGAGTTCGAGACGATGCTCACCCAGAACCTCGCCTCGGGCTACTTCACCCGGACCCACACCACCGAGTTGCCGGCCACCGACGTGCTGACCAACTCGGCCAACGGTGCCACGGTCACCCCGGGCACCCAGGTCACCTTCACCGACACGGTGTCGGGCTCGGCGCCCGAGGGCGCACCGACGGGCACGGTCGCCTGGACGCTGGGCGGTACGGCCGGTGTCACGGCCTGCGCCAGCTCGACCACGAACCTGAACGCTGGGCCGGCCACCTGCACGGTGACGGTCACCAACCCGGGCACCGTGACCGTCTCGGCAACCTACGGCGGCGACGAGAACTACCCGGTCGGCACCTCGAACGGCAACACGGTCACGGCAGCGACCCCGCCCCCGGCGCCCCACGTGACGCCGACCGTGACGCCGACCACGACGCCGGCGCCGAGCGCGAGCGTCACTTCGGGTTCCGACCACCACGGTCACCAACACCCCGCTGCACTCGAGCTGGTCCGCCTCGGGCACGCCGAGCTCGGCGCAAAGCACGACGCTGCAGAACTTCTAACCCTCAGGCGGCCTTCCAGGCCCTGATGTAGTCGACGACGTACTGCACCGGCATCGGCGTGTCATCGGGGTCGCCCCCGGTGCCGCCGATGGCCAAATTGCAGACGAGGTAGAGCGGCACCAGCTGGGCGATCTTGTCCCGCGCGGGTGAAGGACCACTGCTCAACTCCGTCGAGATACCAGGTGATGGACTGCTTGGTGACGGCGCACCCGAAGACGTGGAAGTCCGAGGAGAAGGTCTCGCCTCCGGGCAGGGTGGTCTCCGAGTCCTTCTCCTTCGGCTGGCGTTCCGTCCCCCAGTGGTACGTCATGTCGACGGTGCCCGGCGCCACCCCGTAGATCTCCATGACGTCGACCTCGGGCGGCCACGACCCGTTTGCCGGCAGGGCCCAGAAGGCGGGCCAGGTCCCGAGGCCGGCAGGGACTTGGGCCCGCACCTCGAGCACCCCGTGGGTGAAGTGGAACTTGCCGAACGTGTTGACCTGGCCCGAGTTGTACGGCCAGGTCTTGGGATGGCCATTGCGTCCGGTGCCGTCAACCTCGCCCCGCTGGCCGGTCAGCACCAGGTGGCTCTCGCCGTCGAGCGACACGTTGGACGGGAGGTAGCAGTTCTGCGAGCCGTCCCCGTTGTTGTCCTCGCCCCAGGGGTACTGGGTGTTCCACAGTGACGAGTTCAGCGAGGTGTCGTCGAAGTCGTCGTCGAGCACGATGCGCCAGTTCCCGGGCACCCCGGTCGGTGCCGGCCCGGCAGCGGTCATGTGGCGCGCCGGCGCCGAAGTCTCGAGGACGTCGCCCCGTGCCGTTTCGTCGGGGGAGACGGCCCCCTCGGCCAGGGCGATGATCGGGAGGGCCAGAAGGCCCCCGAGCACCACGCGACGCGGCATTGCCTCCATCTGGTCCGACCTTTCCGCAGTCTGTCGCTCGGTGTCCCCCGGCATCGGCCGCAGGCTGCGTGGCCACCATGGCACAGCGCGTCTCGGGGAGTACGGACTACTCCCACTTGAAGGTGGAGGCGGCCACGAGCGGCGCTGATACGGCCCAGACGGCCAGGACCACCCAGGACTCGACGGGCACGGTGCCCCCCGCCCCGAGCGTGGCGTGGAGCGCCGCCGAAAGCGCCTCGGCCGGGAGCAGCTTGGCGAAGGAGGCCAGGCCGCTCGGCAGCTTGGAGATGGGGACGATCATGCCGCCGAGCAGGAGGAGCACCAGGTAGAGGCCGTTTGCGGCGGCCAGGTTCACCTCGGCCCGCAGGGTGCCCGCCATGAGCAGGCCGATGCCGGCGAAGGCGGCCGAGCCGAGGAGGATGGCGCCGATCGCGCCGGGCACGGCGGCGGTCGCGCCCGACCCGCCGGGGTTCCAGCCCAGGCCCAGGCCGACGGGCAGGAGGACGGCGGCCTGGATCAGCTCGACGGCGATGATGGTGACGATCTTGGCCCCGAGCAGCCGGGGCCGCCCCAGCGGCGTGGTGCCCAGGCGCTTGAGCACCCCGTAGCCCGCGCTCGAAGCCGGTGGCGATCCCGAGCGAGACCATGGCCGTCGACATGACGGCCAGCGACAAGATGCCGGGCACGAAGAAGTCGACGGGCTGGTCGTGGGGGTGGAGACGACGGAGACCTCGGAGAAGAAGAGGAGGAACACGATCGGGATGCCCAGCGTGAGCAGCAGGGTCTCGCCCGCGCCGCAGGGTCATGTAGATCTCGGCGCCGGTCTGCGCGGTAAGCGGGCGTGCCCTCACCGGGCCCTCCGGCGGCGCCGGCGGCCCGGCGGGGTCCAGGCCTCGGCCGCCGCGGACAGCTCGGCGGCCGGCGCGCCCACCACCTCGAAGTAGACGTCCTCGAGGGTGCGCCCCGTGGCCAGGTCGGTCAGGGTGACGCCGCGCCCGGCCAGCCAGGTGGCGACGGCCGCCGTGGCCTCGGGCCCGGCGGCGGCCGGACCCTCGACGCGGTAGCGGCCCGGCTCCGTCTCGGTGACGGCGGTGCCCGGGCCGACGGCGCCGGCCAGGCCGGTGGTGTCGAGGCCCCGGGGCGCGCCGAAGACGATCGACGGTGGGCCGGCCGCCGCGGCGGCCAACTCGGCGGGGGTGCCCTGCCGGGCCACCCTGCCGGCAGCCAGGATGACGATGCGGTCGGCCAGTCGCTCGGCCTCGGTGAGCTCGTGCGTGGTGAGCAGGACGCAGACCCCCTGCTCCTTGAGCCCGGCCACCACGGCCCGGATGGCCAGGCGACCCTCGGGATCGACGCCGGCCGTGGGCTCGTCGAGGAAGGCCACCTCGGGCCGGCCGACCAGGGCCAGGGCGAGGGAGAGGCGCTGTTGCTCGCCGCCCGAGAGGTGCCGCCACGGGGTGGCGGCCACGGCGCGCAGCCCGACCAGCTCGAGCAGGTCCTCGGTCGGAACGGGGTCGGGGTAGTAGCCGGTGAAGAGCTGCAGGACCCGGCGCGGGCCGAGCATGGGGTAGACGCCGCCGCGCTGGAGCATCACCCCGATGCGCCCGCTGAGCGCCCGGTGCTGGGCCCGGGGGTCGAGCCCGAGGACGCGCACCGTGCCGGCGCTCGGCCGGCGGTAGCCCTCGAGGCTCTCGACCGTCGAGGTCTTGCCGGCGCCGTTCGGGCCCAGGACGACCAGGACCTGGCCGGCCTCGGCCACCAGGTCGACCCCGTCGACGGCAGGGGTGGCGTTGGTGCCGTAGCGCACCGTGAGGCCGCTGACCTCGACTGCGGGCATGGCGCCGCAGACTACTTTCTGTCCAAATGATCGATATCCGGCTGCTCCGTGAGGAACCCGATGCGGTGAAGGCTGCGCTGGCCCGGCGGGGGGTGGAGGCAGCCGAGGTGGACGCCGTGATCGCGGCCGATGCGGCGTGGAAGTCCCGGGTCTCGGCGGCCGAGGCCATGCGGGCGGAGGTCAAGGAGCTCTCCCGCCAGGTCGGCCAGGCCAAGAAGGCCGGCGACGACGCGCGGGCCGGCGAGCTGGCCGCCCGCAGCCGCCAGCTGGGCGAAGAGGAGCGGGCGGCCGCGGCCGAGGTCGACGTCCTGGCCGATCAGGTGCGCACCGGGCTGCTCTACCTGCCCAACATCCCGGCCGACGAGGCGCCCGACCGGCACGGGCGAAGAGGACAACGTGGAAGTCCGCCGGTGGTGGCCCGGTCAGGACCAAGGGCGGCCCGAGCCGGAACGGCTCGGCCACCAACAGGTGCCGCACTGGGAGATCGGTGAGGCCCTGCAACTGCTCGACATGGAGCGCGGGGCGCGCCTGGCCGGCTCGATGTTCCCGCTCTACCGCGGCGCGGGGGCCCGGTTGCTCCGCGCCCTGACCGCCTTCGCCATCGACCGGCACTCGCCGGTCTACGAGGAGATCCGTCCGCCCACCGTGGTGCTGACCGAGACCATGACCTCGACCGGCCACCTGCCCAAGTTCGCCGACGACGCCTACCACATCGAACGCGACGACCTGTGGCTGATCCCGACCGCCGAGGTCCCGCTGACCTCCATGCACCGGGGCGAGATCCTCGAGGAGGCGCAACTGCCGCTGCGCTTCACCGCGTCGACCGCGTGCTACCGCCGCGAGGCGGGGTCGGCCGGGCGCGACACCCGGGGCCTGCTGCGCGTGCACGAGTTCGACAAGGTGGAGCTCTTCGCCTACGCCGCGCCCGACGACGCCCTCGACGCGCAGGCCGACATCCTGGCCCGGGCCGAGTCGATGCTGCAGGAGCTCGAGCTCAAGTACCGGGTGCTGGACCTGTGCACCGGCGACCTCGGTGGGTCGTCGGCCCGCACCTTCGACCTCGAGGCCTACGCGCCGGGGGTCGACCGCTGGCTCGAGGTGTCCTCGGTGTCGTGGTTCCGCGACTACCAGGCCCGGCGGGCCAACGTGCGCTACCGGCCGGCCGAGGGCGGGTCCGCTGCAACTGGTGCACACGGTCAACGGGTCGGCGCTGGCCTGGCCCCGCATCTGGGCGGCGCTGATGGAGAACGGGCGCCAGGAGGACGGCACGGTCCTGCTGCCCGAGGCGTTGGCGCCCTACGTCGGTGGCGAACTGCTGATCAAGGCGCCGTGAGCTTCGGCTTCGACGAGGCCGTCGACTCCATTGCCGAGGACAGCCGGCTCCTGAGTGACGTCGTCGCCTCCGCCGACCTCGACACCCGGGTCCCGTCCTGCCCGGAATGGTCGGTCCGCGACCTGGCCCACCACATCGGCGTCGTCCAGTGGTACTGGGGCGCCAACGTCCGGGCGGCCAACGCGGCAGGAGCGCTCGGGCGGCGAGCTGACGCCGGTGCCCGGTGACCGTGACCTCTTGGCCTGGTTGGGCTGGTGCACCTACATGTTGCTGGGCGCGCTGCGCGAGGCGGGGCCCGACGCTCCCTGCTGGACCTGGTGGGGCGAGCCGCGCTCGGCCGGCCGCCGTCGGGCGGCACCAGGCGCAGGAAGCCGCGGTGCACCGCTGGGACGCTGAACTGGCGACGGGACTGGCGGGGACGCTCCGACCCGAGCTGGCCAGTGACGGGGTGCCCGAGTTCATTCAGATCATGGTGGGCGGCGACGCCGAGCGCGCTGAGCGGCACCGTCACCCTGACCGCGACCGACACCGGGGCCAGCTGGCAGGTCGGGGCGGGGCCGGCCGACGGGTCCCGCGGGCGCGCCGCCGAGCTGCGGGCCACGGCCTCGGACCTGGTGCTGATGCTCTACCGGCGCCTGCCCGTGCCGGACGCCGCGGTGGTCGGCGACCCCATGCTGGTGGCCGCCTTCCTGTCGCTGGCCGACACGCGATGACCGAGCTGGCCTTCTTGGGGACGGGCAACTTCCTGGCCCCGCCGGGCCGCTACTGGAACAGCTTCGTCATGGACACCGTCGGTGCTGGTCGAGCCCTGCCCGACCGCGTTGCCCAACCTGCGCCGCTGCGGATTCTCCGTGGAGGACGTCGAGGTGGTCGTGATCTCGCACTTCCACGCCGACCATTGCTTCGGGTGGCCGTTCTTCTTGGAGGCCACGGCCGAGATCGGCGGCGGGCGCACCCTCCACGTCGTCGGCCCGCCGGGCCTCGAGGCGCACCTGACCGAGATGATGGAGGTGGGCAAGGTGCCCTCGGTGCTCGAGCTGGCCCAGGGCCGGCTCGACCTGCGCTTCGTCGAGGTCGACGGGTCGTGGCAGGAGGCGGGGCCGCTGCGCTTCCGGGCCGTCGAGGTGGCCCACGTCCCCTACCTGCGCTGCTTCGGCTACCTCTTCGCCCGCGAGGAGGGCGTGGTGGGCTACTCGGGCGACACCACGCCGTGCGAGGGGTTGAGCGAGCTGGCCCGCGAATCGGCCACCCTCGTGGTCGAGTGCAACGGCCGCCACACCGCGCCCGGCGCGCCGACCAGCCACATGGACGAGGACTCGGTGCGGGACCTGCAGGCGGCCCATCCGGGCCTCCATCTGGTGCTGACCCACCTCGGCGAGCAGGTCGACCTGGCCTCGCTCCCCGGCGTGACCGTCCCCGACGACTTCAGCCGCCTGACGGTCTGAGCGGCCCGGCCGGCGGGGTCAGTTGTTGTCGGGCGCGAAGCGGTAGCCGACGCCGCGCACCGTGGTGATGAGCACGGGCGACGAGGGATCGGCCTCGATGCGGGAACGCAGGCGCTTGATGTGCACGTCGAGTGTCTTGGTGTCGCCGATGTAGTCCGTCCCCCACACGCGGTCGATGAGCAGGTCACGGGTGAGCACCCGGCCCGCGTTCTCCACCAGGAGGCGCAACAGCTCGAACTCCTTGCGACGCAGGTGCACTTCGTCGCCGCGGACGAACACGCGCCGCTGGTCGAAGTCCACCTTGATCCCGTTGGCCTCCCATATGCCGTCGCTGCCGAACTCGAGGGAGCCGCTGTCGGAGGACTCGGGCCCCCCGGGGCGCCGGCGCAGGACGGCGCGCATGCGGGCCACCAGCTCGCGCAGGCGGTAGGGCTTGGTGACGTAGTCGTCCGCGCCGACCTCGAGGGCGACGACCGTGTCGATCTCGGTGCCCTTGGCCGTGACCATGATGATCGGCACCGAGGAGCGGCCGCGGATGTTGCGGCACACGTCGATGCCCGAGATCTTCGGCAGCATGAGGTCGAGCAGGATGATGTCGGGGCTCATCTCGTCGAAGAGGCTGAGTGCCTCGGCACCGTCGCGGGCGACGCTGACCCGGAACCCCTCGTTGGTCAGACCGATGACCAGCGCGTCGACGAAGGACTCCTCGTCTTCGCAGAGGAGGACCTTGACGACGCCACCCTCTCCGGGCGCGCTGCGCGTCTTCTTCGAGGTCTTCTTCTCTCTGTCCATGGTGGTCCTGCTCACACGACACGCTCCGCCTGGATCGGCAGCACGAGCGTAAAGGTAGAGCCTTCGCCTTCGCGCGACTCGACGTCGACCCAGCCCTGGTGGTTGTTGGCCACGTGGCGGACGATGGAGAGCCCGAGCCCGGTGCCCCCGGTGACGCGGCTGCGCCCGTGGTCGACCCGGTAGAAGCGCTCGAAGATCCGGTCGAGGTCGCGGGCGGGGATGCCGACGCCGTGGTCCTGCACGGAGAGACGGACTGAGTCGCGCTCCTCGATGCGCCAGCTCGGGGCCGAGGAGACGGTCTCGGGGGAGGTGGTCCCCGCCCCGGTCTCGGCGTCGGCGCCCGGTGGTGGGCCCGACGTGCCCGTGGCCGCGTTGGCCAGGGCCTCGACCTCGCTGGGCGGGGAGTACTGCTCGAGGATCTCGGGCGTGAAGACCGGCTCGACCGACTCGCTCCGGACCACCTCGGGCTCCGGCTCGGACCGGCTCGGTCGAGGGCCAGGGTCTCGGCGGCCTGCGCCTCGGCCAGGGCGGCCCAGGTCCGACGTGCTGGCCGGTGTCGATGTCGCTCAGCGCCGGCGCGTCCTGACTGCCCCGGCGACGTCGAGGGGTGCGACAGGTTGGGGTTGGTCCGATGCACGGCGCCGTTCACCACGACCTTCGAGTTGTCGTAGGAGTAGGTGATGGCGTTCTCGAGCAGGGCGTGCATGGCCGAGACGAGCTGGCGCCGGTCCCCCATGACGGCGACGGGCGGCGAGGGCTCGTGCAGGACGATCTCGATGCCGCGCTGGTCCGCGGTGGCCCGCACCCGCTCGATGGCGTCGGCCATGACCAGGTTGACCAGGACGGGCTCGCGGGGCGGTGCCTCCTCGGACTCGATGCGCGACAGGTCGAGCAGGTCGTCGATGATGCGGCTGACCCGGAAGGCCTCGTTGTGGATGCGCCCGGCCAGGCGCTGCGCCACTTCGGGATCGGGCTCGGAGACGAGCGTCTCGGCCAGCAGCCCGAGGGCGCCCATGGGCGTCTTGAGCTCGTGGCTGACGTTGGCCACGAAATCGCGGCGGATCTCCTCGAGCCGGCGCCGCTCCGAGACGTCCTCGATGAGCGCGATCACGCCCAACGGTCGCCGGCCGTCGTCGATCTGGCGGGCCCGCACCTGCAGGGTCCGTCGCGGCGGTCCGTAGAGATCGAGCGTGCGCTCGGCCGAGCCCTCGTGCCAGGCGTCCTCGAGCAGTTCGGTCACCGCCTGGGCGGCCAGGGCGTCGCCGTGCCGGCTGACCATCAGGGCGTTGGCCCGGCCGTTGCGGTAGATGACGGTCCCGTTCTCGTCGCAGAGGACCACGCCCTGGGTCAGCGTGTCGAGGGAGCGCCGCAGCCGGATGGCGTCGGAGCTGGCCTCGGTCACGGCCTGGGCCGCCCCGCCGGTCACCTGTTCGAGGTAGGCCAGCGAGGTCTCGATGTTGTACTCGTCCCGGGGCGGGTCGAGCCCGAGGCGCGTCCCCAGGGCCGAGACCCGCTGGGAGATGGCCCGGCGGCCCGAACGCCGTCCGAGGAGCGCGGCGACCAGCTCCGACCAGGACCAGGGCCAGGGCGACCGCGACGATGCCGACGATCTCCTGTGTCTGGCTGACGTGCACCTCACCCAGAAGACCGCTCGCTGGCACATCCCCAATATGACAGGGCGCGCGGGGCCGGGGCGAACGGTCGCCCGCGGCGGATTTCCCAGCACTCAGGCCGGGCCAAGGGCGGTGTGAGCTGGGCGGCGCGCCTGTCACCGCTGGTCCGGGCGGTGCGGGCGCACGCCGGTTGCCCGGCTGGGTGCCCGCCCGCCTGACCGCCCGCCCGGAAACGAAATGTCATTGCAACCCGAATCGGGCCGACCCGCCGGAATCCTCGGGCGCGGGTGCCGAAGAAGGCGGTCGTATCGGGGGGTGCCCGGGCGAACCGTTCACCCGGTGACAGCGGCACCGGACCGTCCGGAGCCGCCAGACACCACGGAGGGCAACGCATGCTGTGGCACCTGGCCGACGTCTCGCTGAATCCCGATCTCAATGCGTTGCCCGGGGGAGGGACGCTGCAGACCCTCACCAACGGGCTCGGGGCCTGGGCCCTCATCGCCGCCCTGGCCGGACTGGTGGTCGGGGCGGCCGCGTGGGCGCTGGGCGTGCACGCGCAGAACTTCCAGCAGTCGATGGTCGGACGGCGGGCGGTGCTCGTCTCGGGACTGGCCGCGCTGTTGATCGGCGCCGCGCCACCGATCATCAACTTCTTCTTCCACACCGGCGTCAACCTGCACTGAGGTCCGGGATCCGTGTTGGCCACAGGTTGCCCCGGCCTCGACGCGCTCAACCCGGTCTGCCAGGCCGGCAGCGCCGCATCGGCCGGATTCGAGTCCGTCCTCGGTGACATCAGCCAATGGGTGGCGAGTGGAGCGGAGTGGCTGCTGGCCCAGGTGGGGGAGGTGCTCACGAGCACGACGACCATCGATGTCGGCGCCACCTGGTTCCGGACCCACTACGGGGCGATGACCGCGCTGGCGGGCGTGGTCGTCCTGCCCTTGTTGCTGTTGTCGACCCTCCAGGCCGTCCTGCGCAAGGACCCGGGGCAACTCGTGCGCTCCTTCCTGGTCCAGCTGCCGCTCGCCCTGTTGCTGGGGGTGGTGGCGGTGCAGATCGTCGTGCTCTGCCTGGCCGCCACCGACGCCATGAGCGACGCCGTGGCCGGTGGCACCGGCGCGGACATGACCTCGTTGTTGAGCGGACTCACCTCGGGCCTCGCCGCGGCGGCGCTCGACCCGACGATCGCCAGTTTCGTGCTCCTCCTCCTGGCCCTGCTGGTGGCGGTGGCCGCCTTCGTGCTCTGGCTCGAGCTGCTCATCCGGGCCGCGGCCGTGTATGTCGCCGTCCTCTTCCTGCCCCTCGTCCTGGCCACGCTGGTCTGGCCGGCGATCTCGCACTGGAGTCGCCGCCTGGTCGAGACGCTGGCCGCCCTCATCCTCTCCAAGTTCGTCATCGTCGCCACGCTGAGCCTGGCGGCCGGCGCCGTCGCGTCGGGCACCGCCGGCACGGGCGACCACGGCTCGGGCTTCTCCGCCGTGCTGGCCGGCGGCGCCCTGCTCGTCATCGCCACCTTCGTCCCCTTTGCCATCCTGCGCATGATCCCCGCCTTCGAGGCGGGTGCGGTCGGCCATCTGGACGGTCTCCGCCAGCGCGGCACGGGCGCGATGACCCGGGTGGCCAAGACGGCGGCGCAGCACGCACTCGGCGAGGGCCTGCAGTCGCTCGCCAGCGCGCGGCTGTTGGCGGCGGCCGATGGTCCCTCGGGACCCGAGCTCAGCGACGAGGAGGACCTGGCCCAAGCCCGGGCCAAGGGCAACGCGGACAACGGGTGGGCGGTGCCGACGCGAGACGGCACGGCGATCGGTGAAGAGGAGTCGCCCCGGATCATCGAGGAGGTGCTCTCGGGCCGGCGGGCGCCGGCCCCGCGCCGACCCAGGGGGCCCAAGCCGATCATCGGCTGGAAGCCCGAGGACGAAGGGTCCGAGCCCGACGCAGAGCACGAGGACGCCGAGCCCATGGCCGCGCCCCCGGCGGCGTCGATGGCCCAGGCCCGCGTCCCCGGACCGCAGCGGCCCGAGGACGCGTGGATGTGGGAGGGCGTGCCGGAGGGTCGCTCGCTCATCGGACGGGCCATGCCCGGGAAGATGCGGTACTACATGGACGACGACGGGCACGGTCCGCAGTTCCGGTGGCTCCCGGCGGCCTGGCCACCGGGGCAGGAGCCCGAGGAGGCGGAGTGAGCCCGGAGCCCGGTCAGCGCTACCGCTTCGGCCCCCGCGAGCGCGGGGGCGGCATCGCCGGCTGGCGGACGGGACAGATCGTCACGGTGGCGATCGGGCTGCTCCTGGGCGTCCTGACCCTGCGCTGGCAGCCCGACGCGGCGGGCGTGGCCGCGGCCATCGTCATCCTCGTGCTCTACGGCGCCCTGGCCACCGTGCCGGTGGCGGGCCGGACCGGGGACGAGTGGTTGCCGGTCACGGTGTGCTGGGCGACCCGCCGGGTGGGCTGGCCGGGCCGGCGCCCCCAGGGTGCGCTGCGTGGGGTGCGCCTGCTCGAGACCGGCTGGCAGGGGATGGGCGTGGTCCACGACCGCAGGGCGCGCACGTTGACGGCGGCGTTGGCCCTGCGCGGCCGCAGCTTCGCCCTCCTCGGCGCCGACGAGCAGGATCGCCGCGTCGGGGCCTGGTCCTCGGTGCTGGCCTCGCTCGCCCGGGAGGGCTCTCCGGTGCATCGCGTCCAGTGGGTCACGGCCACCTTTCCCGACGACGGGCGTGGCGTGCGGGAGTTCCTGGCCGACGCGGCCGATCCGCAGGCCGCCTCGGCCTGCACCGCGTCCTACGAGTCGCTCCTCGAGGACATCGACCTCCACGCCTGCGCGCACGACGTGGTGCTGGCCGTTCAGGTGCGGGTGACCAAGTCGATCGAGGTCGGGTGCGCCGCCCTGGCCCGCGAACTCGGGTCGCTGGTGCGCCAGCTGGGTGACGCCGAGGTGCAGGTCGACGCGGTGCTGGGTCCCCGTGACCTGGCCCACTGCATGCTGCGCCGGTACGAGCCCCAGGTGACGACCGCAGGGCCCGACTGGCCGGCCGGCGATCCCTGGCCGATGGCGATGGAGGAGCGCTGGTCCTCGGTCCGGGTCGACGGTCTGGTGCACGCCACGTTCTGGGTGGCCGAATGGCCGCGGGTCGAGGTGCGCAGCGACTTCCTGGCGCCGTTGCTGCTCGGCGCGACCCGGGCGACCTTCGCCGTCGTGATGGCCCCGCTCGGCTCGGACCTGGCCTTGCGCAAGGTGGAGGCGTCGCGCACCGCCGACCTGGCCGATGCCGAACTCCGTCGGCGCGGCGGCTTCGTCTCGACGGCCCGCCAAGCCCGCGAGTCCGAGGTCCTGGCCCGGCGCGAGGCCGAACTGGCCGAGGGACACGCCTCCTTCCGCTACTCGGGCTACCTGACGGTGTCCGCGCCCTCCGACGACGGGCTCGAGTCCGCCATCGACGCGCTGCAGCACGCCGCCGGGCAGAGCCGGCTGGCCCTGCGCCGGCTCTACGGCGACCAGGCCGCGGCCTATACCTGCACGTTGCCCTTCTGTCGCGGGCTGCAGTGAACGGTCGCCTCTACCATTGACCGGTGGCGTCCGACATCGTCCCCGCGCAACCTGGTGGTGCTGCTGCTCGACAGCCTGAACCGGCACATGCTCGGGAGCTACGGCGGCACCGAGTTCGAGACGCCCAACCTCGATGCCTTCGCCACCCACGCCGTCCGGTTCACCTCGCACGTCACCGGCTCCCTCCCCTGCATGCCGGCGCGCCACGACATCCTGTGTGGCGCGCTGGACTTCCTCTGGCGACCCTGGGGGTCGATAGAGATCTGGGAGGAGCCGATCACGGCGCAGCTGCGCCGGGCCGGGGTGACCACCATGTTGGTCTCGGACCATCCGCACCTCTTCGAGACGGGCGGGGAGAACTATCACACCGACTTCAGCGCCTGGGACTACGTGCGCGGGCACGAGGGCGATCCCTGGCGCACCTTCGCCGACCCCAGCTACGTCGGCGCACCGGCGCTGCCGGCGCGAGGTGGCGCCTGGTACTGGCAGCGGCTCGGCCTGACCGGCGCACTCGACCGGCCCTACGACCAGTCCCGCACCTTCTTCCGGGCCGAGGAGGACTTTCCCGGGCCGCGCACCATGCGCACGGCGGCCGACTGGCTGCGCCGCGGTGCGCCGACCGCCGAACCGTTCCTCTTGTTCGTGGACGAGTTCGACCCGCACGAGCCGTTCGACACCCCCGAGCCCTGGGCGGGCCGCTACGACCCGGACTGGGAGGGTGACCTCGTCATCTGGCCGCCCTACGACGTCGGTGCGGTGGCGGCCGGCCGCCTGAGCGAGCGCGAAGGGCGCCAGATCCGGGCCAACTACGGCGCCAAGCTCTCCATGATCGACCACTGGGTGGGCCGGGTCTTCGACGCGCTCACCGCACGCGGACCTCTGGGAGTCCACGGCGGTCGTGGTCTGCACCGACCACGGTCACTACCTGGGGGAGAAGGACATCTGGGGGAAGCCCGGGGTGATGCAGTACGAGCCGCTCGGTCACACGCCACTCCTGGTCCACTGGCCCGGCGTGGCCGCGGGGCAAGTGCGATGCGCTCACGACCAACGTCGACCTGCACGCCACCATCGCCGACGTGTTCGGTGTGGTGCCCCGCGGCGTGACGCACGGCAGGACACTCGCTCCACTCCTGCGCGGCGAGGTGACCCAGGTGCGGGACTGGGCGCTCGGCGGCGTGTTCGGCAACTGGGTCCAGGTGACCGACGGCCGCCGCAAGTACGCCCGCGGGGCCGACGGCGAGAACTTTCCGCTCTCCATGTGGTCGAACCGCTGGTCCACCATGCCCGTGCACGGACTCGAAGACGAGGTCCGCCTCCCTCCGCCCGACCGGCGGGCCCGCCTCGACTTCATGCCCGATTCGCCGGTCCCGGTGATCCGCCAGCCCTACGAGCCGGGCGACCGCCTGCCGTTCTGGGTCGGCCACAACGCGGTCGACGCGCACTTCCTCTTCGACCTGGACAACGACCCGGTCGAGGACGAGAACCTCGTCGGCAGCGCCGTCGAGACCGACATGGTGGAGCTGCTCCGGGTGGCCCTCCACGCCGTCGACGCACCCGACGAACAGCTCGAGAGGCTCGGCATCGCCTAGAGCTGTCGCCCCCTCCGTTGCCGTCGGTCCGTTACTGCGCCGGTCGCAACTGGAGCGGCTCCTGGCGTCCGAAGTAGGCGGCCGCTCCGAGCGCGAGCACCGCGGCGACACCGAGTGCCCAGTCCGGGCTGACGTGGAGGACGAGCGCGGCGCCGGCGAGGGCTCCCGCGAACATGCAGAGCACCGAGATGGCCCGCCGCGCCTCGTTCGGGTTGGAGCCGCCGGCCAGGGCCGAGTCCGAGACCAGGCCGGTGAGTGTCGTCGTCAGCACCGTCGTCGTCATCCCGTCGACGGCCATGCGCCGGACGCTGGCGTTGCGCATGCCCATGGCAAAGGACAGCAGGGCGATGATGAGGTAGCGGGGCCAACCGGTGCCGATCCCGGCCACGCAGGCGCTCACGACGGCGGCCACGGCAATGAGGAAACCCTCCAGCGTCATCTCTCCCACCAGCATGGTGCGATGCGACCCGACGAGCCGACCGAGCCGGCCGCCGACCGCCGCTCCCCCGACGAAGAAGCCGACCGCACAGAGGTTGGCCAGCACGGAGAACCCGGGCGCACCCGCCGCGGCGAAGCCGATCAGCACGATGTTCCCGGTCATGTTGACGGTGAAGACGTGCCCGAGCCCGAGATAGCTCACGGCATCGAGGAAGCCGCCGATCACGGTCAGGGTGGCCAGCGTGACCACGAGTGACTGGGGCGGACCTTCGGTCTCGCTCATCTCTGCATCCACCTTCCCCGCGACGAGGGCAGCTGTCGCGGCGCCGTCAAGGTAACGGAGCGGGAGCGGCCCGCGGCGACCGTTCATCCGAGATGAGGGAACGACAACCACGGCTGCCGGCCCACCAGGTGACCACCCGCAATCTGGGGGCGGCCTATCCCTTCATCGCCGAGGCCGGCCTGGGCGGCCGGGGGGTCGTGATCGGCGA
This sequence comes from uncultured Acidimicrobiaceae bacterium, assembly GCA_963726855.1. Lineage (GTDB taxonomy): Bacteria > Actinomycetota > Acidimicrobiia > Acidimicrobiales > RAAP-2 > Bog-473. The sequence continues at coordinate 352,043 of CAVSEB010000012.1, forward strand.
CGACCTGCTGGGGGGTTCCTTCGTCTTCGACCCCTTCGAGCTGTACGCGGCGGGGGTCGTCTCCAACCCGAACATGGTGGTGTTCGGCCAGATCGGCCGGGGCAAGAGCGCCTTCGTCAAGACCTTCCTCTGGCGCGAGGCCGTGTTCGGACGGCGGGCCTGGGTGGTCGACCCCAAGGGGGAGTACGGCGACCTGGCCGCCGCCTGGGGCGTGCGCCCGGTGGCGCTGCGGCCCGGCGGGGCCATCCGGCTCAACCCGCTCGATCCGGGTCCCGAGCGCGCAGACCGTCACGACGGCGAGGACGTGACGGGGCGCCGGCGCACGGAGCTGCTGTCCTCGCTCGGCGCCGCGTGCCTGGGCCGGAACCTGGTTCCCCGCGAGCGAGCCGCGCTCGAGGTGGCGCTGGCCCAGGCGTCTCGGCGTCAGGCCGTGCCCACCGTCCCCGTGGTGGTCGACGCGCTGCTGTCGCCCGATCCCGACGCGGCCCGGGCGTTGCGCACAGAACCACGCCAGCTGCTCGAAGACGGGCGTGATGTCGCGCTGGAACTGCGCCGGCTCGTGCACGGGGACCTGCGGGGCATGTTCGACGGTCCGACGACGCCAGGCTTGGACCTCTCGGCCCCGCTGGTCGTCCTCGACCTCTCCGCTCTGTACTCGTCGGCGGCGCTCGGCGTCCTCATGGCGTGCGCGACGGCGTGGCTGCAGGCGGCGCTCACCCGCACCGCCGCAGGATCCGGGCACCGCCAGACCTTCCTCGTGGTCGACGAGGCCTGGGCCATCCTGTCCAACCTGGGCGTGGCCCGCTGGCTGCAGTCGTCGTGGAAGCTGTCGAGGGCATTCGGGGTGGCCAACGTGGCGGTGCTCCACCGGGTGTCCGATCTGCGTTCGGTGGGGGCGTCGGACTCCGAGCAGGTCGCGCTGGCCCAGGGTTTGCTGGCGGACTCGGAGACCCGGGTGGTCTACGCGCAGTCCCCGGGCGAGCTCGAGGCAGCGGCCGAGCTGCTGTCGCTCTCGGCGACCGAGAGCGAACTCCTGCCCCAACTTCGGCGGGGCGTCGCCCTGTGGAAGGTGGGCCAGCGGTCGTTCCTGGTCCAGCACCGCTTGAGCGCGGGCGGAACGACAGATCGCCGACACCGACGCCGCCATGATCGGGCGCTCGGGGTGAGCCTCGAGGCGGTCGTGCTCGCGGTGGGCCTGGGCGGCGCCCTGGTGGCCGGCGCGTCCTGGCAACAGAGGCGGGCGGCGCCCGGGCGCGGCGCAGCGGCGCCGGGGCGCCCGCTGGGCCCGTCGTCGCGACGTGCGGGCCTTGGTCGTGCCCACCGACGGTGCCGCCCACGGGTCGCCTGGCGCTCGGACGGTTGCCCGGCCGACTCTCGGCCACCTCCCTGGCCGCCGAACCCGCGCAGTCCGTCGTGGTCGTCGGTCCGACCCAGAGTGGCAAGACGAGCTGTCTGGCCGTTCCCGCCATTCTCGATTGGCCCGGCCCCGTGGTGGCGACGAGCGTCAAGGGGGATCTCCTGCGTGACACGAGGAGGTCTCGGGCGCGCCGGGGTCAGGTGTGGTGCATCGACCCGACGGCGAGCACGGGATTCCCGGCGAGCACGTGGTCGCCCTTGACAGGCTGTGCGGATTGGCGCCACGCCTGCCGGGTGGCGTCCGACCTGTGCGAGACGGCCCGGGCCGACGGCACGACGGCGGACGGAGAGTTCTGGTACGCCACGGCGGCCAAGTTCCTCGCGCCGATGCTGCTGGCCGCGGCACGGGACCGTCGCACCATGGCCGACGTCGTGCGCTGGGTGGACACGCAGGAGGTCAGCGAGGTGGCCGACATCCTCGAGCGCGTCGGCCCGGCCGAGGCGCTGGCCGCCGCTCAGGCGTCGTGGTGCCGGGACGAACGGACACGAAGCTCGGTCTCCACCACGGCCGAAACGGTGCTGGCTCCGTTCGCGCAGGCCTTCGAGTCGACGGTGGCAGCACCGTTCGAACCGGCGCGTTTGCTCGACGGGTGTCACACGCTCTACCTGTGCGCGCCCGCTCACGACCAGCGGCGATTGCGGGGCTACTTCAGCGCGCTCACCCAGCAGGTGCTCACGACGGCCTTCCACCAGGCCACACGCACGGGCCGACCGCTCGAGCCCGCCGTTGCTGGTCGTGCTCGACGAGGCGGCGCACATCGCGCCGCTCCCCGAGCTCGATGGTCTGGCGGCCACCTGCGCGTCGCACGGGATTCAGCTGGTGACGATCTGGCAGGACCTGGCCCAAGTCAGGGGTCGATACGGCACGCGGGCACCCACGGTACTGAACAACCACCGGGCCAAGCTGTTCCTCCCGGGCATCGCCGACCCGGACACCCTCGATTACGCCAGCCGGCTGGTCGGCGACGAGGAGGTGACCCAGCCCTCGGTGACGCGGGATCCCCGAGGAGCACGTTCGACCACGTCGACCACGAGTCCGCGGCGGCTGCTGCCGCCCGAAGAGTTGCGTTGCCTGTCACGCGGCCGCGCCGTCCTGGTCTACGGGACGTTGCCACCGGCGCGGCTGCAGTTGCGGCCCTGGTGGGTGCAGGGCCGCGGCAGGACCAGGCTCAGGTCCCGTCGGTCCCCGTGATTCCCCTACTTGTGCTGCTCGCAGCCCTATTGCGGCTGGCGCGGGCCCGCTCCTCGGACAGGGCCCGCTCCTGTGCGTTGGTGGCCAGGGCGGCCGCTCGGTCGAACTCCGTTGCCGCCTCGGCGGGACGCCCCAGGCGATCGAGCAAGTCTCCCCGGACGCTCGGCAGAAGGTGGTAGCGCTCCAGCGTCCGGGTCTCGACCAGCTGGTCGACGAGGCGCAGCGCGGACTCCGGTCCGGACGCCATGGAGACGGCCACGGCCCGGTTGAGCTCGACGATCGGTGAAGGCGCCGTGCGCGCCAACTCGGTGTAGAGCGCCACGACCTCGTTCCAGTCGGTGTCCTCGGGGCGAAAGGAGCGGGCGTGACACGCGGCGATCGCCGCCTGGAGCGCGTAGGGCCCACGGGGTGTCCCGATCGCTTCGGCCCTGGCCAGTGCCTCCTCACCTCGGCCGATGTGAAGACGGTCCCAGGCGTGACGATCCTGTTCGAGCAGCAGCACTGGGGCACCGGAGGTGCCGGTGCGCGCCCGCGAGCGAGACGACTGGAACTCCATCAGCGCAACGAGCCCGAGGACCTCGGGTTCGCCGGGAGCGATGGCGGTCAGGACCCGACCGAGCCGGAGCGCTTCCGCGCAAAGCTCGGGTCGCAGCCAGTCCTCCCCGGACGTGGCCGAGTAACCCTCGTTGAAGATGAGGTAGATCACCTGGAGCACTGCTTCGAGCCGGCTCGCTCGGTCAGCGCCTTCAGGAACCTCGAAGGGCACTCCCGCCTCGGAGATCGTCTTCTTGGCCCGGACGATGCGCTGCGCGATCGTCGGCTCCGGCACCACGTAGGCCCGGGCGATCTCGGGGACGGTCAGCCCGCCGACCAGACGCAGTGTGAGCGCGGTGCGGGCCGGCACCGACAAGCAGGGGGTGGCAGGAGACGAACATCAGGCGCAGGCGGTCGTCGGCGATCCCTCTCTCGACTCGTCCTTGAAGGCCGCCCCGTCGTCGCCGTCATCGGAGCGCGCCACGGCTCGCTCGAGTTCTCGGCCCAGCTGGGCGTACTTCTCGGTCTGCAGGCGGTTGCGGCGGAAGAGGTCCACCGCCCTGCGCTTGCCCACCGTGGTCAGCCACGCACCGGGGTTGCGCGGGGCGCCCTCTCGGGGCCACTGGCGCAGGGCGTCGACCAGGGCGTCCTGGGCGAGGTCCTCGGCCAATCCGATGTCGCCCACGAAGGCTGCCAATGTGGCGACCACGCGGGGGAATTCCATGCGGAAGACTGTTTCGACCCAGGCGGTCGAATCAGTAGCCGGCACGCCACCGATTCAACCACCCGGTCGTCGCCGTCTGATCGTTGCGCTCACATGACGGGTCGAACCCGGCATTCACCTTCGCCGAGGACGCTGAGGAACCGCTTGGTCCACTCGACAGCCTCGTCCTTGTCGCGGCACTCCATGAGGGCCCAGCCGCCGACCAGCTCCTTGGCCTCGGTGAACGGGCCGTCGACCACCGTGAACGCACCGTCTTTCAGGGAGACGATGGCACCTTCGGACGTAGGGGAAAGGCCGCCGGTGGCCACGATGACGCCAGCCTTGACGGCCTCCTCGACGAACTTGTCCATCTCCTCGTAGAGCTCGGGACGAGGCGGCTCCATCGGAGTCTCGGCTTCGTTGGCCAGCGTGTATCCCAGGAATCGCATGATGCTGCTCCTTCTCTCGACTGGGGCGGCTTTCGCCCTCACTGTGGCAGAGCGTCGAGCGGGGCTCTACAGAATCGACACGGTCGGCGGAATTTCTCGGCCCGTCCGTCAACGCTCCCGGCATCGTGCATCGACCGCTGAACAACCACTTGGCCAACATCCGTCCGACGCGTCGTGAACCGGACCGAACGACGCACGGAGCGCGCGTGCGACGCTCGGCAGTGACTCAGGGACACCAGCTGAATATGTGAGAAGGCTGGCTACTGACTGTGTTTTTGCTGTGGAGGAGCATGCCAAAGGTCATCCTTGTGGTCCCGAGTCACGTCTCCGTTGACTTAGGGGCTGGCCTCACTTAAACCACCGTTTCAACGGAGCGATCTTCGGAGTTCTCGCAGCTTGGAACGCGCAATCGAACTGGTTGCACTGGCGTGGAAGGGGTCCAATGGCGAACGGACGAGGCGGCCGACGACACGCGGCTACGGAAGGCCCCGTTCACCCGGGGCGGAGGCGAGGACTGCACGAGGTCGTGGCCGCCGCGGCGGCCTCGATGATGCTCTTGGGAATCGTCGGCACCGTGACGGCCGCGCCGGCGGGGGCCAGCGGATCGACACCCCAGACCATCAGCTTCGGCAAACTGGTGAATCACGTCTACGGCGACACGCCGTTCAAGGTCTCGGCCACCGCGTCGTCCGGCCTCCCGGTCGCCTTTTCGATCAGCGACCCCACCGGCGCCTGTGACTCGAGCGGCAACAATGGCGCGACCATCACGATTGATTCCAGCGGTACCTGCACGGTGGAAGCCGATCAGGTGGGAAACGGCACCTATGCCGCGGCGGCGGCAGTCGACCAGACGTTCACCGTGATCGCGGCAACCCCGACGATCTCGATCGGCAACCTCCCTCCCAGCGGGTCGGCTCTCGTGGGTGGCAGTTTCACCCCAGACCTCAGCGACTACACCGGCAACGGCAGCGCGACGGTCTCCTCTTCGACGCCGACGGTGTGTTCGTCGGCCGATGGCTTGTCGGTGTACTTCCTTGTCCCTGGTACGTGCAAACTGACGGCCCAAGCGACAGCGACCGACCTGTACCAAGCGGCCAGCGGAACGACCCAATCTGTGACGGTCACGGCTCCAGTCGTGCCGAAGTGCACCAAGTCATGGGCCCTGGCTGTGAACGGAAATTGGTCCAACGCGAGTGATTGGTCTCCTTCGGGAGTGCCGACCAGTTCCGACAAGGTCTGCGTCACCGTCGCCACGGCCAACTACACGGTCATTGTCGACACCTCCGTCGACGTGAGCTCGTTGTCGCTGGGCGGAACGGCCAAAACCGAGACCCTCGACATCAGCGCAGGGCAGAGTGTCGAGCTGGACGGAAGTTCAGCCATCTCCGCGCACGGCGCCGTGACCATGGAGACAAACGGTGGTGACGCGAACTTCTACGTCGAAAATGGTGGCGTGCTGACCAATGCGGGCAACCTCACCGTCAAAAGCGGTGATGGGTATGCCTACCTCGGGATCTCGACGAATTCTGGCGTGAACAACACCGGATCGATTGTCGTCGACAACACGCTCTACGGCGATCAGTTGATGAACTCGACGGGAGGATCAGTGGTGGTCGGCGCCGGCGGCGCCTTCGATCAAGGCACGTACATCCAGGCCGGCGGTACGAGCTCGGGGTTGCCTCTGTCTCCTGGAACTCTCGTCTCGGCCGGCGGGGGAACCGCGTCCTTCAGCGACGCCCAATCGATGACGGTCAAGGGTGGACCGTTGGAGCCCGGGCAAGGCATCGATGTCCTTGCCAATGAGTCGCTCTACATCGACAACGACTTCACCAACGCCGGTTCCATCACCATGGAGACCGATGGCGGCCAGTCGCAGTTGAACGACTTTGGTCACCGTTTGGCCAACACAGGGACGTTTACGGTCAACGCAGGGGACAGTCAGGCCTATCTGGGCAACGACACGACGTTCGTCAACAGCGGCACGATGAGGATCCACGGCACGCTCAATGCCTGGTACTACTTCTGCTGCGACGGCGGCCAGCAGTTCACCAACACGGGCACCATCCAGATCGACGGCGTGCTCGATGACGTGTTCGGATCGTTCACCAATTCGGCCGGTGGGTCCATCTCGGTCACGGGTCTCGGCTCATTCACCGGCGGCACCTTTACACAAGCGGGCGGATCCAATAGCGGCACACCGCTGTCGCCGGACACGCTGATTCTCGACGGTCCGGGCGCGGCTTCGTTCTCTGCGCAGTCGATGACCGTCCAGGGTGGGACCCTGAGATCAGGTCAGACCATCGACATCCCTTCGAACGGGTATCTCGCTCTGGGCGGTGACGTCACGAACAACGGGACCATCACCATGGAGACCACCGACGCGAGTCACGCATCGAGCATCAACCTCGATGCCCACACTCTCACCAATGCGGGAACCGTTGACGTCGCAGCCGGACCCGGCACCGCTCAGCTCTATGGGGACGGAACCCTCGACAACAGTGGTTCGATCCAAATCGCGGGATCGTTGCAGAACAATCTCGGGGGCGATGGAAACACGGTGACCAACGACAGCGGCGGCACAATCGCCGTCACCGGCTCGGGCGCGTTCAGCGGCGGCGACTTCACTCAAGACGGAGGGTCCACGTCAGGGGCTGCATTGTCCCCAAGGACGCTGACGATGTCTGGTCCGGGAAAGTCCTCATTCTCCGCGCAATCGATGACGGTGGCCGGGGGCCCGATCCAGGCCAATCAGAGCATCGACATCCCGGTCAACGGATCGTTGCAATTGGCCAACGACATGACCAACAACGGCTCCATCGCCATGGAGACGGACGGTGGCCAGTCCAACCTCGATACCGGGCTCCATACCCTCAACAATCTCGGCACGATGTCCGTTGCAGGTGGCGCCGGGTCCGCCTATGTGAGCGGCACCGTCAAGAACGGCGGTGCTGTCACGGTCCTCGGTGAGCTGCTGAACGAGGGTGAATTCACGAACGGCACTGGTGGCTCGATCGCAGTCAGCGGGTCGGGAGCTTTCACTGACGGGACGTTCACGCAGGCGGGCGGTTCGAATACGGGCACGCCGCTCGCCCCCTCGACGTTGGATGTGACCGGTGGCGGATCCGCCTCCTTCACGGCATCTTCCATGGCGGTCGAAGGTGGCCCGCTGACCTCGACGCAGTCGATCGACATCGTCAACGGTTCGTTGAGCTTGAGCACTGATTTCGAGAACGACGGCACCGTCACGATGGAAACAAACGGCAACGTGTCGTACCTTCAGCAGAACGGAAACACGTTCACCAACGTCGGCACTTTCACGGCGAACGCAGGGTCCGGGTACTCGTACTTCAACGACAACGGCGCCTTCGTGAACACCGGCACAGTCGTGATGAACGGGAGTGTCTACGACCCGACCAACGGAACCTTCGCGAATCGGGGCACACTCGACATCGGCACGACCGGTTCGGTCCAATTGAACCAGTTCACACAGGCATCGCCGGGGCTGCTGTCTTTTGCGCACGACGCGAGTGGCGCGAGTGGGAGCCTGTCCAGCTCGACCGTGGGGCTCGGTGGGTGCATCGGTTCGACCGGTCCGTCGCTGCCCGTCGGAACAACGCTGTCGGTGATCTCCGACTCGTCGATCTCCGGTCAGTTCAGCTGCACCCGATTCCCCTCCCAGTTGTTCAACGTCAACTATCCGGATGGCAACGATGTCCAGCTTGTCGCCACGAACACGACGGCGACGACGCCGTCCATCACGACGGGTTCGAGCGCGTCCTTCAGTGAAGGCAGTCCCAATACCTTCACGATCCACTCCACCGGCACACCGACCCCTGGCATTTCCGAGGTAGGGCAACTTCCGAGCGGTGTGACCCTGAGCGACAACGGCAATGGCACGGCAACCCTGTCGGGTACACCGTCGCCGGGTTCGGGCGGGACCTACCTGCTGACTGTGAATGCCGCCAACGGCGCTGTGCCCTCCGCGACGCAGTCGTTCACCCTGACCGTTGACGAGTCGCCATCGATCACGTCAGCGAACCAGGGAGACCTGGTCGCTGGCACCCCAGGGTCCTTCACAGTCGGCACTTACGGCTATCCGGTTCCGGCGTTGAGTGTGAGCGGCACTCTGCCAGCAGGGGTGACCTTCAGCGACAACCACGACGGAACTGGAACCTTCAGCGGCTCCCCCTCCGCCACCGACCACGGGTCCTATTCGCTCGTTCTCACCGCTTCGAACACCGGGGGCGTGGGGACTCAAGCCTTCACGCTTGTGGTCGACCGACCCCCGACCGTGCAAGTCTCGGCCTCTCCCACTCAGACGACCGTAGGGAGTCAAGTCGGCTTCACCGTCACTGCGTCTGATCCTGATGGTGACCCGTTGAGTTACCTCGTCCAATACGGTGACGGACAGTCCGTTGCGGCGGCCTATTCGGGGCCGTCCGTCAGCCTCCAGCACGCCTATGGTGACGCCGGGCCCTACAGCGTCTCTGTCCAGGTCACCGACCCCGCCGGTGCGGTGGGGCAAACGACGACGACAGTCTCGGTGTCCCAGGGGCAACCACTTGTCGCCAATGCCGGTCCGGACTTGACGACCACGGCCAACGATCCGGTCGGGGTGACCCTCGATGGCTCGGCTTCCACCCCGGCCTGCTGCATCCTCAGCTTTGATTGGCACGTCTCTGGGCCATCGCTGAACGAGGATTTCTCCAACAAGGTCCAGAGTGGGGTCACCTTCTCGGCACCGGGAACCTACACAGCCACGCTGACGGTCCAGACCGGCTCCGATTCGGACAGTGCGAGCACCACAGTCACGGTGGAGCCCCAAACATCGACGGCCCCGACTGTCCACGTCACGGACAGCTCCAACACCCAGCTCTCGGGAGCCGAGGTGGTGGTCCTCTCGGCAGCCGGCCAGCAGTATCAGGCGTCGACCAACGCCAGTGGCGCGGCGTCCCTGTCCGGTCTGGCGGATGGGTCGTATACCGCCTACGTGGTGAAGGACCTCTTCGACCCCAACCAGGGAATATTGAACGTGACGAACGGATTGGGTTCGGTCACGATTGCGCTGACCCCAGGGGGTATTGCCACGACGTCGGTGTCGTCGAACCCCATCACCGACGAGCAGACTCTGGTCAGCGATGGCATCGATCCGAGCGATCCGGACAACAACAACATCTACAAGTTCTTCATCCATCTGGTGTTCGGCGGCCAGCCCACGACCTTCAGCGGTTACGTATCACAAGGAAATGGCTTCGTCGGCAACGGCACAGGGTTTGGCGGGGGCGGTGCAACGTGCAGTGGCTTCACCTGTGACGGTCCATCCGGTGGCGGCTACAGCCTGACGACCGAGGTTCAGTACGTCGGCAACACACCGGAACTCCTCGAGCTGATCATCCCCGTACAGGCCGAATGGCTCAAGGAGTTCTACAACGTCTCCATGACGGTGACCAACCTTGGCTCAACTGGTTTCACCCTGACCGGAGGTTCGGCCCAGCTCGAGTTGCCCGTTGCGCCGGACGGTTCGAGCCCTCTGGCGCTGCCGGCCCTCTTCAACCAGGCCCAGTCAGCCAGCCAGACCATGGCTGACATAGGCGGAGGACAAAGCGCCAGTGTCAACTGGGTGGTGCGCGGCGACGAGGAGGGCAGCTGGAATCTCTCCGCCACCTACAGCGGAACTCTCAATCCGGTCAACGATCCGGTGCACATCGAGGCGGATGACCCGAACCCGATTCACGTGTGGGGACTTTCGGCCATCCAACTCTCCGTGTCGGCCGATGCCACGGCGGCGGTGCGCGAGCCCTACGCCGTCACCGTCTCCATCAAGAACGTCACCGACTCGGATCCGAGTGACGAGATCCCGCTCTTCAATGTCGGCCTGCAGTATCTGACTGAAGGCGCGGTGAACTTCATCTACCAACCCGATCAGCAGATGAGCACGAGCACACCCGAGCTCGACCCCGGGCAGTCGATTTCTCTCAGTGCCGTCATCTATCCGGACCTCTCCGGAGACCTGCTCCCGAACCTCTCCTTCGTGACCGAGAAAACGGCGGGAGGAAAGGTAGACGACACCGCCGTGATCAACGCGCAGTCGGACCAAGGGGCGCGGCTCACGGCGACGGGGAAGGGCAAGCCCGGAGGCGTCCAGCTCAAATGGCAGGCCGTGCCGGGGGCGACGGGGTATCAGATCTGGTCCGCCCCCGGTTGGCCGAACCCCATTCCGAACCCGCCGTTCCTCACTCTGACCCAGTTCAGCGGATCGCCGTTGGCCACCGTCGGCGCGGTGACCAAGGACACCGTCACCGGCCTTCCCGGGAGCACCACGTCTGAGTACGCCATCGTGCCCTTGGTCAACGGCGTGCCGAAGGACGTGCAAAACCAGCTCGTTCATGCCACAACGGGCGCGAGTCCGGTGACCATCACGAGCTTCACCCCGAAATCGGGGGCGGTCGGGGCGAAGGTGACCATCAAGGGTTCGGGCCTCACGGCGGCCACCGTCACCTTCAACGGCGTCAAGGCCAAGGTCTCCTCGGACACGGCCACCCAAGTCGTCGTCAAGGTGCCCGCCGGGGCGACCACCGGGCCGATCAAGGTCCAGACGTCGAAGGGGGCTGCCGTCACCTCGACCAACTTCACAGTGACCTGAGGGTCAGGGCCGCCTAGGCAGATTCCGAACGGGTCTACGCGACGACCCCCGCCACCTTGAGCTCGAGCATCTCCTCTGTGCCACAGTCGATGCTGCCCAAGATCTCCTCGCAGTGCTCGTTGAACTCGGGCGCACGCTTGGGCGTGGCCGGAACGCCGGAGAACTGGACGGGTGTGGTCACCAGCTGGAAGGGCACACCCTCTGCGCTGACCGTGTCCCCCAGGTAGCCGTTCGCCGCGACCATCGGGTCGTCGACGACTTCCATGGTGTCCTGCGCCACGGCCCACTGCCCGTCGAAGGAGTCGAGGCGCTGCCTCCACTCGGCCAGCGGTGCCGACTTGAAGACCTCGGTCAGGATGGTGCGGGCCTCCCTGGCGTTGGCCGCCAGTTGCTCGTGGCTGTTGAAGCGCTCGTCGTCGATCAGGTCCTCGCGGCCGATGGCCTGGCACGCGCCGGGCCAGTACTTGAAGCCCTGGAGGCAGCTGAAGGCGAGGATCTTGCCGTCCTCCGTGAAGTACGTGCCGACCAGCGGGTTCGCCAGACCGCCGCCGCCCTTGCTGGGTCCGGGGCGCCACGGCATGTCGAGTTGCAGGGAGAGGGCGATGGCCGGGCTCATGGCCCACATGCCGACTCCGAGCAGCGAGACGTCAACCGGCAGCGCCTCACCGGTGCGCTCGCGATGGAACAGCGCACCCAGGATGCCGCCGGCGATGGTCATGCCGCCGATGGAGTCGCCGTAACCCGGGCCGGGCTGCCCGCACATGAAGTCGACGTCGGTCGGCGTCGACCCCATGGCGCTCCCGGCGCGGCACCAGTAGCTCAGGAAGTCGTACCCGCCCTTGTTGGCGTCGGGCCCTCGCTCGCCCGCTCCGGTCCCGGCCACGTAGATGATGTTCGGGTTGTGGGCCTTGATGTCCTCGAGCTCGATCTTCAACTTCTTGCGGATGTCGGGGAGCTTGTTGGTGAGGAAGACGTCGCAGGTGGCGGCCAGGCGGTAGATCAGCTCGCGGCCCTGCTCGGTGTTGACGTCGATGCCGATGCTCTTCTTCCCGCGGTTGGAGTGCTCGAGCAACACGTGCACGTTGCCCATGGAAGGCATCACGCCGCTCGAGGCCAGCCCCCGCATGGCGTCCCCCCGCTCGGGGTGCTCGATCTTGATCACTTCGGCACCCCAGTCGGCCAGGATGGCTGACGCGGCGGGGACAAACGTGTGCTCCGCCACCTCCAGGATGCGGACCCCTTCCATGATGTCAGCCAACGCCGTTCCTCCCGTGCGTGTCGTGGAGCGAATCGAATCGCCCCGTGGCGAGGACGATTCAATCAGAAGGAGTTCCTTCTCCGCATAGTGGGAGGTTCAGCCTTCAAGACCGAGCTCGGCCATGACCGCCTCGTTGTCGGCGCCCAGCGCCGGCGCAGTGCCCAAGGGTCGTCGCGCCGAGGGTGGAACGGGCACCAATTCCGTCGGGATCGGCAAGCGTCGGACCGGCGAACGAGGCGGCGACACCGGCCATGGCGACGTCGAGCAGCCAGCGACCGCCGTCTCGGAGTGCCTGGAGGGCTCGGGCGGCCGCGGTCAAACCGGTGAGGGGGTCGGCGATGGCATCGCCACAGAACACGGGCTCGTCGTCTGACCATGCGACGAGTCCGCCGGCCGCTGCCGCGTCATCCCCGAACCCGACCCGTGTCCCGGACGGACCCTGGCGGCCGTATGCGGTGATGGAGACCCACAGGCGCGGTCCGCTGGCGACCATGTCCGCAGCCACGATGCCGAGCTGTTCGAGGGCCCGAGGCCGGCTCGCTTCGATCACCACATCCGCCGACTGGACGAGCGGCCGAGGACTGCACGCTGGCTCGGATCGTTGAAGTCGAGGGCGACGGATCGTTTTGCCCCGTTGAGAAGGTCGAAGAACGACGAGGGGCCACGGCGGGCGCCGTCGGGCCGGGAGGTGGACTCGACCTTGACGACACGGGCCCCGGCTCGGGCCAGCAGGTCTCCACAGAGCGGCCCGGCCCACAGCGAGGACAGGTCGACGACCAGGAGACCTTCAGGGCCCGCAAGCGCCGGAGCGTCCCCGAGACGCGCGGCGAGGACCCCGGGAGCGCGCATCTCACCGACCCGGGCGACCGGGAGCCCCAGCAGGACGGCTCGCTCGAGCAGGGCGGACCCGTCGCGCTCGGCAAACGCCTTTCGAACCGCCGACCACACCGCCGGTTCCGTGGCCGGAGGTGTGGACAGCTCGAGCCAGGCCGGCACCAGGTCGCGGTCCTCCTCTCGCGGCAAGGAGACGGCGACCCAGTCAGCCGTGCTCGGCATGAGGTGGCAACTTCCACCACAACTGGTCGAACCCCGTCGCCAGAGACCCATGAGGGCGGCGCGCTCGCCCAAGAGGGCCGGCGCATCGAGCCCCGGAAACGGCGCAGCGAGCTGGTCGAGGCGTTCCATGAATCCCGACGGCGGCCCGAGGGGTCGTGCGACCGATCCGGTGAGTGCCATCAGGCCGCTCGCTGCCCAGCGCTCCAGGGTCGGGTCCTCCATGAGCGCAGGGTAACGTCTCGCGATTCTGGACAACCTCAGTGCCGACGCTCTCCTCGACGAGCTGCACCGGCCGGTCCCGTCCGAACGCAGCGGGGCGGTGCTGGTGCACCTGAGCGACGCGCGGCAGGCGCCCAGCGAGGAAACCATCGAGCGCTTCACCAGCCTGCCCTTCGTCGTGGTCGGGGTCACCGGCGACGAGCCCGGCACAAGCTGGACGCAGCTGTGCGATGTCCTGGTTCCGGAGGGAGACCCCGTCCTCGAAGCCATCGCGGCGAACCTCGAAGCCCACCCGATTGCGGCCACCACCTTGGCCCTTCTCCTGCGAGGCCAGGAGCGCAGGACGATCGAAGACGGACTGGTGGCCGAATCATCGGCCTACTCGGTACTGCAGTCGGGACCGGAGTTCGGGGCCTGGAGGGCCAGCCGCCCGCCGGCCCGTGTCGAGGGCGATGACGCTCCCCGGGTCCGGGTCGAACGGCACGACGACACCCTCGTCGTCACCCTCACCCGGCCGAACCGACTGAACGCGCTCGACGCCCGCATGCGCGACGAGTTGGTCGAGGGACTCAACGTGGCCGCGGCCGACAACAGCATCACGAGCGTCGAGCTGCGCGGTGACGGGCGTGCCTTTTGCGCGGGTGGAGACCTGAACGAGTTCGGCTCCCGGTCGGACCCGGCCTCGGCCCATCTCATCCGACTCGAACGCAGCGTGGCCAGGGTGTTGGCGCAGCTGTCGCAACCGACGACGACGTACATCCATGGCACCACATTCGGATCCGGCATCGAATTGGCGGCGTTCACCGACAGGGTGATCGCAGTCGGCCGATACCCAGATCGCTCTGCCCGAGATCGGCCTCGGCCTGGTGCCCGGTGCCGGTGGAACCGTCAGCCTGCCGTTGCGCATCGGCCGGCAGCGGACAGCCTGGCTCGGCCTGTCTGGGCGTGCGATCGACGCCGAGACCGCGTTGGGCTGGGGCCTGGTGGACGCAATCGACTGACCGTCGCCCGCGACCGGCCAGCTGATTCGGGCCCTACCTCAAGCCAGGGCCTGGCGCCTCAACCCAGACCACCGGCGTCACGGAGCGCTCCGATGGAGTCCCAATCCAAACCGGACTCGAGCAGGACCTCTTCGGTGTGCTGGCCCAATTCGGGCGCCGGTCCCTGGGGAGCGGTGGTGTGGCCCGAGAAGTGGACCGGTGCCGCCACAATGCGGTAATCGGAGCCGTCGTGCGCCCTCACATGGGGCAGGAAGCCGTTGACCTCCACTTGGGGATGGGAATGGAGTTCGGACGGGCGCAAGACCGGCGCCCAGACACCACTGAAGCCCTCGAACTTTGTCCGGATCTCGTCCAAGGTGAGCCCGATGAACTCATTGTCCAACTCCGTGACCAGTTCGACCCGGTTCTCGTAGCGCGCCTTGGCGTCGAGGTAGCGCTCGTCGGTGATGAGGTCGGGTCGCCCCAGGAGGGTGCAGAACTCGGTCCAAAACCGGTCGGGCTGGAGGCACACGAAGTAGACCCAGCGGCCGTCCTTGGTGGCGTAGCCGTTGACGAGCGGATTGGGCGATTCCTTGCGATCCCCGTAGCCGACCACGTCGCCGCTGTAGGGCGCCCCGGTGATGTCGGGAGAAAGCGCCCACATGCCGACGTGCATCAGCGAGACGTCGACGACGGACGTCTCGCCGGTGTTCGCCCGCTTGAAGAGCGCAAAGCCGATGGCTCCGGCAATGGTGTTGGCACCTTGGAGGTCGAAGAACGCCGGGGGCTGCGGCAGTGGCTCAATCCCGCCCTTGTTCATTTTGAAGGCCATGCCGCTGCTGGCCCAGCCACACGCCATGTCGTACCCGCCGACGTCCGCCATGGGACCCTCGTTGCCCCAGCCCGTGCCCCGTACGTAGATGATGTCGGGATTGACCGCCCGCACATCCTCGACCTCGATGCGCAGCTTCCGACGGATCGGAGCCAGGTTGGAGGTCACGAAGACGTCCGCCGACTGGAGGATGGCTTCGAGGGCCTGGTGCCCGGCATCAGTGGAGAGATCGCAGGTCACGCTGCGCTTCCCTCGGTTCGGGATCTCGATGAACGGGTTGGGACCGCCCCCTTTGAGGTTGAGCATGTTCAAGAGCGCACGTTGCGGGTCGCCGTTGGGCGCCTCGACCTTGATGACGTCCGCGCCGAGATCGGCCAGCACGGCGCCGGCAGCCGGGACGAATGTCCAATTGGCGACCTCGACAACACGTACCCCGCTCAATGGTCCGGCCATGGGATCCCCCGATCAGTCGACCGATGCTGCCGGCACACTAAGCGCCGATGGCCTAATAGGTGTACTCAACTCGGCTCAGGCTGTCGGCCGGCGCGCTGGGCGACTTCGCGGAGCCCTCGGTCGTGCGGGTCGTGGGCGAGATACGGCGAGACAGCGATGACGGTCAGTTCTGGGGACAGATCTTCAGGACGGTCGTCCACGAAGACGGCGCGTCCCGACCCCAGGGCGAGGTGCGACGTGAGGTAGAAGCCAGACTCGTCTCGTCCCTCCTTGGCAAAGAAGCCGCTTACGAGGGATTCCACCTCGAACTGGGTGGCGCGCTGCGCCGCGTAGTCGTGCCCGCCTGCGCTCCACCAGAGCACCCGGGCGTCTCGTGCCGCCAAGGTGGCCAGCAGGTCTCGTGCACTGGGACGGAGCGAGGTGCCGGTCAGCGAGTCGACCAGGGTGCCGTCGACGTCGAAGACCCAACAGGTGACGTCTGATGCAGATGGCGGGTTCGATCGTCCCAGCGTACGGTGGGCGGAACCCATGATGGGTATACTCTATTACCGATGAAGAACCCCTGGGACCAGCGACTGGGATTCTGGTATGTCGCCGACGACCATCCTGAGATTCCGGCCATCGTGGCTTCTCCCTCGGGTCTCACGTTGACCTTCGGGGAGCTCGCCGGCCGAGCACACCAGCTGGTGCACGCGCTGACGTGCCAAGGGTTTCGAGGCGGGTGACATCGTCGCCTACGCCCTGCCGAACGATGCGGACATCGTCATGTGGCAGTTGGCTGCGCAGGAGGGCGGTTTCCAATCCATCTCGCTCAACCCAGCGCTCTCGGGAGCAGAGGTCCAACGCATCGTCGACCATTCGGGCGCGGCGGTCGTCGTCCTGCATGCCGACTACGCCGATCGGGCCGAGCGGCTCACCGGCACCGGCTCCGTCCGACAGCGCGTCGCGGTGAGCGGCTCGATCTCGGGCTGGGCGAGCAGCGAGGCGTTCGTCGAGGGCCATCCGCTTACCGAGCCGGCCGACCGTCGGCTGGGCCTCCCGATCTCTTACTCGTCGGGCACCACGGGGGCACCCAAGGCGGTCGTGCGGCCGAACTCTTCGAAGGTGAATCCCTCGGTGGCGGCCGACAACGCCAAGAGCTTCGGCCATGCCTTCCGATTCCTGCCTTATGAAGGCGTGCACCTGGTCTCGGCCGGGATGCACCACGGCGGATGCCAGGGTTTCTACCTCGGAGCGCTCAACGTTGGACAGGGGCTCGCCATCGTGGGCAAGTTCGACCCGGAACGGTCGCTGATGATGATCGAACGGCATCGCGTGACCACGGGCTACATGGTGCCGACCCAGTTCGTCCGCTTCCTTCGCCTGCCCGAAGCGACAAGGGATCACTACGACGTCTCGAGTCTGCAGGTTGTCGTCCACTCCGCCGCCCCGTGCCCGCTCGAGGTCAAGCGGCGGATGATGGAGTGGTGGGGCCCGGTGATCTGGGAGACCTATGGCGGCATGGAAGGAGCGGCCACCATCGCCAAGCCATACCGTTGGTTGGAGAAGCCCGGCACGGTGGGCCGGTCCGTGGCCGGCATGAAGGTGCGGATTCTCGACGACGAGGGTCACGAGCTGCCACGCGGCGAGATCGGAGGCGTGTACCTCGAACCCGATCGTGAGAGCACCTTCGCCTACAAGGACGATCCCGAGCTCACCGCGTCGGTGACCAGGGGTAGGGCGTTCACCCTCGGCGACCTCGGCCATATGGACGAGGACGGCTACCTCTTCATCAGCGACCGCGCCAAGGACATGATCATCAGTGGTGGCGTCAACATCTACCCGGCCGAGGTCGAGGGAGTCCTCGCCGCCCACCAGTCCGTGGGTGACGTGGCGGTCATCGGTGTGCCCGATCCCGAGTGGGGGGAGTCGGTGAAAGCCGTGGTGGAGGTGGTTGACGGCGTCGAGCCTTCCGAGGCGTTGGCGAACGAGCTCATCGCGTTCTGCCAGGAGCGCATCAGCCGCTACAAGTGTCCGCGCACGGTGGACTTTCGCGAGCAACTGCCCCGAACCGACGGGGGCAAGCTCTACAAGCGGCTCCTGCGCGACGAGTACTGGGCCACGGCCGAGCGCAAGGTGTAGCGGGCGCACTGCGCCGGAAGGGAATCATTGGGCCATGGACTTCGCCTTCGGCGAGGAGCACGAGTTACTGCGCTCGACCACACGTCGCTTCCTGGCCGAGCACCAGTCACGTGCTCATGTGCGCCAGGTCATGGAAGGTCCCGATCCCTTCGACCCTGGCCTGTGGCGGCGGGGCGCTGAGCTGGGATGGACCGCGATGCTGGTGCCCGAGGAGTACGGAGGCGGCAGTGTCACGGCACAGCCCATGGTCGACCTGGTGGCGATCGCCGAAGAACTCGGCCGGGAGCTCAATCCCGGCCCTTTTGTCCCGACCAACGTCGTGACGGCGGCGATCGCGCGGTTTGGAAGTCAGGAACAGCAGGCGACGTACCTGCCCGCGCTGGCCCGAGGGGAGACGACCGCGGCGTGGTGCCTGAGCGGGGACGGATCGCCCGAACCGGCGTCGATCACGGTGCAGGCGACCCCCGAGGGCGGGGGTTGGCGACTCGACGGGGTGTCGCGTTACGTGCACGGGGCGGGCCATGCGGGCGTTCTCCTGGTCGTGGCCACACAGCCCGACGGGCTCGTCAACCTCCTGGTGCCTCGGCCCGCGCCCGGACTCAGCGATCGCACCCTGTCCGGACTCGACCTGACCAGGCGCTTTTCCGAGCTGACCTTTGATGGCGTCCTCGTGCCCGGCGGCAACGAGTTGCGGGATGACCGACCGGTGCCGAGGCCTCACAAGGGCTGGTCCGTCATGACCGCATGCCTTCAGGTGGCCACGATCCTCCAGGCCGCGGAGTCGGTTGGTGCCGCAGAGGTGCTCTTCGAAGAGACGGTCGACTACCTCAAGAGGCGCCAACAGTTCGGGCGCACCATCGCCAGCTTCCAGGCGATAAAGCATCGGCTGGCCGATCTGCAGATGGAGCTCGAGGCGATGCGGGTGGCCGCCGAGTACGCGGGGTTGGCCTATGGCGACACGTTCGAGGACGCGGATCTGGCTGTCGACACCGCGGGCGCCTACGTCGACGACGCCTTCGCTCACCTGGCCGGTGAAGCGCTCCAGCTCCATGGGGGGATCGGGTTCACCTGGGAGCACGACGTGCACCTGTTCGTGCGCCGGGCCAAGGTCAATCAGGTGCTCTACGGCGACGGCGCCTGGCACCGCAATCGGCTGCTTTTCGTGACCGAGGCTCGGTTTCTCGGACGAGGCGAGGACGTGAACTCATGGACGTGACCGTCCCCTCCATCCCGGAGAGCTACGACGAGCTATCGGGCCACGCTGCACGCCTTCCTGGCCGACCACAGGCCGACCTTGGAATGGAAGCAACGCACCGGGGTGCGCGTGCCCGACCTGGCGACCGACGTGGAGAAGCTGCGCGCGTACACCGGTGCCCTCTACGACGCCGGGTATCTCCTCTGATCGCTTTCGGACCGAGCGGGGGGACCCGTTCGAACAGCGCATCCTCGAGCAGGAGTTGGCCCGAGCGGGCATCCCCTACGTGCTGGGCAATCCGCTGGTGGCCGGCGCGCTCAAGCACTTCGGCACCGACGAGCAGCGGGCGACCTACCTGCCGCGCCTGGCGAAGGGTGACGACATCTGGACCCAGCTGTTCAGCGAGCCGGACGCCGGAAGTGACCTCACCGGACTCCAGACCCGTGGGGTGCGCGACGGCGACTCCTACGTCGTCTCGGGCCAGAAGGTCTGGAGCACATGGGCGCAGTGGGCGGACTTCGGCTACCTCCTCGCTCGAACGGAGCCTGTGCAGGGCGCCGGCGGTATCACGGCGTTCATCCTCGACATGCGCAGTCCCGGCGTGGAGGTACGTCCGCTCAGGGAAATGACCGGAACGACCGATTTCAACGAGGTGTTCTTCGACGAGGTACGGATCCCGGTCACCAACGTCATCGGCGCTCCGGGCGAGGGTTGGAAGGTGGCCGGGGCCAGCTTGGTGGAGGAACGCTCCGGTGTCGGAGGAGGTGGCGGGGGCGGTGACCCGGTGCTCCGGCTCATCAAACTGGTCCATGACCGAGATGCCAGGGGGAGGGTCGAGGACAGCGCCGAGCGCCAGCACCTCGGCCAGCTGCTCGCGCAAGTCACGCATCCAGCGCCACCTGGGCCAGCGCATGGCCACCAAAGCGGCCCGCGGCCAGCTCTCCGCCGCCGACGCCCCCATTTCCAAGATCTGGTTCAGCGAGCTCAACCTGGAGGTCGCCGAAACCGCGTTAGCCCTGCTCGGCGCTCGTTCCATGCTGGTTGAGGGGGACGAGCTCAGCGAAGACGATGGGCGCTGGCAGGACTCCTTCCTTTACGCTCGGGCGTGGACGATCGCCGGAGGGACCAACGAGATCATGCGGAACATGATCGCTGAGCGGGGACTGGGGCTACCCAGAGAGCCCAAGGGTCAACGATGACCTCGACGCACAAACACACGCATCCGCACACCAACGGCCACGCCCGGGGCGCCGCTGCGGCGAACGATCCCTTCCCGGAAGTGGAGAAGGTGCAGCCCGGGCTCTGGAGCATTCCGGTGCCCCTGCCCCAGAACTCGCTGCGCTACGTGCTGGTGTACCTCTTCGAGACCGACCGGGGCCCCTACCTGGTCGACGCCGGCTGGAACACCGACGACGCCTTCGGCGCGCTGACCGCCGGCATGAAGGTCGCCGGCTGCGAGGTGTCCGAGGTCCAGGGGGTCATGGTCACCCACATCCACCCGGATCACTACGGCCTGGCCGGCCGCATCCGGGACGCCTCGGGCGCGTGGATCTCGCTCCACCCGGCCGATGCCGAGCTGATCCACGACCGCTACGACGAACCGGACGACCTCCTGCTTAGGGTGGCGGCCGCCCTGCGCCGGATGGGCGCGCCCGACGAGGAACTCGAACCCTTGCGCAACGCCTCCATGCCCATGCGGCCGCTGGTGGATCCTGTCGTGCCCGACGTCCTGCTCGAGGACGGCCAGAAGCCTGAAGTGCCGGGCTGGGACCTGACGGCCATCTGGACCCCCGGCCACTCGCCCGGCCATCTGTGCTTCTACGAGGGGCGGCGCCAGCTCATGCTCTCGGGTGACCACGTGCTGCCGCGCATCACGCCGAACATCCCGTACCACCCGCAGGCGGGAGCCAACCCGCTGGGCCAATACCTCGAGTCGCTGGACAAGCTCGAGCCCTACGAGGTGGACGAGGTCCTTCCGGCGCACGAGTACCGCTTCACGGACCTGCACCGCCGGCTCGAAGAGTTGCGCCAGCACCACAGGGAGCGCTTCAACGAGGTGATCGCCATCCTGCGCGATGGTCCCCACACCGCATGGGACATCGCGGCACACATGAAGTGGTCGCGCTCATGGGACGACATTGCAGGGTTCATGCGCCGGGCCGCCGTCGGCGAGGCCGTCTCGCACCTCCGGGTGCTCGAGCTCGACGGACTCATCCGGGTCGAGGAGGGCGAGCCGGCCCTCTGGTATCTCACCGAGAAGGCGTAGCTCCCAGCGCGCGCTCGCAGAACGAGCGCACCCGGCGCGACGCTTCGGCGCGCGGTCCGGCACATTCCTGGGTCGGGCTGAGTCCGGACGCCGCCCAGGCCACTGAGTGGATGAGCGGCGCATCGGCGACCGGGTCGGCCAGCGGGAACGACCCGTCGGCGACGCCGTCGGCCAGCAACCGCTCCAGAGGGGCCATGAGCATGCGCATCGCGTGCTGCGTTTCCTCGGCGTAGCCCTCGGCTTTCATGGCGCCGGGCGAACTCAAGACCGACACCCGCACGGCCTTGGCCCGGTGGTGGGCGAAGGACAGGATCTCGTCGATCCAGGCGTCGAGGGCCGCCCGCGGATCTTCGGCTGCATCCACCTTGGCGGTCAGCCGGGCTGAAGCGCCTTCCGCCTCGCGGCGACAGAGCGCGCAGAGCAGCTGATCCTTGGACTCGAAGTGCCGGTAGAAGGAACGGGTGGAGAGGTCGGCCTCCCGGAGGATGTCGGCGACCGCCGCATCGGCGTAGCCGTTGCGCTCCATCACGACCAAGGCGGCATCGAGCAGGATGCGCAGCTCGTCGGCCGCCTCGAAACGACGGGGCCGGCCGGCCCTGACCGACGGCGTTGCCTTCTCGTTCAGCGTCTGCGGCATGTCGATGTTCTCGAGACGTCGTTCAGCCGGGGAGCGAGCCGGCGAGGATCGGTACCTCGGCCAGCGAACGGAGCCCGTCGTTGAGATGGGTGCAGCAGTCCGTCGACTTGAGGCGCTCGAGCACCGCGGTGCGCATGTCTCGGAGCTCGGTCCCTTCCATCCACGATGCGTTCGGTGCGGCCCCGGTGCATTCGTTGTAGGGCAGGACGCGGGGCTCCGCCGTGACGGCGCGCAGCACGCCACTGGTGCGGTCCGCGCTGCCTTGCATGTGGTACTCGTGGACGACCGACTCCTGCCCGTCGGGGTCCCACGCGTTGTCGCGGAACATCGCGTCGATCTGCAGGGTGTCGCCCTCGGCCCAGACATCGATGCGCCGCGAGCGCCGCATCGCCATGGGCGGATGATCGTCGAGCTCGTGCCAACTCCAGGGATCAGCCGGGTCGTTGAGCGAGGAGGGGTGGGCCACGTTCTGCGGTTTACCCGAGAGGGTGCCGTCCGGGAAGATGGCCACCGAGCCTGGGCGGAAGCCCGAGCACACACCTTGCATGTGAGGCCGGGATCCGCCCTGCACGCGCTCACGCCAGGCAGGAAGCTGGTCCATCCAGCGCATGAACACGAAGCCGGCGATCAGTGTGCAGCCGGCCAGGTCGTCGAGCAGCAGGTGCATCGGGGTTCCTGCTGCGGCCTCTTCGGGAAGGTCCAGGGCGATGGACTTGCGTAGATTGCCGCCGGCCCGAGAGCCCACCAATCGCTCGACGTCGCGTGGGGCCGGGTCGGCATCGATGCTGACCACTTCGCGCAGCGGATTCGTCACGACGTAGAGGTTGGCGTTCCCCAGGACCTCGGGCTCACCGTTCTCCGGGGTGAGGAGGTCGCGGGCCCGACCTTTGAGGTGCAGATCGGTGCCGGCGCCCCCCGGCCAGAACATCAGGATGGAGGACGTGCGCCGGACCGAACCGGGCCGACGGGCCGGCGGTACGACGACCGGATTGGACGGCGGTCTGGTCAGCGAGTCCACCCGCACAGCTCCATTTCGAAAACCATGTTTTCATCATAGGTGGACCGTCGAACCAGGCGCATTTTGGGACCACTCTTTTCTTGAATTCGCTGGTCAGCCGCGTGGAGGCGGATCTGCTCACAGGTAGTCTTGAGTGGTGCCGCCGACCTCCGCCCGCGCAGTGCCGCGCCCCGGGGCGGAGGCCAACGCCAAGCGGGCAGCGAAGGTGGCCGACCTGATCGTCGAGGACGTCATGGCCATGGGCTGGCCGGTGGGCGAGGTGCTCGGATCAGAGGCCGATCTGCTCGAGCGCTACCAGGTGAGCCGCGCCGTGTTCCGTGAGGCGGTTCGCATCGTCGAGCACGAACAGGTGGCGCGGACACGCCGCGGTCCCGGCGGAGGTCTGGTCATCACCGAGCCGACCATGGGCGCGGTGACCGACGCAGTGGTCCTGTACCTGCACCGGGTAGATGCCCGCCTGGACGAGATCTTCGAGGCCCGGATCATCCTCGAGGAGATCGCCTGCCAGCTGGCGTGCGAGCGCACCGACGAGAACGACCTGGCGCAGCTTCGCCGGTTCACGGCCGAGACGCCCATCTCCGCCGAAGACGACCCACGCGAGCTGCACACCCTGGTCGCGGCGATCAGCCGGAACCCCGGTCTCGAGCTGTTCATCAATGTCTTCAATCGGGTGGCGCAGCTCTACTCGCCGGGCTGGCAGCAGAAGCTGGGATCGACCATGTGGAAGGACACCGAGCACGCCCACGCCATGATCGCCGAGGCCATCATGGCCGGTGAGGCCGGGCTGGCCCGGAGCCGCATGCGCAAGCACCTGCAGGCGGAGGCGGACTTCTACCGGCGACGCCGCCACACCAAGCAGCTCCTGCCCGACTCGGTGGTCCTGGCCGAATCGGGCCAGGGCAAGGGGGCGGAGGCGGTGGCCCGCAACATCGCCCGCACCATCGTGTCCGAGGGGCTTCCGCCCGGAGAGTTGGTCGGTACCGAGACCGAGCTCATCGAACGCGAGGGCGTGAGTCGAGCTCTGTTGCGCGAGGCGGTGCGTCTGCTCGAGCACCACCAGATCGCACGCATGCGCCGCGGGCCTGGTGGCGGCCTCTTCGTCATGGCCCCCAGCGCCCATGCGGTGACGGAGATCACCGCCATCTACCTGGCCCGCCACGCCATGACGCTGGCCGACCTGGCCGAGCTGCGGACCGGCGTGGAGGTTGCCATCACCGACCTGGCGGCGACGCGGGTCGACGCGGAGGGGGCGGCCGCGCTGCACGACGCCCTGAGCCGGGAGGCGCACGCGTCGGACGGCGAGCTGGTCGAGGCGGTCCACGATCTGCACGCGGCGGTGGCCGAGGTAGCGCACAACCGGGTCCTGCTGTTGGTGGCCCAGGTGTTGATCAGGCTGAGCCGGCTGCACCAGATCGAACGCCTCGCCCCCAAGACCCGAAACCAAATTGCCGCCGAGGTCCTGCGTACCCATGAGGGCATCGCGGCCGCCGTCGAAGCGGGAGACCGCGAGCTGGCACGTCACCGCATGCGCCGGCATCTCGAGGCGCTCGGCGCCTTGATGCGCTGACGCCGGCTTCTCGAAAACCTTCGCGCGCGTCCCACCGCCACCAGGCTCCGATTCGGGCCTCGCCGCGAGTCTCGATCCGGGTCCGCCCGCCGCACCGATGCCGGCCACGGTCGGCCGGCGGCCATTTAGGATACTCTTTAGCCGGGAGCGACACGTGCGCGACGAAGGGGAGCCATGGCGACGACCACGTCCGAGGAGTTCAAGAAGGCCACCGACTTCCAGTTCAAGGAAGAGGACATCGAGCGGGCCAAGTTGTTGGTGGGTCGCTGGTCCCCGACCGGCGGGAGGGAGTTCCTGACCCGGGCCACACCCGACGCCATGCGCAACTTCGCCCGCGGCTACGGGGACGACAACCCACTGTTCACCTCCGAGGACTACGGCCGCACGACGCGTTGGGGTGGGCAGATCGCGGCGCCCATGATCCCGATCGCGCTGAACCGCCCGCTGTACGGCGACCCGCACAAGGAGCGGATCAAGCGGCCGTCGTTCCGCGGCATCCACGTCTTCGTGTCGGGCAGCACCTGGCAATGGTTCCGCCCCCTGCTCGAGGGTGATTCGCTCTACTCCTTCGGTGGCACCGAATCCGTGGAGGAGAAGAAGTCGGAGTTCGCCGAGCGCTCGGTCCTCATCACCTACACCTCGGTGAAGATGAACCAGCGGGCCGAGATCGTGGCCATCTCGCGCACGCTGGCCATCCACACCGAGCGCAAGACGGCGCGGGAGAAGGGGAAGTACGCCGCCATTGAGCCGGCCACCTACACCGACGACGACCTGGCCCGGATCGACGACGTCTACGCCGCCGAGGAGCCCCAGAGCGCAACGCCCCGCTACTTCGAGGACGTGCACGTGGGCGACGTGCTCCGCCCCATGGCCAAGGGCCCTCTGACGACGACGGACATGATCGTGTTTCACGCCGGGGGCTACGGCTTCGTGCCCTACGAGCCGTGCGCCAACCGGATCGCCTACAAGAATCGCCAGCGCATCGCGCCCTTCTACGTCAAGAACGAGTACGGCGTGCCCGACGTGGCCCAGCGGGTGCACTGGGATTCTGCCTGGGCCCAGGCCATCGGCAACCCCATGGCGTACGACTACGGAGTGATGCGCGACTGCTGGCTCTCGCACTTCATGACCGACTACATGGGCGACGAGGGCTGGTTGGTCCAACAGTCCTCGGAGATCCGCAAGTTCAACTACATCGGCGACACCCACCTGTTGACGGGCGAGGTCGTGGACAAGCGGGTGGAGGACGCTCGG
The DNA here is from genome assembly GCA_963726855.1 of uncultured Acidimicrobiaceae bacterium. Taxonomy (GTDB): domain Bacteria; phylum Actinomycetota; class Acidimicrobiia; order Acidimicrobiales; family RAAP-2; genus Bog-473. The sequence continues at coordinate 377,836 of CAVSEB010000012.1, forward strand.
TGTGTGGTCGACATCGCCATGCGTGGCACCAACCAGCGCGACGTCGTGACCTCACCGGCCAAGGCCACCGTGGCGCTGCCGAGCCGCGAGCACGGTCCGGTGCGCCTCCCCGAGCCTCCGGTCGACCTGGCCGCGCGTGCGGTGTCGATGCTCGAGCGCCATCACGAGATCGAGGCGGAGCGCCGGGCCGCCGGCTGAGATCGGCCGGGGCGCCGGCTTCGAGAATTCCCGGATTCTTCGGTTCTTCTTAGGGCATACACGCAGAGCCCCAACATTTCGGAGCGACAGTGCCTCCATGGCATTCGCACCATCTCCCGGTCGGACGATGGCCGCCGGCCTGCTCTGCGCGGTCGCCGCCACCGTCGCCGTGTGGAGCGGCCCCCTGGCCTCGGCCACGAGTGCGCTGCACACATCGAGCACGACGGCGACCCACGCCGCGTTGCATTCCTCGGACGAGGCCGGACACACGGTGCGCTAGGGCCGGCCTTCGCCCACGGCGGGCGTCAGCCCGAGGGGTCGGGCGGTCGGCGTCTGGTCCCGCCCCGGGCGGCCGCGATCTGGTTGTCGGCCTCGTGGCCGAAGAGCCAGCGCCGGCGCTCCACCTCGTCCTCGGCCTCGTTGAGGTTGTCCTTGACCAGGGCCAAGACCCGAGAGGAGAGGCGCGTCAGCTGGCCGGCCACCTCGTAGGTGTGCGCCCGGAGCCCGGCGGCGGGCAGGACGGCGTGCACCATGCCGAGCTCGAGCGCCCGCGCCGCCGGGATGCGTTCGTTCAGGAGGTAGAGGCGGCGAGCCAACGCGGTCCCACCGATGCGGGTCCAGAAGAAGGAGCCGCCGTAGTCACCGGCCAACCCGTTCGGCGTGAAGTTGACCGAGAACACGGCGTCGTCGGAGGCGAAGCGGAGGTCGCAGGCGGCGGCCAGGCTGCAGCCGGCGCCGACGGCCGGACCGCCGACCATGGCGATGGTGGGTTTGGCCATCAGGTGCAGGCGCATGGCCGCATGGTCGTCGTGGCGGGCCAGGTCACCGGTGAGGGCATCGACGGGCACGCCGCGTTCGCCGCCGGGCCCGGCCGCGCCGTCCTTCACGTCACCACCCGAGCAGAAGCCACCCTCGGCGCCCGCGGGCGCGGCGCCGGTGAGCACGACCACCTTGACATCGGTGTCTTCGGCCATGGCCCGCACGGCATCGTCGAGGGCGCCGATGAGCTCCCCGTTGAGGGCGTTGCGCCGGGTCGGCCGGTTGAGCGTGATGGTGCCGACCCGGTCGGTCACCTCGGTAAGGAGCACGGGGTCGGCCTCGGCGGCCGCTGCACGCTCTGCCATTTTCGGGCCGGCTCTCCTCGGTCGATGGGTGCGGACGGCAAATCAGTGTACTGAAAGCCGGGTTGGCCCCGGATCGACTCCGCCGGGCCCCGGGGACCGGCACTCGATTTTCTCCCCGTCGCCCGCCGTAGTAATCACAGGACGTCAAAGAGCGTGCAGAGCGCGAAGAAGGGGAGGCCAGGGCAGATGACTGACGAGGAGACGACCGAGCCGGTACTGGTGACCGAGCGCCGGGGCGCAGTGACCATCCTGCGGCTGAATCGGCCCGAGGCCCGCAACTCGCTGAACCCCGCGCTGCTCGACGCCATCGGCCTGAGCATGGTGGCGGCCGAGAACGACCCCGACACCCGGGCGATCGTCCTGACCGGGACCGGGCGACAAGGCGTTCTGCGCCGGCATGGACCTGCGCGCCTTCGCCGAGGGCGGCACGGTCAGCGCCAGCAAGGAGGGCATGGCCGGCTTCGGCCGCTTCACCAGCGGCGAGATCGCGGTGCCCATCGTCGGCGCGGCGAACGCCACCGCGGTGGCCGGCGGCTTCGAGCTGCTGCTCGGCTGTGACGTCGTGGTGGCCGCCGAGACGGCGTTGTTCGGTGTGCCCGAGGTCAAGCGGGGCCTCTTCGCCGCCGGTGGTGGCGTCTTCATCAGCACGCGGATCCCGTTGGCCGCCGCGCTGGAGCTGACGTTGACCGGTGATCTGATCGATGCCGTGCGGGCGCAATCCCTCGGCCTCATCAACCAGGCCGTGCCGCAGGCCGAGGTGCTCGATGCCGCCGTGGCCCTGGCCGAACGCATCGCCAAGAACGGCCCGCTCGCCCTGGCCGCCACCAAGCAGATGGTGCGCACGGCCTCGACCGACCTGCAAGCGGGCCCAGGAGCTGGCGCGGGAATGGCAGCCGAAGGTCTTCAACTCGGAGGACGCCAAGGAAGGGGCCAGGGCGTTCATCGAGAAGCGCGACCCCGTGTGGCAGGGCCGCTGAGCCACTCGTTCAGGTCGGAGGGCGCGCTCGGGAGCCTTGACCGGCGGCTCGAGGGGCATCGTGACCCGGGCCACCACGATGTCGGTGCGGCTGCGCAGGGCCCGGGAGAGGACCAGGTCGATCTGGTTGTGCAGGATGCGCTGGCGCAGGTGGTCCGGGCGCACGACCGGGATGAGCACCACGATCTGGTCGTCGGGGTGGTCCCGCCGCACGTCGTCGATGAACTCCACAATCGGCTGCACCACCGAGGCGTAGTCGTTGTGCACCACGTGGAGGGCCACGCCGGGATCCCACTTGCGCCACTCCTCGCGCAAGGTGTCGATGTAGCGGGTGCCCTCGTCGCCCCCCTGGAGCGACGACGGTGACGGCCTTGACCTCCTGGCCCATCGACATGGCCTCGGTCAAGGCATGGCCGGTGAGGCGGGACAGTCGGTTGACCGGGACGATCACGATCGTCCGCTTGATCACCGGCTTGGGCGGTGTCTGGTCGATGCGGAGCTCGACGCCGGCCTTCTCGTAGTAGGTGTGGATGCGCAGGAACAGCAGGATGAAGGCGGGCACGGCGATGACCACGACCCAGGCACCCTCGGTGAACTTCGAGACGAGGAACACGATGGTGGCGATGCCCGTGATCACCGCGCCGATCCCGTTGATGGTGGCCCGCCGCCGCCAACCGGGCGGGCGTTCGCGGCGCCAGTGCACGACGAGGCCGGTCTGCGAGAGCGTGAAGCCGACGAACACGCCGATGGCAAAGAGCGGGATGAGCGTGTTGGTGTTGCCCCGCACGGCGACCATGAGCGCGGCGGCCATCAGCGAGAGGACGACGATCCCGTTGGAGAGGACCTGCCGGTCGCCGCGCAGGGTGAAGAGGTGGGGCAGGTAGTTGTCCCGGGCCAGCAGGCTCGAGAGGATGGGCAGCCCGCCGAACGACGTGTTGGCGGCCAGGGCCAGCACCACGGTGATCGTGATGGAGACGATGAAGTAGGCCCAGCCGCGCCCGACCGCCATGGCCATGATCTGCGAGAGCACGGTCTGGCCGGTCCGCGGCCCGATCTGCCAGCGCTTGGCCAGGACGGCGAGGCCGAGCAGCATGGTGCCGAGGATCAGCCCGAGCATCACCTCGGTCCGCTTGGCCCGCACCACCCGGGGTTCTCGGAACAAGGGGACCCCGTTGGCGATGGCCTCGACCCCGGTCGAGCGCGCTGCACCCGGCCGAGAAGGCGCGCAGGACGAGGAGGACGGTCACCGCCTTGAGGCCGCTCGTCGGGAGCTGGGACTGACCCATTGGCGCCTCGTTCAGCCCCAGGGGGTGGATGAGCCCGATCGCGATGATGGCGAGCAGGCCGAAGATGAAGACCAGGGTGGGGAGTAGGAAGGCCCGGGCCGTCTCACCCAGCCCGCGCAGGTTGAGCAAGGTGATCACCGCCAGGATGGCCAGGCAGAGCGGGACGGTCGCCCCGGTCAAGGAGGGGAAGGCGGAGGTGAGCGAGGCCACGCCGGCCGCGATCGAGACGGCGACGGTCAGCGTGTAGTCGACGACGAGGGAGGCCGCGGCCACCAGACTGGTCCCGGCACCCAGATTGGCCCGCGAGACGGCGTAGGCGCCCCCGCCACCGGGGTAGGCGACGATGACCTGGCGGTAGGAGAAGACCAGGATGGCCAGCAGGGCGACGATGGCGATCGTGATCGGGAGCACCAGGTGCAGGGCACCGGCACCGGCGACCGCCAGCACGAGGATGATCGCCTCGGGGCCGTAGGCCACCGAGGTGAGCGCATCGAGCGAGAGGGCGGAGAGCCCTTCGACCGGGGTGATGCGCGACTTCTCCGCCCCCTGCGCCTTCCGGGGTGGGCCGACGAGGAATTGCCAGACCGCGGTGCCGGTACTCCTGCCCGCGTCAGGGTCGGCCATGCTCGGCACTCTACAAACGCGGACCACCGAAGCGAGGGTTCTCCCCTAGAGTCCGCTCAGCGCATGGAGCTCTGGGAACTGGTGGCACGCGAACGGTGCCGCGACACGCTGGCCAAATACACGCACGCCGGTGACCGCTTCCGGCTCGACGAGTACGTGTCGGCGTTCTGCGAGGACGGCGTCCTCGAAATCCGTGGTGCGGAGCCCCTGGTGGGCCGAGCGGCGATCCTGGAGCGTTTCCGCGGCGGCATCGGCAACCCGGCCTCACCCAGCGAGGCGCAATCGGCCGCCGGGGCCAAGCGCATCGTCCGCCACAACGTCACCAACGTTCGCTTCGAGTCGATGACCCCGGAGGAGGCCTCGTGGCCAGCTACTTCACCGTCTTCACGAACGTGGGCGCAGACCACATGGGCCGCTATCGCGACCGACTGGTGCCGGTGGGCGACGACTGGCTCATCGCCCACCGGTTCGTCTCGACGGACTGGCACGCGCCCGACAGTCTCTTCGGTGCCGGTGCATGACGACGGCCCCATGATGCCAACCTCGACAACGACGTCCTACTGTGCGAGAGCACTAGTCCTTCATCTCCACGGCGACCCGGGCGACGTTTTGCTCTGGGTGACGGCGCAGTGACTGGGGAGTGTCCGTCGCGAACACGTACGACCGCGACGTCCTTGCATTCGCAACGCATGCATCAGTCGTCGGTCAGTGAGCTGAATGGCCACGGGACCTTCGAGCGGCTCCGTGTGCGGCGTCGGCGGCCCGGTCAGGTGATGAGCGGGTCCCGGGGCAGGCCGAGGATGCGTTCGCCGATCTGGTTGCGCTTGATCTCCGAGGTGCCGCCGGCGATGGAGAGGCCGCGGTGCATCAGGATCATCGAGGTGGACAGGGCCCCGAGCCCGTCGGAGTAGAGGGTCTCGGCACCGCCGAGCGCAGCGATGATGGCGGCCGCCTCGTGCCCGAGCTCGGACAGCACCAGCTTGGTCACGTTGCCCTCGGGACCCGGACCGCCGCCGATGACCGCCCGGTGTGCACTGCGCATGTTGAGGACCGCCATGGCCTCGTTCTGCGACACGAAGCGCCCGATGCGCCCCGCACCTCCGGCCAGCCGCTCCGGGTGGAGGTCGAAAGCGGCGACCACCGCCGCCGCCGTCATGCCACCACCCCCGCCCGAACCTCCGCCGATGGACACGGACTCGTTGCCCAAGCGTGGCCCGGGCCACCGTCCAGCCGCCGTTGACCGGCCCGACCACGTCGTCGTCGGGCACGAAGACGTCGTTGAAGAAGACCTCGTTGAACTCGGAGTGCCCGGTGACCATGCGCAGCGGCCGGACCTCCACGCCCTCGGCGTGCATGTCGATGACCATGGTCGTGATGCCCTGGTGCTTGGGCACGTCGGGGTCGGTGCGGATGGTGGCCAGGCCGAAGCTGGCCAGGTGGGCCCCGCTCGTCCAGACCTTCTGGCCGTTGACCAGCCAGCCGCCCTCGACCCGGGTCGCCTCGGGTCTTGACCCCGGCGGCATCGCTGCCGGCATCGGGCTCGCTGAAGAGCTGGCACCAGATGACGTCCTGGCGCAGGGCGGGCAGGACCCAGCGGGCCACCTGGTCCTCGGTGGCGTGCTGGATGAGCGTCAGGATCACCCACCCGGTGATCCCGTACTGGGGGCGGGCCACCCCGGCCGCCCGGAACTCCTGCTCGATCACCAGCTGCTCCACCGCGCCGGCGTCGCGGCCCCAGGGCTTGGGCCAGTGCGGCATCACGTACCCGGTCTCGATCATGGCCGCCCGCCGTCCGGACTGGTCCAGGTCCTTGACCCGTTCGGCGAAGATGCGCACCTCGTCGCGCAGCGGCTCGGCCTCGGGCGGCAGGTCGATCGTGCGCGCCCGCTTCGTCCCGCCGCGCACCGACGCCGCGACGTCGATCGCCGCCGCCTCGGTGTCGACCATCGCCTCGAGCGCAGTGGCCCGGCGCAGGTAGAGATGGGCGTCGTGCTCCCAGGTGAAGCCGATGCCCCCGTGCACCTGGATGTTGAGGTTGGCGCAGAGGTCGGCCGCCTCGAGCGCCAGCACGGCCGCCATGGCCGCGCTGTAGGTGCGCTGGTCGTCGCCCTCTTCGGCCGCCCGTGCCGCGTCCCACACGTTGGCCGTGGCCAGCTCGCTCGCCACGAGCATGTTGGCGCAGTGGTGCTTGACCGCCTGGAACATCGCAATGGGCCGGCCGAACTGGAGGCGCACCTTGGCGTAGGCGGCGGCCTGCTCCGTGCACTCGGTGGCCAGGCCGACGGCCTCGGCGGCGATGATCAGCCGCGCCAGGTCGACGAGCACGCGCGCCCCGCCCGCGATGACGTCCGCCGGCGCTCCGTCGAGCGTGACCCGGGCCGCACGGCGGGTGGGATCGAGGTTGCGCGGCCGCTCGATCGTCACCCCCGGCGACGGTGGCGTCGACCACGATGACGTCGTCGCCCGCCGGCAGGACGAGGATGGTGGCCAGGCCGCCGCCCAGGACCCCCGGAGCCGTTCCGGCGGCCTTGCCTCCGGTGACCGTGATGTCCGAGGTGAGCGCGATGCCCCCGAGCGCCGAGCCATCGGCCAGGCCGGGCAGCAGGCGCGCCGCCAGCTCGTCGGGTGCCGCCTTTTGGAGCACCGCGCTGGCGATGACCGTGGGGACGAAGGGGCCGGGGGCCATGGCGCGGCCGAGCTCCTCGACCACCACGACGAGCTCGGGGAGTCCGAAGCCCGACCCACCCCTGTTCTCGGGCAGGTGGAGACCGAGCCAGCCCAACTCGGCCAGATCGCTCCAGAACGCGGGGAGGCTTTCCTGCTCCGCCTCGAGCAGGGACCGCGCCGCGCCCCGGGCGTCGCGCTTGGCCAGGAAGTCCGAGGCGGTTTGCCCCAGGGCGCGGTGGTCTTCGGTGATGGCGATCGGCATGGCGAAATCAGTATCCTCTTTTAGCTCCAGGCCCAGCCCGACGTCGGGGCGGCCCGAGGAGCCTTGCATAGTCACCCGGAGTGCCGACAAATGGGGTCGACCTCGGCGGTCACCGTCGGTCGTCGCCGTCGACGAGCGGTCCCGTGGCGACGCTCTGGCGGTCAGGCCGCCGCTTCGCTGTTCGCGCTGCCGCCCCCCGACGACACGCCCGGCGGTGTCTGCATGCTCGTGGCCACGCCGGCGGCCGTGCTCGTCGTGGTGAGCGGCGCGCCCGTGTTGCCCGTGCTCCCACTGACCCCGTCACCCCGGAGCCTGAGTTCCCGGTGGCGCCGGTGTTGCCCGGAACGAGGTAGCCGGGCCACACGTAGGAGGTCCCGGGCGCACCGGTGTAGCCGGGCCAAACCGTGTCCATCGCCGTACCTGGGAAGTCACCGGGTCCGGTCGGCCCGGTGTTCCCGGTGTTGCCGAGCGCCGCGCTGGTCGGGGTGCTCGGAGCCGGGATGGCGACAGCGCTCGTCGTGTCGTCGCTGGCGCTCGTCGCGGGAGTGACGCCCGAGCGCGACCGAGCCGTCGCGGGTCCCGGGCGCCACTCGATGCGCCGTGACGGAGAGTGCGGGCTGATGCACCGAATCGTGCCCGAGCAGGCCGAAGACCGGGAGTGCCACGAGCATGGCTCCGGCCACCACCGAGGGGAGCCATGGGGTCCGGGTCTTGATCCACGGGTCGGCGCATTGGGCCAGCCAGCGGTCGGCCGCCCGCAACGTCGCCGCCGCCGTTCCCACTGCACTGGCCAGGGTGCAGCAGTAGAGCCCCGGCCCGATGTGCACGACGGATCCTTGAGTGAGCGACAGCGCGGAGAGGCGGACGATCTCGAAGACGGCGACGGCGAAGAGTGCGTACCAGGACAGCACGAGTACCCACGTGGTCTGCCGGTCGTGCCGGCGTACTTGCGGACCGGTGAGAAGGATGGTGATGAACAGCGCGATGGCAAAGAAGACCCCGGCGATCGGTCTCGATGCCCATACGGTCTCCGCCGCTGCCGGTGATCCAAGGAAGGAAGAGCCCGCCGGCAGCCAAGAGCAGCGCGGCCAGGTTGACCCAGGGCAGGGGCGGCGACGTCCGGTCGACGTTGCTCGGCCGGTCCGATCCCGGCGGTTTGCTCATCGGCGCCCCCGTTTCTGCTGAGCCCCACGGCAGATTCCCTAATTGTTGCCTATGCGAGGGGCCGCGTCGAGCCTGACGGGTCGGGGCAGGCTCGGCAGGGGCTCGAGCGAGCTGACGGTGGTCGGACGTCGGGCCCCCTGGGCTCAGGGTTCTCGTATGGCCACCCGACGTCGGCCGGCAGCCACCGACGAGGTCCCGGGACCCCCGGTTGGCCGCCGGTGTCATCATGGCTGCCGTGTCAGCTCGCCTCGACCCGTCCTGGCGGGTCTTGGCGAGCCCCTCGACCCGTGCGGTCGATCGCTGCGTCGATATTTTCGTGCGCCCCGACGGCACGTTCGGATTCGAGGAGTTCCGGCGTGACCCCGAGGACATGGGCGCATGGACACCTGTCGCCTACTACTCCGCCAGGGAGTTTGCGGCAGAGGCCGATGCGCTGTCCGCCGCACGAGAAGCGGTCCCCTGGTTGCCCGCCGTGCTGGACGGAGATGCCTAATGCCAACGCGACGGTAGAAAACGTGCATCGGAGCTTGAGCCGCCTCTCGCGGTGAACCCAACCGTCCTGACGCGAGCCTTTTCGAGCAAGCCCGTTATCGACCTCAGAACTCGAAGCCGCCAGGACCGGAGTTCCCGGTTCCCGAGCTGCCGGAGTTCCCCGAGCTTCCGGTTCCCGAGTTCCCGGAGTCACCGGAGTTTCCGAAGAAGCCCGGTCCGGAGTTGCCGAAGAAGCCTGGCCCGGAGTTCCCCGTCCCGCCGGAGTCGCCCGTGTTCCCTGTCGTTCCCGTCGAACCCGACGATCCCGACGATCCCGTCCCACCATTCGGGCCATTCCCCGCCGGCCCGGTGCCGCCCGCCCCGTTGTCGGCCGGCAGGTTCGGCGATTCGGCAGGGATCGGCCCCACCGGGCTGCGCGCCGCGTCGTAGCCGAAGAACGATGCCGCGGCGACGACGACCAGCGCGACGAGCCCGCCGGCCCACACGGCTCCGGGCGCCGTGGTGCCGGCGGCCCCGGCCTTGGACCAGAGCTGGGCCAGGTCGGTCAGGCTGCAGACAGAGCCCACCAGGGCAGCGAAGGCGCACAAGTACAACCCGACGCCGATGTTGAGGGCGAAGAGTCCTCGGGTCGGGACGGCGATGATGTCGACCATCTCGTAGACAGAAAGCGCCAGCGCTCCCAGCCAGGCTGCGAAGAGCACGACTCCGCTCCGCCGACTGGTTGAGGCTAGGTGCCACCAGCTGCAGACCAGCACGACCGCCAACACGCCACAGAGCAGCTGGCCCGAACCCAGGCCGATGCCGGCGACGCTGGCCGGCAACCCCGAAAGCGCCGTATCCGTGGTCGCCCAGGGCAGGTTGACGCCGACGAGCGACAGCACGAGCGCGGCCAGACTGACGACGCGCAGTGCGGTGAACGGGGAAGGCGTCGAAGGGGGTCCGCCCGGCGCACACGATGCGGGCGCGTGCGGTTCGGTGAGCACGGCTGCGCGCATGCTGGTCGACGCCAGAGCCGTCTCGGCGCCAGAAGCAGGGGACACGGTACCGGTCGGTCTCGGCACTCGACGAGCGACGTATTCAGGATGCGACTCAGGCGGGTACCACATGCCGTCGCTGGCTCGCCACCACTCGGGGCCCTGCGACGCCTCACTCACCTGGGTCAGCCCGATTCCTCGAAGGCCTGCAGTTCGGACAGCGCCTGGCGCACCCCTTCGGGCGCCTCCTCCATCGTGCCCGGGAGCAGCAGGTGCTCTTGGTAGAGCGTCGCCCCGAGCTCCCCCTGCCGTCCGCGCAGCGAGCCGTGGTACACCCCGCGAGAGCCCCAGGCCTTGATCGGCTCGAGGTCGATCAGCACCCAATCGTCGGCCCGGATGTCCTGCTGGAACCACATTGCGTGGTCGATGCTCGGCCCGCCCCGCGTCTTGATCTGGTTCATTCGCTGTCCGAAGCCGGACCCGAGGTCCGACAGGTACGCCAGCGCTGCTCGATGCACCAGCAGGTCGTCGCCCAGGGGAGCGGACGAGCGGGCCCACATGCAATCGCTGAAGACACCCTTCAGGAAATCCGTGCGTGTCACCTCGCGCACCTCGAGCAAGGTGTGGCGCCCGCTCCGCTCGATGTCCTCGGGATCGGGCCGGTCCCGCCTGGGCGCGCCGTCATAGGTCCCGCTCTCGCGCTCGGTGTGGAACGAGGCGAGCATGGAGAAGATGACCTCGCCCTCCTGGACCGCCACCACGTGCCGGGCCGAGAAGGAGCGCCCGTCGCGGTCGCGATCGACCCGCAGTACGACCGGCAGGTCGGTCCGACCCGGGCGGAGGAAGTACCCGTGGAACGAATGGGGGAGCCGAGCCTCGTCCTCGATCGTGGCCGCTGCCGCCATCAGGCACTGGGCCGCCACCTGGCCGCCGTAGAGGGTCTGGCGCGGTCCGAGGTTGGCGTTGCGCGCCCGGAACAGGTCGCGGTCGACTCGCTCGAGTGTCAACAAAGCGGGCAGGTCGTCGGCCAACTCGAGTTCCATCACACCGTCCTCACGCTCGTACCCCTGCGGTCGTTCGTGCCCCTGTGGTCGTGGCCCGGCCTCACCCGATCGCCGGGCTTGCAGCCTTCCACTCGCGTACCCACTCTGCCCACGCGTGTATCCGCTGCCAAAACAGCTCGCGCGTCCCGGCGAAGTTGTGCATGTGGGCCATGCGAGGGCAGACGAAGAAATCAACGCTCGGTGACGACTCGTAGGCCCGGGTCTCGCCGCGCGGATCGACCAGGACGTCGCGCTCACCCAGGGCGACCAGGACCGGCGCCCGCACCGCCGCCGCTTCGGCCAGCGCGCCGCCCGGCGTCACCGACCAGAGCGCCACGGTGAAGGGGACACTGGCCGAACCCCACGCCGGCAGGTTGCCGCCCCGGAGCGGGTAGTCCTCCATGTCGCGTTGCACCACCTCGGGTGCGACATCATCGAAGTGGAAGCCCCAGGCCATGTCGACGGTGCGTTCGCCCGCGCTCTCGAGACTCAGGGCCAGGGCGAATCCGTTGGTGAACACACCCTCCGACGGCACCGTGTCGCGCGGCACCCAGGGCAATCCGAGCGGCGGCGTGTCGGGCGCCGTCTTCGGGTGCGTGCGCAACGGGCTGTACCCCAGCACCCCGATGCCGTCGTAACAGTGGAACCGGCCCTGCTGCACGATGGTGAGCGCGCCGCCCATCGATTGCCCGATGCCGACAGTGACCGGATCCGCCACCGGCGGGAGGCCGTCGATCAGGGTGCCGGCCGCCAGCTTCTGCCGCACCTCGGTCTCGGCGGCCTGCGCTGCGGCCACGACCGGCGTGTAACCCAGTCGCTCGGCCTCGTGCTGCGAGCTTTCGCCCACACCGAGGTGGTCGACCGCCACCATGATCCAGCCGCGGGTCGCGTGCCAGTCGGCCTCGGCGCCTGCAGCAGAGCCGGGAGCCGGACCGGGCAGCGCCTCGGTGAAGTAGCCCCGTGAGTACCCGGCGCCGGGCTTGGCGAAGCAGACAACCGGCGGACCACCGGCCGGCAACTCGTCCGGCACCGTCACGGTAAGGGCCACGTGTGCCGGCTCCCCGAGGCCCGCCGCCTCGGTGACGTCGACGCGCAGATCGATCGACCGCACGGTGGCCTTGGCTTCGTGACTACTTGGGAGCGAAGCGCGTGCCGGCGTCGAGACGGATGCAGAGGCCGTTGAGCATCGGGTTCTCCACAATGGCCACGGCGAGCTTGCCGTACTCCTCCGGCCGGCCCATGCGCTTGGGGAAGGCGGCGTCCTTCGTCAGCACCTTGGCGAACTCGTCCGGGATGCCCTCGGTGAGGCCAGTGCTGAAGAGGCTCGGTGCGATGGCCATGGCCCGGATGCCGAGGCTGCCCAGGTCGCGGGCCATGGTGAAGACCATGCCAACGATGCCCGCCTTGGCCGCGGAGTAGGCCACCTGTCCGATCTGCCCCTCGTAGGCGGCGATCGACGCGGTGTCGATGATCACGCCGCGCTCCTCGTCTTCGGGCTCGTTCTTCGACATGGCTTCAGCCTGGAGCCGGTTGAGGTTGAACGTGCCCACCAGGTTGAGGTTGATGCAGCGGACGAAGTCCTCGAGCGGGTGCGGACCATCCTTGCTCAGGGTGCGCTTGGCCACCCCTCCACCGGCAGTGTTTACCGCGATGTGCAGGCCACCCAGGGCCGTCACCGCGTCGGCCAGCGCCGACTCGGTCTGGGCCGGGTCGAGGATGTCGACCTCGTGGAAGCTGCCGCCGAGCTCCTTCGCCACCTCGGCCCCGGCCGATGTCGGCAGGTCCAGGATGGCGATGTCAGCGCCCTTCTCGCGCAGCAGCTGGGCCGACGCCTTCGCCATGCCCGATGCGCCCCCGACGATGACGGCCTTCTTTCCCTGGATCTCCACGCTTCGTACCTCTCCTCTGTCCTTCGAACTTGTCCTTGGTCGTGTGTGATGCTGTCGGCCCACCGGACCCGGCCGCAAACCGGGACAAAAAAGTATACTGATTAGAGCGACCCGCCGGCCAGGAGGAAACCTTGGAACGCGAGACCATCTTGTTCGACGTGGCCGAGCACGTCGCCACCATCACCCTGAACCGGCCCGACAGCTACAACTCCTTCAATAACGCCATGGCCGACGACATGGTGTGGGCCTGGGAGACGGTCCGTGACACCGACGACGTCCACTGTGTCGTGCTGCAGGCCAACGGCGACCGCGCCTTCTGCACGGGCATGGACATCAAGAACCCGGATCCGTGGTTCATGACGGAGAACGCCTGGAACAACTTCGATCCCGGGGTCTCGCTCAGCCCGAAACTGCATCACAAGGTCTGGAAGCCGGTGGTCTGCGCGGTGCACGGGCTCTGCGCCGGCGGCGCCCAGTACTTCGTCAACGAGTCCGACATCGTCATCTGTTCCGACGACGCCGTGTTCTTCGACCCGCACGCGAACGTGGGGATTGTGAGCGCCCTCGAACCGATGGGCATGCTGCACCGCGGGGTTCCGCTGGGCGACGTGTTGCGCTGGGCCCTCATGGGGAACGAGGAACGCATCACCGCGGCGACCGCTCTCCGGCTCGGCCTGGTCACCGAGGTGGTGACTCGTGACACTCTGCGCGAGCGCGCTCGAGAAATTGCGCTGTCCATTGCCGGCCGCAACCCGAAGGCCATCCAGGGAACGGTGCGGGCCATTTGGGAGTCCCTCGACCTCACCCGGACGCCGGCCCTCAACAACGGCATCGCCTACACGCTGATCGGCAATTACCCATCGAATCCACCGCCGCCGCGCGACAAGTCAGGCACGCAGTACCGCTGACCAGTTCGAGGGCGGTTGCCCCCCGGGGCCTACAGGAGCCGAATGACGGCGTCGGCGGCGTGCTCTGGCGTGTACTCGGCCGTCGAAATGTGCAGATCGGGGTTGTCGGGCTCCTCGTAGGGGGCGCCGATCCCGGTGAAGTTCGGGATCTCACCGCGCCGGGCCTTCGCGTAGAGGCCCTTGCGGTCTCGTGACTCGGCCACCTCGAGCGGGGTGTCCACGTAGATCTCGAGGAAGTTGTTGGAGCCGGCGAGGTCGCGGGCCATGCGCCGCTCGGCCCGGTAGGGCGAGATGAGCGAGACCAGGACGATGAGGCCGGCCTCGGCCATGAGCGATGCCACCTCGGCCGTCCGGCGGACGTTCTCGATCCGGTCGGCCGCAGTGAATCCGAGGTCCTTGTTGAGACCGTGCCGGAGGTTGTCGCCGTCGAGCAGGTAGGTGTGCCGGCCTTCCGCATGGAGCTTGCGTTCCACGATGTTGGCGATCGTCGACTTGCCGGCGCCGGAGAGCCCGGTGAACCAGACCACGGCGGGGCGCTGACCCTTGAGCGTGGCGTGCGCGGTGGCGTCCACCTCGATCGCCTGCCAGTGCACGTTGTCGGCCCGCCGAAGGGCGAAGTGGATGAGGCCGACCCCGACCGTGTTGTTCGTCATGCGGTCGATGATGATGAAGCCACCCATGTCACGGTTCTCCGTGTAGGGGTCGAAGGGCACGGCCTTCTCGAGGGTGAGGTTGCACACGCCGATCTGGTTCAGCTCGAGCGTCTTTGCGGCCATGTGTTCCAAGGTGTTGACGTTCACCAGGTACTTGGGCTCTTCGACCGTGGCGCCCAGGGTGGTACCGCCGATCTTCACGAGGTAGCGGCGCCCCGGCAGCATCTCGTCCTCGCTCATCCAGACCACATGGGTCTCGAACTGGTCGGCCACCAACGGCGGCTCTGTCGCCGCCGCGATCACGTCGCCGCGGCTCACGTCGACCTCGTCGGCCAGGCAGAGGGTGACCGATTCCCCGGCCACGGCCTCCTCGAGGTCGCCGTCGTAGGTGACGATGCGAGTGATCGTGCTCTCGACGCCCGAGGGCACGACCCTGATGCGGTCACCCGTGCGCACGGTTCCGCCGACGATGACCCCGGAATAGCCGCGGAAGTCGAGGTTGGGGCGGTTGACCCACTGCGCGACGAAACGAAAGGGCTGGGTGTCCGTGTCGTCGTCAACCTCGATCGCCTCGAGGTACTGCATGAGCGTCGGTCCGGTGTACCAGGGCGTGTTTGGACTGGCCTCGGTGACGTTGTCGCCCCGCAGCGCCGAGAGCGGGATGGACACAATGTCCTGGACACCGAGCTCCGAGGCGAAGGCGCGGTAGTCGGCATCGATCGAATCGAAGACTTCCTGGGAGTAGTCGACCAGGTCGAGCTTGTTGATGGCAAGGACCACATGGCGGATCCCCAGCAGCGAGACGAGGTAACTGTGGCGCCTCGTCTGGGTCAGGACTCCCTTTCGGGCATCGACCAGGATCACGGCCACCTCGGCCGTGGAGGCGCCGGTGACCATGTTGCGCGTGTACTGCTCGTGCCCCGGCGTGTCAGCCACGACGAACTTACGGGTCTCGGTGGAGAAGAACCGGTAGGCCACGTCGATCGTGATGCCCTGCTCGCGTTCGGCCGCCAGGCCGTCCACGAGGAGCGCGAAGTCGAGCTCACCACCCTGGGTGCCGACTTTCTTCGAGTCGGCTTCGAGCGCGGCCAGGTGGTCCTCGAAGACCAGCTTGGACTCATAGAGGAAGCGCCCGATGAGCGTGCTCTTGCCGTCGTCGACCGAGCCGCAGGTGATGAAGCGGAGCAACGACTTGTGTTGCTGGCGATGGAGATACGCGTCGATGTCATCCGCGATGAGCGGGTCGATGTGCGCCATTAGAAGTAGCCCTCCTGCTTCTTCTTCTCCATGGAGGCGGACGAGTCATGGTCGATGACCCGTCCCTGGCGTTCCGACGAGGTCGTCAGCAACATTTCCTGGATGATCCCCGTGAGGGTGTCCGCCGTGCTCTCAATGGCACCGGTCAGCGGGTAGCAGCCCAAGGTGCGGAAGCGGACGCTTCGCAACTCGGGCACCTCACCTTCGTCCATGGGCATGCGGTCGTCGTCCACCATGATCAGTGTGCCGTCACGCTCGACGGTCGGCCGGGGTGCGGCGTAGTACAGGGGGACGATGGGGATCTCCTCGAGGTGGATGTACTGCCAGATGTCCAGCTCGGTCCAGTTCGAGAGGGGGAACACCCGTACGGTCTCCCCCGGGTTGGTGCGGGCGTTGTAGATCCGCCAGAGCTCGGGCCGCTGACGCTTCGGATCCCACCGGTGCTGGGCCGAGCGGATGGAGAACACGCGCTCCTTGGCGCGGGATTTCTCCTCGTCGCGCCGTGCTCCGCCGAAGGCGAGGTCGAACTGGTTGAGATCGAGGGCCTGCTTGAGTCCCTCGGTCTTCCACATGTCCGTGTGCATCGCCGAGCCGTGGTCGAAGGGGTTGATGCCCAGCCGCACACATTCGGGGTTCTGGTGGACGATCAGGTCCAATCCCAGGTCGGCCACCGTGCGGTCGCGAAAGGCGTACATCTCCTGGAACTTCCACGTCGTGTCCACGTGGAGCAGGGGAAACGGGGGCAACGACGGGAAGAACGCCTTCATGGCCAGGTGCAGCATGACGGAGCTGTCCTTGCCGACCGAATAGAGCATCACCGGGTGCTCCGACTCGGCGGCGGCCTCGCGCATGATGTGCATGCTCTCGGCCTCGAGGCGCTGCAGATGCGTCAGCCGTCGCTTCGCCGGGGTCTTCGCTGTCGTCGTCATCGCTTCACCATGGTGGAAATCACTTCATCGGGTCGACATGAATGGTTCTTCCGTGAGTCTTGCTGATCCGTCAAGCCCCAACTTCACGAGCGCATTTCTCCAGGTCGCGGCGGTATCCATGCCACTCGACGTGAATCTGGCCGCCTCAGACGAGCGTTCGGTTTCTGCCGGTACGACCCACCGCGCCATTTGGGCCACGTCGATCTCCGGCACGAGCTCGTCGTGCACTGGGCGCGTTCCATCGGCCCATCTTGGTGGTGCGGACGAGGGGTCGAAAGTCCAGCTTCGGTTGTTGTGCGTGCCTTGAGGCCGATCGCCGTGGTCCTCGGCGCGTTGAGGAGGACGCCCAGATGTACATAGAGTGAAAATCACATTTCCTATCTGGATCCCCGGGGGCACGCACCATGGAGGCGACGTTCATCGAGTACCGGGCGGAGGGTTGGATCACCACGGCCGCCCTCGACCGGGCCGAGGCGGCCAACTCGCAGACCATGCCCCAGTCCGTCTTCGACAGCCACGAGACAGGCCATGGGAATGCGCCGAGCGAGTCCGGCCTGCCAATCTTGGGTGCGGCTGGACGACATGAAGACCGAGATCGCCAAACCCGCAGTTTCGAGCAACGGATCCTAAGGAGGAACGCCGATGCGCACCGAAGACATGGTCCTCGTGAGTGTGGACGACCACGTGGTCGAGCCGCCCGACCTCTTCAAGGACCGCCTGCCGGCCAAGTATGCAGATCTGGCTCCCCAGTTCGTGACCAGGGAGGACGGCACCAACGCCTGGCGCTACGAGGGCACCGATGTGGGCAACGTGGCGCTCAATGCGGTCGCCGGACGTCCCAAGGACGAATACGGCATTGAGCCGACGTCCTTCGCCGAGCTCCGAGCCGGCTGCTACGACATCGGCGAGCGGGTCAAGGACATGGACGCCAACGGGGTGTTGGGGTCGATGTGCTTCCCATCCTTCCCGCAGTTCTGCGGGCAGCTCTTTGCCCGGACCAAGGACAAGGACGTCGCCCTGGCCATGATCCAGGCGTACAACGACTGGCACATCGACGAGTGGTGCGGCTCGCAGCCAGGGCGGTTCATCCCGCTGGCCCTCCCGGCGATCTGGGACCCCGAGGTCCTGGCGGCCGAGGTACGCCGGACCGCGGCCAAGGGTGCGCACGCCGTGACCTTCTCCGAGAATCCCTCCAAGCTGGGCTGGCCCAGCGTGCACTCGGACCACTGGGACCCCTTCTGGAAGGCCTGCAGCGACGAGGGCGTGGTGGCTTGCATGCACATCGGGTCGTCCTCGCAGTTGGCGATCACGTCAGACGACGCGCCCATCGACTGCCTCATTACGCTCTCGCCGATCAACATCGTGCAGGCAGCCACGGACCTGATCTGGTCGGGCGTCTTCCACAAGTTCCCGGACATGCGATTCGCATTGTCCGAGGGCGGCATCGGGTGGATTCCCTACTTCCTCGAGCGCATCGACTACCAGTACCGCCAGCACCACACCTGGACGGGTCAGGACTTCGGTGACCGGTTGCCGAGCGAGGTGTTCGACGAGCACGTGCTGACGTGCTTCATCGACGACCGCTTCGGCGTGGCCAGCCGGAACTTCTTGAACATGGACAACGTCATGTGGGAGTGCGACTACCCGCACTCCGACTCCACCTGGCCCTTCTCCCCCGAGGAACTGGCCGGCCACCTCGAAGGGGTCAGCGACCACGACGTGGACCGGATCTCCCACCTCAATGCCATGAAGCACTTCGCCTACGACCCGTTCTCCGTACTTGGTGGGCGGGAGAACTGCACGGTCGGTGCGCTGCGGGCCAAGGCCGTGGGCCACGACGTCTCCATCCGCTCGACCAAGCCGAAGGCGGCGGCGACCGGGCCCGTCCGGTCGATGGATCTCGGGGCCAACGTCGTCAAGACTCCTGCCGGGGCGCGCTAGACCCCGACAGCGGGGGGAGACGATCATCATGCTGTTCGCCATGCGGTTCGACCTGCGCAATCCGGCTCTCGCCGGCACGTCCATGGCGGAGCGCTACGACACCGCGCTCGAGATCGCCGAGTGGGCCGACCGCCTCGGGTGCGTGAGCATCGCCATCTCGGAGCATCACGGCTCCGACGACGGGTACCTGCCGAGCCCGATCCCGATGATCGCGGCCATGGGGGCGCGGACGAGCACGGTGCGATTCAGCATCGCTGCCCTGGTGGCGCCGTTCTACGAGCCGATCCGCTTGGCCGAGGATCTGCTCGTGCTGGACAATCTGACCAAGGGCCGCGTCGATCTGGTGATCGGTGGAGGCTACGTCAGCGACGAGTTCGCCATGTACGGAGTGCCCACCAAGGAGCGGGTACGCCGGATCACCGAGGTCGTCGCCACCCTGCGCAGTGCGTTCACCGGCAAAGCGTTCGACTACCGAGGGCGGACCGTGCGCCTCACGCCAGCCCCCTATTCCGACGGCATCAGCATCACCATGGGCGGCAGCAGCGAGGCCGCGGCGCGCCGAGCCGCGCGGATCGGCGACGGGTTCGTCCCCTCGGTGCCCGAGGTGTGGGACTTCTACCGCGACGAGGTCCAGCAGCTGGGTCGACCCGATCCCGGCCCGTCGATCATCGGCGCCAACCGCGTCGTGGCCCTGGCCACCGATACCGAGCAGGGCTGGAGCGACATGGCTCCGTTCTTCCGGCACGAGAGCAACGCCTACGGCCTCTGGCAGGCCCAGGAGCAGGTGGCCTCGCCCTATCGGATGGTCGAAAACGACGAGGAGCTCCGCGCCAGCGGCCAGTACGCGGTCCTCACACCCGAAGAGCTGATCCAGGAGCTCAAGGACGGGCCGTTCCCGTTCACCCTCTTGCACCCATTGTGCGGCGGCATGCCACCGGAGCTGGCCTGGTCCAGCCTGCGTCTCTTCGAGACGGAGGTCCTCCCGGCCTTCTCGTGAGGTCGAGCTCCCTTGGCGACCGGCGGGCAGAGCTTCGCACTGGCCGACGGCGCGTCCGTGGAATACCGTCCGTCCAACTCCAAGAGGGGATTGAGTCGATGCTCGTTCGTTTCACCACAACCCTGGCCCACGCATGAGCGGACCGATGGAGGGCATCCGCGTCGTTGAACTCGGCGTGTGGGTGGCCGGGCCCGGAGCCGGCGGCATCCTGGCTGACTGGGGCGCCGACGTCGTCAAGATCGAGCCTCCCGAGGGCGACCCGTGCCGCACCTTCCTCAACGTGCTCGGCGGGGACCTGCCGTCGAACCCCGTCTTCGAGCTGGACAACCGGGGGAAGCGGGCCATCGCGCTCGATCTCTCGAGCGAACGCGGCGTCGCCTTGGCCCAGGAGCTGGTGGCCACCGCCGACGTCTTTCTCACGAACTTGCGGCCCTCGGGTCTCGAGCGCATCGGACTGGGTCCCGAAGAGGTGCGCCAGCGCCATCCCGGCCTGGTCTACGCCATCATCACCGGATACGGCCTCGAGGGTCCCGACGCCGACCAAGGCGCCTACGACATCGCCGCTTTCTGGGCCCGGGCCGGTATCGCCGATTCGTTGCGCACCCCGGGCGGGCCGCTTCCCTTCCAGCGCGGCGGCATGGGTGACCATTCGGCCGCCATGACGGCGGCCGCCATGGTGAGCGCAGCCCTGGTCGAGCGGGCCCGGACGGGCAAGGGCCAAGTCGTCTCCACCTCGCTCTTGCGCCAGGGTTGCTACACCATCGGATTCGACCTCAACGTCACGCTGATGTGGGGCCAGACGCTGGGGATCGGGGTGCGCGAGACGATGTACAGCCCGGTGCTCAACAACTACACCGCCGGAGACGGGCGACAGTTCTGGATCGTCGGCCTCGAAGGGGACCGCCATTGGCCCGCCCTGGCCCGCGCCGTCGGGAAGCCTGAATGGCTGACCGACAAGCGTTTCGCCAAGGCGACCGGCCGGGCCATCAACGCCCGGGAGCTCATCGGGCTGCTCGACGAGATCTTCGCCACCAAGTCGCGCGACGAGTGGGCTGAGATCTTCGCCACCGAGCCCGAGCTCTTCTGGAGCCCGGTGAACTCCATCGACGACGTCGTGGCCGACGAGCAGTTCCACGCGGCCAAGGCCGTGGTCCAGGTGCCCGACGACCAGAGCAGCATGCCCATGCTGGCCACGCCGGTGGACTTCGACGGGGAACCACCGGTCCCGCGTTTCCGCGCCCCCCACGTGGGCGAGCACACCCGCGAGATCCTGGCCGAGCTCGATTTCGACGCCCACAAAGTCGACGCCCTGATCGCGGAGGGCGTGGCCGTGGACGGCGGGGCCGCGGCAAGCTGAGGTCCGCCCCCGGAACAGGTCCCACGGCCTCGCAGGCCCGAATGGTGGGCGGGCCCGAGAGATGGAGCGACACGTGATCAAAGCGATCGACTGCCTCGTGAACGTCGGTTTCGCCGATCAGAAGCAGCCCGAATGGATGGTGCGGGTCAAGGAGGACTACTTCAAGGGCGGTGACTCCTTCTTCAAGAGCCCAGAGCTCGCCGAGCTCCTCGAGGACATGGAGGCCAACGGGGTCGAGCGGGCGATCCTGATGACCGGACCGGGTGGAAAAGAGGATCGGGCTCGACGCTTCGCCGAGGCCGAACCCGACCGATTCAAACTCGCCGTGGGGGGATTCAACTTGTTGCGCCCGATGAAAACCGTGCGCGCCCTCGAATCGTTCGTACGCGATCTTCCCGTCGCCTGCGCCACGGTCGGACCGAGCTTCTGGGGCGACGGGATATACCCGCCCACCGATCCCGTCTACTACCCGCTCTACACGAAGTGCTGCGAGCTGGACCTGCCGCTCTGCATGAACACGGGCATCCCAGGGCCGCCCATCCCGGGCGACGTGCAGAACCCGATGTACCTGGACCGGGTCTGCATTCGCTTTCCGGAGCTGCGCCTCTGCATGATCCATGGAGCCGACCCGTGGTGGGACACGGCGATCAGGCTCATGCTCAAGTACCAGAACCTGCGCCTGATGACCTCGGCCTGGTCGCCCAAGCGGCTGCCCGAGTCGCTCCTCCACTTCATGCGGACCCGAGGCAAGGAACGGATCATCTTCGCCAGCGACTACCCGGTCCTCTCCATGAATCGTTGTTTGACCGAGGCCAAGGCCCTCGACCTACCGGAGGAGGTGCTGGCGCGCTGGTTGCACGACAACGCGGAGGCGTTCTTCTTCGCGCCACGCGACGGGGCTGACCACCACCCCTAGGAAGCCCGGAAGGAAACGCTTCCGTGACAACGGTCAATCGCTGACTGGCCAGGCCCGGACTTCGACGACGAGCGCTGGATCCCCTCCCGAACGATCCGGCGGCGGAGACCCCGACCGTCGTCGTCGTTCCACGGCTACGGTGCAACGAATCCGTCGAGAGGGAGGCTGCCATGAGCACAGCGTCGTTTGAAGTGATGCCCGGGGCGGCCCCGGACGTGATGCGGGACTACGACCTGGCCATACTCGGCTACGAGGAGACGGAGTATGCCGTC
This sequence comes from uncultured Acidimicrobiaceae bacterium, assembly GCA_963726855.1. GTDB lineage: Bacteria > Actinomycetota > Acidimicrobiia > Acidimicrobiales > RAAP-2 > Bog-473. Next base: position 399,765 of record CAVSEB010000012.1, read on the forward strand.
TCGGGCACGGCGGAGTCCTACGAGCTCAAGGGCGAGCGCGGTGCCGACGGTCGGTGGGACGTGAAGCCGGGCGCCGAGGCTCCGTTCCGCACCCGGATCGTCGTGCGCCGGCCAAGTGATCCCGAGCGCTTCAGCGGCACGGTCGTCGTCGAGTGGCACAACGTCTCGGCCGGGATCGACGCCGCACCGGACTGGGGCTTCTTCCACCGGCACCTGACCGCCGCGGGCCACGCCTGGGTCGGCGTCTCGGCTCAGAAGGTGGGCATCGACGGCGGGGGATTCGTCGAGAGCATCCATCTCAAGCTGCTGGCTCCCGAGCGCTACGCCGCCCTCGAACACCCGGGCGACGCCTGGTCCTTCGACATGTTCACCCAGGTGGCCCGGCTGGTGCGCCTCCCGGCCGACCAGAACCCGCTCGGCGGCCTGACGGCCCAGCACGTGATCGCCGCCGGCGAGTCACAGTCGGCCGCCTGCCTGGTCACGTACATCAACGCGGTCGACCCGCACACGCGCGCCTTCGACGGCTACTTCGTCCACGGGCGGCCCGGTATCGGCGTCACCATCGACGGCGTGTTCATCCGGACCAGGGCCGGCGTCGGCTTCGAGGAGACCACGCGCATGATCTCGTCGAGCGGCGAGCGCATCCGCGAGGACGCCCGGGTTCCCGTGCTCATCCTGCAGAGCGAGACGGATCTCGTCGTCCTCGGCGGCCACCGGGCGGCGCAACCCGACTCCGCCCACATCCGGGTCTGGGAGATGTCCGGCGCGGCCCATGCCGACACGTACACGGTGAGCGCCGGGCGTCACGACGACGGCACGCTCAGCGCGGCGCGCCTGGCCGAACTGCTTCGTCCCACGCGCAACCTCATCATGGGAGAGACCCCGACGCCGGTGAACTCCGGACCGCAGCAGCACTACGTCGCCCAGGCCGCGCTGGCCCACCTCGTGCGCTGGGCCGTCGAAGGTCACGGCGCGCCGTCGGCGCCCCGCCTCGACCTTCAGGAGTCCGGCGAGGCCTACGACCTCGACGCCCAGGGCAACACCACCGGTGGCGTCCGCACGCCGTGGGTCGACGCACCGACTGCGGTGCTCTCGGGGCTCGGCCAGACCGGAGCGGACTTCGCCGTCCTTTTCGGGCGCACCGTGCCCTTCGACGAGGCGACGCTGGCCAGCCATCTACCCGGGCGGCGTGGACGAGTACCTCGAGCGGTTCACCGCGTCGCTCGACACGGCCATCGAGGCCGGGTTCCTCCTCGCCGAAGACCGCGACGAAATCCTGGGTATCGGCGCCGCGTCGTATCCCCTCCGCCTGGCCGAGGGATAGTCCGCCCGACTTCGGAGCCCTGAACCCCCTCTGCTAGGGTCGGAGAAAAGAGGATCCTCTTTTCCCTGGGGAGGGTGATGGAGCACGCGCCGATGCTGTTCTGCCAGGGTCTCCGCAAGTGGTACGGAGACCGCCTGGCCGTCGACGGCGTGTCCTTCACGATCGGGGCCGACGAGTGCTACGGCCTCCTCGGACCCAACGGGGCCGGGAAGACGACCACCATCTCCATGCTCTGCGGGCTGGTCCTCCGGGACGAGGGCGAGATCACCATCGACGGCCACGAGGGCGGCAGCCTGGAGGCCAAGAGGACCGTCGGCTACGTCCCCCAGGAGCTGGCCCTCTACCCGGACCTGTCCGCCGTCGAGAACCTGACCTTCTTCGGCCAGCTCTACGGGCTCTCGGGCAAGGGCCTCGAGGGCCGCATCGCCGAGACGCTCGAGCTCGTCGGCCTGGCCGATCGGGGAAAAGACCGCATCGGCACCTATTCGGGCGGCATGAAGCGGCGGGCCAACATGGCCGCCGGCCTCTTGCACCAGCCCAAGCTGCTGGTTCTCGACGAGCCCACCGTGGGCGTCGATCCCCAGAGTCGCAACGCCATCCTCGAGACCGTGGCCGCCCTGGGCATCGCCGTCCTCTACACGACTCACTACATGGAGGAGGCCTCGAAGCTCTGCGACCGCATCGGCATCATCGATGACGGCCACCTCATCGCGCAGGGAACCGCCGAGGGGCTGATCGACGAGCACGGTGGGCGGGACAAGGTGCACCTGAACTGCGCACCGGAGAGCCTCGATGAGCTGGCCGCCGCCTGCCGGGAGCTCGAGAGCGTCTACGACGTCGGTGAGGTCGACGGCCACCTGGAGCTGACGACGGACCACGGGCCGGCGGTCCTGCCCGCCGTCGTGACCGTGGCGGGCCGACACCGCGTCGAACTGACGGGCGTGGAGGTGCGCTCGCCCAACCTCGAAGACGTGTTCCTGAGCCTGACCGGGAAAGAGCTCCGGGATTGATCCGTGTCCTCGCCCTGAACGAACTGCGGCGGCGGCTGCGCGATCGTTCCGTGCTGATCGGCTGCCTGGCCGCCCCGCTGCTGATGTCGGCCGTGCTCGGACTGTCGTTCGCGGGGAGCAGCTCGACGGCCGCGCTGAAGATCGGCGTCTCGGGTGCCTCGCCTGCGCTCGTCTCGGCCGCCGCCCACGCCAGCCAGCTGCCACACGGCATCACGGTGGTGCCGATGGCCAGTGAAGCCGCGGTGAAGTCGGCGGTGTCGAACGGCGCCCTCGCGGGCGGGGTGGCCGTGCTGGCCGGCCAGATGCACCTCGACAGCCTGCTCGTCCCGGTGGTCGATCCGGGCGCGTCGACGACGCCGGGGTTCGACGTGGTCACCCGGGGGACGTCGCAGTTGGGGCAGGAGTACGCGGAGTCGGTCGCGGCCGGCATCTCGAGCGTGCTCTACGCGCGACAGGTGCCGGCCTCGCCGACCAGGAGCAGCGACCATTCCGCCCCCGCGTCAGCCACCGTTGCTGCTCGTCCCGTCGCGGTCGCCATCACCACGCAAGACGTGGGCAAAGCGGGCGGCAAGGTCGACCTCAACTTCTTCGCCCCCAACATCGCCGTGGTGTTCCTCTTCATCGGCAGCGGGTTGGGGATGCGCTCGTTGTTCATGGAGCGTTCCGCCGGGACGTTGGCCCGCCTGACGGCCTCGCCATTGCGCCCCGCCCAGATCGTCTTCGGGAAGCTGCTCGCCATCTTCGTCACCGGCCTGATGACGATCTTCGTGATCTGGGCCGTCACGACGTTCGCCTTCGGGGCCGACTGGGGGTCGCCGCTCGGCGTCCTGCTGATGAGCGTGGGGGCGACGCTGGCCATGTGCGGCATCGGCGTGTTCCTGACCTCGCTGGCCAAGAACGAGCAGCAGGCCTTCGGCATCACCCTCTTGGTCGGGCTCGCGCTGGCCCTGTTGGGCGGCAACCTGCTGCCCTCGGGCTCGCTCCCCGACGCCTTCCAGGTGCTGGCGCTGGGGACGCCCAACGGGTGGGCGCTGGTCGGCTTCGGCCGGCTGGACCAGCTGAGTGAGCCGGCCAGCAGCGTCATCGGACCGTTCATCGTGTTGCTGGCCATCGCCGTGGTGGCCGGCGGCCTGGCCATGACCAGGGTGCGCCGGATGGTCGAGCCGTGACCGCCGTCATCTGGGTCAACCTGAAGCGGGCTATGGGGGACCGGCGGCTGCTGATCATCGGGACGCTCGTCCCGGTGGTGATCATTCTGATCACGGGATTGCTGGAGGGAAATCCGAAGGAGCCGATCGGGTTGCTCCATCCCTCGGCCCGGCTCCTCCATCTGGCCGAGACGACCAACGGGATGCGGGTGCGGGTCGAGCCCAATCGGACGGACCTGACTGACGACATTCTGCGGGGACGGGTGGTGGCGGGGATCGTGCAACTGCCCGCGACGACGACAGCGTCGTCGGTCACGTCGTCAGGCCCAGCCCCCGTCCGGGCCGACTTCCTGGTCGAGTCGGCCACCACCGACGCCGTCCAGGCCCGGACCGACGTCGTCGCGCTGATGGACCTGATCGCCGCCGAGGGGAAGAATCCCAAGTTCACCGACCAGACCCTGAAGGTCACGCCGGCGGAGTCCCCGCTGTCGCCCTTCGCCTACGTGGCGCCGGCCAACCTCGTGCTGTTCATGGGCATCGCCGTGCTCGTCCTGTCGGCCGGGATGGTCGAGACACGCCGGCTCGGCGTCGCCCAACGCCTATCGGCAGCGCCGATCAGCAAACGGGCCGTCGTCTTCGGTCAGATGGCCAGCATGATGGTCACCGCGATCGCCATGGCCCTGGGCCTGCTCTTCGTCGGGATCATCCTGTTCAACGTGCACTGGGGCAACCCGTTGAGCGTGCTGCTCGTCGTGGTCCTGCTCGGGATCTGCATCGCCGCGCTGTCCGTGATCATCGGGACGTGGTCGCGCTCGCAGGAGCAGGCCATCGCCACCGCAGTGATCGTCGCCATCGTCGCCGGCATGCTCGGCGGCTGCGTCTACCAGCTCAGTACGGTCAGCAACACCGTCCGCGAAGTCGGGCACATCGCGCCGCAGGCCTGGGCCATGGATACGTTCGTCAAGCTGATCTACGACCACGCCGGCTTCACCAGCACGCTGCCCGAGATCGGGGCGCTGGCCGCCTTCGCCGTCGGGCTCACCGTGGTGGCCGTCGTCTACTACTCCCACAAGGTGTTCTCGACGGCGGCCTGACAAAGGCCGCCCACCCGCACCGCCCCTGACCAGGGACTCGTCCAATAGAATATACTGAATTACGTGCCGCAGCCCCTCGCCGCAGCTACCCGACGACACCACCCCCATCACCGGCCGTGACCGACACCGCCGCCACCCCCGACGTCACGGACGAACCCACCGACCTGTCCTCCCGGGTCATGTTCGACGACCCGTACCCCACCTACCAAAGGTTGCGCCGCAGCAGCCCCGTCGCCCGGGCCTACTCCAAGCAGATGCTCGGCGGCGCTGGATACATGCTCACCCGCCACGAGCACGTCCTCCTCCTCCACAACGACGTCCGCTTCGCCAGCGACCCGACCAGCGACCCTACGGGCGACGGCAAGTCGAGCTTCCTCATGAGGCACCTGCCCAAGATGTTCCGCCTGCTCACCCAGAGCATGGTCTACAAGGACGACCCCGACCACGCCCGCCTGCGCAGGCTCGTCAACAAGGCGTTCACCCCCCGCCGCATCCAGGAGCTCCAGGACGACATCAGCCACATCGTCGACGACCTCTTGAACAAGGCCGAGCGCAAGGCCGCCGCCGGCGAAACCGTCGACCTCGTCGACGAGGTCGCCACGCCGCTCCCGCTGTCGGTCATCTCGGCCATGCTCGGCGTCGGCGACGAGGACCGTGACGAGTTCCACCGCCTCATGGAGCGCTTCGTCGAGCGCCTGGGCAGCGGTTCGGCCGCCGACGCCGTCAAGGCGATCCCTACCGCCCGCAAGCTCTACGCCGTCCTGCTCCGCCTGGCCGCCCAGCGCCGGGCCCGTCCCGACGACGGCATGATCACCGCGCTCCTCCAGGCCAGCGAGGATGGCGACTCGCTCACCGACGACGAGGTCATCGCCATGATCTTCCTCCTCATGCTGGCCGGCCACGACACCACGGCCAACCTCATCGGCAGCTCCGCCCTCGCCCTCATCGAGCACCCCGACCAGGCCGAGCTCTGGCGCAACGACCCGACCCTGGCCCAACCCGCGGTCGAAGAGCTCCTCCGCTTCACGACCCCGGTCCCTTGTGGCGCCGCCCGCACCCTGTTGGACGACGTCGACCTCGACGGCGCTGTCCTGCCCAAGGGTGCCAAGGTCCTCGGGATGATCATCTCGGCCAACCGGGACGAGCACGTCTTCGAACGCCCCGACGAGCTGAACCTCGCGCGTGACCCCAACAAACACCTCACGTTCGCCTTCGGCAAGCACTTCTGCCTCGGGAACCAGTTGGCCCGCATGGAGGGGCAGATCGCCATCGGCGAGCTCAACCGCCGCTTCCCGCACATGCGCCTCGCGGTCCCCCGCGACACCCTGCGCTACAAGCCGGTCCAGGCCCTGCGCGGCTTCCGCAGCCTCCCCCTCACCCTCAGCTAGACCCCGCCACCCGCCGCACCCGCCGCACCCGTCCACCGTGACCCAGGCCGCTCGTCCCGCCCGGACGATTGCCCTGACATCGCCGGCCCGCGCCGACCGTTCATTCAGTGATGGACGCCGCCGACGCCCCGACACTGTCCGCCCGTGAGATCGCCCGCCTCAGCACCGAGGAGATCTTCGAGCTGGCCGCCGAGACGTCGCGCCGCATGGCCTCCCTGGCGGGACTGGTCGTTCTGCTCACCGGCGAGCTCGACCGGCGAGAGGGCTGGCGCGATGACGGGGCGACCTCCGTCGAGGATTGGCTGGTGGAGCGCACCGGCGTCTCCGTGCCCACGGCCAAGACCTACGCCCACGTGGGCGAGCGCCTCTTCGACCTGCCCCACCTGGCCTCGGGCCTCTCCTCCGGCTCGCTGACCCTCGACAAGGTCCGCGCTGTGGCCGACGCGGCCACTCCGGAGACCGATCGCGAGATCGCCGACGCGGCGGCCACGCTCTCCGTCAAGGAGTTGGCTCAGCTCGCCCGTTCGAACAAGAAGCCCAACCCCCAGACCGACGAAGCGGACCAGGAGAACCGGTCGCTCCGCTTCAACGACACCTTCCGCACGATCACCGCGCAGCTTCCACCCGCTTCCTACGTCGAGGCCAAGGGTCGCCTCGAGTCCCAGGCGAAGAAGGCGGAAGGCGGGTCCAAGTTCGACCAGCGCCTGGCCGACGCGTTCATGGAGCTCGTCCGCCAGTCCGGTCGCCGCTCAAGGGCGGCCTCCTCTTCGGATGGGCTTCTGGTGGCCCACGTTCCGCTCGAAGTCCTGCTCGACGAAGACTCCACCCTGTGCGGCGACCTCGAGCGCGGCGGTTATCTCAGCGGCGATGTGATTCGACGGTTGGCCTGTGACTCGACGCTGATCATCGCGGCCGACGACGATGCCGGCCACACCATGTACGAGGGCCGCCAGCAACGCCTGGCCACGGCGACCCAACGCCGCGAGATCTGGCGGCGTGACCGCCACTGCCGGTTCCCCGGTTGTGACAACGCGATTTTCTGCCTGCCGCACCACATCAGGCGATGGAAACCGGACCACGGACCCACGGATTTGCCCAATTTGATATTGCTCTGCGAGTACCACCATCACCTGATCCACTCCAACGCGTGGTCGATGTCAGGTGATGCCAATGGAGTGGTCACCTTCATCGGCCCAACCGGTCGCGCCATGACGTCGACGCCTTTGATCTTCTGGAGTCACGTGGGGCGGAGCCCGCTCGACCACGAGACCTAACGCGTCCGCGTCCGGTTCCTCTCCCACTGATCCCGGCTGACGTAGGTCTGGTCTTCGCCCCATCCCTCGACGCCGTCGTCCCACGTCCAGTGGACGAGCGAGTCGCCTCCATGTCCGCGCCAGTGCCGGCTGATCGCCTCGCCGCGCGCCGAGAGCACGCGGCCCGCATCGTCGACCGCCGTGACCTCGAGGGTCAGCGGCCAACCCGTCGTTGCGTCGTAGGTGACCCGACGCTCGCCGGCCAGGATGTGCCCGTACTCGCCCCCGCGGAGGAGGAAGCCGCACGACACCGGCTCGGTGGCTGGCCCCGGCATGGCGTAGATCAGCCAGGCCTCCCCAGGCCCGGCGGCACAGAACGAATACCCCACGCCACCGAATCCACCGGCTGAGGAGCCAGTCACGACTCCTCCACCTGCCTTTCCCGCCCTTGCCGTCACTCCCGCCGCAGGCCGTCGCTTGGGCCGGCCAAAGGGCCGAGGTCCCCAGGAGCGGTCACGCACCGAATAGCAGTCGATCGCCAACTCCTCACCATGGAGCACCATCGCCCCGGTCACGTGTCCGGCCTGGTCGAAATGCGTGCCTTTCAGAAAGGGGACAACACCGTCGGGGTGCGGGTTCGGCGCCATGATGGCCTCGAACTCCAGGTCGACCTCGAGGGCGCCCGGGTCCGAATAGGAGATGGCGTAACGCCGGAGCGGTTCGAGGACGCGCACCTGCACGCCGTTCGGCCACTCGAAGTCGCTCATGTCCCGTTCTGAGCGGGGCGGCAGCTGCAGTCCCGAGTACTCGGCCCGGTACAGGAGTTCCCAGGGGTAGGCGGCATCGGCGTCCCACACCCACGCTCCGCCATTGCAGAGGTTGGCGTTCGGCCGGGCTTGGCAATAGGCCCAGCCGCCGAGTCGCCGCTCGGGGATGTTCCAGGAGAACCACATCGTCTCCGTCTCCCACCAACGGTCCGTCATCTCCTCGTCGTGAAAGTCGTCGTCCGCCGCGACGAACTGGCGGTAGGTCCGCTCCGCCCGGCGCTGGTCGAGGTCGATCCCGAACATCTCGCTCATGAAGCGTCCCCGCCCGTCAACGCAGATCCGGCCAGTGCCGGTCGGCCAGGATACCCATCGCCGGCCGGGCCATCTCGGTGTCCCGCGCCACCCGGCGCCACAGAACGCGCAGGTAGTCCTCGTCGCGCACCGAGCCCGTCGCCACGGCCGCGGCGGCGGCTCGCCGACCCTCCTCGACCGACCCCGGGCGCCATCCCACCAGCCGGGTCAGGTCGTCCAACTCCTGGTCCCGGGACGCCCCGCCGTAGCGGTCCACCTGAGCCAGATACTTGATCAGCCGGGCGATGCCCTTCGCCCGTGCCGCCGCCAACGGATCCTCGGTTCTCGGCACGATCACGTCACGCAGTTGGCGCAGCACGGCGTCGTACATCCAGTCGTGATCGCTCGGTGGTCTCGCCACGCTCGTCTCCGCCTCCTCCGCCCTCAGGCCCAACGCCACCCCCAATGCCTCGAGCCAGAGTCGTCGGTGCAGCAGCCCGTAGATGAAGATGCTTCCGACGTCGCCACCGCCACCGTCGCCCCCCAGGTCCGAACTCCCGCCACCCTGGACGCCGTCCCGGACCGGACGATGGCTCATCACCTGGAGCTTCGTCTCGGCCATCACCTGGTAGTAGCGCACCCGAGCCACGTCGATGTGGTTGCCGGACAGCGCCTCGTACTCGCGCAACCGAGTCGGTAGGTCGGTGAAGGGTTCCTGGGTCGCCCGCAGCGACAACCAGGCGATGTCGTCCATCGGGTCACCCAGGTGGGCCAACTCCCAGTCGACCACTGCCGTAACCCGCCCGCCCAAGTACATGAAGTTGCCCGGGCCGGTGTCCCCCTGCACCAGGACCGGCCGACCCGAGTAGGCGGGAACGTGACGACGCAGCCACGACAGGGAGAAGGTCAACGCCGGATCAGGGGTCCCGCCCCGGTCGGCCAGGATCCGGTCCCACTCGTCGAGCTCCGCCCGCACCGCCTCTGCCACCGTCGTCACCGAAGGAAACGCAGGAAGGTCCAGAGACGCCGCGTCCAGTGCGTGCAGCGCAGCCAGTTTCGCCATGAAGTCCCGAGCCGTGGACTCCTTCTCGCCGGCGTCGGCGATCCGCGAGAACCAGGTCTCGCCCTCCACCCGTTCCGACAGCATGGCTTGATGGACCGGATGCACCCCCAGGACGCGGGGGACCGGCACGTCCGTTCCCTGTAGCGCCAGGTAGACGGTCGCCTCCCGGTGCAGGGTCCACGGATCCTTGGTCAGCGCCGGGTCGGAGCGGTCGTAGCGCAAGAAGCACTGCGACACCGTCCCGTCGGCCCGGCGCAGGTCGACGAACCACGCCTCCTTGCGTGCGCCGCCCGGCTTGCGGTCAGCATCCACCAGGGCACCGCCGCCCACGTCCTCGACCCACGACACCAGGTCGTCGGGCAGTGAGACGGCGGTGCGCACCGGACGCAGAGGGAAGAGAAAGACTCAGGCGGCCGGCGGCGGCGTGCCCGGCAGACCGATGGCCTTGGTCTCGAGATACTCCTCGAATCCCTCCTGGCCGTTCTCCCGTCCCAGACCGCTCTGCTTGTACCCACCGAAGGGCACGTCGGGATGGAACCACGAGCCGCCGTTCACCGACAGCGTCCCCGTGCGGATGCGCTTGGCGATGCCGAGCTGACGCGCCTCGTCGGAACCGCTGATGACCCCGCACAACCCGTACCGAGAGTTGTTGGCGATCCGCACCGCATCGTCGTCATCCTCGTAGCGGATGATGCTGAGGACCGGCCCGAAGATCTCGTCCTGGGCGATCGTCGAGTCGGGATCCACGTCCGCGAACAACGTCGGCTCCACGAAGAAGCCCTTCTCGAACTGCGGCGGCCGCTGCCCTCCGACCAGCAAGGTCGCACCCTCTTCCTTCCCCTTCTCGATATACCCCAGCACCCGGTCGCGCTGCTTGGCGTTGACCACCGGGCCGCAGACGTTGGACGGGTCCGTCGGGTCGCCGTAGGGGATCATCGACATGATGGTCTTGGCCATCTCCACGCCCTCGTCGTAGCGGGAGCGGTGCAACAGCAAACGGGTCGGGATGGCGCACCCCTGACCGGCGTGCGTGCACACCCCTCCGACCGCCCCCGGCAGCACGTCCTCCAGCGAGGCGTCCTCGAGTGCGATCCAGGCCGACTTCCCACCGAGCTCGAGGAACGTCTTCTTCAGCGTCTCGGACCCACAGGCCATGATCCGCTTCCCCACTGCGGTCGAGCCCGTGAACGTGACCATGTCCACCCGCGGGTCCGTCGTCAGCACCTCGCCCGTCAGGTGGTCGGACGGGGTCACGATGTTGACCACGCCCGGCGGGATGTCGGTCTCCTCCACGATCAACTTCCCCAGCATCGTCCCCATCCAGGGCGTATCCGGAGCCGGCTTCAACACGACCGTGTTCCCCGCCGCCAGCGCCGGCCCGAGCTTGGCGATGTTCAGGTACAGCGGGAAGTTCCACGGTGTGATCGCCGCCACGACACCGATCGCCTCCCGCCGGATGAGCCGACGGTGCCACCCACCCATCGACTCCCGCTCGGGCAAGAAGTGCTCGTACTGGTACGCCGTCGCCTGTGCCGCCCAGTAGGCCAGGTCGGTCAGAGGCTGGTCGATCTGCACCATGTACGTCAGCATCACCGGGCATCCCGTCTCGAGCACCAAGGCCGTGCGCAGCTCCTCCTTGGCCCGCTCCATGGCCTCGCCCAGCTGTTCCATGCAGCGCTGCCGGAAGACGGGGTCGTCAGACCACGTCGTCTCGTCGAAGGCCCGCCGGGCCGCCCCGATGGCGTCGCCCACGTCGTCAGCGGTCGCGTCGTAGACCTGTCCCAGCACCTCCTCGGTCGCCGGGTTGACGTTGTCGAACGTCGCCCCCGTCGACGACTCCACCAGCTTGCCGTCGATCAATTGCCGTGGTTCGTAGGGCGCCGTCACCGCACTTCCTCCGGTTGCCATCAGTGCACTTCCCCTTTCGTTAGACGATCCGAGTCGAGTGATCGGCCCAATACCGTTCGCGCAGCGGACCCTTGTAGAGCTTTCCGGTGGGCAGGCGGGGGAGCTCGTCTACGAAGTCCACCGTCCGCGGGCACTTGAAGTGCGCCAGATGCTCCCGGCAGAACGCAATCAGCACCCGCTCCAGAGCCTCGTCGCCCACCACCCCGTCGACCGGCTGCACCACCGCCTTGACCTCCTCACCGAGGTCGTCGTTGGGCACCCCGATGACCGCCGCGTCCAAGACGGAGGGATGCGTCACGAGCAGGTTCTCGGTCTCCTGGGGGTAGATGTTCACGCCCCCGGAGATGATCATGTGCGCCTTGCGGTCCGTCAGGTACAGGTACCCGTCCGCATCCAGGTAGCCCACGTCGCCCACCGTGCTGGTCGTCCCCCCGTCACGCCGGGACGCCGCCGTCTGCTCGGGGTCGTTGAAGTACTCGAAGTCGGTCGTCCCGCCGAACCACACCGTCCCGGGCGTCCCCACCGGGCATTCGGCCCCGTCGTCGTCCAGGATCAAGATCCGACTGAGCACGCCCCGCCCCACCGACCCAGGGTGCGCCAACCAGTCCTCGGAGTCGATGAACGTCGCGCCGTTTCCCTCCGTCGCGGCGTAGTACTCCAACAAGATCGGTCCGAACCACCCAATCATGTCCGCCTTTACCGGCACCGGGCACGGGGCCGCCGCGTGGATGACGATCTCGAGCGACGACACGTCGGCTGCCGACCGCACCGAGTCGGGCAGCTTGAGCATGCGGGAGAACATGGTCGGGACGACCTGCGAGTGCGTCACCCGGTGCTTCTCCACCAAGGCGAGGTACAGCGCCGGGTCGAACTGCTCCATCACGACCGCGGTCGAGCGCATCCGCAGCGCAATGGCCACGCTCACCTGCGGCGCCGTGTGGTACAGCGGCGCCGGCGACAGGTACACCATCCCCTCACGCAGCCGCCACAGGTGCGCGATCCCGACCACGGCGATACTGGTCTCGGAAGGATGGATGTCGTAGATCGGCCGCAAGATGCCCTTCGGCCGCCCCGTCGTCCCCGACGAGTACATCATGGGCGCACCGAGCTGCTCGTGGTCCACGTGCGATGTCGGCTGCGAGCCCACCGCCTCGTCCCACGACTCGAAGGGCGCGGCGGCCGCACCGGGTTCTGCCACCATGATCCAGCGCTCGACGTCGGGGCACAGTGCGGGCAGTTGCGCCGCGATGTCTGCCTTGGCTTTCGACGTCAGCACGACCCGCGCCTTGGAGTCGTTGACGATGTAGGCCACCTCGTCGGCCGAGAGGTACGAGTTGACCGGCGTGAAGTACACGCCCGTGCGCTCCGCGCCGGCCTCGGCGAGCAGGACCTCGGGGATGTTCTCCATGAAGAGAGCGATGTGGTCACCCTTCGCCAGGCCGGTCTGGCGTAGCAGGTGGGCCACCTGGTTCGCCGTCTTCTCGTAGGCCGACCACGACACCACGCGTCCCGACGGCTCGAAAATGAGGGCTGGTCCGTTCGGGTCCAGCACCGCCTGGTCAGCTGCGTACACGGCCACCCCTTTTCCCCAGGCACGAGTACAGCACGTCGACCAGGCAGGCGCCCATGAGCGGGAGCGCCTGGTTCTCCAGATGGTTGCGCACGAAGCCGACGGCCACGCGATCGGTCGGGTCCGCGAAACCGATCTGCCCGCCCGCGCCCATGTGCCCGAACGCGCCCGCATTCGGACCGTGCATCGGAGGGACTCCCGGGATCAGCGCCGGTGGTTCGAGCGAGTAGCCGACGGCCCAGCGCGTGGGCACGCCCATCACGGCGTCGCGGCCGCAGACCTGCTCCACCCGGACGCGCTCCACCGATGCCCGCGACACCAACTCCTCGCCCGCGGCCAGCGCGGCGTAGACCCGGGCCAGCCCCCGCGCCGTCGCCGTCGCCCCGAGCGCACCGATTTCGCACTGCAGCACCCGGGGCGTGTTCATGAAGTCGGCGAATCGTGGCCGACCATGCTCGTCGGCAAAGAGACTCCCGTGCGCCCCGGCCAGGACCGAGCGCCCCGACTTCGACGAAGGATCGATGTTCGCCAGTGCGCCCTCCTGTCCCCGGCTTGACCGGGAACTCCATCACCGTGGCCACTGAGCCAACTCGGACTCCGGCGTCCCGATGGAGCACGTCGCTCCCAGAGGTCCCGCCACCTCGCTCTCGAAGAACCGGCCCAGGCTGCAGCCGGTGATCCGCCGCACCAGCTCACCGACCAGCCACCCGAAGGTGACCCCGTGGTAGCCGTGCCGGGTCCCGGGTTCCCAGGCCGGCTCGCCCGCCGCCACCCCGCCCGCGATCGCCTCGGTGTCGTCCCAGCCCGAGCCGTCCCAGCCCAGCAGCACCTCGGATCCGGGCAGCCCGATGGCGCCCGCCTGGTGGCTGAGGAGCTGGCGCACCGTGGCCGACCCCTTGCCGGCCTGGCCGAACTCGGGCCAGTAACGCACCACCGGTGCGTCCAAGTCCAGCTCGCCTCGGTCCTCGAGCAGATGCGCGCACAGCGCCGTCATGCCCTTGGTCGACGACATGATCACGCCGCGGGTCGATTCCTCCCACGGCCAGAGGTCGCCGGCCCACCCGGTCCAGAGGTCGACGACGCATTCGCCGCCCACGAACGCGCTGAACGCGCCGCCCCCGTCCCCGAAGTCCACGGACCGCTCACGCTTCCGTTCGCCTTCGCCCACGACCACGGTCGTCCCGTCGCGCATGACCTCGGCCACCCGCTCGAAGCCCGGCACCGTGAAGCCGCCGACGTTCACAGCGCCCGCAGTTCCTTCTCGACCTCGGGCCACCACTCGGCCCGCCACCACGAGACGTTGATGCGGTCGACCAGCCCGCCGTAGCGCTCGGCCACCCGGCCCGCCAGCTCGTCGGGCCCGCACACGATGGTCAGCGTGTCGAGCACGTCGTCGTCGACCAGGCGAGCCATCTCGTCCCAGCGCCCTTGCTTCGAGCACGCGTAGAGCTCGGTCTGCAGATCGCCCCAGCCGTGCAGGTCGAGGACCGGTCGGTAGGCCGGCGTGGACGCGTAGTAGCCGACGTGGCGCCGCATGGCATCACGCGCCCTCTCCATCTTCGACGGGTCTTCCACCACCGAGGTGAAGCCCGGGCACGTGATCTCGATGTCGGCCCGGGTCCGCCCCGAGCGCGCCAGCCCCCGCTCCACCGCGGGCACCGCCACCTCGCGGAGGTAGCGGCCGGTGCAGATGCCGTGCGTGAGCACGCCGTCGGCCACCTCGCCCGCCACCTCGTTCATACGCGGGCCCACGGCGGCCAGGAAGACCCGGGGCGCCCCGAAGGCATGCGGCCGGGGCGCGAACACCGGCGTCATCAACGTGTGCGTGTAGAACTCGCCTTCGAATCCGGCCGGGCCACCGTCGTTCCACGAGGTCCAGATCGCCCGCAGCGCCAGCACGTACTCGCGCATCCGCGCCGCAGGCTTCGACCAGGTCATGGAGAAGCGCTGCTCGATATGCCGCCGCACCTGCGACCCCAAGCCCAGCACGACGCGCCCTTCCGAATACTCCTGCAGCTGGTTGGTGGTGTAGGCCAGGCTCATCGGGTTGCGGGCGAATGCGATGGCCACGCCCGTCCCGAGGGCCACTCGTGACGAGTGCTCGGCCGCCAGCGTCAGCGAGAGAAAAGGGTCGTTCGTCGTCTCGGCCGCCCACACGCCGTCGAGGCCCGCGCCCTCGGCCGCGTTGACCCGGTCCGCCACCCGGGGCAGCTCGGCGCCCAACCCGGAATCGATCTTCACCGCATCCGTTCCCTCATGCCGCCATGCCGTTTCATGGTGCCCGCCGTCCGCTGCTTCATTTCCGCCCGCCGCGTCACGTGGCCGGACGCTTCGTTCGCCGCCGCACCGGGGCCGGGGTCGGTGCGGGACCGCGGACCGCGGGCACATCGACCGAGAGGGAGAGCGGGATGCCGACCTGGACGAAGCGCCCCGCCGCCGGGTGCTCGTAGTGGCACAGAAGACCCCGAGCCATCACCTGCGGATCGTCGGGCACGACGGAATGGTGCACGCTCGGTGCGGCGGGCACGCCCACCGTCGCGAGTCGGGTCAGCACCTCCCCGGACGTCAGCACCTCGATCGCCGCCACGACGTCCGGCACCGTCGCGCCGAGCGCCGTGGTGAGCTGCGTCACCTGCGCCTCTGAGACGCAGCAGACCGTGACCCAGCCGTCCTTGGCTCGGTACAGGTGGCGCCCGATCGAGGGCCCCTTTGCCTCGTCGCCCACCCGATCGCCCAGCGTCCCGTGGACGGCCAGCGTGGCGATGTCACCGGCCTGGTAGAGCGAGGCCGTCATGGCCAGCGAGGCCTCGACGGTCGTCACCGCCACACCGCGGGCTCGGCCGAGGAGTGCACAGACCACGCCGGCGGCCAGCAGCAGGCCGGTGCCGTAGTCGTTCACCACCACGTTGCCCGGACGCGGTCCGGCGTTTCCGCCCTGGGTCATCTCCATGCCGGTCGCCGCCTGTACGACGTAGTCGAAGGACGGGCGGCCGGCCAACGGGCCCTCGACCCCAAATCCCTTGGCCCGGGCGTAGATCAGATCCGGGTTCACGTCGCGCAGCGCAGCCTGGTCGAGGCCGAGGCGTTCCCAGACCCCGGCCATGGCGTTCTCGACCACGACGTCGGAGGCAGCCACGAGGTCGCGCAGACGGGTCCGGTCTCCCTCGTCCTTGAGGTCGAGCACGAGGCCGCGCTTGGAGCGGTTGCCGTCGACGTAGATGTTGGGCAGGACCGGCATCATCTGGAACCCGCCCTCGCCGCCCGGCGGTTCCACCTTGACCACGTCCGCACCGAGCTCGGCCAGGAGGCGCGAGGCCAAAGGGCCCGCCCAGAAGCTCGAGAGGTCGACGATGCGGTGCCCGGCCAGGGCGCCCTGCTCGCCCCCGTGCCGGCGCCCGGCCCGGCGCTCGCCTGCCTCGGCGTTGATCCGAACGGGTGGGCCCAGCAGGGAGACCCGCCCCAGTGTCGGATCGTCGGTCTCGACCATGAGTTCGTTGACGCGGGCCTGCTCGCTCTCCAGCCACTCGGCCAGCGCATTGCACTTGGCCACGGCGGCCGGTCGCTCGCCCAGGGCCGACTCCCACTGGTCCGCCGTCTTGCCGGCGAAAGCTTCCGTGATCTCGCCCAGCTTCTGGCGGTTCCACTCGCGGTCGGAAAGCTTGGCCAGCCCCGCGGGTGTGCCGTAGTCGAGCCCGCCGTCGTCGATCTCGAGCAGCCGGCAGAGCTCGCGCCAGCGCTCGGTGCCGCTCAGGTTCACCATCATGGATCGACCGTCGGCCGTGTCGTAGAGCCGCAGGATCACCGAGTTGCGTTGGCTGGTCACCTTGGGCCGTCGCCCCTCGCGGTGGAAGATGGGAGCCGCGTTGAGAAACAGCAGGGCGTCGAGCAGTGAGGTCTCGACGTGCTGGCCGTATCCGGTGGATTCGCGCTTGACCAGCGCGGCGCCCGTCCCGATCACGGCCAGGAGCGCCGCGGCCACGCTGGCCACGGGGAAGGGCATCCAGATCGGGTCGTCGCCGGTGAAGAGGCCTTGCTGGACCCCGGCGCGGGCCTGGACCAGCGGCTCCCAGCCCGGGTCGTCGCGTGACGGGCCGCGGCTGCCCCACGCGCTGATGGAGCAGGTGACCAGGCGGGGCCGCCCCGCCCGCAGGCCATGGCCGAGGAGGCGCTCGAGCGTGCCGGGCCGCAGGTTCTCCACCAGGACGTCGGCGCCGTCGAGCAACGAGTCCAGCGCGCGGCGTCCCTGCGGTGTCGTCAGGTCGAGCTCGGACGTCTGTTTGCCCCGGTTCCAGGCCGCGAAGCGAGCGGCGTCGGTGCGCTGGGGGTCGCCACCGGGACGCTCGACCTTGACCACGTCGGCGCCCAGGTCGGCAAAGATCGTCGCGGCCAGCGGCGCCGCCACGTACTGGCCCACTTCGACGACGCGGATCCCCTGGAGCACCGGGTCAGTGGCCACGGCTCGCCTCCGACGCCGCCGGCATCAGGTCGCCTTCTTCGTCTCTCGGGAGACCGAGGATCCGCTCGGCGATGACGTTGCGGACGATCTCGTTCGTGCCCCCGCCCAGGGAGGCCGAGAGCGAGTTGAGCAGCTGGAAGCTCCAGCGCCCGCCGTCCGGATCGTCGGGCCGCCAGGCGGTGGCGTCCATGCCCACCATCTCGACCGTGGTCCGGGCCGACTCCTGGACCAGTTGCGCCATGGCCAGTTTGAGCATCGACGCCGCCGCGCCGTCACCGCCCGTGCGCGCCTTCGCCTGCAAGTAGCCGGTCAGGTAGCGCAGGACCATCTGCTCGATGCGCAGCTGGACCAGGCGGTCGCGAAAGGCCGGGCGCTCGTCGACCCGGCGCCGCTTGGCCTCGGCGACCACGGCGTTGAACCCGCCCCGGGACCCGCCACTCGACCCGATGCCGCTCAGGGCCTGTCGTTCGAAGGCCAGCATGGTGCGCGGCGACCCGCCACCCGTCGTCGATCGTCCCGAGGACATTGGCCACGGGGACGCGCACGCCGTCGAGAAAGACCTCGTTGAAGTGGGACTCGCCGGTCAGCTGGCGCAGCGGGCGCACCGTGATGCCCGGCGCGTGCATGTCGACCACCAGCATGGTGATGCCTTCGCGCTTGGGGCGGCTGGTGTCGGTCCTGGTCAGGCAGGCCGCGTAGTCGCTGTGCTGCGCCCCCGACGTCCAGACTTTCTGGCCGTCGACCACGAACTCGTCGCCGTCACGACGCGCCCGCGTCTGCACGCTCGAGAGGTCGGAGCCTGCGCCGGGTTCGCTGAAGAGCTCGCACCACACGTGCTCACCGCGCAGGAGGGGCGGGACCAGCGTGCGCTTCTGCTCCTCGCTGCCGTGGACCAGGACCGTCGGTCCGCACATGCCGAGTCCGATTTCGAGCGAGCGGGGTGGCACCTGGAAGGCCCGCGCCTCCTGGTCGAAGATGCGCTGGTAGCGGCCGGTCAGTCCACGCCCCCCGTACTCGGCCGGCCAGGTGATGCCGGCCAGCCTGGCCTCGGAGAGGGCGCGCTGGAAGGCCACCGCCCGCGCGATGCCGCGGCCGTCGGCTTGACCGGGCCCGCCGCCCTGGTCCTGGTTGTCAGCCTGGCCCGGTCCCTTCCGGCCCTTGGCCGGCAGGGCGGCCCGCAGAAAGGTGAGGACCTCCGCGCGGAACTCGTCCTCGTCCGGCGAGGCCTCCGGACTCATGCGGGGACTTCAGTCGCCGACCGGGCGATGCCGACCGAAAGCAGTCCTCCGAAGACCATGTCCTTGGCCACCCGGGCGAGAGTCTCTTGGTCCATCGCCAGTGTGGTGACCGAGCGCAGCATCCCGTCCACCATGTACACCGCCGCCCTGGCTTCCTCGTCGGTCAGGCCGGGCCGCACCTCGAGGAGCACGTGCGCCCACTCGGCCGTGCGGACCCGTTCGATGCGGGCCACCCGACGCCGGGCGTCGTCATCGAGCGACCGGTACGACTGGACGAAGACGTCGCGCAGGTTCCCGTTGCGCAGCTGCAGCTCGATGGCGGCGTCGATGAGCCGCTCCAATGTCACCAACGGTGGCGTGTCCTCGTTGAGTACTTCGTCGACCGTTCCTCTCCAGAGGATCGCGGCCTCCTCGATCAGCAGTGATAGGAGTTCGCCCTTGCTCTTGAAGTAGCGGTAGATCGCAGGACCGCTCACCCCGGCCGCCGCACCGATGTCAGCCAGGCTCGTCTCTCGAAATCCCCGCTCCCGGAACAGGTCGGCCGCCGCCGCCATGATCGCCTCGCGGGTCCGGGTCCCCTTGGTGGGACGGCCGGACTTGGTGGCCGACGGGGTGGTCACCGGAGGCCAGCCATGAGGGCGGATGTTAGCCATGAGTCACAAAAAGGGCGCTCGATTCGTTGACGGACGCCTGCGGCCATGTTTAGATTTTAATGCTCATTAACAAATGCGCAAGGCCGCAAAGGGGGGCCCGGATGGAATTCGGCTTGTTCATGGAGCTCTCGGTGCCCCGTCCCTGGACGCCGGACTCCGAACGGCTGGTCTACGAGAACGCCCTCGAGCAGGTACGCCTGGCCGACGAGCTGGGGTTCGATTACATCTGGGCCGTCGAGCACCACTTCTTGGAGGAGTACTCCCACTGCTCGGGCCCGGACATCTTCCTCTCGGCGGCCGCGACCATGACCAAGCGGATCCGGGTCGGGCACGGCGTGATTGCGTGCGTGCCGCAGTACCAGAGCCCCATCCGGGTGGCCGAGCGGGCTGCGGTGCTCGACATCATCTCGGGCGGGCGCTTGGAGCTGGGGACCGGCCGCTCAGCGACATGGCCCGAGTTGAGCGGGTTCGGGGCCGATCCGGACGAGACCAAGAAGACCTGGGACGAGTTCGTCCGGGTCATCCCGCAGATGTGGATGCAGGAACGCTTCTCCTGGAACGGCCGCATGTTCTCCATGCCCGAGCGGGCCGTGCTCCCCAAGCCCCTTCAGAAGCCGCACCCTCCGATGTGGGTGGCGGTCACCTCTCCAGGGACCGAGATCGATGCCGCGGACCGGGGGCTCGGCTGTCTCGGGTTGTCTCCCGGGGGCTTCTCCGACTCGGAGAAGAAGGTGGCCAATTATCGTCGCCGGATCCAGAGTTGCGACCCGGTGGGTGCCTTCGTCAACGAGAAGGTGCTGACGGTCAACTTTTTGTCGTGCTGCGAGGACGGTGATCTCGGGCGGCGCAACGGCCTGAAGATCGCGTCGATGTTCGGCTACATGGCCGCGCAGCTGCTCTCGGCCAAGGAGGTCCTGCCGACGCACTCATACCCCTCCGAGGGCCTGCTCCCAGCGCTCCGCCGTGAATCGGGGAGCCCGGGCGACGCGGCAAAGTCGTTCAAGGGTGTCACCATGGGTACGCCGGACGACGTGGCCGATGCCATCGCCGCCTGGGAGAACGTCGGGTTCGACGGCATCAACTTCATCCACCAGTTCATGGAGGTCGTGCCCCAGCAGTACGTGCTCGACTCCATGCGCCTCTTTGCCGAGGAGGTCATGCCGCGCTTCAAGAACGTGTCGGCAAAGCGACCGGTCGCGGCAGGGGTGGCCTGATGCCCCTCGCCGGCTCCCTCGACATCCGGCCCCTGCTCGACGGCGCACCCGAGGTCGTCCTGGACGACCGCGAGGTGAAGGTCGACGACGTCGACATCCTCCAGGTGCTCTACGAGGTGCGCGTGGCCGATCGCGAAAGCCTCGTGCCTCCCGCTCTCAACCCGACCATTCCCCCGGTCATCAGCTTCTTGATCTACCGGGCCAAGGAGAGTGCGTTCGGGCCGTTCGCCCTGGCCCAGTTGCGGCTCACGGCCAGGGCGGGCGTCCGACCAAGGGCCTTCCTCGTGTCCGCCCGTTGCGACAACCCGGCGCTGGCCGAGGTACTGGCCCACTCGTACGGGTACCGGGTCACGGCGGGGACGATCCACCTGCGGCGGTTCCACGATCGCATCAACTGTTCGGTCCGTGACGACGACGCGGAGACCATTTTGGACGTGTCGCTCGTGGACCCTGTGCCCGTCACCGGCCACGACGTGCAGTACCCGCCCGGGATGCACCTGGCCCGCATCGCCCGGGACGGTGTCCTGGTGCCCCGCATCGTCCAGGTGGACACTGAGTACGTGTTTCGACGAGCCGACCGGGGCGAGCCGGTCCTGACGCATTTCGATCGTGAGGCCTGGGGCGACGCCCGCCTGGACCCGTACCTGCCGGTGTCGGCCAGCTTCTCGGCCTGCGATGTCACCATCGCCAATGTCCGCTACGTCTGCAACCCGGACATCCCGGCGTCGGAGGGCACCGAGAAGGTCTCGGAGAAGTGAGGTTCGCCGACGCCGTCCCGCTCCACCCACGGTGACGGCGGCGGACGAGGGACTGCACCCGGCGGGCGACGATCCCGACTGGCAGGAGAGCGCGTACCTGGCCTGGTGCGACGTCGCGACCGGGCTCGGTGGGAACCACCGCATGGGTAACGAGCTCAACCGGGACACGGCCAATCTGTGGTGCGGGGTGTACCAGCGCGGCGGTGCGCGGTTCCGCAGCAATGGCGAGGAACTCCCGCTGGTGCGCCTGCACGAGGAGGGGGTGTGCGCCGGACCGCAGCGGATCGTCCGTGACGGCGAGCGGCTCTACTTCCTCCTGGACGGTGACGGCTGCCGCATTGAGTTCGAGATCTCCGATTCCGGTCCGCGCGCCTACGCCAACGCCGAGACGTTCACGGGCACGTCGGGCACGGCCGGCACGATCTTCTCCAACAACTTCCACGTCTTCTGCCGCGTGCGCGGCACCGTCGAGCTCGACGGGACCAAGACCGAGGTCGATGCGCCGGCCTGGCGGGACCACTCCTGGGGGGCCCGGCGCTGGGACAGCTTCGTGTCGAGCCGGAGCTTCGGGGCCGAGCACGGCGACGTGCGCTACCGCTTCGCCTCCATGGTCGGTACCAACGGCAGCTTCTTCCGGGTCGGGGCGCTCAGCCGGGCGGGCGAGTCCGTCCCGGTCGCGGGAGCCAGCATGCTGGTGCACGTGGACGACGACTCGGTGCGCTGCCCGTCGGCCGAGATCGCCTTTGTCCTCGAGAGCGGCGAGACGACCAGGGTCCGGATCGACACCATCGGGGGCATGGTGGGCGCGACGGCGCAGCGCTACGGCTGGGAGTCGGTGGGTGAGGTGAGCGTCGACGGCGTGCCCGGTGGGTGGGGCTTCCTCGAGACCAACCTCAACCCGCGCAACGGTCAGGATCCGCCGGCGCATGTCCTGGGCCACGGGCTGAGCAACGGCATCGTGCAGCCGGAGGCCTGATGAAGCAGCCGGCGGACGACCGTGCGCTCTACTACCGGCAGCTGCGCAAGACGGTCTCCGAGGTCTTCCTGCCTCAGCTGACCTCGCCGACGGCCATCGATGCGGCGGCCCTGGTCGACCGCATTCTGGCCGAGTTCATCGTCGAAGAGGAGTCGGGACCGGAGCTGAGCGCTGCCTTCGGCGCCGAGTTCGCCGCGCTGCTCGGCGAGCCGTCGGAGGAGGAGGTGAGCCCCGAGCGCTTCCACGCGCTGCGCCGGCAGGCGGCCGACGTGGTCGCGGTGACGGCAGGCAGCGACCAGGCGAGCGAGCGCCATCGGGCCGCCCAGCTGGTGGGCGTCGAGCACCGGTTCCTCGAACGCGTCGACGAGCTGCGGCGTGATCTCTTCGACGAGGCGTTGGAGATGGTCGACGACACCGACGTCACCCTGGAGTCCTCGATCGCGCCGGACGACCTGGCGGCCTACCTGCGGCGGCGCTTCCCCGGCTCGCCCGAGCTGGTCGTGACCGGGATGCAGGTCATTCCGGGTGGGCGGTCCAAGGAGACGATCCTGGTGACCCTGGAGGGCACCGACGAACTTCCCTCCGAGATCATCCTCCGCAAGGACCGTCCGATCGGGTTGTTGCCGACCAAGGCGGCGGACGAGTTCGCCATCCTCGACCTCGTGTACCGCGCCGGCGGTATCCCGGTGCCACGGCCCTACTTCGCCGACCGCGAGCCGGACGATCTCGGGGAGGGCACGCTGTTGGTGATGGCGCGGGTGGAGGGACGCGAAGGCCGGTGAGTACTTCCCCGACCTGGCCGCCCCTCCAGCGGAACACGGGCACACGCTGGGGGAGCAGTTGGCGACCGCGCTGGCCCACCTCCACTCGTTGCCCCTCGAGAGTGTGGCCGCGGCCAACCTCGGGCCCGGTGACGCGGTGACGGCGGAGTCGCTCACCGCGGCGGTGGAGGGCATGACGGCTCGCATCGGCGAACTCAGCGGATCACCGATCGCCGCGGTGCCGCTGGCCCGACAGTGGCTGCTCGATCATGTCGATGACGTCACGCCTTCGACTCGGTCGTGTCTGCTGCAAGGCGACGTCGGCCTCCACAACATGCTGATCGTCGGCGATCGCCTCACGGCGCTGGTGGACTGGGAGGCGGCGACGCTCGGGCCGCCGGCCCGTGAACTTGCGGCAGTGTGGCCGACGGCGAACGCACTCATGGCGTGGGCCGATTTCGTGGCGGCCTACCGCCGTGCAGGCGGGCCCGCCGAGGCCGTGGAGCCGCCGGCCGTCATGTACTACCGACTCTTCTTCGCGCTCGGCGCCTGCATGACGAGCCGCACCGGTGGACATCTCTTCCGTACCGGTGCCAAGCGCGATCTCCTCACGGCCCACTCCGGTCTCGACGCGCATTTCCGGACGCAGCGGAACCTCGCCCGCGCCCTCAAGGACGCCGAGACGGGGCGGTGAGCGGGTTGGATTTGGGGCCTTCCCGGGTTGTTCCGGGGGGCGACGTCATGTTTCAAAATGTTTGCAGTACCGTTCCCATTCGGTTCCGGCGAGACGTTGCCGGAGGTGCCGGCCGTGTACCCCGGGGGGTGGTGTCACGGTCGGCCTCGGCGCCACTGTCCCGCGGGCGTGGGGCCCGGGAACCCTTCCGGGGGGTTTCTGCCAAGGCGCCGAGGGGCGGCCATTCCACCGGGAGTCGGCCGCCCCTGGCGTCGCGTCCGGATACTGACGGGCGCCCGAAAGAGGCGACTCAATGACCGTCGGGCCCGCGCGTCGAATTTGTGAATTCTGCAACACCCCGCCGGAATTTCCCGAAAGTGTTGCGATATGTTGACGGTCGAAAGCCGTAAACGGTACACTCTTTTGGTCGCAGACTCCGGGGGGCTTGCTGCGACCGAGAGCACAATGCTGCCCCCCGGAACCCAAGGAGGAACCGTGCTCACTTCAGGTCCGAACGGGCGGTTTGGCCACACGGTGCGAAAAGCGGCGCTCGCCGGCGTGGTCACGGTCGGCACGATGACGGGGGTGCTCGCCTCGGGCGTGGGTGTGGCGAGTGCGGCGGACAAGGCAACGGGCTCTCCGGTCACGATCGGCTTCATCAGCGACGCAGGAGGTTCGGGTGCCATCGGGACCGGTCCGCTCGTCGAGCAGGGTGCCAAGGCCGCCACCCAGTACTGGAATGCCGATCTGGGCGGGCTCGAGGGTCACAAGGTGAACCTCTACATCTGTGAGAACCAGTCGACACCGGCCGGCGGCCAGTCGTGTGCCAACGACATGGTCCAGCACGGCGTCGTGGCCGTCGTGGAGCCGTTCACCGGACAGGGCCAGACCGAGGTGCCGACCATCGTCGGTGCCGGCATTCCCTACATCGTGGTGACCGGCGCCTCGACGGCCGAACTGACCACTCCCGGTGCCTACGCCCTGGAGGGTGGGTTCCCGGCTTACCTCGGAGCCATGGCGTTGAGCGCCAAGCAGCACGGCTACAAGAAGGTGGCGTTCCTGGTGGAAAACGTGCCGGCGGCCATTCAGGGCGCGCAGGCTCTCGGCGGGATCGTCTACAAGGCGGCGGGTGTCGACATGCAGATCGTGCCGGTGAACCCGGGGACGGCTGACGTCACGCCTCAGCTCCAGACCGCAGCGACGGGCGGGGCCAGCGCCGTTGGCGTGATCGGGGACGTGACGCTGTGCAGCTCGTTCCTCAAGGGCTACGAGACGCTGGGCCTCAAGCTGCCCCGCTACGTCCTGTCGACCTGCCAGGATCCGAGCATCGAGAAGTCGGCCACGCTCGACAAGACGCTGGCCGGCTCGTACATCACGACGACGACCAAGACCTCCAAGGCCGACCAGAAGGAATACGCCACCATCATCAAGGCGTTCTTGCCCAAGGTCAGCCCGAACGCCAACGTGAGCAGCAACCAGTCGGACGGGGTCACGCCGGTGCTGGCGCTGGCCAACATCATGAAGGGCTCGACGCAGCCGGCGACGGCGGCCGGGATCAAGGCGCAGATCGCCGCGGCCAAGAACGTCACCATCCCGTTGTCGGGCGGGCTGACCTTCACCTGCAACGGGACGGCCATTCCGTTGCTCAAGTCGGTGTGCTCGTCGACCGCGGCCATCGGAACGATCCAGGCCGGGAAATCCGGCAACGTCACCAACGTCAAGGTGTTCAACCCGACGCCCCTCTTCTAACCAGGCGGGGCGTCGGTTCTCGGCGCCGTCCGTTGCACGAGCAGCGCCCAGCGATGGGTCACAATGACGCCATGGCTCGTTCGGCACTCATGATCATGGACATCCAGGGCGCGGTAGTCGAACGCGTCGAGCAGCCTGACACGCTCCTCGCTTCGATCAAGCGGGCCCTCGAGCACGCCCGGGCCGCCGACATGCTCGTGATCTTCGTGCGGGTCGCGTTTCGGACCGGTGCGCCGGAGGTGCACAAGCACAACAAGATCTTCTCGCACCTCAGTGGGAACGATGGGTTCGACGAGGAGAACGCGGCGACGCAGATCCATCCGGCGGTGGCGCCGTTGGCCACCGAGATCGTGGTGACCAAGCGCCGGGTCAGCGCCTTCGCCGGGAGTGACCTCGACATGATCCTGCGCTCGTCGACCGTGGACGAGCTCGTCCTGTGCGGGATCTCCACCAGCGGCGTCGTGCTGTCCACGCTCCGCCAGGCGGCCGACCTCGACTACAAGTTGGTCGTGCTCCGGGACGCCTGTGCCGACGCCGATCCCGAGGTGCACCGAGTCCTGTTGGAGAAGGTCTTCCCCCGTCAGGCCGACGTCATGACCGTCGACGAGTGGATCCTGCGAGGGGCCAACGTCTCCTGAGGTCGCATCTTGTCAGGTATGCCCTGACGTCGTAAGGTGACCCCTGACACAGAAGGGAGCGCCACCTCGTGCCCGACACGGTCGTCGCCATGGCCAGTTGCTCGTTCTGCCTCCGACCCGACACCGACGTCGAGGTCTTGGTGGCGGGTCCGGCGGTCTACGTCTGCAACGAGTGCGTCGATCTTTGTCGCCAGATCATCGAGCAGCATCCGGGCAAGGGAACCTCGCCGCGTGTCCGCCTTGGGAGCAGGCCGGCTCCCTCGATGTCGTCCTGGCCCATCTGCCCAAGGTCGCGGCTGCCCGAGCCCAGGTCGAGGAGACCCTGCAGGGCTGGGTCGGCCAGGCCCGCAGCCTCGGCGCCACCTGGGCCCAGGTCGGCGACGCCCTCGGCATGACCCGTCAGTCGGCCTGGGAGCGATTCGCACCCGACGACTGACTGCACGGCTGAGGACACCGACAGGACAAGAGGTCTGCCCCGGGAGCAAGATGAGACGATGGCTCACGTCACCTGCACCGTGGACATCGACCGCCCCCCGAGCGAAGTGTTCCCGGTCGTCACCGATCCGTCCCGCTTCGGCGAATGGCAGCGGGGGGTGGTGAGCGGTCACGTGGCCGGTGAGCCGTCGGTCGGGTCGACCTGCACCATGACGCGGAAGATCGGTGGCGCCGTGCGCGAGTCGACCTCACAGATCACCGAGTACGAGCCGCCGCTGCGCTGGGCCATGCACGGGATCGACGGACCGATCCGGGCCGACGTGACGGTACGGGTGGAGCCGCTCGACGAGGGCACCCGCTCGAGAGTGACCGTCGATCTGCACTTCACCAGCCACGGGCTGGGAAAATTGATGGCGCCGATGGTGGTCAGCCGGGCCCACAAGGAGGTCCCGGTCAGCTGCCAGAACCTGAAGGGGCTGCTCGAACAGGCATCCTGAGTCCGCATGAGGCTTTCGCTTGCCCAGTGCTGGACCTTCTTGACCGCGTCCGATCGGGGCGTCCTCAGCACCCGCAACCAGCACGACACGATCGACGCGGTGCCGGTCTGCTTCGCCGTCGTCGGCGAGACCGTCGTCAGTCCTGTCGACCGGATCAAGCCGAAGGAGACGGTCGAACTCGCCCGCGTCTGGAACGCCCGCCATACCGGCACCGCCACGTTGCTGTGCGACCACTGGGATGCCGACGACTGGTCCCGGCTCTGGTGGGTGCGGGCCCACCTCGTGCTGCGACCCGACCCAACGGTAGAGACGGCCCCACTCGAAGATGCACTACGACGCAAGTACCACCAGTACCGCGACACCCACTTCGCGCACCTGCTGGTCTTCGATGTCGAGCGGCTGCTCGGTTGGGCCGCGGCGGAGCCCGATCAGGCGGAGCCCAAGTAGGCGGCTTCGACGGCACTGGTGTCGTCCCGGAACGATTCGGCGGAGCCGGCCAACGCCACGTTCCCGTGCACCAACACCAAGGCGTCGTCGGCCACCTCCAGTGCCAGCTGCACGTGCTGCTCGACCATGATCACCGACGCACCGCGCTCGTCGGCCACCCGTCGGATCACCGGCATCAGGCCTTCGACCGCCACGGGCGCCAGCCCCATCGACATCTCGTCGATGAGCAGGAGTTTGGGGGATTGGACCAGGGCCCGGGCGATGGCCAGCATCTGCTGCTCGCCGCCGGAAAGGTCGGCCACCCGCAGCTTGGCTCTCCGCACGAGGGCCGGGAAGAGATCGAGCACCGGCTCGAGGTCGGCACCGCGAGGGGCCGCCAGTTTGAGGTTCTGGACGGGCGTCAGCTCGGTGAAGAGGGCTCGGAAATCAGGGACGAGCACCAGGCCGGCTTGGTTCATCCGGCGCGGCGACGAACCCCGTACCGGCTGTCCGTGCAGGACAATTGATCCCGCACGAGGCGCCAAGAAGCCGGCGAGCGTCATGAGCAGGGTCGTCTTGCCCGCGCCGTTCGGCCCGAGGATGGTCAGGACACGCTTGGGCGGCAGCGAGAACGAGATGTCCCGCGCCACTGTGAGCTTGCCGTACCCCACGTCCAGCTCCTGGCACTCGAGGACGGCGCGGTCGGGCCCCGGCGCGGCATCGCCGGGCGGATGGTCGTGGACCGCGACACCGCTCATGACGCAACCACCTTCTGGTGCGTGGCACCCAGATAGGCGGTCGACACGCGTTCGTTCGTCCGGATCTGCTCGGGCGATCCGGTGGCGATCAGTGCGCCGAAGTCCAGGACGTCGATGCTGTCGCAGAGGTTCAGGACCAGGCTCATGTCGTGGTCGACCAGCAGGATGGTGACGCCTCGGTCGCGCACCGCCCTCAAACGCTCGGCCAGCCATTGGCTCTCGCTGCTGTCGAGACCAGCCGCCGGTTCGTCGAGCAGCAGCACCCGAGGACTGCCGGCCAGCGCCCGGGCGACCGAGACCAGCTGGCGTTGTCCTTGCGAGAGGAGCGACACCTGCAGATCGCGGAGGTCGGACAGGCCGAGATCCTCGAGGATCTGCTCCAGTGAGCTGACGCCGGCGGTGTTCCCGGTTCGGTGCTGGCCGACCTGGACGTTCTCCTCGACCGTCATGTCATCGCACACGCCGGCCTTCTGGAAGGTGCGAGCAAGACCCAGAGCAGCACGCTGGTACGGGGCACGGTCGTCGACGTTCTGCCCGCATACCGACACGGTGCCCTCGTAGCGCGAGAAGCCACAGAGCGCGTCGATGGTCGTCGTCTTGCCGGCGCCATTGGGGCCGATGAGTCCGACGATCTGCCCTTCGGCCACCTCGAAGGTGACGTCGTCGACGGCGACGACTCCGCCGTAGCGCACCGTGAGGTTGCGCACCTGGAGCAACGGCGGACCGTCGATCTCGAGGTGGACGTGCCCGTTCGTCGCCGCAGGGGCGGGGACCGGTGCGTCTGCCGCTGCCGGTGCCGCTGCCGGTGCCGTCACCTCGGTCTCGGACGTCTTGCGTGCCGTCGGCACGAGGGCACCGACGCGCCGGCCCAACACCCCGCGCGCTCGCCGCTCCTCGAGGGCCAGATGCACCGGTCCCACCATGCCCTCGGGATTGAAGATCACGGTCAATATGACGCCGATGCCGGCCACAACGCCGTACCAGTTGTTGACGCCGCTCTGTCCCACCCCCGACGAGATCCACGTCACGATGACCCCGCCCGACGTGATGATGCCGGCCACGATCCCGCCGCTGACGGACGTGATCCCCGCCACCACCGCGACCGAGAACAGGACGAGCCCCAAGAAGGCGTCGAAGTCCTGGAAGGTCACGTTCCCCAGCTGATAGGCGAGCAGCGATCCTCCCAGCCCAGCGATGAACGCGGCGATCGCGAAGCCGATCAGCTTGGTCCGCACCACGTTGATGCCAGCCGCAGCCGCGGCCCGTTCGTCCGCCCGCACGGCCAACATGGCCGAGCCCAGCCGGCTCGTCCGGAGCCAGCTGATGCCGTAGGCCACCGCCGTCAGCACGACCAGGCACATGATCCCGAAGGCGGGACGGGGGAAGTCCTTGCCGGCGCCGATACTCAGATCGATCCCGAACATCGACGGCCGGGGAATGGCCAAGCCACTGGCCCCGCCGTCGAGCGAGTTGTTGTTGAACCAGATGGCCTCGACACCGGCGGCAAAGGTCAACGTGACCACGCCGAGCATGAGGCCGCGCACTCGCAAGGCCGGAACGCCGATCACCACGCCCACCGCGGCCGCCACCAACGAGGAGAGCAGGGGCGCAAGAGGGAAGGGGATTCCCCATGACGTGGCGAACGTGCTCAGGATGTAGGCGGACACACCGGCCAGGGTCAACTGGGCCAGCGAAATCTGACCCGTATACCCGGTCACCACGACGAGGGACAGGGAGATCACTGCCGTGATCAAGCTGGTGTAGAGACCGGCCCGGTTGTTCCCGGTAAAGGCGTAGATGGCCACCAGGCCGAGCACGAAGCCGACCACCGTCGCCGGGATGCGCCAGTGCGAACGCGGGGCCCGCCCCAGCGTCACCTGGAGCAACGAACCGCGGCTGGGGATGGTGCGGCCCCGGAAGGCCAGGACGACCAGGACCAGCACGAGCGGCACGAGTTCGCCGGCGCCGGCGGGGAAGGAGGGGTGGACGCCGTTGACGTAGACGGAGAGCGACTCCAGGCCGCCGATGGCCAGCCCTGCGGTAATGGCCCAGCCGAGCGAATGGAAACGCCCGACCACGGCGGCGGCCAGCGCCGGCACGATGAACAACGTGTAGGTGCCGGGCACCAGGGGCACCAACGGGGAGATGAGCACGCCGGCGATGCCGCAGACCACGAAGCTGATGACCCAGTTCGCCAGCGCGATGCGGTCAGGCGAGAGCCCGCTGACCAGCGCGCCCACCTCGGTCTCCGCCGACGCCCGCGTGGCCAGGCCGAACCGGGTGAAGCGGAAGAGGACGGTGAGCACGATCCCCAACGCAATGATCGTCCCGGCCAGCCACAGGCGATCGGTGGAGATGGTCACGCCGAGGAGGCTGATGTGGTTCTGGGGGAAGATCGGGTTGACGTTGATGACCTGGGTTCCCACTTGGTACTGCACCACCGCCGTCAGTAGGCCCATGAGCCCGATCGAGGCCACCGCCTTGGTCACCGGCCGGTGGTTACGCAGTGGGCGGAAGACGAGCAGGTAACACAGCGCGCCGAGCACGGCCTGGATGACCAGTGTCATCAGCAGGGCCGGCCAGAACCCCCAGGGGGAGCCCACGCCGATGGTCGGCGAGAGGCCGGGGATCGGATCGAGCAACTGGCCGTTCCGGAGGAGCGAGTAGGTGTAGGCCGCATAGAGGGCCTGGGCGCCGGTGGCGAAGTTGAGGACGCCCGACGAGCGGTAGGTGACCACCAGGGCCATGGCCAGGGCGGCGAAGACACCGCCATTCCCCAGCCCCAGCAGCAGGAACTCGACGTAGGAGCTCATGCCCTGGTCCCGGGCTTCTCCGACGGGCGGTGCACGTATTAAGGATACTCAAATATGCCCCGCCGCACAGGCCCCGCAGCCGCGCCCTGGGACCGAGCGAGGACCGACGCCGGCGGAGGGGACCCATCGTTGGAGGCAGACGTTCGCGATCGGAGGACAGGGTCGAACCGGCGGCTCAACCGACCACTCCGCCGGCGCCCAGAGCGGCTGCTCCCGCCCCGCTCACCCCCTGGCCCCGCCCCATCCTGCGCACCCTCGCCAAGACGGCGGGAAGAGCGGGAGGAGGTCGACGGTCGGGTTAGGCCGGGTCGCCCCCGCCCGAGGCCGCCGCCAGCTCGTCACGCAAGACCCGCCGCAACAGCTTCCCGGTCGGCGAGTACGGCAGCTCGTCACGGAAGTCGATGACCCCGGGCATCTTGGTCGAGCGCAGCTGCCCCCGGACCCAGTCCTGCAGCTCGGCCTCCGAGACCGGGGCATCCACGTGCAGCACCACCACGGCGGCCACCGCCTCGCCCCATTCGGCGTCGGGGATGCCGATCACGGCGGCCTCGGCCACGGCCGCATGGGCCATGAGCACCGCCTCGATCTCCCCCGGCGAGATGTTCTCTCCGCCCCGCACGATGACGTCGTCCAACCGGCCGTCGACGTACAAGAAGCCGTGCTCGTCGAACCACCCGGCGTCCCGAGTCCGGAACCAGCCGTCCTCGGTCAGGACCGACTGGCCCACGTACTCGCCGGCCACCTGCTCGCCGCGCACCCAGATCTCGCCCTTCTCCCCGGCCACGACCACCACGTCGTCCTCGCCCCGCACCTCGACCTCCAAGGTCGGCAAGGGCCGCCCCACCGAACCCAGCCGGGCCCGCACCACCGGATCGGAAGAACCGAAGGCCTCTCGATGGTCGTCCGGCGTCAGCATGGCGATGGTCGACGACGTCTCGGTCAGCCCGTAGGCGTTGACCAGGTCGACCTGGGGCAGGTCCCGCAACGTCCGCTCGACCAGCTCCAACGGCATGCGCCCGCCCCCGTACGACAGGTGGCGCAGCGTCGGCAGCCCCACCCCGGTCGACTCCACCGCGTCGAGGATCCGCCCCAACATGGTCGGCACCACCATGGCGTGGGTGATGGACTCGGCCGCCGCCGTGCGCACCCATTCCTCGGCGTCGAAGGTCGGCAGGTACATGATGCGCCGCCCCGAGTACAGAGAGGACAGCACGGCCGCCACGCCGGCGATGTGGTACGGCGGCACGCAGATCAGCTGGGCCTCGTCGGGCGAGCAGCCGAGGAACTCGACGCTGGTGATGATGTAGGAGACGAGGTGCCGGTGGCGCAGCACGGCCGCCTTGGGCTCCGAGGTCGTCCCCGAGGTGAAGAGCAGGACACCGATGGACTCCGGATCGACGAAGTCGAACGAGCCGCCCGAGAGCGATGCGTCCTCCAGCGACACAGAGAACTCGTCCTTGGTCACCACCCGCTCGGCCCCCACGGCGTGCAGCCGTGGACACCTCGTCGGGGTCGGCGATCATGAGGCCGCCCGTCACGCGCCCGACGATCCCCTTGAGTTGCTCGTCCGGCGCTCGATAGTTGATCGGCGAGAACGGCACCCCGGCGAACGCCGCGCCGAACAACGCCACCGGCAGGATGTCGGCGTTCAGCCCGAAGTAGCCCACCACCTCCGCCCCGGACTTGGCGAAGGAGACGCCGGCCCGCCGGGAGCGCTCGAGCAGGTCGGCGGCGGTGGTGCCCCCGGACTTGGACCCGACGACGACGCGGTCGGGGTCACCCTCGGCCGCCATCTCGAGCAGCATGGCGATGTTCACCGGCGCACCTCGTCGCAGTCCCGCTCGACGTTCAGTCCGAGGCCGGGAGCGCCTTGGCCCCCTTGACCTCGAGCACGGTCTCGCCGACCGAGATCGAACCCTCGCCCGCCTTGGTGCAGAGCAGCTCGAGCCCGAGGTCGTCGTCGGCGTAGCGCTTGCCCAGTTGCGTCCCCCCGTCGAAGCCCGGCTCGATCCCCTGCGGCGTGACCTCGGCATCGAGCGCCACGAACGGGTGCCCGCCGCAGCGCAGGTCGACCGGCTCGCCCGGAGCCCTCACCACCACGACCTCGCAGGCGTCGACTGCGCTGCGCAGCCTCGTCCCGGCCTTCAGTTCGATCGCCACTGCTGTCCTTCCCCGCCCCGTCCCCGAGGCCTTCGTCTCGTCGTTCCCTGGTTCCGCCCGCTGATGCTGAGATGCCGCATCGAGCTGCCCTCATCGGGGAGGCGGAACACCATTTCTACCGCCGCACGGAGGCAACCCGCATCCTGGCAGGCCAGCTGACATGAGAAAATGGCCTCGAGGGGGCTTCGTGCCCGGAGGATGCGGAGGGGTGGTCATGGAGGACGACGTCCTGTCGGCCGACGACGGGCCCGGCGCCGAGGCGTGGCGCCCCGACCCGGAGCAGCCCGGCCAGGAGCGCTTCTGGGACGGCTACGAGTGGACTGACCAGGTACGGCCCGACGGCTCGGCCCCGCCACGGGCGCACGTCCCCGAGCACACGCCCGAGCTGCAGCGGGCCCTGGCCGCGGCCACGGCCGACATCGATGCGGTGGAGGACCGGCTCTCCTTGCTCTTCGATCGGGCCGAGGGGCGCGCCCCGCGGGCGAGGCGGTCGTCGACCACCCTGCACCGGTCGCAGGACGGATCCGATCAACTCCACGTCAATTCTCTCTCCAGTTCGAGCGGCAATGCCGATGACAACTGGCAAGGGCTCGACGACGACGTCGTGCTCGAGGATTTCCACGAGGCTCCCGAGGAGTTCGAAGGCGCAGACGATGTCGAAGTCCACCCTGCTGTCGACGACATGGACGAGGACGACGCGCTGTCGGACCTTGACGCGGCCCTGGCCGCCGAGGCGCCCGAAGAGTTCTGAGGCGGGTGCGTCGTGACGACGCACCTGACCCAGGGCGGCGACCCGCTGGCCTCCGGGGACGAGGAGGAGCCCGAGCTCGTCTTCATCGACGATGACGAGTTCGAGGCGGCCCACCACCAAGACGACTCCTTCGAGGAGGACGACGAGTACGCCTCGGGTGACGAGGCCGAGCTCGAGTTCTCCTTCGAAGAAGACCTGGACGAGGCGATCGCCCTCGACGTGTCCGACGAGATGGACCCGACCGTCGAGGAAGCGGACGAGCGGATGGCGCCGTTGTTCACCTCGCAGCGCGAGCTGCGTGACGCGTCGTCCGAGCCGGCCTTGACCGATGAGGGTGACGACGCCGCCGCGGCAGTCGCCGCGCGGCCGCCGCGGTTGCCGCGCCGGCCCTGTCCAGGCAGGAGGCCAGGGCCGAGGAGAAGCGCCAGCGCGAGGCGCTGAAGCGCCGCAAGGAGATCGACAAGGCGGCCAGCCAGGACGAGAAGGAACGCCTCCACGACGAGCAGGCGCAGGCCACCGCCGCCGAACGGGAGGCCGTGACGGCCCAGAAGGAAGCGGCCGAGGCGGAGAAGCGCGGGGCCGCCGAGGCCAAGAAGCAGGCGGCCGAGGACGAGAAGCAGGCGGCGGCCGAGACCAAGGTTCGCCAAGCCGAAGTGAAGGCCGAACAAAAGGCCGAGGCGCAGCGGGCGAAGGCCGAGCAGAAGGTGGAGGCGCAACTGGCGAAGGCCGAGGCGAAACAGTCCCGGGCCGAGGCGAAGCGCAAGGCCAAGCGACAGGAAGATCCGATCGTCCCGGCCGGGCTGACCCGCTTCGTCGTCGACGAGGCGTCGGAGCCCTGGGCGGCGACGACCAGGAAAGACGCGCGGCTGCAGAAGCAGGGCACGACGCGCACGCCGATCGTCGTGATGATCGTGGTGCTCCTCGCCGTGACCGGGGTTGCCGCCTACGCGATGAGCAAGTCGAGCCCGAAGGCCGCCGCCCCTGGCGGCGCCGCGCACGCGAGCGCGCTGCCGGCGGCACTGGCCGCGTTGGTCTCGGCCAACTCGGCCGACCTCGCCTACGCCCAAGACATCGGCGGTCCGATCCCGGCCAGCGTCAACGGGGGCGGGAGCGTCGACCTGGCCACGCAGGGTTCGAACCTGTCGGTCACCTACTCCATGGAGGGCCAGCGGTTCCCCGAGCAGATCGTCTACGACGGCGGCCAGGCCTTCTACGACCTGGGGGCCATCGTCCACTTCGTCACGCCGAGCTACAACTGGGTGTCCACGGACTTGGCCTCGGCTGCGCCCGGGTCACCGGGCATCGGCGTCGGGGGCGTCCTGGCCGACCCGAGCGCACTGGTCTCCTTCGTGCAAGGCCTCGGCTCCCTCGGCGCACGAGGTCGGGCACGTCCAGCTCAACGGCGTCCCGACCACCGAGTACTCGATCGCCCTCGACCAGGCAGCCGTGACTCGGCTCCTGGCCTCGCCCGGCCTGCCGGCCTACGTGCACGCCGCCACGTACACCCAGATCCACGAGCAGGTGTACGTGGACGGTTCTGGGCACGTGGCGCGGATCGTGGCCAGCGGGACCTACCCCGAATCGGGCCACACGGTGACGGCCTCGACCACGGTCGACCTCTCCCACTACGGCACCCCGGTGTCGGTGGCGCCACCGCCTCCGACCCAGGTGGTGTCCGAGCAGCAGTTCCAGGCCAGCGCGGATCGGCTGGCCCACGCTCAAACCCCCTGACGTGCTCTTTTCCATTTGACGTCCCGGGGGGCGCGATGCTCTCCTGTGCGCGGTCTGTGCCACCATTTCCGCACAGGCAGGCGATCTGACGAGCTCGAGGGAGCGCTATTACGTGAACCCCCCGGAACCGGGCTGGTACCGCGATCCGTACTTCAAGAACAGAGAGCGGTACTGGGACGGCGAGGTCTGGACCGACGAATGCCGCCTGATCCAGCCCGCGCTGGGTTCGGGAAGGCGCGCGGGCGCTGCAGGCGCGGGCGCCGCGGCCGCCGCCGGGACAACCGGCCGGCACGAGCGCGTGGTGCGGCCCGACCCGGACACCGCCCAGCAGCCGCGGTTCACAAGGACCCCGTCACGACGCAGCAGCCCGGCGACCCCGGCGCCTTCGGACACCCAACCCGTCCGGATCTTCGCGGCCGGAGCGGCGGGCACGGGAGCGGTGCACATCCTCGGCGGCGATGCACCGACGGCGGGCGGGTCGACGCCGGATGGTGCAGCGGCAGCGGCAGCAGCAGCAGCAGCAGCAGGTACCTCCGCGGTCGCCGACGAGGCGGCGGACACAGAAGCCCCGCCGACCAAGGCTGAAGCGGCGGCGAGCGCGGAGCGGGTGCGGACGGTTGGTGCGGCCGCGCTGCTCGGCGGTGACCCGGCGGCCGAAGCGACGACGATCGGCGGTGCGCCTCCACCGACGCGCAGCGTCAAGACGCCGAAGGAACCGCCACCCGAGGCGACGCGCCGAGTCACCCAGGAAGCCGACCCCCTGCTCGGGGTCAGCATGCCGGGGACCAACAGCGCCACGACCACGACGGCGACCACCGCGGCGGTGATCTCCGATGAGCAGGCCTCGAAGAGCCATCGCCGCGGGTTGATCATCGCCATCGCCGCGGTCGTGGTGGTCCTGGCCGGCCTGGGGGTCTACCTCGGGCTCAACCATCATTCGGCGAAGGGCGGCGGGAAGAACGACGCGGGCAAGAACGCGACGGCAGCGGCGGCCTTGGCCACGACGCACGAGAAGACGGCCCACGTGGCGATCAGTACGAAGCTCTCGGCCCCGGGACTTGGGCAGACCGACGGCCCGAGCGCAGTCGGCGATTTCAACCTCTCGAAGAACGAGGGGTCGATGACCGTGACCGCGCTGGGCGCAGCGCCCCAGCAGGTGGTCTTCCAGAAGAAGACGGTGTACGTCAACGTCGGGACCACCCTGTCGGCGGTCTTGCCGGGCAAGACGTGGGTGTCGGCGACCGTGCTGGAGGTCAGCGCGGCGTCTTCGGGGGTCAGCACGAGCCTCAGCGGCTTCGAGCAGCAGGTCGGCAACCCACTGGGGCTGCTGCGCCAGCTCAAGGCCGGCGGGTCCAAGATCGTGTCGCTGGGTCCCTCAGTGTTCGACGGCACGCCGGTGCAGGGCTACACGGTGACACTGTCGAGCAAGGCACTGACCAAGAGCGCCGACCTCGTGCCGGCGTCGCATGCGACCGAGACGGTGTACGTCGCGAAGTCGGGCGGACAGGTCAAGGCGATCGTGATCCCCACCACGGTGACCAGCGGTGGTCAGGCGATCAACCAGAACACCTACGTCGTGTTCTCGAACTTCGGCGCGCCGGTCACGGTGACCGCGCCGCCGGCCAGCGAGACGGTCACGCTGGCCCAGTACCAGGCCGCCCTGGGGAAGCCGGTCACCACGCCGACGACGGCGCCGACCGGGGGCCCCACCGGCGCCAGCTCGCCCGGCTCGGGGTAACTGACTACCCGGCGTTCTTGAACTTCACGGTGAAGGTCGTTCCGCTGGCCGTCGTCGCCAGAGCTCCGGGCTTCATGAGGGTGACCCCGCCGATGACCATGTCGCACTGGGTGACGCCACCCACGCTGCTGAATCCGAGGTCGTCGCCGTTGACCGTCGCATTGGCGTAGGCGACCTTGGTAAAGGTCGGAAGTGCTTCAGCCCGGCTCTGGCTCCCGATGTCGACCGTGGTGGCATCGACAAAGGCTGGGTCCGCAGCAGACCAGGCGTTCCCATTGCTCAAATCGTGCAGCTCGGCCCAGCTGTCAAAGGCGGTCTGGAACAGCGAAGCGACCACCGTGTCGCCCGGCGAGACTGCTCCTGATTGGGAGGCGTTTCCGGCCGGCGTGGTGACATCGGCCCCAACCGACATCCCGCTCGGAGCGCACGCGGCCATCACCCCGGCGGTCAGCTGGTGAGGAACGTTGGCGGCGGTGATGACACCTTCGAACACTTCGGCCAGGTCGGCCTTGTCAGCGGCGGAGCAGGTGGTGGAAGGCACGGTGAACGTGACGCTGGCGCTCGCCAGGCCGCCGGTCGGCATGACGTCGTACCCGGCGAGATAGGACGTTGCCTCAGTGAAGTGGGGAACGACGGCAGGTGTGCGTTGCAGCGGCGGGGGCGGAGCGCTCGCGCCAGACGCATAGCTCACTGTTCCCACAGCCAGTGCAGCCATTGTGGCCAGCGCGGCAGCGACCGACCGATGACGCCGCGGTCGCCGCGTTCGAACACGCTCCAAGGCGTTCATGGTTGCAATCCCCCTCGTCTCCATGGGCGCCGCGATCCCGACGCGTCGTCAACCTACATTCCATGTGATCAACGACGCATTGTTGATTGGTCGCGGAGTTCAGCGAGTTCGAAACAGGCGGAAGAGGTCAGGCGGCTTGGCTGCTGGCGCGGACGGCGCGAGCCAGGGAACCCCAGCGCTCGAACGAGTCGGGGTCGCGCACGATGTTGTTGCCCGTGAAGTAGCTGACCACCCGGGTGGCGATGCCGCCGTACTTGGCCACGATCTTGTCGGCGATGTCGCTCCACGTGCCGACGGTGGTGAACTGCTCGAGCAGGTCGTCGTCGATGACCGCGGCCATGCCGGCCATGTCACCGGCCCGCTGGCGCTCGCGGATGCGGTCGGTGGTGTCCTCGCGGTCGAGCTGCTCGAAGATGAAGGCGTAGTTCGGGGTCGAGCCGTAGAAGGAGATCTGGGTCCGGGCCATCTCGCGCCACGTGTGCTGCTCCTCGTCGGTGTCGCCGACGCAGAGGAAGGCGGGCACGATGACCTCGAGGTCGTCGAACGTCTTGCCGGCCCGCGCCGCGCCGGCGGAGAGCTCGGGCACCAGCGTGTCGCTCAGGTAGACCGGGGTGTTGAGCGGGTGCACGTGCACGCCGTCGGCCACCTCGCCGACCATGCGGAGCATCCACGGGTTGACGGCGGCCACGTCGACCGGCGGGTCCGCGCAGTCGATCGGTCCGGGCGCCCAGGTGCGCGGCAGCAGTGACATGGCGTAGTAGTCGCCCTCGACGGCCAGGGGCCCGCCGGTGCGGAAGGCCTCGAAGATCTGCTTCACGGCGAGGACGTACTCGCGCATGCGGGGCCCGGGCGGGTCGAAGTCCGAGCCGTAGCGGCGCTCGATGTGGGCCCGCACCTGGGCGCCCAGGCCGAGGCGGAAGCGGCCGCCGCTGGCCTCGGCCAGCTCCCAGGCCGTCGACGCGGTGACCATCGGGCTGCGCGGGAAGGCGACGGCGATGCCGGTGAGCACGTCGATCTCGGCGGCCACGGCCAGTGCACCGCAGGTCATATAGGCGGTGCGTCCGGCCTCGGTGACGACGAGGCCGGAGAGTCCGGCGGCGGCGGCCCGACGTCCGATGTCCCCGGCCCGGCGGAGCGGCTGAGCCGGCAGCATGGCATCGAACTTCAACGCGGAGGACTGGCGCGGTGCGGTCAGGCTGGCGGCGTCATGCGTCGCGGACTTCGCGGATGCGGCCGATGAGCTCGTGGACGCTGGGCGAATCGAGCCAGGGGGTGAGGTCGACGCTGGAGGAGGGGCCCGGCTCGCGCCCCTCGTCGAGGGCGTGCGGGTGGGAGGCGACGAAGCGCCCGTCGACCAGGCAGACCTCGGTCAGGAGCTCGGCGTAGGGGAGCGTGCTGGCCGCGGGGGAGCCGAAGCCGAAGCACGCGCTCGGAGCCCATGACGGCGTTGGCGGCGGCGCGGCCGGCGAGGAACCTTTGGTAGTCGTTGCGTTCGAGTTCGCCTGCGTAGGCATCGAGGATGCGGGCGGTCCGGGTGAGGGCGGCTTCGTCGAAGGCGTAGAACACGTTGGGCGCGGGGAGGTCGCCCCAGACGCCCCACATCCACCAGCGGACGCTGGTCGGGAGGGCGGCCAGGGCGCGCTGGACGCCGCGGCCGACCGCCTCGTGGCCGTGGTGCACGTCGTGCGGGCTCGGGCGAGACGACGATGGACGCCTGGTGCTCCTCGACGATGGGGGGCAGCTCGGTGGCGATGCGGTGCGTGGCGTGGTCCAGGTCGGCGTCGAGGTCGAGCGTGAGCGGTGGGTCGAGGAAGACCGGGACGAACCCGGCCCGGCTGGCGGCCTCCTCGGCCTCGGCCCGGCGGCGCTGGTGCTGCTCCTCGAAGCCGAGGCTGGCGATCACGCTGACCACGGTCCAACCCCGGTCGTGCAGGTGCAGGAGCGAGGCCGGGCAGCCGACGGCCTCGTCGTCGGGGTGGGGGGCGACGTGGACGACGACAGGACTCATCTGGCGCAGGTTATGCGCCGGGGTTTGGTGGCGGACGGGTCAGGCGGGGGTGAGCGGCGGCATGCCCACCATGGCCCGCCACTCCTCGGTGGAGTTGGTCCTCGGGAAGGGCGTGTCGGGCACGGCGACGCCGAGGCGGGTGCAGATGGGCTCCCAGCCGTCGGTCACGGTCCACTCGAGGAGCCGCCCGGCCGGGACGCCCTCACGGACGGCGTCGTTGTGGCGCTCGAAGGCGGCCACCATGGCGTCGCGGTCGTCGAAGCGGTCGTCGAAACGCTGGCCCATCATCCGGACGACGGCCTGCATCCACTCGTCGCCCCCGTTGGCCAGGATCTTCATGCCGAAGATGGTGTTGGCGCAGCTGGTGTACCACTGGTCCGGGTCGCGCACGGACAGGATCACGAGGGCATCGGGGTTGGCCTTGGCCAGCTCGGGCCAGAAGCTGGCGCCGGGCCAGTCGACCTGGGAGACATAGCCCGACATGAGCGCGGCCCAGTCGACGGGTCGGTCGTCGATGGCGTCGGTCCAGACGGGCACCTGTTCGGGGTGTTCGAACACCTCGATCATGTGATGGCAGGGACCGTCCTGTAACTGCTCGAGGGCGATCTTGAGCGAGTGAGTCCCCGTACGGCCGACGCCGGCCCCTACGACCTTGAGCATCGTGCACCTCCCCAGTGTTCGATGTCGGGTGCAACCGTAGTGGCGAGGGCTTGGGGCGCCTGGCGGGGGTGCTGGGGCTGGACCGCCGAGCCGTGGAGGCGTCAGGGGCGGTCCCGGGGAGAGGACGTGTCGTGGTCAGAGTATTAATGGTCTAGATCACTCTTTACAGATTACTCTGAATAGAATAATCTGAACGGCATGCCGAGATGGTCCCGCTCGAATCCCCTGGCCCTGGCCGTGCTGGTCTGCCTCTACGAGAAGCCCATGCACCCCTACGAGGTGGCCCAGACCCTGCGGCAGCGGGCCAAGCAGGAGAGCGTGCGCCTCAACTACGGCTCCCTCTACGCCGTCGTGGAGTCACTCGAGAAGAAGGGCTTCATCAAGGCGACGGGGACCGTCAAGGACGGCAAGCGGCCCGAGCGGACGATCTACCAGATCACCGACGACGGGGCGCGGGAGATGAACGAGTGGATGACCGAGCTCATCAGCGTGCCGGCCAAGGAGTACCCCGCCTTCATGGCCGGGCTCTCCTTCCTCGGCTCGTTGCACCCCGAGGAGGCGCTCATGGCGCTGCGGGCCCGGGCGGACGCGTTGCGGATCCGGCTGCTCGGCATGCGCAGCACCATGAAGGCGACCCAGGAGGCCGGGCTGCCCCGCCTCTTCGAGCTCGAGACCGAGTACGAGGAGGCGCAGCTGGTGGCCGAGCTGAAATTCGTGACCACCCTGGCGGAGGACATGGAGAGCGGGCGGCTCCAGGGCATGGACATGTGGCGGCACTTCCACACCGAGGGCTTCAACCCGGGGGAGGTGGAGTTCAACTTCGAACTACCGGACGAATGACCCGAGGCCGCGTGTTGCATCACGCGGCCCCGGGCCTACACACCAAGAGCTCGACTCACGAGGAGCCTGCGCCCGAGGCAGCACTCAAAGCGTAGGCGACCCCTTTCGGTCGGGCTCTGTCACAACAACCAGCAACGACACGACAGAGCAACCAACCGAAAGGAGGGGCGCTGATGGGTGCCCTCATCGAGGCGGAAGGCCTCAGCAAACGGTTCGGGAAGGTGCAAGCCCTCTCGGATCTGACCTTGACCTTGCCCACGGGTCAGCCCGTGGCCATTCTCGGGCCGAACGGGGCCGGCAAGACCACGTTCATCCGCATGATCGCCACCCTGATCGAACCCGACCGCGGGACGCTCAAGGTGAACGGCCACGACGTGGGGCGCGAGCCCATGGCGGTGCGGCGGATGATCGGGCTGGCCGGCCAGTCCGCCGCGGTCGAGGAGATGATGACGGGGCGGGAGAACCTGTTGATGGTGGCCCGCCTGTACGGCCAGGGGAAGAAGGAGGCGGTGGCCTCGGCCACCCGGATCCTCGAACGCATGGACCTGGAGGACGCGGCGGACCGCCAGGTGCGCACGTACTCGGGGGGCATGCGGCGGCGGCTCGACCTCGGGGCCAGCCTGACCGGGGCGCCCCGGCTGCTGCTGCTCGACGAGCCGACGACGGGGCTCGACCCGGGGAGTCGCAACGAGGTGTGGGACGCCATCCGTGAGATGGGGTGGGCCGGGACTGACATGTTGCTGACGACGCAGTATCTCGATGAGGCCGACCACCTGGCGGCGTACATCGTCATCATCGACGAGGGCCGGGTCATCGCCCAGGGGACGCCGGACTCGTTGAAGTCACGGGTGGGCGCCGACATGATCGAGCTGCACACGGCCGACGTGCCGACGATGCAGCGGGCGGCCGAGGTGCTCTCGATGCTGGGCGCCGGCGAGCCGTCGACCGACCCGGCGATGCGGCGGGCCTCCATCGCCGCACCGGGCGGGGCGAAGTTGTTGCCCGTGGTGGTGCGGGCGCTCGACGAGGCCGAGGTGGCGGTGGAGGACATCGCGTTGCGCCGGCCGACGCTCGACGAGGTCTTCCTGGCGCTGACGGGGCATACGACCCGGCACGACAACGGCGGCGGCCGCGGTAACGGCAGCAACGGCGGCAACAACAACGACAACGACACTGACCCCACGAGTCCGCAGGAGGACGCAGCATGACGACGACCGAGTTGCGAGTGGACCCGCCCCAGCAGGTGCGCGGTGTGCGGGCGTCCAACCAGGGGGCGTCGTACTTGGCGGCGGCCAACCAGGTGTTCGGGCGGACGATCAAGAAGTTCGTGCGCACGCCGTCGCTGATCGTCGCCGGGACGGCCCAAGGCATTCTTTTCCTGCTGATCTTCCGCTATGTCTTCGGCGGGGCGGTGGCCCACACCGGGGGACTGTCCTACGTGGACTTCCTGGTGCCGGGCTTCGTCGTGGTGGGCGTGCTGTTCCAAGGCATGGGGGCGGCGGCCGGGGTGGCCGAGGACAAGGAGGGCGGCCTGTTCGACCGGTTGCGCTCGTTGCCGATCCGGCTGCTGTCGATCGTGACGGGGCGGGTGGCCGCGGACACGACGTTGGTGGCCTGGGGCTGCTTCGTGATGACCGTGGTCGGGTTCGCGGTGGGCTTCCGCATCCACGGCTCGACGGTCGACGCGGTGGCGGCCTTCCTGCTGGCGATTCTCTACGGCTTCGCCTTCGTGTGGCTCTTCATCGCCCTCGGGCTGATGGCGGGCTCACCGCAGGCGGCGCAGGGGCTGTCGTTCCTCGTCTTCCCGCTGAGCTTCGTGTCCTCGGCCTACGTGCCGGTGGCGACGATGCCGGGATGGCTGCAGGGCTTCGCCATGAACCAGCCGCTGACGCAGATGGTCAACACGGCCCGCCTCCTCACGGGTGGGCCGGCG
This sequence comes from uncultured Acidimicrobiaceae bacterium, assembly GCA_963726855.1. Lineage (GTDB taxonomy): Bacteria > Actinomycetota > Acidimicrobiia > Acidimicrobiales > RAAP-2 > Bog-473. The sequence goes on from CAVSEB010000012.1 coordinate 443,234, forward strand.
GCGGAGCGACTGCTGGGGCACCCGGTCTCTTACTATCTGGTGCCGTCGCTGCTGTGGACGGCGGGACTGATCGTGGTGTTCGCCCCGCTGGCGGTGTGGAAGCTGAAGCACTCGTGACCTGACCGCCCTGGCCTGATCGGTCCGGGCCCGCTCCCGCCGCCCGACTTCCGTGGTGTGGTTGATCCGAGGGAGAATGGGGTGTGATCGGACCGGACCGACAGGCGGTGGACTGAGATGCACGGGCTCAGGGCCCCGCTGCGTCAGTTCCTGAGGTTCACCCGGCCCTGGGAGCGGGTGCTGCTGGGGGTCGTCCTGTTCGTGGTCGGGGCGGAGCTGAATTTCAACATCGTCGCCGCCTTGGGTGTGGTCATCGTCGGGGTGACGATCCTCGGGGCGGTGCGCCGGAAGCGTGGGACGGGCGCGGTGGGAGCGGGCGGCGAGACGGGGTCAGCGACCGAGGTGGACGTCAACGAGCAGTAGTGCTCAGCGTCGGGTCCAGGTGGTCCCGTTGGTCGGGTTCGGGTCGGTGCCGAGAGCTCCGGTCACGGCGGCACGCAGACGCTCCTGGGAGGCGATCATCCAGCTGATGTAGGCCTCGTGGTCCTCGACCTTGGTGACGTCGCCCATGGAGTAGTCGGCAATGCGGGCGGCGAAACGGTCGGGGAGCTTCTCCCACGAGAGTTCCGAGCCGTAGATCGTCTCGACCAGTTCCGACTGCTGGTGCAACTGCTGGAACTGGGCCAGCGAGGCTTCCGCGTTGCCGGCGTCGATGTAGAGCTCCGAGCGGATGCGTCCGCCGGCCGAGAAGCCCAGCCCGTAGTGCGTGTCCTTGATGGGGGAGGGCAGGGTGATCCAGCTCTGGGCCGGCAGCGTTGTCATCTGGGTCCAGTGGGCGTGCTCGACCCGGACGCGGTCGAGCCAACGGGACCAGAACTCGCGGTAGAGCGCGCCCTTGCCGCCACTGAGCGGCCCGGCCAGCTCGGTCAGGGTCCAGCCGGCGGGATCACGCCACCACTGCGTGCCGAAGAAGTCGCGGGAGATGCCCGTGGCCAGCTCGACGATGTGGCGCACCAGGCCCGAGGGCGTGTACGAGGCCTTGTCGCTGTCCCAGACCAGTGGCGCGTTGATGCGGTTCTGCCAGTGGGCGCTGCGCCGGACCGGGTCGGCGTGCAGCCAGTCCTCGAGCTGGGCCCGCAGGTCGTGGCTCATCTCGCCACGCGGGGAGAGGGTGAAGATGGTGCCGTCGGCCACCGACTCGGAGCTGACGAGGCGGCGCACGGTGCTGGCGTCCTGCACCCGCTTCTTGGAGTCCTCCATCTCCCGGGCCAGCTGGCGCTCCGGGCTGATGGTGAACTCCTCCACGTCGCGGGTGGGGTAGATCTGGCTGACGGAGATCATCGGCACGTTGTCGCTGCCGCCCTGCCCGTACACGTAGGAGCGGAAGGCGCTGATCTGGACCAGGGAGAGGTCGAGACCCATCTCGGTGAGCCAGACGACGCTGGCGGTGACGATGGGCGAGAAGTTGCGGGCCAGGAGGACGATGCGGGGCTTGCGCAAGGTCACCTGGCTCAGGTCCGCGGCGTGGCTCTGGAGATCAGCCAGGGCTTCGTCGGCGGTCATGGTCTGGTTGCGGGCGCTGTGGAAGCGGGCGTACTGCTCGGCCAGCGACTCGGGGAGGACGCGGCTGGCCATGGCGGCGTACTTGATGGCGGTCACGTCGGTGTCGGGCGTCTTGCCGTACTTGAGCTCGGCGATCACCAGGCGGCCGTCCGCACCCAGGCCGACGATGACGAGCCGGTCCCGCGGCACACCGGGCGTGGACCACTGCCGATCGACGTCGAACGTGATGATTTTGATCGACGGCCCGAGGATTTCCGGGTTGGAGAGCACCCATTCCTGCAGGTCGGCGCGCTCCTCTAACCCCGCTTCCTCGAGCGAGATCATCTGGGCGGGCATCGCCACAGATCCCGCGACAGTGAAGAGAAGATCTTCCGCCATGCGCGAGGCCAGGTTACGCCAAACGCCCGTTCGTCCTACGGTCCGCATGAGCTGCGGTGGCAGGGAACGGGCCTCGATAGCGGCTGGTGAGAGCGTTGGTTGCGTTTCGGTTGCGAATCACGAAGTGTTCATGCTGAGTGCAGGCAACGCGGCGTTCGGCAGCGGCTGCGGCGGCGGCGCGGCGCGCGGCCATGGCCTTGAGGGCCTGCAGCCGCGGTGACACCTCGGTCGCGGAACGATCGAACTCCGCCGACCGTCCGCGCCTCACAAGTCTCCGACGCGTCGAGCTCTTGAGTTCATCCCTGTCTCCGATCGCCAAATCCGCCTCAGGGTGTAAGAGCGGACCCTACCGCTCAAAATCCAGATGATCCCAGCCGCTAAACGTGGTTTGTCCGGGATTTGTCGAGGCGTTGCGGGGTGACATCGGCGTCGGGACAGCGCACGCCCGTCTTGGTCGCCAAGCTGTCTTCATGGGGAGTGAAAGGAAGTTCTGGGGCGACCCGCACGGTCAGCCGCGCCACCGCTGTGAAACGGTTCTCAGACCGGTGCACCGGGGGCCACGAGGGGCCACGGTCGCTCGACCTCGACCACGCGAGCCAGTTCCAACAACAGCGGCTCGGAGTGACGCCGACCGATCACCTGCATGGAGACGGGCAGCCCGTCCACCGTGCCGATCGGGATGGCGACGGCCGGGTGCCCGGTCGTGTTGGCCGGGATGGTGAGTGCCCCGTTGTTGCCCAGGGCGGCCTCGAAACCGAGTTCGGCCATGAGGTCGACCCCGTCGACCGTGGTGGGCATCGGGCCCTCGGCGCCGAAGGCCACGTCCGGGTTGGTGGCGCAGATGATGAAGTCGGCCTGCTCGAAGATCTCCGCCATCTGCACGATCATGGTGCGCCGGAGCGCCTCGATGTTCTTCGCCGTGTCGATGTTGAAGTGGTTGGTGGCGATGTTGGCCGCCAGCATGATCTCGGGGGTGAACTCTGTCTCACAGTCGGGGTAGAGGTCACCGAGCCCGACGAGCAGGCTGGCCGTCCCGGCCAGAGCCCATTCGAGTCCGCCCCGGGCCAACGAGATGGGGACGTCGACCTGGTTCAGCTCGGCGTCGTTGATGAGGAATGCGGCCGCTTCCTCCACCTTTGCCCGCACGGCCGAGGCGACGACGGCGGCGCCGAGGTCCACGCAGACGACGGCCCGCAGGCCCTGGACGTCCTGGTGCCCGAGCCCGGCCTCCCAGCCCGAGACCCTGGGCAGGGAGTAGGGGTCGTACTCGTCGTAGCCGTTGCAGGCGTCGAACCAGCGGGCGGTGTCGCGGACCGAGCGGGACACGCAGCCCATGACCGCGGTCAAGGGTTCGATCTCGGTGTGGGGACCCTTGGGGATCCGTCCGAACGTCGCCTTGAGGCCGAAGAGGCCGGTGAAACCGGCCGGGATCCGGATGGACCCCCCGCCGTCGCCACCGGTGCAGATGGGGAGTAGCCCGCCGGACACCGAGGCCGCTGACCCACCGGACGAACCGCCGGGGGTGCGCTCGGTGTCGTAGGGGTTCGACGTCGCCCCGTGCAACCGGGTGTAGGTGACGTTGATGCCACCGAACTCCGAGGCGGTCGTCTGTCCGACCAGCACGGCTCCGGTGTCGCGCAACCGAGCCGTCATGGTCCCGTCGTAGTCGGCGATGCGGTCCTTGAAGACCAGGGAGGCCTCGGTCTGCGGCCAGCCCTTGACCGGATCGAGCTCTTTGACCCCGATCGGCACGCCGCCGAAGGGCAGCGTGATGTCAGCCGCTTCCGCCGACTTTCGAGCCTGCTCCTCGTCGATGAAACAGACTGCGTTCAACGACGACTGCTCAATTGCCGCCAGCGAGCCCTCGAGCGCTTCGGTCGGGGACAGGTCCCCGTCGCGGAAGGCGTCGACGAGCGAGCAGGCGTCTCCCAGCCAAGGTGCTCCCGTCACGGCCGTGAGGCTACCGAACGAGGGTTCACGGCTCGAATTGTCGGATCGGACCATGTGACACCGAGGTGGCCGGAGGACCAGACCCTGAGCCCAATTCGGGACCGCCGGGGAAGGTCGCCGGCGGACCTGCAAGGCTGGTGTCCTTGTCGGCGGCCCGTGCGTCGCGTTCTCGACCGGCCTCAGCAGTTCGACCGGCCTCGATTCGCCTTTGACCGGCGACAGGAAGTACGCAATGGAAAGCGGGATCGACATGCGAACGACTTCGATGCGCAAAGGCGTCGGCCCCGTGCGGGTTGGCGCGACGACGCTCCTGGCGACCGTCGGGCTCCTCCTCACCATGCTTGTCACCCCGCCCTCGGCGGGTGCGGCGAATCCGTCGGGGTACGGCGGTGGAGGCGAGCTCCAGCATGCCCTCGACGCGATCGTCACGCGTCCCGACGGACCGCCGGGGATCATCGTCACGGTGCAGCGAGGCAGTTGGCGTACGACGTACACGGCCGGCACCTCGACGGTGGGCCGATCCGATCCCATTCGGCCGACGGACCACCTGCGGCTGGCCAGCGTCAGCAAGGCCTACAGCGGCGCTGCTTCCCTGTCCTTGGTGGCCGACCACCTCCTCTCGCTCGACGACACGGTCGGAAAGTGGTTGCCCGCATTGCCAAAGAAATGGCACCCGGTCACCCTGGCCGAACTCCTGCAGCACACGAGTGGCATCCAGGACTTCAGCGATTCGAAGAAGTTCATCGCCGCCCTCCTGGCGGATCCCCTGAACCCCCCGCCGCCCACCACGTTGCTGTCCTACGCCAAGCACAAGCTGCGGTTCGTGCCGGGAACCGACTACCACTACTCGAACTCGGACAACATCATCGTGGCCCTCATGGTGCAGGCGGCCAGCGGGCAGAGCTATCAGAGCGAGCTCGCCTCCCGCGTCTTCGGTCCGCTTGGACTCTCGCAGACCAGCCTCCCGCAGGGTGCGGCCATCCCGATGCCCTACGTGCACGGGTACGGCCTCGATCCTCCGAACGCCCCCATCGATGTGTCCGAGCAGTTCGCCGCGGGATGGAGCGGGGCTTCGGGTGGCATGGTGGCCACGCCCGCCGACACCAACACGTTCATCCGCGGCTACGCCCGGGGCGCCACGACGAGCCCGGCCGTCCACGCCGCCCAGTTCACCTTCCGCCCGGGCAGCTCGGAGCCCCCGGGACCCGGCACGAACAGCGCTGGCCTCGCCATCTTCCGCTACCAGACGAGTTGCGGCACGTTGTACGGCCACACCGGCAACACGTCGGGCTACACGAACTTCGCCGCGGCCACAGCGGACGGCAGCCGCTCGGTGGTGGTCCAGATCAACGCCCAGATCACGCCAAAGGTGAACGGCGCGGCCTTCCCGGACCTGCTCCACATCGACGAGCTCGGAGCCTGCGCCGCCCTTGGGCGCTGACGAACGCCGCCGCACCAGGCTGGAGCGACCGCAGCGTGCATTTCCTCGCCGTTGTGCTTCAGCGACGGAGAAGCGGGTATCCGCGAAACGTGCCTTTGATGACGTGCCCCGGATATTGCCTCCACTTGCATTCCCTGAAGTCGGGTGTTGGCCGCCACGGTCCTGCTGACGAAGTCCACGATGAGCGCGGGGAATCTGCTGATCACGCCAGTACATCCGGCAGCAACGGGGATGATAGGTACTCGAGGTTCAAAACCGGCCAAGAGCCCGTGGCCGTCAAACGAGCCTCTTAAGTCCTCGGACCAGGCGTTGCAACCAAGGCACTGAACGGTATTTCGGGCCTTGAAAGCCGAAGTCCTATGGCCCGCGAACCGCACCCCTCGCCGTAAGTGCTTCGCGTCGAGGGCGCGTGACGGTGCGGCTTACCGGCTCAGAACGACCTTGACCGCACCAGTGTCGGCCGCCCGTGCGAAGACATCGTAGGCCTCCATCATTTCGTTGAGGCGAAAATGGTGAGTGCCGAATTGACCGGCGTCGATCTGGCGAGAAGCAACGAGGCGCAGCAGCGTTGGCGTTGAAAAGGTGTCGACCAAGCCGGTTGTGATGGTGACGTCCCGCGTCCAGAGCGTCTCCAGGTGGAGAGTCACGGGCTTGCCGTGGACCCCGATGTTCGCCACGCGACCTCCGGGACGAACGAGTTCGGTGCACAGCTCGAAGCTCGCCGGAACGCCGACGGCCTCGATGGCCACGTCAGCGCCGAGGCCGTCCGTCAGTTCCTTCACAAAAGCGATGGGATCGTCGCGGCCATTGTTGACCACCAGATCAGCCCCGAAGCGCTTTGCGGCCTCCAACCTGGCGTCAGCAAGGTCGATAGCGACGATATGGGTCGGGGAGTAGAGCTGGGCGCCGAGCATGGCCGAGAGTCCGATCGGGCCAGCACCGACCACGGCGACGGTGTCGCCGGGCTGGACGTGGCCGTTGAGGACCCCGACTTCGTACGCCGTCGGCAGGATGTCCGCCAGCATGAGGACCTCCTCGTCGCTCACGCCCTCGGGCACCAGGTAGGTCGAGGTGTCGGCAAAAGGAACACGAACGTACTCAGCTTGGGTCCCGTCGATCAGATTGCCGAGGATCCAGCCACCGCCAGCCAGGCACTGGCCGTAGCGTCCTTCTCGGCAGTACCGGCAACGCCCACATGCGCTGACACAAGAAACGAGAACCCGGTCTCCAGGCGCGATGTTCGTGACCGCTGATCCGACCGCCTCGACCGTGCCAACGGCCTCGTGTCCGAGGACTCGGCCCTCTGTTACCGCGGGAACATCTCCCTTCAGAATATGGAGATCGGTTCCGCAGATGGTCGTGCAATCCACCCGCACAATGGCGTCGGTGTCGTCTTGGATCGTGGGGGTGCGGACTTCCTCCCAGGCTTTGTGCCCCGGTCCGTGGTAAACGAGTGCTTTCATGGTTGTCCTCGGTTCACTTTGCGTGCGTTTTGGCGAGTGGTGTTGATCGGGTGTCATGCGATCCCTGAGGTATGACGCTGGACGATGACGCGACCTGTTATTTCGAACGGCTCGATGCTGATCACGTCGAGTCGCGCCCTCCGGCCCAGGGCTCAATGTCGAGCCGGGCGATAACGGCGCGCTCCTCGGGATCCTCGATGAGTCGGGCGTGACCGCGTACGAGGACGCTCCACCCTTCGCTCATGGCCTCATCGATGTGATCGACCTCGAAGGCCACGACGCCGGAGACTTTGGCGGTCATGCTGTCAGAGGTCCGCAGGATGACGGCCCCGCCGGCGAACACGAAGTTCACCGGGACTGCGATCGGGCCTGATCCGGTCGAGAGGACGATTCTCCCGATGCCCCCTGCAACCAGATGCTCCCGGCACTGCTCCACCGTCAGGCTCTCGAGTACGGGGTTCGGGCCGGCGCGGCCAGGCCCCGGCGGGCGATCGACCTGACCACCCTCGAGGGAGAAGGGTGTCGTATCGAGGGCGACGGCGAGCCGCAGCAGCGCTCCGCCGCTGAGACTGGTATCCGCACTTTGCTCGAAGTAGGCGAGAAACCAGGCATCGATTCCAGCTCGTTTCGCGAGCTCTTCGGTGCTGAGGCCGAGCTCGGTCCGTCGATGGGTCACGCGACGGGCCAAGTCGCCGACTTGGATCGTTCGCGGCGGCGCAGGCGTCTGTGCACCTTCGACGTTGGTGCGTGCGGACTCGGTGCCCCGTCGCCCTTGAGTTGGAGTCGTTGGTGTCATGTAGCAAGTGTGAGCTTGATGTGCGCATCACCCATAGGGACCAAAGTCCTGGCGCCCATGACCTAGGTCTCTTTGGGGAGGTGCAAGCGGTATGACCTTCGTCGCCACGCTCAACCCCGGTACGAAACGAGCCCCGCCCGGCCTGCACGAATGGCAGGCCGGGCGGGGTACCGCGATCCGGGATCGAGGAAGAACTGCGTCAGGTCGTGATCAGCACCCGCTCAGCTTCTGTGTGCACGGCGAGTTCCTCGGCAGCCGTCGTGCGTCGAGCGTGCCAGAAGCCGAACGCCACCAGGACCGCCATCAAGGCCGCCAGGACGAAGGCCGAAATCGCTGCGATGAGGGCGATCGTGGCGAGGGTCCCAAAGGCATAGGCCTCGAGCAGCAAGCCCCTCAGTGTGGTGCCCTGGAACACGCTCGTTGCCTTGGCCTCGGCGGCCGTGTAGGCGGCCGATCCCTTGGGCAGAGCCAGTGCGGCGGACGAGAGCTGGGCGTAGGTCAGCCCGCCACCGATCTCCTTGAGGTGCACCGCAATGAAGTCATCTGCGTACACCTCTGCCTGCTGTCCCGTCACCAAGGGTTGCCCGGCGTACTTCGAGACTGTGCCGATCATCGAGGGGGTGATCTCACTCCCCGCGACCGGGTGGGCAAACGCCGCCTTGCTCGGAAAGACAATTTGCTGCTCGGCCAGCTGGTTGTGCACGTTGGAGTTGGCGAAGCTGTAGCCCCACATGAGAAGGCCGCCCGCCACCACCAGCACAACCACCATGAGCGCACCCCCGGCGCTGGCGATCAAATCGAATACCTTTCTTTGCATCGTCGTATCTCCCTGTTCACAAAGGACCCCTCCTCGTGAGGAGATCTGCGTTCATTGTGGAGATGAAGGAGCCTGAAAGAATGGGTGCAAAGGTCCCGACGAGTAGGACCTTGGTCCGCGGGTCGCGGAATCGCCAGGCAGCGGGTTTGTCCTCGCGTGTGATGCGGGTTCAAACATCTGAGGCGAGAGGCCCGTGCCCTCGCTCCGCAGGGCGACGGACGGCTTACCGAGCTGCCGGTGGCTCGCCAGCCTTGAGCTTGGTGGCATAGATGGCTGCCTCAGTGCGGCTGTTCATCTTGAGCTTGGCCAACAGCCCCGTCATGTAGTTCTTGACTGTTTTCTCGGAGAGGAACATTGCTTCGGCAATCTCTCGGTTCGTCATCCCCTCGGCAATGAGCCCCAAGAGTCGCGCCTCTTGGGGAGAGAGAGTCTCGAGTTCGGAGTTGGCCTTCGGAGGGTTAGCGATGCGCTCCACAGCTCGCGCCACCGCCCGCGGATCCATGAGGGATTCTCCGGCGGCGGCCCTCTTGACATCGTCAATCAGATCCCGGGCCTTGATCTGCTTGAGTACGTAACCCGCAGCGCCGGCCATGATGCTGGCGAAGAGCGCCTCATCATCCGCAAAGCTGGTCAGCATCAGGCAGACCAGGCCCGGCATGAGGGAGCGGACGTCACGACAGACCTCAATACCACTTTCATCTGCCAAACGAACGTCGAGGATGGCCACGTCCGGGTTGGCCAGCGGGATCCGCGTCAACGCTTCCTCTGCGTTGGCCGCCTCCCCGACGACCTCGATGCCTTCGTCGCTCTCGAGCAAGCTCCGGACACCCTCACGCACCAACTCGTGGTCGTCGAGAAGGAACACACGGATCGGCATCGCACTCCATTGTGCCAGCGTTCGACCCAGCGCCAGTTCACGCACCGGCAACCAACGCCGAGTCGGGAGGCCGCTGATCGCTACGATTCAAGCCATGCCGTATCACAACGTTGAGGATCCGGCGAAGCTCCTGCGTCTCATCGACGCTGTGCTGATGATCGAAGCCGCCGTCGAGCTCCCTGTCTTACTCCGCCACCTCATCGAAGAGGCATGCTCTCTCGTCGACGCTCGCTATGGTGCTCTGGGTGTGCTCAATGAGGCACGGACCGGCCTTGATCCCTTTATCACCGTAGGACTGGGTGAGGCCGAGGAGAAGGCGATCGGTGCCCGCCCGACCGGGCGGGGGGTGCTGGGCGTGCTGATCACCGAACCTGCTCCACTCCGCCTCAAGGACCTCGGCGCCCATCCCGACAGTTACGGGTTCCCGGCTCATCATCCGCCGATGAAGTCCTTCATCGGCGTCCCGGTGAGGGCCCGCTCGGTGGTCTATGGCAACTTGTATCTCACCGACAAAATGGGTGCGGAAGAGTTCAGCGAGCAGGACCAGGCGCTCGCTGAAGCGTTGGCGGTCGCCGCGGGAATCGCCATTGAGAACACCCGACTCCACGAGCGTGTCCGCGTCCTCAGCGTCCTCGACGACCGAGACCGAATCGCCCGGGACCTCCATGACCGTGTCATTCAACGCGTCTTCGCTGTGGGGATGGCGCTGCAGGGAGCGGCGCGTCTGCCTGAACGAGATCAGATCGTCGAGCGGGTCAACAAGGCCGTCGATGATCTTGATACGACGGTGACCGAAATCCGCACCGCCATCTTCGAGCTCGGGAACACCGCAATTCCGGGTGGCTTGCGGCACAGCGTGCTCGAGCTCACTGCAGAGATGGCTCCCACGCTCGGGACTCAACCCGAGGTCATCTTCAACGGCGCCATCGACAACGCGATCTCCCAGCGCATCGCCGACAATCTCCTCGCCGTGCTCCGCGAAGCACTGACCAATGCCGGCAAGCACGCACAGGCGACCAGTTATGTCGTCACGATCAGTGTGGACGACGACGTGAGCCTCGAGGTCCGAGACAACGGAATCGGTATCGAACTGCCCCGTGCGTATGGAGCTGGCTTGGGACTCGTCAACTTGCGAAGTCGAGCCGAGAAATTGGGGGGAAGCTTCGAGGTCTCGGCGGCCGAGGACGGGACGCGGCTCCTCTGGCGCGTGCCTGTCTAGGCACTCGATGCAGCACTCAGCAGAACTCGCCCGGGCTCAAATGCCGCGTGGGCCGATTCGCATGGAGAGCTCGACCACGTCACACGCACGGGTCTGAGTCATGGGAAAGCCCGCCTGGCGGAAGACCGCAAGCATGGCGGTGTTTTCGGCCAGCACGCTGGCTTTGAACTCGCTGATCTGGGCGTGCCTGGCATTCTCGACCAGCCGCTGCAAGAGCATGGTGCCCAGTCCGTGATGCTGGAACTCGTCGGCCACGACGAAGGCGACCTCGGCACAGCAGTGATCGTTCAGCCGGTCATAGCGCCCGACAGCGATGATCTCATTCTGGTGCTCGACGACGAACGCCGCCCGGTCAAAACCGTCGACGCAGGTGAGGTGTGCGACCTCGTCGGGCCCGAGCTCTCGATGCGGATAGAAGTAGCGCAGCTGAACCGACCGATCACTCAGGCGAGCGTGGAATCTGACGAGCGCTGCCGCATCCGTGGGTTCAATCGGCCGAGGGCTCAAGTGGGCGTTCGCACCCCGGCGGTCTTCGCTCGTCGGGATCGAGGTCACAGCCGTTACGAGTGTCATGAAGTCACGATGACACCGAGGAGTTCCCGCTCAGTAGGGAGGATGGTCCTATTGCCCCGTGACCTTGGTCCCGGGAGCGCCAGGGGAGAGCTGACAGGGAGAACCGCATCGGTACGCGGCCCACTCGGTCAAGTCCGCGTCACTCGACGCCGTCGAGGTCGCTCACGAACTCGGTCCTCCTCAGCTAGTGGCCGAGCGTCCAGATCTGGAGCGCGACACCCTTTTTGCACGGCTCAATGGACACGACCGAATCCTGGGTCGCTTGGGCCGGCTGGAGGCATTTCGTTCCCGACGCCAACTCGATTTGGCCCTTGGCGGTGTAGCGGAAGTGCTCGTTGGCGTTGAAGGTGCAGGGCTTCATGGACACCGGGGAACTCACCTTGGCAGTGAAGTCAAGACAATTACCAGTGTTCCCTCCGATGATCACGATTGACCCGTCAGCGGGGTTGGCGAAGGTCCAGTGTTGGCCATCGCGATCGATGCACTGCGACATGCTGGCCTCCGAGGCCGGGACCGCGGGAGCAGGAATATCTTCCAAGCAGAAATTGGGATCGACCGAGGTGTGAATCGTGAAGTTGACCCCATGGGGTTGCGACACCGTGGCCGGAACAGCAGCGTCGGCTGCCGTGAGCCACGCGGTGGCGCCACCGGCAATGGGAACGGTCAGGCCAACTAGCCCGAGAGCCAGTCGTCGGAACGATTTCATGAGCGTCCTCCTCGATCGGGGGCGTTCACCCCGCACCACCGTGGCTGGCCCACTGGGCCACGTCAAGCGAAATGCGACGCCTCAGTCGCCTCGCCGGGGTGAGTCGGTCCGAAGCGCTGGCCTGGTTCGAGTCTGCGTGTGACGTCGGGGCGTCGAGGCCCGCGATGGGCTAGAACTCCCCACCGAAGCAATGACAGGGGGATGAGAGTGGGCAAGGCCTCACGGACACACGGGCGGACGGCGACATCGAGGCTCATCTCGCTCGCCCTCGTCGCGGGAAGTCTCCTCGTAGGCGCCGCCGGCATCCCTTCCGGAGCGGGTGCGGCCACGGTGCAGAAAGACCCCGGTCGTTGGAAGATGGTGTCGGCGACGTCGATCCGGATCTTCTACTACCAGGGTATGACGCACGACGCCCAAGGTCACTTCTACTTCGACGGCGTCGACAACGGGCTCTTCAAGACAGACAGTTCGTTCACCCAGATCTCGGGCACCACGCCGTACATTCCGGCCGACGTCGCCGCCCGAGACAAGTACAACCACATCGGAGCCATCACGTACTCCAAGACAGCGGGCGTCCTCCTGCCCATGGAGTGTTACAACCCGGCGGCCACGCCCTCGAACTGCGCCAACACCGGTGCCATCGGCGTCGCCGACCCGACGACACTGGCCTGGAGGTACGAGGTGAAGCTGAACCCCGCCGCGATCAAGAAGGCCATGTGGGCGGCCGTCTCACCGGACAACAAGTTGGTATGGACCTCTGGTGGGAACAACCTCTTGGCCTACTCCATGGCCGACATGACGGCAGCGCACTCGTGGCCGGCGCATGCGGCCATCAAACCCGTCCGCACCCTGAAGAACGCCGTTCCCCCTTCGGGTGTCGACGGTGGTGCGTTCTACCAGGGTCGCCTCTACCTCGCCGGGACGGTGGGCAATGTGCACCAGGTCTGGTCGATCGACACGTCCAACGGCACTCGTCGACTCGAGCTCTCGCGCACAGTTATCGGCGAGCAAGAGGGCATCGACTTCGTCACGCAGGACGGCGGGACCGTCCACCCCGTTCCTTTGTGCACGGATCCCTCGTGTGGAGCGGCCACCCACCAGACCACGAACTCCTTCGGCGGCACACTCCACCTCATGGTGATGCCACAAGGCAGCGGGAACCTGCCGCCCACCTATGCGGCGGCAACGCTCCTGTCGTTCGCGCCCCGTTCGTAGGGCCCTGACTGGACCAAGCGAGCGCCCCAAGCCGCTGGCCACTGGAGCTCTCCGGCCTAGTGAGCTCGGAGGGCGGTCGAACTACGTCACCGAAATCGAGGCTTGCCTGACCGCCTGGTGAGGATTGTCCTTCCGGAAGGCCCGGACGGTATAGCCCACGACCACGGCGTCTTCTAACGCTCGCACGGACGCGCTACGGGGCAGGTTCAAAATGGGGCCGAGCTCCCCCACGTAATTGCCCGGCTCGACCCGGGCCAGCACTTCAGTGCCGCCATCGGCCAACTCCCTGTAGACCTCGAGGAGGCCCGATTCCACTTGGTAGATCAGCTCGCCCCGTTCGCCCTGGCGGAACAGCAATTCTCCTGAGGCCAGGACGACTTCCTCCGGCGGCTTGTCGGCGTCGGAGAAGTGCGGTGCCAGCTCGATCACCCGGTCCGCCAACTGGCTGACGCGGTCGTCGTGCGTCGAGACGACGACGATCCGGCCCGGGCTGGCCAACTCACGGAGGAGGCGAAGGATGCCTTCGACCTGGATGTGGTCGAGGTGGGCCGTTGGTTCATCGGCCAGGATCAGCTGCGGCTCGTGCACCAGTGCACGGGCGATCGCCACCCGCTGCTGCTGGCCCCCTGAGAGTTGGGCCGGGCGGTGGTTCACGCGCTCGCCGAGCCCGACGATTCCGAGCAACTCGGCTGCCCGCGCCTTCGCTTTGGCTCGCGGGACGCCCGCCAGGCGCATCGGCACTACCACGTTGCCCCGAGCGCTCAGGCTGGGGATCAGGTTGAAAGCCTGGAACACCACGCCGACAGTGTGGCGGCGGTACTCGGCCAGGGCAGGGCCGCGCAGCTCGGTGACGACGGTGGAGCCAAGCCCGACCCGTCCTGAGGTCGGGGTGAGCAGGCCCGCGAGGCACGACAACAGTGTCGTCTTGCCACAGCCCGATGGCCCGAGCAACACGACCAGCTCACCGTCGTCTGCCGCGAAGCTCAGACCGTCGAGCGGCTTGATCACGTAGCCCCCCGAATCGAAGCTCACCGTGAGATCGTCGACGACGAGCTGATCGCTCATCCGAAGGCCGCCGCGGGGTCGGCGCCCGTGACCCGGCGTAGGGCGGTGATGCTGGCGACGACGCCAACGGCCACCGCGATGAGGGGGAGAACCAGGCGTGCCTCGGATGAGATGGCCACTGGCTGTGCGAAGGCCGGGGTCAGGAGGCTGGCCAAGAGCTCCGCCAGGACGGCGGCGAGCAGGGTCACCACCACCGCCTCGAGGACGAGACTCAGGAAGAGGGCACGCGATGACGATCCGAGCGCCTTGAGCACGGCGAAGTCCCGTTTCCGCTCCAGCGCCGCCACGTAGAGCATCGAAGCCACGATTGCGGCGGCCACGAACCACATCAGCCAGCGAGTGTTGTCGATGGACTGCACGCCGGTCTTCAATTGCGACACGGTGGCGGTGACGACCGCGGGCGGGGAAAGGACTTCGAGACCTGCAGGCAGGGCAGTCGGAGTACCGGCCGTTGCGATAGCGGTGATGAGCGGCTTCCCTCCCGTCACCGCGTGTTGCACGGCGGGCAGGGTCATGTACACCAGGGGAACCCCACCCGTCATGGTGCGGTTGTCGACCGTCCCCACCACATCGAAGCGGTGACCGCCGATGATGAGCACGCTGCCGACCGAGGCCACCTTGGAGTCGACCACCACCTGGTTCGGAGTTGCGACCGGGCGGCCCGACGCCACCGGAGGGTCGCCCAGGCCGTTGCGTTGGAAACCGAAGAGGTTGACGGTAAACGGCTGAGTCGACCCGGAAACGTGGGCTACCGCCGACGGGACAAAGAGCACCGCTGAGGCGCGACGTACGCCTGGCTCATCGGCCACGGCGCGCTGTTCTGCGGCCGGGAAGGCCGCGAACGACGTGAGCCGGCCCTGGGCGGCGTCGGACATGACCCACGAGGTGGCACCCACTGCGTCGACCGTGTCGGCCACCTCGGCGTAGAAGCCATCGGCCAAGCCGCTGAGGGCCAG
Organism: uncultured Acidimicrobiaceae bacterium; assembly: GCA_963726855.1. GTDB lineage: Bacteria > Actinomycetota > Acidimicrobiia > Acidimicrobiales > RAAP-2 > Bog-473. Next base: position 458,310 of record CAVSEB010000012.1, read on the forward strand.
TGCGAGTCCGAGAACGAGTGCCACCCCGACGATGGCAATGAGAAACTGCCTGGCCCGGAACCACAGATCTGCGAAAGTGACCGCCAGCACGTGCGTCCCGCCCTTCGCCAATTGGTGCGAACGCGTTGAGGCTATCGCTCCTTCAACTGGCATTGCAACCCTGATGTCTGTGGGCGACCGAGCACGGAGCGCCAGCGCTTACTGGACCAGACCCAGATGGGCGACTCCGCACGGACGATCCCTCCACCTTCGGGCGGTCTCATCGCGCGGGCCAGGTCCCCGGAGTCCCGACCATCTGGCGGATGCTCAGTGCGCGCGCTCACCGCCGCTCGACCCACAGAACAGCTGACCAGGGGTCCGAGCCGGGAACCCGGCCCCTGGTCAACCGACCTTCAAGCGGGCACGAACACCCGGACGAACTAGTCCGTGCAGCGCTTGTTGAAGAAGTACGAGGCCAGCGGCACGGCGATCGCCAGGATCACCACCGACCAGATCAGCGAGGCCTCGACCGGGTGCTGCATCGGCCAGGCCTGAATCACGTGCGACGGGTTCGGGTTGCCCCACAGGTCACGGACCGCCGCGCACACCGCCGACACCGGGTTCCAGTCGGCGATGGCCTGGAGCCAGCCCGGCATGGTCGCGGTGGGCACCATGGCGTTGGAGACGAAGGCCAACGGGAACAGCACGATGAAGCCGAACGAGGCCGCCGACTCGGGGCTCTTCGAGTTCAACCCGACGATCTGCGCGATCCAGGTCAGCGAGTAGGCGAAGAACAGCACCACCAGGAACCCGCTCAAAATGCCCAGGAAGTTGGCGTCGGGGCGCCAGCCCACCACCAGACCGGTCAGCCCCACGATCAAGGCGCACAGGCACGAGGTCAGGAAGTCCGCGATCGACCGTCCCATCAGCACGGCCGGCCGCCACATGGGCAGCGCCCGGAAGCGGTCGATCATGCCTTCGTGGAGGTCCGTCGCCATCCCCACCCCCGTCCCCATGGTGGAGGTCACCAGGTTCAGGGCCAGGATGCCGGCCAGCAGGTAGTCCTTGTAGCTGCCGCCACCAGGGATGGGGATCGCCCCACCGAAGATGAAGACGAACAGGAAGGTGAACAGCACCGGCTGAATCGTCACGTCCGAGAGCTGCATGGGCTCCCGCGAAATGTGGACCAGGTTGCGCCGGGTCATCGCCCAGATGTCGGCCACGGAGCCGAGCAGCCGGCTGGACGAAGGCGCCGGCGTCGAGACGCCGACCGACGCGTGGTCGTCGAAAGCGTGGTGGTCGTCATCAGGCGTTCGCTCCTTCCAGCTCACTGGCCGACCGCCCGGCGCCGGGTGCCGACCGCCAGGCCGTCTCCGTCGTCACCCACGACGACCTCTTCCACGTGCTCACCCGTCAACGAGAAGAACACGTCGTCCAACGACGGCTGCCGCACCTCGATGTTGTCGACCAGCACTCCCGCCGCATCGAGCGCCCGCACCACGGCGGTGGCCAACCCGGTCGTCGCGTCCACGCCGGCCGACAGGCGCCGGCCGTCGTCGCTCACGCTGACCTCGCCCGCCACCAGCGGCGCCAACGTACGGACGGCGTCGGCGTGCGGCGCCGTCAGCAGCACCTCCAGGTGCGCGCCCTTGGCCGCATCCTTCAGCGACTGCGGCGTCCCGTCGGCGATCACCCGCCCGTGGTCCACGACCACGATCTGGTGGGCCAACTCGTCCGCCTCCTCCAGGTACTGGGTCGTCAGCAACACGGTCACGCCCTCACCCAGCAGCTCGCGGATGGCGTCCCACACCCGCTGCCGCGACGTCGGGTCCAGCCCCGTCGTCGGCTCGTCCAGGAACAGCACCGGAGGCCGGGTCATCATCGACGCCGCCAGGTCCAGACGACGCCGCATGCCGCCCGAGTAGCCCTTCAGCACCCGGTCCGCCGCAAAGGTCAGCTCGAAGTGGTCCAGCAGCTCGACGGCCCGCGCCTTCGACGCCGCCCGCCCCATGTCGGACAGCTCGCCGACCAGGGCCAGGTTCTGGCGCCCCGTCAGCAGCGGGTCCAAGGTCGCGTCCTGGGCGGCCACGCCGATGTGGCGCCGCACCTCCCCCGGGTGCGCCACCACGTCGATCCCGGCCACCGTCGCCGACCCGGCGTCGGGCACGGCCAGCGTGGTCAGGACCCGCACGGCGGTCGTCTTGCCGGCCCCGTTCGGCCCCAGCAGCCCGAGGATCGTCCCAGACGGCACCTCGAAGGAGACCCCGGCCAGGGCCTGGGTCTCGCCGTAGCGCTTCTGCAATCCTGCGGCCTGAATCATCAGGTCGGTAGCCATAGACATCCTTACCGGTCGTTAAGTAAAGTACTTACCAACCGCATGGTAAGGAATGAACTTACCTGCCGTCAAGTAGACTCACGAAGAAATCACCGAAGGAAAAGCCGAGGAACATGACCCAGACCGCCGACGCCAGCACCGGGAACGAGACGAACCCCCAGGTCAACGTGTCGGACGAGCCCGTCGTCGACCCCGCCCCGTCCGCCGACGGCCCCCACCCACGCAAATTCGCCCAGGTCACCAGGGCCAAGAGAGACGCCCTCACCCACGACGCCGCCTCTACCCGCGAACGCATTCTCGATGTGGCGCTCGAACTCTTCTCCGACCAGGGCTACGACGGCACCAGCCTGCGGGAGATCGCCGAACGCCTGGGCGTCACCAAGGCCGCCCTCTACTACCACTTCGCCAGCAAAGAGGACATCCTCATGGCGCTGCACATGCGCCTGCACGAGTTCGGCAAGGACGCCATGGCCCAACTGGGCGACGAGCCGCTCACGCTCGAGCGCTGGGCCGAGATCCTCGACGGCCTCGTCGACCAGATGCTGGTCCAGCGCAAGCTCTTCCTCATGCACGAGCGGAACCAGGCCGCCATGGAGAAGATGCACAGCGAGGGCCACGAGGCCGAGCACGAGGACATCCAGAACCGCTTCCGCCAGATCCTCGGCGACAGCCGGGTCTCCCTGCGCGACCGGGTCCGCATGGCGGCCAGCTTCGGCGTGATCTTCTCGGGTCTCGTCCTGGCCAGCGAAGCCTTCAACGACGAGACCAACGCCGAGATGGGCGAACAGCTCCGCGAATGCGTGCACAACGTCCTCCTCGGATGACCGGGTCGTTCCGCCGGGCCTGACCCTGCTCGCTACGCTGGTCGTGAACGCTCATGACATCGACTGACGAGACGACCAGCAGCGCCGACAGCGCCCCCTACGAGGCGCACGATCACCCCTTCACCCTCGCCATCGACATCGGCGGCACCGGCCTCAAGGCCAACGTGCTCGACGCCGCCGGCGCCGTGGTGGCCGACCGGGTCCGCATCCCCACCACCTACCCGATGCCCCCCGACCTCATGGTCGAGAAGCTCAAGGGCCTGGCCGACAAGCTGCCCGCCTTCGACCGCATCTCGGCCGGCTTCCCCGGCATGGTGCGCTACGGCCACGTGCTCACCGCACCGCACTTCGTGTGCAAGGCGGGCCCCGGCTCCGAGGTCGAGCCCAAGCTGCTCAAGGACTGGACCGACTTCGACATGGCCTCCGCCCTCGCCGAGGCCATCGGCAAGCCCTGCCGGGTGGCCAACGACGCCGACGTGCAGGGCCTGGCCGTCATCGAGGGCAAGGGCTTCGAGGCCGTCATCACGCTCGGGACCGGGTTCGGCTCCGCCTTCTTCATCGGGGGCCGGCTGCTCCCGCACATGGAGTTCTCCCAGGTCGAGTTCCGCAAGGGCGAGACCTTCAACGTCCAGCTGGGCGAGCACACCCGCAAGGAGATCGGCGACAAGCGCTGGAACAAGCGGGTGCAGAAGGCCATCTCCTACCTCGACGTCCTGACCACCTTCGACCACCTCTACATCGGCGGTGGCAACGGCGCCCGGGTGAACCGGCGCGACCTGGGCGACGTGCTCGAGCGCGTCACCGTCGTCGACAACGCGGCCGGCATCCTCGGCGGCATCAAGATCTGGGACGACAAACACCTGTCCGTGTGACCACTGCGGCCCGCCGCCCCCCACGCACCGCGGGCCGCCATGAATCTGGAGGACCACCGATGACCGCCGTCGACACCGAGCCCCTGGCCTGGGACCCGCTCAACGAGAAGTACAAGGGCGACCCCCACCCCATCTGGAAGCGACTCCGTGACGAGGCCCCGCTCTATTACAACGAGCAGCACGACTTCTACGCCGTCAGCCGCTTCGCCGACGTGGACGCCTTCAGCCGCGACCCCAAGACCTTCCTCTCCTCCCACGGCACGGTGATGGAGATGATCACGGCCGAGCCGACGGAGATGGAGATCATGATCTTCATGGACCCGCCGGAGCACACCCGCTACCGCCGGCTGGTCTCCAAGACCTTCACCCCCCGGCGCATGATGCTGCTCGAGGAGGACATCCGCGCCCTGTGCATCCGGCTCCTCGACGGCCTCGCCGGACGGGACTCCTTCGACTACGTCCAGGACTTCGGCGCCCGCGTCCCCGCCTACGTGATCGCCGCCCTCCTCGGCGTCGACGAGGCCGACCGCGACATGTTCCGCGGCTGGATCGACGACTCCTTCCACCTCGACCCCGAGCAGGGCATGTACAACGACGTCTCCGCCGAGGCCATGGGCAAGATGATGGGCTACATCGCCGAGGTGCTGACCGACCGCAAGAAGAACCCCCGCGACGACATGCTCACCGACCTCCTCACCATGGAGATCACCGAGGAGGACGGCGAGGTCCGCCGGCTCACCATGGACCAGGCGGCCAACTTCGCCCTCCTCATCGGCAGCGCCGGCACCGAGACCGTGGCCCGCCTCCTCGGCTGGGCCGCCCTCACCCTCGACAACAACCCCGACCAGCGCACCGAGCTCGCCGGCAACTTCGAGCCTCATCCCGAACGCGGTCGAGGAGCTCCTCCGCTACGAGGCGCCGTCACCGGTGCAGAGCCGCTGGTGCATCGCCGACGTCGAGGTGCACGGCCAGACCATCCCGGCCCGCTCCAAGGTCGTGATGATCACCGGCTCCGCCGGCCGCGACGAGCGGGCCTACCCCGACGCCGACCGCTTCGACATCCACCGGAAGATGGACCACCACGTCTCCTTCGGCTACGGCATCCACTTCTGCCTGGGGGCGGCGCTGGCCCGCACCGAGGCCCGGATCGCCCTCGAGGAGACCTTCAAGCGCTACCCCGAGTGGTCGGTCAACCTGGACCAGGCCGTGCCGCTCTACACCAGCACCGTGCGGGGCTACTCCAAGCTGCCCATCTCCGTCTGACCAGGTCCACCGCCCGAGGACAGGCCGGGCGGGGCCTTCACCTCGAGCGCGCGCCCGACAACCCGTACTCGCTGCGAGCCTGACGGCGACCCAGCGCCGGGCGCTGAGGTTCAGGCCGCGTGGTCGAAGCTGTGCACGTCGAAGGAGATGGGGAGCAGGTACTTCAGATAGAAGGTGTGGACGGTGAGCGCCGGGTACACCAGGTCGTCCTGGGGGAGGACGGAGACCCGGTCGTCCTTCTCGGCGTAGCGCTCGCACTCGTCGCGCCGCTGGTCGACCTCGGCGCGCGAGTCCAGCAAGAGTCCGAGGTGCTCGATCCCCTGCACCGACATCGGCGTGTCGCTCTCGACGAGGAGAATGAACTGATTGGGGTCGGGCTGGAGGAGGTGTGCCATCCGATTGCCCACCTGGCTGTCGAAGGCCTTCCAGCCGAACACCGCGCCATAGAAGGCGTCGACCTCCTGGCAGAACTCGCTGGTCAGCGAGCCGCGTGCCACCGTCAGCTCCATGTGGTCGAAGCGCATCAGCAGTCGCTCCTCTCGTCCAGAGTGGAGAGTAGGTCCAATCCCCGGCCATAGCCTCGCTCCGCAGCCTGCCTGGCGGCGACGTTCGGCCTGACCAGCTCTTTTCTTCCAGTCGGCCGGTCTCCGGGGTCCGGTAGTATGAGCGGTCTCAAACCGGCGCTCGTAGCTCAACGGACTAGAGCATCTGACTACGGATCAGAAGGTTGGGGGTTCGAATCCCTCCGAGCGCGCCGCAAAAATCCAGGTAGATAGCTAGATCTCTCGCTCTATGGGCGTTCCAGCACGGTCCGGTGACCACACAAATGACCACTTACTCCTCCGAAGGGACTGACGCGTAGTCAGTAGCATCAGCCCGCTATGAAGGCTGGCCAGGAGGGAAAGAAGGTCTGGGTTGTTCGTGCCGGCCGAACACGCCACCTACGCGTCCCTGTTTCTCGGGGAAGGTCGGGTTGCCATCGGGTTCGACCTCAACGAGTCGATCGAGGGCCTCGCGTGGGACGACATCTCCCAGCGTGTGACCAAGAACATCGCTGGCAGGCCTCGCCGGTTACTGTCGGGCTCGCCGTTGGCGCCCTCTTTCGGCTGGCAAATGACTTCGAGGTCGGTGACTACGTCTGACGCCCGAAGCTGGCGGCAATATTTGGCTGGAGAGGTATCGGTCCTTACGAGTTCAACTCCGAGCCCGTCTACAGGAGGACTACTGCCATACCCGGTCCGTTCGATGGTTCGCTCGATTTCCCCGGTCGAGCCTGGCCGAGGACATGCGGCGCACTCTCGGGTCGATCATGACCTTTTCCTGCCTGGCTTCCAGAAGGAGCTGCTGAGAAGGCTCAACGCACTACACGACGGGCCCGCCCGGGTCCTTCTCCGGTTGTCCCCGCCAACCATCGGCTAGTCCAAGCAACGTGGTAGGCCTGCCAGGGACGATGGTGGATCCGCCAGGTCCAGCGGGTGGTCAGTTCGAGCCCGGCCTGCCGTCGGTCGAGTACCTCCTCCAGCAGATCCCAACCGGGATCTCGCCTTGCCGGACTTTCAACGATCTTTTGTGTGGGAGCCCAACGGCACACGGGAGCTGATCGCCTCCATTATCAGCGGGTTCCCTGCGGGCAATCCTTCTCTTCCTGCGCGGTGGATCTGACGTGTTCCTGCCTAGGGCGGTTGAGGAGGCGCCCGTCCTTGATGGACACGCCCCGCAGCTCCTCGTCCTCGATGGACAGCAGCGTCTCTCATCGCTGTATCAGGCTCTTTATGGCGTCGGGAATCACCGGTTCTTTGTCGATATCGCCGCTCTCATGAACGGTGCTGACATCGAATTCCGCGGTCAAGGTTTACAGTGCGAGCCGCTCCAAACAGTGGGCGAGCATCGGTGGCCAAGCACGGTCTTTGATGTTTCCGCTGGCGCGATTTCGGAACTTCGCCGACTGGCGTGACGAGATCATCGACGAGAGAGAAGATCTCGACAAAGAGTCACGAAAGACCCTCCGCTCCTATCTGAATAGGGTTGAAGAGCGCGGTAATTAAGCCAATTTTGACTTACAACTTCCCCACGACGACGCTCTCGGAATCAACTCCAACCGAAGCCGTATGCACCATCTTTGAGACGCTCAACCGTACGGGAATCAAGTTATCAGCGTTCGAGTTGATCACTGCCAGAGCCTTCGCTCAGGGTGAGCGCCTCAGGGAACGTTGGGATGATGCCCTGGAGAAGAACCCCATTTTGGCGGAGTTCACGATCGACCCCTACTACCTCCTCCAAACCCTCGCACTGCGTGCAGAGCTAGTTCCTCAACGAGGAATAGTTGCGTCGATGCCTGTCTCTACCATCATCGACCACTGGGATGACGCCGTAGCTGGGATGTCGGACGGCATCACGATGCTCCGCGACGAATGCGGTGTCCTCATGCCCAAATGGCTGCCTTACGCACCGATGCTTCCCACGTTGGCGGCTGCCTGGCAATGGGTACAGGAAGCGCGTGGTGCAGCCTCCGGTGCTCGCCGATTGAAACTCCAGCGATGGTTCTGGTGTGCGACCTTCGCGGGCGACTATGACAACGCACCCAACTCCCGTGCTGATGCCGATATGCCGCTCCTCCAGAATTGGTTGCGGGGTGGCGAGACCCCGCCCGTTGTGCGCGACTTCGAGTTCGATCCACGGCAGTGGGGCGCCATCACAACCCGGCAGCGGGCGCTGTACAGAGCCACGATGGCTCTGCTTCTTCGCCACCGACCGCTGGATTTCCACGAAGCCGTGCCGCTGACCCGAACGGTGATCGAGTCAACCGCTGTCGATGATCATCACGTATTTCCGAGGGGCTACCTCAAGGACATTGGACTGGACAACCGCATCGATACCGTACTCAACCACACTCTTATCGACCGAGAGACAAACATTCGCATTCAAAAGAAGGCGCCGTCTGTCTATCTCGGGGCGATCGCAGAAGAGCTACCCAACGATCTCCCTCGTATCCTCGAGAGTCATGGACTGCCATCAGAAATCACCGGGCCTCTATGGCGAGACGATTTTGATGGGTTCCTTGAGTGGCGGTTGAACCACCTTGCTCAGGAGTTGCAGGTAGTAACGACGGAGTAGCACCACCCTTTAGCCGGCGCTCGAAACGTGGATAGAGACCAGGATCCTTGGTCAAGCAGCCTCCGCTGACGCGCGGACCTTGTCGAGGATCGCGACGAGTCGATCCACCTCGTCCGAGGTGAACAGCTCGTCAGGTCCATGCGGCGCGATGATCCGTGAAGGGCGACTCGTACAGCAGCGCCGCACCCATGACGCCGTGCTCGGTGAGGTGGTTGATGATCAGGTCAACGAATTCGATCTGATTCGCCGTGAGCGTCCTTCCCGCGAGGAAGTCGGCGAACGCCTCCTTGGCGGCGCCTCGGTCGAGCCCGATCAGGGATCGGACGAACAGCCCGAGCCCCTGGCTCTCTTCCTTCGCTCTGGCGATGGTCTCCGCGTCGCCGATGCCATTCTCCGCCAGCATGCTCTCCAGCGCCTCCAAGTCGCTGGGCGTCAACGGCTTGTTCATCCGCAGCCGGTGGATGGCGATGTGGTCCTGGTGGTCGCGGAGGAATGCACGCGCCTTCGCCTTGAAACGCTCCATGTCCTGCGGTGGGGTGATGCCGAGCAGATCGAACGACGTCGCTTCGCCGATCTCGTCCTCGAAGTCCGTGTACAGGATCGTTTCGGCTCCGCTTCTCGATGAACTGGACGAGGTCTCTCAGCTTCTTGCGGACCTGCTCCAGCATCGCCACGGTGACGTCCTGCCACCACTCCTCGGACTGGAGTCTCCTCCAGCACAACGAGTTGCTCCCGCACCATCGGGATGTTGGCCTGCTCTTCGAGCATCGCCGCGATGTGCGATGACCTGGTCTCGAAGCTTCGTGAAGCGCGGATCGTGGCGCAGAACGGCGAGCTGCAGGTTGAGCATCAGGAGGTCGAACCGCTTCGCCTCCTCCTCTTCCGCCTCGACGTCGGAGGGCAGCGGGGCGACCTCCGACGCAAGCTCGTGGAGGTCGTCTTGCTGCAGGACAGTCCACGCCTCTGGCTTGGCGAACCGCTCGACGTGTGCCGCTTTGGGCGGACGACGAAGTTGTCGAGGTTCATCGACGCGACGACTCCGTGCAGAAGTGACGCCGTCTCCGATCGGAGCTGCACGGCCTCGTCGTCTTCGCACGCCGGACTCTTGCCCACGGTCCAGCTCAGCGATGAGGTCGAGGCGGGTCGTGAACAGCTTGGTGCTGAGCGTCTCACCGAGGCGGCCCTCGGCGGTTGCCGGGTCCAAGCTGAAGAACTCGAGGTTGCCGCAGTAGTCGAGGATGAAGAAGCTCTTCTTGTCGTCCCCCGGCCCGAACAGGTCCGGACGAAGCCGCGTGCCGCGTCCCGACCATCTGCCAGAACTTCGTCTTGGAGCGAACCTGCTTGAAGAAGACGAGGTTGACGACCTCGGGGACGTCGATGCCGGTGTCGAGCATGTCGACCGAGACGGCGATGTGCGGTGCCTTCGCCGGATTCGAAAAGTCGTCGATGAGTGACTGGGCGTAGTTGACGCCGTGGTGGATGGTGCGTGCGAAGGCGCCCTTGAAGTTCGGGTAGTTCGCGTCGAACCGCTCGACGATGAACTCCGCGTGCGCCTGGTTCTTGGCGAAGATGATCGTCTTGCCGATCCGGTCGCCGCCTGCGACCCGCTGGCCGTCCGTCATGAGGTGCGCGAGCACCTTGTCGACGGTGTCCTCGTTGAAGAGCCACGCGTTGAGCGCCGACGACTCCACCCTGTCGGGGATCGGGTCGTCGTCTCCCCACTCCAGGGCATCCCACTGCTCCTTCTCCTCTCGGGGACAGGTCGTTGTAGTTGATGCCCTGCGCTGGAACTTGATCGGCACAGACACGGCGATGGGCGGGACGAGAAACCCGTCCTTGATGGCATCGTCGAGCTGGTAGGCGTCGGTCGGAACGCCGCGCTCCAGGTCGAAGAGCTGGTAGGTGTTGATGTCGATCTCGTCCTTCGGCGTGGCGGTGAGGCCGACGAGGAGGCTGTCGAAGTAGTCGAAGATCGCCCGGTACTTCTGGTAGACGGAGCGATGCGCCTCGTCGATGACGATGAGATCGAAGTGGCCCGGCCCGAACCGGCGACGGCCGTCCTGCATCTCGTCGATCAGGCCCATCATCGTCGGATAGGTCGAGACGTACACGCGGCCGTCGCCGTGACGCTCGGTCACGAGGTTCACTGGAGACGATGACGGGAGGTGGGTCTTGAACGCGCCGACCGCCTGATTCACGAGCGCGACACGGTCGGCGAGGAAGAGGATGCGCTTCGCCCAGTTGCAGCGCATCAGCAGGTCGGACAGCGCGATGACGGTGCGGGTCTTGCCTGCGCCCGGTCGCCATGACCAGCAGCGCCTTGCGTTCGAGATCGTTCTCGAACGCCTCGCCGATCCGGCGGATCGCGCGTGTCTGGTAGTACCGCTCGACGATGGCGTCGTTGATCTCCGCGGTCGCGAGCGACTTGCGGCTCGTGCGTCGCTGGATGAGGAGTTCCAGCTCGTCCTTCGTGTAGAAGCCCTGCACCTCGCGTGGCGGGTACATCTGGTCATCCCAGATCCAGGTCTCGTAGCCGTTGGTGTAGAAGATCACCGGCCGCTGGCCGAACTCCTGCCTCCAGGCAGTCCGCGTAGAGCTTTGCCTGCTGCTTCCCAGCTAGCGGTGACTTGGTGGTGCGCTTCGCCTCGACAAGCCCGAGCGGCTTGCCGTCGTCGCCCCACAGGACGTAGTCGACGAACCCCGTCGTTCTGCTGGTTCGGCATGCCGGAGACTTCGAACTCGCGGTCGCGCTCGTCGGTCGAGCGGCCACCCGGCCTCGTGGAGAGACTCATCGATGAGGTGCGTCCGGGTCTCGGCCTCGGAGTAGTCGTGCGTGTCCGCGTGCTCGGCGGCTTCCTTCTTGGCCTTGGCGACCTCGGCCCGCAGACGGACCAGCTCGTCGTCGAGCGCCTCCCGGTCGATCAGGAGCGCAGTGAGCTTCTCGTCGCGCTCGGCGAGCGACGCCTCCAGCTCCTGGAGCTTCGCGGCGGTCTGCGTTCCGGACTGCGGCTGCTGGCGCCGCAGCATGCCGGGTCGAAGGTCAGCCCGGGCGCGGGCTTCGCTCCCGTGCGTAGGTGTGGGCGAGCCAGTAGCAGACGTGGAACAGCTCACGAACCGCCGCCGCGGATGCCGACTCCGGGATGGCTCGGTTGTCATGCACGGCGCGGTTGCCGATGCGGTTGATGAGCACGGCCTTGTTGAAGACGGCCTCACCCGCTGCCTGCTTGAACGTCGGCTCGTGGAGCAGCGCGCTGAGGTTGTCCTGGTACGGGAGGTGGAGCGTGCAGTCAGCCTTGTAGATCCAGTTGACGATCGAGCTCCGTAGCGCGGCGTGCGTAGAAGCAGGATGTTCGCGGGTCGGTCGTGATCGACGCCTCGGCCTTGTCGGCGGCCTCGTGGATGTCCGGCCACTCCTTGGCGAGGAAGCTGAAGTTGCTCACAGCTCGCCTCGGAAGGCTCGGTGTTGGAGGGATGCGACAGAACGCGTCCATTCAGGCTGGCCGATCTGCGACGCTGCCGAGTTGATGCAGATCGATTCGCAATCTTGGGCGAAAGCGTCTTCTGTGAGCCTTCAGCGGCGGAAGCATGAATCTGTGAATCCTTGATTGCGCCAGTGCAGATCGGGCCGCGTGGCTCGTATGGTGACGCCTGAGCGACTTCGTGCTGCCACAACGCCAGAGTCCAGAGAGGTCGCAAGATACTCGAGCTCATCGATAGGTCCGTTGCGACTCGAATCGGAGCGACATGCTGATGCACTATCCCAGGCGACGCTCCCCTACGATAGCACTGCAGCCATCGCCGAGGTCGACCCACTTTGCGATACAAGATGACGTCCCCTGAACGCGGAACGACGCTTGTAGCGTCGACATGCGCTCATGCGACTCGTCCAGCGAGTAGATACTCGCAGTATCACCATCACGTTATGTCCCGTATGACCCGAATACCGTCCTACATGAGCACGCATCAGCCTCTGACAGGGTGTCGCGATTCCGAACGGGCCACTTGACAGACGATCCGAGTCTCGAACGGCGCGACATCTCAGATGATTGGTGACTGGGTATCTCCGAACGATGCATCGAGAAAGATCGACTGGCGTGAGGATGTCGAGCTGTAGTAAGGCGGCTCGTCGCTTGGCCCGCAAGGCATCTGCCCGATCGAGAATGGCCGCAATCCGTCGCTGTTCCGGCAAGGAGTGGAGGGGAATCGCCAAGTGATTGCGACGAGCCTCTCTGATTCGCTATGCCCTCGAATGTCGCGCGCACGGAACTGCACTTGAGCGTCTTGAGCCGCAGAAATGAGACAGAGATACAGATGTCTGAGCGCGGAGCCATCAGGAAGTGCTGTTATACGTCGCTGGCGTCGAGACCGTCAAAGTATCGGCCGACTGCCCACCAGTTCCGAGGCAGTCGTCGCATAGACAGAACTTCGTCGCCGAGGCTTGCGAGCCTAGCGAAGATGTCGCGAGCTTGAGATCCTGGCCCACGGTCGTCCGTTTCGATAGTAGCTCGAATCGGCCCTCCGTTGTACGTCGTGCTCCGGTAACGCCACCGAATATCGCCGTCGCTGTCGTAGGCGTCACTCACGGAGCTTACCCATGATGACGTCAGCAGAGTGGAGTCGAGCGGCACCGAGCTCACCGGAGCATCGCCTCTAGTTCTTCATGCCCTGCTGGATTTCTGTCTTCAAGCTTGGCAAGGTCGGCGAGAATCTCCAGCGGCGGCCGGTGCTCCACCTCCTCGTGAACGACTTCCTTGTAGCGGTTGAGGCTGAGGTCGTAGCCCTGGGCAACGATGTCGGCCTTCGGAACGCAGAAGCTCTGCTCGGTCCGTGCGCGGTCGAGTTCGCTCCGTCGCGGCTGCTCCAACGGGCCAAGACGTCGGGCAGGTTGTTCTTTGCGTGTTCGTCGGCGGTGAGCGCGAGTCGTGGCACGGGGCCGAGCTTGTCGTCGGACAGCAGCGGGGTCCGCTTGTCGTCGAGCGACCAGCCGTCGGCCTTCACGTCGTAGAACCAGACGTGATCGGTGCCGCCGGAGTTCGTCTTGGTGAACAGCAGGATTGCCGTCGACACACCGGCGTACGGCTTGAACACGCCGCTCGGAAGCGACACGACGCCGTCGAGCTTCTGGTCCTCGACCAGGATCTTCCGCAGCGTCTTGTGCGCATTGCTTGAACCGAACAGCACGCCGTCGGGCACGATGACCGCCGCGCGGCCGCCGGGCTTGAGCAACCGGATGAACAGCGCCAGGAACAGCAGCTCCGTCTTCTTCGTCTTGACGATGGCCTGCAGATCCTTGGCGGTGTTCTCGTAGTCGAGCGATCCCGCGAACGGCGGATTGGCGAGGACCAGGCTGTAGCTCTCCTCCTCGCCGGCGTGGTCCTGGGCGAGCGAGTCGCGGTAGCGGATGTCGGGATTCTCGACGCCGTGCAGCAGCATGTTCATGCTGCCGATGCGCAGCATCGTGTTGTCGAAGTCGAAGCCGTGGAACATCTCGTGGTGGAAGTGCGCGCGCGGCTTCTCGTCCCGAAGCATCTCGGGATTGTGCTGGCGCAGGTACTCGCCCGCTGCGATGAGGAAGCCCGCAGTGCCGCAGGCAGGGTCGCAGATGACGTCGGTCGGCGTCGGCGCGGTCATCTCCACCATGAGCTGGATGATGTGGCGCGGCGTGCGGAACTGGCCGTTCTGCCCCGCGGTCGCGATCTTGCCGAGCATGTACTCGTAGAGGTCGCCCTTGGTGTCGCGGTCCTCCATCGGGACGTCGGCGATGAGGTCGACGACCTTCGCGAGCAGCTGCAGGCGTCGGGATCGTGAACCGCGCGTCCTTCATGTGGTGCGCGTAGGTCGAGCCGTCGCCACCGAGCGTCCGCAGGAACGGGAAGACGTGTCGGTCGACGACCGTGAACATCTCGTCAGGCGCGAAGTTCTGGAACCGCGACCAGCGCATGTCCTCGTAGGGGCGCCCCTGCTCGTCTTTGCCCTCTGGGAAGATCCGGCGCTCCATCGGCTTCTTGAGTCGCGTGGCCTTGTTCTCCTCCAGGACCTGCAGGTCGTCCAGCCGGCGCAGGAAGAGCAGGTAGGTGATCTGCTCGATCACCTCAAGCGGGTTGGAGATGCCACCCGACCAGAAGGCGTCCCAGACCTTGTCGACCTGGCTCTTGATGGCTCCCGTGATCATGAGCGAGATGGTATGTCGTTGATGGATCTCCGCGGAGCCGGATCCGTTCTTGAGAGGTTGAGATCTCGAGCCACTGCCCAAGAAGGGCCAGTCCATGTCTACCAGTCACCAGCTCTGATTGCGTTCTACGCAGAACGTGAAGAAGGCTCGAGCCTTGCAGGCGGACGGACTGCCAGGCCCGGTCCCTCAATACCTGAAGCCCTGGGTCCGGCGGACACGGCGGCACCGCACCTAAAGTGAGGGGGTGAATTTCAAGCTCATAATTGCGAGCCTGCTCAGGGACCCAATTGAATCCCATTTCCCAACGACTTGAGCACTAGGGCTTGAGTTCATGCCTAGTCGAGCTGACTATGTGCGGAGCCTTTGGGCGCTTTGCTCCACCCTCAGAGACGAGGGCGTCACTTACCACGAATATCTCACGGAGCTGACTTATCCGCTCTTCTTGAAGTTCGCGGACGAACTCGGGATCGGGCAGGGGATTCCAGCCGACGCAATTGGAAAGTCCTGAGGCGTGCAACAGCTGACACGCTCTCTGTCTACTCATCGATCCTCGAGCGGTTGGGATCTTCACCCGACCCCATCGTTCAAGCCATATTCTTAGATGCCCGAACCCGCCTCCGATCGGATGCGGGTGTACGGGCCATCATCGCAGGGCTCGATGGACAAAATTGGACCTCTCCCGACACGCTAGGAGACGTCTACGAAGGGTTGATTGAGAAGAGCGCTCAGGAATCCAGGTATGGAGCTGGACAATATTTCACGCCAAGGAATTTGGTCGATGCCCTGGTATCGGTGACTGCACCGACCTCCAGAGATCGCGTATACGATCCTGCTGCGGGAACAGCAGGTTTCCTGGTCGCATCCGGTCGGCACGTACGTTTAAAAAGTGCTGCGCGCCGGCGACCTTCAGGTCCCAAATTGTTCGGTGTAGAGCTTTCTCGTGATGTTCACCGACTAGGACTTGCAAATCTAGTTCTGCACGGACTCTCGGCAGATTTTACGAACGGCGACGCGCTTTCGGCACTGCCACCAGAGGGATTCACGGTCTGCCTAACCAATCCACCTTTCGGGGTCAAAGGTGTACTTTCACGCGAGCAGCAGCGTCTTCTCTCATATCCCACGGCTAACAAACAGTTGGCATTCCTGCAGCACATTTATCAACACATGGGAGCCAAATCTCGTGCGGCCGTAATCGTTCCCGACAACGTCTTGTTTGAGTCCGGCGTTGCTAGATCGATTCGTGCAGATCTCATGGAAACTCGAAATCTCCATACGGTCATTCGCCTCCCTACAGGAATTTTCTATGCGACAGGTGTGAAGACCTCAGTCCTAATGTTCTCGACGGTCGGCGCGCCCACCAAGCAAGTTTGGATTTACGATCTGCGGGGTTCAAAGAGCAGTGGCGTGCGCTCCAGAGGCCTCAACCCGCAGCAGTTGTCCGCATTTCGCCGAGCCTTCGGGAATGACCCTTTCGGAAATGCTCCGCGAAGATCTACACCGCATTTTCATCGGGTGACACGGCAGGCGCTAGCTGAGCAAGATGACACGCTGGACGTCGAGACTAGGCGCAGGGCTCCAGAAGTTGCTCCGCCGACGGTGACCCGATTGCAGCTGCTCCAACAAGAACTGGAGTCTGCAACTTCTGCAGTTAACGAGATCGTGGCTCTCCTCGAGTCGACAACCAGCAATTGATAGTCGTGGCGCCGATTGCTTTAACGGGGCGAAGACTTCCATCAGGGTGGACCTGGTGTCGTGTGGAAGATGTCGGTCAAGTAACACTCGGTCGATCGTATTCGTCCAATGCACAGAAACCGGTCTATCCCTATTTGCGAGTCGCAAACGTCTACGACGATGAACTAGATCTGACTGATGTCAAGACCATGACCTTGACAGCCACCGAACGTAATCGGCTTCTTCTAAAAGCGGGCGACATCCTCCTTTGTGAGGGTCAAAGCCCAGATCTGGTCGGTCGCGCTTCGATCTATCGCGGAGAGTTCGAAGAGATTTATTTTCAGAACAGCCTCATTCGATTTCGTCCATATCCGCCCGTGGACTCAGAATACGCCCTTCTGGTATTCCGCAACTATCAACGTGATGGAACGTCGCCCGGACCGCCAAGAGCACGACGAACCTCGCTCATCTTGGCCTTAACCGGTTTCGGCAGTTGCCTTTTCCACTTCCCCCGCGGGAAGTTCAGGCGGCTCTGGGTGATCTGGTCCGCGAGTGTCAAACTCAAATCGACGTCGCCGAGAGACCAGTCAGTCAGCGCTAAATCGTGCTGACGACATTCTTGGATCGATGCGAGACGAATTAAATTCTCTTGGAAGCACAAACCACGATCTCTCACAAGAATTGCCATCGCTTCCGAGGGGTTGGGCTTGGACCACTGCTTCGGAGGTTGTCAATCCCGAAGCGCCAATTGTCTACGGCATCCTTCAGCCAGGTCGTGATCTCGGACGATCACGAGGTGTGCCGTACATTCGGGGATCGGAACTCCACGATGGCTACATCCTTACCGATCAGCTCCGAACGACTACAACTGCCATCGCCGAGCGTTACGCAAAGTCCGCCCTCCGGGGAGGTGACGTACTTGTCGGGCTTGTCCGCCACCCTCGCGTAGCTGTAGTGCCCGCCGAGCTCGAAGGCGCCAATATCACCAAGGCGTCGCTCGATTCCGACCGGGACCCCTGGTACTTGCAGAGTGGTTGGCGCATTGGGTTGCGGCACCTTCAGCTCAGCGCTGGCTCCACAACGATGCACCGCGGAATCAATATGCCGGGACTGAACCTGAGAGACGTGCGTCGGTTGCCGATACCACTAGCTCCGGTATCGGACCAAGTTGCAGTTGTTGAAGCTCTCGAAGAACGCGCTGGAATGGCTGACGATCTGGCTGCGGCGCTCAGGAGCTTTGTGATCTGGTCTAACTGATTTTGAGAAGCAAGTCTTGCTGATGCTCTCTTTGGTGAGCTCGCGGGAGCGATTACGGCGAGCTGCACGTACGACCTGTCCGCATTTAACGACGAGATGCTTACCGAGTGCGCCATTTTCGAGACAGTGATCGAGTCAGGAGCATCGAGCTAAGGGCGGTGCCTGAGCAGAGAAGAAGGAGGGAAGTGAGTACCAATCCGACAATTTCTCCCGAGCGGATGGTTGCTGTAGTTAAGGGGAGCGCAAATTAGCCCCCGAAGACCTATTCTCGCGACTCGACGGGGACGACGACAATGTCGATCTTTCTGGCCCTGAGAGACGCCGTGAGAGAACGGCAACTGGAGGTTCGGCGAGTTGATGATGACCAAATCCAGATTTCAGCGTCATAAATGCGGATTCTGTCCGTTTCAATTCCGCAATTTAAGAATCTCCATAACTTCGCGATAAATCTAATCAGAGCGAGCCTCACCGTACTAGTCGGCCGAAACGGAACCGGAAATCAAACCCGTGAATTCATAACGATCGTATTTCGAGACCTCGATCTTGGTCAGCACACGGAATATCGCTATCGCCTTAGGTACGAGTGCCGTGGACATCAGGTAGAGATTCTGAACGAGGACGATGCTAGTTCGTCCGACTTGTCGGTCAATGGCTGGAGTTTCCTATTTCGCGGATACAAGGTTCTCGAGGGCGGGATGCACGATCATGTTTTTTGGTTACTACTCAGGACCGAGTAACCGACTCGAGCGACATTTTCAGCTTCATCAGGAGCGCTTTTATCAGGCACTCATCCGAGGAGAAGATCAGCCTCTCCGACCTCTATTTTATGCCCGAAACGTTCACAGCAACTTCGTACTTCTTGCATTCTTCCTTGAAGATGACCCGGAGATGCGTAGTTTTCTTCGGGATCAACTTGGAATCGTCAGCCTTGACTCGGTTCTGTTCGTCATGCAGAAGCCACCGTGGCGAGCAAATCGGGTGACGTCCGGTTCTGGAATGCTCACCGGCACCGTCGAGGGTCTTCTAGACCGGCTCTACGCGCTCGCTCTGGCGCCGATGCGACGCACTGTCCGCATAACGATCGGACTTCGAAGACGGGTGAAAACTAACGCGTTTATCTCTCCTCCCGGATGTGGATGCGGTACGACAACTGGCGGATCAGGTACAGCAACAATCAAGGAGAATTTTTTAAGGCCTTGGAAAGTACATATGTCTTGCGAAGTATCAGCGATGTGGAATTCGAGTCGTAGTTCAACGGGCGAAAGCACCGCTTACCTTCGCAGAGCTGAGTGAAGGCGAACGACAGGAATTGTTGCTCGTGCTCGGTCTAATGAGATTCACCAAAGAAGACGAGTCTTTGCTTATTCTTGATGAGCCAGACACGCACCTGAATCCAGCATGGAGCATTCAATATGGTGATTTTCTTCAGGACATTCGGCACGCTCGACAGTAGTTGCCAGGTTCTATTAGCGACCCACGATCCGTTGATTGTCGCGGGACTCGCTAGGTCAGAGGTGCGAATTCTCCAAAGGTCGACGACGATGCGATAACGCCAATGAACCCTGGAAGATACCGCGAGGAATGGGGGTGGGGACCTTGTTGACGAGCGATATCTACGGCCTTCGCTCCCAACTGGATTTCGAGACATGTGGCTCCTGGATCAGAAGAGAGATTTGGCCCTTCGATCTGAGCCATTGACTCCCGCGAGACGAAGAGGAACTTGCGGCTCTTAATTCAATCCTAGGCGGGATCAGGAATTGTTGCCGAGAGAGGATCACGATCCAGAGTTTCAAACTTACTTGCGAGCTCGTCTAGCCGCGCCGAAGAGTTGTCGCTGGGGGAAGTGGTTCTCTCACCGGACGAGCGGGAGCGCCAATACGAAACTGCCGCCGAGATCGTAGCGCAATTCGTTGATGATGAATCTCGGAGACACGATTCCGAATGAGATTCATTGATCCTGCCTTGATAGCGGCTGAAATCGGCCATGACGTCAGACAGCGGGCTGCGGATCTCAAGCGACAATTGAGCTCAGCTCCGAATGGGGCGGCCCGAAGAGAATCCTTGACGACAACGCCGATTGGTGGCGAGACCTGAAGAGCACGCTCCTGCCACGATTGGGCATCACAAGTGTTGGTATTGCGAATCCTCGGAGACTGGATCAGACAATGCCGTCGATCACTATCGACCCAAAGGGCGCGGTCCGCATCGGATACCGTCAATCACGAAGGCTATTGGTGGCTGCATTTGAATTCTTGAATCTCCGCTTCTCATGCACCTTCTGCAATAGCAGGCGTCGGGATCTTGCTGCGGGTTCCTCGAGCGGGAAGGAGGACCGCTTCCCCCTGGAGGACGACAGGATGAGGGCGAGGATACCGACGGATTGAATTTGGCGATGAATCACCACTTTTATTGGACCCATGCAAGTCCTTTGACGTCTCGCTCTGGTGGTTCAACGATGCAGGGGAGGCTGATGCCGTACCAGAGCTTGGAAGGCCTGGTGACGGTGTTGGGGTTGTTTCACGTCAGAGTCTCATACGAGATCTATCATCTCGGCCACCAGACCTTGCTCCGCCGTCGGAGACGAATGCACTATGAAATCGCCAAACTGGTTCAGCGGGCAGATCGAGCTTTCCTTGAGATGGAGGCCGGGATCGCTGGCTCTCGAGATGACTACGAAGAAATAGTCGCCGAGCTGTATCGACGAGTTGCATCTACATCTGAGCATTCATTGGTGGCGCGGTGTGCACTGATGGGTTACAGGGCCCAGAGTGGAGTAGCTCAGGCTGTCTTATTGACCTTATAGACTGCACCGCGTCGGAGGATGGCCCGACCGCTCATGCTCTCGATGCATCAAAGCGACGGTCGGACCGCAACTCCGGCAGAGAGTGTGTGCGCAGGGTATTCCTGACGAAGGGTGGATACATCTTTCCGCTGCTCGATGGTCCGAGATGTGGGAGCCAGTCTCCCCGGAATTCGAGATCGACATAACCTTCTATTCGTGTAGACCTTGTCGGGCGGCCACGACGAGATCGTCCGGTGCCTGACCAGTACGTCGGTGGAGCTATTTCCGGCCTTTTTTCTTCTGGAGGCCAGCGAGCACTTTGGTGGGCATGCCCGATACACGGGGCCTTGACCTCACTCATGGATGCTTGTGTCTGTCCGTTCCACCGCTAGGGGGACTGAGCGGCGGACGATTGGCAACGCTCGAAGCTTGGACCGCTATTAGTACAACGGTGAGAAGGAGCATCGATACAAGTGCTCGATCTCGGGGTGATCCGCGAAATGTAAGCATTAGAAGCGAGGTCACCACGCCAACAAGAGCACGCGTAGTCCACTTAGCCGTAAATCGCCATCCCCGGCGCACGTTCCGATTCGTCCACAATGCCATCTGAACGGCCTGTCCGGGTAGCGAGAGAAGTCCCGATATCCGAGAACGGCTGTCAGCAAGGATGGCAACCTCACACAGACGATCTTAGATCCACAGGACGCATCCTGGCACCTGGGATCGTGGGCGGAGATGCCGCAACCCGGAGATAGGTCACCTGACTTCATGGTCGAGCTATCCCGCTGTCGGGGCATTCGCGTACGATCACAACCTATAGAGCACGCATAGCCACGAGCGCCCGATTTACATGGGCCGGTGGTTCGCTCCAAAAGGTGATCGATGATTGATGGGCGTGGGCATCATGCTCGGACCGCCTTACGACGGTCGGACCGGTGTTCGGGAGCTAGGTACCTAGCTTCGGTGCCGGATCAGAAGCTAGGTACTCGATCACATCGCTATAGAGTTGGTTCGTCCAGTCTTCTGCCACACGGACGAACTTTCCCTCGCGGAGGTCGACCCACTCCGCTCCTCCCCACACTTCGCCGCGCTCAACTAGAGTGAAATACATCTTCTTAGCGTCATTCCAATCGCATTGATGGTCGGGGTGTGAGATCGTATCCATCTGCGTTCGACGCAGAGCTTCATACAACGCTGAATCCGCGAGGTGTGCGTAATTGCATGCGTCACAAGCCGAACGACAGGGGTCTACTAGCGCCTTCGGCAAGCTTGCCGCGATTTTAAATAAACTCGCCGGTAAGTCATTTATTTCGTTGATTGCTCGAATCCGTGAAGCGTCAACGGTGGCCGTATCCTTGAATGGATATGGTCTTGAAGCTGTTTCAAGCTTTTATCAAGACTCCGTCGGCCAAGATGATCGCAAGCTGATGCGTCGCCTCTTCACGCTTTCGGGCTCGTTCCGGTGTAATGAAATCACCTTGCAGAGAAACCAATGTGCGAGGTAAGCCGCACATATCACGGTGACAAACACCAAGACGATGGTAGCTAGTGAAAGTGCCACCGCTGAGGTCGACTGAATCGCTGGTGACCATGCAGGCGCTTGAATTACCGTCTGTTCCTGCGAACAGATCATGTAGCAAAAGAGTGCATTACCTACGAGCATCAGAACGATGGCCCCGGATATGACCCCAGTTGAAGATCGCGACGACTTTCGACTCTCTCATGGCAACATTGTGCTCCTCGATCTCGCTCACACGTAACTCTGAGCTATTCCCGGACCGGGCCGAATGCCTAGGTAAACAGTCGGGAAAGTACCCTGAAGCCTCACCTACGGTTTCGCAATACGTAGCTTCTGGGCGCGCCTGACCAGTCGTCTTGCCGAACTTCGCCGATCGCCTTCCAGAAGCCGAGCGCGCCATCAGCGACGGCGACCTCGGCGGCCATCGACAGAGGCCGAGCGCTTGAGATCGAGCAGCAGCGCGCGCCAGTCGTGAGCGCTCTCGCGCGCGCCGTCGACAAAGCCGAGCAGCTCCTTCTTACCCTCGGGCGTGGCGCCGATGATGACCGGATGCAGCTGCGCCTCGTCCTCCAGACGCGCCTGCAGGTAGACGCCGTAGAGCCTGGACGTAGACGTAGCTCTTGGCCGACAGGTCGCGCTCGCTCCATCGCTTGTGTTCGTCGAACCAGACGTCCTTGAGCCGCGCGATGGTCGCGGCCGACAGGCCAGGACCATCCTTGCCAGCAAGGCGGCCAGCGCCGGCGCGAAGTCGCCGGTCGAAGCGCCTTTCAGATAGAGGATCGGGATCAGCGTCTTGAGGCTCTTCGAACGCCGGGCGTAGGGTGGCAGGATTGCCGGCGTGAACCGGATGCGCGTCGGATCGTCAAGGTTCACCTCCCGGTCGCGCACGCGCGGCTCCGCACGCGGGGGCCGAATGCCCGTCATGATCTGGCGCTCTGGCAGATGCCCGTGCCGGACGACGCGCCGGCAGCCGTCGTCGGTCTTCAGATCGGCGGTCGCGGCCAGAAACTCGGACACTTCCGCTTCGACCGCTTGGGTCAAAAGCGCCCGCGCCCCATCGCGCAGAACCTCGGTCAGCCGGTCGGTTAAAATCTCTGGCTAAATCAGTTTGACAACGTTATCGTTGGACACGGCATATCGCTCCTTCGGTGGAGAAGTGGGAAGACGAACCCCCACGGGATGCCGCCTTGCCAGATTCACGCCCTCACGACTTTTGGCAATCATGGCTGATGCCAACAATGTAAAAAATTCGAGAGTTCAATGGCCGGCCAGAATCGAAAAACAGTGACTCGCCTTGAGGCACACTGTCCATTTTTGTGGAAAAAACGGCTTCAGTCCGGCATTTGACGCGACAAAAAAACTTGTCATGTTAAAATACTTTTCATGTTTGAACTCGTCTCCGATTACGAACCCGCCGGCGACCAGCCGCAGGCGATTGCAAAGCTGACTGACGGCATCTTGTCCGGCGCGAAACATCAAGCGCTGCTCGGCGTCACCGGTTCGGGAAAAACATTCACCGTCGCGAACGTCATCCAGAACGTGGACAAACCCACGCTCGTCATCTCGCACAACAAAACTCTCGCCGCGCAGCTTTACGCCGAGTTCAAAAGTTTTTTTCCGCACAACGCCGTCGAATATTTCGTCAGCTACTTCGATTATTACCAGCCCGAAGCCTACATTCCGCGCACCGACACGTTCATCGAAAAGGATTCCAGCGTCAACGAGGAGATCGAGCGGCTGCGGCTCTCGACCATGAGTTCGCTGTTTTCGCGGCGCGACGTGATTGTCGTCGCGAGCGTCTCGTGCATTTACGGCATCGGCAGCAAGGAGGATTACGAGGAGATGATCATCCCGATGCGCGTCGGGCAGCAGATTTCGCGCGAACAATTTCTGTCGCGCCTCGTGGACCTGCAATACGAGCGCAACGACATCGCGTTCGAGCGCGGACAATTTCCGCGTGCGCGGCGACACCGTCGAAGTTCGTGCCCGCCGGACGCGAAGACGGGTTGCGCATCGAATTTTTCGGCGACGAGATCGAACGCATCACGCGCTTCGAGCCGTTGACCGGAAACAAAATTGAAACGCTCGACGCCGTCGTCGTTTTTCCCGGCGAAACAATTCGTCACGACGGAACGATAAAATGCGCAACGCGATTCTGACCATCCGCGAGGAACTCGGCGACCGCATCAGCTGGTTTGAGACGCAGCGGAAAATTGCTCGAAGCGCAGCGCATCAAGCATGCGCACGGAATACGATCTGGAAATGATGGAGGAAATGGGCGTCTGCTCCGGCATCGAAAATTATTCGCGCCACATTTCCGGCCGTCCGCCCGGCTCGCGGCCGAACACGCTCTTCGATTTTTTGCCGAACGATTATCTGCTCGTCATTGACGAATCGCACGCGACCGTTCCGCAGATCGGCGGCATGTATGAAGGCGACAAATCGCGCAAGACCGTTTTGGTCGAGCACGGATTCCGTCTGCCGAGCGCGCTCGACAATCGGCCGCTGAATTTTCTGGAATTTCAGTCCATGCAAAACCAGACGATTTACGTCAGCGCCACGCCCGCGCCGCGCGAACTCGGCTGGTCGCAAGGCCACGTCGCCGAACTCGTCGTGCGCCCGACCGGACTGATTGACCCGACCATCACGCTCAAGCCGCTCAAAGGCCAGATTGACGATCTGCTCGAGGAAGTCCGCAAACGCGCCGACAAAAAAGAACGCACGCTCGTCACGACCTTGACCAAGCGCACGGCGGAGGAACTGACGGATTATCTGCGCGACATCGGCGTGCGCGTCCAGTATCTGCACAGCGAAATTGACGCGATCGAGCGCGTGGAAATTTTGCGCTCGCTCCGCAAAGGCGAATTCGACGTGCTCGTCGGAATCAATCTTTTGCGCGAAGGACTGGATTTGCCGGAAGTTTCGCTCGTCGCGATTCTCGACGCGGACAAGGAAGGTTTTCTGCGCAGCGAAACGAGTTTGATCCAGACCGCCGGCCGCGCCGCGCGCCATCTGAACGGCGAAGTGATCCTTTACGCCGACGTGATGACGCAAAGCATCCAGAAATTTCTCGCCGTCACCAAATATCGCCGCGAACGGCAGATCGCCTACAACGTCGCGCACAACATCACGCCGCGCAGCGTCGTCCGCGCCGTCGAGGAAAGCCTCGCGACCTACGAATCCGACCGCCGCGAGGCCGACGCCGTCCTGCGCGAAGGCAGCACGGACATTGACATCACCTCGACGATCCAGGAACTCGAAACCGAAATGCTCAAGGCCGCCGAGGATTTGAAATTTGAAAAAGCCGCGCTGCTCCGCGACCAGATCAAGGAACTCAAACACATGCTGGACGGCACGAAATCCGAAGCGAAGCCGGTGAGTTATCGGAAATCAAAACGGGCGCGAAAATGATTTGGACAACTGAAAGATCAAAGAAAGAAAATTTACAATCTATCGGCATTAAGCTTCAATTTACCGGTTTCGGCTTATCAACGTCCACAATGGTCTCGTCTCGTCCGAGGAAAGTGTCCCGGCTGTGGTATCTTATTTCCAAATCCCCGTCTGCCTTCGGTGTAAATTTTGCCTCTTTGTAAAATGATTGGTCAAACATACCAAGCATCGGGTCGTGTGTTGGATTTGAATGAGCGAAGCCCGAAAGCTCAATCATGTTTGTAGGCCAGCGACTCGTCTGTTTATAGAAAATTCTTGCTGCGTCGTAGCATTCAGTCCCTCTTGCCTAGTATAGAATACGTTCTGGCCTCATTTGCATCGGCCTCGGGATTTCTATTGTGGGTTCTGTCAATATCGAATGGTTCTTTGAACTTGGCCCACAAAATCAGTTTGTTCCCATAGGCAGACCACTGAAGCCACTTGTCCACCGCCCATCCATTTGAATAGCAAAGCCATTGCCACAATGATCGTGTTCAATTTCAACTTTCAAGCCATCATTTGCGCCATTCTTGATTTGGATAAACCAGTATTCATGCGAACCACCACCAACGCCACCATACCCAGAACCAGTTGCTAAACCGCCGTCATACAAATCATATCCATTCCCAGATTTGTCTCTTACATGATGTATTATCGGACCAGAATAAGTATTGTTTGTGAGATATAATTGAGCTTCCTTCAATAGCTGTTGTTCATCCGGCGTGAACAAGTTTGTGTTGGAAATGACATTGGTATATTCGGGCGGACAAGGCACGGCATCATCCACGTTGCCGCTTGCAATGACATCAACATTGCTTTGACTGGCGGCGTCATAACTGCCAATGGTTTTTTTTGTCGGATGGTTGGTCTGTCCGAAGAGATTGTTTGTTGCAATCAACAAGCCTAGAACGAGGATGAGGCGTTTTAGTTTCATAGTTTGAGCGGCGCGACATCTTTGTAGAACCAAACCCAAACCAAATCAAGGTTTGAAAAAGGGAGCGCAGGCGTCTCGCCTGCCGTGTTCGGCGTCCTCGCCGAATACATCTTTCCGTTCCGCGAGACGCGAAACGGCGCAACCGGGACGGTCGCGCTCCCCGAAACACAACGCCGCTCGACAAATTTTTTTCTTCGCGCCATGCTGCATAAAATTAATTTCCATGACGACGGGGGAAATCATCGGGTTGAGCCTGGCTTTGCTGGTGATGCTGGCGGGATTGATCGGCAGCATCGTGCCGGCAATTCCCGGCATCGCCGGTGATTCTGGTGGCGGCCATCGGCCACCGGCTTTATTTCGGGCAGGCGAGCGTCAGCAATGCGGTGCTGATTGTTTTGGCCGTGCTGACGGTGATTTCCATCCTGTTTGATTTTCTGGCCGGAATGTTCGGCGCCAATAAATTTGGCGCGACCTGGCGCGGCGCGTTGGGCGCGGTGATTGGCGGCATCGTCGGGCTATTCTTCGGTTTGCCGGGAATCATCCTCGGCCCGTTTGTCGGCGCGACGCTCTTTGAATTGCTCGGCGACCGTGAATTGGAAAAGGCGCCTGAAAGCCGGATTGGGCGCGACGATAGGTTTGTTCGCCGGAATCATCGGCAAATTTGCCATCGGCGTCATCATGATTCTCCTGTTTCGCGACGAATGTGATTGTTCGTTCGGCAAATTGATCGAAAGAAAATCACTATTTCGCCGGATTCGCGCCTTTGACGTTCATGCGAATTGAATAAAGCCGACGTGCTCGCGGTGATGAACAGTGTCCGGCGGTCTTTGCCGCCGAAGCAGACGTTGGCCGACCATTTTTCCGGCACGTCAATGTGGTCAATCAATTTGCCCGCCGGATTGAAAATGGAAACGCCGTTGGTCTGGCCGGTGGCGCACAGATACAAATCTCCCTTCTCGTCAATCGTCATTCCGTCCGAGCCTTTCGCAACGACCAGCGTTTTATTCGTCAGCGAACCATCGGGCAAAATGTCATAACGCCACGTCTTGTCGCCGTGAATGTCCGCAACATAAAGTGTTTTTCCATCCGGCGTGCCGGTGATGCCGTTCGGTTTTTTCAAATCGTTGGTCGACGGGAAAAAGTTTTTGCGGTCGGGCGACAAATAAAAAACCGGCTGGTTCGTCAGCGCCATCATCGTGTGGTCCCACCATTTGCGGCGATAAAATGGGTCGGTCATATACATGCCGCCGTTCGGCGCAATCCAGACATCATTCGGGCCGTTGAGATATTTGCCTTCGATAATTCGTGACGAGCACGGTCACGGTTTTGTCCGGCGCGATGGACCAGAGTTGATTGTGTTCGTCGGCGCAGGCGATCAGATTTCCTTTCGCGTCAAACATCATTCCGTTCGCGTGGCCGGACGGCTGCATGAACGTGGAAAGTTTTCCATCCGCGCTCCATTCCATGATGCGGTCATTCGGCTGGTCAACGAAAAACACGTTTCCCTTCTTGTCGCAGGTCGGGCCTTCGGTGAACGCAAAATCGCCCGCAAGTTTTTGAAGTTTCGCGCCGGGCGCGACGACGCTTTCGGCGAGACGCCGGGATCGAAGCGATCAACAATGCCCGCAGCAAAAATATGGAGAAATTGTTTTCATGTCGTGCGGAAAATTTGCAACGTTGCGGTCGGCGAATCCACCAAAAACGCTCCTTGTTTTTGCCGCGCGAAGTGGGGCAATTTGGGAGCTGATTTTCGCGCAAATCATGCAAGCCGGAACAAAAAAAATCTCCTGCGCTTTTTGCAAAGCTGGCTCATCAACACGCTCGCCGTGTTGGTGGCGGTCATCATTTTGCGCGGCCACGTCACTTCGGCGACAAGCTCGCCGATCTGATCTGATCGCCGCGTTTGTTGCTGGGCATTCTCAACGCCTTCGTCCGGCCCGATTCTGATGTTTTCGCGCTGCCGCTGCTGATTTTCACGCTCGGACTGTTCATGCTCGTCATCAACGCGCTGCTGCTCTATTTCGTCGGCTGTTTTGCATGCGGGCCACATTTTCAAGTGGACAGTTTCGGCTCCGCTTTTCTCGGCGCGCTCATCATCAGCATCGTGTCCATCGCGCTGAACGTCATGACCGGCGGCGCGCGCGTCACCGTCCGACACCAACGCCGTCCGCCGCCCGCCAAAAAATCCCGGCGATGACGACGACAAGCCGGTGATTGACGTGTGAAATTTAGATTTTCATTTACGATTTGCGATTCATTTCAATTCCGCGGGCGATTCTAAATCGCATATAAAATCTTCCGAATCGATACGCCGCGCGCAAAGTTGGAATTCCCCGCGCATTAAATTCCCGCTCGAAATCGGTGGATAATTCCGCCAGCTCCGCCGGCGTTTCGATTTTTTGAAAATTCCTTTGTTCGCGCCAAACACCTCCGTCATTTGCTGGAAATAATCCGCGTCGTCCGTCCGCAAAAAAACCGTGCCGCCGGGCGCAAGCGCGGCGCGGGCGAGCGCGGGAAAATTTTCGTTGATGAGCCGGTGTTTGCGGTGTTTTTTCTTCGGCCACGGGTCGGGAAAATAAATATGCAGCGCGCACGGCGGCGCACGGCGGCAGAAGATATTGCAAAAAATAGGACGACTCGATGCGCACGCCGCGCAGATTGGCCAGCCCGGCGCGGCGGCCTTTGCGATCGAGTTTTGAAATGCGTCCGAGCAGTCGTTCGACGCCGATGAAATTCTTTTCCGGATTTTGCCGCGCGTATTCAACAAGGAACGAAGCATCGCCACAACCGAGTTCGATTTCGAGCGGTTGCGGCTTTGGAAAAAGTTCCGCCAAGTCGAGTGGCTCGACAATGGAACACAATTGGACAACCAGATTCTTCTGATTACGAAGTTTCAAATTGGAAGCCACTAATTGACAGATATAAAAAGTGGTCGGGGCGGTGAGATTCGAACTCACGACCTCTTGTACCCGAAACAAGCGCGCTACCAGGCTACGCTACGCCCCGACATTGAATTTGAGAGTTTGCCCATTCAAACGTTGAAATGCAATGTCAAACGAACGTGAACTTTTATCAAAAGCAAAGAAGTCGAAACATTTGCAGCCGGTGGCTGGCAGGAAGGATAGAGGCGACGGCACGAGCGCGGTCTCTTCGATTCATTGCTTTCATTAATCCATCAATCTGTTAAGCTGACACATGGCTTTTAGCAAATTAGGTCTTTCTCCCACAGTCGTGGACGGTGTCAAGGCGATGGGCTACATCGAACCGACGCCCATCCAGTTGCGCGCCATCCCGCTCGTGCTCGCCGGCACGCGACGTCATCGGCAGCGCGCAGACCGGCACCGGCAAGACCGCCGCGTTCGCCCTGCCCATTCTCTCCAAGCTCGGCGCAGCACGAGCCGCGGCCCGCGCGTGCTCATCCTCGAACCGACGCGCGAACTCGCCGCGCAGGTGGAGACCGCCTTCCGCGATTACGCGCGCTTCACCAATCTGAAAACCACCGTCGTTCTACGGCGGCGTCGGTTACGGCCGGCAGAACGACGAATTGCGCGCCGGCGCGGACATCGTCGTCGCCACGCCCGGACGCTTGCTCGACCATCTGGAACAGGGCACGTTGCGGCTCGACAAGGTCGAATTTCTCGTGCTCGACGAAGCCGACCGGATGCTCGACATGGGATTTCTGCCCGACGTGCGCCGCATCGTCGAAAAATGCCCGCGCCAGCGTCACACCGCGCTTTTTTCCGCCACCGATTCCGCCGCAGATCGAAACGCTCATCAAATGGGCGATGCACAATCCCGAGACGATCGAGATCGGCGCGCGCCGCACGCCCGCCGAAACGGTCAAGCACGTCATCTATCCCGTTTCCGATTCGCAGAAAATCCGACCTGCTGCATCCAGTTGCTCGAACGCGTGAATTACAATTCCGTCCTCGTTTTCTGCCGCACCAAGCACGGCGCGGACCGCATCGCCAGCACTGCTCAAGCGCAACAACCACGCCGTGGCCGTGCTGCATTCCAACCGCACGCAGACGCGAACGCGAGCAGGCGCTTGCAGGGTTTTCGCAACGGCAAATTCGAGGTGCTCGTCGCCACGGACATCGCCGCGCGCGGACTCGACATCGCCGACGTCAGCCACGTCATCAACTACGACGTGCCGCAGCATCCGGAGGATTACATCCATCGCATCGGGCGCACCGGCCGCGCCGAGGCCAGCGGCGACGCCTTCACCATCATGACCGCCGAGGACGCCAGCCACGTCTTCGCCATCGAACGCTTCATCAGCCAGAAAATCCCGCGCGTGAAGCTGGAAAATTTCGATTACAAATACACCGACGCTCTTCGAGGAAAGCAAACCCGGCGCAGCCGAGCGGTTTCCCCGGCAAAGCCCGCGGCGCGCGCGTCCACGGCGGCTACCATTTCGCGCCCGGACGGAGACGGTAATTTGGCGCAACGAAGTTGACGGGGTGGTGTTTGTTTAATCGTATGGGCGAGTCAGAAAATAAATCGTCGGAATGGGATTCTCTTGTTTGGATTGTGGTTATCGCTCTTGTTGGCATGTTTGCTTTTATTGCGATACCCAATTTCATAAAGGCCAGGTCCACACCTTCTCAAAATGCCTGCATCAACAATTTGCGCCAGCTCGACGGGGCTAAACAAGAATGGGCATTGGAAAACGGCAAGACCAACGGTGTGGTTTGCACGGAAGACGACATCAAGCCTTACATCAAGCTAGATACAAAGGGAAATCTTCCGAAATGTCCGCAAGGCGGCAAATATACCATTGGAAAGGTTGGTGAGCCTCCAACTTGCTCGCTCGGCACAACCGTTACTCCAGCCCACGTTTTGCCGTGATTTGTTTTAACCACCGCAGAAAATCCGGCGGGCTGCGCGTGAGCGGGTTATTTTTTTGAAGTGGTTTGCGCTGCGATCCATTCCAAATCGGGATTGTTGGGCGAGGCAATGCCGTGCGGGATATAAGCCTGTCCGCCCGCGAGATGCAGCATGGTTCTGGAGTCCTGCCAGAGGTGGTTTTCCACGTGACCATCGGCAAAGGCCAGCACGCCTCCCCGCCGGTGCAGGTCGGATGGATAATGAATCCAGGTCATCAGGCTCATGTCCACACCGAACGCGGGCGTGCAAATGCTCGCCGGGTTGACATCAATGAACACAAATCGGCTGTCCGGCGAGTCCGCCCCAAACTGGGAAGATTTCAAGTATATTTTGTAATTGGGATTCAAGCTGATCGGAGCGATGGCATTTCCGGGAATGGTTCCGATATAACTGTTCATGGCATAGCTGCGCAATTCAGTGACGTAGGTTAAGGTGAATGCAGATTTCCACAGCGGCCAGGTGGAAACATCCGCCGGGCATTTGTAAATCCGCTCGGAGGGGAGACTCCGGGCAAACAGTGCAAAATTCGCGCCCGTCAGATATAGGTCATTAGTCAGGGTGTCGGGCGAACCGTGGTTGCCGCCGTGAACCCACAAATGCGCGTGCGTGGAGGTCGTTGAAGTATCGCCTCCGTTCAAGACCAGATTTTCATTGTTGTCGCCGGAATAAATTGACCAGGCCAGGATCAACTGTTTCTCATTGTTTACACATTGGATGCGCGCCGCCTGCATTTTGGCGCCCGTCAGCGCCGGCAAAAGCAGCGCCGCCAGAATGGCGATGACCGCGATGACGACCAGCAATTCAACCAGCGTAAATGCCGGCGTAAAAATAAACCTTCCCACCAGTTGCCGGCGATTTCTTGCCGGCACACGCCAACCCGTCGTTGAAAACTTCCGTGGCATGAGTTTCGCTCCCAGCTTATACCTGTTTCAATTTTTGTAAATACCATGCTTGCCGCTGCGCGCCGCTTTCCGCAAGCTGTTTGCGATGTCCGAACGACCGGTTTCCAACTTTGAACAAACCCGACGTGGCGCTCGAAATGACGCTGCGGCCGTCGCTCTTTTCCGATTTCACCGGCCAGCCGAAAGTGAAGGAGCGGCTGGAAATCGCCGTTGCCGCCGCCAAACAACGCGGCGAGGCGCTCGACCATATTTTGCTGAGCGGCCCGCCCGGTCTGGGCAAAACCACCCTCGCCAACATTCTGGCCAAGGCGATGGGCGCAAATGTCAAAGCCACCAGCGGCCCGACGATTGAAAAAGCCGGCGACCTCGCCGGCCTGCTCACCAATCTCGAAGAAGGCGACGTGCTGTTCATTGACGAAATCCATCGCCTGCAAAAAACCATCGAGGAATATCTTTATCCCGCGATGGAGGATTTCAAGCTGGACATCATCATTGACCAGGGGCCGAACGCGCGCAGCGTGCGCCTGAATCTGCCGCGCTTCACGCTCATCGGCGCGACCACGCGCAGCGGACTGCTCACCGCGCCGTTGCTCACGCGTTTCGGGATGCGCGAGCGGCTGGATTATTACGTCGCCGAAGATCTGCAGAAAATCGTCATCCGCTCGGCGAATTTGCTGAACGTGGAAATTGAAGCGGCCGGCGCGCACGAAATCGCCCGGCGCAGCCGCGGCACGCCGCGCATCGTGAACAATCTGCTCCGCCGCGTGCGCGATTACGCGCAGGTGCGGCACGACGGCCGCATCACCAACGAAGTTGCCGACAAGGCGCTGGCGATGCTGGAGATTGACGAGAACGGCTTGGACGAAATGGACAAGCGCATCCTCGAAGCCATCATCATGAAATTCGGCGGCGGGCCGGTCGGCGTGAATTCGCTCGCCGTCGCCGTCGGCGAGGAGCCGGACACGATTGAGGAAGTTTATGAGCCGTATCTCATCATGGAAGGCTACCTCAACCGCACGTCGCAAGGCCGCGTCGCGACGGAATTGAGCTACAAAAAACTCGGTTTGAAATCGGCGTCAGGAAACCAGTCGCGGCTGCTTTGACAGTTCAACAAGTTGTTAAGATGGTTCTTCCCGCCCCGTCGCGCTCTTTCGTTTCCAATTCAGAGAATTACCTTGAAAAAACATGGCTCTTGTCGGAAGTTAGGTTTTTAACTGGCGGGAAAAAGCGGTGCTCATTCCAACATGCGACGTTTTCAACGGATTCATTGCGCCTTCACGCTGATCGAACTGCTGGTCGTCATCGCCATCATTGCCGTTCTCGCCGCGATGCTGCTGCCCGTGCTGGCCCGCGCCAAGCAAAAAGGCCAGGAGGCCGTCTGTCTCTCCAATCTCAAACAGATCGGCTTGGTGTTTGAAATGTATCTCAACGACCAGAGCGATCATTTCCCCGACCGGCGCGATTTGAAGTCCAGTCTGCCCGGCGGTTACCATCCGTGGACGAGCTGGCCGCCGTCCGACCCGCGCGCCGGCTGGGCGGCAACGAACTTTTTCAATTATTGTCCCAACCTCAACGTCTGGTCCTGCCCGGCGTCGTTGAATTCGCCCACCGGCAACGTCATTCAATCCGTTCAGTCCACCTCCATGGACACGAACGCGCCGCTGTGCCGCTACTGGGCCTGGCGTTTCGATCGTCCGGATGATCCGGTGGGACAGGAGGATTTCTGGGGCAAGTCCCAATCGCAGTCCGTGTCTGATCTCGTAACGGCCAGCTTGACCGATGCAACGCTCGGCCCCATCTACGGTCCGACGGATGTCGAACTCGTCGTGGATCCTTATTTTCCGAACACGCCCACCGGGGCAACAACCGTTGATCCCGCATTAAAGGGCCGCACCATCCACGCCGGCGGGCGTTGCCGCGTCTTTTTGGACGGCCACACGCAGTTCATCTAGGACACGCGGACGCCATTGCCGTGATGCGAAATCAGCGACTAAAGTTTGGCCCGCTGCGCAGCGACTTCTACGGATGAAACCTTCGGTGCCGCCGCCGCGAAATTGGCGCGGAGATAATTGATGAGGCTGGCAATATCGTCGTCTTTATAAACCGGGCCGAAAGGCGGCATGACGTTCTGATATTTCGGACGGTCGGCGGGCAGCACCGTCGCGGGACCTTTCAACAGAACATTGATAAGCTGGGTCGTGTCGCCGGCAATGACGGCGCTGCCGATGAGCGGTGGCTGCATTCCGGGCACGCTGCTGCCGTTCGGCATGTGGCAGGCGGCGCAGACCTGGGCAAAGATTTTCGCTCCAGGCGTGTCGGCAGCAACAGGCGGATACATTTGTGCCGAGGGCGTCGCGACAATTTGTTTCCGCCCTGCAAGCGCATTGGTTTCGCCGGTGTAAATCACGCGCCAGATGCGGCCCTTTTCGGTTTCGCTGATGTAAAGCGAGCCGTCCGGGCCAACGGCCACGCCGCAGGGCCGGTAACGGGCGTTGCGGATGTTCGACTCGTCCCCGCCGGCAAAGCCCATGGCGAAATTTTCGTATTGGCCCGTCGGCATGCCGCTGGCGTCGAACGGAATGAAAACCACCCGGTAACCGGCTTGCGGCAGGGGCGCGCGGTTCCACGACCCGTGAAACGCCAGGAACATGCCGTTGTGGTAGTGCTCGGAAATTGTGTGCCGTCGTAAAGGCACATTTGCAGCGGTGCCCAGTGCGCGGGGAATGCAATAATCGGTTTGTCGTAGGCGGGGTTGTCGTCGCGTTTGCGGTTGTCACCACCGTATTCGGGCGAGACCATGCGGGCTTTTTTGAACGGATCCCAATAAGTGTAGGGCCAGCCGAGATTCACGCCCTGCTTGAGCAGGTGAAATTCTTCGGATATGCGCTCGGCGTTGTCGAGGGCGTCGTAGTCGGCCGAATCAACGGTATTGAGCTGGTCGCGGCCCATCATGCACATGAAAAAATTCTTCGAGACCGGCTGCCACACCAGCGCAGAGGGTGTGCCGCTGGCCGGTCGCGAACCGCACACCGTCGGCCAGAGTCTGGTTCGGTTCTTGTTGGCGGTCGAATTGCCAGAACCCGCCGTAGGTTTCCTGGAATTTCGCACGCCTCCGGGCTGTAACCCTTCGCGCCGGGCCGGCGGTCAGGCTCGCTATAATCATTGTAAGGCGAGCCGACCTCGATGATCATATGTCCGCTCTCGTCGAACGCAAACGGTTTCTTTCGTGCCCGCCGGATTCGTTCGGCAAATCGTGGACGATGACTTCCAGCGGGCTGGACGGCACGAGTTCGCCGGGAACGTATTGTAGCGATACAACGCTTTTGGGCTGGCGTGATACAAATAACCGTCGTGGAACATGATGTCCGTGCCGCCGTCGCCGGGACCAAATTGCCCGATCACGTCCGCCCGGCCATCGCCGTTCGTGTCGCGTAGCGCAAAAATCTGGCCGCGCATCCCCTTGGCATAGACATCGCCGTTCGGCGCGACCGCCAGAAGCGCGCGCAAATTCTCCGGCGTCCGTCCGACCCGTTTGCCGACGACAAGATTGTCGGCAAAGACCAGCGCTCGGAAGCCGGGCGGCAAAGTGATGCCGCCATCATCGGGGTCGGGCGTGGGCAAGGCCTCCGAGGAGGGTCGCCGTGGACAACAGCCGAAGGCTGTGAAGAAAAGTTGAAATTGTTCTCATTTCTGGGGCGCAATCGCAACTCATGGCGGACGTCCTTGCAGGTCAAGAGAATCCCGACACCCTCCGGCTTTTGCCTTTTAATCCGCGTTCAATCCGTGTTTAATTTTACGGCCGCACGATGCCCAAACGCACTGACATTCATTCCGTCCTCATCATCGGCGCCGGCCCGATCATCATCGGCCAGGCGTGCGAGTTTGATTATTCCGGCACGCAGGCCTGCAAGGCCCTCGCGAGGAAGGCTACCGCGTCGTCCTCGTCAACTCCAATCCGGCCACCATCATGACCGACCCGGAGTTCGCCGACCGCACTTACATCGAACCCATCACGCCCGAATGCGTCGAGAAAATCATCGTGCGCGAGAATGGAGGAAATGAAACAGCTCGGCGCGAAGGGCAAACTGGTTTTGCTGCCCACGCTCGGCGGCCAGACCGCGCTCAACACCGCCATGGCGCTCCACAAAAACGGCGCGCTCGAACAGTCACGACGTCGAAATGATCGGCGCGAAACGCCGAGGCCATCCACAAGCGGCGAAGACCGGCTAGCGTTCAAGGAATTGATGCTCAACATCGGCCTCGACGTTCCCATCTCCGGCTCGGCGCACAACCTGGACGAAGCCCGCGACGTCGCGGAAAAGATCGGCACGTTTCCCGCTCATCATCCGCCCCGCGTTCACGCTCGGCGGCACCGGCGGCGGCATCGGCTTACAATCAGCGAAGAATTTGAAGCCATCGCCAAGCGCGGCATCGAGCTTTCGCCCGTGAACGAAATTCTCATCGAAGAATCGCTGCTCGGCTGGAAGGAATACGAAATGGAAGTCATGCGCGACAAGGCCGACAACTGCGTCATCATCTGCTCCATCGAAAACTTCGATCCGATGGGCGTCCACACCGGCGATCAGCATCACCGTCGCGCCCATCCAGACGCTGACCGACAAGGAATTTCAGATCATGCGCGACGCAGAGCTTCGCCGTCATCCGCGCCGTCGGCGTCGAGACCGGCGGCTCGAACATCCAGTTCGGCGTCAATCCGGACAACGGCCGCATGGTCATCATCGAGATGAACCCGCGCGTCAGCCGCAGCTCCGCGCTGGCGTCCAAGGCCACCGGCTTTCCCATCGCCAAGATCGCCGCCAAACTCGCCGTCGGCTACCTGCTCGACGAACTCAAGAACGACATCACGCGCGAAACCCCCGCCAGCTTCGAGCCGACCATTGATTACGTCGTCACCAAAATTCCGCGCTTCGCCTTCGAGAAATTTCCGCAGGCCGACCCCACGCTCACCACGCAGATGAAATGCGTCGGCGAAGCGATGGCCATCGGCCGCACGTTCAAGGAAACCCTGCAAAAATGCCTGCGCTCGCTGGAGATTGGCCGCAGCGGCCTGGGCGGCGACGGCAAACCCTGGCGCATCGGCACGGAAGTTTATGGCGACCGCGACATCCTGCCGCGCGACGTCATCAGCCGCAAACTGAGCGTGCCCAACGCCGAACGCATCTTCTTCATCCGCCACGCCCTGCGCGCCGGCTTCACCATCGAGGAGATTTTCAACCTCACGAAAATTGACCGCTGGTTCCTGGTGCAGATCAAAGAGATTGTGGATTTTGAGGAAGAACTGGCCATCGGCTTGGCAAATTAAAGAAAATGGGGTAATTTTCGGTTGTTGACGCTCCGTAATAAACGGTGCAATTTGGCGAAGTAAATGCTGCCCAAGCTATGAGTGAAACAACCGATAAACCAAATCAGAGCGTCTTGATTAACCAACAGTCAGTAAAGTTCGTTTTTGAAAAGGGCGGACATTATCGCACTGTTCATGCCGACGGCGCATGGGGCAGAAATGATGCCTTCGGCAATATTCATCTCACGTTCTTCAACGAAAAACCACCGATGCCGGCCAGCGGAGTGTTGGAGTTGGACGCGAAAACCGGACAATGGGCAATGGATATGAAGAAACTGCAAATTCCATCCGATGCTCATCTTGTGCGGGAACTCGAAGTTGATGTGACAATGTCTCTTACGGCGGCTGTCGCCGTTCGAGACACGTTAAACAATTTTATCCACATGGTAGTTGCAAATCTTGAAGCCCAACAAAAATCAAAACCAGAAAAGCCAACATGACTGCCACGATAGATTACAGCAAACTGAACCTGGACATGATGGCCAGGAAAAAGCCGTTGGCCGATGGCTACGCTTGCTGCAACGGGAATGGTGATTGTAAATAATGTGGTCTTAAACCAACCTGCGGCAGTTTTTTATCGGCAGTCAACGGTTGACGCCAGCAAATCGGCAGATTATAGTTTGTTAGCTCCGACACGACAAATGGAATGGGACTTAATCAAAAGTGATGAACATTGCGAAGCTGTCCAGTCTTATTTCGCTTTTACAAATAATAATTGTTCGATATTTGACTGAACTCCCGAAACCACAGCCCCAATATGGTTACATAAAAAAACGCATGGAGACCTTGCGGCAGATGCCGCCGCCCTACCTTGCAAGAAAGTGCGAAAACGCAATTGAAGGCATCAGCGAGAGGACACGCGGAAGAAATCGATCAACAAGCAGTTTGCCTTTTAGAATGGGCCGAGGAAACAGGGCGCCCTACTGAAAGAAGATCACGCCGCAAACTTGGAAAAACACAATATCCACGACTGCTGAGCACGAAGTTTTCTACCGCGCGTCTGACAACCGAGCGGGGAAGTTCAAACGCACGCACGCTGGAACATTTGGAGTTACAAATGAGCCGAAAGTGAAAACAGCATCACGCCACGCCTTTGTTCTATCTCCGCCGGCTCGAGGAATAATAAGAGAACCAGTATATTCAACGCGGATTTACGTTTGGAAGGAATTGTTTTGAAGGAAAATCGCTTATCATCGGAGCACAAGGGGAAAAACCGTGCATGGTGAATTTCTCAACCGTGGTATCGGGCAGTCAATCCAACCGACCCTCATCCATCCGAAATAGAAATCGTAACATTCATGGAATCCGTAGGATTCAGTCCGCTGAAAGGATCTTATTTTGGATGGCACAACAAAGAAAAAGGCATCACAATTCTCGACGCCCGAAGAGACAATTTTATTAACTCCGTTGAAGGTGTTGTCCCGATTGACTTGGTCGTCGGCAAATTGTAATTGCCCCAACCATTCCCACCGTCACCCGTTTTCCCCCGCTTTTCACTTTGGCGTGGCGAGAGTGTTCATCCGCCGTTAAATTGCCCGCGTGAAATTGTTTTACACCGGCCCGGTCGTCAACGCCGAGCGCGAGGACGAGCTTTGCCCCGCCGCCGTTCGAGGAAAGCTCAGGCCATTAATATCTTGATTGAGTCAAGAAGTCCATTTGACAGTCGTCATCGTCGGGCATAATTTTCTTTTGAATGGAGTCCGCCTCTCGGGGACATCGAGAAAACAAACAACAACCAAGACAAAAAGGAACAAGCACCATGGCAAAATTCATTTGCACCCATACAATGAAAGGCATCACCCGCGACCAGTTCTGTCAGGTGGCAGCGGCTTCGCAGCAAGACCCGACCGTCAAAGGCCTGCAGAGCTTCGCCAACCTGACCGAAGGCAAGATTTATTGTGTCTGGCAGGCTCCGCAACCGGAAGCTATTGCTGCCTGGTTCAAGAAGATGAATGTCCCCTATGACAGCATCATGAAAATTGAATTGGAAGGAGCCGGCGGCGCCGTCCAGACGGCCTGAAGAAACTATGTCGGCAAAAATAAACGGATGGTGGCTTATTTCAGGAACCTCCACAGGCCGCGCTTAAGCTTCCTCACCGTTACCCGCTTTCTCTGCGCTTCCGCCTGTGCTTGGCTTCCGCTGACATTTCATTTCGGCGCGCATGTCGGCGCGAGGGGTCTTACACCCGCAGATAAACGTAAATGGCGAAGAGGACGGCGCGAGGCCGGACCCTGCCGCGAGTATCCAAAGGAAGCTCCGCTTCTGCGCCGCGATGGCAAAGGTGGAAACGATGACCGCGGCTTGCGCGGCCAACATGCCAAAGAAAAATCTGGTGCTGCGTTTGTGGTGGCGCTCCGCCGAGATGTTGGCTTTGCGCACCTGCAATTCGTAGAGGTTCGCGATGGATTGATTCAGATTCGCTTCGGCGTTGTAACGCGCGGCCAGGAAGCGCATCCGGGCGGCGGTCAGGTCGCGGGCGGCGGCCTTGTCGCCGGCGGGCAGGGATTTTTCCAATTGGTCGAGTGCTTGATCGGCCGGGGTGAGGGCGGTGTCAAACGCCAGCGTGTTATCCTTGGCGGCTTGCAGGGCCGCCGCCAGGGATTGATCGTCCACTGGTTTCAAAAGCGCGGCGATCTCGGTTTCCGGTTTTTCTTGTTCGACGGCTTGCATCGCCGCTTCGAGGTTTGAATCCAGATTCAGGGTGGCGGGGGCGGGAATTTTTTCCAAAGCGGGATTCTCAATCGGCCGGATGTCGGTGGTGGCGGTGAGGAGTTCGAGCGAGTTTTGTTGCATCGCGCCGCGGAGTTTCTTCGCCTGAAAGTAAGCCCATTGGTCGCCGGCCTTGGACTGGAGTTGCGCGCCGAGGGCGCGGTCGTATTGGGCGCGGGTCATTTCGCTCGAAGCCAGTCCTGCAAGCAGGGTCGCAATGACCGTCATCACCACGGGCGTGGCGAGCAGGATTTTGCCCCATTTGGTCTGCGACACTTCACGGGCCAATTCGTCGGGAATTTTTGTTTTCATTCGGGCGGGAGGTTACACAGGCCGCACCGTTTAAGGCAACGGGATTGAGATTCGCCCGCCAACTGATCACGACCGTGCGTTCAACATTTCACGACTCGCCGGTTTCTCCGTGCTTGCGCTGAGATTCCCCATCTGTGTCTCACTTCGACGCGGCAAGTCATTTCGGCGTGGCGAACGGTGTTCATCTGCGGTTAAATTGTCCGCGTGAAACTGTTTTACACCGGCCCGGTCGTCAACGCCGAGATGCTCGTGATGATGCTGGAGAAACACGGCATCGCCGCCACGCAGGCGTTCGTGGATCCGACCGCGCCGGACGACGGCGATTTGAGCCGTCCCGCCCAGGTCTTCGTGCCGGAAACCGATTACGACCGCGCCTACCAACTATTTTACGCCGAGCGCGAAGACGAGCTTTGACATCGCCCGAAACTTCGTCCGAACCGGAGGTGTTGGTGATAAATCCGCAATCCCCATTGAAGGAACAGCTTTTGGGCCGGAAGCGGGGCGATGTCCTGAAATTAAAACTCGTTACCAACCTCAAGTTTAAGCATTTCATCCCACCTTCACAATTCGTTCCGATGTGGCTGTCCTGCGATATCTTAAAACTGCAAACGAAACTCAATCCATTGGCTGGCATAACTGCGTAACATAATTGTAACATTCCTGTCGCAATTGTCTGTTTTATGTCATATTTTAGCGACATGGATATAGTTCTGTATGCTCTGCCGTTTGTCGTGGCGCTGGCTTTTGTCGCGCTCATGATTCGTCAGGAAATGCGTTAAGCCCCCTGCCGCTTGGCTTTCGGCGATTTTCAGCAAGGTCGGTTTTCCCATTGATTCAGCATTATGGTTTGCCTGTGGATTCCCTTTTGATTTTTCTCTTGGTCTCGCGCGGAGGAAGCCGGCGTCACGCCCGTTTCAACGGGCCGTCAAATCCGGTTTTTCTTGTGCGATTTTCATTCCGGCGGGTGCTATAAATTGAAATAAATGACGCCCGATTCAGAATTGCTCCGGCGATTTGCCCGGACAAATTCCGAGGACGCCTTCGCCGAACTGGTGCAACGCCACGTGAATCTCGTCTATTCCGCCGCGCTCCGGCAGGTCAACGGCGACGAACATCTGGCGAAAGACGTGGCGCAAACGGTTTTCACCGATCTTGGCGCGCAAAGCCGGTTCACTTTCGCGCCGCGAAAGTTTGACCGGCTGGCTTTACACCAGCGCGCATTTTGCCGCCGCGAAAATCGTGCGCGGACGAAAATCGCCGGCGCGACCGCGAGGAAAAATTTATGCGCGAACCAACTTCATGAAACCGCGCCCGGACGCCGATTGGGAAAAAATTCGCCCGACGCTCGACGACGCCATGCACGAACTCAAGGAAGCCGACCGCGAAGCCATTTTGCTGCGCTATTTTGAAAACCGGCAGTTCGCCGAAGTCGGCGCGAAACTCGGCCTCAACGAAAACGCCGCGCGGATGCGCGTCGAACGCGCGCTGGAAAAACTGCGCGCCATTTTCGCCAAACGCGGCATCACGACGGCGACGGCTCTGGCGTCCGTGATTTCCGCGAACGCGATTCAAATTGCGCCCGCGAATCTGGCCGCGACGCTGACGACAGCTTCAATTGCAACTGCGGGAACAGGAACATTCACACTTCTAAAAATTATGACTGCGACAAAATTAAAACTGGCATTCAGCGCGCTCGTCGTGGCCGGCGCGGCGACGGCATTTGTGATTCAACATCAAACGCAAGAAAAATTGCGCGCGGAAAACGAATCGTTGACGCAACAACTCGCGCAACTGCAAACCGACAACGAAAGTCTTTCAAATCGCCTCGTGTTGGCTGGCAACTCCAAATCACTTTCGGATGAACAATTCAATGAATTGCTGAAATTGCGCGGTGAGGTTACTCGGCTGCGTCAGCAACAAAATACTCCACCTAGAAACCGTGCAATCGAAAACCAGCAGATTGCCGGACGCGGAAATAATACAAGTTCATTTGAAGACGAGATTTGTTTCTTTTCCCACCGATGCTTTGCAATCTCTTGGCGTTAGCTGGTCGTCGGACACGCAAGGCGGCAAAACCGGGCTGATGACCGAACAACAGTTCAAAATCATCAATGAAGCATTGCAAGGTGCAAGTGATGTAGAAACTCTGGCCGAGCCGGAAGCGGTTATGTCAAATGGCAGACAAACCCAGATGCGTGCCACACAAAGTGTTTCCGTTGGCGGAGAATCCGTAGAAGTCGGCCCAATCCTTGATGTGATTCCTTATTTTTCAACAAATCTTTAACCTTTAATCTAAAACTGTTGGCAAATCTTGTCCTATTGACTGGCGATCCTTCCCAACCAAGTGCGCGAAGAATCACAGTAACGAACCAAGTAAGCCTAATTCCCGGTCAGACCTGTTGTTTTGGAAAATGAAATTCCAAGCGGTGGCTGGCTGCCGGATTCCACGAATATGCCAGCAGGACAAAGAAGCCTCTTGGTATTTGTAACGCCAACAGCTGTAGATGAGGCCGGCAATCGGATAAATTTTCCGCCGCCAAATCAATACGGCAGCGGAAATTTCGCCGTCAGTTCGCGCACGCGGGCGCGGACTTTGTGCGCGGCGTCGACGTTTTTGATGTCCAGCAGCACTTCGGAAATCATGTCGGCAATCGCGGCCATTTCCGCTTCCTTCATGCCGCGCGTCGTGCACGGCGGGCGTGCCCAGCCGGATGCCGCTGGCCTGGAACGGCGAGCGCGTCTCGAACGGAATCGTGTTTTTGTTCGACCGTGATGCCGGCTTCGTCCAGCGCGATCTGGCAATCCTTGCCGGTCAGATTCTTTCGCGCCCACATCCACGAGCATCAGATGGTTGTCCGTGCCGCCGCTGACGAGCCGGTAGCCGTTGCGCTTCATGCCGTCGGCCAGCGCCGCGGCATTTTTGACGATTTGCTGCTGGTAAGTTTTGAACGACGGCTGCAACGCTTCGTGGAAACAAACCGCCTTGCGCGGCGATGACGTGTTCCAGCGGCCCGCCCTGGATGCCGGGGAAAACCTGCGAATCAATTTCCTTCGCATATTTTTCGCGGCACAAAATCAATCCGCCGCGCGGCCCGCGCAAGGTCTTGTGCGTCGTGGTCGTCACAAAATCCGCGTGCTCCATCGGGCTGGGATGAATTCCCGCCGCGACCAGGCCGGCGATGTGCGCGATGTCCGCCAGCAGATACGCGCCGACTTCGCGCGCGATTTCGCCCATGCGCTTGAAATCAATGATGCGCGGATACGCGCTCGCGCCGACGGTGATCATCTTCGGCTTGTGCTCGCGCGCCATTTGCGCGAGTTGGTCGTAATCAATCCGTTCGTCGTCCTTGCGCACGCCGTAATGGACGATCTCAAAAAATTTGCCGGAGAAATTCGCCTTGTTGCCGTGCGTCAAATGGCCGCCGTGGCTCAAATCCATCGTCAGCATCTTGTCGCCGGGCTTGAGCACGGCAAAATAAACGGCCATGTTCGCGCTGGCTGCCGGAATGCGGCTGGACGTTGGCGTGTTCCGCGCCGAACAATTTTCTTCGCGCGGTCAATCGCCAGTTGCTCGATCGTGTCAACGTTTTCGCAGCCGCCATACCAGCGTTTTTTGGGATAGCCTTCGGCGTATTTGTTCGTCAGCACCGAGCCTTGCGCTTCCATGACCGCCGGGCTGACAAAATTTTCGCTGGCGATCAACTCGATGTTTTCCTGCTGGCGCAGTTGTTCGTGCTCAATGGCGTCGGCGACGGCGGGATCAACGTTGCGCAGGCGCAGATTGCGCGGGCGCGAGGCTGCACGTCCATTTTGCTGCACGCGGCGTTCGTGGCGTCCGCCTTCAAATTTCGCGGCGATGAAGGCGTCGAGAATTTTTTTGGCGAGTTCCGGCGGGGTGTTTTCGCCGCTCAAGACAAAGGACGTTCGCGTCGTTGTGCCGGCGCATCAAGTCGGCGTCTTCTTCGTCTGAAGGCCTGCGCCGGCGCGCACGCCGGGGATTTTGTTGGCGGCGATGCACATGCCGACGCCGCTGGTGCAGACGAGCAGGCCGAGTTCGGCCTGGCCGTCGGCGACGGCTTGCGCCGACCGGCTGCGCGAAATCGGGATAATCATCCGCCGGATCTTTCGTCTTCGCGCCGAAATCCTTGACGGTCAGCCCGCGCGACAGCAGATATTGTTTGAGCGCTTCCTTCAACTCAAAGCCGCCGTGGTCCGCGCCGAGCGCGAAATTGACGACGGCTGCGGTTTTCGCGCCGTGCGGCGCGGACAGAATTTCGTGTTGTTCCATAAATTTCAAAAGCGACGCGATGCCCTGCTCGATCTGGTCGCGGCAATGCACATAAACTTCATACGAACTGCCGATCGGGTCGCTGATGTCCTTTTCAAACGGCTCGAGCGTCTCGTCAAATTCGCGCAGCAAAAAAGTTTTTTC
The DNA here is from genome assembly GCA_963726855.1 of uncultured Acidimicrobiaceae bacterium. GTDB lineage: Bacteria > Actinomycetota > Acidimicrobiia > Acidimicrobiales > RAAP-2 > Bog-473. Next base: position 503,069 of record CAVSEB010000012.1, read on the forward strand.
CGCCGCCTGCGGATACAGCAGCGCGATCGTGTCCACATGGCTGTGCGTCATGCCAAAAATATAATCCGCCTGCCGCACCAGATCCGCCGTGAGCATCCGGCTGCGCTGCGCGGAAATGTCAATGCCCAGTTCGCGCATCGCCTGCACCGAATGCGGCGTCGGCGGCTGGCCGTCCATCGCGCCGATGCCCGCCGACAGCACGCGGAATTCGCCGCGCCCGCTCACGGCGTGGCGGAACAGCGCCTCGGCCATCGGGCTGCGGCAGACATTTCCGGTGCAAATGAACAGAATGGTTTTCATCCCGCGCGAAGGCTCAAGGTGATTTGTGAACGGCCAATCGTCAACCCGAAATCAACCGCGCGACTGGCGCACGATCGCGAGCCCCTTGATCAAATCCACCGCCCGCGCCAGCACCGGGTCGTGGATGAACGGCTTTTGCGGCTCGGCCGGGCTGCGGCGGCGCGGAATTTTCGTCCTCGTCGCCGTCCTTGATTTTTTCGCGCACCAGATCCGCCTCGCTCGTGTGGTCAATGAACGGCACAAATTGATTCGTGTCGCGCTGGCATTGGTCTCGCTCTGCGCCAGCGCCGCGTAGGGATTTTCCAGAAACTGTTTTTCATCGGCGATGTTTCACCGCCACGGCGATGTCCGGCTGCAAGTCTCCGCCGTCGCGCCACCCAAAACAAGCCCGTCGCGCGCCGCGCGCAAATCCGCCGCCAGCGTTGCCGCCGCGCCGCGCGTCTGGCCGTTGACCAGAATCGCCAGCGGCAGTTTTTTCGCCGCGAACAAATCCGCCGTCGCTGCCGCCGACGCCGAATCGTCGCCGTCCGCAAACCGCAAATCCAAAACCGTGCCCGACAATTTTATTCGTGGCCGCCAGCGCCGTTTGCGCCGACTGGATTTCGTCCGCCAGATTTTTCGCGACTTCGCCGACGCGCAGATACGCCACGTTGTTTTCCAAAACGGCGGATTTGGCCAGCGCGACATTGGTCGCGTCCGCGCGCAGCGAGATTTGCGCCGCCAAAAATAAAGCCAGCGCCAAAACAGAGAAGCCTAAAAAATCGTCGTGTCATTCTGACATCAAATTGCGCGAGAAACCGGCGAAAGTAAAGGCGCTTGCGCACGGCCACCAATAATTTTTGTCGGATTCCGCCCGTCGGCGGCGATATACTTCTGAAAATGACAAGCGATTTGGATTTGCTGCGGCGGTTCGCGCGGGAAAATTCGCAGGACGCCTTTACCGAAATCGTCCGGCGGCATGTGAACCTGGTCTATTCCGCCGCGCTGCGGCAGGTCCGCTCGCCGCAACTGGCCGAGGAAATCGCGCAATCCGTTTTCGCCGACCTCGCGCGCAATGCGCGGCAAATTAAAATCCGACACGATTCGTGACCGCGTGGCTTTATGCGGTGGCGCGCCGGACGGCGATTGACGTCATCCGCAAGGAATCGCGCCGCCAGTTGCGCGAACAAATCGCCGTGGAGATGAACAATATGAATGCGACCGCCAATGACTGGACGCAAATCGAACCGCTGCTGGACGACGCGATGGCCGCGCTGGACGAAACCGACCGCAGCGCGATTCTGCTGCGCTATTTTGAAAACAAAAACCTGCGCGAAGTCGGCGAGAGCTTGGGTACTTCCGATGACGCCGCGCAAAAGCGCGTGAGCCGCGCCGTGGAACGATTGCGCGAATTTTTCTCGAAACAAAAAATCACGATTGGCGCGAGCGGGCTGGCCGTTTTGATTTCCGCCAATGCCGTTCAATCCGCGCCGGTTGGACTGGCTGCCACAATTTCCGCCGCCGCTGTTCTGACCGGAACGCCGTTCACACTTCAACCGTAATTGCCGCAACCAAAACCATCGCCATGACCATATTCCAAAAAACTCTCATCAGCGCCACGCTCGCCGTCGTCGTTGGAACGGGAATCTTTGAAGCGCACCAAGATTCCCAATTGCGAAACCAAATCCAAACGCTCCAGACAACAGCAAGCGCCGCTGGCCGAGCAAATCCAGCAATTGCAACATCGAGCGGGACGACGCGACGAATCAATTGGCCGGATTGCTGGCGGAAAATGAGCAATTGAAATCAAATTCAAATGAAATCGAGCTTCTTGAAATTGCGCGGTGAAGTGACGCAGTTGAGGCAACAACCAAAAGGACTCGACATTCGGCAAGCACAACTGCTGCGCAACTGAAACACAGTGAACAATGGGCCGTTCGCCGGAAAAGGTCGGACTTGAATTGTGGCGAGCGGTCGTCCAGGGCAACGGATGCTTTTGAACAAATTGTCGGAGGAGATCAAATCGCGAACTACAAAGTTTCAAAACTAACAGCCATTGGACTGGATCAACAACAAAGAAATGAGGTGTCTGAACGGATTTTCACGCCAATCAAGCCGCTTTCAAGGTCATCGGTGATGCCGCCGCTCAAGGAAATTCCGCAGCGCTCGATGCTTTGGCTCGCGCCCTGCAAATCCGGAACTGACGGGATGGCGTCAGTTCCTTGGCGGGCTGGCCGCAAATGGAGACGCGGTGGCGCTGGAAGTTCTACTCCACCCCGAAAATATACAGCGCCTTACTCTCCGAGCACCATCAGCGCATTGCAGCCCGCAGCGCACAATGGAAATCAGAGGCAGTTGAAGCTTTGGCTTCCATTGCAAAAAATCAAAATGACTAGCCAATGTGGATGCTGACTGACCAATAGTTTGGCCAAAGCCGCTGACGTCCGGGAATACCGGTGGCGATTAGATGCGGTGATTAGCATGTCATCCGCCACAAATCGAAACACCCGAAATGCCATCGCTCAAGCCTTGCAGAGGAGCAGCTGCAAATCGGAACGCGAAGGCTGCGGAAGCGCTTCGTTCAAATGGGTATCCAATAAACCAAAATTGCTAAAGTGCCTTCGCCGCGATGTCGCGGCGGAAATGCGCGCCGTCGAAATGGATTTTTTCCACGGCGGCGTAAGCGGCGGCTTGCGCGGCTTTCAAATCTTTGCCCAAAGCCGTCACGCCGAGAACGCGCCCGCCGTTCGTGACGATTTGCATTTCCTTTCAACGCCGTGTCCGGCGTGAAAAACTTTCACGTCCGGCAATTTCGCCGCGTCGTCCAGACCGCGAATCGGTTTTCCTTTTTCATAATTTCCCGGATAACCGCCGCTGGCCATCACGACGCACACGCTCGCTTCCGGTTTCCATTTCAATTCGATTTTGTCCAGCGTGCCGTTCACGCTGGCGTCGAGCAATTCGACCAGATCATTTTCCAGTCGCGTCAGATAAACCTGCGTTTCGGGATCGCCGAAACGCGCGTTGAATTCCAAAACTTTCGGGCCGGTTTTCGTCAGCATGATTCCCGGATACAAAATGCCGCGAAAATCAATCTCCTCCTCCGCGCAGCCGCGCAGCCACGGATTCAAAATCGCGTCGCCGACTTTTTTCAATTCCGCGTCGCTCAAAAACGGCGTCGGCGAATAGGTGCCCATGCCGCCGGTGTTCAAACCTTTGTCGCCGTCGAGCGCGCGTTTGTGGTCTTGCGAAGTCGGAAAAAGTTTCGCCGTTTTGCCGTCGCAAATCGCGTGCAGCGAAATTTCCATGCCTTCAAGAAATTCCTGGATGACGATGTTCGCGCCCGCCGCGCCAAAACTTTTTGCTGACGAGAATTTCGTCAATCGCCTCGTTTGCCTCAGTTTCATTGGCGCAAATCAAAACACCTTTGCCGAGCGCAAGGCCGTCGGCTTTCACGGCGCATTTGCCGTCGAGTGACGCCGCGAATTTTTTCGCGGCGGTGGCATCTGAAAAAGTTCCGGCGCGCGCCGTCGGAATTCCGTATTTCTCCATGAAATTTTGCGAGAAGACTTTGGACGATTCAAATGCGCGGCTTTTTGGTTCGGCCCCCAAATCCGCAGGCCGTTTTTCTGGAACAAATCCACGATGCCCAGCGCGAGCGGATTGTCCGGGCCGACGACGGTGAGTTCGATTTTCTTTTCCTGCGCGAACGCGAGCAGTTTCGGCAAATCTTCGGCGCGAATGTTGACGCATTCGACCGGCGACGGTTTTTCGCGAGCCGTTCCTGCGCGATGCCGGCGTTGCCGGGCGCGCACCAAATTTGTGTCGGCGTGCGGCGACTGCGCCAGTTTCCAAACCAGCGCGTGTTCGCGTCCGCCCGAACCGATGACCAGAATTTTCATGACGAGCAGATTGAATCAGGAAATCAGGCGAATCAGGAAAAATGTTTTTTACGGAGTCGCCGGAGTGAATTCAACGTCGTGACGATTGACGATTTCCGCCGATTGAATTTCGGCAATGCTTTCTTGTCCGCCGAAATCCGGCCGGCCTTCTGGCTCGAAGATAAATCGGCGCGTCTTTGCGCAGCGGCAAAATCTCCAGCCACAAATCGCCGGTCAAAATCTCCGGCGCATAGCGGTTCATGCCCAGGTCAAATGTCCGCCCGGCATAAAAATTGTCGTCAATCAATTTGCCATTGAGCGTGAGCCGCGCCACATCGCCGATGTAATGAATCCGCAAAATCGGGTTCAGCCTCAGATTCGAGATCCGCCGGCAGCTTGATTTTCCAGACAGCCGCGTTCATAAAATCGGATTCCGTCGGCGCGATGGCGATGTGTTGACCGGCCGCCGCTCAACGGAATCTCACGCGGCGGACCGGCGGGCTGGAGTGGTTTTGTCCCGACCTTGAGTGAAACGGCTTTGGTTGTCGGTAAATTCAAACGGTGGAAAATGCCGTCCGTCTTGCCGGCAAATTTTTCCGGCGCGGGAAACGCTTCCACGCGAAGATTCCCGGGATTGTCGCTTGTGGCTTGCAGTCTGCCGCCGTCAAAGACGAGATCGGCCGGCGAGAGAAACACCCGCTCGCTACCGGCAAATTCGCCCTTCCACAACGCCAGCGAATCCGCTTCGTCCAGAAGCACGATCTGGATTTGCCCGCCGGATTTGGTTTTGAGTTGAATCGTCGCGCCATGGCCCGGCTTTACATCCTGAAAGTCGGCTTGCGAGGACGCCAAAGTTTGCGGATCAAAATCAAACTCCGCTTTCACGCCCGTCGTTTGCGCGAAGAAAACTGTCAGCACATCGCCGTCATCAATTTTGCAGATCGGCTGCGCGGTGGCATAAATCAATTTCGCACCGCCGAGGTCGAGATTGAATGGCCAGAAGAAAAAGTCGTCCGCTGGAATCGTCACCGGCTTGGTCGGGAAAATAAATTCGCCGCCAGGCAAATTCAGTTTGAATTGCACATTCGTTTTTGCCGGCATCGGTTGAAGGCGCTGGTAATTGTTCACGAAAACGTAGCCGCTCTTGCCGTCCGACCGCACAGACCAGCGCAGTGTCGTCAAGTCATTTTTGTTCGTCGGCATGCACATCGGGCAACGTCATGGGCATTTGCGCGAGCGGCCGCCGAAGTCGTGAAGGAATAAATGCAGCCGGCGCAGCCAGAAGATATTGCGGATTGATCTGGCCGTATTCGCCGATGGGCGCGTTGAAGTCGTAACTTTTCACCGGCAGATCATTCGGGTAGCCGGTGGCCTGCGATTCCTGCAAGCGTGGTAAGTTTGCCGTCGGGGTTCTGGCCGCCGTGATACATGTAATAGCCCATCAGCGAACTGCCGCTGCCGAGCTGGCAGAGCGCGACGGCTTCGACATCGCGCGGATCGTAATTCATGCGGCGATGATACGATGCGGGCATCCCGCCGCCGATTTCGCAGGTGAGATACGGATATTTTTCCGTGCCGGCGGTGTCGCCGGAATTGCGGTTGCCCAGCGTGTCGTTGCCCACGCCGGTGTCGGTGCGCGTGAATTTGAAGGTGAAATTTTCCCAATTGGCGCCGGCCATCGGCTTGAGGTCGCGCTCCCAGAAACCATCGGCATACGCGCCGAAGAGCGGCAGCAATTCGCCGAGCGGCACGGGCGTGCGCATCGCCGGCCAGCCGGTTTTGGTGTAAAGCGGAACGTCAATGCCCGCGTCAATCGGCGATTTTTTTCAGCGCCAGCAGATAATTCGGCGAGCCGCCAAATTCGTTGTCCACCTGGATGCCGATGACCGGGCCGCCGTCCTTCCACAATTCGCCTTGAAGCTGTTCTGGCGATTTCGCCGTAAAGAATTTTTACCGCCGCGAGAAAATTGGTGTCCGTCGAGCGCAGGTTCCAATCCTTGTGCGCGACGAGCCAGTCGGGAAAACCGCCGTTGCGGACTTCGCCGTGACACCACGGGCCGCAGCGGACGACGACTTTCAGGCCGAGTTCACTGCAGGTCTGCAGAAATTTTTTCAGGTCGCGCTGGCCGGACCAATCCCATTGCCCTTCGATTTCCTCATGATGAATCCAGAAAACATAGGTCGCCACGATGTCCACGCCGCCGGCCTTCATCTTGAGCAATTCCTCGCGCCATTCAGCTTGCGGCACGCGCGAGTAGTGAATTTCGCCCATCACGGGAAACACCGGCTGGCCGTCGAACAGTAGGCTGCGGCTGTTCAGGGAGATTTCGTGACCGGCGGGATTTGTGGCCGTGCCAAATTTGAAATAGCCGGATCTCGGCGGGCGGCGGCGTTTGGATGGTGGCGGAAATAATTTCGGCGCGGAGCGAAAAGGAAAAAGTCAGGCTTGCGAAAACAATTGCCAGCAGCAGTTGTGTAAAACGGGAATTCATTTCCCGTAGATTAAGCGGATAACGCCGATTTGAAATCAAAAATTAAACTACGCGCGCCACGCCTTTGCCTTTGACAACTTCGCCGATGATCCACGCCTTGTGCTTTTGCGCGCGGATGAATTTCAAAACGTCATTCGCTTTTTCCGCCGACGACGATTGCAACCATGCCGATGCCCATGTTGAAGACTTGATAAAGTTCCTCGTCCGGCACGCCGCTTTTCTGCTTCGATGATTTTGAAAATCGGCAGCATGTCCCACGAACCTTTTTTGATGACCACATCGAAAGATTTCGGCAGCACGCGCGGAATGTTGTCCACGAAACCGCCGCCGGTGATGTGCGCGAAACGGCCTTCGACCGGCAACGTTTTGAATCGCGCTTGCCGAGACGCCGCTACGTTGCAAATTAAATTTCTTCAACAGTTTTTGCACCAGCGGCCCGTAACTGACGTGTTCCTTCAACAATTCTTCGCCGATGGTGTTTTTCAAGCCGGGGACGCGGCTGGACGGTTTCAATTTCAGTTGCTCGAAGAAAATTTTCCGGCCGAGCGAATAGCCGTTCGTGTGCAGCCCGCTCGATGCGATGCCGATGACCACGTCGCCGCGCTTGATGGTTTTCTGGCCGTTGAGCATCTTGGATTTTTCCACCACGCCGACGATCGTGCCGCTCACGTCGTATTCGCCCGCCTGATAAAAGCCCGGCATCTGCGCCGTCTCGCCGCCGATGAGCGCGCAATTGTTTTCCGCGCACGCGCGCGCGAAGCCCTTGATGATGTCCGTGAAAACGTGCGGCTCCAGTTTGCCCGTGCCGAGATAATCGAGGAAGAACAGCGGCTCCGCGCCCAGCACCGCGATGTCGTTCACGCAATGGTTCACCAAATCCGCGCCGATGGTGTCGTGCTTGTCCAGCGCGAAGGCGAGCTTGAGCTTCGTGCCGACGCCGTCCACGGACGACACGAGGACCGGCTCGCGATATTTTTTCACGTCCAGCGCGAACAGGCCGCCGAAGCCGCCGACCTTGCCGAGCACCTCGCGGCGATGCGTGCTGGCGAGCAATTGCGGCAGCGTGGCCTTGACGCGATTGCCCAGATCAATGTCCACGCCGGCGGCGGCGTAAGCTTTTTGTTTCATGCGGCGGAAAGTAAAACTGTAAAACGCGGTGCGGGCGAGAAAATTTCGCACAACTGCAATTCAGTCTTATTAAATTGTAGTTTGTTATCCCAATCAGCGTGAGTCCGCTGATTTTCGCCTTGGCCGAAAGCGTTTTCATGGCTGCTGAAACTGTAACTCCAAACGCCCCGGCGACAAGCGGGAAATCTTCAGACAGAATTCACAGAATTATCCAGAATTAAATTCTGTTCATTTTGTTAATTCTGTCTGCTTTTCGTCTTTGGCGAATGTCGGACAACCAAAATCAAATCACAACCCGTTCAACACATCAATCAATTGCCGCAGGCGTCCGTAATCGCGGCGGTTGAAGTTGAAGGCGATGCGCTCCAGTTCCAGATGGTCGTTGTCCTCGACTTCTTCCGGCGTCGGTTTGATGGATCTGGATTTTTCCCTCGACGATGATGTCGGCAAAATCTTCGTTCATCGCGGCGAGGGCGGATTCGCTCGGCGCATTTTTCAGCCGGATGACGAGCAAATCCTTCACGAAGCGCGTGGAATGAAAATTCCGGTAGAAGCGCGTGATGATTTTCACGGCTTCGTCGGTGCTGTCGGTGATGTGGTAAAGGCTCAAGTCGTCGGGCGAAATCAATTTGTTGCGCAGCAGTTGTTCGCGGACGTTGTATGTCCCACGTTTTCCAATAAGTGCCGCCGGGTTTGTCCACGAGCACGAGCGGCATGAGCTGGCTCTTGCCGGTCTGCATGAGCGTGATGGCCTCGTAACCTTCGTCGAACGTGCCGAAACCGCCGGGAAACAGGACAATCGCGTCCGAGTGGCGGATGAAAATGAGTTTGCGCGTGAAAAAATATTTGAACGTGATGAGTTTTTTGTCCTCGGCGATGACGGGATTGGCGCTTTGTTCCCACGGCAGGCGGATGTTGACGCCGAAACTGTTTTCCGGCCCGGCGCCTTCGTGTCCGGCCTGCATGATGCCGCGGCCCGCGCCGGTGATGACCATGAATCCGGCCTGCACGATTTTGCGCCCGAACTCGACGGCCTGCTGATATTCCAGCTTGTCGGGCTGCGTCCGCGCGGAGCCGAAGATGGTGACTTTGCGCTTGCCGGCATACGGCGCGAACAGCCGGAACGCGTAGCGCAATTCGCGCAGCGCGGTCTGGATGACGCGCACGTCGCCGGTGTCCTTCACGTCGGTCAGGAGTTTCAGCGCGTTTTCGATGATGTCGGCGACTTCGGTTTCGTTGTGGCCGCCGCCTTTGAATTGGATGAGTTCCTGGATCCGCTTTTTCAATTCCGGGTCGGCGGATTTGCCTTTTTCGCATTCCTTGATTTCATTGCGGGAAGAATAATTTGCGTCGGCAAAAGCAAGGTTTCGCGTGAGGTCGTAACATAATCTAATCGCAATCGATTTTGCAACTACGCGCGCTTTTGCGCATTGACAATCGGCGCGGAAAAACTATTCTCCGCGTTCATTTATTTCTGCGAGCAGCCGCGCGTGCGGATTTGTCTCGCCCAGAAAGGAAGTGAGTTCCTTTGACAGAAATTAAACTAAAAAAAGGCGAGCCCGTGGATCGCGCGTTGCGCCGGCTGAAGAAAAAAGTCGACCGCGAAGGCACGTTGAAAATCGTGCGCAGCCACCGGCACGTTTGAAAAGCCCAGCGAAAAACGCCGCCGCAAGGAAAAAGTCGCGCGTTTCTCCGCGATGCTGACCGCGCGTTACGCGGACTTGTAATTTGTGAATTGCTGAATCGTGAATCGTTAAATCGTTGCATCGTCGCGACGGTTTAACGATTCTTCCTTTTACGATTCACGATTTAACGATGTAACGATTCAACGATTCACAATGTATTCCTTTTCGACCTGCTGGAATTCCCACCGTCACACCGACGGCCGCGCCATGCTGCGCGAAATCCGCGACCTCGGTTTTGAATACGCCGAGTTGAGCCACGGCATCCGCATCAGCCTCATGCCCGGCATCCTCGAAGCCGTGGACGCGGGCGAAATGAAAATTTCCAGCGCTGCACAATTTTTGCCCGCTGCCGATGGGCGTCACGCACGCCGCGCCGAACCTTTACGAATTTTCCGCCGAGAAACCGCGCGACCGCGAACTGGCCATCAAGCACACGCTCAAGACGTTTGAATTTGCCGCGCGCGTCAAGGCGCCCGCTCGTCGTGCTGCACCTCGGCAGCATGGAGATGAAGGATTACACCGGCAAACTTGTGCGAAATGCTCGAACGCGGCGAAAAAGATTCGCCCAAATACGAAAAACTCTGCGCCGAAGCCTCAGCCAAACGCGCGAAGCCAAGAAGGAAAAATTTGTCGCGCGCACCAATGAAACGCTGCGCAAGCTTCTGCCCGAAGCCGAAAAGCGCGGGCTGAAACTCGGCTGCGAAAACCGCCAGGCGCTCGAGGAAATTCCGGTGGAAAGCGATTTCCAATTTTTCTTCCGCGAATTTCGCCAGCCCGAACATCGTCTATTGGCACGATTGCGGCCACGCGCAGATCAAGGAAAACCTCGGCTTCATCCGGCACGCGGATGCATCTCGGAATCGCTCGCCGACCGGCTCGCCGGATTTCACATCCACGACGTGCAATTTCCCGCGCGCGACCACTGCGCGCCCGGCACCGGCATGATAGATTTCGCCGCGCTCAAGCCGTTCGTGAAGCCGGAGCACATCAAGGTTTTTGAATTAAGCCCGTCGCTGCCCGTCGAAGCCGTCAAAGCCGGCATCGCGCACATCAAAAAAATCTGGGGCGAGGAATAAATTTACGAACTGCGATATGCGCATAGACGCGAGTTACTGGCATAACCTTGCGCGCCTAAATCGTCTATCGTAAATTGTCAATGAATTCGATTCGCCCGAGACATTGCAAAAAAAATTGTTAGCCGACTTGCAAGCGGCGGGCTTCGCCGCGTTCTGGGTCGGCGGCTGCGTGCGCGATTTTTTGCTCGGACGCGAGCCGCAGGATTTCGACATCGCCACGGACGCCAAGCCGGAACAGGTCGAAAAACTTTTCACAACGAACCATTCCCGTCGGCAAAAAATTCGGCGTCATGATCGTCGTCGAAGGCGGACAGCAATTTCAGGTCGCCACGTTTCGCGCCGAGGCGGATTACCAGGATGGCCGCCGCCCGGAAAAAATTGTTTTCGCCAACGCCGAGGCCGATGCGTTGCGCCGCGATTTCACGGTCAACGGACTTTTCTACGATCCGCTCACAAAAAAAATCCACGACTGGGTCGGCGGCGAAAAAGATTTGCGCGCGAAAATCATCCGCACGATTGGCAAACCGGAAGAACGTTTTGGCGAAGATCATTTGCGTTTGCTGCGCGCCGTGCGTTTCGCCGCGCAATTGGATTTTGAGATCGAGCCGAAAACTTTTGCCGCCATCAAATAGCTCGCGCCGAAAATCAAACTCATCAGCGCCGAACGCATTCGCGACGAGATGATAAAATTGTTTGCGCCGCAGTTGAATTGGGGAGCGCGCCCGCCTCGGGCGCAGTCCGACGCGCCCCGCGTCGGATACTTCCCCAAACCGGCGAGCGAGGCGCTCGCCGAAACACGCGAGGCGCGTGTGCTCCCCAAAACAAATTCTGCCGCGCGCGGATTGGTTTTGCTGCGCGCGAGCGGATTGCTGGAACACATTTTGCCGGAACTTGCCGCGACAATTTCTTGTGAGCAATCAC
>CAVSEB010000013.1:0-13642 GCA_963726855.1 uncultured Acidimicrobiaceae bacterium
CGCGCCGTATGGTCTCTGCCATGTGGGCAGGGGAATGGCGGGTTCGTCGGTTCGAGGAGATCGACTCCACCAACTCGTACCTGCTCGAGCTCGCTCGCCAGGGAGAACCCGAAGGGCTGGTCGCGGTGGCCGACTACCAGACGGCCGGGCGAGGGCGCCTTGATCGGCGCTGGGAGTCGCCACCTGGCGCGAACCTGCTGGCCTCGGTGCTCCTGCGCCCCGACTGCGACGCCGAAGACCTGCACCTGTGCACAGGTGCCCTGGGCCTCTCCGCCCTGGACGCCTGCGTCGAGGTGGCCGGGGTCGAGGCACAGCTGAAATGGCCCAACGACCTGATCGTGGGCACGGCCAAGCTGGCCGGCCTGCTGGCCGAGGCCGATTTCTCCACCAGCCCGCCGGCCGTCGTGGCCGGCATCGGGCTCAACGTCGCCTGGCCCGGCCCCCCGGATGCCGAAGGAACCTGCCTGGACGATTTGAGCGATCCTGCTTCCTCGCTGGATCGCATGGTCCTGCTCGAGCACGTGCTGGCCGCTCTGGCTACCCGTCTACCCCTGCTCGGCCAGGCGGCAGGCCGCCGCCGGCTGGCCGACGAGGTCCGAGCGCGCTGCGCCACCCTGGGTCAAGAGGTGCTGGTCGTCCTTCCGGCAGAGGAGTTCTCCGGACGGGCGGTGGCCATCGACCACGCCGGGCGGCTCCTGGTCAAGACGGGTGTGGGGCAGCGAGCCGTCACGGCCGGTGACGTGATCCACGTCCGGGCCTCCTGAGCTGGGAGGCTCTGGGGCCTGGACTAACATCGGCCCCCATATGCGCCTTCTCGTCACGGGAGGTGCCGGTTTCATCGGGTCGAATTTCGCCCGTTACTGGGTGGAGCAGCACCCCGATGACCATGTCGTCGTCTACGACGTGCTCACCTATGCCGGCAACCGACCCAACCTGTCCGACATCGAAGACCGGATCGTGTTCGTCCAGGGGGACATCTGTGATCCGGCGGCGGCCGAGAAGGCACTGCGGGGCGAAGAGATCGACACCGTCGTTCACTTCGCGGCCGAGTCGCACAACTCTCTGGCCGTGCTCAACCCGGGGCTCTTCTTCCGCACCAATGTGCTCGGCACGCAGACCATGCTCGAGGCGGCGCGTCAGGTCGGCATAGACCGCTTTCACCACGTGTCGACCTGTGAGGTCTATGGGGACCTCCCCCTGGAGACGGAGGAGGCCTTCACAGAAGAGTCCCCCTATAGGCCCCGCACGCCCTACAACGCCTCGAAGGCAGGCGCAGACCACGCGGTGCGGGCCTACGCCGAGACGTATGAGCTACCGATCACCATCACCAACTGCGCAAACAATTACGGGCCTTACCAGTTCCCCGAGAAGCTGATCCCGCACTTCTGTGCGCTGGCCCTCGACGACAAATCGCTCACGCTCTACGCCAGCACGGAGAACCGTCGTGAGTGGCTGCACGTGATCGATCACTGCACCGCGATCGACGCCGTGTTGGCCCGGGGCAAGGTCGGCGAGACGTACCACGTGGGCAGCGGTGTCGAGGCGTCCATCATGGAAGTGGCGGATCGCATCCTGGCTGCGCTCGGCAAGCCCGAGTCGCTGAAGACAATCGTGCCGGATCGGCCGGGTCACGACCGGCGGTACGTGCTCGACTCCTCGAAGCTGCGGGCCGAGCTCGGGTGGGAACCCTCAGTCGATGGGAACAGGGCCTCGACGACACCGTGTCCTGGTATGCGGATCATCGCGACTGGTGGGAACCACTGATGGCCCGGGCGCCCGTGGTGGAAGGCGCCTGGGAGTCATCGAAGGGCTGAGTTCCGTGCGGATCCTGATCACCGGTGCTGACGGGCAGCTCGGGCGCGACCTGCGCGACTGCCTCGCCGGCACCGTGCCGCCCGGCGGACTCCGCTGTGCCCTGCTCGGCCCCGAAGGTCCTCGCTCCGGCGTCGAACACGAGGTTCTTCCGACCGATGTGCACAACATGAAGGTCGACGATCGTGACGCGGTCCTGCACACTTTTTTGACGTTCCGACCCGATCTGGTCCTGCACGGCGGCACGCTGACCGCCGTCGACTTGTGTGAGAGCGAAGTCGACCTGGCCTATGCGGTCAACGCCATCGGGACCCGGAACGTGGCCGAGGCGGCTGCGCTCGTCGGGGCCCACGTGGTCTACGTGTCGACGGACTACGTCTTCGACGGGTCGGTGCCGCGGCCCTACCGGGAATGGGATCAGCCCAATCCGGCCTCCGTGTACGGTGCTTCGAAGCTGGCCGGAGAACGGGAATGCCGGCCCGGATCCACCATTGTGCGGACCAGCTGGGTGAGCGGCGCCCACGGCGCCAACATGGTGAGGACGGCCCTCCGCCTGGCCGGCGGGGACGGGGAGCTTCGCTTCGTCGACGACCAGTACGGCTCGCCGACCTTCACGGCCGACCTGGCTCCGGCCATCGTGACGCTCGGTCTCGACCGGCGCCCCGGCATCTTCCACGTCACCAATTCGGGATCGACCACGTGGTGGGGATTCGTGCGGGCCGTCCTCGAGGAGGCCGGTGCGGATCCCGAACGGGTCAAGCCGATCGCCACCGCCGATCTCGACCCACCACGCCCGGCGCCGCGCCCCGCCAACTCGGTGCTCGACAACATGGCCCTTCGTTTAGGAGGCCTGCCCGCGCTCCCGGATTGGCGCGACAGTTTGACCCGTCTGGTGCCCATTATGCGGTCCGCGGTTCAGACGGCTTCATGACGCCCGCGCACGCGACCCTCGAGCTGTCGCGGTCATCGGGGCGGGCTACGTCGGCCTCCCGACGGCGGCCACCCTGGCTCATTTCGGTCACACCGTGGTCCTGGCCGAGAGCGACGCCGCCAAGTTGACCCTGTTGCGCTCCGGCCGAATGCCGATCGTCGAACGGGGCCTCGAAGAATTGGTGGCCGAGAGTGTGGCGGCGGGTCGGCTGTCCTTCACTGACGCCGCCGTCGATGCCGTGGCCGGAGCCGACTTCGTCTTTCTGTGTGTCCCCACGCCTCAGCGACCCGACGGGTCGGCCGACGTCTCCTACGTGGAGTCCGCAGCCAAAGAGATCGCCACCCAACTGAGGCGAGATGCCATCGTCGTCAACAAGTCGACCGTGCCCGTGGGCTCGGCCACCCTCGTCGACCAGATGATCGGGCGGGCCGACATCCGGGTCGTGTCCAATCCTGAATTCCTCCGTGAGGGCACGGCGGTGCATGACAGCCTCAACCCCGACCGCATCGTCGTCGGGGCGGACGACCCCGCCGCAGCAGCCAGGGTCGGCGAACTCTTCTCGGCCACCGGTGCACCACTGATTGTGACCGACACCACGACGTCGGAAACCATCAAGTACACGTCCAATGCGTTTCTCGCCACCAAGCTGAGCTTTGTGAACGCGCTCGCTGGGCTGTGCGAGGAAGTGGGCGCCGACGCGCGCGATGTCCTGCTCGGACTCGGCTACGACAAGCGGATCGGCTTCGAGTTTCTTCGGCCGGGCCCCGGCTGGGGTGGTTCCTGCCTCCCGAAGGACACCCGTGCCCTTCTGCACATCGCCGGAACGGCGGGCTATGACTTCTCGTTGCTGGCCGGCACCATCGCAGTCGAACGACGAGCAGCTGGCCCGCGTGGTCTCGCAAGGTCGAGACTGCGACCGGCGGCGAGCTCACCGGGGTCTCCGTGGCCGTCTGGGGCCTGACCTTCAAGGCCAACACGGACGACCGGCGCGACTCGCCCAGTGTCGAGGTGACCCGGCGGCTGCGTCGACCTCGGCGCCCGCGTGCAGGCTTTCGATCCCACCGTGGAGCCCCGGGAGGACACGCCCGAGGATCTGCGCGGGCTGGAGCTCAAAGGTGATCCGTACGCGGCCGTGCGCGGGGGCCCGGGTGCTGGTCGTCCTGACCGAATGGGATGCCTTTCGTTGGTTGGACTACGCGCAAGGTGCACTCAGTGATGGCCATGCCCGCGGTGGTGGACGCCCGCAACCTCCTCGACCCCGGCTGCCCTCCGCCGCATGGGGTTCACCTACTCGGGCATCGGCCGTCGATGAGCCGCGTCGTGGTGGCCGGCGGGGCCGGCTTCCTCGGGTCGCATCTTTGCGACCGCCTGGTGGAGCGGGGAGAGGTCGTGGTCTGCCTCGACGACCTGCTCGACCGGGTCGAGGAGAACGTGTCGCACCTCCTGTCGCACGACCGCTTCCGGCTCGTGGTCACCGACGTCAGCGAGAGCGTCGATCTGGGCGATCGACGGCCCGGTCGACGCAGTGTGCAACCTGGCCTCGCCGGCGTCGCCGCCGGCCTACCTGGCCCGCCCCCTCCAGACTCTGGCCGTCGGCAGCGAAGGCACCCGCCGTCTCCTGGAGCTGGCCCGCGCGCACGATGCCCGCTTCCTGTTGGCCAGCACGAGCGAGATCTACGGTGACCCCATGGTGCATCCGCAGGTCGAGAGCTACCGGGGCAACGTCGACCCGACCGGACCGCGCAGCGTGTACGACGAGGCCAAGCGCTTCGCCGAGAGCCTCACGATGGCGATGGCGCGCACCCACGGCGTCAATGTGGCCATCGTTCGCATTTTCAACACGTACGGACCCCGCCTCTCTGCGGGCGACGGGCGGGTGGTCTCGAACTTCGTGGTCCAGGCGCTGAGGGGCGATCCCATCACCGTCTACGGCGACGGGTCCCAGACGCGCAGCCTCTGCTTCGTCGACGACGAGATCCGGGGGTTGTTGGCGCTGCTGGACTCGTCGACTCGCCGGTCCGGTCAACATCGGGAATCCGGACGAGCGGACGGTGCTGGACTTGGCCCAGCCTGGTCCTGGAGCGTCACTGGCTCGTCGTCGGAGATCGTCTTCGAGCCGCTCCCCACCGACGATCCGACCCGGCGCTGTCCCGACATCACGTTGGCACGTTCGGCGCTGGGTTGGGAGCCGCGGGTCGAGCTCCGCGAAGGTCTGAGCTCGTACCATGGAGTGGTTCATGCAGCCGGAGGCACGAACGTGACGCGATGTCGGGATGGAAGGGATGCCCGCCACGACGGACGTACCGGACGCTGAGCGTGATCACGCCGGTGTTCAACGAACGGACGACCGTGGCCGAGGTCATCCGGCGCATGCGCGCCGTCGAGCTGCCCGGCTCGATTGGTGCTCCAGATCATCGTGGTCGACGACGGTTCGAGCGACGGATCCGACAAGGTGCTCGACGCGCTCGAGGACTCCACCGTGCACGTCATCCACCACCGGTGAACCAGGGCAAGGGTGCGGCTATCCGGACCGGGCCTGGCCGAAGCGCGGGGCGACCTGATCCTGATTCAGGATGCCGACCTCGAGTACGACCCAGAGGATTGGCCCCGCCTGCTCGACCCGATTCTCCGGGGCAAGGCCCGCGTGGTCTACGGCAGCCGCTTCACCGGCGAGCACAAGAACATGCTGCCCCTGCACTGGATGGGCAACCGGCTGCTCTCGCTCATCACCAACGTGCTCTATAGCTCGACCCTCTCGGACATGGAAACGTGTTACAAACTCTTCGATGCGCAAGTGATCGAAGGGCTGACAGTGGTCTCGAACCGCTTCGACTTCGAACCCGAGATCACGGCCAAGGTGCTCCGGCGCGGTCACCGCATTTACGAGGTGCCCATTTCCTATGCCGGGCGTGAGATCGACGAGGGCAAGAAGATCACGTGGCGTGACGGCTTCAGTGCGCTCGGAGCCTTGATCAAGTTCCGCTTCACCCGGGAGTACTGAGGACCGGGTGGCCCTTTCTATCGGCGCGATCGTGGTCGACCACGACGCCGGCCTCTTGCTCACCGAGTGCGTGAGCTCGTTGCTCGCCGACGGCGCGGTCCGAGTCGTCGTGGTGGAGAACGGGGCCGTCGGCAGCGTCGAGGGCGCCCTGGCCGACGCGCCGGCTGACGTGCTCGAGCGGGTCGCACGTGGTCCGGCCGGGTCGCAACCTCGGCTACGGCGCCGGGGTGAACCGCGGCCTCGCCGTCCTGGCCGGCGACGTCGCCGGCGCCGGACGCGGTGCTGGTGTCCAACCCCGACGTCATCGTCCATCCCGGCGCGGTCGCGGGCTGGGCGGTGCCCTCGAGGACGCATCCTTCCTGGGCCGTGGTCGGGCCGAGGATCTTCACCGATGCGGGCGATGTCTATCCCTCGGTGCGCAGTTTTCCGAGCTTGGTCGACGCAGCGGGACACGCCCTGCTTGGCCCAGTTCAAGCCGGACAACCCTTACACCCGCCGTTACAACCCCGGGACGCCCGACGGCGAGGCCGTCGTGACGGCCGACTGGGTCTCGGGTTCGTGCTTCCTGGCCCGGCGGGAGGCGTTGGAGGAGCTGGGTGGCTTCGACGAGGCCTATTTCATGTACCTCGAGGACACGGACCTGTGCTGGCGGGCACACCAGGCCGGCTGGGGCGTCGGCTTCGCCGGGACGGCCGCCGTGACCCACGTCCAAGGGGTGAGCACGGCCCGCCATCCGTACCGCATGCTGGCCGCCCATCACCGTTCGGCCCTGCGCTTCACCGTGCGCACGACGTCGGGCTGGCGCCGCGTCGCTCTGCCGTTCGCAGTCGTGGTCCTCGGGCGTCGCATGGCCATGGCGCTGGTGCGTCAGGCCGTCGCCCGCTGAGCCATGTCGGCGAACCGCGGCTGGTTGATCGCCGCCATGGCGGTCATCGTCGTCGCCGTCCTCGCCCTCGTGTTGGCAGCGACGCTCAGCGGGCCTGTGCCGCCCAAGGTGCACGTCGAGCCCGAGGTCACCTTCGCGCTGCCGCCGACCTCTGCAGGGATGCGGCGGCGACACTGTGACAGCCGGTGGGGTGACCCGCGTGCCGCTCACCGTGAGCACGGTGGCCGGGCAGACGGCCGAGACGGTCAACGTCTGCATCGGCGGCCAGGGACCGTATCCCTTCGTGCTCGACTCCGGTGCGGGCCAGTCCACCATTGACGCCGGTTTGGCCAAGCGCCTCCACCTGGCCTCCGCCGGTCAGTCCAGCGTCTTCGCGGGCGTCGGCTGCACCGGCTCGGCCCAGCCCGTGGCGTCCGGGTCATGGTCGCTCGAAGGCGTTGGCCTCGCCCCCCAGCAGCTGACCGCGGCCACGCTGCCCCAGATCGGCGGCAAGGGGGAGCCCATGGGACTTCTCGGCTCCGACGTCCTGGCCCGCTTCGGCGCGGTGCGGATCGACTTCGCCGCCCGGGCATTGCTGCTGGACGGTTCCGAAGGGTCCGGGCTCAGCGCCGCGTCCGACTACACGGGTCCGCTCGGCCCGGCCCCCGAAGCGCTCACGCTCGGGCAGGGAACCACGGTGCCCCTGACGGTCTCGCCTCAAGTTCGGCGACGTGTCGCTGAGCGTTGCCGTCCGTTTCTGCCGGCGGCGCCCGGCGGAGTTTCGTCATCGACACGGGCTCATCGCAGAGCGTGGTGTCGACCGGCGTGGCCCGGAGCGCCTCGCTGCGCGCCACCGACCTGGCCCAGCGTCAGGCCACGGTGTGCTCGGTCATTACCGTCCCGCTGGTGCACAGCGGCGCCTGGTCCGTCCCCGGCGTGGCGCTCCACCCGCAGCTGCTCGGCGCGACCAACTTCGGCACCATCGGCGCCGGCGGGCTCGACGGGCTGCTCGGCTCGGACCAGTTGCTCCGCTATGGCTGGGTGGTGCTTCGACTACACCGGTGGGCGGCTCGTTCTGGGCTAACGGAAGCAGCGGATCTTCTCTGTCCAACCACATGCCACCGCGTATGGCAGTTCCTGCGGTCACAGCGAAGAGGGCCCTGCGATCGTGCATGGCTCAACGTGAAGGACCATCGAGTGCAACATGCGGCCGACACGTTCGGCTTCAAATGTACCGGCGCTGATATCCTTCGGCCGGATGTCTGGTGGCCCTCATTGCTTGGTTCACCGCGTGAGTGGCGCCCCCGTCTGGTCGCACGTCGCTGCGTGCCGAAACCGCTGCCGGCGCCCGTCGAGGAGGTCAATTTCTCCTCCAGTGGCCAGACTTCAGGCGCATGCCCGAGCCTGACAACGAGGGCGGCGACGATGCAGCGTCGCTCGATCTCATGGAAGACAGCGAGCCTCGAGCCCACGATGAGCCGACCGCTAAGGACACTGTCGAACGTCCGGACTCGGGTAGCCGATCTTCCGGCGGGCGCCGGATCCTCCGACGGCGGTCTCGTGGGGGTCGATGGCTCTGGTGGTCGGCCGCCATCGCCATCACGCTGGCCGCAATCGTCACGTCGGTCGCGCTCGGAGGGCATCGTCGCGACGATACGCATCTCGATGCCCTCGACGAAGGGGCCCATTACTCGTACGTCGTTGCGCTTGGTTCGGGCCATCTGCCTGCCTGGGGAGACGCCCTGAGCCCGCAGGAACGGAACTTCGAGGACTGTCTCACTGCGGGAGCGAATCCACCAGCTCGGTGCGGCAGGCGTCCACCGCCAGCGAAGTACTACCCGGGTCAGGGCTACGACTACGAGGCTCAGCAGCCTCCACTCGGATACCTGCCCTACGTGCTGACCGCGAATCCCCAGGCTGCGCCCGTTGCGGCTCTCAGCGCAGCGCGACAGGGGGGATCATCTGGGTCGTGATCTCGGGTGCACTGCTCCTGGTGCTCGCTCTGCTCGAGAATTTGTCATTGCTTGCACTGAGCGGCTTGCTCCTGACCTGTCTGCTGAACCCGGTGTTCACGTATTCCGCAGCAACGGTGAACAACGATGCGGCCGGGATTGCTGCAGGAGCCGTCGCGTTGATCGCGTGGTCGTGGAGCCGGCGACGACCCGGTTGGTCGCTTCCGCTGGGGATAGCGGCCGGGGTCCTCGTCGGGCTGACGAAGGGCCAGTACATCGCGGTTCCGCTCGCGCTCGTCATCGCGGCGATCGTCGAAGAGGGTCGCGGGTTGCGGTCCTGGTCCGGGATCACGGGCGCCTCCAGGCGGCATCTCTGTGCAGTGGTGATGTTCACCGCCGCGGTCGTCGCCTTCGGTGGCTTCTCACTCGTCCAAGGGGTCCGAGCAACTGTCCCCTCTTCCAGGTGCTCCACGCTCTCATGGGGTTCTCACAGGTCCCGACACTCCAGCCGAGCACCTTGAGTCAAAGCATCTTGACGAGCTTCACCCTCTTTCAGCCGTATTACCCGTTCAGTCGCGATGAATGTCATTTGGGGGGTGTGCGCGTTCGGCGTGCTCATCGGCTTTTGGTTTCTCGACATACCGTCTGTCGCAGCGCGCCGGGGCAATCTCTCTCGGAATCTCGTTGGCACCATCGGCCTGGCGGCAGGCAGTTCGATCGTCTTCTTCATCCAGGGGCACTACAACTTGGCCGGACCTGTTCGCTACGAGATCTGTCTTCTTCCGTCATCGGGTTTGCCATCGTGACGGGCTGTCGCCGTTTTGGCGTCGTGACGGTCGGGATCGTCCTCCCCTGTGCGTGTGCCGTTATCCAGCTGGTGGCCGGCAAGTACTAGTGGATCGTCCTTGGCGTCCCCGGCACAGGCTCGAAGCGCCAGAAACCCGCGGCGCCTGTTCCCGTTCAGGGACAGGCTGAGGCCTGCACTCGGATCGTGGAGGTGGCCACCCTCGACGAGCCGCTGGCGGTCGGCCAGGACGGAGGTCTGAGGCACGGGACCGCCACGGTGCGAAGCTGGGCAGGGGTTCGACGCTGTGCGAAACTCAGGTAATTACCAGCATCGGCTGGATCGGCTATAACGACAGCCGGCAACACTCGTTTCCCACATGCCACTCGCCGACCTCTTCCCCATGGAAGGGATCGGAACAATGAGCTGGAATCGCTTCAGGAGGTCTCAGAGCCGAGGTCAGGTCACGGTCGACACATGCACGAATATCTCCTTCAAGAACTTCTACGAGAAGCAGATACGAAAGATGTCGGTGTCGCATGATTGCGGGCAAAAGATTGACACTGTGTCTTCCCTGCCGCAATGAAGGCAACCATTTGAGGGAGGTTGTCGCTTCAGTACCTGACGACGTCGACGAAATTATCGTGATCAGCAATAACTCGGCGGACGACACGGTGAAGGTCGCAATGAGCATCGGCGGAAGAGTGAGGCTCATCGAAGACAACCGAACGATGAAGGGCATTGGGTACGGCTACGCCCACATTTCCGGAATTCGAGAGGCCGAAGGGGATATCGTCGTTGGAGCGGATAGCGACGGGACCTATCCCTTGCATGACATTGCGGGCGTCGTAGGGCATCTACTCGACAATGATCTGGACTTTATATCCTGCAATCGTTACCCGATCAAAGAGGGTACCGAGATCTCACCGAGGCTGCAGCTGGGCGTGCACCTCCTGAACAGCGAGGTGAGGGTCCTCTACGGGACGAAGATCCACGACATCCTCTCGGGGATGTGGGTGTTCAGGAAGTCGATCTCCGACCAGTTGCGTCTCACGATGGGCGACTGGAATCTGAGCCCTCAAATCAAGATCAATGCTGCGACCAATCCCTCCATCCGATTCTCGGAGTACTCCATTGTGCAACACCAGAGATTTGGAAAAACAAGTCAGCACTATTTCAAGACTGGATTTTCACACGCCCTTTGGATACTTAGGAATCGCTTTCGCGAGGCAGGACGTCTACCAGAACCTGCCAACATCACAACGAGCCGCGCGTGTCGTACAACGTCGCTTTGCTAGAAGATTAGGAGAATCGAGCGCGCTCCGAAGAACCATCGTGCCCGATCCTGAAGAGGGCAGAGCCCATTGAGACGGTGTCGGTCTCGCACCGACCGATCCTTTCGCCCCGGGGATTGAAGCGGCGAGGCTCAGCGGGCGTGATTCCCGCTTTCCTACTCGGGACCGGACAACCCCAACATGTCGGTCACCCCGTGATCCCTTCCGGCCGTGTAGCCCCCGTCGACCGGAAAGGCGTGGCCGGTCACGAACGACGAGTCGTCCGAGAGCAGGAAGGCGGCCACCGAGGCGATCTCGTCGGGTCGTCCCATGCGCCGGCCCAGCTTGTGCTCGTGCAGGATGTCGGCCAGCGCCGCCTCCATGCCGGGCCGAACACCGAGGCCGACATGGGCGTCTCGATGAATCCGGGGCAGATGGCGTTGACCCGGATGCCGCGTCCGGCGTAGTCGATGGCCATGTTCTTGGTCAGGATCACGACGCCTCCCTTCGACGCGCTGTAGGCGCTGCCGCCGGCGGTGCCCTCGAGACCTTCGATGCTGGCGATCGTCACCACCGAACCCCGTTGGCCGTCGGCCCGGGCCGGCTGGGCCAGCAGCTGGGTGATGACGTGCTTGGCCACCAGGAAGGTCCCGGTCAGGTTGACGTCGATGATCCGGGACCATTCGGCGGCCGGCAGCATGTGCACCGGTCCGCCGCCAGCCACGCCGGCCGCGTGGACCAGTCCCTCGACCGACCCGCCGAAGGAGAGCGCCGCCTGCACCAGCGCGGCCACGGCGGCCTCGTCGGTCACGTCGGTCCGCACGAAGGTCCAGCGGGTCGCTCCTCGGGTCCGAGCCCACCTCGCCCTCGGGCTCGGCGAGGTCGGCTCCGACCACGCGGCACCCCTCGGCCAGCAAGCGGGCCGCGCTGGCCCGCCCGATGCCCGAGGCGGCCCCCGTGACGATGTAGGTCCGTCCCTCGAGCCCTCGCATAGCGCCTCCCGGATTGTTTGCGCCCGGGGGAGCCGGGCTGATAGTGACACATGTTCTAGCCCGGGCACGTCCCCGGGTGCCCGACCTCCGGGGGGAGCCCACGTCATGAAGTTCGCGCTGTTCTACGAGATCCCGGTGCCGCGCCCATGGGGCGACGACAGCGAGCTGGTCGCCTACCAGAACACCCTCGAGCAGGCCATCGCCGGAGACCGCTTCGGCTGGCACGCCTTCTGGACGGTCGAGCACCACTTCCTCCAGGAGTACTCGCACTGCTCGAACCCCGAGGTGCTCTACGGCGCCATCGCCTCGCGCACCGAGCGCATCCGGCTGGGCTACGGCGTTCGGCTGATGCCCAAGCCCTACAACCATCCGGTGCGCACGGCCGAGTCGGTCGCCGTGCTCGACCTGCTCTCGAACGGGCGGGTCGACTTGGGCACCGGCCGTTCGGCCACGCGGGCCGAGCTCGAGGGCTTCGGCATCGACCCGGCCGAGACCCGCAGATGTGGCAGGAGGCCATCGAGCACGTCGTCGGATGCTGGACCAACGACGAGTACGAGTTCGAGGGTGAGTTCTGGCAGATGCCCAAGCGCCGGGTGCAGCCCAAGCCCTGGCAGAAGCCGCACCCGCCCCTCTGGGGCGCGACCACCAGCGACGAGGGTCACGCGCAGGTGGGCGACCTCGGGCTCGGGCTGTGTTCCTTCGCCGTCGGCCTGCCACCCTCGGAGGTCAAGCGCAAGATCGACATCTACCGCGACGCGGTCGCCCGCTGCACCGGACCCGATCGGCGCCTTCGTGAACAACCAGGCCGCGACCTTCACCATGGCCATCTGCGGCCCCGACCGCGACAAGGCCATCAGCGAGGCCCGGGAGTCCTTCGAGTGGTACCCAAAGACGGGCGCCCGCCAGATCGCCACGCTCACCGACTGGATGGCCGAGCGCAACGAGGAGCTCGGCTCCTACTCCTACGCCGCCGACATGAAGAAGACGGACGACGAGGGCACGCTCGACCTGCTCTCGCCTGGAGTACCTCATGGACGCCAACGCCTGTGTGCTCGGCACGCCGGACGAGTGCCTCGAGGCCTGCCGTCAGTACGAGGCGGCCGGCGTCGACCTTCTGCTCTGCCTGGTCAACCCGTACAAGATCTCGCACGAGTCGGTCATGCAGACCATCGAGCTGATGGGCACCGAGGTCATCCCGGCCTTCGCCGATTGAGGACCGGCGACGCGGCTCCGGGCCGCATCGGGCAGGCTTGAGGGATGGTGGGAGGCGCCCGGAACAGGACGGCGGTCCTCGTGGGCGGCGTCGCCGGACCCTGGGAGTGCTCGGGCTGCCGGACGCCGCCTGCAGCGGCGCCCTCCCCTCGTGATGCAGCGGCGCACTCTGGGATGGCCGACCCGTCGGCTTGGCCTCCTCGTCGCGCATGAGCCCGTCGCACGGAGAAGACCACGACGACGATCCGAGCAAGTCGGCGCCAGCCAAACCGAAGAAGGTCCAGGTCGGGCACAGCACCTTCTGGGAGTGCAAGGCGCAGTCGACCAGGCTGTGCGTCGCGCTGAGCTCGCTGACCCTTCACGTCGGGACACCGCTCAGGATCAACTTCGTCGTGCGCAACACGGGCACCACTGTGTGCAACTACGTCGCTCCCTATGCCGATGTCGCACCGGGACCAACGGCCACCGTGCTCCAGGCCGGCCCCTGCGGCTCCATCGGCTTCGAGGTCGTCGGCCCGGGGAAGCACCGCGTGTGGCCCGGTCTAGCGTCTTCAACTGCCCGGCCCTCGGCTTCGCCCAACTCCAACCCGGCGCCTCGGTTAGCGGCTCCGGCACCTGGGCGGAGAACAAGCCGGGCAGCACGGCCCACGTGGCTGCCGGGCACTACACGGTCGTGGTCGGTGGGCATTCCGCTTCCCCATTCGCGTAGTGGGATGACCGTGCGTGCCGAAGCCGAACGGCTCGGGCGTCGGTCGCCCCAGCGATCAGCGCCTCAGGGGATGAGCGCGATCTTGCCCACCGTCCGCCGGCCCAGCAGGT
>CAVSEB010000014.1:0-107118 GCA_963726855.1 uncultured Acidimicrobiaceae bacterium
GTCTCGGTCTCGGGGCTGACCCGCTCGAAGGGCAGGGTCTCCCACGCCGGCAAGACGGCGACCGGGCCGCCCAGAGCGCCGGCGGGACCGGCGTCGTCATCTGCCTCGAGCAGGCAGGCCAGGTCGTCGCCCAATCGGTCGGCGTCGAGACCGGTCGCTGTCACCACCAGAATCGGGCCTCGGTCGCCCAGTGCGGCGAGCGCCGCCGTGGCCACAGCCTGGGCCGCCTCGGGCACGGCCACCGTGGCGTCCGCCGCCCCGATCAGGCTGGCCAGGGCCGGCTCGGCCCGCAGGAGCCGCGGCAGGGCAGCCAGACTGCCCGCGCCGAGCACACGGGGCGTCTCGGCGGTTCCTGCCTCCTCGCCAGAGGTCGACACGTCGGCGGATGGCGCGGCGCTGGTGCTCATCTGCTCACGACGTGGGCAGCGAATGGCACCACAGCATGGCGGCGTCGATGCCGTCTGCCGTGATGCGCTCGATCGAGTCGGCCGCCGTTTCCAGCGAGACGCCCAGGAGCTCGCGCACGGCCTTCGGTGGCCGGCGCAGGACATGGTTCGCGCCCTGGGCCACGCTCGGAGGTTTGCCGACGCCGATGCGGACGCGCAGGAAGTCGTTGGTGTGCAGGTGCGACGAAATGGACTTCAGCCCGTTGTGTCCCGCTAGTCCCCCGCCTGCCTTCAGCCGCACCGTGCCCGGCGGCAAGTCGAGCTCGTCGTGCACGACGACGATCGCCGCCGGGTCGTCGATGCCGAAGCGCGTGGCCAGGCCGCGCACGGCGAGACCGG
Source organism: uncultured Acidimicrobiaceae bacterium (assembly GCA_963726855.1). Lineage (GTDB taxonomy): Bacteria > Actinomycetota > Acidimicrobiia > Acidimicrobiales > RAAP-2 > Bog-473. The sequence goes on from CAVSEB010000014.1 coordinate 786, forward strand.
ACTCGTTCATATAGGTCGTCGGGACGGCCAACGCCACCCGGCGTCCGGCCACCGACGCGACGGCGACCCGGGCCGCCACACCCTTTTCGGCCCGGAGCGTGACCCCATGGCGCTGGGCCAGCAGCTGCACCGCGTCGGACCCCGCGTTGTGCAGGCTGCCGTCGAACTCGGGGCCCGGATTGCCCAGCCCGACGACCAGCAGGTCGGCCGGGGTGCCCCGGTGCTCCGACCGGGCGAAGGGTCTGCGCAGGGCCTAGCCCTCTTCGGACGAGGCCTCGGAGGCCTCCCCGCCTCCGCCCGCCTCGGCCGTGGCGCCCTCGACACCCTCGCCCTCGACGCCCTCGCCTGCCTCCTCGGCCGACACGACTCGCGGCGGCTGGCCGATGGCGACGGCGGAATCGGGGTCCACGTCGGTGGTGACGCCGCTGGGCAGCGCGACGTCGGACACCCGGATGGCGTCACCGATGGTGAGCGCGCTCACGTCGACCTCGATCGAGCGTCGGGATGGCAGCGGGCACCGCGTGGATGGAGAGCGTGAACATCTGCTGGTCCACCAGGCCGTCACCGTGGTGCACCTCGAGGGCTTCGCCGACCAGGATCACCGGCACGTCGGCCACGATGACCTCGTCACGCCGGACGATGATGAAGTCCACGTGGGTGACGGTCTGGGCCACCGGGTGGCGCTGCATGTCCCGGGCCAGGGTGAGGAAGGTCTCCGAACCGGTGTTCAGCGAGAGGAGCTGGTTGGCGCCCGCTTCCCCGTTGAGGGCGACCCGCAATTCGCGGCCCACCACGGCGATCGGGAGCGGATCGGTGCCGTGCCCGTAGATCACGCCCGGGATCTTCCCCTCGCGGCGCAGGCGGCGCACCGCACGTGAGCCGACGGGGCGACCTACCTCGGCTGCAAGAACGACTTCGGCCATGACGGAATCTCCTCGGGTGGCGAGAACGGTGTGCGCGGACAGCCCAACGGGCCTCCGGCGAACGGCCTACCAGCGTAGTCGCCGCGTCCGCCGGCCTCCAACGCGGCCCGCTCGGCGGCCGGCCAGCCCCTAGACCAGGTTGTCCCCGCCGAAGAGCTCGGAGACCGAGGTGTCCTCGAACACGGCGTCGATGGCGTCGGCGATGATCTTGGCCACCGAGAGCACCTCGAGCTTGTCGAAGGTCCGGTCTTCGGCGATGGGCAGGGTGTCGGTCACCACGACCCGGGAGACCGGCGCCGCCTTGAGGCGGTCCACCGCGGGGTCCGAGAGCACGCCGTGGGTGGCCATGACCGAGATGTCCGACGCCCCGGCGTCCGAGAGCAGCTCGGCCGCGGCGCAGACCGTGCCCGCCGTGTCGATCATGTCGTCGATCAGCACGCAGTGGCGGCCTTCGACGTCACCGACGATGTGACGGGCCTTGACCTCGTTGTAGGTGCCCCGCGGGCGCGCTTGTGGATCAGCGCCAGGTCACACCCGAGGTGCTGGCTGTAGCGCTCCGCCACCTTGACCCGACCGGCGTCGGGCGCCACCACCACGACGTCGTTGCCCAGGTGCTCGCGCAGGTAGGTCTCGAGCACCGGTGCCGCCACGAGATGGTCGAAGGGCGTGTCGAAGAAGCCCTGGATCTGCCCGGAGTGCAGGTCGACGCTCACCACCCGGTCGGCCCCGGCCGCGGACAGCATGTCGGCCACCAGCTTGGCCGTGATCGGCTCGCGTCCGGTCGACTTCCGGTCCTGGCGCGAGTAGCCGTAGTACGGGCAGACCGCGGTGATCCGCTTGGCCGACGCCCGCTTGGCGGCGTCGATCATGATCAGCTGCTCCATGAGCGAGTCGTTCACGGGTGAGGCGTGCGTCTGGATGATGAAGACGTCACAGCCGCGAATGGAGATGTCGTACTTGCAGTAGATCTCCCCGTTGGCGAACTCGCGCAGGTTTGCCTCACCCAGGTCGACCCCGAGATGCGCTGCGATGTCCTTGGCCAGTGCCGGGTGGGCGCGCCCAGAGATCAGCTCCAGGCGACGCCGCGGGATCAACTCCACGGAGCCAACGCTAGTGCGCACCGGCCCCACCCGCTTCTGCCCGTCCGAACCCTCTGGTCAGCCCTCGGGAGTCATGAGAGCCGAGTGCGGTGGCAGCGCCGCACCGGGCTCGACCTCTGCCCCGGGCTCGAGCACGCTGTAGGCACCGATGTCTGCCCCGGCACCGATGACGGCCTGGGTGCACACGCTCTCGCGCACGACCGCACCCTCTCCGACCACCGTGTCGGTCAGCACCGCGTTGGGACCGATCTCAGCGCCTGCGCCGATGGTGCAGGTACCCCGCAGGATCACCCCGGGCAGCAGGGAGACGTCCGCGTCGAGCCGGGCCTGGGCGTCGACGTAGGTCCGCTCGGGGTCCCACATGGTCACGCCCCGCCGCATCCAGCGCTCGTTGATGCGGTCGCGCAGCTCGGCCTCGGCCACGGCGAGCTGGGCCCGGTCGTTCACCCCGGCCGCTTCCATGGAGTCGGGCAGGACAAGCGCCTTCACGCTGTAGCCGGCGCTGCTCAGCACGGCCACCGCATCAGTCAGGTAGTACTCCCCCTGGGCGTTGGCCGGGCTGATCCGGCGCAGCGTGGGCGCCAGGATGGAGCGGCGGAAGCAGTAAATCGACGTGTTGACCTCGTCGATGATCTTCTCGTCCTCCGTGGCGTCGGCCTCCTCGACCACCCGGACCACGTCGCCGTCCTTGCCGTGCACCACCCGGCCATACCCCGACGGGTTCTCGACCACCGCGGTGAGCATGGTCGCCCCGGCATCCTCCAGCCGGTGGGCCCGCACCAGCGCCGCCAGCGTCTGGGGGCGCAGCAGCGGCGTGTCGCCCGGCAGGACGACCACGTCCTCCACCTCGTCGTCGTCGTCGGGCAGCCCGGTCAGGCCGACGGCCAGGGCGTCGCCCGTGCCCGACTGCGTCAGCTGCTCCACGAACTCGATCTCCATGGTCGGAGGGGCCAGCTGCACCAACGTCTTGGTCACCCACTCGGCCCGGTGGCCCACCACCACGACGACCCGGTGCACGTCGATCTCGGCCATGGCGTCGAGGACGTGGAGGATCATCGGCCGGCCGCAGAGCTGGTGGAGCGGCTTGGGCCGCTCCGAGCGCATCCGCGTCCCCTCGCCGGCGGCCAGGACCACGGCGGAGAGGCGGCGCTCGGGCATCGCCGCATTCTTAGCCCGCCGGGCCGCGGGACGTGCGTATGGGAAACTCGTGTAGTGCCGGAGATGATCCCCTACGACGAATTCGGCCTCTTCCACGAGAATGCGGCCGAGTACGGGTTGCCCTACCCGGGCCCACCCGACGTGCGCCGGGTCGACGTCGAGGTCGAGCCCGGACGCACCGTGTCCAGCCTGCTCTGGGGAGCCGACACCGGGCCGCCCGAGCTGGTGCTGGTCCACGGGGGGGCGCAGAACGCCCACACCTGGGACACCGTCGCCCTGGCCCTGGGCCGACCCCTGCTCGCCCCCGACCTGCCCGGGCACGGTCACTCCGACGGCGGCCCCGATGGCCTCGTCTCGGCCGGCAGCAACGGGCGTGACCTGGCCACCGTCGTGCGGCAGCTGGCGCCCGAGGCCGGCGGGGTGGTGGGGATGTCCCTCGGCGGCATGTCCTCGATCGCGCTGGCGGCCGACGCCCCCGAACTCGTGCGCGCGCTGGTACTGGTCGACATCACCCCGGGCGTCAACGCCGAGAAGGCCGCCCCCGTGACGAACTTCGTCAACGGGCCGGCCAGCTTCGACAGCTTCGACGAGCTGCTGGCCCGCACCGTTGAGCACAATCCCGGCCGTTCGGAGTCCTCCCTGCGGCGCGGCATCCTGCACAACGCCGTGCAACGCGAGGACGGGAGCTGGGTCTGGCGCTACGCCCGCTTCCGGGCGGGGGACGGCGAAACCCAGCACCCCGACTTCGGCGACTGGTGGGCTGCTATTTCCGACCTCGCGGTGCCGGTCATGCTCGTCCAAGGGCTGGCCTGGTCCGTGGTCGACGACGCCGACATCGCCGAGCTGCGCCGGCGCCAGCCGTCTGTCGCGCGTCGAGGGCGTGGCGGGCGCCGGGCACAGCATCCAGGGCGACCGCCCGCTCGAGCTGGCCGCGCTGATCGAGGACTTCCTCTTCTCCGGCGGGGCCTGATGGACACGAAGGTCTGGTTCTCTCCGCGCCCTCAAGCTCCATGCGGTCATCCTCGTCGTGGTGCCCGCCTTCTTGGCCCTGTGCTTCTGGCAGATCGACCGGGCCGCCAGCGGCAACGAGCTCAGTTGGGCCTACGTGTTCGAGTGGCCCTTCTTCGCGGCCTACGCCATCTACATGTGGTGGCGCCTCCTCCATGCCGTGCCTGACGGCACGGCACCGCCCGCCACCGCCCAGGCTGCCTCTGGCGGTGGGACCCAGCCCGGGACCGAATCCGATGGGACCGCGGGAGCCCCAGCCGAGACGCCGCAGGAGAAGCAGGAGGACGCAGAACTGGCCGCCTACAACGACTACCTGGCGCAACTGGCCGAGAAGGATCGGGCCAGCGGACGCTGAGGCTCCGGGGGGAGGGCTCGAACCTCCAACATCCGGCTCCAAAGGCCGACGTTCTGCCGATTGAACTACCCCGGATAGATCGACCAGGTGGTCGCCGACTAGAGGTTAGACAGCGACCCCGCCCCTCGACGACCAGGGCGCGGCGGTAGGTTCTCGGCGTGCGCATCCTGGTGGTCGACGACGATCAGGCGGTGCGGCGGTCCATCGACCGTGCGCTGCGCCTGGAGGGCTACGACGTGGTCACCGTGCCGACGGGTGGCGAGGCGCTCGAGTCGTTGGCCCAGGCGCCGCCCGACGCCCTCATCCTCGACCTCGGGCTGCCCGATATCGACGGCCTCACCGTCTGTCGCCGCATGCGCAGCGCCGGCGACGACACTCCCGTGCTCATCCTGACCGCCCGCGACGCCATCGACGACCGGGTGCAGGGGCTCGACGCCGGTGCCGACGACTATCTGGTCAAGCCCTTCGCCCTGGCCGAGCTGCTGGCCCGCCTGCGCGCGCTCCTGCGTCGGCGCTTCGAGGGAGAGGGCGGACTCATCCGGGTCGGTGACCTGGTGCTCAACCTCTCCACCCGGGAGGGCCAGCGCGGTGACCGCGGCTTCACCCTCACCCGCATTGAGTTCGACCTGCTCGAGATGTTCCTGCGCCACCCCCGCCAGGTCCTCACTCGCGAGGTCCTGTTGAACCGGGTGTGGGGCTTCGACTTCGACTCGGGCACCAACTCCCTGGCGGTCTACGTCGGGTATCTGCGCCGCAAGCTCGAAGAGGGCGGCGAGCCTCGGTGCATCCAGACCGTGCGCGGCGTGGGCTACGTGCTGCGGGAGACATGACCTTTCGTAGCCGCCTCGTCCTCGCCACGACGGCCGCGGTGGTGGTGGCGGTGGTGGCTTCGTGCAGCGCAGCCTTTGTCGTCGCCCGCAACACGCTCCTCAACGCGGCGGACAACTCGCTCACCACGGCAGCCCAGAAGATCGTCGCCGGCCAAGAGATCGGGTCGACCACGGCCACCTTGGGCCAGGTCATCGACGCCGGTGGTGCCGTGGTGTCGGGCGGGGGTTTGCCCGTGACCGGCCAGGTGCGCCTGGTGTCGGTCGGGCTGGCACCGCCCTTCTTCACCACCGTCAATGTCGACGGGAACGAGATGCGCGAGTTTGTCGAGCATCTACCGGTGAACACCCCGGTGCAGTCGGGCTCCCTGGTCGACGGCGGGGCACTCCAGATTGCCACGCTGCTCAATGCGGGATCGGAGCTGAAGAAGCTGGCCCTCTTCCTGGGCGCGGTCGCCGTCAGCGGCGTCGTCCTGGCGGTGGTGCTGGGTTATCTGGTGGCCCGGACCGCACTCGTGCCCTTGAATTCGCTCACGGACACGGTGGAGGACCTGGCCGAGACCACCGACGTCTCCCGGCGCCTCTCGCCGGGCGGGTCCGACGAACTCGGCCGCCTGCGCCGGACCTTCAACCGGCTGCTCGAGGCGCTCGAGTCGTCCCGCCGCGCCCAGAGTCGGCTCGTGCTGGACGCTTCCCACGAGCTGCGCACCCCGCTGACCTCGCTCCGCACCAATCTCGAGGTGATCCGCCGCGTCGACGAGCTGAGCGACGAGGACCGCTCGGTCCTCGTCGACGACGTTCTGGTTCAGCTCCAGGAGCTGACTGACATCGTCGGTGACCTGGCCGAGTTGGCCCGGGGCGACCAGACTCCCTCTCCGGCCGAGCCACTCCGCTTGGACCTGTTGGTCGGCGACGCCGTCGTGGTCGCCAACACGCACGGGCGGGCGGACGACGTGTCCTTCGAGTTCGAGGCCGAGCCGTGCTGGGTCGACGCCCACGCCGACCGCCTTGCGCGTGCCGTCGGCAACCTGCTCGACAACGCCCGCAAGTGGAGCCCACCCGGCCTTCCTGTCCATGTCGAGTGTGCCAACGGCACCGTCGTCGTGCGCGACCACGGCCCTGGCATCGCCGAGGACGACCTGCCGCGGATCTTCGACCGCTTCTATCGCTCGCCGGCGGCGCGTGGCTTGCCAGGGTCGGGTCTCGGTCTGGCCATCGTGGCCCAGGTGGTCAAGGCGGAAGGGGGCACCGTCACGGCGGAGAACGACCCGGCAGGCGGGGCACGCATGACCATGCGTCTTCCCACCGTGCCCGCCCCGGCAGAGGCCGAGCTTCCTCTGGCCTGAGCCCGCGTGGACCCTCACGATTTTCTTACGCATTCCCAACCTGACCCACAGACGAGCGGAGCACACTGAGGGAAGTAACCCCCGGTGGCCCTCTGAGTCCGCAACTCGGCCACCGGTTGTGCCGACGAGGGCGGCCCGCCTCCGCCCTCGTCGGCACCTCCCCCCCTTCAGCCGGGACGGCCCGCGCTCACTGGTCCTCGGTGCCGGCGGCCATGAACTCGAGGCGGTTGCCGAAAGGGTCGTCGGCATAGGTCCCGGTGCCCGCCGGCCGGTCGCTGTTGGGCCGGACCTCCACGCCGGCTGCCCGCAACGCCACCTCCAGCGCGGCCAGGTCGTCGACCACCAGCGCCGGGTGGGCCTTGCGAGCGGGACGAAAGTCCTCCTCCACGCCCAGATGCAGCGCCACGGGTCCCCGGGCGAACCAGCAACCGCCACGGGCGGCGAGCGCCGGGGGTTTGCGCAGGCGTTCGAATCCGAGCACGCCGGAATAGAAGGACTCGGCTTCCTCCTCCCGACCAGGGGGCATGGCCAGCTGCACGTGGTCCAGACGCACGATCTCGAACGTCACGGCGACCTCCTGAAAGCCGGGGCGATCTGGCCGTGAGGCTCGTGGACCGCTAGCCTGCCGCACGTCATGGGATCACTGATCAAGAAGCGCCGCAAGCGGATGCGCAAGAAGAAGCACAAGAAGATGCTGAAGGCCACCCGCTGGCAGCGCCGGGCCGGCAAGTAGTCCCGCCCGCCTTCTCGGTACGTTCCCTCAAGCTCCGGGCCACCCCGCCGGCACCGTGCGGGCCCGCACGAGCCGGCCCGTGGCACCCCCGACCTCGAGCAACGGTTGATCCTCGGTGCCCGCGGCAGGCGGACCACCCTCGACGAACCAGGTCGATCCGCTTCCGGCCAGTGTCGGCACCTGACCCGAGAGGTCGCCCAGCGCGTCCCGCCAGGCGGCGAGCCGCGGCTCGACGGCCAGCGCCGCCGCCGTGAGGGCGTTGACGCCTTCCTCCCGTCGGCCACGGTCCCAAGCCCGGAAGACCGACGCCGTGTCCACTCCGAACGGCGGCAGGAGCAGCAGGTAGTGGCGATCCACGTATGCGAGCGGCGTCACCCGCTCGCCGATGCCCTCCACCCGAGCCCGGCCTCCGACCAGGCAGAACGGCACATCGGCGCCGATCGAGGCCGCGAGTGCCAGATCGCCACAACCAGCCCAGCGAAGGATGGCACCGGCATCGGCCGAGCCGCCGCCCAGGCCGCCACCCAGCGGGATCCGCTTTTCGAGGAGGACACCGGCTTGCCGCCCGCAGGCGGCCAGGGCCGAGGTGACCAGGTTGTTCGAGGCCACCGGGAGGTCGGAGGCCCGGTCCCCGGGGAGGCCTGCACGACGAGGCCCGAACCTGCCTCGTCGACCTCGAGCACATCGGCCAGGTCGAGCGTCACCATCTCGGCGTCGAGTTCGTGGTAGCCGTCGGCCCGCACGCCCGTGACCAGGAGCGAGACGGTGAGCTTGGCCGGCGCCACGAGTGTCGTCATGAGGCCGCCAGCCTGCCCCAGGCCTCCACGTCGAGTTCCTCGGCCCGGGCGTCGGGGCGCACCCCGGCACGCTCGAAGGCCTCGGGCTCCACGACCCCGGCCAGCGAACGGCGCAGCATCTTGCGTCGTTGGGCGAAACCCGCCCGCACCACCTGGGCCAGCCGGTCATAGGACACCAGGGCCGGGTCCACCGCCGGTGTCGGCCGCCGGTCGAGTCGCACCAGGACCGACTCCACCCGTGGCCGCGGCACGAAGACCGTGGCAGGCACCCGCCCGACCACATGGGCTCGGGCAAAGTAGGCAATGCGCACCGAGACGGACCCGTAGGCGCCCTGGCCCGGCTCGGCCGCCATCCGCTCCCCCACCTCCCGTTGCACCATGACGAGCAGGTGGGCCACCGCCGGCACATCGGTGAGGGTCCGCATCACCAGCGGGGTGGCCACGTTGTAGGGCAGGTTGGACACCAGGCTCCAGGGCCCGGGGTCCCTCTCGGCCAGGAGCCCGGCCAGATCGAGGCGCAGGGCGTCCCCCTCGACGACTTCCACGCCGGCCGGCTCGACCACCGAGCGCAGCACCGGGAGCACGTGGCGATCCGTCTCGACGGCCACGACGTTGGCACCGGTCTCGACCAGCGCCAACGTCAGCGAGCCCAGACCGGCCCCGATCTCGAGGACGTTGGTCCCGATCCCGGCACCCGAGAGCGCGCGATCCGCCGGACCGTGTTCGGATCGGCCACGAAGTTCTGCCCGAGGGCCTTACTCGGGTGGATCCCGTGCGCCGACAGCAGTTGGGCGATGTCGGCGCCGGAATGGGTCACCAGGAGATTGTGACCTGAACCACTCCCTGACCCAGTGACGCGATCTGCTGGAAGCCGGCGGGCGACATGTCGACCACCCGCGGGTAACCGGCGTCCTCGCGGTCGTCCACCGTGCACGAGGTCGACGCGCCGGTTGCGTTGTTCGTCACCGTCAACACCGTTCCGAACGGAAGCGTCGGACTGGCGCAGTAGCCGGCCGGCGCCTCCGAGTACCACGTCGCTTGGCCCACTTCTGAGTTCGTCGGCCGCGGCTGCGTCGTGGTGGTCGTAGTTGGAGGCGGCGGTGGCGGCAACGTCGTCGTCGTGGTCGGCGGGACCGGTGCGCTCGTTGTCGTCGTCGGAGCCGGCGTCGTTGTGGTGGTGGTGGTCGGCGCGACCGTGGTGGTCGTTGTCGACGCCGTTGCGTGTTGGTAGGCCACGAGATGCGATTTCAAGTCCACACCGTCGAGGTGCGTGGCCGGGGACACCCTGTGCATCGAGTGCACGACAGGTGCCGCCGTCCGCACGCGTGAAGCGTCGGCCGTCTCGTTATGTAGCAAGAGGAGAGGCAGTCCGAACAACACGCCGCACAGGACAGCTGCGACGCCGAGACGCCTCCCCCCGGTGCTCTGGTTCCGCAGGGCTCCACCCTTCTCCGGCGACACAGTGCACCCGCGCCGACTCACGGGGGCGGGGGGTTTCGGGAGAACTAGGAGACTCTCCTACCCTGCGCAAATCCGAAATGGGGGAGGACGTTTTAATGTTTTATTTCCGCAGGTCAGGTGCGAGAAGTAACGCGATATTTATATGAAATACCTGGTCATCAGCCAGTTTTAGCCGATCTGAGACCTAAACATGCAGGTCACGAGGTTCTCGAATTTGCCGAACAGGGTGTGATTAGGAACCTGTGGAAAACGCGAATGCGGCCGCGGCAGCCGACCGTTCCATCACCACATGCGGGGTGCAACCCTTCACCGCGGCAATCGCTTCGCCGACGTAGGGGAGGTACGAGGGCTCGTTGGTTTGGCCCCGGTGCGGTACCGGTGCGAGGAACGGACTGTCCGTCTCCACGAGCAGTCGGTCGAGCGGGCACCGCGCCGCGGCGGCGCGAACGTCAGCCGCGTTCTTGAACGTGACGATGCCGCTGAACGACACGAACATGCCCGCTGCAAGACAGCGTTCGACCTCGTCGACACCTCCCGTGAAGCAGTGCAACACAGTGCGAGTCGGCACGCCTTCCGCGGCGAGCACGTCGAAGAGATCCGCCCACGCGTCGCGCGCATGGATCACGAGCGTCAGATCGTGATCGTGAGCCAGTGCGATCTGCGCGGCGAATGCCGCGCGTTGCGCGTCACGCGGGGAATGCTCGTAGTAGTAATCCAAACCGCACTCGCCGACCGCGACGACCGCACCGTCGCCGACGGCGAGCTCGCGCTCGAGCAGTGCCGCCACCTCGTCCACCCCCTCGGCAGCTTCGTGGGGATGCAGCCCGATCGAGGCCCACGCCCGCGGGGCCTCGCCGCTGGCGCTCGCCCGGGCCACGGCCACGGCCTGGGCGGAGGTCGTCACCCCCGTGCCGATGCAGATCAGCCGTTCGACCCCCGCAGCCCGGGCCCGATCCAGGACGGGGTCGAGTTCGCCGTCGTCCTCGCCTTCTCGGAACTCCTCCTGCACGTGGCAGTGCGAGTCGAACCAAGCCGCCATCAGGCCTTCCGCCGTGGGAACAGCGGATCGCCCTTGACCACCGCCACTCCACCGGGGTAGCCGCCCCAGGCTGCCCCGAGGGGCAGCCGGACCGAGGCCGGGTCACCCGGGACGCCGATCCGGCGCCAAATCTCGGCTGCCGTCGATGGCATCGCGGGCCAGCAGAGGACGGCGACGATGCGCAGCACTTCGAGGGCGTCCCCCAGTACAGCATCGACTGCCGGCCCCGGTTCCATCTTCCAGGGTTCGGCTGCCTCCAGGCGCGCGTTGGTCGCGCCGATCAGGCGCCAGGTCTCCTCGAGCGCCTCGTGGGGCGCCCAGCGCTCCCAGGCGGCCGTCACCGCGTCGAGGACCCGGGTCGCCTCGGTCGCCAGTTCGCTCGCCGGCGTCCGGAGCCGGGCCGATGCCGCCGCACTTCGAGTGGACGACGGTGGTGACCCGCGAGACCAGGTTGCCAAGGTTGTTGGCCAGGTCCGAGTTGTAACGGGCGACGATGCCTTCGTACGAGAAGTCCCCGTCCCCGCCGAGCGGGACCTCGCGCAGGAGGTGGTAGCGCAGCGGATCGACCCCGAAGTCGTCGGCCAGGGCGAGCGGCGAGACGTCGGTGATGTTGAGGGGCGCTCCGTCACCGGCCTGTCCGGCCGCGATCATCGTCTTGCCGAGTTTCTGCCCTCCCATCAGCAGGTATCCGTGCACGAAGATTTCGGCCGGCGGTTCGATGCCGGCTGCCATGCACATGGCCGGCCACCAGACGCAGTGGAATTTCAAAATGTCCTTGGCCAGCAGGTGGTGGGCCGCACCCCAGCGTGCTGCGAAGGCCGCCTCGTCCGTGCCGTATCCGGCCACCGTGAGGTAGTTGATCAGCGCGTCGTACCAGACGTAGAACACATGACCGCTGTCCCACGGGACCGGCACGCCCCACGAGAACGAGGTCCGGGTGATGGAGACGTCGAGCAGGCCACCGCGGATGAAGCCGAGCGCCTCGTTCCGCTTGGACACGGGACGCACGAAGTCGGGGTGACTGTCGTAGTAGTCGAGCAGGCGCTGCTCGAACGCACTGAGCTTGAAGAAGTAGTTGTCCTCCTGCATCTCGACGACAGGCCGGCCGTGCAACGGGCACTTGCCGTCCACTAACTGGTCTTCGGTGTAGTAGTCCTCGCAGGAGATGCAGTAGAGGCCCGAGTAAGGCGCCAGCTCAATGAAGCCATTGTCGTAAATGCGCTGCAGGAACTGCTGGACCACCGCATAGTGCCGGGGTTCTGTCGTGCGAATGAAGTCGTCATAGTCGATGTCAAGCCGACGCCACGCCTCCACGAAGCGGGCCGACGTCTTGTCGGTCCACACCTTGGGGGTCACACCATTGGCCTCGGCGGCCTCGACGATCTTGGCGCCGTGCTCGTCGGTGCCCGTCATGAACCAGACGTCGTCGCCCAGCAGGCGGTGCCACCGGGCCAGGGCATCAGCGTTCACCGTGGTGTAGGCCGTGCCCACGTGCGGAGCGTCGTTGACGTAGTAGATCGGCGTGGTCAGGTAGTAGGCGGGCACCGTCGGTAGCGTACCGGTGCCCTCAGTCGCTTCCGGACTCCGTCTCGCGCCGCTGCGCAGGCGCAGCGCAGCCTCGTAGGCCCGGCGGCGGGCCACCCCGAGCGACGCCGCCACGCGGTCAGCCACCTGACGTGGTCCGGCCGATGGATCGTCGGCCCAGACGGCGCGCACCGCCACCTCGAGGGCGTCGTCGTCGGCCGGGTCCGGAGCCGGGCCGCCGCCGACCACGAGCACGACCTCCCCGCGCACCTCGCGCTCGCCGAACTCCGTGGCGGCCGCGGCCAAAGTGCCCCGCCACACCTCTTCGTGCAGCTTCGTCATCTCACGCGCCACCGCGACCGGACGGCCCGGGTCCAAGGCGGCAAGCTCGTCGAGCGTGGCGGCCAGTCGCCCCGGTGCCTCGAGCACGACCGACGTGCGCTCGTCCGCCAGGAGGGCAGCCACCCGCCGCCGCCGGTCGGTGCCCTTGCGCGGGAGGAATCCCTCGACGACGAAGCGGTCGGTCGGAAGGCCGCTGATCGTCAGGGCGGCCACGACGGACGAGGGTCCGGGCACAGTCGTCACCACCTCCCCCTGGGCGACCAGACGGGCCGCCACCAGTGCACCGGGGTCCGAAATGCCGGGCGTCCCGGCGTCGCTGACCAACGCCACCGTGGCACCGCCGGCCACGGCTGCGGCAATCCGGTCCGCTCCGGCGGCTTCGTTGTGGCGGTGCAGCGAGACGAGCCGGTCGCCGGCGCCGATACCGAGCGCGGAGAGCAGGGCTCGGGTCCGTCGGGTGTCCTCGCAGAAGATAAGGGTGGCCTCGGCCAGGATCTGGCGAGCCCGTGGGGCCAGATCGCCCAGGTTGCCGATGGGCGTGGCCACCAGCACCAGGCGACCAGGTCCGACCCCGGCCGGGCTCAAGACGAGCCGTTCGACGAGCCCGGCCGCGCCTCGCGGATCTCGAGCTGGTCGCCCACCCCAACGCCCCAGCGCTCGAGGGAGCCCGAGCCCAGGGCCACCGCGGCTCTGCGTGCCTCGCCCGCCGAGGGCGAGCCGCCACGGCTTGAGGTGGGCGACCCGGAGCACCGTGAGATCGCCGGAGAGGAAGGCCACGTCGATCGGGAATTTCATGCCGGCGGTGTGCAGGCTCCGGACCCCGTCGATGTGCAGGGCGCCGTCACAGCCAGTCCGTTCTCTCAGGATCCGCCGTTCGGCAGGCGTCTCCGCCATCTCGAGCGCGCAGACCACATCGCCGTCCCGCAGCAGCCAACCGGACCGCATCGCCGCTGAGGCTACCGGACGCCCTGTCGCACTCCGTCTAACATGTCTCCCCCATGTCGAAGCGAACGGTCAAGCGCAAGCTCAGGACGAAGAAGAAGGCCAACCACGGCAAGAAGCCGAATTGCGGCCGCGGCTGACGCAGGGTCCCCTCACGGCCTGAGCGAACCGTCCCAGGCTGCTCCGGCCTCGTCCAACAGCGAACAAAGCGTGGTGGGCACGTCCGAGATGATCCCGTCCACCCCCAGGCCGAGCAGGCGCTCCATCGATTCGGTGTCGTTCACCGTCCATACGTGGACGGCCTTCCCTGCCGCGTGCGCCGCGGCCACGAAGCGCTCGTCCACCACGACCAGGTCGCCCTGGCGCTCGGGCACCTGGTAGGCCACGGCCGGGATCTCGGGCATCGGCTCCCCCGTCTGGACGGACCGCCAGGCCTCGGCCGTGGCCACCGTTCCGCCTGAGGTCGGGACCTGCGGGGCGAACCGCCGGAAGGTTTCGGTGGCGGAGTCGAGAAACGAGGCCACGATGACGTCGTCGGTCCGCCCGAATTCAGCGAGGAGTTTGGCCAGCGACTCCTCGTAGGGGGTCACCATTGGTGCCGTCTGCTTGATGTCGAGGTTGAGCACGACGCCGGGGAACTCCTCGAGCACCTCGCGCAGCGTGGCGATGCCGTAGGAGCGATCGGCCGGTGCCCGTCCCCGGAAGGGGTAGTCGGCGGCCGGCCGGCCCGGCGTCACGTCGGCACCCGGGATCCACCAGTACGAGAAGTCCATGGATCGCAGCTGCTCGAGCGTGAAGGAAGCGATGGTCCCCGATTGCGACGTGGTGCGGTCCACCGTGCCGTCGTGGCAGACCACCAGCTCGCCGTCGGCGGTGGCATGGACGTCGAGCTCGATCCCCGTGGCCCCCGCCTCGAGGGCCCCCCGGATGGCGTGGAGCGTCGATGAGGGCGACTCCCAGGCGCCGCCCTGGTGCGCATAGGCGATCACCCGCCGCTCCAGCCAGGCCAACCCCGTTCCCATCTCATCGACGGTAACAGCCGGGGCCGGCGCACCGTCTGGCTGGGGCCGAGGTTAAGGCGGTCTCCCGCACGCCTATCCTCGCGGTGCGTGCTGGACCATCTCCTCGTCGACGTCATCGGCACCATCCGGGCTTCCTTCGACCGGGCGCTTCTCCAGCGCCAGGCCGTCGAAGAGCGCTTCCAGGTCGACGTGTTCTTGGGTGATGTCTCGTGGGAGACCTCCTACAGCCTTCCCGGGGAAGAGCAGCCGCCCCGGGTGCGCGCCGACGTCTCGGTCGATTGGCCCACCTGGAGCCAGACCTCGTATCGGAGTTGGTCCATCGGTGAGCCGCCGGACGAGCCACCCGAAGTGGTCATTGAGGTGGCGCTGCGCGTGCAGCGCATGGCCGAGGCGCCGGATACGGAGAAGGTCCTGGCCGTGCTTCCTTCCTTCGGACCCCTGTCCGAGCCGATGGACCTTGCCCGCACGGCGACCACGATCGAACAGGTCCATGCCGACGACGCCGCGGGACTCAACCCCGACGGAGCGACTGCGGGCGGCCTGCGCTGGGCGGTCGAGGCGACCTACGAAGGCTCCATCCGTTTCAGCGAGCAGAACCTCGAGGATCCGCCAACGATCGCGCCGATTTTCGACGGGCTCACGCGGTGGATCGCTTCCACCCTCATCTCCCTGGCTGATCTTCCCTTCAGCTTCCTGCCACCCGGCGAGGAGGACTGACGCCCGCAGGGTCCACGAGGGGGCAGGGCGTGCCCTGACTGGTAATCGGGGTCTGGCGCCCACTAGGGATTGAGGTGCACATGGATCCCTCCCCACGCCGTCGGACGTACCTGCTCGCCACCGTGCTCGCCCTCGGGGCGAGTCTGCTCGCCGCGTGCGGTGGCCCGGCCGCGCCGGCCCAACCGCCACCGAACCAAG
The DNA here is from genome assembly GCA_963726855.1 of uncultured Acidimicrobiaceae bacterium. Lineage (GTDB taxonomy): Bacteria > Actinomycetota > Acidimicrobiia > Acidimicrobiales > RAAP-2 > Bog-473. The sequence goes on from CAVSEB010000014.1 coordinate 16,278, forward strand.
GTCTGGTCCTCCAGCGGCCGACGCCCCAGCACGTGCAGCTGACCAACCAGGAAGGTCAGGCGGTCTCCCTCGCCTCGTTGCGCGGCAAGGTCGTCGTCCTGGCGCCGTTCCTCTCACTCTGTCAGGACGAGTGTCCACTCGTGACCGGAGCCTTCATCGCCCTCCAGCGTGATGTGCGCGCGGCCGGAATGGGCAACAAGGTGGTCTTCCTCGAGACGACGGTGGATCCCGGGCGCGACACCGCGGCCCGCCTGGCGGCCTACGAGAAGGAGTTCGGGGCCGACTGGGATCTCTGGACCGGCACACCAACCGCCATCGCGGCCTTCTGGAAGCCCTTCGGCGTCTCGTACCAGATGGTGGCCGAGGAACAACCGCCCAAGATCGACTGGTACACGGGTCAGCCGTTGACCTACGACGTCGACCACACCGACGGCTACATCCTCATCGACCCGGCCGGGCATGAGCGCTTCGTCGACGTGAGCGCACCGGACATGTCGGGACAGCTCAACCAGAAGCTGACCTCGCTCCTCAACTCCGGCGGCGTGTACAACTTGCAGCACCCACAGGGCCCGGATTGGACCGTCGCCAACGCCCTGACATCGATCAGCTGGCTCCTCGGGACAACCATCCACGCCACCGCGTGACCGGGGTGAATCTGCCGCGCCTCACCCGCATCCTTCCGGCCGCCCTCGTCGGATTGGCCCTCGTCTTCGCGGCGTGCAACAACCAGAACTCGACCACCCTGTCGGCGCCCCCGACCACAGACGTCTCCCTCACCCTGACGCTGCAGAAGTCGCCCGTCGGACCCATCCTGGCCACCGGTGGCGGAGACACGCTCTACGACTTCGCGCCCGACACACCGACCCACTCCGCCTGCCTGAACGATGGCTGCGTGTTCCAGTGGCCCCCGCTCATCAAGTCGGGTCCGATCAGGCTGGGCCGAGGATTGGACGCCGCATTGGTCAGCACGCTGCGCCGACCCGACGGGTCAACCCAGGTCTCCTACGGCGGGCATCCGCTCTACGCCTACAACCTCGACGTGGCTCCGGGCCTGGTCACGGGCCAGGCCATCGACCAGGACGGCGGGCTCTGGTACGTCATCAACGCGGACGGCAAGCAGATCACGACGTCGTTCGCCGTCACCAGCCCCAACCAGAACGGCAATCCCGCAGGCTGACGTCCTGGCCGGGCCGAGGACCTAGAACATCAGGATCCTGCGAGGCCTGCGAAGGTTGGGAAGGCTCTCCCACTCGCCCAAGGTAGAGCGATCGAGGAATCGCAGGCTGATTGCCGCTTCTTCTGGGCTGGAATCGGGAAGTCCGGGAATGTTGATCGGCATGTTCATCGCTCGCTCCTTCGTTCTCCTGCCACAACGACCTTCACCCTCAGGTTGCGCCTTGTTGCGGTGGAGGTCTGTCACGTGAGCGACAGCGGGAGTGTCACCGGGGCGACATTTCCGCGGAGCCACCACCTTCTTCACCCACCTTCGACACCGGAGGGAGAGGGCATTTACCTTCGGTTTGTCCGTTTTTAGGTGTTGAAGCGGAACTCCACCACGTCCCCGTCGCGCATGACGTACTCCTTGCCTTCCATCCGGGCCTTGCCCACGTTGCGCGCCGCCATGACGGAGCCTGCAGCGACCAGGTCCTCGAAGCTGATCACCTCGGCCTTGATGAAGCCCCGCTCGAAGTCGGTGTGAATCACGCCTGCTGCTTTGGGCGCAGTGTCACCGACATGGATCGTCCAGGCTCGGGCCTCTTTGGGGCCTGCGGTGAGGAACGTCTGCAGGCCGAGCGTGGCGAAGCCCACGTGCACCAACTGCTCGAGACCCGATTCCTCTTGGCCGTAGCTGTCGAGCAGCTCCTTGGCGTCCTCGGGTTCGAGACCGGCTACCTCGGCTTCGATCTGGGCACAGAGCACGATGGCCGGAGCCGGCGCGACGCTGGCGGCCAACCCGGCCACCACCCCGGCGTCGCCCAGGGCTCCCTCCTCGATGTTGAACACGTAGATGAAGGGCTTGGCGGTGAGCAGGTGCAGGTCGCGCAGGAGCCCGCCGTCGACCTCCCCCGCGGCTGCGGCCGACGAGATGGTCCGGCCTTCGCCGAGGATGGCTTGGGCCCGCTCGACGGCTTCGAGGGTGGAGCGGAGCGCGGGTGTCGCCTTGGCTTCTTTGACCAGCTTGGGCGCACGGTTCTCGACTGTCTGCAAGTCGGCGAGGATCAGCTCGGTGTTGACCGTCTCGATATCACCCGCGGGATCGACTCGGGCGTCGACATGGACGACATCGTCATCGTGGAACGCGCGTACGACTTGGCAGATGGCGTCCGTCTCGCGGATCGAGGCGAGGAACTGGTTGCCCAAACCTTCCCCCTGCGATGCGCCACGAACCAGACCGGCAATATCGACGAATGTCACCGTGGCCGGCACCACAGGGGCACTCTCGTACATCGCCGACAGAACTTGGAGGCGCGTATCGGGGACGGCTACGACCCCCACGTTGGGATCGATCGTGGCAAAGGGGTAGTTGGCCGCGAGCGCATCGTTGTTGGTGAGCGCGTTGAACAGGGTCGACTTGCCCACGTTGGGCAGGCCGACGATGCCGATGGAGAGGCTCACGGCGCGGGCGAGGCCGGCAGCAGACCGGCGGCGGCGGCCAGCACCTTGAGGTCGGCTTCGGGACGGGCCCCGGTGTGCGAGATCACCTCTGCCGCGCACAGGGCGCCCAGCCGGGTGCTCTCGACGGGACCCATCCCATGCGTAAGGCCGAAGAGCATGCCGGCCGCGAAGAGATCGCCGGCGCCCGTGGTGTCGAGCACGCGCTCGACAGGAGCGGCCGGCACCTCCTCTGGCCCCCGTGCCGTCAGAACGGTGGCGCCCTGCGCACCGCGTGTGATGACCACGAGGAGTCCAGTCTCCTCCGCGGCCTCGAGCGCCCCGCTGTAGGCGGACGCGCCGAAAAGCATGGTGATCTCTTCCTCGTTGCCGAGCAGGATGTCGACGTCATCGAGGAGCAACTCAAGGAATTCGCGCTGATGCCGCTCAACGCAGAACGGGTCGGACAGCGACAGTGCCACCGAGCCTTCCGACTCGTGGGCGGTTGCGGCGGCGTGGCGCATCGCCTCCTTGGCAGCCGGCACATCCCAGAGGTACCCCTCCAAGAGCACGACCGACGCCCGGGCGACCAGCGAGGTGGCGACCCCGGCGGGCGACAGGGTCGAGGCGGCGCCGAGATACGTGCCCATTGTGCGGTCGGCGTCGTCGGTGATGAGGACGACACAGCGACCCGTCCCGAGACCATCGCCGGCCGGAGACTCGCTGATGCTGGGCTCGAACTCGACGCCGGCCGCCCGCAGGTTGTCCGTGTACGTGCGTCCGACCTCGTCGTCTGCTACCGCTCCGATGAAGCCGGCACGCCCGCCCAGCTCGGCGATCCCGGCTGCGGTGTTGGCCACCGATCCTCCGGAGACAAAGCGGGGTGCCGCCATGGAGGCCTGCACAGCATTGGCCTTCACCAGGTCGACGAGGGTCATCGAACCCTTCTCGAGGCCGACCAGCGCGAGCTGCGCCTCGGTCGCCATATCGATGACGTCGAGCAGGGGCGATCCGATGGCGACAACATCCAGATCGTGGGTGGCGTGGGGCGACGGAGCCTGTTCTTGCACGATGCGAGAACCTACTCGCGGTGCCGCGGGTAGCCTGCCCGGATGGACTCAAGCGCCACCATGACGGCTGGCGGGGATGGCACAGAGGCGTATCGCCTGCCCCGCACGGTCGAGCCGGAGACCTATCACCTCGAGATCGAGCCCAACGTGGCCTCGGCCACGTTCTCCGGAACGCTCGCGATCGATGCCGTGGTCCACGAACCGGTCGACGTGGTGGTGATGAACGCGGCTGAGCTTGTCGTGAGCGACGTCGAGATACGGACCGCCGACGGCGACGTACTGGCCTGCGCCGTTCACTTCGACGACGATCTCGAGCAGGTGTCGTTCCTGCCTTCCGCCTCCCTCCCAGCTGGTCCCTGCGTCATCACGTGCCGCTTCTCGGGGACCCTCAACGACAAGCTTCGTGGCTTTTACCGCTCGACCTACACCGGTCCCGACGGTGAGAACCGGACCATGGCGACGACGCAGTTCGAGTCGGTGGACGCTCGGCGTGCCTTTCCCTGCTTCGACGAACCTGACCGCAAAGCCGTGTTCGACGTCACACTCACCGTGGACGCCGACGTCGAGGCCATCTCCAACTCGCCCGTCATCGCCAACGAACCGATAGGCGACAAACGCCGGATCCGGTTCTCCCCCACCATGAAGATGTCCACGTACCTCGTGGCTTTCGTGATCGGCCAGCTCGAGTCGACCGAAACGGTCAACGTGGGCGGCGTCCCTCTGCGCGTCGTCACCACACCCGGCAAGAGTGCGCTGGGTACCTATGCCCTCGAGGTCGGCGCGTTCGCCCTGCGTTTCTTCACCGAGTATTTCGACATCCCGTACCCAGGCGAGAAGGTCGACCTCGTCGCCATTCCGGACTTCGCGGCGGGCGCCATGGAGAACCTCGGCTGCATCACCTTCCGCGACACTGCGTTGCTCGTGAACCCGGACGAGGCCTCGAGGACCGAGCTGGAGCGGGTGGCCGACGTGATCTCACACGAGCTCGCCCACATGTGGTTCGGCGACCTCGTGACCATGGGTTGGTGGGAGGGCATCTGGCTGAACGAGGCGTTCGCCACGTTCATGGAGATGCTCAGTGTCGATGCCTTCCGCCCGTCGTGGGACCGCTGGGTCGGCTTCGCCCCCTCACGCGAGGCAGCGCTCGCAATTGATGCCGTGCACTCCACCCGGCCGATCGAATACCCGGTGGGTCCGCCCAAGGAGGCGGAAGGAATGTTCGACCTCCTCACCTACGAGAAGGGCGCCAGCGTGCTCCGCATGCTCGAGCAGCACATCGGCGCGGAGGTGTTCCGCGACGGTGTGCGCGCCTATTTGAAGGCACATGCCTACGGCAACACCGTGACCACCGATCTGTGGGACGCACTGGAAGATGCCAGCGGCGCACCAGTGCGCGACGTGATGAACACCTTCATCCTCCAGGGGGGGCACCCGCTGATCTCGCTGGATGGCGACGTCCTGCGACAGCAGCCCTTCGCACTGGGGCCAGTGCCCCCCGGCACGACATCGTCCATCGGTTCCTCGTGGAAGGTCCCGGTCGCCGTACGCGCTCTTCCGACGCGAGGACGGCCTGGCGCTCCGACGCGCAACCTCATCCTCGACGACGACCCCGCAACCCTGCCCGAGGCTGGCCAGGGACTGGCCGTGGTCAACGCGGGTGGCTGGGGCGTGTTCCGCGTCGGCTACGAGACCCCGCATCGCCTGGCCCTGGCCGAGCATCTGCCCGAGCTGACCGCACTCGAGCGGGCGGAGTTCATCGCAGACACGTGGGCCACCACCCTGGCCGGACATTCGGCCCTGCGCGAGTTCCTGCTGCTGGCAGCGCGCCTCGGACTCGAGCCCGACCCGGTGCCCTGGATGTCAGTGTCGTCGGCCCTCGTCCTGACCAATCGCATCGCATTGGAGAACCAGCGGCCGGCGTTGCGTGACGCAGTGGCCGCCCTGTTCGGACCCATCCACGCTCACCTCGGCTTCGACGCCCGCCCCGACGACAGCGATCGCACACCCACTCTCAGGGCCTTGGCCATCAACCTCCTGGGCACCATCGGTGCGGACGAGGCGGTCCGGGCTGAGGCCGTGCGGCGCTTCGATGACTCGCCCGTCGGCGGCGGCTCGGGCCACCCGATCTCGCCCGACATCGAGGCAGCCACGCTGGCCGTGGTGGCCCAGCTGCTACGGGACGGGGACTACGACGCCCTGCTCGAGCGCTACCAGGCCGCCCAGACGCCTCAGGAGGAGATGCGCTCCCTCGGAGCATTGGCCATGTTCCCCGATGTGGAGCTCTGTTTGCGCACATTCGATCTGGCAATGACGGAGGTGCGCAGCCAGAACGGCTTTGCCGTGCTCGGTTCGCTCCTGGTCAACCCCGTCGGATGCCAAGCAGTGTGGACCCGGATCACCGAGACCTGGGACCAGATCCTCGAACGGTTCCCGAAGAATGCGCCGCCACGCATTCTCGAGTCGATTCCCGCTCTGTGCGCCGATGCCACATTCGCCGAGAACGCAATCGCCTTCCTCGACGCCCGTCCGTTGGCGTCGGGACCGCGTCGGGTGAACCAATCGATTGAACGACTGCGGGTCAATGTCGCCTTCGCCACCCGCGAGCGGCCGCAACTGACAGACTCGCTGGGCACGCTGCGCTCCGCTTGATGGCGGAGGCCCGCACACGGCGTCAGGAAGCGAGCCAGCGCACCGGGTTCCTGCTCGAGACCGCCCGGCGCACCCGCGGCTTCATGCCCGATGACGAGGGCGAGGCGCTCTACCAAGCGGCCCTCCGTGCGGGAGAGGCGGAGCTGCCCGGCGCGATGCCTCCGACCTTCGTCGAGATCGGTGCCTGGTGTGGCAAGTCCACCGTCTATCTGGGTGCCGCGGCCGAGGCCACGGGGGCCGTGGTGCTGTCCATCGATCACCACCGGGGCTCAGAGGAAAACCAGCCTGGGTGGGAGTACCACGAGCCCGATCTGGTCGACCCTGACGTCGGGCAGATCGACACACTGCTCCACTGGCGTCGCACCATTTCAGAGGCCGGTCTCGAGGCGTCAGTCGTCGGCATCGTCGGTGACTCCCCCACCATGGGGGCGCGCTGGGACCGACCACTGGCGTTCTGCTTCATCGACGGCGGGCACGGTGAGGACCCAGCCTGGGCTGACTTTCGCGGCTGGGCTCCCCACGTCGCCCTCGGTGGCTGGCTGGCCATCCACGACGTGTTCCCCGATCCGGCCGACGGGGGACGCCCGCCGTATGAGCTCTATTGCGCGGCGCTGGGCTCGGACGAGTTCGTCGACGATGGCGCCTGCGGCAGCCTGCGCGTGTTGCGACGGGTGCGCGACGCAGCGGGTGCGCCCGGAGCGATCGCTCCTCTCCTGTAGGGACCCGCGCGAGCTAGCGGCGGATCGTCGGGTCGGTCGCGGTGCAGCCCGCCGTGGCGTCGCCGCAGTGCGGCTCGGCCAAGTCCAGTGCGGCCGGCAAGCCCTCGCCGCGGAACAGCCCGGCTGCGGGCGAGGTGCTGGAGAGCGCGTCGGCGGCCAGGACCATGGCGGCGAAGGTATAGGTGGTCCGTTCGTTCTCGGGAAAGGTTTCCTGGTCGGGATAGACCATCCCCGTCCAGTAGGAACCGTCGCCCAGCCTGAGGTTCTGTCCCCAGCTGAAGAGGTCGAGGGCCGATCCGTCCATGCCGAGGGCGTCGAGCGTCAGCACACACTCGGCCGTCTCGGCGGCGGTGATCCAGTCACCGGTCGAGACGCAGCGCACGCCCCGACCCTCCATCACGAAGCGGGACCATTCCTCAGCGATGCGACGACGGCCCGCGTCACCCTCGAGCGCACCCGAGAGCATCGGGTAGTACCAGTCCATCGCGAACTCGATCTTGGGAGCGAAGGCAGCGGGGTGATGGGCCACTGCGTGACCGAGGCGCCCGGCCGCGAGTTCCCAGTCCGGGCGGTCCTTGGCCAGGCATTCGGCAATGGCGACGGCGCAGCGCATGGAGTGATAGATCGACGACGAACCCGTCAACAGGGCGTAGGCCTCGGGCCGCCCTGAGGAGTCGAGCGACCAGAGCACCGAGCCATCCGGTTGCTGCCAGCGCAAGATCCAGTCGATGCCCTTCTCGATGGTCGGCCAGAGCTCGCCCAAGAACTCGACGTCACCGGTGATCAGATGGTGATGCCAGGCCCCGGCGGCCAAGTAGGCGCAGACGTTCGTGTCGAGGCGGGGATCTTTGAGCGTGTCACCCTGGTAGTAGTTGAACCAGCTGCCGTCGGGCAGCTGGCGGGACGCGAGCCAGCGATAGGCGTCCATCGCCTCGCCGACCAGCCCGCACACCGTGAGGGCCATGGCCGCCTCGACGTGGTTCCACGGATCGCAGTGGCCGCCCTCGAACCACGGAATCATCCCGTCATGGCGCTGCACCTCTGCGATGGCCTGCGCCGTCGCAAGCACGTCGTGACTGGTCAGGATGCCCGATACCTCCGGGATCGTGATCTGCGCCGAGCGAGTGTCTTCTGTTGTCATGCGGCCGCTCCCTGGGTCGGCGAGTCGGGCCCGCGCCGTCCGGGCACGCCACGGGGGACATTGGGGCGGGCATCAGGTAGCCCCGACACCTTTGCATCAGGCTTGGTCAGGTAGACCACCAAGCTCTTGCCGATCAATGGGCTCAACACGCGGTCTGCCGTCCGGGTCACCAGCGGGGCCTTGACGATGTCCCACACCAGCACCTGGTGATACGCCTTCACCGCCGGATGTTTCTCGTTGCTCGGTCCGACGAGGCAACGGAGCCACCAGTAAGGCGAGTGCAAGCCGTGGGCGTGATGGAAGCCGGTTGGCTCCAGTCCGGCGGCGCGCAAACGGCGTTCCAACGTCGAGCGCCGGTAGATGCGGACGTGGCCACCGGGCGTGTCGTGGTACTCGTCCGACAGCACCCAGTTGATCGCCTCGGGGGCACACCGGGGCACGGTCACCGCCATGGCACCGCCCGGCTTGAGCACGCGGGCCAGTTCACGCATGGCGCCGATGTCGTCGGGGATGTGCTCGAGCACCTCGGAGGCAATCACCCGATCGAACGTGCCGTTGGCGAAGGGCAGCCGCAAGGCGTCGCCCTGGACCCCTGTCGCCGGATGATGCACGTCGAGCTCCCCGGCTTCGATCATGGCGCCAAAGGTGGCGCGCACCTGCGCCACCTCCTCTGGGCCAGCATCGAGGGCGACCACCGACGCTCCGCGACGGGCTGCTTCAAAAGCGTGACGACCGAAGCCGCAGCCCAGATCGAGGACCAGATCGCCCGGCCCGACGCCGAGCAGGTCGTAGTCAACGGTGAGCATCAGGCCGCCCCTGCCCCGGCCGCCGCTGGTGCGCCCGGCAACGGCCTGCCCGCGAGCAGCGCCTCGTAACAGGCGGCCGTGCCCGCGGCGGTCACCTGCCAGGTAAATCGGCTCACCACACGTTGGCGGCCGGCACTGCCGAGCCGGACCCGCATGGCGGGGTCGTCCAGCAGCCGGCCGATGGCGCCAGCCAGCGCACCGGGATCGTCGGGCGGAACCAACAGCCCCGTCTCCCCGTCATTTCCCACGACTTCGGGCAGCGCGCCACCCGTGGTAGCCACCACGGCGACGCCACAGGACATTGCTTCGATCGCCGGCAGCGAGAAGCCTTCGTAGAGGGAGGGCACCACTGCGACCTGCGCTTCGCCATAGAGGCGAGCAAGCGCATCGTCGCTGATGCCGCTGACGCAGTGCACGACGTCGGACAGTCCCAGTCGCGCGATGGCCCGGTCGACCCGTCCGCCCTCGGTCGGGCGGCCGATCACCGTGAGCTCGACCTCGCGCTCGGTACGCAACTTGGCGACGGCCTCGAGGAGCGGCACCAGGCCCTTCATCGGGACGTCACTGCTCGAGGTCACCATGACGCGCCCAGGCACCGGCGTCACGTCCTCGAACGGACGGAACACCGTGTCATCGACCCCGACCGGCACCACGGTCATGCGCTCGGGCGCCACACTCATCTGCGCGGCGATGTCACGTCGAGAGTTCTCCGACACCGTCAGCACCGCGGGCAGCGCCCGCGCCACCCGGACCTGCATGCCGAGAAATCCGAACCAGCGACGAGTGGTGAAGCTCTGCCAGGGGTTGGTCGTGTGCGACAAGGCGAGTTGACGGTCGACCGTGATGGGATGGTGCAACGTTGTCAACAAGGGCCAGCCGTCTTCGACCATTCCGAGCATCCCCTTGCCCAGACATTGATTGTCGTGCACCACGTCGAACTCGTTCCGCCGTGCGGCCAGCATTTGGCGAACTCGCAGCGAATACGCCAGCGGTTCTCCGAATCCCGCCGTGCACATGATGGCGAACTCGGTCCAGTCCTCACGCGAGTGGAATTCGCGGGGATGGGGCACCCGGAAAGGATCGGGGTCTCGGTAGAGATCGAGACCCGACACCGGGGTGAAACCGACGCCCTCGTCCAGCTCTGGCCATGGGGCGCCCGAGAAGACCTCCACGGAGTGACCGAGGGCGACCAGTTCACGGGTCAGGTGGCGGGTGTAGACCCCTTGGCCCCCGCAGCGTGGGTTCCCCCGATAGGTGAGGAACGCGACGCGTCGTCCCCCTGGTCGAGGCGGTGCGGCCGGGATCGGGGCGGGCAGCTCGATGTGGCGCGAACGCTCCCAGGATTCCTTGGTTTCGATCCACTTCTGGCGCGGGGTCTTAGGCAACGGATGTCCCGACTCGACCCAGCATGGCCGCATAGCCTCCCCGAACGCCCTGCTCCTGCGCAAACGGCGCCTCGAAACGGCATTTGTGACGACTCAGCCGAGCCCGAACCAGCCAAGGACGGTCAGGAACACGTACACGCTGGCCACGGCGGCCACGGACATGATGGCCAGGCCACCGACCCAGCGTGACACGGGTCCGTTGCTGGCCGAACCGAGCAGGGAACGGCGGTTGGCAAGGACGAGGATCAAAATCAACGTGATCGGGGTGATCACGCCCTCGAGGACCTGGGTGTTGAGGATCAGCGTGATCAGGTTGCCGGGCACCAGGACCACCGCCGCCCCCACGAGAATCTGGAAGGTGAAGATGCCCAGGAAGACCGGTGCCTGGCGGAAGCTCGACGACACCGACCGCTCCACCCCGATCGCCTCCGCCACGGCGTAGGAGGTCGAAAGGGGCACAACGGCGGCGGCCAGAGCGGAGGCCCCCAGCAAGCCCAGCCCGAACAGGGTCTCGGCGGCGGCGCCGGCGACTGGTTTCAACGCCTGGGCCGCGGTCGATGCCGAGGTCAGCGGGCCCGATCCTCCGATGGTGGCCCCGGTGGCCACGATGATCGACATGGCGACGAAGGACGCCATGAGGGCTCCGGCGATGGCGTCGAAACGCTGGTAGCGGTATTCCGCGGGCTTGACCCCCTTGTCGACCACGGCGCCCGCTTCGTAGAGCTGGATATACGGGGTGATGGTGGTGCCGATAAGGGCAACCGAGAGCAGGAGGAACGATTTGCTGGCGACGAAGTGGGGCCACACTGTGTTGACCGCCACCTGGTGCCAATTGGGATGGGCGAGGACGGCGGCGATCGGATAGGCGATGAAGACGAGGGTCATGAGCAAGAACACCCGTTCGGCGTAGCGGTAGGACCCGAAGAGGACGAGCGACCAGATCGCCACGGCAGCGATCGGTACCGAGAGGTAGCGCGACACGCCGAAGAGCTCGAACGACGTGGCGATGCCACCGAACTCAGTGACCATGAGGCCGAGATTGGCGATCGCGAACGCGGTGATGGCGAACGCGGTGAGCCGCAGGGGTAACTCTTCGCGTATGAGCGCCGCCAATCCCTTGCCGGTGAACACGGAGAGCCGGGCCACCATCTCCTGCACGATGACGTAGGCCACAGTGATGAGCACCATCAGGAACAGGGTGCGGTAGACGAACTGTGCCCCGGCGGACGCGTACGTCACGACACCGCCGGCGTCGTTGCCGGCTGCCGCGGCAATGAGTCCGGGTCCAGCTGCGGCCAGATAGATCAGCCACCGCCGGGAGGCGGGCGGCTTCACGAAAGCAGGCGCGGGAAGTGGAATCTGCCCTTGGTCGGGACCAGGACGTCCAGCACGTCGTCCACCATGATCCGTCCGATCGGACTCCCGTCATCGTCCACGACGACGAGACTGTGGCGCCGGGCCTCGATCAAGCGGTGTGCGACCTCTTTGGTGGGCGTCTTGGCATGGACGGGCACCTCTTCCTCCAGGAGCAGCGCCGACATCCTGGTGTCCTTGTCCTCCCGCAGTGCGAGCAGGATGTCGAGCACGGCCACGTCGCCGATGAGGCGGCCGTCGCTGTCGACCACCGCGACGGCGTCGAGGTCGACTCCGTGGTTTCTGGCCTCGGAGAGCCGGTCGACGACCTTCTTCACCTTGTCGCCGGAATGCGCCGTGACCAGGGCCGTTGTCATGATTCCGCCGGCCTCGTCCTCCTCGTACCCGAGCAGCTCGCGCAGGGCCAGAGCCGTCGACTGGGGGATGTGGCGCAGCACCTCGGCCCGGACGGCCAGAGGCAGGTGGCGGAGCGCGTCAGCGGCCTCGTCGGGTTCCATGGCGGCAACCAATCGGGCCGCGTCGGCCGGATCTGTCTCGCGCAACAGCTGCTCGAGATCTTCGGGCTCCATCTCTTCGAGCGCGTCGGCCGCCTCGTCCGGATCGAGCGCGGACAGCAGCTCGCGGCGCTCGTCGCGACGCAGGTCCTCGAGGAGGTCGGCCAGCTCGGCCGGGCGCAGGCGTTGCAGCCCTTCGTTCGTTGTCTTGAGGCGCACCTGGGTCGCGGCTTGGGCCTCGCCGGTCGACTCGGCGAAGGTCTGGATGGCCGCCCAGTCGATCACACGGTCAGGCGTGGGACGCGGCCGCCAGCGACGCGGCCCCAGACGACGCAGGAGCGTGGCATTCGACACGTCGGCACCGACCAGGCGGATGCGACCAATGGCCTCGGCCAGGTACAAGTCGGCGGCACGAATGACTTGGACCCCCTCGACGTCGACGAGCTGGTGGTCCAGCACATCCTTGGCCAGGAGCACTTCGTTGGGCCGGCGCACCACATCGCGCAGGTCGAGCCGACTCGAGCGCAACAACACTTCGGCGTGGCCGATCCGGTCGATCGACGAGGCCGGCACGAAGGCATCGCGGCGCCCCACCTTGATGACCAGGCCGCTGACGGGCGGGTAGACCTGCCCATCCGCCCACCGAGCCACGACGTCTTCGAGGCGGCCGATCTCTTGGCCGCGCTGGTTGCGCACGGGGCGACCGAGAAGGCCGGCCAGCGACACGATGGAATCGAACACGCCCTCGGAGGCGAGAATGCGCCGCGTACGCCGGCGCCGCCGGCTCGGACCGCGGTCTGGACCACGGGGCCGACCATTGAAAATGCCAGAGCGAGCCGGTGCGCTCGTGGGTGGTGGCGTTGCCATGGAGCTCCCTCCTGCATGACGCCCACTGTGGGACAGAGTCGGTTTGGACGACCAGCGGGCGTACCGCCCGCCGGACTTCAATTGCCGGCGCCTGCGTCCGTGCGAGTGCCCGTGGCCGGGCTCACCGCGAGCTCGTGGCGAGAATCAGCCGATGGACGGAGCGGAGCACGCGCCAACTGAGCTACTGGGGGGTTCGCCTCTCGACACGGCCGCACCTCCTTCTCATCGACCCTTGGACAGGGATGGTGCATCCCCGTATTCGACCGCACAGCTTATCTGGGTGTCTGCCCCAGACCCCGGTACCTCGCCAGTTTCACGCTCGTCACAGAGCCAGGTACCGTCGTGGACATGGACCTCGCCTACCCGCCTGAAGCAGAGGAGTTCCGGTCCGAGATCGCCGGCTGGCTCAGGGACAACCTGCCCGAGGGCTGGGGCACGGAGGGCTTCACCATGACTCCCCACGAGCGCACGCTGTTCAACGACGAATGGACCGCCAAGCTGTTCGAGGGGGGTTGGATCTGCGCCAGTTGGCCGACTGAGTACGGGGGCAAGGGCCTCTCCCTGCTCCAGCAAGTCGTGCTTGAACGAGGAATTCGCCCGGGTGGGAGCACCTTTGCGGGGAGATTTCTTTGGAGACACTCTGGTTGGACCGACAATTCTCCAGTGGGGCACCGAGGAGCAGAAGCGGCAATTCATTCCAGGCATCCTCAAGGGGGAGATCGCCTGGTGCCAGGGCTTCAGCGAGCCCGACGCCGGGTTCCGACCTGGCCAGTCTCAAGACCCGGGCCGAGCTGGACGGCGACGAATGGGTCATCAACGGGCAAAAGGTCTGGACCACCCAAGCGCAGTACGCCGACTACGTCTTCCTACTGGCCCGGACGGATCCCGACGCGCCCAAGCACGCGGGCATCTCGTACCTCCTCGTTCCGATGAAGCAGCCCGGAGTCGAGGTGCGGCCCATCGAGCAGATCGACGGGTCGGCGGAGTTCAACGAAGTCTTCTTCACGAACGTGCGGTGTCCGAAGGACAACGTGGTGGGCGGGGTCAACAACGGGTGGAAGGTGGCCATGACCACGCTGGGATTCGAGCGGGGTACCTCTGCCACGACGGGTCACCGGCGGTTCCAAAAAGAATTCGACCAGATTCTCGAAGTGGCGCGCCAGAAAGGTCGCACCGGCGACCCGCTCATCCGTCAGCGCTTGGCCAAGTCGTGGTCCAAGATAAAGATCATGCAGATCAACGGGTTCCGGACCCTGACCGACGCACTCAACGGCACGCACACGACGGCGAAGCTCGGGGCGTGCAACAAGATGTTCTGGTCCGAGGCGCACCAGGCGACGTTGTTGTTGGCCATGGACATCTATGGGCCAGAGGGACAGATCCTGCTGGGCGACGACGGGGAGGACACGGTGCTACCGGGCGCAAGGCGTTCCAAAGCCAACTACCCGGTGAACAACCTTCAGTCGCTCTACTTCTTCTCGCGCTCGGAATCGATCTGGGGTGGTGCCGCCGAGATCCAACGCAACATCGTGGGCGAGCGCGCCCTCGGACTGCCCAAGGAGCCAAAGCCGGTCTGACTCCTTGCAACCCCAGGTTAGGACGATGTTGAACCTGAGCATCGGACAGATCTGCAAGCCTGGTGACATGCTCCGGCTGCAACTACCGGACGTCGGCGGACCACTGCGCTGGGTGACGGGTCTCGTCGCATCGATCCTCAGACCGCCGGGAGAGTCGACGGCGGTGATGGTCGTGGCCGATCAGGCGGTCTTCGCCGAAGCGCTGGCGCTCGCCATCGACAACGCAGGGTCGTCGTCCTGTGTCGCCGTAGCCGACAGCGCAGAGCAGGCGCTGCGCCTGGCCGTCCGCATCACCCCGGACGTGGCCGTCGTCGACCTCGATCCTGACGGTGAGGACGACTTCTCCACCGTCAGGGCGCTCCTCGAGGCGCGGCCCGCGCTCCGCATCCTCCTCCTCACCGAACAGAGCCCGAGCGCCGGTCTCGTCCAATCCGCCGTGCAGGCAGGTGCGGCCGCCGTGTTCCCCAAGACGACAAGTCTCGGTGTCGTGGTCGCCGCCATCCCTTGCCTGTCCGACGATCTCTTCACCACGGACCGCAAGACGATCACTGCATTGTGCGAGTCGGCGGGCACCCCAAAGAACAACAGCAACAGCAGCACCAACAACCACCGCCCATCGAACCTTCTGACCCGGCGTGAGCGCGACATCCTCGCTTTGCTCGACCGCGGCATCGACCTGCCCACGGCTTCGGACCGGCTCGGCATCTCAGTCAATACGACCAGGGGCTACGTCAAGAACCTGTACCGCAAGCTTGACGTCCATAGCCAAGTCGAGCTGCTGGCTGTGGCCCGGGACAAGGGCTTACTGGACGAAACAACCGGGTGACCACCTTCGACGCCACGGCGTCGGTGCGGTCAGAAGTGGGCGCGCAACTAGAGGCTCGGCACGTAACCGCCGGCGCCCAGGGCCGAACTCTCGTCGAAGCTGAGCGACTCGTCGACGCCGCCGACGACCTCGGTCACCCAAGGGAGCCGCTCCTTGAGGATGCGCTCGACGCCGCCGGAAAGCGTGGCCGAACTGATTGCACAGGAGCTGCACGCACCTTGGAGCTGCACCTCGATCACCCCGGTCTCGACGTCGGCCCGGACCAGAACGAGGTCGCCACCGTCAGCCTGGACGGCAGGGCGCATGAGATCCATGATCCCCTGCAACTTGGTCAACCGCTCTGCTCGGTCGGCGTCGCTCACTTCCGCTGCGATATCTGGCACCTTCCTATTCTGCCGTGCCGAAGGGCCGGCGTGACCCAGGGGGGTCGTGGAGCGCCGAGGCCGTCAATCCAGCCCAACCGGATCCGGTGTTTCGCCCTGGACGACGGGATTGCGGAGCTCGCCGATGCCCTCGATGGCGATACGGACGACGTCGCCGTCCCGGAGAAACCGGGGCGGATCGAAGCCTGCGCCGACCCCGGCCGGGGTGCCGGTGGCAATGATCGTCCCGGGCTCAAGCGGAAAGGCTGTCGTGAGGTACTCGACCATCTCGCGCAGGCCAAAGATGAGGTCCGACGTTCTTGAATCCTGACGTAGCTCATCGTTGACCCAGGTACGGAGGGCCAGATCTCCGGGGTCCCCCAGCTCATCCGTCGTGACCAGCTCGGCCCGCAGGGCGCATGGGAGTCGAAGGACTTGCCCATGGTGAAGGTCGGGGTCCGCCACTGCCAATCGCGTGCGCTCACGTCATTGACGATGGTGAAGCCGGCGACGACCTCGAGAGCGCGGGCGGCCGGAACGTTCTGGCACCGCCGGCCGATCACCATGGCCAGCTCCCCCTCGTAGTCGACCATTTCGGAGACCTGGGGCAACACGATCGGATCACCAGGGCCAGCGATGGCCGTTCGTTGCTTGTTGAACCAGTACTGCCATTCGGGCTGCTCGCGCCCCAACTCGGCGATGTGGGCGTGGTAGTTCATGCCGATGCCGAGGATCGTCGGCGGATCCGGCACCGGAGCGTGGCGGCGCACGCCGTGGAGGGCGTGGCGCGCCGCACTCGTACGCGGCGCCGCGTCCAACGCGGGACGCGCTGCGGGCCCCAGGGCCAACACTTCCCTCATGGTTCCAGGGAGGCCAGTCGCCGGATCGCTCAGGTCGACGATCTCCTCCCCGAGCACCAGCCCGGGCCGCACCACACCGTTGGCGGCGGAGAAGCTAGCCAGACGCATTGTGTCTCACGCCGTCGCTTCGATCAGCTGAGCTGCTTCTTGTAGTTTTCCCAAGATCTCGTGGCGTGGCGCGCAGAGAACGCACCGATGATCTCGACGACGCCGAAAAGGATGGCGAGGATGCCGACCATCACGATCACCGTCGTCAGGGTCCCGCCGGGGTGGCGGATGCACAGGAAACCCAGGCCAATCGCGATGACGCCACGGATGAGATAGAGCCACCAGAACGGCAGATGGTGGTTCGAGATCGACGACACGACGTCGAAGATGCCGAGCACCAAGAACGACCACCCGATCAATATGGCGATCACGTAGATCGTGATGTGTGGCCAGACGAACCCGACAATGCCGGCGCCAACCCAGAAGACACCGAAGATGAGGTGCATCCAGCGTTGGCGAGCCATGCGCACCGATCCAACAATCTCGAAGAGACCTCCCACGATGAAGAAGCCACTGGCGAAATAGATCGCCGCGTAGACCGTGGCGTGGCGCCAGCTGATGACGAAGAACCCGAAAAGCACCGAGATGATGCCGCCCGCCAGATACCAGCCCCACATCTTCTCGAGCGCCGCGGTGACGGCGTCCCCGGTCGCGATGTCCTCGGTTGTGAGCGTGTCGGTCATGGTCATCCCCCTTGGCGAGTAGGAGCGCACTACGTTTGCCGAGCGTACCGTCGCCGTTGACCGGTTTAGGGGATACAGGACGTCAGCGCGTGCAGGGTGCGGGCACCCCACGAACCAGCGACCGATGCCCAGCGCTCGGGGTGCTCGAGTACCTCATCGGATTCGAACCAGATCTCATCTTCGACTGGCTGGAGGACGGCTCGTGCCGACACGAGGGCGTCGGGGTCCGATTCAACCCGCCGGCGCAGAGTGTCGGCGGCGCGCCAGAGCTCCTCGCTCGAAAGCTCCATGGGCACGAACGGTGGCGGACCGTTCGTGCTGCGGGGAAAGGCAGGGATATAGACGCTGACGCACGGACTCCCGGCAGCCACGTAGACCCGCAACGGAGCCCCGTCGTCCACCGCGTCGGGGAGCTCGGCGATCATGGAGGCCGCTGTCACGCTGACGTCACGGACGTGCATGCAGACGGTCACACCGGCGTAGTCCTCTCCCACCCTCGACGGGGGAAGCCGTACCGGTCCCGGTTCCCCCGGAGCGCCCCACGGTCCGGTGCCGTGGTCGCGCAGGTGTGCTGCCGTGGCTCGTGCCGTGAGCCCGCCGGGAGGAGCCGAGTCCAAGAAGCGGCGGCTGGCCGCCAGCCGGACGTCGGCGAAGGCGGTGTTCTCGTTGGCATCGCGGAACTCCGTGAACGCGGTTCCCGGTGCCAGCGCCGGTGAAGCGTGCGTCCACTCAGAGCCGATGCCGAGGCGGTTCGAGATGGCCGTTGCACCCCGCGCCAGGGCGACGGCGTAGTCGGTCCCGGCCGTCTCGAGCACGAAGGCCTCAGCAGGGTCGGCCACGAGGAAGGAGGAGTCGTAGGCTTTTCCATGCGCGGCGTCCGCGATCCCGCCCTGGCCGCAAGACTCGAGCAGTCCGGTCATCACGTCGACAGCCTCGGCGGCGGTGCGTGACCGCTCCAGACCGAGTCGGACCAGGTCCATCCCGATCAGGGCGGGCTGGGCACGCGCCGCGTCGTGGATGGTGCCGACCCGCTCGTTGCCGATGGCCACGCCGTACTCGTTGACTCCATGCTCGGCTCCCCAGAGCCAGGTCGGGCAGGAGAGCAGGGCGGCATGCGCACCGGTGTCGCCGATGGTCAGGTACTGGGTGCGGAGCGAGCACCCGTTCGAGGAGCGCCGGCCGAAGGGCCATGTGATTTGCACTTCACCCGGCGGGCGGTCCGAATTCTTGGCGAAGACCATGCCGCCCGGTCCCCGGGCACACATCGTGTCGCACATGATCGCATTGTAGGGACGTGGGTAGGGTTACCAGCATGGAACCACGTGCCGTGCTGGCGGTCGACGACATCGATCTCTCCGACATCGAGTTCTGGGCCCGACCCTGGGACGAGCGAGAGGGAGCCTTCCAGACGCTGCGCCGCCAGCGTCCGATTCCGCACTTCGACGAACCTGAGATCCCCGAGGCTTTGACCTACGTCGTGCCCAGGGGAAACGGCTTCTACGCCTTGACCAAGCATGCTGACGTGGCCGAGGCGAGCCGCCATCCCGAGATCTTCCAATCGGGCAAGGGCGCAACTTCGATGATCGACTTGCCCGAAGAGATGAACGAGTTCTTCGGCTCCATGATCAACATGGACAACCCACGCCACGCTCGCTTGCGCCGGATCGTGTCGGCGGCCTTCAACCCGCGCATGATCAAGTCGATCGAAGAACGCATCGACTACGTGGCCAATACCGTGATCGACCGGGTGGCCGACCAGGGCGGCTGTGACTTCACGGTCGAGGTCGCGGCCCGGCTGCCCCTCGAGATCATCTGCAACATGATGGGTATCGGGCCGGCCGACTACGACACCGTGTTCAACGCGTCAAACGTCATCCTCTCGAACGGCGACCCTGAGTACGTGGCCGAGGGCGAGGATCCGATGGTCGCTTTCATGAACGCGGCGCAGCAGTTGAATCTGCTGATGAACGATCTGGCCCAATACCGAAAGGAGCACCCCACCGAAGATGTGACCTCCGCACTTGTCAACACCAATGTCGACGGTGAGGCACTGACCGACGCCGAAGTGGCGTCGTTCTTCATTTTGCTGGTGGTGGCCGGCAATGAGACCACTCGTAACGCGATCAGCCACGGGCTGCTCGCACTCACCCAACATCCGGATCAGCGAACCCTGTGGCAGGCCGACCCCGGCGCTGTGGCGCCGACCGCGGTGGACGAGGTCGTGCGCTGGGCCTCGCCGGTGATCTGGATGCGGCGGACGGTCGCTGAGGACACGGTCCTGGGAGGTCAGGAGATGGTGGCCGGCGACCGGGTCATCATGTTCTACAACTCGGCGAACAGGGACGAGGACGTGTTCGAGGACCCGTACACATTCGACGTGCGGCGCGCACCGAACCCCCACATCGGATTCGGTGCGGCCGGGCCTCACTTCTGTCTGGGTGCGCACCTGGCCCGCGAGGAGATCGAAGTGATGTTCCGGCGCCTTTTCGAGCGACTCCCCGACATCGTCGCAACAGGCGAGCCCGACCGCCTGTTGTCCCCGTTCATCAACGGCATCAAACACCTCGACTGCACCTTCACGCCGGCGGCCGTCGCACGCTGAACCTTTGGCAGCGGTTCTCCCGCTGGCTCGACGACCGCCAGCGCCGTTCGGCACTCACCGCCGTCCCGGTGGCGGTGCTCAAGAAGTACGGGGACGATCGGGGAGGATCGCTCGCCGCGCTCGTCACCTTCTACGGATTCCTTGCCGTATTTCCGTTACTCCTTCTCTTCGTCACCGTCGTCGGTCTGGTGTTGCGCCACAACCCCCAGGCTGAGCAACACATCATCCACTCAGCACTCGGCGAATTTCCCGTGATCGGTGACAAGCTGGCGTCGAGCATCTCCGCGCTGCACAAACCCTCTCCGCTGGCTT
The DNA here is from genome assembly GCA_963726855.1 of uncultured Acidimicrobiaceae bacterium. Classification (GTDB taxonomy): domain Bacteria; phylum Actinomycetota; class Acidimicrobiia; order Acidimicrobiales; family RAAP-2; genus Bog-473. Next base: position 36,645 of record CAVSEB010000014.1, read on the forward strand.
TCGTGGTCAGCTTCGTGGGTCTCTTGTGGGGATCTCTCGGCGTGACCAGCCACCTCCAGACCGCGAGCGCGATCATGTGGGGCGTGCCGCGCCGCAAGGAAGCCGGACTTGTCCCGCGGCGTCCTGCGCGGCCTGCTCCTGCTGGGCACCATCGCCATGGCCGTCGTGGGGAGTGCCATCCTTGCCGGCATCTCGACCATCGGCGGGGTGGAACATAACGCGGTGGCCTACTGGGCCTACACGCTCGTCGGTGCGGCCGCGGTGAACTTTGCCGCCTATCTCCTGGCTTTGCACATCCTGGCTCCGCCCGGGACACGCTGGCACCAGCTCGTGCCGGGCGCGTCGATCGGGGCGCTCGGTTGGACGATTCTCGAAGCGGCGGGCGGCCTCTTGGTGAGCCACGCTCTTCGGCACGCCACTGAGCTCTACGGTCTCTTCGCCACGGTGCTCGGCCTGGTGTTCTGGCTCTCCCTGGGCTCGCAGCTCTTCATCTACGCCGGCGAGACGAATGTCGTCCTGGCCAAGCGTCTGTGGCCGCGCCACCTCGACGAACAAGCCACGGCCGCGGCCGCCACGGCCACCGCGTCGGACGAGACTCAGGCCGTCTCGCCGCCGAACTCCTGATACGCAGCAAGTGCCCTCGGACCCCAGACGGTGCCGGGTCCCCCGTTCATGCTGATGGCCACGCCAATCATTTCGACTACCTCTTGGCGCGTCGCGCCCCGACGCACGGCGCCACGGGCGTGCGCGACGACGCAGCCGTCGCATTCACGGGTGATGGAGATAGCCAGAGCAATGAGCTCCTTGACCTTGGCCGAGAGCGCGCCTTCCTTCATGGCTGCGTCGTGGAGCGCCGCGTAGCCCGCGGTCACGTCCGGAATGGCCTCCTGCAGCTGGCGATACGGCTCCCGCAGCTCGTCCTGCACCTGGTGAAATTGTTCCATGGCGCATGCTGGCACGCGGCCAGCCTCAGTCCGGATCGCCGCTCTGTGGTCCTCGGTTGCGCACCTCTTCTACCTTGGCCATGGCTCCCCGGAGCTCGTCGATCCACTCGGATTCGTGCTGCCCGACCAGGCGCACGCACCAGGCCAGGGCCTGGCTCCGGCTGCCGGCCACGCCGGCATCGATCAGGGTGTCGAGGACACGCCGATCGCGCATCCCGAGTCGGGTCATGGCGGGAACGCCGGCTGTCGTGAAGTGGACCCGCGAACCTCCGCACTGGGCACCCCACGAGACCGTCCGCCTGAACGCCGGCTGAGCCTCGTCGGCGATGCGCACCCTGGCGCCTCTGGTCTCCTCACGGAATCCGCTGATCCGGGCCTGCTCGGCCACCCTGACCTCGTCGTCTCCCGCCGCTTCGGCCAATTGGGGGGAGGTCAGGGTGCCGACGATAAGGATTTCGTCGCCGTCGATCTCGATTGTCGGGCTGCCCTCGAACCACCCCTCGGGTACGCGGCCGCTGAACCACGCGCTAATCAGTCGCTCCTGTTCGGGACCCGACGGAACCTGCTCTGCCGAGCGCCGGCGTCCCCGCTGGGGCCCTCTTCCTGTATCAGTCATATTACTAGATTACATGATTACGAACCGATAGCAAGCGGCCAATCAGCGCGGCCTCCGTCACGAGAGGAAGAGCTTGTAACCGAGGTGGGAGGGCACGAATCCGAGCCGCTCGTAGAAGCGGTGGGCGTCCTCCCGGGCACGATTGGAGGTCAGCTGGACGCGGTAGCAGCCGAGGGCCCGGGCTCGCTCGATCGCATCAGCCACCAGGGTCGAACCAATGCCGGCGCCCCGATGGTCGGGATGGACGTGCACGGACTCGATCTCGGCGCAGAGACCGCCGCGCCGGTGCAGGTGACGGAACACGATGAGTTGGCAGACCCCCACAACCTCATCGCCCAGCTGGGCCACGAGCACAGCACCGAGGCCCTCCTCGATCTCGTGCAGGGCCGACCGGTAGAGAGCGATGTCGCCGCCCTCTGGAGAGGTCTCGCCTGGAACAGACCCTCTCGCCAGGAGCTCGATGACCAGGGGCAAGTCGCCGTCGGCAGCCCTGCGAATTAGTAGGTGTGATGGTGGCATTGGCCTCTGGAGCGCGTCGGCATGCCCGCCATTGTTGTCCGACGATCAGCGACCGCCGGGACGCACGCGGAGTGTGATGGCCCGTCGAGGGCAATCACGCGCAGCGCGGCGGGCGAGCACGGCCAGCTCGGTCGGGATCGGCTTGCCGTCGACCACGGGGTACCCCCATTCGTCGAGCGTGATGGCTTCGGGCAGCAGCTCGGCGCAGTAGCCGTAGGCGTCGCACGCCACGGGATCGATCACGATCCGCACGCCGCTCATACTGTGCTGCTGACGACGGGGAACCGCATCCGGCTCGGTGCATTCCAATAGGGACAGGGCACGCCACTGGCGTGGGCCCGGGCATCTGCTTCAAACACGGCCAACGCGCTGCGGACCAGACTCACCACACCGTCAGGATGACGGCAGGCGCCCCGGCCGTTCACGACGCTGAGGCGCCGGGCCAGCCGGTTCAACAGATCGGGTTCGGCCACGCCGCGAGCGAGACGGGTCATGTCGTCTGCGATGGCAGGCAGGCCGTACACACAGGGACCACACTGGCCCGCACTCTGGCCTGCCATGTAGTGCGCCACCCGTGCCGTCTCGGTCAGGCCGCAGGCCTCATGGCTGAGCACGATCAGGATGCCGACGCCGGCGGCTGCACCGACAGCACGGAGCGGCAGGGAGGCGTACGGCGTCGTGAAATGATCAGGTCCGACCCAGTTACCGCCGTAGCCGCCCACAAGGAGTGCACGCGGGGGGCCTAGGGGGTTCGCCCGAGCCGCGATGTCAAGAAGAGAAGTCCCTCTGACGACCTCGACCACACCCGGGTGTGTCACGGCGCCCGAAATGGTGACGAGCGAGGTGCCGGGGTCGTCGTTCGGTCCATGACTGCGAAAGGCCTCGGCCCCGAAGCGTCCGATCATGCACACATGGGCCAGGGTCTCCGCGTTGTGGATCAGCGCCGCCCGGCGCCCGACGCGCAAGGGCGTGCCTTTGTTTGGTCGGAACGTGGGGAGGGACCTGCCGCCCTCCACCCACTGCACCAACGCCGACTCCTCGCCGGCGACGAAGCGGTCGGGCGGGCGCACCATTTGCTCGGCCACGGGAGCCCAGCCTGCGGCTGCCCGCTCGGCCAAGGCGTGCGCCGTGGCGGCGGCCACCTGCTCGCGCCCGGCGGGCACGCAGACGGTGACCTGCGCAGCGCCAGTGGCGGCGGCCAGCAGCTGAGCACCGTCGAGCACCACGTGAGGGGATCGGATCAGCAGAAGTTTGTCCTTGTCGCTGGCCGGCTCCCCCTCCATGGCGTTCACCAGGATGGTGCCGCCTGAGCCTGCGGCACCGGTGACGGCCACCTTGATGGCGGCCGGGAAGCCAGCCCCGCCGCGGCCGGTCAGACCAGATATTTCGAGTGAACGGACAAAGGCCTGCCGCCACTCCCGTCCGGGCGACGTTGGTACCGGGAGTGGCCCGAGGACGGCCGCGTGCCCGGCGAGATCCGCCGGATGACCGAGGATGCGGTAACGGCTGGCGGCGGCGACGGTCTGGTCGACGCTAACCACGGCGAACTCGAGGACCGATGCGCCGGCCGATCGCTAGGTGCTTCGGAGGGATGCCGCCGACTGTCGCGTGCGCTGTACGTGCGGCCGTTTGACGTGTGACGACAACCGCCCGCCAGGCCAGGGCAGCCGACACGGTGGCCACGCAGACCACCCCGAGCACGATCACCCATTGTTCGCCTGCGTCGGTGCCCATGCCGAACGTATGGGCGAGGGCGATCGGCCAGGAGAGGTAGGCCAACCAGTGCAGGGCGCGCCAGGTTTCCGGTCGCAGGCGCGACCGGAGCAGGCTCGTCACGAACACCGCTGCCATCAGGTCCAGCGAGACGGCGCCAACACCGACCCAGAACCTGTCGTAGCCGGACGTGAAGGGCACCACAATTGCCGCCCACCCGATGTCGACATACGTGTCGAGCACGCTGGTCAGTACGTGGAGCGCGACGAATACCACCGCGATCATGGACAGGCGACGGTGCATTTCCTGTTGGGCGAATCCGGGCCACTGGCGCGCCCGGGCCCGAGTCGTGGTTGTGATGCCCAGCACCATGGTGACGGTGAGGAGAACGAGCGCCATCAACCCGGTAGCCCGGGTCGCGTACCAGAACGCGGTGGAGCTCATGCTGATTCCTCGAGCGGCCAGCCGTTCACGGTGAAGATCCTCCCGTCGACCCGGACAAGACGGACAGACTGTTCGAAGCGGCGGAGTTGGTCGAGCGCATCGGCCCCCCAGACGAGCGAGGCGGTGGTGACAAGGTTGGCCTCCACGCACGAGGTCGCGGTGGCAGACACGAGCGACCAGTAGCGCTCGGCGCAGTCACCGGTACGGGGATCGACGATGTGGTGCATCTCGCGTTCGCCCGACCTCCACGTCCGGGCGCCGACGGCAGAGCTGGCCAGCCCGCCGTGCCTGATGGCGACCACTTGATCTACCTCCTCGGCCTGGGCCGACGATTCATGAGCGATGCCAATCGCCCAGCCGTCACGGGGCGATGGACCGGCAACGGCAACGTCACCACCAAGGCTGACGAGCACCCCACCGTTGACGGCGTGCGCGATCCGCGCCGCAGCGCGGTCGGCCGCCAGCGCTTTTGCGCTCGAACCGAGGTCGAGACGCACGCCCTTCGGGATGCGCACCGAGCATGTCCGGGGATTGAGCTGCACGTGCAAGTAACCGGGCACTAGACCGAGGGCGTGTGGGGATACAGGAGGGCGAGTCTGCACATGCGCGAGATCGGCGTCATACCCAAGAGCGCAAATGGCGTTGCCGACCGTGGGATCGACCACGCCACCAGTGCGGGCGGCGACGCGGCAAGCCACTTCGAGCGCCTCGAACAGCAATCCCGAAACCCGCACGGTCCGACCCGCCTCGGCGTGGACCATGGCCAGCTCGGAGTCGTCTCGGAACCGGCTGCAGGCCAGATCGATCTCCTTGAGCGTTCGGTCGAGCACGCACTCAGCCAGGCTCGCTTGATCCGGTTCCTGCACGACCACGGTGGCCGTGGTTCCGATGGCACGGAAGGATCGAGCCGTGAGACCTGTGTCGGACGCGGCCGTCAGCGTCATCGTGAGGTACCCCCGGACGTCACCGTCGGTGTGGACGAGGTGGACGACGGCGCCGAGGTTGTCGAAGTGGTGGTGTTCGAGGTCCCAAGGTCCGACGACTTCGTGGTCGACGAACCACCGGTCGTGGTTCCGTCCGACTGGGAATTTCCCCGCTCGAGGACGTGTCGGAGGATGTGGCGCTCGAGCCGGGGTGCTCTCGGGCCACGGCGACAGCGATCACGGCGGTTGCACCGGTGACCGCAAGCAGAGCACCTCGCGTCGCGTGGCGCACCCGGGACTGGGCCCTGGCCCTCCTCTCGGATCCCGTCATTTCAGATTGGTGTGGCATCGATCAACAACCTCTGCTCGCGGGACGTCTCCATCCCAACATCCCCGATTCGACCCCGGCTCGGGATGCGCTGTGTGTCTCCTGTGACATCCCGCCGGCGCACTGCAGGCACGAAGAGCCCCGTGCTGCCCTGCTCGTCCGCCTCAGTGGATGCAGTGAAGCTGGGTCGATCGGTATGGAGAATTTCCGTCGGTATGACAATATTCGGGTTCCCTGCGGCCGAGGCCCCGAGGAGTGCCGCGAACACGGAAGGCCGCAATGACGCGTTATACGCTCGATTCGGAGCGATCCTGCATCTGGGTGAGCGCCCGGTCGAGCCTGCACCCCATCAACACAGAGACCCGCGGCCTGACCGGATGGTTCGAAGCAACGGCCAGGGAGGACGGAACCCTCGATCTGGGCGTGCCCGTCGAGGGAGCGCTCACGCTCGCCGTTGAGAAGCTGACGTCGGGCAATCAGCTCTATGACCGCGAACTGCGCCGACGCATCGATGCCCGGCGACATCCGAGCATCGCCGGTTCGTTGACGCGAGTCTCCTCCACCGACGAGCACCCTCACTACGTCGTCACGGGCGACATCTCTTTCCATGGCAAGACCCTCACCTTCGAGCACGAGATGGACATCGACTTCGCGCCCGGGACTGTCCTGCTCTCCGGTGAGGACACCTTTGACATCCGCCAGTTCGGAATGAAGCCTCCCAGCATGCTCATGGTCCGGGTCTACCCCGAAGTCCACGTCAGGGTGGAGCTACACGGAAGCGCAAATGTGTGAGCACGTTCACGAAGGGTCTGGGCAAGGGCATTCAAGTTGTGACCGAAGATTACGGGCCTTGAATGAAGGCAGCATGACGGACTTGTGATCAGTTCTCCGGCCCTGACGGGCTGGAGATGCCCTATGTCGAGGGATGGAGACGGTCGCCTGCCGGTCTTGCTCCGCGGTTTTCGTGCCTCGGGACGGCAATGGATCGCCCATGGCCCAGCCGCCACCTTGGCGACCCCTCCATCAAGGCGAGGTGATCGTCGCTATTCGACGCTTGAGGTGTCTGAGCCACGACGTGCGAAGGCCGCAAGATCGAATGTGACCCGACGAGCTGCCTTCTTGGCCTCGTACATGGCGTGATCTGCTTCGCGCACCAGCTCCATCGGGTCTGTCTCGGGTCCACAACGAGTCAGCGCGACGCCCACACTGGCGGTGAGCGGTATGTCGAAGTCGTCGACGGCGATCGTGCGCGTGGCGAAGTTGTCGTGGATCCTTTGGACTACTTCGTGCCCGTCGACGCTGTGAGCGTGGCACAGCACGATGAGGAACTCGTCGCCTCCCATCCGGCCGACGATGTCGCATGTCCCAATGGTCTGGCTCAACACCTCGCCGGTTGCCACGATCGCTGAATCCCCAACTTCGTGCCCAAAATTGTCGTTGAGAGGCTTCAATCCGTCAAGATCGATGAACAGGACGGCGACCGTCTCGCCTTCCCAGCGACGCCTACTGACGTCGTTCGTGAGGTAGTCGAAGATCGCAGCCCGGTTGTAGAGACCGGTAAGTCGATCGTGAGTCGCCGCCTCGTGGAGCTGCTGGCGGTGGATCTCTTGGACACGGATCCGGTTCGACAGCGCGTCGATGCTCGCCTGAAGGGCCATACCAGTCTTCCCCGGGAGCGGGGTGAGCAGCTGAGGATTTGAAAGATCCTCGTCAGCAAGCGCGACAGCTTTGGCCTCGACCGCTTGCAGCGAGCCGGCCATATCGTTGAACGCCGACGTTGTCACGACGACTTCGTTGGGGCCGGTCTCGGCGATGGGAGGAACGTCAAAGTTGCCGGCATGCACTTGCAACGCGTTCTTGGACAGAAGGGTGAGAGGCCTCGTCAGGAAGCGAGCCGTGGCGATCACGGCGACTGCGCACACAATCAGGAGTAGGGCAAGAAAGATGAGTCGGTCCACAAAAGCATCTCCAGCGTGCTGGGCCTGGAGCGCAGCGCTGTGACTCAGATCTTGTGATGCCGCGGTGACAAGGTGGTCTAAATCGCCGAGATACGTGAGACCTGGGCGCATGGAATCCCCGGCAAAGGTGAGGTTGCCCGCAAACGGGGGCGGAAGGTCATGGAGGGCAACGTTGAGCCCCTGTGCGATGGTTGCCGCGAACGCCTTGTCACCTGGGTTGGTCTGAATGGTGTTCCACACATGCTGAGCCGTTGGCGTGAGGTGACCGGAGAATTCCCTCGTGGCGGACTCGAACTCACCGGCGGCTTGAATCAGCTCCTGTTTGGAATCGGCTGGTCCAAGACCTTGGAGCACGTAGATCCCGCCCTCGATCTCGTGGCCTCCGGCGAGGAATGCCTGATACGCCTGGTAGAGGGCCGCCGCGTGAACCTCGAAGACGCCGGGTGGGCCCCAGGTCGCGATGTTGTCCTGCAGACGGTTGAAGTCCCTGTACCAAAGCGCGTCGATGTCGTTGGCCATCTTCGTGAGAGCCGCGTGGACTTCGGCGAACGTCGCCTTTCGCGTCTGGATTTCTGGAATGAGTGCGATAGCCGTGGCAAGGTCTTTCCGGAGATCGGGTGTGGCCGTGAAGACGGGCGACTGGGCCAGGTTCTCGCTTTCGTCAGCCAGCTGCACGTCGAACGGCACCGTCGGCTTCAAGAGCGTGTCCAACCCGGACTCAGTCACACCGAGTTGAGCCGCGTAGGACACAGCGGTCATGGGGACTTCGAGGGAGTTGAATTGAGCCCGTGCCGCAGCAACCTTGGAGAGATCGTGGGCGTTGCTGGAAACCGTCCGCGCGGCCTCACGCGAACTCCAGCTCGAAATGGCTTCGGAACCGGTCAGAACGGCGGTCGCGATCGACGGTATGAGGACCAGCAAAAACAGCACCAGGCGGATGCCCGGATGCCATGGACTCTGCCCAGCACCTTTCATGGTGCTGTGGACTGTCCGCTTATGCAATCGTCAGCCTGTTCCACGCTGATACCTACCGCCTAGCCGCCCCGGGATTGAACATAGAGACACCGTGAATCTCGGCACGTAAGTAGCTGTGCTTGACCCGAGAGAAACCACTTCAACAACAGCTGAAAGTCCAGAAGGCATTTGCCGTCTGGACTCATGAGACTTGTCCGGCGGCTCATACTTCCGGACGATCCGGTTGTTCGAGTGTTGTCTTCCATGCCTGCAACCGAACCGAACAAGGGATCCCGACGCGCGGCCCATTTGGGCCGTCAGTCTTCGCCCGCGGGGGGCCGATGGCCCCCGTTCGGTCCGGCGGTATTCAATCCCGGCGGACCCAAAACACGCCTCGGAGCGCCAGGCTCGAGACAAGATCCGGCTCACCGAACCCTCAAACGTTGGCCTTTAATCGCGCGCGGCTTGTGTACCTCTGTGGCGACGCACTTGATGAGCCGAATTGACCCTTGGACATGCTGTGGGACTATCCGTCGCCACGCAGTTCTTCGGGTGTGACGACGACATCGACGATGGCTTCGGATCGGAGGACGGTCAGTGCCAACGGTTGACCGATAGCGTCACCCAGCATCAGTCGCTGCAACGACTGGGCGCTCGTAACTGCCTCGCGGTTGGCCTTGACCAAGAGATCGCCGCTTCGCAGTCCAGCACGTGCGGCGGGTCCTTCCGGGACGACCTGCTCGATCCGCATCCCAATCTTCTGATCGAGTCGAACGGCGAGTGGCGGAGGGAGTGGAGCGGGCGTACCCGCTAGGCCGAGATAGGCCCGTCGGACGCGGCCCTCCGCCATGAGGCTGGCGACGATCTGTCGGGTGATTCCGTTGACTGGGATAGCCAGGCCGACTCCAACACCTGCCACGGCGGTATTGATGCCGACAACCTCACCCGAGGCGACAACAAGTGCCCCGCCAGAGTTACCCGGGTTCAGTGCGGCGTCAGTTTGAATGACGTCATCGACGATGCGCACGTTCTCCCCTGCTCGGGTTGGCATGGAGCGACCCAAGGCACTGACCACTCCCGCCGTGACGGTGCCGGCCAATCCGAGGGGGTTCCCGACGGCCACGACCAGTTGCCCGACTCGCAGATGTGAGGCCTCCCCCAACAGCGCCGGTGCTGGGGTCACGCCGTCGGCCCGAACCACGGCCAGGTCAGACAGAGGGTCGCTCCCGACGACGTGGAACGGGACGGTGGTGCCATCGGCGAAGGCGGCCTGCCCAGCTTCAGCCGTACCAACCACGTGAGCGTTCGTCAGCAAGAAGCCATCGTTCGTGAACACCACCGCCGAGCCTGCGCCTGCGGCGATGCTCCCGTCCCGGAGGCGACGAGAGACCTGGAGCGCAGCGACCCGGGGGGTCAGTTGTTCAGCGACTGAGACGATGACCTGGGAGTATGCGTCAAGTGCCGCAGCTTCCGGTTCGGTTGGTCGGGCAAGAGTATCGGTCATCCAGAGTCCTTATTACGGGATTACACATTTACTTATAGCGGATCCTCGAAGCTCTCATACCGTGGTGTCGGGCAGAGCGTCGCCGGAGCGCGAAACCGCTGGTCGTCGTCCCTGATCCCCTCAAGGCCAGTAGCAGCACTGGTTCTGGCGCTCCTCTCGAAACTGTTTCGGCATCGTCGATGCCGAGGCCGCAGGGATCGACCGGTCCAGATGCATACGTAGGGCCAGATATAAGGAACGAAAAATCTTGGATCCACAGGGGGTCCCAGCTACTTCTACGACCAGAGCGACTCGAGATCGGCATCGACTCTGCCGAAGCCATCTCCTACTCCAGGGTCCGAAGCCCATGCGGCGAGCTCGTGTTGAACATCTATTTCGTCAAACTTCGACCGAACCCGAGCGGACAAGAATCGGGAGGGTTGTGCCCACCCGTGGGAATCATCTCGGCCACGGGGCCGGTGGTGATAGCGCAGCGGGAGGTAGACATGAAGCGCACTACGCGCACGGGTCAAGGCCACGTAGAAGACGCGTCGCTCTTCTTCGAGACCTTCCGGTGATCCCAACGCCATATCCGACGGCACCATTCCGTCCGTGGCGTTAATGACGTGTACGGCTTTCCACTCGAGACCTTTGGCTGAGTGAATGGTGGAAATCGTCAACCAGTCCTCGTCGATTGTCGGATTGCCGGCAAGATCAGAGGTCGACCGCGGGGGCTCTAGGGCAAAGTCTGCCGCGACGTCTGAGAGCCGGGAGGTTTTGGCCGCCGCAGCGACGAGCGAATCCAAATCAACTAAACGAACGCTCGAATCGGGATACGTCGCTTGAATGAGCGGAACGATGACGACACGAAGACGCTCCGCACGCGCGACCAAGTCACCATCTCTACGAGCAAGGGCCTCGACAAGACCCTCGGCTTGAGAGCGAGTGGAGGCTGGCAGTAATTCGGCTGCTCGCGGCCAGCGATCGAGGACTTGTTCTTGGTTCATTGGGTTGGCGTCGGGATCGCTCAACCCAAGGGCCGCCAAGACTCGTCGAGCAATGGCCGGGCCGACTCCCTCGTGGAGTTGCAGAAGCCGGAACCACGCCAGCGAGTCAGAGGAGTTGTCGGACAGCCTGAACGCCGCGAGCAAATCCTTTACGTGGGCGGCCTCGACGAATCGCAAGCCCCCATACTTGACATATGGAACTCGTCGACGTCCAAGCTCAAGTTCGAGCAAGTTCGAGTGGTGTGCGGCGCGTACGAGCACTGCTTGCTCTTTGAGGAGGATGCCTTCCTCTCTGTGCGCAAGGATTTGCTCGCAGACCGCCGAAACCTGACCATCCTCGTCGGCACATCTGACGAGGCGAGGGCGCATTCCGGCTTGAGCGTTCGCGGCCTCAAGCACAACGGAGAAGCCCTCCGGCGCTTCAGCGGCAACACTGTTTGCCACGTCAAGAATTTGTTGGCTTGATCGGTAGTTGGTACTGAGAACTACCGTCTGCGCCCTCGGAAAAATTTGGTCGAAGTCCAGAATGTGCCGCGGTTCAGCAGCACGGAACGAGTAGACGGCTTGCGCATCGTCTCCCACGATCGTTATTCGTTCGTCGGTTCGGCGTAGCGCCTTCAAAACATCAACTTGCAGTCCATTCACGTCCTGGTACTCGTCAACCAGTATGTGATCGAACGAACTCGCAAGCCGTGGGCCCAACCGATCATCGAGGGCGGCGGCCCTCCAGAGCAAGAGAAGATCGTCGAAGTCAAGCATGCCTCCAGCTCTTTTGGCGGCGACGTAACCACGGCAAATCTCGATTACCTGCTCAACAACATCGTTTGCCCACGGCGCCACCGTCGCGGTCACCGTCGAGATCGAATTCCCAGTGTTTACGGCTCGAGAATAGAGGTCGAGGAGAAGTGCCTTACGCGGGAACCGCTGACCGCAGGACTGTGCGTAGCAGCCCTCTTCTCGAACGAGGTCGATGACGTCGGCAGCGTCAGAAGGGTCCAGAACTGAGAATCCCTCCGGAATACCGAGCGCCTGTGAGTACCTCCGCAAAGTTCTGTGCGCAATGGCGTGAAACGTCCCCCCGATGACCCTGCTCGTCGTGGGATCAGATCGGCCGTCCCTTTGCTGTGCGGCCAACATCGCACCAGTCCGATCCAGCATCTGCCGCGCCGCTCTTCGCGTGAAGGTCAGCAGGAGAATCCGTTCCGCCGGCGTTCCAGTCGCCAGCAACCACGCGACGCGAGCTGAGAGCGCAGTCGTCTTGCCCGTTCCGGCGCCAGCAAGGACCCGAAGCGGCCCGCCTTCGTGGCTCACGGCTGCTCGCTGGGCCTCGTTGAGGTCCTCCATCCAGGCGAACATATGTTCGATAGTAGCGGATCCGGATCCTTCGAGGCTCGAGTGATCGGGGGACCCTGGGGCTCCTGTTAGCGGATTTCGGCGACATCAGATTGTCGAGAGATACCCAGAGCTCCGTCTATCGCTGCCAGCGGGTTTGCACCGCACGGCAGTCGAGACCGAACGTTCTACAGACATGCGCGAGGCCTGTCCGACCCTAAGGTTGAGGCCGTCCACTTCGATGACCTTCTCTCGACGCTCTGGAGATTCGGCGCGTCCAGGATGGGCCTGTCTTGGTGGAGACCGTGACGCGTCTAGGCCACGGTGGGTTGGGCGCCGTCTCAGATGTCGCCATAGCCATGGACGTCCGATTCGACTGCGAGCGACACCGACGTCATGCGCAACAAATCAGCAGCTCGCTTCGCCAGTTCGACGAGGGCGGTCACCACTTCTTTCACGATGCCGTCTTGTCGGGGGACCAAGATCTCGCCGAAATCGCCGATTCCGCGTAAACCAGGTGGCAGCTCGATCTGGACTCCGTGTGACAAAGGAAGGTTCACCGGGTTGTCAGGATGAAAGCCGAGCCGTACCCGTTCGTCGGCGACGTGGTAGCCCGCGAAGCGCTGCTCGAACAGGTCACGTGCGGCGCGAAGCAGCGGCGCGTTCAACCCTCCCAGGATGATTCCTCGTAGCGGTCCGGTCTGTCTCCCACGAACTGCTGGCCCGTACGGTTCGATGATGAGGCCACGGTCGTCGTCGATCCACAGGGCAAAGCCGTCGCGCCCGAACCCATGCACTGAGATGGCGACGTCGACATGCTCCAAGAAGGCCCGCAATTGGTCCGAGTCAGCGGGATCGTGCAGTCGAGAGGTCAGGTGAACCCGCAATTCGGATGGATGCAGGATGGCGTAGTAAGAGGCGCCGGCAGACTCGGCGGCTCCTCTGGCGATCTGTTCGGTCCCCCGGTCCTGCGATCCGCCGTGGAGGGCCATGAAGCCGACGTTGGAGCGCAGCACGCAATCCTCACGCATCCCGGGCAATGCCAGGAGGTTGGCCAAATCCATCTGCTCAGGTTCGCATGCCGGCGGTCGTGCCACTGCCGCAGATCGCTCGGTTTCGTCTTTCCGTGGAGCTTGAAGCCCCTATGCAGCGTCTATCCAGGCCTGTTTTGCTCGACCGTCTGGTGCGGCACCCGCCAGACTGGTACGGACCGCTCGCCCCTGGCCCAGTCCCGCAACCCGGGGGGTACCGTCGCAACCGCAAGGAGAGGAAGGTCACATGGCCACCGATGTGGACGCTTGGGCGCAGGCTGGCCTGAACTACGAACGCGTGGATGGCGTGGCGTGGCTGCGCTTGAACCGGCCGCAACGGCGGAATGCCATGGACCACTATCCGAGCGGTCAGGGTCCTGATGGAATGGGATTGCGCGACGCGCTCATAGAAGCCATTCGCGACGCTACCGAGGACAAGTCGGTAAAAGTCGCGGTGATCACGGGCAATGGTTCGGTGTTCTCGGCTGGCGCAGACCTCAAGGCTGAGGGGTTGGAGATCCCACCGGAGCGCCGGCGGCTTCCGACGGTGGCCCGCGACGACGGAATCATTCATGGCTGGTACCGCCTGCTGGAATCGATCTGGCGCAGTGAAACTCCGTTCATTGCCGCAGTCAACGGGCCTGCCATCGGGGCGGGATGCCAGCTCGCCCTATCGTGCGATCTGATCTACGCGTCCGAGAGCGCCACCTTCTGGGAGATCTTCGCCCGAATCGGACTGCCGCTCGAGGGCGGAGCGGCATGGCTGTTGACCAGGTCCCTCAGCCTTGCGCTGGCCAAGGAAATGGCCCTGCTGAGTGAGCCTTTGAGCGCCAAGAAGGCGTTCGAGTGGCGGCTGATCAATGGGTGCGTACCCGCCGAGCAGCTCGAGACGGTGGCTGCCGATGTGGCCCGGAAACTGGCGACGCTCGAGGCCCCATCGAAGGGTCCGGCGGCGTCTGGAGAGAGCCGTGACGTCAGTGCCCGCCTGGGGCATATCAAGGGCCAGCTGAACGCCGCTTGGGAACAATCAATGTGGCAGACGTTTCGAGAAGAAGCGGCCCTACTCAACATGCCGGCGGGAGATGTGTCGGAATAAAAGATGCCGCGAGCGCTTCGATGCCCTCGGCTGGGGTGGAATTGTCATGAGACGGTGCATATGAGGCCTCCCCTGGCGCCGCAGAGGTAGGGGGGTTCAACCCCAATAGTGCTTTGGGCTCATGACAGCGGCGGTGCGGCGGGTTGATCATGGGGACCGAGAGACCGGTTCGGGGCGAACTCAACGCGGACGTGGCGTCCATCTCGACCAAGGTCTACGGCTTCGCGTCGTCGTTATGGGGGAATTGAATGAGACGTTCGGTGAGCTCGACGGTGGGCTGCGGGGTGATCACCTTCGGTTGCTTTATCAGCCTTGGTGTGTGCGCGCCTTCGGCCGGGGCATCGGGCCAGCAGCCACCAGTGTCCACCCTGTTGTTGAAGGCAATCGCCGATGCAGACAGCGCCGGATGGGTCCACGAGGTGACCGTCGACGCCGGCAAGGGTCATCGAGTCTCTATGGACGACGACGTCGGCACGTCGTCGGGCCGCCAAGTAATCGACGACAACGGCGGCCACATGACCGTTCTCGTCGTCGAAGGGCTCGCTTACGTCCAAGGGGACTCAAGAGCACTCGAGCGCGACCTCGGAGCTCCCTCGGCAGACGCTGTGCGATTGGCCGGACAGTGGCTGTCCATCCCCTCGACGAATCAGCTCTTTGGCGTGGTGAGCGACGCCGTCACCATGAAATCGGACTTCAGCCAAGCTCGGCTGATCGGGCCCCTCAGTACGGGTAGAGAGATGCGGATCGGCGGGACGCCGGCGATTCCTATTACTGGCACCGTCCCGGGTGGACCCCTCGGGCAGCACGTCACTGGCACCCTCTATGTGTCCGCGGGAAGCAAATCGCTGCCCCTCGAGTTCCGCATCTCTAGTGGTGGGATTACCGACGAGACGCGCTGGACGAAGTGGGGCCATGCGGAATTCCTGGCCGCCCCCAAGGATCCGATTTCACTGGGCGCCGGAGGATCTTCGCAACCAAGCACTTGAGTGTTGGCTGCGGCGTCCATACTTCGGAGGGGGACTCCTGTGGGTCGGTTGACATGGACGACCGTGGCTGTCGGGCTCGCTCTTTCGGTGACCCTCGTTGGCGCCCAATCAGCGGCGGCGAAGACCTCTTCAGGATCGGCGATCCCGACCACGACCCCGATACCGCAATGGGTGACGCCAATCGTGGATCAGCCGGCTCCAGCCACTGGTGACCTCGCCCCGGCATTGTGGTGGGGCAGGACCGGCGACGGGCCGATCATCACCGTCTCGCAGGCGGAGACGATCTTCGATGCCGAATGGTCTCTCAGGTTTGAGGCGTTCCACAGCGAAGACCCCTCCGTCGTCGGTGCATTCGAAGCCGGATCAGCACGGGAGGCCGACGAGGTGATCTGCAATACCTGCACTTCGCTCGAGTTGCGCGGCAATATCAAGGCCTTACGGCTTCTGGTCCCGGACACCAGCACCTTTCCCGACGCATTCCTCGGCGAAGCGATCACGACGATCAAGGGCTCGCCCTACACCCAGTACCTCGTCATTCGGCGCCAATCCGCTTCGACACCTTGGGTGGTCGTGGCCGACCCGGGCCAGCGAGGAACCACGAAGCTCCTTAACGCCCGGCATGGACGAGACGGGTTCGACCCAGCCCCGAATTCTGTTGGTGACGCCCAGCTGCCGGCCGACACTCGCCGCCTACTGGCAGAGCTGGGTGTATCGGGGCCATCCACCCGCTAATGCTCCCTTTGCGCCGGGACGGTGGACAACCGTCAACGGAGCAAAACTGGCAAAGGCGCCACCGGGGTCGCTGACGTCCTTCAACGGATTGATCGCCCGATATCGCTACCGAGCTGGCGGCGCGGATGAGAGCTGGAGCTTCTCGGTGGCTGGCGGCACGCTGACCTGTGGTGTCGTCCGCTACCAGACCACCTGGTCCGCCTTGGGCGGCTATGACTGGCAACCGCCGGACCAGACGAACTGGGGCCCGAACGTCGCTCCAGGTTTCTACAGCGATGTGGTCGAAACCCAGATCGCCCAACCGTGCTTCGTCGACCGACCGGGACACCACGTCAGTGTGCTATTCGGCGGAATGGACCCCGAGACACTCCAGGGCCAGGGCCTTGTCCCGACTCCGACCGGTAGTCCGACTGGTTCGCAGACGGCCTGAATCCCACGACGGTCGGACTGGGCCGAGTTGTAGAGGCCTAGCGGGGTTTTGTCGGGAATTGGATCGTCGGCAATTGGAATTGCCCATCGAATCGCTGGCGCCCGAAGTGCGGTCTGCCCAGACCTGGACAAGACCGCATCATCAGCGCCAGTCCACCGAACCCGCTGAACACTCTGGACATTCCGAATGGGTCTCCGGAAACCGGACAAAACCGGGGCGCTCGTCTCGACTCTGCGCATCGATGTGAAACCGTTCGTGTGGACCCGCGATGGCGGGAGATTCAGATCGTGTGGCGCTTCGTCTGAGCTCCAGTTCGACCACGTAATTCCGGTGACTTTGGGTGCAACGACAACAGAGCAGAACCTGCAGATTTTGCGCGGACCCCGCAATCGTCGTCAGGGCGCTGGGCTGAGAACGCCATGAGCTAAAGGCAGTGAGACTCTCTGACCTGCCAATTTCTGAAGCGCCCCCGGAAGGATTCGAACCTTCGCACACGGTTTAGGAAACCGATGCTCTATCCCCTGAGCTACGGGGGCCGCGTCTTGCTGAACTGCACTTTTACGTCCTGAGCTACAGCGACACTCCCCAAAAGTGCAACTTTTTGCAACTCTTGTACGCTGGGACAAATGACACGCAGACAAGACTACGGGACGGGCACACTGCGACTGGTGGCGCCGAGGAAGTGGCAACTTCGCATTTACGCAGGTCGGACGGCCGAGGGCAAGGTTCGACACGTGAACCGCACCTTCACCGGCACAGAGACGCAGGCACGCCGGGAGCTGGCACGTCTGAGCGCCGAGCTTCTGAGGGGCCAGATCAGCATCTCGGGTCGCGAACCGTTCGGCGATCTGCTTGATCGCTGGTTGGAGCAGATCGAGCCGACTCGCCGACCCAAGACCATCGCCGAATACAGGGCGAAGATTGAGCATCGCATCCGGCCGGCGCTCGGGTCGACCCGAATCGACCGCATCAAACCTGCCCAGCTCGACGCCCAGTACCGGCAGTGGCTGGACGAGGGCCTCTCCCCCACAACCGTGCATCACCACCACGCCATCATCTCGACGGCGCTGAGTCAGGCGGAACGGTGGCAGTTGATCACGGCCAACCCCGCCCGGCTCGCATCTCCGCCACGGATGCGCCAAGCACAACTGATCATCCCCGAACCGTCACAGCTCCTCGACCTGATCGCAGGCGCCGAGGAGCGCGAGGATCACTCACTCGCCACCGCAATGGCTCTCGCAGCACTGACGGGCGCACGGCGTGGCGAGCTGTGCGCCCTGCGGTGGTCGGACGTCGACCTGACCGCAGGCACGGTGCGGATCGCCCGCTCGCTGACTGTTGTCGGAGCTGAGGTCTACATCGGCCCGACCAAGACGCATGCTGTTCGGGTGGTGGCGCTCGGAGACGCTGGCGTTGCCACGCTCATGCGTCGGCGCTTGCGGATGGAAGAGTTCGCGGCGAGGTCGGTGTTCCTCTTGACTCCGACCCCTTGGTCCTGAGCGACGTGCCCCGATCAGATCATCATTTGATGCCGGATCGGGTGTCGCAGCGGTTTACCAAACTGTGCCGGACGCTCGGCGTGCACTTCCGCTTTCACGACCTGCGACACTTCGCCGCCACTCAGCTCATCGGGGCCGGGGTGGACGTGAGAACCGTGGCAAACCGCCTCGGACATGCTGACACCTCGACTACTACGAACATCTACGCTCACCCGCTCTCCGAGCGGGACGAACACGCTGCCAACGTGCTTGGCGCCCTGCTACCAGCTGCGACGCCTGACGAATAACAACGCCCCAGCTGCGGGAGTGCGTCCCTAGCGTGCGGGAGCGGTAGGCGACGTCTCAGATGTCGCTGGCGATCATGGCCACCGACCAGTCCTTGAACGACGATGCACCCTCTGAGGTGGGCTTCTGCGTATTGTGTGCCCGCTGGTTCAACTGGGGACGAGCTGTGTGCAGCAGGAGTGCCATCAAATGACCAGCCTTCCTCCACCTCCGCCCGCCCCGCCGACAATCCAATCAGCGCCGAAGAAGCCCATCTACAAGAAGTGGTGGGCCTGGGCGATTGTTGTGGTGCTCATCATCGTCATCGCTGCGGCGGCTGGTGGCAGCAAGAAAAAGAACAACGACGCTTCGTCCACGACGACAACCGCAGCGGCTCAGGCTGCAGCGGCCACCAGTACGGTCCCGACGACGACGCTGCCTCCGCCTCCGACGACCACCACACTGCCGCCAGCCCCGACGACCACGACGACCACGGCCCCACCCCTGACACAGCAGCAGCAGAGCGCAGTTGCGTCAGCCAAGCAGTACCTGAGCACGTCGGCATTTTCGCAGCAGGGTCTCATTGACCAACTGGACTCGGCGGCTGGCAGTGGGTATTCGGTCAACGATGCGACCGTTGCTGTTGACAGCCTCACGGTGAACTGGAACGCCGAGGCCGTGCAAGCGGCCAAGAACTACCTGAAGATTCAGCCGTTCTCGTGCGCCGACTTGATCCAACAACTGGACTCGTCGGCTGGTGACCAGTACACAGTCGCTCAGGCTACGTATGGAGCGCAACAGGCAGGCGACTGCTAGGGCTTTCGTGGCGATCTTGTCGGGGCTGACGTCAGGCAGCCGCAACGTGTAGATCTATCTCATCCAGATAATCCTGAAGCCAGCGCAGCGCCTGCCGGGCAACGTCCCGCGGGTCCTGCCCGGCAAATGTGACTTCGTTGATTTGGTAGGTGGTCTCCGAGTAGGGGATGCTTCCGACGCCTACGCCCTGCACAGTCACATGCTGGCCCGCGGATGTTTGTATTGGTGAGCGATGAGATTGCGGTCCTCGTGGATGAAGTCCCAGAAAATAAGTGGCTCTGGCTTTGCGGCCTTTCGCTCGTCTCGCATCTCCAGGATGATCCGCCTGAGCTTTCGGTCTCCCATGATATCGACTGTCTCTAGGACCCACAGGACTGTTCGGAAGAGCACTACGGCCGCTGTCCAGCGCCGTCGCCATAGGTGAGCCCTGAATGTCTCCGACCAGATCATCCACCGTTTCACGGGCGTCTGATAGGACCGGGCGCGCATTTGTGGTCATCGCCCAAACTCCTGACGGCTGTAAGACCCTCTAAGTGGTGCGGACAGCTCCACACCCGCCAACAGCGGTCACCCATTGCGGGAGCGAACCACCGACCCGTGATCGGCGTACGCAGAACCTCCACCAGTCCTTCATTGGACAAGCGGAGGCTCTGCGCACGCGTTAGATGCAACAGCTGCAGTCAGTCCGTCATCAGCAGGCTGACGAAGCGCCGGGAGTAAGGGTCGAGCCGGCGAACTTCCCCACACCCAACAAGTTCACCTTGCCGCTGTAATCGCCAAGGGCGCTCGAGTACGTGCCCACAAATGTCGCAGTGTTAGGGATAGACAAGAGCGAGTGTGGTATGTCGGCTTAATCCACGTGCCGGTGAAGCCGGAGTCAGTGGTGACCACGAAGCCTGACGCGCAAACGTCTCGACGTTGCACCCTTCCCCCGGGAGTTGAGCGTCCAGACCGAACCAGGCCTCATCTTGGCGGCCGGGGACACGGCCGGAGCGTCCGCAGCGCGTGAACCTGGCCACGAACGGAGTAGCTGCTCCCCCTGACGGGGCCAGGACCGAAGCGCCAGCCAGGCCAAGTGTGAGGACTCCTGCCACTGCTGCTGATGAAACCGCCAAACGCCTCATTTGCATCCCCTTCGACCCCAGGAATTGTGGCAAAGGATTTCCTTGATCCCACCAGGGCCGGGACGACCCTCCAAGGCCAGTTGCATGTGACCACATTATTGAAATCGCGTCAAGAGAATTGAGGTGTCAGCGCGAGGGCAAACCTTGCCGGACCGAGTTCTCACTCGTATCGCGGTTGCGATCAGTCTTCGGGTCGGTTGCACTCCGTGCATTCGTTCCCCGTTGCCGGCTCGACGTCGATCACTTCGCTGGCGCGGAAGATGATGCCGTCACGGTCCCACTCTGCGGCGTGTGTTGCGCAAATTTTCATCATGTATCGCTCCTCACTCGTTGGTCTGCAGCGAGTATGAGCTGCCGAAAATCGCGGCGTCAATGAACTGCGACACTGAGACGGACAACTTCTCTGCCACCTGCACTTGCCGCCGTGAACGGTCTTACTCGGCGACGCTGTACCACGACACAATGACGTATAGACGGCGAAACGCCGCCACCCAATCACCGGGCGGCGGCGTTTCGTTTTGCACCACGGACGGAGGATGTTCGCCGTGATGGTGGTTACCGGATCAACGGTGCCACGCTGGGGCATCGGCACGGCACCGAGAGTAGGCGTCCCTCAGCTCGCCTCAGCAAGTTCTGCACGCACTTGCCCCCAACAACTCGCCCAGTCCACGGTCAGGTAGGCCCCGAGACCGTCATGACGCCACACTCGGCGCCATGACGGTCCGTGACCAGTCGGGCTCGGTGGATACCCGTCGCTCTAAGAGACGACCTATTGGGTCGTGAACGGCGCCGGATTGGCGACGGGCTGCTGCGTCGATATGTCTGCCGCAATGAGGAAGCAGGGGACGCCTGAGCTGTCGCCTCCTGGGAGGCAGTTCCCGTCACCAACGGGCTTCGTGGAGCTGACCTTCACCTTGTAGGAGAGACGGGCGGTGCCCTTTCCGCCGGTCGTCGCGAGCATCGGCCCGCCCGGCTTGCCCAGGTCGGCCGGGTTGGAGTCGCAGGCGTTCGGGTCGCCCCCAGCTACGCCGACGTTGCACTCGGTGACCGCGATCGTTTCGTGAGGTACGCCAGTCTGGACCACCACCATAATCATCTGATGATTGACGATCGCGGCAGACGGAGTCAGGCACATAAGGGGCGCAGGGTTACACGTGGTCAGAGCCCCTGCCGATGTGGCCCCCGTGATCAACGAGCTACCGACACCAACAAGTCCACCAGCGACGAACAGCGCGCTGCATGCAATACGGGAAACTTTCGTGCGAAGCATTTGCTACCTCCCCTAATGGATGCGGCCGTGCGGACTGCAACCCCTGTGAACGTAGCACATGTGAGACTCGCATGCTGTCAAGCGGACTGAGAGATAAACGAACGCCCAGCCCCCAACACCGGGGACTGGGCGTTCGGTGGCGTCGAGAGTGACGGCGACGCCAGTTGTGTCGACACGACCGACACGTCCGTCCGGCGCTGACCAAAGGATGAAACTTCGGCGTGACGGTTGCCGCTCGGGTGGCGCAAGATTGGCCGAGTCGGCGCTCGCCGCCTTCGTGACAAAGGTCGTCGCCACCCGAGAGGGTTTTCAGAAGGGCTACGTCCAGTGCCTGCGTCTCCATCTCTTCCACCGTGGCGATGCGGGCGTGCTTCAATCTCACCATCCACTGCCGGTGGCGTTCACCGTTGGCCTTCGTGCTGAAGTCCTTTGACAGGAAGGCCACGGCGTGGCTCCCGAGAGTCTTGCGCAGGCCACGAGTAACTGTTCCCTTTCCGCCACCGGACGGGCCGAGCAACTGCAGGAAGACCTGCGGCTTGCCCTCGGCTGAGTCACCCGTCGCAACTACTTCGGGCGTCGGCTACGGGGGACCGACGCCCGTTGATGGTGTGGATCGACGCCAATCCGGTCGACAGTGCGACTGCACCGGCCGAGCAGCGAGCGAGAGTGACCTCGCCGACGCCGGCCGAGCTGCACGCCCCTGATCGACGGCGCCGCCGCCGTCCAGCCATCGCACGGAATCCTCGTGGCGCTGGCAGCGATGACGGGCGCCAGGCGAGGCGAACTGTGCGCTCTGCGATGGTCAGACATCGACCTCGATCGAGGCGTCGTTCATATCCGCCGAGCCATGAAACAGGTCGGCAAGAAAGTGATTTGAGGGCGACACGAAGACGCACCAGGAGCGAGCGGTGGCCGTGCCGCTCGAAGCTGTCTCGATGCTGCGCATCTTCCGGCAGTCGACGGACCCGTGTCAGCCGCGACGCAGATCCCGCTAGCCGGCGATCCGTTCGTCTTCTCGCCCGACGTCGACCACGCTCGGCCATACATGCCTGAATCCGTAAGTCAGATGTTCGGCCGAGTCGCTCGAAAAGCTGGGCTGCCGTACCACCTGCACCAGCTGCGACATTTCGCGGCGACTCAGCTCGTTGCGGCGGGACACGACGTCGTCAAGGTGAGTAGCAGGCCCGGGCCACGCCGACCCATCGCTGACGCTGCGGGTCTACGCGCACCCCCTCGAAGACCGAGACCGTGCGGCCGGCGACGCCCTCGGCGAGCTGTCCTGCCGAAATCTCCTAAATAGGCGATAACCGCGTCTGGCCTCGGCCGCCCTCGCGACCTTTGCCCTGGTCCATTTCTCCAAAGACACCTTTTGGTTGAATCGCCAGCCCGTGTGGACGACATAGCCAGCAAGTCAGGATCGTCCATCTCAGGTTTGCGGCTACCCCGAGTTCCCGCTGTTGCCGAGACCCGAGTTCCCGCTGTTGCCGAGACCCGAGTTCCCGCTGTTGCCGAGACCCGAGTTCCCGCTGTTGCCGAGACCCGAGTTCCCGCTGTTGCCGAGACCGCTGGGGCCGCAGTTCGATTTGGCCTCTGAAGCCAACTCCGAATCGATCCGCGGAATCATTGTCTTAAGGCTTGAGCTCTGAGACTGCGATCCCTGGCCGCCCGCATTCACAACCGGATTCAATATCGCGAGTGCCGATTGCAGGTTGTGCTTCAGCTGGGAGTTGGACACTTCTTTTGCAAAGCTGTCGTAGTGGGCCTGGAGGTTGGAGATGTCAGAAAGGCTGCTCAAATCGATCGATCCGGCCAGTCGCAACTCGTCTGAGAATGTGGTGTAGTCCTCGCAGAACGTATAAGTGTCCGCACTGGAACTTCCATGAGAGGCGGATGCCTTCGCACTCGTAGAAGAGGTTGTGGGCGATGCCGCTGGGGTGCCACCCCCACCGCACGCCGACAGAGCCACGGCGGCACCCACCGGGACAAGAAGGACAGCCCACATTCTTCGCGAGCCCGTACGTTTTGCCGTGAACGAATCGTTTTCCGCCATGTGACCCCCTTGTAGCGAGTGCCGAAGTCAGGAGGCACAGGAAGCGAAGCATTACGCAATCCCCGTGACAGTGCAACTGCTCTTGCAGGTATGGGGCGGAATGTCGGGTCGGACCGTCCGTCAGGGAACAGGGGTCTCCTCACCAATGTCGGGCAGAGCTGGGCGACGGTAACCACTCGCGGTCACCAAACCGGTTCCTGAACCAGCCGAACCGACGCCCTCAGGCCATCGCGTTGGGCGGGCTGAGGACCGGCATCTTGAGCGCGTCCTGCACCTCGGACAAAGCCGATGGATCCGGCGCGAGCGGGCCACCGTCGACCGGGGTCATCCAGACGTGCATCATCGGCGGGGTGACCCGGCTCTTGCTGCCAGCGGTGCATGACCCGTGGCTGTTGGTGCCCACCACATGGTCATTGCTGAAGCACAGGTCGGTGTGGATGTGCCACTGGGTCAGGCATCCACCGGGCTGGGGCGGCGTCGAGTCCTTCGGAACCAGGTACATCGCCGCCGACAGCACCGCGCCGTGTGCCGTGTTGACGTAGACGAGCGACGGAATGGCTGCTGGGTCGAGGGCGTCACCCGAACGGTAGATCGAGGGGTTGATGTAGTGCACCACGCGCTGGCCAGTCGGCGTCACGGGCACGTAGCCCGCCGCCTTGGCCGTTGCCAGGCGGGTGTATTTCTGGGCCGCAGCAACCGTCTGGTCCACCAGGTGCACGGCGGCCTGTTGCTGGGCCGCCGTGGGCTGAGCGTTGCAGTTGGGCTCGGCCATCTTCATCCCCGTCATCGTCGTGGCCATTTGGTCGGGCCACTCGATGTTTCCGGCCGGTGAGGTGGTCGTCAGTGACAGCGCCTTCGCGTGCGCGGAGGCGGCCGGCATTGCCATTCCCGCCATGCCGCCGCTCGACGCGCTCGCGGGGGTGGCGGGCGCAACTGAGGCACTGGCCAACACGTTGGTGCCGATGAGCGAGAACATGGCCACGGCCGCCGCCGCCAGCGCCGACGCCGTAGGCCCGGACGGAGGACACGGCAGGAGACAGCGCGACCAGGGCGGCGGCCGCCTCGACGGTGGTCGTGAGGAGCCCGACCGGGTCCATCGTCTCCCAACCCTTGAGGATGTAGAGGGCGTAGACGCAGGCCGTCCCGCCGAGCATGGCGGCCGCCACCAGGCGCCAGGCGGCCCGCGCCATGAATGTCCACCAGAAGGCCAGGGCGAATCCAGCGGTGTCAGCGATGAACAAGATGGCCGTCACCCGTTCGTCGCCCCAGTGCGTCGGCACGATGGCCGCGTGGACCAGGACACCCAGCAGGCAACCAAGAGAGCGCGAAGCGGCCGGCGAAGCCGATGGCGTCCAGCCGGGACTGTGCCCGTCGTGCCCATGGCACCTGGCGCGCCGCCAGGGCCCGCAGTGCGGACAGGGCCAGCCAGACCACCGGGCCAATCAGGACCAGCACGACGAGGCCCGGCAGGTGCTCGTCGGGCACCGAGAGGAGGCCGTTCGACCCCGTCATCTGCATCACCATGTCTCGCATGGGTGTTCCTCCATTCCCTGCTCACACGCAGGGTAGGGAACGGGTATGAGGATTCCGTGATGCCCCATTGATGGGTGTATGCCCGCCTCTCGGGCGGCGCGTAGTCTTTGGGCGGGACCCGCGGCCTCCGACAGAGGTCGGAGCACGTGCGTTGCGCCTTCGCCGTCCGGCCCACGACATCAGGCCTGCGCGTTCGCGCGCGTGACACGAAGGAGACGCAATGACCAATTCAGGCAGTCCCCTCCCCTACAAGGTGGCCGATCTGTCCCTGGCCGAGTTCGGCCGCAAGGAGATCGATCTGGCGGAACACGAGATGCCCGGCCTCATGGCGATGCGGGCCGAGTTCGGCGCCAGCAAGCCACTCGCCGGTGCCCGGGTGACCGGGTCCCTGCACATGACCGTCCAGACCGCGGTGCTCATCGAGACCCTCACTGCGCTGGGTGCCCGGGTGCGCTGGGCCAGCTGCAACATCTTCTCGACCCAGGACCACGCGGCTGCCGCTATCGCCGTGGGGCCCGACGGGACACCGGACAACCCCAAGGGCGTTCCGGTCTTCGCCTGGAAGGGCGAGACACTCGAGGAGTACTGGTGGTGCACGGATCAGGCGCTGCGCTGGCAGGGCGAGGCCGGACCCAACATGATCCTCGACGACGGCGGCGACGCCACCCTGCTCGTCCACAAGGGTGTCGAGTTCGAGAAAGCCGGTGCCGTGCCGGACCCGTCGACCGCCGACTCCGAGGAGTTCGCCGTCGTGCTGGCCCTTCTCGAACGCAGCCTGGCCGAGGACGCTCGCCGTTGGACGTCCATGGCCAACGGCATCCAGGGCGTGACCGAAGAGACAACGACCGGAGTGCACCGCCTCGTCGACATGGCCAAGAAGGGAGAGCTCCTCTTCCCGGCCATCAACGTGAACGACTCGGTGACCAAGTCGAAGTTCGACAACAAGTACGGCTGCCGCCATTCGCTCGTCGACGGCATCAACCGGGCCACCGACGTGCTCATCGGCGGCAAGGTGGCCGTGATCTGCGGCTACGGCGACGTCGGCAAGGGCTGCGCAGAGTCACTGGCTGGGCAGGGCGCCCGCGTCGTCGTGACCGAGGTCGACCCCATCTGCGCCCTCCAGGCGGCCATGGAGGGATTCCAGGTCACCACGCTCGAGGACATCCTTCCGGAGGCCGACATCGTCATCACGACGACCGGCAACCGCGACATCATCCGGGCCGAGCACATGGCGGGGATGAAGCACCAGGCCATCGTGGGAAACATCGGTCACTTCGACAACGAGATCGACATGGCCGGCTTGACCAACACGCCCGGCATCGAGCGGGTGAACATCAAGCCACAGGTCGACAAGTGGATCTTCCCCGACGGTCACGCCATCATCGTGCTGTCCGAGGGTCGGCTGCTGAACCTGGGCAATGCGACGGGACACCCCAGCTTCGTGATGTCCAACTCGTTCACGAACCAGACGATGGCCCAGATCGAGCTGTTCACTCAGACCGGTCAGTACGTCAATGACGTCTACGTGTTGCCCAAGCACCTCGACGAGAAGGTGGCTCGCCTCCACCTCGGCGCGTTGGGCGTGAAGCTCACCACGCTGAGCCAGGAGCAGGCCGACTACATCGGCGTCCCGGTCGAGGGTCCCTACAAGCCGGACACGTACCGCTATTAGAGGCTGGTGTCAGCCCAGCGAGGCCGTGGCGATCACGGTCCCGCTGGGCGACATCACCTGGGCCGAGCGCACCGCGGCCGGCTTCACGTGCAGGGGCGCCGCCCAGGCGCCGTACCCTTCAGTGGACACGAAGCTGCCCACGTCGTGGACCTTGCCATCGTCGGTCACCACCACGCAGTGGACCACGCCGCGTGCCGTCGAATCGTCCAGCGTCATCCGCATCCACGGTCTGGCACCGCCGAAGATGTCGACGTGACCGACGTTCTCGCCGTTCTCGATCAGCGCCGCCGTCTGTACGGCGCGCTGCTGATGGGCACCGTCCGCACTGGTGGTCGGTGCCGGCGAGGACGCCAGCCCGAGCCCCAGACCAACGGCCAGGGCGGCCACGCCGGCCGCCGCCGTGGCGGGGATCCAAAACCGGGGACGACGTCGCCGGCGCGTCGCTCGTGCCGCCTCGATCCCCATCCGTTCAAAGAGCCGCGTCTCGAACCCCAGCGGCGGCTCGGCCTCCGGGGCCACGGCCACGACGGCATCGGCCGCCCGCGACAGCTGCTCGAGCTCCTCGGCACAACGCGGGCAGGACTCCAGGTGCGAAAGCGCCCGCGCCCGCTCCCGCCCGGTCAACACGCCGAGCGCCAACTGGGCCAGATCATCCTCGTACCGCACACATTCGTCACTCATCGCTCGTCGTTCACCCCCTCTGCATGGTCGATGGCAGCGCGCAGCCGAATGAGGGCGGTCCGGATGCGCGTCTTGGCGGTGCCGAGGGGAATGCCCTCGGACTCGCTGATCTCGAGTGCGGTGCGGCCGTAGACCGCAGAAAGAATCACGGCACGACGCTGCTCGTCGGGCAGCACGCGCAACGCGGCCTGGACGATCCGGCGGGCGTCGTGCCGTCCCGCCGTGTCCTCGGGGTCGCGCTCGTTACTGGCCAGCATGGAGAGGGCGAAGTCGTCGGGGTCGGTCGGGACCGCCCGGCGCATGCGCAGGGCGTCGATCGCCAGGTTGCGAGTGATGGTCAGGACCCAGGAGGTCACGGAACCACGCCGCGGATCGAACACCGGAGCGTGCCGCCAGACCCTGGTCATGGCCTCCTGCGCCACGTCCTCGGCCACACCCGGATCGCTTGTCATGGAGTAGGCCAAGCCGAAGACCCGGCGCTGGTAGCGGCGCACGAAGGCGATGGCCGCGGCCTGCTCGCCCACGGCCATGCCGGCCAGGAGGTCCTCGTCGCTCAGTTCGCCCGAGTCCACGCGTGATTCTCTCATCCACAGGTATACGCACAGGGTCGACCTGGGGATTTCCCGACTCGGAGCAAGCGGCAGCCGCGCCCTCGACGCGCCCTTTCGTGCCGAGAGCGACACTGCCAGATCCAGCCAAAGTCCCAGGTCCCGATGGTTGGCGTGCGTTCGCAGCTCACCGTGCGAGCGGGAACCCGATCGCATCCGCGACCCCCGGATTGGGTCGACGACCTGCGCATTCCCGGCTGGCCGGGCGTTCCCGTTCGGGCCGCCTCCGTGCACTTTCACCCTGGCCCGACCAGAGCTGCCGCACAGCCTCTCCGGCCCGTCGGTGCCCTCAGTCCCGCAGGCCGGCGAAGAGATCGTCCTCGGGCACGGGCGCGCCGGTCGGATCGAGCACGCGGACGAAGCTCTCGTCGCTCATCATCTTCGAGAACAAGTCGACGCCCATCTGGAGGAAGAAGATGTTGTCGCCCTGGCTGGCGTGCGCTTCGAGGGAGGCGAACTTGCGCGCCGCCACCGGACCACACTGGACGGTCGTCGTGATCAACTCGTCCGGCGTGCCGAAGTCGGGGTTCTCCTGGACCTCTTCTCCGGGCCCTTCGATGCCCGCCTCGGCCAACACCTCGGCAAATGTGGCCAGCCGCGAGCGTGCCAGGGCCGTGTAGTACAGCTTGGTGGGGGCGCCCCACTCGGCGAGCGCCGCCTGGGTGATGCGATTCGCCTGAATGTGGTCGGGATGCCCGTAGAAGCCGTTCTCGTCGTAGGTGACCACGACCTGTGGTTCGTAGCGGCGCATCAGCTCGGCCAGGCGATGACCGGCCTCGGCCACGGGCGTCTGCCAGAAGGAGCCCTTGGCCTCGTTCTGCGGCCACCCCGCCATGCCCGAGTCGTGGTAGCCGAGCAGCTCCAGGTGGCGCACGCCCAGGACGGCGCAGCTCGCCTCGAGCTCCCGGCGGCGCAGCGGCACCACCACCGACTCGTCGTGGCGAGGATCCTCCGGCTTGATGCCGCCCGGTGCGTCACCGAGCTCGCCGTTGGTGCAGGTGACCAGCACGGTCTCCACGCCCTCGTCCGAGTAACGGGCCAGGACGCCGCCGGTGCTGATGGCCTCGTCGTCCGGATGCGCATGGACCGCCATGAGGGTGAGGGGGCGCTCGGGCATGCGCAGCAGCGTAAAGGAGGGCTGTCCCTGCTCAGCCGCTCAGGTCTGCATCGCCCCCACGGCACCGGCGAGGCGCGCCAGCTCGGCGGGCCACCCGTCGGCGGGCGGTGCCATCGGCCGGACCACGAACTTCGAGAAACCGACCTCGAGGAACCGCTCCATCATCACCCGCAGGCCATCGAGGCCGACGGGGACGATGTCCTCGAGCGGGCGGCCGCGGGCCCGCCGGGCCAAGGGAGAGGAGGCCAGTGCGCCCAGGTCCGTTCCCTCGGGCGCGTAGGCCAGGGAGACGCCGAAGTGCTCGGGGCTGACGGCGCGCTCGTGCTCCGCCGCCACGCGATCGACGACCGCCTTGCCGGCGCCGGCGTCCTCGGGTGTGCAGAAGGCCGGGAGCCAGCCGTCGCCCAGGCGGCCGCACCGCTCGAGCGCCGCGGGCAGGTTGCCTCCCAGCCACACGTCGAAAGGGTCCTGCACCGGGCGGGGCGAGACCGAGATCTCCTCGAAGGAGCCGGCAGGGCCCTCGTGGCTGACCACCTCACCGGCCCACAGCCGGCGGAGCACCGGCAGCCCGTCCTCCATGTGGGCGGCACGGGTCGGCGTCGAGAGTCCGATGGCACTGCGCTCGCCCCCGATGGCCAGGCCGGGCACGAAGGTGAGCAGGAAGCGGCCGTCCGAGAGCTGGTCGAGCGTGCCCACCGCTTTGGCCAACCAGACCAGGTTGCGCCCCGGCAACAGCATGGTCGTGCCGATCTTCAGCCGCGGGCAGGCCCCTGACACCCAGGCCAACCCGACCAGGGGGTCGGGTCCGGGGCGGGTGAGGACCTCCGGGAGCCAGAGCGAGTCGAATCCCGTCTCGGTGACGGCCTGACCCAGGGCCAACATTTCTTCCGGTCCCAGGCTCTCACCGCCCGCGCTGATACCGATACGGACTTTCACGAGACCCCGTGTCCCGGTGCGTCGGCCAAGGCGGCCAGGGCCCGCTCGATCCCCCCGTCGTCCACATCGTGATGGGTCACGAAGCGCACGACCCCCGGGGCGACGGCATGCGCCAGGACGCCCCGGTCCTCGAGGTGGGCCAGGAGCTTGTCGGGCTCGGGATGGTCGAAAGTCACGATGTTCGTGCGCACGGACGCGGGGTCGAGCCCGCACGCGGGCCAGCGGGTCGCCACGGCCTCGGCCAGCCGGGCGGCCCGGCGGTGGTCTTCGGGCAGGCGTTCGACCATGTCGCGCAGGGCCACCAGTCCCGGCGCAGCGAGGACGCCGGCCTGGCGCATGCCGCCGCCGAGTCGCTTGCGGGCCAGTCTCGCCCGTGCCATCACGTCTTCCTCGCCCGCCAGCACCGAACCCACCGGTGCGCACAGCCCCTTGGACAGGCAGGACATCACGGTCGTGACTGCTGACGCCCACTGCGCAGCCGACACGCCGGTCGCCGCCTCCGCATTGAAGAGTCGGGCCCCGTCCATATGTATGGGCACCGGCCCGGCCGCCTCCACCAACGCGGCCAATCTGGCCGGGCTCCAGGGTGCACCGGACGCCGCCATGTGGGTGTTCTCGACGCTCACCAGCGACACGGCAGGTTGGTGGTGCTCCGCCGCCTGGCGGGACCGACGCACCTCGTCGGCCGAGAGCATCCCGTCTCCGTCGTCGAGCCCGATGAACTGGACGCCAGAGTTCATAGCGGCGGCGCCGTACTCGTAGGACACGAGATGCTGGCGCCGCCCGGCCACCACCGCCGTGCCCGGAGACGTCAGCACCCGCACCGCGATCTGGTTGGCCATCACCCCCGATGGCACGAAGAGGGCGGCCGGCTTTCCCACCCTTTCGGCGAAGGCCTCCTCGAGTGCACGCACCGTGGGGTCCTCGCCGTAGTCGTCGTCGCCCACCTCGGCCTCCGCCATCGCTCGGCGCATGGCCGGCGTTGGGCGGGTGACGGTGTCGCTGCGCAGGTCGACCACGTCAGGCACGCGGTCAGGCTACCGGTGCACCGTTATCATCCGGCGGTGACCACTCCCCCCTCGGCCGCGGCGCCTGGCGTACCCGGGGTCGATCCGGCCGCCGGCATCCACGGCTTGCTCGGCGTCGAGATGCTCGTGACGACACCGGAGCGAGTGGTCCTCCGCCTGCCCGTGGACTGGAAGGTGCACCAGCCCTACGGCATCCTTCATGGCGGTGTCTCTGCGCTGCTGGCCGAGTCGGCCGCCAGCCTCGGCGCTGCCCTCGCCGCAGGCCCGGGCAAAGGCGTCGTCGGCATCGAGCTCAACGCCAGCCACCTGCGGTCCCTGCGCGACGGACACCTGACGGCCACGGCGACTCCGGTGCGGGTCGGGCGGACCGTGCAGGTATGGCGCATCACCCTCACCGACGACGATGGCAGGGGCATCTGCGAGGCACGCTGCACCGTGTCGGTCATCGACGCCCCGCCCCTCGGCGGCGCTGGTTCGGTGCAGGCCCCGCCAGGCACAACTGAATAGTCGACGCGCCGCGCATCGGCCTACTATGTCGGTGTGACCCCGGTAGGAAGTGGAGCGGCCGCTCCGAAGCTCGGGCTGATCCTCCCCCCCACCACGCAGGGAGAACTCGTCGGTACCAACGGTAATACCATTGGTACGACCGGCACGGCGGACGAGGTGGCCGAGCTCTGGCGCCGAGCCGAGGAGACCGGGGCCGATTCGCTGTGGGCGGTGGACCATCTGTACTGGCCCCACCCCATGGGGGAGTCGCTGACCACGCTGGCCGTGGCCGCCGGGGCCACCAGCACGGCCACCCTGGGCACCTGTGTCCTCCAGCTCCCCCTGCGTCGCCCTGCCGCCGTGGCCAAGCAGGCCACCGCGCTCCAACTCCTCTCCGGGGGCCGCTTCGTTCTCGGGGTGGGCGTGGGCATCCACGAAGGCGAATACCGGCGAGCCGGCGTCGACTTCCACCGGCGGGGCGCGCTCATGGACGAAGGGATCGCCGAGATGCGCGCGCGCCTGGGCCACCCCACCCGAGCCGCCGTCGGACTACGTCCAGGAGCCCGTCTCGGCGCCGGTCCCGCTCTACGTGGGCGGGTCGAGCCCGGCGGCCCGACGACGCGCCGCCACCGTCGGCGACGGCTGGGTTCCGTTGTTCCTCACGGCCGAGGAGTACGAGCCCGCGTTGAGCCAGCTCCGGCGCGAAACGGCCGACGCCGGCCGCGACCCCGACTCGGTCGAGCCCGGAGTGGTCGTCTTTGCCTGCGTCGGCGACGACGAGGCTGATCCCGAACGGGGAGCCGCCTGGCTCTCGAACCTCTATCGCCTGCCGGCCAAGGCCTTCCGGCGTCACCTGGTGGCCGGTCCGGCCGAGGCCTGCGCGGCGGCGCTGCGGCGGTTCGCCGACAGCGGTGCCCGCCACATCTTGATCATGGTGGCCGGCTCTCCGGCCGTCGAGCACTTCGGCCTGCTGCAGGCCGCCTTCACCGGCGGGTTGCCGGCCCGTCAGCTGCAGGAGGTGCCGGCATGAGCCGCCACGACGTCGCCGTTCTGGGCACCGGCATGACCGACATGAGCCGGCGCGACCTCGCGCCCGAGACGATGGCCTACCAGGTGGTGCACGAGGCCTTGGACGATGCCGGCCTGTCCTCGCACGACCTCGGGCTGGTCATCGTCGGGAACGCCATGGCTCACCGCCTGAGCGACCAGGGATGCGTGCGCGGGCAGACCTGGCTGCGCAAGGCCGGATTGAGCGAGGCCGCCATCGTCAACGTCGACAACTCGTGTGCCGGCGGGAGCTCCGCCTTGCACCTGGCCACCATGGCCGCTGCCACCTCGGACCGCCCCGTGCTCGCCCTGGGCGTCGAGAAGATGTGGACCGGCGACCGGGCGCAGACGATGGCGGGGATCGAGGACGGCTTGCCGGCGGAATATCGCTACGACCTGCACGAGCGGCGCCGGGCCGACAACAACCCGGCCGGCAGCATCCTCATGGGCCTGAACAACGTGTGGGCCCAGCGCCGGATGAAGGACGTCGGGCTCACGGTCCGCCAGATCGCCGCCGCCGCCGTCAAGGCGTTCCGCCATGCATCCCGCAACCCGCTGGCCCAATGCCAGCGGTCGGCGACCATTGACGAGGTGCTCGAGTCGCCCCAGGTGGCCGGCGTGCTGACCCGGCTCATGTGCAGCTCCTTCACCGACGGCGCGGCCGCCGTCGTCCTCGGAGGCTCCTCCGTCGAGGCCCCCGCGTCGGCGCCTCGTATCATCGGCTCAGTGGCGCGCTCCGGGAATGGCTTGCTCGACTACCACGATCGCCTGGCCCACACCGCCGACGCAGCGTGGGAGGCCTTCGGCTTCGGACCCGACGAGGCGGACGTGGTGGAACTGCACGACGCCACTGCGGCCGAGGAGCTCTATGCCCTCGAGTCGCTCGGGTTCTTCGCCGACGGCGAAGCCGGTCCGGCCACCGAGGCCGGCGCCACCACGGTCGACACGCCCGGGCTCGTGGTCAACCCCAGCGGTGGGTTGCTCGGGCGCGGCCATCCCCTCGGGGCCACGGGGCTGGCCCAGATCGTCGAGCTGGCCAACCAGTTCCGGGGCCGCTGTGGCGACCGCCAGATCAAGGGCGCCCGGCTGGGCGTCGCGGTGAACACCGGCGGCATCATCTACGGCGACGCGGGGATCGTCTGCATCCACGGGATGCGGGCGGGGTCCGCCGCGTGAGAGGGATCCGCATCACCGGCTGGGGCATCGCCGTCCCGGACAAGGTGGTGACCAACAACGACATGGCGCTCTCGCTCGACACGAGCGACGAGTGGATCGTCGAGCGCACCGGCATCCGCGAGCGTCACATCGGCGGCACGACGTCGGGCCTGGCCATCGAGGCCTCCCAGGCCGCCCTGGTCAAAGCCGGTCGCACCGCCGACGAGATCGAGCATCTCGTGCTGGCCACCACCACGCCCGACAGCATCGTCCCGGGCACCGCTCCGACGGTGCAGCACGGGATCGGCATGAAGGGCGGCGCCTTCGACCTCAACGCCGCGTGCTCGGGCTTCGTCTACGGGCTGATCACCGTGGCCGGCCTCATCGCCTTGGGCGCGGGGCCGGTGCTCCTGGTCGGATCCGAGACCCTGTCCAAGATCACCGACATGGACGACCGCAAAATCGCCATCATCGTGGGTGATGGCGCCGGCGCCGTGGTGGTCGAACCGGTGGACGGCCCCGGTGCCTTGCTGAGCTGGAACTTGAACTCCGACGGCTCGCTCAAGCACTTGCTCAAGTGCGAGCACGGCGGGACCCTGTTCATGGACGGCAAAGAGGTCTTCCGCCGGGCCGTGCGCGTCGTGGTCGAGTCGGCCGAGCAGGCCATGGCCGATGCGGGCCTGACGGCCGCCGACATCGCCATGTTGGTGCCGCACCAGGCCAACGCGCGCATCATCGTGGCTGCCTGCCAGCGCCTCGGCATACCCGAAGAACGCACCGCCGTGGTCATCGACCGCTACGGGAACACCTCGTCGGCCTCCATTCCGCTCGCCCTGCACGACGTGCTCCTCCACGACCGGGTGCACAACGGCGACCACGTCCTGCTCACCGGCTTCGGCGGTGGCATGACCTGGGCCAGTGCCGTCCTTCGCTGGAACGCGTGAGCGGCCGGTCGGGCGGGGCGGATCTGCCGCTCGTCATCCTCGCCGCCGGACGGGCCCGGCGCTATGGCGGCTGCAAGCCGCTGGCCCCGGTCGGCCCGCGCGGCGAAGCCGTGATCGACCTCGTGGCGTCCGACGCGCTGGCCGCCGGCTTCGACACCATCGTCCTCGTCCTCGGTCCGAGCACCGGGCCCGCCATCCGCTACCACGTCGAGCAGACCTGGCCCGACGCGGTCGACGTGCGCTTCGCGCTCCAGCCGGCCCCGCTCGGCACGGTCAATGCGGTGCTCAGCGCATCCGAGCACGTCGCTGACGCTCCCTACGGCGTCGGCAATGCGGACGACGTCTACGGGCAGGCCGGCTGCGCACTGTTGGCCGAGCACCTGCGCCAGCAGCCCGACTCCAATGCGCTCGTCGGGTACCGACTGGCCGACGCTGTCATCGGCTTCGCGCCCGTCACCCGGGGCATCTGCACCGTGGGCGCTGACGGCATGCTGGTCCGGGTCGACGAGCGCCGGAAGGTGCAGGCCACGCCCGAGGGCGGCTTCGTCTCCAGCGACGGTCGTGAGCCCGCGTATCTGTCGCCCGATGCTCGGGTCTCCATGAATCTCTGGGGCTTCACCCCGGCCTTCCACTCCGTCCTCCAGGCCGCTATGAACGCCGCCACTGACGCCTCGGAGGAGTCCGAAGTCCTCCTGCCCGAGGTGGTGGCCCAGGCGCTGTCCACCTCCTCTTTCGCCGTGCTCGAGGGCCAGGGCCGCTGCGTCGGCGTGACTCACCCCGACGACCTCTCGCTGGTCCAGGCCGAGATCAACCGCCAGATCGCCACCGGCGAGCGCCCGGCCACCCTCTGGCCCTCACTGCACTGAACGGCGGGTCATCCCGGCTCCCGCGCTGATTTCCTGCCACTGGCGTGTGGTGGGCCACCCGGAGCCGTTTCCCCTTCATGAGGGTGTGGATGGGGAACACACACAGGCCGGCGGGACGACGCGTCGGGGCGAGGCGGGAATCGAATCTGCCCCCGGACGCGACGCAACCCCGAGTAACCGTTCGGCCGAAGCCTCCCGTGCTCCTCGGGGCTGCGTCTGCGGTGAGCCGCTGGACGCTGGCGGGGATCGTGTCGGACAACCTCCACCCGCATCGGCCCCGTCGGCTCCAGGGAAGCCGCCGTGACACGCCACGGAACATCGCAGGTCGGATCCTCCTGCCCACTCCGGTCACGCTCCCCTTGCGGGGCTCGCTCCCATCCCTCGATCCCGCCTTGCAGCGTTCTCTCGGCTTCCCTCCGATCCGCCTTGCGGCTTCCCTTCGGGCTTCCCTCGCTCCCACCTTTCGGTGCTCGCTTGAGGTTCGGTGGGCTCTCGTCTCCGAACTGGGCACAGATTGCGCTTCCGCTCACACAAGGTCAAGACGGATTCGCGAAATCCAGGGGTTGTCCCCACCTTTCTCCGAGTCATCCCCAACTCGACCCACCGCCATCCCCAGCTCTTCCCCATGCTGATGCGCCCACGACGCCATGCGCACGCGCACGCGCCTCGCTGGCCATCGTGGGTGGTGCCACCGCAGGTGCGCTGGTTCTGACCCTCGTCGCCTCCGGCGCGCTCGATGTGGCGACCGCCGGTGCACGCGCCGAACACGAGTCGGCCGTGGCGTCGGTGTCGCCGCTGCTGGTCCAGTCGGCCGGCGCGCTCGGCACCGCAGCTGGCGACAGCGCGCTCGGACTCCAGAGCAGCTACTTCGAACCGCCGCAATTGAACGACCGCACGCAACCGGGCTTCACCATTCAGTCCGGCGCCGACCAACCCGATCCGTTCATGCTCGAGCAGGGCGACGAGTACTACCTCTTCACGTCACAGGACAAGGACCACGCCAACGTTCCTGTGCACGAGGGCACTGAGGTGGGTCGCTGGGGACCCGAGGTGGACGCGCTCCCCTACCTCCCCGCCTGGGCCGAGCCCGGCATCGTCTGGGCACCAGACGTGGCACAGTTCGGAAACCACTACATGCTCTACTTCACCGCGCAGCTGGCGGGCGTCTCACCCCAGACGATGTGCATCGGCGACGCCATCAGCACGGCCGTCACCGGTCCGTACCTACCGGCCACCACTCCGTTCATCTGCCAACAGGCGCTGGGAGGTTCGATCGACCCGCGCGTCTTCGTCGACGGCGGCGGGCAACCATCTCTGCTCTGGAAATCCGACCAGAACGCCCGGGCCGACCAGACGGGCCAGCGCAGCGTGGACACCCAGATCTACAGCCAGACGCTCAGCGCCAATGGCCTGTCCTTGACCGGGCCGCCCTCGGTGATCTTCACACCCGACGAGGCCTGGCAGAACCACATTGTGGAAGCGCCACAGATGGTGCTGGTACGCGACACGTACTGGCTCTTCTATTCCGGCGGCTGGTTCAACCAGGCGGACTACGCCATCGGCGTGGCTCGTTGCCAGGGCCCGAGCGGACCCTGCGCCGACGTCGCACCGGTGCCGTTCCTCGGTTCGAACGGGCAAGGCGAAGGACCGGGCGAAGAATCCGTGTTCTCCAACGCGGCCGGGGTGTGGTTGCTCTACAACCCCTTCAGATCGACGCTGCCCGATCCGGGACCGCCGCGCCCCACCTCCATGGCCCATCTCGGCTTCGGACCCGATGGGCCCTACCTGGCCGCGCCGTTGGTGGGCGCCCAGAGCTGAGCTGCGGGCACGCGGACGCGTACCGGACTACAGCGGCGTCACGTACGCACCGGAGATCCCGCCGTCGACGAGGAAGGTCGACGCGGTGATGAACGAGGAGTCGTCACTGGCCAAGAACGCCGCCGCGGCGGCGATCTCCGACGCCTCGCCGAAACGTCCCATCGGGATGTGGACGAGCCGGCGCGCCGCCCGCTCGGGATCCTTGGCGAAGAGCTCTTGGAGCAACGGCGTGTTCACCGGACCCGGGCACAGCGCGTTGACCCGGATGCCCTGACGGGCGAACTGCACGCCGAGCTCGCGCGACATGGCGAGCACGCCACCCTTCGATGCGGTGTAGCTGACCTGGCTCGTGGCCGCGCCCATGACGGCGACGAAGGAGGCGGTGTTGATGATGGAGCCCTTGCCCCGGGCCAACAGGTGGGGCAGACCGAACTTGCAACAGAGATAGACCGACGTGAGGTTCACCCGCTGCACGCGGTCCCAGGCGTCGAGGCCCGTCTCGAGAATGGAGTCGTCGTCGGGCGGACTGATGCCCGCGTTGTTGCAGCAGATGTCGATGCCGCCGAAGGCGCCGGCGACCGACTCGTACATGGCCTCCACCTCGCCGGCGGAGGTGACGTCCGCCTTGACGAAGGCGCCACCGACCGCGGCGGCCAGGGCGCCTCCGGCCTCCTCGTCCAGGTCGACCACCGCCACCGTGGCCCCCTCGGCGGCGAAGCGCTCGCACATGGCGCGCCCGATGCCACTGGCCCCGCCGGTGACCACGGCGACGCGGTCGACCAGTCGGTGGGCATAGGGAATGGGGTCGCTCATGGTTCCTCCGTGTGATCCGTGACGGCCGGCGACGCCGGCGCGGGTGATGCCTTGGCTGGTTCCGGTTGCCGGCTGGCGTTACTCGTTGCTGAAGAAGACGTTCTTCACGTCGCTGAAGGACTCGAGTGCGTCAGGACCGAGCTCGCGCCCGATCCCGGACTGCTTCACCCCGCCGAAGGGTGTCCAGTAGCGCACCGAGGAGTGCGAGTTGACCGAGAGTGTCCCCGTCTCGACGGCCCGGGCCACCCGGAGCGCTCGGCCCACGTCGCGCGTCCAGAGCGAGCCCGACAGCCCGTAGGGCGTGTCGTTGGCCAGCCGGACCCCATCGGCCTCGTCCTCGAAGGGGATGACCACGACGACCGGCCCGAAGATCTCCTCGGAGGCCGCCGAGTCGCCGGGATCGACCGGGGCCAGCACCGTCGGGGCGAACCAGTTGCCCGGACCCTCCGGGCAGGTGCCGCGCACGGCGACCGGGGCTCCCTCGGGCACGAAGGCGGCGACGCTGGCCAGGTGGGCCTCGGAGATGAGCGGGCCCATCTCGGTCGTCTCCGCGGTGGGATCACCGACGACGACACGGCTGACCGCCGGCTCGAGCAGGGCCAGGAAGCGGTCGTAGACCGCACGCTCGACCAGGATGCGCGAGCGGGCGCAGCAGTCCTGCCCGGCGTTGTCGAACACCCCGGCGGGGGCGCGCGCCGCGGCCAACTCGAGATCGGCGTCGGCAAAGACGATGTTGGCGCTCTTGCCGCCCAACTCGAGGGTGACCCGCTTGATCTGCTCGGCGCAGCCGCGCATGATGCCGCGGCCGACCTCGGTCGACCCGGTGAAGCACACCTTGCGCACGGCGGGGTGGGCTACGAAACGCTCGCCCACGACGCTGCCCTTGCCGGGCAGGATCTGCAGGACGCCTTCGGGCAGCCCGGCCTCGAGCGCGAGCTCGCCGATACGCAGCGCGCTGAGCGGGGTGATCTCGGCCGGCTTGAGCACCACGGTGTTGCCGGCGGCCAGAGCCGGGGCGAAGCCCCAGCCGGCGATGGCCATGGGGAAGTTCCACGGGACGATCACGCCGACGACGCCGAGGGGTTCGAAGAAGGTGACGTCGAGGCCGCCGGGGACCGGGATCTGCTTGCCCACCTGGCGCTCGGGCGCGGCCGCGTAGTACTCGATCACGTCGCGGACGTTGCCGGCCTCCCAGCGGGCGTTCCCGATGACGTGTCCGGCGTTGGCCACCTCGAGGTCGGCCAGCTCCTCGCGATGGGCGTCGACAGCGGCGGCGAAGCGCCGGAGCAACCGGGCCCGGTCCCCGGGAGCCACGGCCCGCCAGGTCTCGAAGGCCACTGCGGCCGCCGCGATGGCGGCGTCGGTCTCCGCCGCCGTGAGCCCCTCGACCTTGGTGATGATCTCGCCCGTTGCCGGATTGCGCACGTCCACGGAGTGATCTTTGCCGATAACGGCGGCCCGGTCCGACGCCCGGTCCGCTTCGGTACAGTGCGGGGCCGTGCCCGCCGCCCCGCCGCCCCCGCCATCCGTCTCCTCCACCGAGACGAGCCCGTCCCGGACCGACGCCGTCCAGTTCAACCTGGCCAAGGCCTTCGACGTGCTGACCGAGAGCCTGGCCGACCACGAGTGCGTCGTCTGGCGCGACCGGCGCCTGACCTACCGCCAGCTCCAGGAGCGCTCCAAGCGCCTTGCCTCGTACCTCCATGCGCAGGGTCTGGGCGTACGGACCGAGCGCGCCGCGCTGGCCAACTGGGAGTCGGGCCAGGACATGGTGGCGCTGGCCCTCTACAACGGCAACGAATACCTCGAGGGCATGCTCGGGTGCTACGCCTCGCGCACCGCCCCCTTCAACGTGAACTACCGCTACGTCGGCGAGGAGCTGCGTTACCTACTCAACGACTCGCGCCCCGCGCCATGATCCTGCACTCCTCGCTGGCCCCGACGCTGGCCGAAGTGCTGCCCACCGTGGACTCGCCCCCCGACGTGCTGCTCCAGGTCGAGGACGAGTCGGGTCACCCCCTCCTCCCCGGTGCGGTCTGGTACGAGGAGGCGTTGGCCACGGCCTCGCCCGCAGGTCCACCGGTCGACCCCTCCCCCGACGACCTCTACGTCCTCTACACGGGAGGCACCACCGGGATGCCCAAGGGCGTGCTGTGGCGCCAGCACGACATCTTCATGGCCGCCATGGGCGGGCGGAAGGTGGGCACGTGGGAGCGGGTGCAGAGCTACGAGGGGCTGACCGAGCGCCTCAGCGAGAGCGTGCCGCTGCGGCTGCTCGTGCTGCCCCCGCTGATGCACGGCGCGGCTCAGTGGGCCTGCTTCATGCTGATGGCCCAGGGCGCCACGCTGGTGTTCCCCCACGACACCCGGCGGGTCGACCCCGACGACGTGTGGTCGACGGTCGAGCGCGAGAAGGCCAACACCATGACCATCGTGGGCGATGCCATTTTGCGGCCGCTCGTCCTCCAGCTCGACAAGAAGACCTACGACCTGTCGTCCTTCTACGCCGTGGGCAACGGCGGCGCGCCGCTGACGCCGGCCGTGCGGGCCATGGCCCTCGAGCGCCTGCCCAATCTGGTCATCTCCGACTCGGCCGGATCGTCCGAGACGGGCGCCCAGATGCACGTCACCTCGGTCGACGGGATTGACGTGGGCAAGTTCGTCCCCGGTCCGGGCACCGAGGTGGTCGACGAGGACCTGTCCACCGTGCTGGCCCCCGGTCACGAGGGCATCGGGTGGTTGGCCCAGACGGGGAACGTGCCGTTGGGGTATCTCGGTGACGAGGACAAGACGGCCCGCACCTTCCCGGTGATCGGCGGGGTCCGCTACTCCATTCCCGGCGACCGGGCCCGTTTCCTGGCCGACGGCACCATCGAGCTGCTGGGCCGCGACTCGGTCACGGTCAACTCGGGCGGCGAGAAGATCTTCGTCGAGGAGGTGGAGGCGGCCATCGCCGGGCATCCCTCGGTGGCCGACGTCGTGGTCACGGGCCGGCCCTCGGAGCGCTGGGGTTCCGAGGTGGTGGCCGTGGTCCAGCTGACCGAGGGCACCAAGGGCGACGCCGACTCCATCGCGGCCCACGCCTCGGGCTCCATCGCCCGCTACAAGCTGCCCAAGGAGGTCGTCTTCGTCGAGCGCATCCAGCGCTCGCCCTCGGGCAAGGCCGACTACCGCTGGGCCGCCGAGACGGCGGTCAAGGCGCAGGGAACGTCGGCCGGGAGCGGCTGATCCGGTGATCGTCACGACACCGCGCCTGGTGTTGCGACCGTTCACCGACATGGACCGTGCACCGTTCCACGCGCTGAACACCCATCCCCTCGTCGCCGAGTCGCTCGGCCGCTCCCCCACTCGGGCCGAAAGCGACCGCATGGTCGACGCCGTCGAACGGGGAGCTGTCGTCGCAGGGCTTCGGCTTCTGGGCCCTCGAGGTGACCGACGGGCCCGCCTTCGCCGGCATGGTCGGGCTGTACTGGGTCGGCCCCGAGCTGCCGGTGGCACCCGCCGTCGAGGTCGGGTGGCGCCTCCACCCCGACCTCTGGGGCCACGGCTACGCGTCCGAGGCGGCGCGGGCCTCGCTGCGCCACGGCTTCGACGTGGTCGGGCTCGACGAGATCGTGGCGTTCACCACGACGGTCAACGCGCGCTCGCAGGCGGTCATGGTGCGCATCGGCATGCGCCGAGACACCGACGGCGACTTCGACCACCCGGCGCTGCCCGAAGGCAGCCCGTTGCGGCGCCACGTGCTCTACCGGATCGGCCCGTCGCAGCTTCCCCCTACGGTGGCGGCGTGAGCGACGACACGCGGAAGCGCTGCGACTGGGCCGGCACCGACCCCGAGATGGTGGCGTACCACGACACCGAATGGGGCGTGCCCGTGCACGACGAATCCACCCACTTCGAGTTCCTCGTGCTGGAGGGGGCGCAGGCCGGGCTGAGCTGGTCGACCATCCTGAAGCGCCGCGGCGGCTACCGCAAGGCCTTCGCCGGGTTCGACCCGGTCAAGGTGGCACGCTTCACCCCTGCCCGGGTGGAGAAACTCCTCCTCGACCCCGGCATCATCCGCAACCGGGCCAAGGTCGAATCGGCCGTGCGCAACGCCAAGGCCTTCCTGGCCGTGCAGAAGGAGTTCGGCACCTTCGACGCCTATATCTGGGGCTTCGTGGGCGGCCACCCCATCGTCAACAAGTTCCGGCGCACGGCGCAGCTGCCGCCGACGTCGGCGGAGTCCGAGGCGCTGAGCAAGGACCTGCGCCGGCGGGGCTTCGGCTTCGTGGGGCCGACCGTCTGCTACGCCCACCTGCAGGCGGCCGGGCTGGTCAACGACCACCTGGTGAGCTGCTTCCGCTACGCCGAGCTCACGGGAGGCGGCGCGCCATCAGGACGCGGGCGCCGAAGCGGCCCATGACCGGCTCCTCGGGCGGCAGGCCCCGGGCGGCGTACCACTCGTCCACCGGGCCCAGCTCGACGAAGCCCTCCGAGGCGTAGAAGGGCCCGTTCCAGGCGACGTCGCGGTACGTGGCCAGGGTGAGCTCTTCGTCACCGTGGGCGGCCGCCCAGGCCACGGCGGCACGTAAGAGCGCCCGCCCCGTGCCCTGGCGGACGTGGACCGGATGGACCGAGAGTTGCTCGAGGTGGGCGCCGCCGGCCAGGGCGTCGATACGGGCGAAGCCCTGGGGTGGGTCGCCGGCTACCAGGACGACGAGGGCCTGTTCGAGGTCCGCCACGCTGCCAGGGGGCGGCAGGGGACCGATGCCGAGCGCGTCGAAGAGCGTGTCGGCGGCCGCCTCGAGGGGCGGGAGCAGCGCCAGCTCGTCGGGCCGGGCGGACCGGATGTCGATCATCGGGCGACGGTAGCGTGACCGGCCGTGCGCGCCGTCGTCTGCAACGAACTGGGTCCACCCTCGCTCCTCGTCGTCGAGGAGCGGCCCGACCCCGAGCCCGGACCGGGCACGGTCGCGGTGGCCGTGGAGGCGGCGGGCGTGAACTACGTCGACGCTCTCTTCGTGGGGGGGCAGTATCAGATCAAGCCGCCGGTGCCCTTCGTGCCCGGGACCGAGTCGGCGGGCGTGGTGGTCGCAGTGGGAGACGGGGTGACGACGGTGGCCCCGGGAGGCCGCGTGCTCGTCTCGGCCGGCCTGGGTGGCTTCGCCAGCCGGCTGGTGGCGGTCGAGAGCTCGGTGACCCGCATCCCCGACGCGCTCGACTCGC
The DNA here is from genome assembly GCA_963726855.1 of uncultured Acidimicrobiaceae bacterium. Taxonomy (GTDB): domain Bacteria; phylum Actinomycetota; class Acidimicrobiia; order Acidimicrobiales; family RAAP-2; genus Bog-473. The sequence goes on from CAVSEB010000014.1 coordinate 80,076, forward strand.
CGAGGGCCGCCACCTTCACCCAGAGCTACAGCACCAGCCTCTACGCCCTGCGTGAGCGGGCGGGGGCTCGCGCCGGGGAGGCGGTGCTGGTGCTCGGCGCCGGGGGCGGTGTCGGGCTGGCGGCCATCGGGGTGGCCCGGTCACTGGGCTGCCGGGTGCTCGGCGTGGCCTCGACCGAGGAGAAGCGTGAAGCCGCCCTGGCCGCGGGCGCCGAGGCAGCGGTCGACCCGGGGACCGAGTCGGTGAAGGATGCGGCCCGGGCCTGGGCCGGCGGCACCGGGGTCGACATCGTGGTCGACCCGGTGGGCGGCGAGCTGGCCGAGCCGGCGCTGCGCGCCCTGGGCGACTCGGGGCGCTACCTGGTCATCGGTTTCGCGTCCGGGACCATCCCCACGGTGCCCCTCAACCAGGTGCTGCTGCGCAACCGGACCGTGCTCGGCATCGACTGGGGCATCTGGGCCATGCGCCACGCCTCCGCCCAGCAGGTCTTGCTCGACGACCTGCTGGCCATGGTGGAGCAGGGGACGCTCGACCCGGTGCATCCGGTCCCCTACCCGCTCGACGACGTGGCCCGGGCCCTCGAGGACCTCCTGGGCCGGCGGACGGTGGGGAAGATCGCCTTGATCCCCTGAGAGCCGGGCTTCGTCTTGGCCTCCCGCCAACCCGGGTTCACCTCGACGAGGGCGGACCAATCAAGGGGCACGAGCTCTCGGGCGAGAATTTCTCCGCCACTATCCTGCGCTGGTGCCGCACGACCGAAGGTTCCGTTTCGCCGTCATGGCGACGGAAGCGCAATCCGTGGCCGGCTTCGGCGAAGACGCGTGGAAGTGGGAAGACCTCGGGTACTCGACGCTCTTCGTTCCCGATCATCTCGAGGGCTTTCCGCTCGCTCCCCTTTCAGCCATGGCGATTATCGCCCACGCAACGACGCGGCTCTTTGCTTCGGCTCCCTCATGCTGGCAAACGACTTTCGGCATCCCGCCGTGCTGGCGCGCGAGGCGGCGACCCTGGACCTTCTCTCCGGAGGACGCCTGGAACTCGGTATGGGTGCGGGATGGTTGACGGAGGACTACGAGAGGTCCGGGATTCCCATGCTCCCGGCCGGTGTGCGGATCGATCACCTGGCCGAGTCCCTAGAGGTCCTACGTGGCCTGTTCGCCGATGGGCCGTTCACCTTCATTGGCGACCACTATCAGGTCAGAGACATGGCAGGCACTCCGAAGCCGGTCCAGAGGCCTGGACCGCCGATCATCGTCGGCGGAGGGGCGCGGCGAATACTGACTCTGGCCGGCCGCCAAGCAGACATTGTCGGCATCCACGCGAACATGGTGCGCGGCGTCGCCGGCCAGCTCGACGAGTCCCTGACGCTCGGCGCCGAAGCCACGGACCAGAAGCTGGCGTGGGTGCGCGCTGCGCGCCCGGTCCGTGCTTCGCCGATGTGGAGATCCAACAATTCGTCTTCTCGGTCAACATCACAAACGACTCCGCGGGGACCGCCGAGGTCTTGGCACCGATCTTCCATTTGGCGCCTGACGCCGTCCTGCGGACGCCGGTGGCGCTCGTCGGCCCGATCGACCAGATCGTTGACGAGCTCATCGCCCGCCGCGAACGCTGGCAGATGAGCTACATCGTCGTCGCAGACATCGTGGCCGACGTGTTCTGCAGCACGTGGTATCTCGGCTGACGGGTACTTGAGCGATGTCCGCTCCGTTCACACGTCGAGAGAGCGGACGGGCCGAAGGAATCTCGCGGGTCCCTTCTGGTCGTTCATGCGTTACCCCCGTTCGAGCGGTCAGGCTCTCCGCTGCTGGCTCACGAACTCGCGTGTGCGCCTTGGCCGACCTCAGCACAGAAGTTGGCGTGCTCTACCCCCAACCCTCGGCTTCGACCTACCAGCCCGACGCAGAGCCCAACGACGAGCCCTTCACGCGCTTCCAGACCGAGCTGACCAGGGATGTCTGGTTCCAGTGGGCAACCTTCGACTCTCTGCGACAAGACGAGACCCGCCAAGACGAGCTTTCCCGTGCGACCGAAGTCCTCGAGGCTTTCTCCGACCCGAAGCCGTCATCGTTGTTGACCCGGTCAACCAACCGACCGAGTTGGTGGATCTCTTTCACCACCACGGCATACCGGTTCTCCGTTATGTCCTGCTGGCCGAGGATCTCTGTGGCATGGTCGATCCGGTTCATGCGCTTCCCGAGGTCTCGGTCTGTGCAACCCCGCTCACGCCCGCGGAATGCGCCCAGTGCTGCCTGCGCAGCGGCATGCTCCTGTCTCCCCAGTTGACCGCTTCGCCGCAGGCCGATGTCTCGGCGTCGAGCGAGGAGATCGAGGCTGCGCTCGAACACAAGCGTGCGCTACAGCGGCGCTACGACGAAACAGCTCTACGGGGCGTGTGCTCTTCCCCTTCGAGAGCTGGCGTCAGTATTTCTGCGCGGAACGATGCCGGTCCCGAAAGAGAAGGTTCGCATCGTCGAACCCGGCATGCCGGGTGCAGGAACGACCCGGCGCCCTCAGCCCCAGCGGCGTGGCGACCGGACGGTCCTGTGTTTCTTGGACCGAACCGACCTTCGCAAGGGTGCTGGACTTCTCCAAGCCGCATTTCTCAACCCTCCCTTGATCGAGCGCTCGGACTACGACCTGGAAATCTGGGGCAACGAACCGCTGCAGATCTCAGCTCTGTTGGAGCGCAATCCCAACGTCCACTACCGAGGTCCGTACCGGATGGACACGGTCTCCGATGTCCTGGGTGAGGTCGACTGCGGGATCGTCACGACCTACTTCGAGACGTTCCACCGGGTGACCCGACATTTCGTGCTCGCCGGTCTGCCTGTCATTGGCAGCCGTGCGTTCGGCGTCCCTGAAATCATTCGACCCGAATACAACGGCTTGTTGTTCGACGTCGGAGATGTCGATTCGCTGACACGGTCGGTGGTTCGATTCCTCGATGACCCCGAACTCCGTCAGCGGCTCACCGAGGGTGCGGGTGAGACCCCGGTCCGCTCGTGGAGCGACGCCGCGATCCAGATCCACGACATCGTCACGGAGCTCTTGGACGAGCGTGGGAGGCCAAAAGGCGCTCGGCTGTTCTCTCCGCGATCCCGGCGCAAAAAAGGAAGCGACAGGACCTGAGCCTGAGGTCGCGTCCCCGCTCCCTGACCGTGAACGGCTTTCGCAGGCCTTCGAGCGGCGTCGGCGTCAGGGCGGGCAGATGCGAATCGGGAACGGTCGTGACCGTCGACCACCAGCGTGTAGCACCCCGGAGCCACGTGTGCGGTACTCCCCGGCTTGTTCTGGTCCCAGGTCCCCTCGCCCGAACCGTGGCACCCCGGCTGGAGCTGGGCGAAGCCGAGGGCTGGGCAACGAAATCCGCGAGCCAGGCCACACGTTGTGATGGCGGCCGACGATTTCGAAGCCGATAGAACCGCAGGGGCCGGCGCGGAGCACGGTCGAGGTCGGCCCGGGGGCGACACCGGCGTAGGGGGCGACGTAGTTGCAGGCCGTGGAGACTGGTTGCGAACGGTGAAGTTGATGGGGCGGCGAACCCGCGTGGAGGATCAGGGAGTTCACAGCAATCAGGAGCCGGGTCGACTTCGCCTTGCACTCCCAAAAGGAACGTTCACGACCCGACCTGCACGGGCTTCAACCGTGGGAGGCCGCGGTCGTCGTCAAGTTGGCCGAGAGCGACGCGGTCCTGCAGTCGGGAGAGCGGCGGCCAGATCGAGGACAAAGACGCTGGCCAGGGTGGCCAACAGCGTCAGGACAGCAGGACGAACACGGTTGGCGAACCCACCCCTTCGCTTGCCCTATGGCGGGCGCCGGCGCCGCCGGTCACTCACGCAAAGGCGGGGATGACCTCGGTGCCCATCAGCTCGATGGTCTGCATGACCGACTCGTGGGAGACCTTGTACGGGTTGACCAGGCAGAGCAGCAGGTCGACGCCGGCCTCCTCGTAGAGGCGGCAGGCCTCGAGGCACTCTCGGGCGTGCCGAGCACACAGGCGTTGGCGTCCATGAGGTACTCGAGGTGAGAGCAGGTCGAGCGTGCCCTCGTCGTCGGTCTTCTTCATGTCGGCGGCGTAGGAGTAGGTGCCGAGCTCCTCGTTGCGCTCGGCCATCCAGTCGGTGAGCGTGGCGATCTGGCGGGCCCGGTCTTGGGGTACCACTCGAAGGACTCGCGGGCCTCGCTCGATGGCCTTGTCCCGGTCCGGGCGCACAGGGCCATGGTGAAGGTGGCGGCCTGGTTGTTCACGAAGGCGCCGATCGGCTCGGTGCAGCGCGCGACGGCGTCGCGGTAGATGTCGATCTTGCGCTTGACCTCCTCCGGCGGCACGCCGACGGCGAAGGAGCACAGCCCGAGCCCGAGGTCGCCCACCTGCGCGTGACCCTCGTCGCTGGTGGTGGCGCCCCACAGGGGCGGGTGCGGCTTCTGCCAGGGCTTGGGCTGCACCCGGCGCCTGGGCATCTGCCAGAACTCGCCCGCGAACTCGTACTCCTCGTTGGTCCAGCACCCGACGACGTGCTCGATCGCCTCCTGCCACATGCGCCGGGTCTCGGCCGGGTCGATGCCGAACCCCTCGAGCTCGGCCCGGGTGGCCGAGCGACCGGTGCCGAAGTCGACCCGCCCGTTCGAGAGGAGGTCGAGCACGGCGACGGACTCGGCCGTGCGCACCGGGTGGTTGTAGGGCTTGGGCATGAGCCGGACGCCGTAGCCCAGCCGGATGCGCTCGGTGCGCGACGCGATGGCGCCGTAGAGGACCTCGGGGTTCGAGCAGTGCGAGTACTCCTGGAGGAAGTGGTGCTCGACCGTCCAGAAGGCGTGCCAGCCGAAGCGGTCGCCGGCGATGGCCTGCTCGAGCGTGTTCTGGTAGGCGACCAGCTCGCTGTCGGCGTCCCACGGCCGGGGCACCGGGATCTCGTAGAACAGCGCGAACTTCATGACGTGGGCTCCCCCCGGAGGATCGGGCACCCCGGGACTGCCCGGGCTAGAACATGTGTCACTATCAGCCGGGCTCCCCCGGGCGCAAACAGTCCGGGAGGCGCAATGCGAGGGCTCGAGGGACGGACCTACATCGTCACAGGGGCCGCCTCGGGGATCGGGCGGGCCAGCGCGGCCCGGCTTGCTGGCCGAAGGATCCCGTGTCGTGGGGGCCGATCTCGCCGAGCCCGCAGGGTGAGTGGCCGCCGGACCGAGGAGGGCGTGGGCCCGTCCGGACCGACGTCACCGACGAGGCATCGGTGGCCGCGCTGGTGGCGGCGGCCGTCGCCTTCGGCGGGTACGGTCGACGGAGCTGGTCAACGCGGCCGGGGTGGCCGGCGGCGGGCCGGTTCACCTGCTCCCGGCCGCGGAGTGGGCCCGGGTCATCGCCGTCAACCTGACCGGCACGTTCCTGATGGCGAAGCACGTCATCACCCAGATGCTGGCGCAGCCGGCCGGGCCGACGGCCGGCGGGATCGGTGGTCACGATCGCCAGCATCGAGGGGCTGGAGGGGACGGCCGGAGGCAGCGCCTACAGCGCGTCGAAGGGGGGCGTGGTCATCCTCACCAAGAACATGGCCATCGACTACGCCGGACGCGGCATCCGGGTCAACGCCGTGTGCCCCGGGTTCATCGCCACGCCGATGACGGCGCGTCTTCGGGCCCGGCATGGAGGCGGCGCTGGCCGACATCGTCCACGAGCACAAGCTGGGCCGGCGCATGGGTCGGCCCGAGGAGATCGCCTCGGTGGCAGCCTTCTTGCTCTCCGACGACGCCTCGTTCGTCACGGGTCACGCCTTCCGGTCGACGGGGGCTACACGGCCGGACGCGACCACGGGGTGACCGACATGCTGGGGCTGTCGGCCCCGAGGAGAGCGACCCGCTCAGCCGAGGACCAGGCGCCCGCCGCGTAGTCGAAGACCACCCAGCCGAAGCGCCGCAGCTGGTCCGAGCCGAGCAGACCCGTCGATGCCGCCGGCGCTGATGGCCCGAAGCCGGTCGAACCGAGCAGTTGGGGGTGGAGCACCGCCCGGGATCGACCAGCGCCCGCTGTGCACCAGCGGGGCGGTGATGGTCGAGCACACGGTCGCCTGGCGCTGCGCCAGCTCGGTCCCGGCACGAGGCGCTGCCGGGCCACGACGTGGCCACCACGGTCTGGGACGATCCCGTGTCGACGATGAAGCTGCGCCGGGCTCCGCCGGCCGAACCGGACGCGCGACGCTCGAGCGACACGTCCCCGGCCTGGGGCGAGACCGTCACCGGCACGGTCGTGCCCTGCCCGTGCGTCGAGCGCCGACGGGAGCCGGGCCCACGCGGACCCGTTGTAGTCGGAGGCGGCGCTGAGCGTCGCGCCCTCGGGACCAGCCAGCACGAGGGCGCTGGCCGCGAAGTCGAGGCGGACCGCGCCGAAACGGCCCAGGACGTCGGAACCCAGGAGCCCCACCGGCTCCCCCGCCGCCGATCTGGGGCAAGTGGCCGCGGTCAGCTCCTGGGGAGCCAGGCGACGCCGGCCACCGACCAGGACCCGACGCCACGGCTGGGCCGTGCCGGTGCAGCCGACACCGCCGAAGATGCTGGACTGCCCGGCGGGGGCCAGGTGCAGCCGCGTCGGCCAGACCGGCGTCGATGGTCGACTGGCCGGCACCGGAATCGAGCACGAAGGGATACGGTCCCTGGCCGTCGATGCAGACGTTGACCGTCTCGGCCGCCTGGCCGGCCACCGTGCTCACGGTGATCGGCACCCGGGTCACGCCACCTGGCACGTGACGCGTGGCCCCGCCGCACCCGCCGACGCCGGGGGAGGGCGAAGTTGACCTCGGGCTCGACGTGGACCTTGGGCGGCACAGGACCGCTGAGCGTCGCCGCCAGCACGAGGACGAGGAGGGCGACGATGATGGCCGCCATGGCGGCGAGCAACCAGCCGCGGTTCGCCGACATGACTCAGCCGGCGACGGCCTGGCGCATCAGCGCCATGGCCATGCGAACGCCCAGGACCACGACCGCGAACGGCAGCGCGGCGCGGCGCCAGCCCGACGTCGTCCGCACGGTGAAGCGCAGCGCCGAGCGGTGGTGGGCCGCCATCATGCGGTACGGATGGCGGGCCGTGCTCACCCCTTGGACGTGGGTCACCGCGGCGGCCCCGGCGAACCCGACCCCCCAGCCCGCCTGGTGGGCCCGCCAGCACAGGTCCATGTCCTCGGTGTACATGAAGTAGGCCTCGTCGAAGCCGCCCAGCTCCTCGAGCGCGTCGCGGCGGGCCAGGAAGCACGAGCCCGAGACCCAGCCGGCCGGCGACGACCGCTCGCCTTCGGGCGTGCCGGGGTTGTAGCGCCGGGTGAAGCGGTTGTCCGGCTTGAACAGGGCCAGCAGGGCGTGGCCGGCCGCGTCGAGGAAGGACGGGAAGCGACGCACCGAGGGATAGACGTCGCCCGCATCGGTGTAGATCCGCGGCCCGACCACGGCCCAGGCCGGGTGCGCCTCGAGGGCGCCGCGCAGCCCGTCGAGCGCCCCGGGTGGACGATGAGTCGGGGTTGGACACCAGCACCCAGTCGGGCGCCGGCGACACGCCGGCCAGCACGGCCAGTCCCCGGTTGACCCCGGCGCCGTAGCCGAGGTTCGTCCCGGCCGGACGACGCTGGACCGCGCTCGGGTACGTCGGCCGGAGCGTCGACAGGGCGCGCTCGACGCTGCCCGGTGGCGCCGTTCTCCACCACGACGACCGGGCCGCGCCGTCGTCGAGGAGCGAGCGCACGCAGTGAGCAAGCGGACCCGCGTCGTGGTCGACCACGACGGCGCCGATCGGCGGCGGCACCTGGGCCTCAGTACTCCTTGGTGAAGCGGAACTTGATCAGCGCTCTCGAGCGCGCTGACGCCGTCGCGCCAGGTGATCTTCTTGCCCTCGTCGAACTCGCGCCCGGCATAGGAGATCGGCACCTCGTAGATGCGGTGGCCGCGCCGGAGCACCTTGGCCGTGATCTCGGGCTCGAAGTCGAAGCGGTTCGAGACGATGGTGAGCCCGTCGAGCACCTGGGCGTCGAAGAGCTTGTAGCAGGTCTCCATGTCCGAGAGCGTCGAGCTGTAGAGCACGTTGGTGACCAGCGAGAGCAGCCGGTTGCCGAACCAGTGCAGGGGCAGCATGTTCTTGCGCTCGCCGGTGAACCGGCTGCCGTAGACGACGCGGGCCTTGCCCTTGAGGATGGGGTCGAGCAGCCGCGGCCAGTCGTCGGGGTCGTACTCGAGGTCGGCATCCTGAATCAGCACCAGGTCGCCCCGTCGCCTCGGCCAGCCCGGTGCGGATGGCCGCGCCCTTCCCCTGGTTCTGCGTGTGGTGGATGACGTGGACCGTCGAGTCCTCGAGGGCGCCGAGCACCTTGTCCGATCCGTCGCTCGATCCGTCGTCGACCACGATGATCTGGAGACAAGAGCGGGAGCTCGACGGCGCGCATGCGCCGGATGACCTCGGCCACGGTGGTCCGCTCGTTGAAGACCGGCATGATCACGCGACAGCGTCCGGTAGGTCCGCGGCGCTGCGGATCGCCTGTCCATCTCGACGTCGCGTCATGCGTCGTGCCTCCCGCTCGCGCGAAGTACTCGATGGTGCGAGCGAGACCCTCGCGCAGCTCGATCGCGCGGCTCCCAGCCCAAGCTCGGTGCGGGCCAGCGTGATGTCGGGGCAGCGCCGGGTCGGGTCGTCGGTGGGCAGCGGCTCGAAGACGATCTCCGAGCGACGAGCCCGTCAACTCGAGGACGAGGTGGGCCAGCTCCAGCACGGTGCGCTCGTCGGGGTTGCCGATGTTGACCGGGCCGGTGAGCGACGAGTCGAGCAGCGCGAGCAGCCCGCCGATCTCGTCGTCGACGTAGCAGAGGCTGCGGGTCTGGGATCCGTCGCCGTAGACGGTGAGCGGCTCGCCCCGCAGGGCCTGGACGACGAAGTTGGACACGACCCGCCCGTCGCCCGGGGACAGGCGGGGCCCGTAGGTGTTGAAGATGCGGACGATGGCCACGTCGACGCCGTGGGTGCGGTGCATGGCCATGGTGAGGCTCTCGGCGAACCGCTTGGCCTCGTCGTAGACGCTGCGCGGCCCGGTCGGGTCGACGTTGCCCCGGTACGACTCGACCTGGGGGTGCACCGTCGGGGTCTCCGTAGATCTCGCTCGTGCTGGCCATGAGGAACCGGGCGCTCGTGCTCGCGGGCCAGCTCGAGCAGGCGGCGCGTGCCCTCGCTGCCGACGGCCAGCGTCTCGAGCGGGCGGGCCAGGTAGGCCGGCGGCGACGCCGGGCAGGCCAGGTTGCACACGGCATCGACCTGGTCGTCGTCGCCAGCTCGACCTTCTCGCTGACGTCGGTGACCACGAGGCGGAAGCGGGTCGTGCGCCAGCAGGTGCGCCACGTTGTCCTCGGACCCGGTCGAGAGGTCGTCGAGGCAGACGACGCGAATCGCCCCGCGCGACCAGGCGGTCGCACAGATGCGGACCCGAGGAAGCCCGGCCCCGCCGGCGACGACGACGCGGCTCACCGGCGGCCGATCCCCGTGTAGGTGAACCGAGGCGCCGCACGGCGGCCGGATCGAGCAGGTTGCGGGCGTCGACGATGGACGGGCTCGGCCATGACGGCGAGCACCCGGGCGAAGTCGAGCCAGCGGAACTCGTCCCATTCGGTCAGCACGACGAGGACCGGGCCCCCGTCGCCGCCTCGTAGGGATCGCCCTGCAGCTCCAGCCCGGCAGGTCATCGGGCAGCGTCCGTCCTGCGGCGTCGCACGGTGGGGTCGAAGGCCTGCACCGTGCGCCCCGAGCTCGACCAGGCGGTGGGTCGATCTCAAGGCTCGGCGAGTCCCGCCGGTCGTCGGTGTTGGCCTTGAAGGTGAGGCCCCAGACGGCCGACGGTCACCCCGTCGAGCGCGCCGCCGCGGCCGTCTCGACCTTGGCGACCACCCGGGCCAGTTGCTCCTCGTTGGACGCGATGGCGCCGGCCAGCAGCGAGAAGTCGTAGCCCGGCCTCGCCGGCGATGTGCAGCAGGGCCCGGGTGTCCTTGGGCAGGCAGGATCCGCCCCAGCCCGGTCCCGGGCGCAGGAACTCGAAGCCGATGCGCTTGTCGTAGCCGAGACCGAGCAGGACGTCACGAGCGTCGGCGCCCACCTCTTCGCAGAGGCCGGCCAGCGCGTTGACGAAACTCAGCTTGGTGGCGAGGAACGCGTTGGAGGCGTACTTGATCGTCTCCGACGTCGTGGCGTCGGTCACGATCAGCGGTGCGCCGGTGGCGGAGAAGAGCTCGCCGACGCTGGCCGCCGCGGCCGGGTCTTCCGCCCCGACCACGATGCGGTCGGGGTTGAGGCTGTCGTGCACGGCCGTGCCCTCGCGGAGGAACTCGGGATTGGACACGACCCGGACGTCGGGGCGGCCGATCATCTGCTCGACCAGCGTGGCCGAGCCCACCGGCACCGTCGACTTGTTGACCACGATGGCGCCGTGCTCGAGGTGCGGGCGCGATCTCCTTGGCCGCCGCTTCCACGTAGGAGACGTCGGCCGAACCGTCCGCGCCCTGGGGGGTGGGCACGCAGAGAAAGACGAAGTCGGCACCGGCCACCGCCTCGACGGCCGAGGCGGTGAAGGCGAGACGTCCGGCCGCCACGCCTCGGCCACCAAGTCGTCCAGGCCCGCTTCGACGATTGGCATCCGTCCGGAGCGCAGCGCGGCCAGCCTGGACGCATCGCGCTCGGCCAGGACCACGGTGTGGCCGAAGTGGGCCAGCGTGGCGGCAGTCGGCAGTCCGACGTAGCCGGCCCCGATCACCGCACGGCCCGCGGGCGGATCCCGGCTCCTGCGCGCGTCATGCCGAGCGGTGCGCGCCGGCATGACCGGCACCAGGCGGGCCAGGCCATCGCGCCAGTCCGGCAGCGCGGGCAGGCCGCTCAGGCGGAGCGCCATGTTGTCGAGCACGGAGTTGGCCGGGCGCGGGGCGGGGCGGGGAGGGTCGAGATCGGCGGTGGTGATCGGCTTCACCCGCTCGGGATCGGCGCCGGCCTCCTCGAGGATCGCCCGCACGAAGCCCCACCAGGTGGTGGACCCGGAATTGGTCACGTGGAAGATGCCCGGGCGGCGGTCGAGGCCGAGGGTCACGATGGCCGGAGCCAGGTCCGCGGTGAACGTCGGGGAGCCCTGCTGGTCGTCGACGAATCGAAGCTCGCCGTCCCCGCGGCCAGGCGGAGGGCGGTCACCACCATGTTGGCGCCATGGGCACCGCTCACCCAGCTGGTGCGCACGATGGTGGAGCCGGGCCGGCACTCGCGCTCACCGGCCAGCTTCGACGCGCCGTAGACGGACGCCGGATTGGGCTGGTCCCACTCGCGGTACGGCCGCGGCGACGTGCCGTCGAAGACGTAGTCGGTCGAGACGTAGACCACGTGGGCCCCGACGAGCGCAGCTGCCTCCGCCACGTTCCGGGTCCCGATGCCGTTGACCGCATAGGCCAGGTCGGCTTCGGTCTCGCAACGGTCGACCGCGGTCAGCGCGCCGCCGTGGAGCACGAGCTCGGGCCGGAACGTCATGAAGGTATGCAGGACCGCGTCACGGTCGTCGACCTTCATGTTGTGCGACGTCGGTGGGAAGTACCTCGTGCTCGATGCCCGGCGCGGGGTCCTTCGGGGCCGAGCAGGGCGCAGCGAGTGCCGCCGAGCGGCACGTCGCCCTGCAAGGCAGTCGCGCAGATCACGTCCGAGCTGCCCGTCGGCGCCGGTGATCAGGATGCGCAACGAACTCAGCCTTTTGACGACTCCCAGGCGCCTTCGACAACGGGCGCCCGGGCCATCAGCGGCTCCCACCAGTCCCGGTGGTCGGCGTACCAGGCCACGGTGTCGGCCAGGCCCTGCTCCCACTCGACGGAGGGCTGCCAACCGAGCTCGGCGCGCAGTTTCGAGGAGTCGAGCACGTAACGCCGGTCGTGGCCCGGCCGATCCGGCACGATCGTCTTCAGCGAATCCGGCTTGCCGAGCGCGGCCAGGATGCGATCCGCCACCTCCATGATGGACGCCTCGACACCGCTGCCGACGTGGTAGGTCTCGCCGACCTTGCCCCGGGCCAGTACCGCGTCGATGGCGGTGCAGTGATCGATCACATGCAGCCACTCACGGCGGTTCTCCGTGCTGGCGTAGAGGGTGAGCGTCTTGTCGTCGAGCGCCAGCGCACAGAAATGGGGGATCAGCTTCTCGGGGAACTGGTACGGCCCGTAGTTGTTGGCGCAGTTGGTGATGGTGATCGGCAGCTCGTACGTCTCGGCGTAGGCCCGCACCGGCGTGGTCCGCTCCAGCCTTCGAGGCGTTGTACGGGGTGCGGGGCCGATAGGGCGACTCTTCCGTGAAGGCCTCGTCCGTGTCGAGGGGGAGGTCCCCGTAGACCTCGCAGGTCGACACGTGGTGAAAGCGGGAGATGCCGACCTGGCGTGCTGCCTCGAGCAGGGTTTGCGTGCCGAGCACATTGGTGCGGAAGAAGAGCCCCGGGTTGAGCACGGCCAGGGAGTTGTGCGACTCGGCGGCGAAGTGGACGACCGTGTCGATCTCTTCGCCCCGCAGTGCCTTCTCGGCCGCCGCCGGATCACAGATGTCCCCCTGGACGAACACGATCCGGTCTTCGATGTCGGACAGGTTGGGTCGGTTGCCGGCGTAGGTGAGCACGTCGTAGACGACGACATGGTCATCGGGGTGCTGCTCCACCCAGTAACGGGCGAAATTCGACCCGATGAAACCGGCACCTCCCGTAACAAGAAGGCGCATATGGCGGCCGATGTTAGTCCAGGCCCAGATGCCCTCCCAGCTCAGAGAGGCCCGGACGTGGATCACGTCACCGGCCGTGACGGCCCGCTGCCCCACACCCGTCTTGACCAGGAGCCGCCCGCCATCGTCGATGCCACCGCCCGTCCGGAGAACTCCTCGCCGGAAGGACGACCAGCACCTCCTGACCCAGGGTGGCGCAGCGGGACTCGGACCTCGTCGGCCAGCCGGCGCCGGCCTGCCGCCTGGCCGAGCAGGGGCAGACGGGCGGCCAGGCGCGCCAGCACGTGCTCGAGCAGGACCATGCGATCCAGCGAGGAAGGGCGATCGCTCAGATCGTCCAGGCAGGTGCCTTCGGCTCCGGGGGGCCGGGCCAGGCGACATTGAGCCCGATGCCGGCCACGACGGCCGGCGGGCTCGGTGGAGAAATCGGCCTCGGCCAGCAGGCCGGCCAAGCTTGGCCGTGCCCACGATCAGGTCGTTGGGCCACTTCAGCTGTGGCCTCGACCCCGGCCACCTCGGCACAGGCGTCCAGGGCGGAGAGGCCCAGGGCACCTGTGCAGAGGTGCAGGTCTTCGGCGTCGCAGTCGGGGCGCAGGAGCACCGAGGCCAGCAGGTTCGCGCCAGGTGGCGACTCCCAGCGCCGATCAAGGCGCCCTCGCCCGGCCGTCTGGTAGTCGGCCACCGCGACCAGCCCTTCGGGTTCTCCCTGGCGAGCGAGCTCGAGCAGGTACGAGTTGGTGGAGTCGATCTCCTCGAACCGACGAACCTGCCATTCCCCTGCCCACATGGCACAGACCATACGGCGCGTGATGCGATGAAGGAGCGGGGCCTCCGCTTCACTTGAGGATCCGAGCGTTGTCACACTCGAGGTCTTCGACAACCACCTCAGTGAAGGGAGACCCCGTGGGACAGTATGTGGCAATCGATCTGCACAAGCGTCGTTCTTTGATCGTGCGGGCCGATGAGCAGGGCGAACGACTCGAGACGATCCGCATCGACAACAGCGTGATCAATTTGGCGCAGGCGCTGGCCGCAGCCGGCGAGGACCCCGAGGTCGTCCTCGAGGCGACGTGCGGGTGGTAGTGGGCCTCCGACGTCCTCAGCGAGGCCGGAGCGCACGTGCACCTGGCCCATCCGCTCGGGTTGCACTGGGACAACCGGCGGGTGAAGAACGACGTGCGCGATGCCAACGTGCTACTCGACATGCTGCGCCTCGACATGGTCCCCGAAGCTGGATCGCTCCCCCGGCGGTGCGCGAGCTGCGAGAACTGGTCCGTTACCGGGCCAAACTGGTGATGCTGCGGGCCGGACTCAAGTCCCAGGTCCAAGGGGTGCTGACCAAAGAAGGGGTCATCGCCAGCCGCCACGAACTGTGGAGCACCAAAGGCCGGCGTTTGCTCGAAGAGATGGATGTGGCCGCGAGCTATCGGACCCGCATCGACTCGCTGTGTCGCCTGGTCGACGCCTACGACGCCGAGATCAAGAGCGTTGGCGTCGAGATCGCCGGCTGGCTCGACGACGATCTGGGCTATCAGGCGGTCCAGGCCATCAAGGGAGTGGGTCCGGTCCTCGGCGCCGTCTTCATCGCCGAGATCGGAGACATCGGACGCTTCTCGAGTCCCGACAAGCTGTGCTGTTGGGCGGGGTTGACGCCGCGACACCGCGAGTCGGACTCCAAGGTCTCGCGTGGGGCGATCACCAAGCAGGGTTCGCGCCTGGTGCGCTGGGCCGCCATCGAGGCCATCTCGCGCGAGCGCGACACCACGCTCGCCGAGCTCTACGCCCGGGTCAAAGAGCGCCGAGGCACCAACGTGGCCCGGGTGGCCGCGGCGCGAAACTTCTTCACCTCGTCTACTTCGGCATGCGAGACGGCGAGATCCGCTGTCTGGCCCAGGCGGGGTGAACCAGGACGGACACAGCTGGCTGGGCTCCGATAATTGCATGATCTCCCTTCGGGGCGGATCGATTCCGTGATTGAGCCCTCCAGCTGTGGCCGGAACGCTCCATGCCGCCCGAAGGGCGCGGCGAAGAGATGAACGGCAGCCGTTCTGGCCTGCCCGAAACCCGGATAAGGGAACCCTGGAGCGAAATCTGACCCTATCAAATCTCCAGCGACGCAGTGCTATCCGCTGGACTATCAGGACCCGGAAGGCGAGGCTCTTCTTCGTCGCGCCTGCATAGGGCCCACAGAGCGTTCAGGCGGGCCGAAAAACCCCCTCGTCGGGGTTGACTTGGCCCCAATCCTTCAGAGATGCAATTGTGAGAGTCCACGAGCGGAGGAAAGGTCCAGCGTGCTCAAGAAGATCCTGATTGCGAACCGCGGCGAGATCGCCGTCCGAGTAATTCGGACGTGCCGCGAGATGGGGATCGGGACCGTGGCCGTCTATTCGAACCTCGACCGCGACGCCCTTCACGTGCGGATGGCCGACGAGGCCTACTCGCTCGGGGGCGAGACCGCGGCCGAGAGCTATCTCAATACCGAAGCCATCCTGGACGCCATCGAGCAGAGCGGGGCCGACGGGGTCCACCCCGGCTATGGGTTCTTCTCGGAGAACACGGACTTCGCCCGGGCCATCACCGACCGCGGGGTGACCTTCATCGGTCCGCCTCCCGAAGCCATCGAGGTCATGGGCGACAAGATCAGCTCGCGCCTGGCCGCCGAGAAGGCGGGCGTGGCCGGAGTCCCCGGGCGGTCCGAGCCCCTCACCTCACCGGACGAGGTCGTGTCGTTCGGCACCGAGCACGGATGGCCCGTGGCGATCAAGGCCGCCTACGGCGGCGGTGGGCGCGGCATGAAGGTCGTGAACACGCCCGACGAGGCGGCGGAGGCCATGGAGTCGGCCGCCCGCGAGGCCCAGGCCTATTTCGGCCGCCCCGAGATCTACCTCGAGCGGTACCTGTCGTGGCCCCGTCACGTCGAGATGCAGGTGCTGGCCGACACGCACGGCAATACCCTCTGGTTGGGTGAGCGCGACTGCTCGGCCCAGCGTCGGCACCAGAAACTTGTCGAGGAGAGCCCGGCGCCGGCATTTCCCGACGAGGTGCGCCAAGCGATGGGCGAGGCCGCGGTGCTGGTCTCGGAGGCCTGCGGCTACTACAACGCCGGGACGGTCGAGTTCCTCTTCCAGGACGGCGAGTTCTACTTCCTCGAGATGAACACCCGGCTCCAGGTTGAGCACCCCGTGACCGAGCTGGTCACGGGTCTCGACCTGGTGGCCTGGCAGATCCGTATCGCATCGGGTGAGGCGCTCGACTTCACCCAGAAGGACATCGCCCGTAACGGCCACGCCATCGAGGTCCGCATCAATGCGGAAGACCCGAGCGGCGGTCGCTTCTCCCCTTCGCCCGGCACGATCACCACGTTCCGTCAACCGTCAGGTCCTGGGGTCCGCCTCGACGCCGGCTACGAATCTGGCGACATGATCTCCCAGTACTACGACAACCTGATCGCCAAGCTCATCGTGTGGGCCCCTGACCGCGAGTCGGCCCGGCGCCGGATGTTGCGCGCCATCGCGGAGACCACGATCACTGGCGTGGCCACCACACTCCCCGCCGACGTGGCGATCTTGAGCCACCCTGACTTCGCCAACGTGGAGTATTCGACCAATTGGGTCGAAGACACGCTGGACCTCAGCGGGCTCAGCGTTCCGGCGGCCGGGGTAGCCCCGGAAGCCGGTGACGAAGAAGTCCCGACGGTCCAGCGCGACGTCACCGCCGAAGTCGATGGCCGACGCTATTCGGTGCGACTCTGGGTCCCGGACCTCGGCCCGGCGGCAGGCCCGGCTCGCAGCGCGGGCCGACCCAAACGGGCCTCGAGCCACGCAGTGGCGGGCACGGGCTCGGGTCAGGTGATCGTGCCCATGCAGGGCACGATCGTGAAGGTTCTCGTTGCCGTGGGCGACGTGGTCGAGGTCGGCCAGTCGATCTGCCTTCTCGAGGCGATGAAGATGGAGAATGCCGTGGCGGCCGAGAAGGATGGCGTCGTGAAGGAAATCCGAGTGAGTGCGGGCGACTCCGTCGGGGCCGGCGACATCGTGGCGGTCATCGAGTAGGTGTCGACTACGTCGGAGGCAAAGGAAGCCGCGGTGGCCGCCGTAGACCGTCACCTCGACGAGCTCGTCTCGCTCAGCCACTTCGTCCACGCTCACCCTGAGCTCTGCTACGACGAGACGGCCTCCGCCCACGCCGTGGCCGAAGCCCTCCGTGCCGGCGGGCTCGAAACCCACGAGGGCGTGTACGACCTCGCAACGGCCGTCGAATCGCGCACCGGGTCGGGCGAGCTCACGGTTGCGGTCTGCGCCGAATACGACGCGCTCCCCGAAGTGGGTCATGCCTGCGGCCACAACATCATTGCGGCGACCGCGGTGGGAGCGGGCCTGGCCCTGGCCGAGGTGGCCGACGAGATCGACCTGAGCGTCCGCGTGCTCGGCACCCCGGCCGAAGAGGGCGGGGGCGGGAAGATCCTGATGCTCGAGCGCGGCGCCTTCGCCGGCGTGCACGCGGCCATGATGGTCCATCCCTGGCCGACCGAGCGACTCGTCGGCCGGTGCCTGGCCGTGGCCCACTTCGACGTGACCTTCACCGGCCGTGAGGCCCACGCCTCGGCTGCGCCGTGGGAAGGGATCAACGCACAGGACGCGCTGACCGTGTCCCAGGTAGCTATCGGCCTGCTCCGCCAACAGCTACCTCCGGGCGACCAGGTCCATGGCGTGGTCACGCGCAGTCCCGGCGCAGCGAACGTCATCCCGGGCTCGATGACTGCGCGCTACATGGTGCGTTCCATGACCTACGGGGGACTCGCGCGCCTTGCGGCCCAGGGTGGAGGCTTGCTTCGAGGCTGGCGCGTTGGCCAGTGGCTGCACACTCGGCTACGAAGAGCTCTCTCCCGTCTACTCCCACATGGAGACGGATCCGGATCTGCAGGCGGCCTACAGGGCCAACGCGGAGTCGCTCGGCCGCCACTTCGAGGCCGACGACGCTGACACGCCACTTCCGACCTTCTCGACAGACATGGCGAATGTGTCGCTGGCCGTTCCGACGATCCACCCCCTGATTCGCATCGAGACGAACGGGGCCGTCAATCACCAGAAGGAATTCGCCGCGGCATGCGTGACGGCCTCGGCCGACGCCGCCGTCCGGGATGGTGCGGTTGCCCTGGCCTGGACCGCCATCGACGCGGCCTCGAACCCCGAACTGCGAGCCCACCTGCTCGCGCGGACATGATCACCGAGCACGCGCTCCTCGACGTCATTCCCGGACGCAGGAAGAATTCCTTGACGCCATGGACCGAGCCAAGATGCTCATCGCCGCCAGCCCGGGGTTCATCTCGCTCCGGGTCGAGCGTGGCATCGAACGATCGAGTTGTTTCCTGCTCCTGGTCGAGTGGGAGCATCTGTCAGACCACACCGAGGGGTTCCGAGGTTCGGCGGCCTACGAGGAATGGCGAGGCGCGCTCCACCACTTCTACGACCCCTTTCCGGTGGTCGAGCACTTCGAGGCAGTGGTCACCGCCTGAGACAACGCGTCCCGCTGCTGTTCGCGACCGGCGTTCTCACGAGGCCCTGTCGGCCTGGACTCTTCCCAGTCCCGTCGCGGAAGGCGGATCGTCATGGATCCACGGCGGTATCGTCAGCGCTCAGTGGACGACCGCCAGTCACGCGAGGTGGAAGAAGCATGGATCCTCCTGGATGCCCGCAAGGAGCTCTACGGGGAGTCGGATCCCGCGACGTTCGACGCCATGTTGCAGTTGGGCCGCACTCTGCGCGATGCCGGCCGCCTGCGTGAGGCCGAACAAATACTGACCAGCTCGCTCTCATTGCAGAACCGCTCGACCGAGAACGACGAAAGTCGGGTGGCCTTGACCGAGTTCAACCTGGCCATCGTCCTCGATCGGCTCGGCGAGCACGAGTCGGCGCGGCGCCTGTGGGAGCGCGTCCTCGAATCCTCTGTGCGGGAGAACGGTCCCGACAGCGAACTGTCACGACAGACGGCGAAGAACCTCGCTATCACGCTTCGCAAACTCCGCCGCTACGGCGACGAGTTCCCGCTCAGGGTGCGCGTGCTCGAGTCGACGCGTCGGACCCTCGGGCCTGACCACGCCGAGGCCTCGCAGGCCGAGATCGACCTGGCCCAGACGCACCGGTACCTCGGCAATCACGAGATAGCGCTGGAGCTGTTCACCGAAGCGCTCGCCAGGCTGGAACGAAACGATGCAGACCAGCGGACGATCCTGCAACAGAAGTGGGCCATTGCGACGGAGCTGGTGTCGCTCAAACGACCGAAGGAGGCCGCGCTCATGTTCGATCAGGTCGTGGCCGGCGCGATCGAGCACCTCGAGCCTGACGATCCCTTCCGGCGGAGCGCCATACGACAGCGCCGGGGATACTGGCTTCTCGGCAAGTTTTCCGGAATCGGCCGGAGGTCTCGCGGCACACCGCGAAGCGGCTGACGTCGCAACAATGAGGGCTTACTCGTACGGAGACCAGTTGGAACTGTTCTTCCAGACTGCGGGACCGAAGAACCGCATGACACCCGGCTCGCCTGGTCGTCGAAGACCGGCCAGGAGGAGCCCTCCTGGCCGCCATGTTCACGCCGGGCTCAACCGCCGGGCTGGTAGACGCCGAACTCGTCCCGCAGGACGTCGGCGACTTCGCCCAGCGTGGCCATCGCCCGCAGCGCCTCCTTCATCGGCACGAGGAGGTTGCCCTCGCCCTTCGCCGTCTCGGCCACCTCGGCCAGGGCCCGGTCCACGGCGGCTTGGTCGCGCTCGGCGCGCACCAGGCGGGTGCGGTCGATCTGCATCTGCTGAAGCTTCACGTCAATGGGGAACACCTCGGCCGCCTCCCCGTCGGCGTCGGTGAACTTGTTGACGCCGACCACGACCTTTTCGCCATCGTCGACCGCCTTGGCGTAGGTGTAGGCGGCCGACTCGATCTCCTCTTGCATGAAACGGGCCTCAATGGCGGCCACCGCGCCACCCATGTCTTGAATCCGCTGCAGGTAGTCGTTCGCAGCCGCCTCGACCTCGTCGGTGAGTGCCTCGACGAAATAGGACCCGGCCAGCGGGTCCACGGTGTCAGCCACACCGGATTCGAAGCCGACGATCTGCTGGGTACGCAGGGCGATCTTGGCCGCCCGGGTGGTGGGCAATCCGAGCGCCTCGTCGAAGCCGTTGGTGTGCAGGCTTTGGGTGCCCCCGAGGGCAGCCGCCAGCGATTGCACGGTCACCCGCACGATGTTGTTTTCCGGCTGCTGCGCCGTGAGCGTCGATCCGCCGGTCTGGGTGTGGAAGCGCAACATCTTCGAGCGCTCGTCCTTGGCCCCGAAACGCTCCGTCATGATGCGCGCCCACATCCGCCGTGCCGCCCGGTACTTGGCCACCTCCTCGAAGAGGTTGTTGTGCGCGTTCCAGAAAAAGGAGAGCCGGGGCGCGAACGCGTCGATGTCCATGCCGGCGGCCATCGCCGCCTCGACGTAGGCGATGCCGTTCGCCAACGTGAAGGCGATCTCCTGGACCGCCGTCGAACCTGCCTCCCGGATGTGGTAACCCGAAATGGAGATGGTGTTCCAACTGGGCAGGTTCTCTGCGCAGTAGGCGAAGGTGTCCACAATCAGCCGCATGGAAGGGCGTGGCGGGTAGATGTACGTGCCGCGGGCGATGTACTCCTTCAAAATGTCGTTCTGGATCGTGCCTCGCACCTTCTCGCCGGGCACACCTTGCTCTTCGGCCACCAATTGGTAGAGCAGGAGAAGGATGGCCCCTGTGGCGTTGATGGTCATGGACGTCGTGACCTTGTCCATCGGGAGATCGGCCATGAGGAGGCGCATATCGGCCAACGAGTCGATGGCCACGCCGACCTTCCCGACCTCGCCTTCGGCCCGTGGGTGGTCCGAGTCGTAGCCCATCTGCGTCGGCAGGTCGAACGCACAAGAGAGGCCGGTCTGGCCTGCGTCGAGGAGGAACTTGAAGCGCTGGTTCGTGGACTCGGCCGAACCGAAGCCGGCGTACTGGCGCATCGTCCACAGCTTCGAGCGGTACATCTGGGCGTGGACACCCCGGGTGTAAGGGAAGGCCCCGGGCTGTCCGAGCTGGGCCGACGGGTCCCAATCGGCGAGGTCGTCGGCGGTGTAGACGGCGTGGATGTCGATGCCAGAGTCCGTCTGGCGCTCCGGGGTTCCCTGGTCGGTCTGCGGATTCACACCTACGAGATTACGAAGGTTCTGGGTCAAAGGGCCATCCGAGCCCGGAACGGGCAGACTGACGACCGTGGACGACACCCAGGAGACGACCTTCTCGCACTTCGGCATCTGCGTGAGCGACCTTCAGCGGTCGCTGCGCTTCTACTGCGAGGCCCTGGGATTCGAGAAGGCCGAATCGCACGCCATCGGCTCCGAGTTCGCCCAGCTCATGGAGTTCCCCGACGTGGAGGTGACGTCACAGTTCATCCGGCGTGGCCCGACCGCCATTGAGCTCCTGGCCTTCGCCGAGCCCGCCCCATTCGGTCCGCAAGAACGGCGGGCGGTCAACCAGCTCGGGTTGACGCACCTGTCCTTCCGGGTACGCGACGTAACCGGGACCGTGGCCCGGATCGTGGAGCTCGGAGGCACCGTGGTTGAGTCGAGCCGCACGACCATCGACCTCGGTGGCACGGCGCTCGAGTTCGTCTACTGCACCGACCCCGACGGAGTCCGCGTCGAGCTGATGGACCTGGGGGGCTGATCGGGTACTGGCCCCGCCGCGGCGGCCGCAGCCAGCTCCTGCGCGTCGAGCTCGGCGTCGATCCGCACCGCCCTGCGCTCGTCCATGTGCAGCCAGCGAAGCGCCACGGGGATCATCGGCCACAACATCAGGGTGTCGCCGACGACCCACATGATGTCGCCGCCCACATGGAGGTCCACCACATACGACGGGCCCCAGGCCCGGTGCGTGGCGAAGTAGGCGGGAAACAGCTCGTGGGTGGCGCCGGCCAGCGACACCCCGGTGAAGGTGTCGATCGGGATGGCCAAGAACAGGTAGAAGAACTGCAGCGCTGGATGGAGCCGTTGGGCGTTGGGGTCGTTTCCGAAGATCTGCCGCCAGAAGAGATAGCCGACGAGGAGAAACACCAAGTGCTCCGCGTTGTGCACGCTCTCCTGCGTGAGCGTGTAGTTGTACCAGATGGTCAGATGGCTGATCGGAATGACGACGGCGTACAAAATGAACGCCACGATCGGGTTCCCGAGGAATTTGGCCACACCGGAGCGCAACGACTCGGTGACGACGAGGTGCGCCGTCCCCGACGTCGCATTGAACACGAGCCGGAGCGGTGAGGCGATAGCGAACAGGGGGGCGGCCACCATGATCAGGATGAGGTGCTGGATCATGTGGTCCCAGAACAGCTCGCCGTCGTAGACGCCGATGAAGCTGAAGATGGCCACTCCGGTGCTCACCAGGGCCCCGATCCACGCCACCGTCTTGCCGACGGGCCAGGGGTGGCGGGGGTGGAGGGCGTTGTTGCGCCGCACGCCCCACAGGTAGAGGACGAGGGCGGCGATGATCATGGCCACCGGGACGAAGTCGAACTGGGTGGTGAAGTACTGCGATCCCCCGAGTGGCGGGAGTCCCGTGTCAGCGAGCGCAGCGATCACCGCAAGACGGTACCGCCGCGGTCAGCCGTGTTGCCAGACGCGCTGGGAGATCTTGCGGGTGCCGTACAGGGCAGCAACGTCCAGGGACGCCACCTCCTCGCTGCTCATCTGCCAGCCCAGGGAACCGGCGTTCTGCTCCGCCTGGCTGCGGTTCTTGGCCCCCGGGATGGGTACAGCACCGTGGGCGAAGAGCCAGGCCAGCGCCACCTGGCTGGGCGTGCGGCCGTCGTGGGCCTCTCCGATGGCCCGCAACACCTGGACCACGGCGTCGACCTGCTCCATGGGGTGGGCCGAGAAGGTGCGGGCGCCCGGCGGGGGGTTCGAGGCCGAGTACTTGCCGGTGAGCCGTCCCTGCCCGATGGGCGAGTAGGCCAGCGGGACGACGCCCATCTCGTGGCAGGCGGCGATGAGACCGACCCGCAGCGGCATGGCTCGCAGGAGCGAGAACTCGATCTGGTTGCTCGCCAGGCGCAGGCCGCGCGACTGGAGGGCACGATCGATACCCCGCATCTCCTTGACCGAGTAGTTCGAGACGCCGACGGCCTTGACCAGACCCTCGCCCTGGGCCGCCGCCAGCGCGTCGGCCATCGCCCCGTGCGATCGCAGCGAAATGGGACCGTGGATCTGGTACAGGTCGATGCTCTCCACACCGAGCCGCGCAACCGACTTGCGGGCGGCGGAGACCAACGCGCCATGGGCGTGGGGTTTCCAGGGGTTGGGCATGTATTTCGACGCGATCACGACCCGCGGCCGCACGGTGGGGTCGGCAGCGAGGAGCCGGCCGAGGATGCGCTCGCTCTCGCCCCGCCCGTAGACCTCCGCCGTGTCGAAGAGGACGACACCGGCTTCGATGCTGGCCTCCCAGGCCTCCCGGATGCTCGTTTCGGTGAGGGACTGGTCGTAGCCGCCCATGCCCCACGTTCCCTTGTCACCCCAGGCCCAGGTGCCGACGCCCAGCGGGGGAATGGCCACGTCCGAACCGGCCAAGGTGATCCGGTCGCTTGCCCGAGGTACCGCCGTCTCGTTCATGCGCCGGCCCGGGCCAGGTGAGCCTCGACGGCAGCGCGCCATTCGTCGGGATGGGTCAGCTGGGGCGAGTGGTAGGCGCCGTCGATGACGACCAGTCGTCCGTCCGCCACCTCCGCGGTCAGGTCGGGCGCCTGGTCGACCAGAGGATGGTCGTGCTCCCCGACGACGACGGTGACCGGGCAGGAGATGCCGGCGAGGCGGCTGCGCAGCGAACCCTGCCCCTCCTCGGCGTCGGCCCAGAGCTCCAGACCGAGCCCCTTGAGCGCGTAGGCGTCCATGCCTGCACTGATGGTCTCCTTCTCGGTCACCCATTCCGCCGGCACCGTGGTCCGGATCAGCGTGTCCTCGGGTCCCTCGAGCGAGAAGTCGCTCGGCATGCCGGCGGCCGGGTCGAAGGAGTCGATGAACTGGCGCACCAGGTTTCGGATCTCTTCGTCGGGTGGCTGGAACGACCAGGCACTGGTGTCCATCAGGATGAGCGAGCGCACCAGGTCGGGCCGCTCGAGCACCATGGTCATGACCACGCGGCCGCCCATGGAGTGCCCGAGAAGGTCGACCGGGCCGCCGCCCACCGCGTCGAGGAATGCCGCCAGGTCGTCCGCCAGCTGCGCAATCGTGTACCCCTCGAGGCTCCCGACCTTGGTCGAGTACCCGTGACCGCGGTGGTCGTAGGTGACCACGCGCCGACGCCGCGCCAGCTCGTCCACCTGGAGGGCCCAGTCGTGCGAAGACCCGGTGTAGCCGTGACACAGCACGAAGGCGGGTTCGCCGCTCCCCCGCTCGGACCAGGAGAGGTCGACGCCGTGCACGTGGAAGGTTTCTGTCTGCGAGGTGGCGGTCACCCCACCTGTCTAGTGGATGAGCTGCACAGTCCACCTGCCTGCCGGGGCACCGGCCAGATGGACCGGTTGCGGTTGACCCGACGCGAGGTCAAAGTGTGCCGCCCAGGAGGCGGACGCCGCGGCGAGTCCGTCTCTGGTGCAGGGTGGGATCCGCGAGTCTTCGGGGACGTGCCGACGGCCGAAACAGGCGTCTCGTCCACCGGGCGGAGGGCGATCCGCCGGATGGACTAGTGCGCGTGCGGCATGCAGAGATCGTCGTACTCGGCGATGACGATCTCACCGGCGTCGGGACCGCACGCCGGGCACTGCGGGTCGCGTCGGACCTTGAACGTCCGGAACGATTCCTCGAGCGCGTCGTAGGAGAGCAGGCGCCCGACCAACGGATCGCCCAGACCGAGCAACATCTTGATCGTCTCGACCGCCTGGATCGAACCGATGATGCCGGGCAGCACGCCGAGCACGCCGGCCTCCGAGCACGACGGAGCCAGCTCGGCCGGAGGCGGCTCGGGGATGAGGCAGCGGTAGCAAGGCCCGACGTAAGGGTCGAACACCGTGGCCTGACCCTCGAAGCGGAAGATCGACCCGTGAATCACCGGGATGCGCTTGAGCAAGGAGGCGTCGTTGACCAGATAACGGGTCGGGAAGTTGTCCGTGCCGTCGACGATGGCGTCGTAGCCGTCGATGATGTCGAGGATGTTGTCGGCTCCCAGGCGCACGTCGTACGTGACGACGTTGACGTCGGGGTTGATGGCCGTCAGGGTCTTCTTGGCCGAGTCGACCTTGCGCTCGCCTATCCGGTCCATGTTGTGGAGGATCTGGCGCTGCAGGTTCGACTCGTCGACCACGTCCATGTCGATGATGCCGATGGTGCCCACGCCCGCGGCCGCCAGGTAGAGGGCGGCCGGCGAACCCAGCCCGCCCGCGCCCAGCAGGAGCACCTTGGAATTGAGCAGCTTGAGCTGACCCACTTCGCCCACCTCGGGTAGAAGGAGGTGGCGCTGGTAGCGGTTGCGCTGGGCGGGGGTGAGGGTCTGCGGAGCCGCCCAGGGCCGCCCGTCGTCCTTCCACTTGTTGAAGCCGCCGACGAGCGACTGGACGTCCGTGTAGCCGAGGTCGCCCATGGTCTTGGCGGCGAAAGCCGAGCGGACACCGCCGGCGCAGTAGACGACGACGGGCGCGGACTTGTCCGGCAACTTCCCCTCGACCTGGAACTCGAGGTGGCCTCGGGGCAGGTGGACGGCGTTGGGGATGGCGCCCTGCTCGTACTCGTCGGGCTCGCGCACGTCGAGGAACGTGACGCCACCCTCGGACAACAGCTCCTCTGCTGCCGGAGGGTCCACCTCGCGGATGGACGCCTTGGCCTCGTTCAGCAGATCTCGCGGAGTAGGCACTCGAAACCTCCAGGTACCGTCGGCAATTCGCCGACACGAACCGTTAAACACTACCAGCGAGGTCAACATTCCCGGCCTGGCGGCCGGCCCATCCCGGCGGGGAGACTGCGGCCTCATGGAGCTCCACGACGCCATCCGCCGACGGGCCATGGTACGAAGCTTCACCCGGCCTGCTTGAGTCTGCAGTCGTCGACCGGATCCTCGGGGCCGCCCTCAGCGCCCCGACGGCGGGCAACACGCGGTGCAACGGCATGGGTGGTCCTGGAGGGCCCCGACCAGGCGTCCCGATATTGGGAGGCTGCGACCGACGAGGATTGGCGCACGGCGCACCCCGGTGGCCAGGACTGAAACGGGCTCCAGTGGTTCTCCTGGCCTACGGATCGAGACGCCTACGTCGCCCGCTACGCCGAGGCCGACAAGATGGCTTCTGGTCTGGGCGAGAACGCCGAGAGTTGGCCGGTGCCGTACTGGTTCGGGGATGCGGCATTCGGCGTGATGCTTGCTCTGCTCGGCGCCGTGGATGCGGGACTCGGCGCATGCATCCTTGGCTCGTTTCGAGGCGAGGTGGCTCTGGCCCAGAGCCTCGCCATTCCAGCCGGTTGGCTCCTCTTCTGTGCGGTCGCCCTCGGGCGGCCCGTCGGTGGCGACCATCGGTCCGCCTCGCTCGACCGGCTCCCGCCGCCTCACGCCCAGCGCGTGGCACCGTGGGCACTGGTGACCGCCGGGGACGTCCAGTCCTGGGCGCTTCGACAGCCTGTGCTCGGGCCCCTCCAACCAGCGCGCCATGGCCCAGAGCAGATCCGACAGCCGATTCAGGTACGTGATCACGAAGGATCCCTCGGTCGGCTCGGAGACGTCGGCGAGTCGCTCGGCTCGCCGCACGACGGTCCGGGCCAGGTCCAGCGCCGCGGCGAGCCGGTTCTCGCCGGGAACGGTGAAGTCGGCCGGCATCTCGAAGCGCTCGAGCAGGTCGTCGATCCTGACCTCGAGCGCGGTCCACCATGTCCTCGGTGACCAGGCTCGACCCCGCCTTCAACTTGGTCCGGTTCTCCGGGGCGGTGGCCACCTCGGCCATCACGACGTAGAGATCACGGGCCAATGCAGTCAGGACCTGGTTCGCCTCGGAGCCCGGGGCCGTCTCGGCCCGGGCCACGCCGAGGGCCAACTGGGCCTCGTCGATGGTGCCGTTGAGCTCGATCCGCCACGAGTCCTTCTGCACACGACCGCCGTAGAGCAGGCCGGTCGTCCCCTCATCCCCCGTTTTGGTATAGATCCTGGGCTTCACCAGGCCGGATGCTACCGGTCCCGTCGAGGCGCACCGGGGGGCGCCGGTAGGCTGTGTCGGGCTAATGTCCGCCTCGCCCGAGCTCCTGGGCCGGCTCGATCCGGCCGCCTCCGAGTACCTCCAG
>CAVSEB010000015.1:0-52763 GCA_963726855.1 uncultured Acidimicrobiaceae bacterium
TCCTCAGCGCGCCCGAGCCCGACGTCATCCGGCACGGCGACTCCCCCACTGTCACCTCGAGCCCCGACGCGGTGGCCGGCGACGTGAAGATCAACGGAGCCTGGGAGGCGGGGGTCGTCGGCGCCGTGGACGTGAACGACCCGGAGCTGGTCGGCCCGCCCGAGCTCGCCGTGTGGGCCCGCTTCGCCGGTGCACCCGACGACCCCGCCGTCAGCCAGGCTCTCCTCGCCTTCTCGACCGAGACGTTCCTGATCGGCACGGCGATGCGCCCTCATGCCGGCGTGGGTCAGGCCCAGGCGCACAAGACGCTCTCCACCGGGGTCCTCACCCACACGCAGACCTTCCACGAGCCTTACCCGGCGGCCGAGTGGCACCTGCTCGAGATGCGGGCCGGCTACACGGGGCACGGACGGAGCTTCGGCCGGGGCGACATCTTCGGCCTCGACGGCAGTCTGGTCGGCTCCTGGATGCAAGACGCCATGATCCGCGCCCGCAGCGGCGGCGCCGGAAAGCTCTGAGGAGGACGCCATGGCCAACGAACTAGGAGCAGCAGGTCTGCGCTTCGAGCGCGAGGGCGCCATCGCCTGGTGCATCATCGACCGGCCCGAGGCGCGCAACGCGCTGACGCCGGCCATGTATTTCGGGATCAAGAAGGCGGTGCACAAGGTCAACGCCGATCCCGACCTGGCCGCGTTGATCATCACGGGCACCGGCGACGTCTTCGCCCCGGGCGGCGACCTCGGGGGCCGGCGACACCCGGACGACGAACCCACGCCCGACATCGGCCACGACATCCTGCCCTTCCTGACCATCCGCGACAGCCGGGCACCCGTGGTCAGCGCGGTGAACGGCATTTGCCAGGCCGGCGGGTTGCTCATCGCCATGTTGGCCGACATCTGTGTGGCCAGCGACCGGGCCACCTTTCGCGTGCCCGAGTTGCTGCGCGGCATCCCCGACGCCACCTACGCCGCCGTGCTGCCGGCCCACGTGGGCATCGCCGTCGCCCGCGACCTCCTGCTGTCGGCTCGCCGCTTCGACGCCGCCGAGGCCCAGCGCATCGGCCTGATCTCGCGTGTCGTCCCCCACGACCAGCTGCGCGACGCGGCGCTCGAGGCGACGAAGGAGATCCTCCAGACCCCACCCATGGCGCGCATGCACGTCAAGCGCATGCTCAACGAGCGCTACGGCCTCATCGACTACCAGACCATGTTCTGGGCCATCGAGGAATCGCCCGAGCCTCGGGAGGGCATGGCGGCTTTCATGGAGAAGCGCCCACCGAGCTGGGTGCCCGACTCGCTGGACTAGTCCGTCGTCAGGTTGACGATCCGAGGGTCACTGACCGCGCCGGTCGCTCATGGCTCGTCGCTGAGCGCGGCCTCCAGTCGGGTCTTGGCCTGCGCCACGGCCTCGGGCAGGCTCTCTGCGTAGTACGGGATGTACATGATGGTCTGCTCGACCACCCAGCCGCGGGCCCGGGCCCACGTCGCGTCGTCGAGGCCAAGCAGCCTCTGGTAGCGCTCCCGTTGCTCGGTGCCGAGGCTCCAGGCGAACATGGCGTCGCAGGCTGGATCCCCGACACCGGTCGCGCTCCAGTCGATGATCCCCACCAATCGGCCTCTTGCCACGAGCATGTTGCCTGGGAGCAGGTCGCCGTGGACCCACACCTGGCTCGCCGAAGACGGCTCAGCGTCGCGGGCCATCCCCCAGACCTCCCGAGCGCGCGTCGTATCGATCAGCCCCTCGAGCTTCTCGATGGCCCACTCCACCTCCCGATCGAGCGGAGCCAAAGGGCCGCCCCGACGTCCGGGCTCCGGACCTGCTGTCGCCGGGATCGCGTGCAGCGCGCGGACGAATGACGCGACGTCTTCGACCAGCGACGCCGACTCTACGGCTCTGTGATCAAGACTGGTCCCGGGCAGCCACGGATAGATGAGCCAGGGATAGGGATAGCCGTGTCCGGGCTCGCCCTTCCCGACGGGGACGGGCACCGGGACGGGCAGGTCGTCGGCCAGCCGGTGGAGCCAGCGGCACTCCTTGTCGATCTGCGGCACCGCCCACTGAATGCGCGGCAGCCGGACGCCCATGTCGTCGCCGAGCCGGTAGATGGCACTGTCGGTGCCTGAGTCGGGAATCCGACGGAGCGGCAGGGCGGACCACTGCGGAAACTGCTCCGAGAGCAGTCCGCGCAGTGTTGCGTCGTCGACCTCCACTTCGTCGGCGTGCATTTTGGGCCTGCGCCCGGGCGTGGTCACCTCGTGCGACGAGCCTCCCGCATCGCGCGAGTCTCGCAGATCGACCCATCGCTGACCCGTTCCCCTTCCTGCATCGAGGCGACCGCGTGCGCGCCGCCGGATCCTGCGGCGAAGGTGGAGCGACGCTGGTCGAGCGCCGAGACCGGGACGCACTTCGCGATGGTGCGGGTGGTGGCGCACAGAGACGGGGACGTCAGCACGCCGAAGGCGCGGCCGCAGAACTTGGCCCGGGAGCGAACCGTGTCCTGAGGCTCAGGCGGTCACGGCACCCAGGCAGAAGGTGGCGACGCGCTCGATCTCGGCCCGGGTCGGCTCCTTTTGCCGCCACACGCAGTCGGAGAGGAGGCCGAGCGCGCCGTGCGCGGCCAGCGCAGCATCGAGCTCGGGCGAGCGGCTGCCCAGCGCCGCAAAGGGCTCGGCCAGGAGCGTGGCCAACGGAGCACTGGCGAAGTGGCGCCCGGCGGCCAGGCCGGCATCGGCGCTGCCCCCGTTCCAGAGCACGGCCAGGCTGGTGGCCGACAGCTCGGCGTCGGCCTGCGCCAGCACGCCCTTGACCCAGCGCCGCACCTGCCCCTCGGGCGTCGATTCCTTCGCCATCTGGTGGACCAGGTAGCCGCGCAGGCGCTCGCTGCCGTCCTCGAGGATGGCAGTCACCAACGCGTCCTTTGACTTGAAATGGCGGTAAAAGGCGTCGTTGGACAGGCCGGCGGCGGCGACGATGTCGGCCACCCGTGGGCGCGAGGCGACGCCGTGGCTCCGCATGAGGTCGAGCGCGGCATCGAGCAGGCGGCGGACCTCCTCGGCATACTCACTCTCCCGCTTGGCCACGGAGCGGCGGGCGATCCGGTCGCTCACGGCCCCACCGGGTTCGGGGACCGGGTGCGCCTTGATCCGGGAGGCCTTGGCCGGCGGCTTCTTGGCTGCGGCCGCGGGTGCGTTGGTCGGTATTGCGTTCTTGATAGCCAGAATCATATTCTTGTTCCCGACCAAGGGAGGGCACGACATGGCGTGGGACTTCGAAACCGATCCTGAATACCAAGAGAAGCTGGACTGGGTGGACACCTTCGTCCGCGAAGAGGTGGAGCCGCTCGATCTGGCGTTCCCCCACCTGCAATTCACACCTCTCGAGGGCAAGCGCCGCGAGGCGATCGATCCGCTCAAGGAGGAAGTGCGGCGCCACGGGCTCTGGGCCACCCACCTCAGCCCTGAGCTCGGCGGGCAGGGCTTCGGGCAGCTGAAGCTGGCCCTGCTCAACGAGATCCTGGGTCGCTCGTCGTGGGCGCCCATCGTGTTCGGCTGCCAGGCCCCGGACACGGGCAACGCCGAGATCATCGCCCACTACGGCACTGAAGGCCAGAAGGATCGCTATCTCCAGCCGCTGCTGACCGGCGAGTGCTTCTCGAGCTACTCCATGACCGAGCCCCACGCCGGGGCCGATCCGACCCTGTTCAAGACGCGCGCAGTCAAGGACGGCGACGAATGGGTCATCAACGGCTGGAAGTACTTCTCCTCCAACGCGAAGACGGCCTCCTTCCTCATTGTGATGGCGGTGACCAACCCCGACGTGAACCCCTACAAGGGCATGTCGATGTTCCTGGTGCCCACCGACACGCCCGGCATCAACATCGTGCGCAACGTCGGCCTGTACGGCGAGGCGGTGAACGAGGGCTCGCACGCGCTCATCCACTACGAGGACGTGCGAGTCCCGGAGGAATCCCTCCTGGGCGGCGAAGGGCAGGCCTTCGTGATCGCCCAGACCAGGCTTGGCGGCGGTCGGATCCACCACGCCATGCGCACCATCGGCATGGCGCAAAAAGCCATCGACATGCTGTGCGAGCGAGCCCTCAGCCGGGAGACGCAAGGCGGCCTGCTGGCCGAGAAGCAGTTCGTGCAGGGCTACATCGCCGACTCCTACGCGCAGCTGATCCAGTTCCGCCTCTTCGTGCTGTACACCGCGTGGGAGATCGACAAGTACAACGACTACAAGCGGGTGCGCAAGGACATCGCCACGGCCAAGGTGGTCATGCCGACGATTCTGCACGACATCGCCTGGCGGGCCATGCAGGTGCACGGCGCGCTGGGGGTCACGAACGAGATGCCGTTCATGGGCATGGTGCACGGCGCCGCGGTCATGGGTCTGGCCGACGGACCGACGGAGGTGCACAAGGTCACCGTGGCGCGCCAGGTGCTGCGGGACTACAAGGCGAGTGACGACATCTGGCCGACCCAATGGCTGCCCAAGCGCCAGGACGCGGCCCGGGCCAAGTACGCCGAGTATCTCGAGCTGGAGGTAGGGAACCTGTGAGCACGACCGAGGAGGCGGTGCCCACCATCGCCGATGTGGACGGCCTCGTGGCCTGGATGGACACCCAGGGACTGGGCACCGGCGCACCGCTCGAGTACCGCTTCATCTCGGGAGGAAGCCAGAACGAGATCTTCGAGCTCCGCCGGGGCGACGTGCACTGCGCCATGCGCATCCCACCGGCCTCGGCGCCCGCCTCGCGCGACGACGGCATCGTGCGCGAGTGGCGCATCATCGAAGCCCTGACCGGCACCGACGTGCCCCACACCGAAGCGGTGGCCGTCTGCACCGATCCCGCCGTGCTCGGTCGCACCTTCTACCTGATGGGCTTCGTCGACGGCTGGTCGCCCATGCAGATGCGGCGGGAGTGGCCGGTCCCGTTCGACACCGACCTCGAAGAGCGACGCGGGCTCGCCTTCCAACTGGTCGAGGGCATCGCGTTGCTGGGCAACGTCGACTGGAAAGCCAAGGGTCTCGGGGACCTGGGGCGGCCCGACGGATTCCACGAACGCCAGGTGGACCGCTGGACGGCGTTCCTCGAGCGGATCAAGGGGCGCGAGCTCCCGGGCTTCGACGAGGCGTCAGCCTGGCTGCGGGCCCACCGACCGATCGACTTCATTCCCGGGCTGATGCATGGCGACTACCAGTTCGCCAACGTCATGTTCCAGGACGGCGCGCCAGCCCGGCTGGCCGCCATCGTGGACTGGGAGATGGGCACCGTGGGCGACCCGAAGCTCGACCTGGGCTGGGTAGTACAGGGTTGGCCGGAGGACACCTCGGCCGACGAGGACCGGGCCGGGGGCTACGTGGACATGACGGGCATGCCTTCGCGCGACGAGATCGTGACGCACTACGGCAAGGTGTCGGGCCGCCAGGTCGACGACATGGACTACTACGTCGTCCTGGCCAAGTGGAAGCTGGCGGTCGTGCTCGAGCAGGGCTTCCAACGGGCGGGCAACGACGAGAAGTTGCAGGCGTTCGGGCCCATCGTGCTCGACCTGATGCAGAGCGCGGCCGACATGGCCGAGTCCTCCGACTACTCCGTGCGCGCCGCTTCCTAACGTGCGTGCCGCCGTCTGCCGCAGTTACGGCGGCCCCGACGTCCTCGAGGTGGGCGACGTCCCCGCCCCCGAGTTCGGCCCAGGTCAGGTGCGGGTGCGCATCGCCGTCGCCGCCCTGAATTTCCCCGACGTCCTCGTCGTGGCCAACGAGTACCAAGTGCAGGCGCCGACACCGTTCATCCCCGGCAGCGAATACGCAGGCGTCGTCACCGAGGTGGCGAGCGACGTCACGGGGATCGAGGTGGGCGACCGGGTCTTCGGTTCGGTCTTCATCGGCGCCTTCGCCGAGGAAATCGTGGTCGGCGCGTCCTCGTTGACCGGCATCCCCGACGACGTCGACGACCGGACGGCGGCGGCCTTCGGCGTGACCTACAAGACCGCGTACCACGTGTTGCGCTCGGTGGCCACGCTGATCGGGGGCGAAGAGCTCATTGTCCTCGGCGCGGGCGGCGGAGTCGGATCGGCCGCCGTGCAACTCGGCGTGGCCATGGGGGCGACGGTCACCGCCGTCGCCTCGTCGGCCGAGAAGCTGGCCGCGGCAGAATCCCTGGGCGCCACCCGGCTGATCGACCACAGCAAGGGCGACCTGCGGGCCGCCCTCCGCCAGGCGCTCCCCGACGGCGCCGACGTCGTGGTCGACCCGGTTGGGGGCGACCTGGCCGAGCCGGCCCTGCGGTCGCTCCGTTTCGACGGCCGTTTCGTGACGGTCGGCTACGCGTCGGGGACGATCCCGCGCATACCTCTTAATTTGGTGCTCCTGAAGGGAGTGCGGGTGCTGGGTTTCCAGTTCCGTGACTGGGCCACCCACCGCGGGCGGGAGCTCGTCCGCAACGACGCCGAACTGATGGACCTCCTGGCCCAGGGCAAGGCAAAGCCGCTCATCGGAGCCACGTTCGACCTGGCCGAAGCGGCCGTCGCCCTCCAACACATGGCGGACGGGCGAGCGGTCGGCAAGATCCTGCTCCAGGTGGCAGGCCCAGGAGAGTGACCGGCGGCGTATCCGAGGCCGGCCAGGCGCGTCCGGGGCGCCGTTGTCTAATATCGACGTCGATGTCAGAGTCATGGACGAATGCCCGCACCTCAGGTCCTGGTCGCCCGGTGCGGACGGAGGGAGGGATCCGGTGAGCAGCACCCAGGTAATGGAGGGCGTCCGTGTCCTCGAGGTGGCGGAGCACACGTTCGTCCCGGCGGCGTCGGCCCTGCTGGCCGACCTGGGAGCCGACATCATCAAGATCGAGCCCACCGAGCGCGGCGACGCCATGCGGGGCCTGGCCTCGACCGGGGTGATGCCTCTCACGGGCGACGTGCACCCATTGCTCGAGCACTCCAACCGTGGCAAGCGGAGCCTCGCCCTGGACCTCACCACACCCGAGGGCCTCGACATCCTCTACAAGCTGGCCGAGACCGCGGACGTCTTCTTGACCAACAAGCTGCCCCGGGTGCGCAAGAAGCTCAAGATCGAACTCGAAGACGTGCGCGCCCACAACCCCAACATCATCTACGTGGCCGGCACGGGACAGGGCGAGCGCGGTCCCGACGCCGACAAGGGTTCTTACGACTCGCTGTCCTTCTGGTACCGGGCCGGGGTGGCCCTCGGCGTGAAGCCGGCCGACGCCGACTGGATGCCGGGCCCTCCCGGGCCGGGCTTCGGTGACTCCATCGGAGCGATGACCATAGCCGGCGGCATCATGGGCGCACTCTTCCACCGCGAGCGGACCGGTGAGGCGACCACGGTCGACGTGTCGCTCCTGAGCTCGGGCATGTGGGCCATGGGTCAGGCCTACGCGCTCTCACTGCTCCTCGACAAGCCGTGGAACGGGCCGCCGTCGACGGCGCCACGCATGAACCCACTCGTGCGCAACTACATCACCAAGGACGAGCGCCAGATGTCCTTCTGTTGCCTGCAGGCCAGCCGCTACTGGGCCGAGCTGTGCGAGCTGGTGGGGCGACCCGAGGCCGGCACCGACCCCCGCTTCGCCGACCACGCCTCCCTCCTGGAGAACACGGTCGAGGCCCAGGCCCTCATGGAGGCGGCGTTCGCCGAACGTGCGCTCACCGAATGGCGCGAGCGGCTGGCCGACTTCACCGGGCAGTGGTGCGTGGTCCAGGACACGCTCGAGGCGGCCACCATCGATCCGCAGGTGGCGGCCAACGGCTACATGCAGGACTGCCAGACGGCGAGCGGCAGCTCGTTCCAGATGGTGGCGGTGCCGATCCAGTTCGGCGGCGAGCCCGCAGCAGCCAAACGGGCGCCCGAATTCAACGAGCAGGGTGACGACATCCTCTCGGAGATCGGGATCGACTGGGATACCATCGTGGACCTCAAGGTCCGCTCCGTCGTCGGGTAAGCGCGCGACGTCACTTCGTCAACTCGTCACATCTTCAGGAGGGTATTGATGTCAACGTTCGATGCATTTCGCTACGACGGCAAGCGGGTGCTGGTGGTCGGAGGGGCCACCGGCATGGGCGCGGCGGCGGCGCAGCTGGCGCAGGACGCCGGGGCTGAGGTGGTGGTCATGGACTTCGCCGAGGTGAAGCTGCCCGGCGCCAAGGCCATCCACGTCAACCTGGGCGACAAGGAGTCCATCAACAAGGCAGTGGACGAGTGCGGGGGTCCGGTGCACGCGCTGATGGCCGCAGCCGGCGTGGCCGACGGGACGCCCAACATCGAGAAGATCAACTTCGGCGGGCACCGCCACCTGATCGAGCGCATGCTGGCCGGCAACATGCTGCCCAAAGGCTCGGCCATCGGCTTCATCTCTTCGGCCGCGGGCCTGGGCTGGGAAGCGGGCTGGGACCAAGTGAAGGAGTACCTGGCCACACCGGACTTCGAGTCGGCCTCGGCGTGGGCCATCGAGCACGGCTGGGCTGACTACTTCCACTCCAAGCAGGCGGTCTGCGGCTACGTGGCCCAGCAGGCCTTCTCCATGCTGAAGGACCATGGCATCCGGATCAATGCCATCTGCCCGGGACCGACCGACACGCCGCTGGCCCAGGCCAACGCGGAGATGTGGCTGGGCTTCGGCGCCGACTACCGCGAGGAGACCGGGATCGCCGCCTCCACGCCGCTCGAGCAGGCCTACCCGCTGGTCTTCCTCTGCAGCGATGCGGCGGCCGCTATCTCGGGCCAGACACTGATCAGTGACGTGGGCTACATCAGCTCGGGCATCACCGAGTCCTACCCTCCCGCCTCTGCGGCGGCCGGGTTCCTGCTCGGCAAGATGTAGGCGTGCGTCGCGTCGCCGCATGGCGACGCGACGCGATACGCGGAGAAGAACCCCGGCGACCGCTGGGTCTGC
Source organism: uncultured Acidimicrobiaceae bacterium (assembly GCA_963726855.1). Lineage (GTDB taxonomy): Bacteria > Actinomycetota > Acidimicrobiia > Acidimicrobiales > RAAP-2 > Bog-473. Next base: position 8,915 of record CAVSEB010000015.1, read on the forward strand.
GCGAGCTCCTCTCCATTGAGGTGCATGTCCTGCCCCTGGTGGACCTCGGCCGGGGCCTGCGCAAAGCCACGCCAAGGGTGACGGAACGGCTGATGCGCGGGACGCGGTCGATCCCGACGAGTACTACTTCCGGACCCACGTCCGCCTGACCACGGCAGCGGACCATCTGGCCTCCCTCAACGATCTGCTCGCCGTCTCCACCGGGCGCCGGGACCAGTCCCTCGTCACCATCGACGTGCACGAGGTGCTATGACACCACCGCGCTGCGTGGTGGTGGGCGCAGGCATCGGTGGTCTGGCCGCTGCGCTCAGCCTGCACGAGGTGAGGGCAGAGGTCGAACTCTTCGACGCCGTCCTGGAGATGCAGCCGCTGGGCGTCGGCATCAACCTGTTGCCCCATGCCGAGCGCGAGCTGGGCGCGCTCGGACTGTTGGAGCAACTGGGCGCCCACGCGGTGGCGCCGACGCTCCTGCTCTACTGCACGCGCCGTGGCCAGGAGATCTGGCGCGAACCCCGTGGCCGCAGTTGTCCATTCACAGAGGCGCGCTGCACGACGTGTTGCTCGGTGCCGTGCGCGACCGTCGGCGCTGGGCACTCCACCTGGGCCGGCGGCTGGCGCAGCTCGCCGAACGCGGCGGCCGGACCACGGCCGTGTTCGAGGACGGCGAGCAGATCGACGCCGACCTGATGGCGGCCGACGGCATCCACAGCGCGGCCCGGGCCACCGATGGTCGACCGCGACCCCATCCCCCGTTGAACCTTCGGCGACAGCAACCTGCTGGGTGATGCCGCCCACCCCACGTACCCGATCGGATCCATCGGCGCGTCGCAGGCCATCCTCGACGCCCGGGTGCTGGCCGGCTGCGTGCGACAGTTCGGTGACGACCTGGACACCGCGCTCGCCCGCTACGAGGCGGTGCGCGGTCGGGCCACGGCGGCCGTCGTCGAGGCCAATCGCGGCTTCGCATGCCGCTGGTGGAACAGCAGGCACCGGACGGCTTCGACGACATCACCTCGGTGATCACTCCCGAGGAGATCGCCGAGGTGACCGAGGGGTGCCGGCACACAGCCGGCTTCTCGCTGGCGACGCTGGCCCAGGGCGCCCCCCGTTGCTCGACCAGCCGTTCGGCTCCTGAGCCGCCCGCCGCCTGTCTTGATTATGACGTCGACGTCGATTCCACTAGATTAGGCCGCCAGGACGCAGCAGCGCGCCGTATTCCAGGAGGACGCATGACCACAGCGGCGGAGGGCGCGATGCCGAGCGAGCGCCGGCACGTCCTCACGGACCTGGGATGGACGGTGGCCCGCACCGAAGATTCGATGCGGGGCTCGGCCCGGGTCTACCCCGAGATGCACGTGCCTGGAACCGAGCATCTGCGCGTGTCCATCCTGGCCGCGTGGGCGGACGTCCTGGCTGGGCATCTGGCCATCTACTCGGTGGGTCCCAGGGTCCCGGTCACCCTCGAGCTCGACGTGCACCTCTTCGCGCCGGCGCCCTCGTCGGGCACGATCGCCGGTGTGGCCAAGGCGGTGAAGGTGGGCCGATCCGTGTTCGTGGCCCGGGTCGACTTCACGGCCGGCGAAGGCGAGCCGATCGGCTTCGCCGGACTCTCTTTCATGGCGGCACCGGACAAGCGCCTGACCATTGCCATCCCCGACACGGTGGGCGAGCAGATCCCCGAAAGCACGAACCGCTTGTCGGTGCCCTGGGCAGAGCGGGCGGGCTGCGAGCGCGTCACACCCGGCGTGGCCCAACTGGGTCATTCCAACGAGGTGCTGAACGCGTCGAACACGATCAACGGCGGCCTCATCGCCCTGGCCACGGAGGAGGCGGTCCTCTCCCTCTCCCCCGGGGCCACATTGTCGTCACTCGCGTTGCACTACCTCCAGCCGGCCCGGGTCGGCCCTGTGGTCGCGGAGGCGGACGTGCACCAAGGCCTCGGGCAGGTGGAGGTGCGTGACGCAGGCAACGAGAATCGGCTCTGCGTCGTGGCGACCAGCCGGACGTTCGACGCCTGACCAGCAATCAGCACGAGTCGAGGGAGACGATCTGATGAAGGAACAGCGACGGGGCCGCAAAGCGGCCATGACCGATGAGGAACGCGATGCCTTCCTGGCCGAGACCCGCACGTGCCGCGTGGCCAGCCTGGGCGCCGACGGTGCGCCGCACGTGACCCCACTCTGGTTCGCCTGGGACGGCAGCTCCCTGTGGCTGACCTCGATCGTGAAGAGCCAGCGCTGGACCGACATCGGGCGCGACGACCGGGTGAGCATCATCGTCGATGCAGGGGTCGAGTTCACCGAGCTCCACGGCGTCGAGCTGCGTGGCGTGGCCGAGGTGGTCGGAGAGGTTCCGCGCACTGGCGAGCCGGTGGCCGAGCTCGAAACGCCCGAACGGATCTTCGCCGACAAGTACGCGGGAGGCCAGATGCATCACGACGGGCGCCACGCCTGGCTCAGGGTCACCCCGGAGAAGATCGTCAGCTGGGACTTCCGCAAGGCATTCGGATGAAACCGGGTGCCGTCGACCCGGACCGGCACTACCCTCGGTCGGCAGACCTCAGGAACTGGAAGTGGAGAGATGACTGAGCAACGCACCATTGCCGACGGTTTGTTGGAGTGGCCCTCCGAGGAGCCCCAGGTGCGTGCGTCGCGCTGTGCGACATGCTCGTTCGTCACCTTCCCTGCCCAAGATGCCTGCCCCAGCTGCGGCGGAGACGCGGTGACGCCAACCCTGCTCTCGCGCCACGGGACACTCTGGACGTGGACCCGGCAGCGCTTCCAACCAAAGAACCCGCCCTACCTCGGTCGGGAGCCGGCGAACGAGTTCGTCCCCTACGGCGTGGGCTTCATCGAACTGCCCGAGGGTCGCATCGAGGCCCGGCTGGCGGGGCCGTTCGATCAGGAGTTGCACATCGACATGCCGATGGAGTTGACGGTGGTCCCCTTCACCACCGACGAGGACGGCACCGAGGTTCTGACCTACGCCTTCCAACCCGTCGACGTGCGCTGAGGAGCAGCCATGGACGACGTCGCCATCATCGGAGTCGGGCGTACCACCTTCGGGCGCTTCCCCGGCGTCTCGGCCATTGAGATGGGCGCCAAGGCGACCCGCCTGGCACTGGCCGACGCCGGCATCGCCTGGAAGGACGTGCAGTTCGCCTTCGGTGGGAGCTACGAAGTGGACAACCCGGACGCCGTCGTGAACTTCCTCGGTCTGACCGGCCTCCCTTTCACAGACGTCTACAACGGCTGCGCGACCGCGGCCAGCGCGCGCTGACGCAGGCCGCCAACACCATCCGCCTCGGCGAGTACGAGCTCGGGATGGCCATCGGCATGGACAAGCACCTGCCGGGGGCGTTCGCCGCCGATCCGGTGCAGTACGGAGTCCCGAGTTGGTACGGCGAGACGGGCCTCTTCCTGACGCCCAAATTCTTCGCCATGAAGATCCAGCGTTACATGCACGACTTCGACATCAGCCCGCGCACCCTGGCCCGGGTCGCAGCCAAGAATTACCGCAACGGTGGGCTGAATCCCGACGCGTTTCGTCGCCAGGCCTTGAGCGAGGACGAGATCCTCGAGTCACCAATGGTCAATGACCCCCTAACCCAGTACATGTTCTGCTCGCCCGACGAGGGCGCGGCGGCCGTGGTCCTGTGCAGGGCTGACGTGGCCCACCGGTTCACGTCGACACCGATCTATCTGCGGGCGTCGGTGGTACGAACTCGTCGTCTGGGAGCCTTCGAGGTGCACAGCCCCTGGCTCCCCCTGGTGCGGACCGACGCACCAACGGTCGACGCCTCACGGGCGGCCTACGCCATGGCCGGACTCGGACCCGAGGACGTCGACGTGGTCCAGCTGCAGGACACCGACGCTGGGGCCGAGGTCATCCACATGGCCGAGAACGGGTTCTGCAAGGACGGCGAGCAAGAGGCACTGCTGGCCGAGGCGGCGACCGAGATCGGGGGCAGCCTGCCCGTCAACACCGACGGCGGCCTCATCGCCAACGGCGAGCCCATCGGCGCGTCCGGGCTGCGCCAGCTCCACGAGCTGGTGCTGCAGCTGCGCGGCGCAGCCGGTCCGCGCCAGGTTCCGGGCAAGCCCCGGGTTGGCTACAGCCAGCTCTACGGTGCGCCGGGCACCGCCGGCGTCGCCATCGTCTCGACCTAGTCCCGCGCTCGAGACGCCGGACCCGGTCGTTCCTACCCGTCGGTGGTCTTGAGCACCAGCTTGCTGGCCGAGGGATTCCACGTGTACACGAACACGGGTCCGTTCCCGTCGTTATGGCCACCCGCGAAGTTGAAGGTGCCGCCGCCGCCCGGAATGGTCACGTGCGTGAGCGAAGCCCCGCCTCTGGCAAAGGTCTGATTGGTGAGAGTCTTGCCAGCCGCTTTCACGATGTCCGCGAAGAGCGCAACCTGCTGGCAGGCAGTCACCGGCGCGGTGTAGGTCACGGGGGTGGATGCCGTCGCCGTCACCGGATTGCTGATGGAGGCACCCGGCTCGGCCTTCTTGATGGTGGCCACACAGCTCTTCATGGCCGGGTCGTTCCACTCCACCGTGGCCGGGGGCGTCGGCCCCGCCGTCAGCACGTTCTTGATGATCGACTGGGTCACGCCGGCCTTGTTGGACACGTAGGCGTTGAGGTCGTTGTAGTCAGTGGCGATCATCCGCGGCGTGTAGGTGCTCTGGTTGTCCTGTAGCGAGGCGGGCCATCCGTTCCCCGCATTCCCAACGGCAATCACGACGTTGATTCCCGAGGACTGGAACTTCTGGGCGATGCTTTGGTAGTCGGCGATCTGGGCCGTTGTGTCAGTGTCGGGAACCGAGTTGACCGCGGTCTGGACCACGTTGATCTTCAGCTTCTTGAGCGCCGGTCCGACCAGGGTCATCTCGGCGGAGTCGGCTGAAGTGCCGACCACGCCGACCTTCTTGCCGGTGAAGGCGCCCTCCTGCTTGAAGATGGCCATCTCCTTCGGGATGAGATCGCTGTCCGAAATCTGGAAGTTGAACCACGCAGCCTTGGCCGCGGCCGACTGCTGCGCTGTCAGCGAGTACCCGACGATCGGCGTGGGGTGGGTCTGGAGATAGCAGGCGGTGTCGACAGCCTGGAAGAAGCCCAGCACGGCGAACACCTTGTCGTCCTCAGTCAGCGTGGTGCACGCGGTCGCCGCACCAGCGGTGCCGAGCGGATCGACCGCGGCGAAGACGGGGGTGATCTTGCGTCCGTTGATGCCGCCCTTGGCGTTGATCTGGTTGAACAGCGCCGTGTAGGCCACCTGGTAGTTGCCAGGGTCGACGTTGATCAGATTACGGATGGCCGCCACGTCGGGGTACGTGACCCCGACCTTGATGGTGCCCGCGGTGACGCCTGGGGTCGACTCAGCAGCGCCGGCGCCGCTACCGGCGACGACGAGCCCGGTGACGGACATGAACAGGACGGCGAGCGCCGAGGTTGCCTTACGCATGGTGGCCTTTCTGGTTGCACCGGGTGTGGTGGTTGCGACGATCGCGGTGGCCCCCGCCTCCCCCGTCGCCGCACCGCTGTCGGTGAGCGTGCCACCGTCGCGGTATTTCAAGTCGGCGGCACAATATGCGCCGGGAGACGAGAAGTGGTCGCGGTCAGGCACGGCGGCTCCGCGGCTTCGATCGGCTGGTGGTGGTCGACCGACTCGGCGTGGCGCGCCCCGGGGTTGACTGCTCCGGCTGGCTCGGACGTTCGACCAGGACGGCGTGCAGGCCGTCGATCAGTACTCCCAGCACCAACTCGAATTCGCTGGACCCGTCGCGCTTGGCGTCCATTGAGAAGGCCAACCGCGCGTTGGGAAACGACGAAAGCCACTTCTCGTCCGGCGGTTCCGTCCGGCCCTGAATCATCTCTTGCTCGACGAATCCGACGATGGCCGTGCTCGACGCGGCCGCGGCCAGCATGGCGGCGTCGAGGCTCAGCCCGCTCTGCTGCCACAGGCTGAGCCAGCGCTCAGTCATGGGGAAGATGGACGCCGTCCAGACTTGGTAGTCGTTGCGCAGGCGGCCCACGGCCGGGTGGGCCATGGCGGAGTGACGCATCCACAGCGCAAGTGCGAAGAGATCGTCGCGCCACTTCCCTGTGGTCGACGGCAGCGGCGTCTCGGCGATGACTTCGTCGACCAACAGTGCGACGAGAGCTGCCTTGTCGTCCACGTGGTGGTACAGGGCCATGGGCGTCACACCCAGTCGCTCGGCGACCAGGCGCATGCTGAAGCCACTTGCACCCTGTTCGTCGGCCACCTCGAGAGCGGCACGGGCGATGCGGGCCAGAGTTAAGTCGGCCACCGGTGCTCCTGCTCGGCGCGGCGCACCTCGGCCGTCGCGGCGCGTCCCGGGGTGATGTGACGTGCGGCTTCGACGTGCACCACTGGACTCCTCCCCCGGTCCGACGCCCCTCCGGCCTTGCGACGTGTACAGCTACAGCTGTACACCATAGAGGGCTGGAACGACCGGTACAAGAGCAGACCCGTCGGTGACGCGGTATTCGGCCCCGGGGAAAACCCCGGGGCCGAATCCAAATTTCGTACCGAAACTCAGGCGGCGAAGGGCAGCTTCATGGCCTCGGCCAAGTTGCCGCCCATGACCTTTGCCATGTCGGCATGGGATAGGCCGGCCAGCTCGTCGACGTACGACAGCGGCTCAGACATGCCCTCGATGTGCGGGTAATCCGAGCCGAACACGACCCGGTCCACACCGATGATGTCGATGAGTCCCTTTGGGTTCTCTTCGTGGAACGGGTGGACCCAGATGTTCCGCTTGAGCACCATCAGCGGGTCCTCGTCGTACAGCGCCGGTTCGTGCGCATAAGACTGTCCGATGGCCTCGACGAATGGGCGCACCCAGCCCGACCCGTTCTCGACCGGCAGGATCCGCAGCGTCGGGAAGCGCGTCAAGAGACCGTGCCCGATGAGCGAGGAGACCGCGTCGAAGATGCCGCGGCCTTGCGTGTGCATGATGTTCATGAACGCCGACGGCTTCCCAGTGAAGGGGAGGAGCTCCCCACGGTGGTTCCCTTCCCACTGGTTGTAATAGCGAATCATCCCGTCGTCCGACGCATGCATACCGACGGTGATGTCGGCCTCGACAACCTTCTCCCAGAACGGGTCGAACTCGGGCAGAGCGAACGAGCGGCGCCCCTCGTACCCAGGGACCGGGGCGGGACGGATCAGGATGACCTTGGCCCCCCGCTCGACGACCCACTCGAGCTCCTTGATGGCTTCACTCACGATGGGCAGCGTGACGACCGGAGACGGGAAGATTCGGCCCTCGTAGTCGAAGGTCCAGTGTTCGTGCATCCACTGGTTCAGGGCGTGGACGACGACGTGGGTCGCCTTGGGGTCGTCGTACAGGCGCTCCTCGAGCAGGCTGGCCAGCGTCGGCCACATCAGGGCGCGGTCCAGGCCGAGCTCGTCCATCAGCTTCAGCCGCGGCTCGGGCGAGAAGAAGGCCTCGGGCGAACGGATGGGCTTGCCGATGATCTCCCGGCGCGTCTTGCCCTCGGGGTTCCCGTGCTTGAACAACTCCTCCGAGGCGCCCGGGCGGCCGACCACCTCAAAGGTGGGGTTGGGGATGTAGTCCGAGATGACATTGCGCACGGCGATCTTCGTGCGTCCGTTCACCTGGACGTACTTGATCAGCCCCTCATAATCCTTGGGCAGGAACTTGGTGAACGCGTCGGTGTTCTCGTACATGTGGTTGTCCGCGTCGAACACCGGAAAGTCGACGATCGGCTTGGTCATGGCACACCTCCGGGAGATCGGCTACAAAAGAGACTTTTCAACTTCGACGTCAATATTATGCTGACACCAGAGTCAGTGACAACTGTGCCACCTGGCCAGGGAGTTTGCCCGATGGCGGCGACCGAAGGCTGACTCAGCCCGACAAAGGCGAGGCGATCTCGCCGCTGCGCACGATGGCGCGCTCGTCAGTACCGAGGTAGCTGGCGATGACCCTGGGGTCGTTACGAATCTCGCCCGGGTCTCCCTCGGCGATGACCTTTCCTGCCTCGAGGCAGTACACGCGTTGTGAGATGCCCATGATCAAGGGCATGTCGTGCTCGATGAGGAGCACGGACGCAGCCAGCTCCTTCTGAATGGTCGAGATGAGCGGACCGAACGCCTCTGTCTCGCGCTGGGCCAGACCAGCGGTCGGTTCGTCGAGACACAGGACCTTGGCATTGCGGGCCAAGAGCCCGGCCAGCTCAACGACGCGACGGGTGCCAGTCGAGAGGTCGCTGATGTAGTGGTCCCGGTAGCGGCTTAGTCCGAGGAAGTCGATGAGCTCGCCCACCTCGGCGAGCGCGGCGCGGCGATGACGGCGGGCCGAGGGCAGGCCGACGGCGGTCGCGAGCAGGCCGACTCGGCCATTCGCCTCGAGCGCGACGAGCAAGGTCTCGTTGACCGTCAGTTCGGGAAAGAGCGTGGCGGCCTGGAAGGTCCGCCCGAGTCCGAGCGAGGCCCGGTACCCGGCCGACTTGTGCGAGACCTCCTCGCCAAGAAGCGTGACCGAGCCCGTCGCACCGACGAAGCCACCGACGGCGTTCATCAGGGTCGATTTGCCCGCGCCGTTGGCTCCGATCAGACCGACGATCTCGCCGCTGTCCACGTGAAGCGCCGCCATGTCGACCGCGGCGATACCGCCGAAGTGCACGTTGAGATCGGATACTGCGAGCACCGGACCTGTGACAGCCTCTGCATCGGCCGCCGGCCTGCGCACCGTCGCCGGGCGGGTCGGCCGTTCGGGCTCCTTGCGATCGCCCATCCGGCGATCCGCCCACGAGAGAATGCCGTCGCGTACGGCGTAGGTGATCTGGTTGAGGCCGCGGGGGAAATACAACAGGACGACCAGCAGGCCGAGACTCGACGAGAGCAGCCCGACCAGCGCGTTGTTGGGAGCGATGGCCGGGATTCCGATCACGAAGATGGCACCGATGACTGCGCCCGACACTGAGCCCATGCCTCCGATCACCACCATGGCGACCAGATTGAGTGAGTCATTCACCAAGAAGAAGTTCTCGGTGAAGGCAATGTTGGAAAACGCACCGGCCAGCAGCGCACCACCGAGTCCGGCCAGCGCGCCAGCCATGGTGAAGGCCTGGAGCTTCACCCGCACCGTGGGCACGCTGTACGCGGCCGCCGAGATTTCGTTGTCGCGAACCGCCTTGATCGTCCGCCCCACGCCACTGTCGCGGAACCTGCTCAGGACGAGCAGCACCAGGCCCAGGATGGCCAACACCACGTAGTAGTAGGTGCGCTGTCCGGGGAAGGAGAGAAACCACAGGTGTCCCGGCGCGAAAGGAACGTTGGCGCCGTCGGGCGAGTCCCCGGAGAAGAAGGGGAGGAAATAGAAGTACTGCTGCGCCGTCAGCGCGAATACGAAGGTCACGACGGCCAGGTACAGGCCGCGGACGCGCAAGGAGCCAATCCCGATCCCCAACGCGAGCAGCGCGGAGCCCACGGTCGTGATCACGATGGCCAGCCAGAACGGGACCCCCTCGGTGACCAGGCGAGCTCCGAACAAGGCAGCCAGTCCGGCGAACGCCATCTGACCCAGCGAGAGTTGCCCCAGCCATCCGGTCAACACGGTCAGCGACGATGCGCAGATCGCAAAGGCCAGGACGGCGGTGTAGAGCTGCTGGCGGGACGGCTCGTTCACCAGAATGGGCAGAAGCACCGCAATGAGGCCGAGCAGCAAGATGCCGCCTTTATCGATGTTGCGAGCCCACCAGAACGAGCGAAGGCGTTCGGGTATGGGGTGGGCTCGCGGGCTGAAGGCGAACACCTGCTCCTCGCCGCGCTCGCGCTTGGCGAAGATCACGGCGATGAAGACGGCAATGAAGAGCAGGAGATCGGTGATGCCGGGCACGGCCAAGAAATTGTAGGTGAGCAGGCTCTGGAGCACGCCGATCACCACTGCGGCAATGACCGCGACTCGGAATGAGCGCATGCCGGCGATGACCGCCGCTGCCAGGGCCTCGGACAGGGTCTGCGGCCCCAACGTGGCCAGGCCGGCCGCGGTCGAGGACTCGCCGGCGATGAGGACGACCGAGAGTGTGGAGAGCACGGCAGCGAGCGCCCAGACCATGGTGGAGACGAGCTTGGGCGAAATGGAGGAGAGGCGGGCGAGCGAGGGGTTGGTGGCGCACGCCTTGACGGTCTTGCCGATCATCGTGCGGTCGAGGAACCAGATCAGAAGGATGACGCTCACGGGGACGAGGATGAGCACTCCGATGTCGGCGCCCCGGATGCTGACCCCGGCCAACGTCCACGAACCGTTGAGCGCACTCGGGAAGTGCGCGCTGGCATCGGAGGGCTGTGGGATCTCGATGGCGATGGCCTGAGCCAGACCGGCGATGCCGATCGTGGAGACCAAAACGACTACGCGCGGGGCGTTCTTCGAGGCGGCGGATGACGGTCATCTCGACGGCCGCGCCAAAGACGAGTCCCACCAGCAGCGCGATCACCAGGGCGATCCAGAACGGGACGCCGTACTGGAGGACGAGCAAGGAGAGCAGGACCGCTCCGACCACGCCCATGTTGCCAACCGCGAAGTTGATGATCCTGGTGGCGCGGTAGATCAACACCACCCCGACGGCGATGACCGCAATGGCCAGGCCCTGAATGATCCCGTCGAAGACGATCTGCGAGTTCACCCACCCGACAGCGAGCATCAGGCCGGCACCTCTCCACCCAAGAAGACCGCTCGGGCCAGGTCGTTGCGCTCGACCAGATCGGCGATGGGACCCTCGAAGCGCACCTGTCCCTTCTCCATGAAGACGGCTCGGTCCGCGATGGCCGCGGCGACGTTGAGCGACTGCTCGACGATGATCATGGTGACGCCCTCGCCTTTGAGTCGCTCGACCACCTCGATGAGCTCTTGCACCACGATCGGAGCCAAGCCGAGCGACAGCTCGTCGATCATCAGGACCTGGGGCTCGTGGAGAAGAACGATGGCCAGGGCCAACATTTGTTGTTGGCCACCCGAAAGCGCGTCGGCTCGCTTGCCACGTGCCACGTCAAGGGCGGGGAACATCGCGAGGACCCGATCGATGCGGCGTCGCAGGTCGGCCCGATCGCCCCGATAGGCGAACCCGCCCATCTCAAGGTTCTCCGTGATGGTCATCTCGCCGAAGACTCCCCGGCCGCCGGGCAGGAGATGGATGCCAAGACGCGAACGCTGTTCCGGTGTGGCATAGGTCACGGTGCGACCGTTGAGCCGCACGACGCCACGGTCAGATGTCACCAGCCCCGCCGCCACACGTAACGCCGTCGACTTGCCGGCGCCGTTGGTTCCCAGCAGGGCCAGGACCTCGCCTCGACGCACCTCGAAGCCGACGCCGAAGAGCACCTGGACATGCCCGTAGCTGAAGTCGACGTTGTTGAGTTGGAGAACCGGGATGGCATCCGGATCAGCGGCCTGCCTCTTGTGTTCCTCCAGCTCCTCCTGGAGCTCGACGACCACAAGCGAAAGGTCGTTGCGGATGAAGTGGGAGCCGCGGATGACCATCAGCCCGCCGATGATCGTCGTCGGGATCACCACGAGCAGCACAGCCGCGCGCGGCCCGAACGCCTGGTCGAGACCGGCTGAGAGCACGGCGCCACCCGTGGCGCCGATGAAGAAGAGGTATATCGCCCCGACCGCTCCGCTCATGCCGCGCAGGTGGTACGGCGCTACCGACGTGATCACCGGACCCACCATGGAGAACGCGCTCATGGAAAGAGCGGTGGCCAACACATAGAAGGCAGCCCACAACACTGCATTCGGCATGAAGTACTGGATGGGAACGATCACCGCGACGGGGAGGATCAACTTTCCGATGAGTGACAATGCCTTTGCAGGATCCAGGTGGTACAGCCGGTCGTAGTACCGGCCGACGAAAGGCAACGCGACGAGAATGCCGATGCTCCCGATGGTGCCGATGAGGCCACGGCGAAACGCGTCCAGTCCGAACTGCTGCTGCAAGAAGAGATTGCCCAGAACCGGTTGCGTGAACAGGCCGAAGCCCAGGGCCGAAAAGGCGATGAGGCACATCTTCAGCGTGCGGATCCGCAAGATGCGAGCGAACGCGGCCTCCAGGGACGGCGGAACGGGTTGCGTGTCCTGAATTACCTCGCCCAGCACGTCGAGCTTTTCGAACTGCCCCCTGGGAGGCTCGCGCAGCTTGAACGCGATGACGGCGACGAGGACGATGGGAATGGAGAGTATGTAGAAGGCCCAACGCCAGCCGTTCGGCCCACCAACGGAGCTTGCGATGGAGCCGACCAAGATCGGGCTGAGAGCGGTGGCAATCCCGGTGGCAATGCCCATGGCCGATCCGATCCGGCCGCGCAGGCTGATCGGGTAGGTGTCTGCAAGCAGCGATTGGTGCACGGTGTAGGTGGAAGCCTGCGAGACACCGGCTCCGAACCGGGCGCAAAAGAACAGAAAAATGTTCGTGGCCAGGCCCGTCAGAAAGATCATGCACCCGAAGATCAGCGTGGCAATGCCAACGATCGGAGCGCGGCGGTAGCGGTCGGCCAACCAGCCCATGGGAAGGATGCCGAGAACGAGGAATCCCCCCGAGACACCCGCGACGAACACGATGACACCCGAGCTCACGTGGAACGACGAGCGGATGTTGGGCGCGAGCACGGCCAGCCCCGAACTCTGCAGGTTGTCGAGGGCGACGATGATCGCCAGCACGAGGAAGGTCGTGGTCCCGGATTTCCGCAGGCCTTCGCGCAGCGAGGTGTGCTCCTCCCGCGTGCCTGGCAATAGGTTCTCCGGGAGCAGCAACACCTCTTCGGCCGCCTGTGCGGCGTCTTGGCGCTCCTGAGCGGAGTCGGCCAGGAGACGGGCCAGATCTGCCGCGCTGGCCGAACCGTCGTTCGCCGCAACGGACGGCAACGCCGGCGGAATTTCGCTCACTGCTGCCCCCACCTCATCGTCAGGCGGCTACGTCCGGACGGTCCGCGCCGTACACCGCGGACGAATGATAGGAGGATTCTTCTCCCGCGTCATGCGGGTTCTCAGCATGCCGGACCCTGCCTCCCGACGCTCCAGCATGGTGCTCCCTTGTGGCCAGCGGGAAAGAGCCGGGACACGGTCTGGGCAGGGAACGTTGACCCGTGCGCAGCGAGGATTGCCCGCGCCCACCCGCGATTCTGCTCATTACTCGTCAGACCCTCCCCTGGCTCACCGAGACCCGACAACGGCCCTGTTGGACCGGCGTCGGTCGTTGGCTTCGGCCGAAGAGCTCAGATTCTTACACGTGTGAGGAATTCCTGCCCTCAGCCCGGTGCTCTGGCATGGTCGAGCGGGCTCTGCAAGTTTTGCGGTCGTGCTCCACTCGGACCGCCTCTCCCGGGCGGAACCCTCAGCGAGGGACTTCCGGTTGGTCTGATGGACCAATTCACGTTCCCAACCACATCGCCGCCGGACGCACAAAAAAGGAGCCGACATGTCGGATGACTACACGCCACGCCCGGACCACCAATTCACCTTCGGACTGTGGACCGTGGGGAATCCGGGGCGTGATCCATTTGGGAACGTGGTCCGCGCAGATCTCGATCCGGTCGAGGCAGTGCATCGTTTAGCCGAGCTCGGGGCGTACGGAGTGTCCTTCCACGACAACGACCTCGTGCCCTACGACGCGACGCCCACCGAGCGCGTGACCGTGCTCAAGCGATTCCGCCGGGCGCTCGAGGAGTCGGGCCTGAAAGTCCCAATGGCGACAACCAACCTGTTTTGGAGACCCGTCTTCAAAGAAGGCGCGTTCACGGCGAACGATCCCGCCGTACGCCGGTTCGCCGTCCGCAAGGCCTGCGAAGCCATGGAGCTGGGAGCCGAACTGGGAGCTCAGATCTTCGTGTTGTGGGGGGGCCGCGAAGGGGTCGAGGCCGACGCGGCCAAGGACGTGCGCGCGGGACTCGATCGCTACAAAGAGGCAGTCGATCTCTGCTGCCAACACATTCGAGAGCGGGGTCTCGGACTGCGCATCGCCCTGGAACCGAAGCCGAACGAGCCAAGGGGCGACATCTTCCTCCCGACCGTGGGCCACGCGCTGGCCTTCGTGGGTGAGCTGGAGTGGCCGGACATGGTGGGCCTCAACCCCGAGTTCGCACACGAGACGATGAGCGGACTGTCGTTCTCACACGCCGTTGCGCAGACACTCTGGCACGACAAGCTGTTCCATATCGATCTCAACGCCCAGCGGATCGGCAAGTACGATCAAGACTTCCGATTCGGCTCCGAGGGGATCCGCGACGCCTTCTATACGGTGCGGCTGCTCGAGGACTCGGGGTGGACCGGAATGCGTCACTTCGACGCTCACCCCTACCGCACCGAGGACGCTGCGGGCGTGTGGGACTTCGCACGCGGCTGCATGCGGACCTATCTGATCCTGGCCGAGAAAGTTCGTCGTTTCCAGGAGGATGCCGAGATCCAAGAGGCTCTGCACACCGCAAAGGTGGGTGCACTGCGCGAGCCGACGGCAGGACCCGACGGCTTGGCCGGGATCCTCACCGGACACGAGGACGAGGACGCGCTGGCTTCTCAGGGCTACGGACACGAGCGTCTCGACCAACTCGTCACGGAACTGCTGCTCGGGGTGCGCTGATGCCGCTCGTGGTCGGGGTCGACTCGTCCACGACGGCGTGCAAGGTCCAGGTCCGCGACCTCGACACCGGCGCAATAGTCGCCGCGGGTCGGGCCCCCCATCCTCCGACCTCGCCGCCGCGCAGCGAGCAACGACCCGAGGACTGGGAGAGGGCATTCGCCGCGGCCTGCGCGCAGGCCGGAGTGGGCGACGCCCGGCGAGTCGACACGATCGCTGTAGCGGCGCAGCAGCATGGCCTCGTCGTCACGGACGCACGTGGTGAAGTGCTGCGACCGGCCAAGCTCTGGAACGACACCGAGTCGGCCCCCGATGCCGCAGAGCTCATCGGCTCCCTGCTGGGAGGCGCTGCCGGCTGGGCGACCAGGTGCGGAAGCGTGCCCGGTCCGAGCTTCACCATCACCAAACTGCGATGGCTCCGGCGGTGCGAACCGGAGGTGTTCCGTCGCACGGCCGCAGTCCTTCTTCCCCATGACTGGCTTTCCTCCCGACTGACCGGGCAGAGAACGACCGATCGGGGCGATGCGTCAGGCACGGGTTACTGGTCACCGGAGGCCGAGCGCTACTGCCCCGAACTCCTCGATCTGGTGGATGACGCCGTCGAATGGGAGCCGAGCTTGCCCGAAGTGCTTGCGCCCTTGGCCGTCGCCGGGGAATGGGCCGGGAGAGGTACATCCGTCGCCCCAGGCACGGGCGACAACATGGCGGTGGCACTGGGGCTCGGATTGCGTCCCGGCGATCTCGTGCTCAGCTTCGGCACCAGCGGCACCGCGTTCGCAGTGAGCGATCACGCATCGGCGGACCCGTCCGGCACGGTGGCTGGCTTTGCCGATGCGACCGGACGCTTCCTCCCGCTGGTCTGCACAATGAATGCGACCAAGGTCACCGATGCGGTGGCTCGACTCCTCGGCGTCGACCACGAGCACTTCGACGCGCTCGCCCTCAATGCGCCGGCCGGAGCCGATGGGCTCGTGCTCGTACCGTACTTCGACGGTGAGCGGACACCGAACCGGCCAGACGACTCCGGCCGGCTCATCGGTCTCCGCAGCGACGTCACGCCGCAGCAATTGGCCCGGGCGGCCATCGAGGGAGTCGTGTGCAACCTTCTTGCCGGAGCCGACGCTCTCGGACCAGCCGAGGGGCGCGTCTTCCTCGTCGGCGGCGCCGCCCGCAGCAAGGCGTACCGTCGCGTGGTGGCCGACCTCACGACACGGGAGGTCGTCGTACCGACCGAGACTGAGCTGGTGGCCGCGGGTGCCGCGGTGCAGGCCGCCGCCGTCAGCCTCGGAGGCGAGTTCGACGCCTTGGCCCAAGCATGGAAGGTGGCTCAGGGCGAGACGATCGAACCGGATGGCGCGGTCGACGCTGCCGCCATACGCGCGGCCTATGCCGACCACGCCGCAGGAGCAGTGTGGTGATGTACCGGAATCGAGTGATCCCGGTTTTCTACGCCGATCCGCACTGCTGTCGGGCCGGACACGGGTTCTCCTGGATGCGTCCTTGAAGCACACTACGGAGGGACCTGAGGTCGACGACCGCTCCCGCGACCCGGACCTCAGGGCAGTCAAATCCCGGTGGCCTCCACCTCGACCCGGCGCTCGGCCACGATGTCGGCCGACGACCGACCGATCAGCACGCGGTAAGTCCCGGGGTCAATCTGCCACCCCGCGAGACGCCGATCGTGCGCCGCCACCTGGGGTGAGATGGCGGTGAACCGGCTGGCCACTTCCTCCCAATCCGCCTGGCCCGGATCCCAGTACGCGAAGGAGCGGTCCTCGAGCTCGAGGACGACCTGGGTCGACTGGCCGGGTTCGAGTCGGACCTTCGCAAAGGCCTTCAGCTCCTTACCCGGTCGAGCCAATCGAGGCGACTCCGGGCCGACATAGCACTGGACAACCTCGCTCCCCGCCCGATCTCCAATGTTGCGCAGATCAACCGTGATCCGCAGTGGGGTCCCGGCACTGAAGGTGGCAGACGAAAGGCTCACTGCCCCGAACTCGAATGTGGTGTAACTGAGACCGTGCCCGAAGGGATAGCGCGGTGCGATGCTCCGGTGCTCAAAGCCCCGGTATCCCATGAACAATCCCTCGCCGTAACGCAGCTCCCCGTTTTCGCCCGGGAAATTGTCGTATGAGGGACTGTGTTCAAGCCGTATCGGCACAGTGATGGGCAGGCGGCCCCCAGGGTCGGTGGCACCGATCAGGACTTCGACCACTCCCGCGGCCATCTCCTCACCCCCGAACCAGCACTGCAGCACGGCTGCGACGTCTTCCTCCCAGGGCAGATCAACGGGCGCACCCGCGTTGATGATCACGACGGTGCGACGGTTGACGGAGGCAACGCGGCGGACCAGCTCGTCCTGACGACCCGGGAGCGCCAGGGAGGTGCGGTCCCGCCCCTCCGTCTCCCACTCGTGGGTTGTGCCGACGAATACCAACGCCACATCGGCCTCCAGGGCGGTGGCCTCTGCCCGATCGAGCAACGCCTGAGTATCGACCGTGCGAAAACCCACCCGAATGCCGGCGAGCGGGGACCCCACTCTCGCGAACTCGAGGACGAAGTCGACCGGCCTGCCCGCCACGAGCTCGACCTCCCCGACCAGCTCCTGGCTGGCGAATCCGAAGAAGTCGTGGCCACCCGGCTGCGGCGGGTGTGCGAACCCATCGAGAACCACCACGCCGTCGACCAGCACCCGGGCCCGGCCGACCTGCGCCAGCGCGAGTTGAAATCTCCCGCTTTCGGTCGGAACCACACGGCCGCGCGCTCGCAGTGACCACTCGTCGTCCGGATACCCCTGCACTGCCGCGTTCAGCACGAAGAGCCGGAGCTCTTCCAACCGGGTTCGTCGCACCACATCGCCCGAGAACTCGAGCCCGTCGAATACCTCGACCTCGAACCCGTGAGGCGCCGAGAACACAGATCGCCCGACCAGGGTCGCCGACTGGTCCACCTCGCACCCGCGCTCGAAGGCGACCTCGACGTCATTACCCAAAGCTGACTTCAAGGCCTGAAGGGGTGACGTGGTCCGACGCTCCATCACCTGGGCGGACCCGCCCCCCTGGATTCGAGGAGTGGCGGCATGGTCGCCCAAGACGGCGACCCGGGTCAGCGACTCGCTCCGAAGCGGCAACACGCCATCGTTGCGCAGGAGGACCACGGACTCAGCCGCAGCCTGCTGAACGAGCGCCCGTTCCGCCGGACCGAGTTCGACCGCCCCGCGGATCTCAGCCGGACCGTCGAGGGCTCCGGCGCGGTTCAGGCCGGCGAGCAGTCGGCGGACCGCCTCGTCGAGATCGCCCGCCGGCACACTGCCCTCCGCAACGAGGGCAGCAATGCCAATGCCCAGAGCCCTTCCCGGCCCAGGCATCTCGAGGTCCAGTCCGGCCCCGAGCGAGGTCTTGCTGTCGGCGACGGCGAACCAGTCGGTCATGACGAGGCCCTCGAAACCCCATTCGTCACGCAGCAGATCGATCAGGAAACGCGGCTGCTCGGTCAGCCAGCTGCCGTTGAGGCGGTTGTACGCCGTCATGATGGCCATGGCTCCGCCCTCTCGGACGGCGAGCTCGAAGGGAACCAGGTAGAGCTCACGCAAGGACCGTTCATCGACCACCGAGCTCATGGCGTTGCGCTCGTACTCTGCCTCGTTGGCGACGAAATGCTTCACCGTGGCAAAGGCGCCCGAGGACTGCACACCCCTCACGTAGGCCGCCGCCATTCGGCCGCTCAGGAGGGGGTCCTCGGAGTAGCACTCGAAGTTCCTCCCGGCCAGCGGCGATCGGTGCAGGTTGACGGTCGGTGCCAACAGACCCCGACAGCCGCGGTCGAGCGCCTCGCGCCCGACGAGGGCACCGAGTCGCTCGACGAGTTGTGGGTGCCAGGTGGCCCCCAACGCCGAGCCGCATGGGATGCAGGTGGACGGATCGCCGCCGATCCCGGGGTAGCTGGGACCCCTCGCTCCGTTGGGCCCATCGGTTACGGAGACGACCGGAATGCCCAGACGTTCGATCCCCGCCGTCGCCATCATGTCGCCGCCCGCGGTGAGGGTTGCCTTTTCCTCGAGGGTCAGCGCCCCGAGCAGTGCCTCGATGTCAGCCACAGGTCCTCCCGTCTCCCGCGTGCCACGTGGGCCCGGGCTGTTGCGTCGCGTTGCACATCCGGCCGCCGTTCCTACCAGAGCCGGTCGCCACACCTCGGAGGGGCTCCGCCATCCCGGCTACCGTGACCTGGAATTCGGGTGCTCCGCCCTGGAGCGCGCGATAAGGGAGGTCTGAGCAGTGGCGACCTACGTGCTGGTGCACGGGGGTGGACACGGGGGCTGGTGCTACCAGCGAGTGGCCCGCCTCCTCCAAGCCAAGGGCCACCTGGTCTACACGCCGACGCTGTCGGGTCTCGGTGAGCGCTGTGGCCTCCTGACCGATTCCATCGACCTGGCCCTGCACACCGAGGACATCGCGGCGGTGCTGCACTACGAGGACCTGCGCGACGTGATCCTCGTCGGCCACAGCTATGGCGGAATGGTGATCACCGGTGCAGCCGACAAGGCGGCGGACCGGATCGGGAAGCTGGTGTACCTCGACGCCGCCACCCCGCGCAACGGCCAGTCCCTCGTCGACGTCGCGGGCCCGGTGATCAACGCGGTGCGGCCGATGGGTGAGGTGGTCGACGGCATCGAGCTCGTCCTGCTCCCCGCCCCCGATGCCGGCCTCCTCTACGGCGTCACAGATCCGGATGATCTGGCCTGGATGGCCGAGCGGCTCACCGGTCACCCCTGGAAATGCTTCGAGCAAGCCCTCGCGCTGCAAAATGAGGATGCGCTGTGGGCTATTCCGCAGTACCACATCGTGTGCACCTCCACTGTGGCCACCAGAGAAAAGTCCCTCATGGATCAGGCCCGGACGGCGGGGCGGCTGTGGGAAATTGACACGGGCCACGACCTGATGATCACTGAGCCGGCGCGTACGGCGGACGCATTGCTGCAGGTCGCAGCGGCCTGACCTACATTGGCCGCCGCCTGACCTGCTTTTTGCGCCACGGGCGTGTATTTCTTTGTGCACACACCGGGGGAACGCCCGGTGGATCTTGGGGAGGACAACACCATGCGTAACCGCTCGAGCCGGCCTCTGGGCCGCCTGGGCTTGGCTGGACTGGCGATGGCCACCGCGGCATCGGGGCTCATGACCCTGGCGGCGACCACTGCGACGACCACGGCAGCGGGGGCTTCCAGTTCGGAAGCACCTATCACCATCGCCATGATCACCTCGCTCACCGGACCAGGCTCCTCCGAGTTCAGCAATGCCCCGGTCGGGTTCAACGCGCGAATAGCGCAGCAGAACGCCGAGGGCGGCGTGAACGGCCACAAGCTCGTCGGCCTGGTCCTCGATGACCAGACCAGCCCCACCGAGATCGTCACGGCGATCCAGTCGGCGCTGTCCAAGGGTGCCTTCGGCATCGTCTCGACCAGCCCGCTGTTCTTCCTGGGCGACAAGTACCCGAACCAACAAGGCGTCCCGGTCACCGGGGGGTTCTTCGACGGGCCCGAGTGGGGCACCCAGCCCTTCACCAACATGTTCGCCTCCGATGTCGGCAGCCTTGACCCGAAGTACCCGGTCAACACCGCCATCGGCGGCTTCCTGAAGGCGCACGGGGGCACCGTGGTCTGCTCCTACGGCTACGGCATCTCCCCGTCGTCGTCGCGCTCAGCCATCGGCACGGTCGATTCCTTCGAACACGCCGGAGGGAAGGAGGGGGTGCTCGACACGTCGATCCCCTTCGGCTCCGTCCAGATGGGCACCCCCGCCCTCGTCGCCAAGCAAAAGGGCTGCAACGCCTTTTATGCGGGCCTCGACGACAACTCCAACGATGCCCTCGCCTCGGCGCTCAAGCAGAACGGCGTGAAGCCAAAGGTCATGGTCTTCCCGACCGGCTACGACCCCGCCGTGATCGGTTCGCCGGCCTGGTCCTCAGTCCAGGGTGGGTACTTCGACACCACGTTCCGTCCCTTCCAAATTCCCGACGCCGGGACGAAGAACATGCAGGCGGCGCTCGAGAAGTACGAGCACTTCAAGTCGAGCGACTTCCCCACCTTCAGCCAGTACGAGTCGTGGCTCGGCGCTGACCTGATGATCAAGGGCCTGCAGCTCGCCGGGAAGAACCCGACCCGCTCCGCCGTCATCAGTGACCTGCGTCACCTCAAGAGCTACAACGGCAACGGCCTGCTGCCCGAGACGATCAACTACACCAATAACTTCGGGAAGGACCTGCCGAAGTCGTGCGGCTGGTACATGATCGCCGAGAAGAACGGATTCGTTCCGGCCTCGACCACGCCGACATGCGGCACGGACATCCCGGGAACCAGCACCGCTTCGTCCTGACCGACGCCCGCCCGCCGGCCTGAGCACGGGTACGGCGGGCGGGATCAGTCCTCGACAGAGATGGCGTTCTTGGGGCAGCTTCTGACCGCCGCCATGACCTTCTCGCGCAGCTCTTCGGGGGGATTCTCGTCGAGCACGTAGAGGAAGTCGTCATCGCGGACCTCGAAGACCTCGGGTGCCGCCGCCATGCAGAGCGCATTGCTCTCGCACAGGTCGAAGTCGACGACTACTCGCATGGGGGGTCCTCCTCCTCGGCGGTCGATCCGCGGGCTCTTCGATGCTACGACAGAGTGGATGAGGCCGATGCGCCGGGAGTTTCGCCTGCTCCGGCGGGGCCGTGGCCCTTCGAGCGATGTCAGCAGCTCCTCCACGAAGGCCACGGTCGCCGCGTGCCCGGTCGACATGCCCAAGATCTCGTGCTCGATCACTAGGAACTGGGAGATGGCGGTCATGAGGACGGTGCACACCAAGGGTGGGTACCGCTCCTGGTCGACGCCGTAGCGGTTGAGCGCGGCCTCGATACCCTTCAGCTCGTCGGCGCGGAAGCGCTCTGCTGACGCCGTGATCTCGGCCCGTATTGCCTTGCGATGGTTGGCCAGGGCGGCGAATTCCATGGTGAGCCTGGTGCCCCTGGGGTCCTGGCTCAGGTCCCAGTACGCCCACAGCGGCTGCTCGGATGCGGCGGCCTGGGCGTGGCGCTCCAGTCCCAGCTCGGCCCGGCTGCGGTAGAGCGCCAGGAAGAGGTCGTCCATGGTGCGGAAGTAGTAGTGCACCAGCTGGGGTTTCAGGCCGGCTGCGGCGGCGACCCGCCGCGACGTCACTGCGGCGTACCCCTCTTCGAGCATCAGCTGCTCGGCGGCGTCGAGGAGCGCGGACCGCGGTCTTGGACGTCTCCGCGCCCAGACGCCGGCCAGCATCCGAGCTGCTGTCGCTCGACGCTTTCGGGGCGCGGTCCGTTCGGACTGGGGTGCTCAGATGTACATCCCCCCGTTGACCCCGATTACCTGCCCAGTGACGTAGCTCCCGTCCTCGGAGCACAGATACGAACACGCGCCCGCGATGTCGTCGGGAGTGCCCGCTCGGCCCAGGGGAACCATGCGGCCCATGACCTCGACGCTGGGCACGTGACCTCCGGCCACTCCCTTTCTCGCCATGGGCGTGTCCACGATTGTCGGCGGAATGGTGTTGGCCGTGATGTGTCGGTCCGCAAGTTCCCGGGCGAGGGCCTTGGTGAGGCCGATCACTCCACCCTTCGATGCGACGTAGTGCGCCATGTTGGGTGCGCCGGACTGGGCGCTCGACGAGGAGATGGTCACGATGCGCCCCCACCCGGCTTCGATCATGTCCGGCACGGCAAGCTGCACGCAGGTGAAGGTGCCGGTCAGGTTCACCGCGATCAGGCGGTCCCATTTCTCGGGCGTGATCTCAACGACCGGCTCGAAGGCCTCGATGCCGGCGCTGGTCACCACGATGGTGATCGGACCGAGGTCCTGACGGACCGAGGCATAGGCCCGCTCGACGGCACCCCGGTCGGCCACGTCCGCCTCGTACCCGCTCGCCTTGTGACCGGCTCCGGACAGCTCGGATGCGGCCTTCTCCGCCGCCGCGCCATCCTGGTCGAGCAGGGCCACCGCGTGCCCGTCGCCCGCCAGGCGTTTGGCGATGCCGAGCCCGATCCCCGAGGCGGCTCCAGTGACGACGGCGATTCGACTTGTCATGCCGTCACCTCCGCTGGGGTGAATTCGATGTGCAAGTCGTGCAAGCCGCGCAGGACCCACGTTGGTTCGTACGCGAAGTGCCGGTCCCCAGGTGGGCCGTGGTGCTCTTCGGAGAGCCTGATGTCCCGCATGCGGTCAAGAATCCGCTCGATGCTCACGCGGCCCTCCACCCGGGCCAAAGGTCCCCCGGGGCAGGCGTGGGGCCCACGGCCGAACGCGATGTGGACCTTGGCGTTCTCGCGGTCGATCCGGAACTCGTCGGGACTCTCGAACAATCGTGGATCGCGGTTGGCCGCACCGTTGAGCAGCATCACCGGTGTTCCGGCCGCAATGTCGACGCCACCCACGCTGGTGTTGCGACGGGCCAAGCGGAAGTCGGCCTTGACCGGGCTTTCGATGCGCAGCGCCTCCTCGATGAAGCCGGGGATCCGCTCGCGATGTGCCCGTAGCTCGTCCTGGAGCTCGGGGTACTCACAGAGGTACTTGAGCCCGACGGCCAAGAGGCGAGCCGTCGTCTCCTGGCCGGCGGCAAAGAGGAACGTCGCCGTACGGACCACCGAGCTGACGTCGGGCGTCGACCCGTCGGGATAGGTGCCGAGCGCCAAGTCGGTCAAGACGTCCACGCGAGGCTGGCTGCGCCGTTCCTCGATGTACGTGGTGAACCACTCGTCCAGCCAGCTCAACGCGTTGGAGGACATGCCCTTGCTCCCGCTGCCCAGCTTGCCCGGGCTCGAGCTGAATCCGAAACCCTCGCGGAACTGCTCGTGATCCGATTCGGGAACGCCGAGGACGTCGGCCACGACCAGCATGGCAAAAGGCTGTGTGTAGGCCTTGATGAACTCGCAGTGGCCGTCGGCGACGAACTCGTCGATCTGCCGGTCGGCTAGGCGCCACATGAAGTCTTCGTTCTCCTTGAGCCGCTTCGGCGTCAGGATCCGCATGATGAGCGCCCGTTCCTGCGTGTGCATCGGCGCGTCCATGGTGACCATGTGCTCGTACATGGGCAGCTGGTCGCGATAGGTGTCGATGGTCTCGCCGACGTCGTCACCCTCGAGGGGCACCGGAAACGTGGCGAAGGGCCCGACCACCGAGTTACACGAGGAGAAGGTGTCGGGGTTGAGGTAGATCTGCGAGGCCTCGTCGTAGCCCGACACCGCCACCACTCCGTGCGGGTTCGTCGGCAGGACGGGGCACTGGGAACGCAGGTACTCGAAGTAGGGGTAGGGGTCTTCGAGCAGGGACTCGTCCGCGAAGAAATCGACTGCGTCGTAGTCGGTCATCACCGCTCCGTTCTGCACCACGTGCGCTGAGCACTTGCTCAGCTCGATGCTGGGCGACTGCTTAGCACCCGTTTCGCGGGCCAGTCAACGAACAGGGGGGTCAGGAACCCTCGACGAAGGGATAGATCCGGGTGAAGTCGGCCCCCGGATCGTCATCGGCAAAGCGCTCCCAGAGGGCGGCAGTGACGGGGCCGATGACCGACGGTGCCCCCTGGTCCTCGACGGCCCCCAGGTAGAGGGACAGGTCCTTGGCCATCAAGGTGTTGGCGAAGCCAGCGGCATAGCGACCCGTCACAACGTGGTTGGGGAACTTGTCGCTCGTCGCTGCGCTCTGGCCACTCGACGCATTGAGCACCTCGACCATGGTGGCCAGGTCGAGGCCCACCGACACCCCGAAGGCCACCGCCTCGCTGGTGGCGGCCAGCGCGGTGGCCGAGAGGAAGTTGTTGGCCAACTTGAGCGCCTGGGCCATTCCCGGGCGCTCGCCCACCCGGCGCCGGCGGTCGCTCAATCCGGCCAGCACCGGCTCGACCGCAGCGCAGGCCTCGTCGGACCCGGCGTACATCACGTTGAGCGTGCGCGCCCGGGCACCGGCCACGCCGCCGGAGACGGGGGCGTCGACGTAGCCGAGTCCGGCCGCCGCCAAGAGTCCGTCGACCTCCCGGGCGGCGGCCACCCCGATGGTCGACGTGTCGAGGACGTGCGTCGTGCGGCGGTCTGCCGTGGCGACGAGCGCCTCGGCCACCTGCTGCGAGACCGACCCGTCGGGCAGGCTGCACACGACGATGGCGGCACGGCATGCGACCTCGTCGACCGATCCGGCGAACCGAGCCCCGGCGGGGTTGCGCTCGTCGCCGGCCACGTCATGGGTCACGACCTCGTGACCCGACGCCACCAGGTTGGCGGCGAGCACGCTGCCCATGTTGCCCAGACCCACGACGCCGACCGCACCCACCGTCAGCTCTCCGCCTGCTCGGCCCGGACCGCGAGCAACGCGCGCTTGGCCGCGTTGCCGGCGGGCGCTCCGCAGTAGGCCGCGATCTGGAAGAGGAGCTCGTCCAACTCGTCGTCGGTGACCCCGGTGCGGTCCTTGGCCGAAGCGTGCAGACGGAACTCCTCCATCCGGCCCAGCGCCGCGGTCATGGCCAGGACCAGGAGGCTGCGGTCCCGCGGGCTGAGCGGCGCCGCCGCGGGCCCACACGCCCCAGGCCATGGACGTGACGTAGTCGGAGAACTCGCCCATGACCGGATTCGGGTCGGCGGACTGGGCGTCGACGTAGGCGTCGCCCAGCATGGCGCGGCGCATGGCCTGGGCCGCACCGGGCTGGTCGTTCTCGGGCATGGTGCGCTCCTCTTCGGTGGATGCCGTCGGTGGCGTGCAGCCGGCGGGCAGCTTGCCTGCGGGCTCAGACGCCCTTGTAGATGTGGCCGTCCTTCATCACGAAGCGCACGTCCTTGGTCACCGTGATGTCCTCGGAGGGATCGCCGGGCACCGCGATGATGTCGGCCAGGTACCCCGGCGCCAGCCGGCCCAGGTCGTGCTCGTGCTCGATCAGCTCGGCGCTCGTCAGTGTCGCCGCCTGCAGTGCCTGCATCGGCGTCATGCCGCGGTCGCACATGGCGATGAGCTCGAGGGCCTGGGACCCGTGCGGGATGGCCGGCGCGTCGGAGCCGCAGGCGATCTTGACGCCGTATTCGAGGGCCTGGCCGAACATGCGGCGGGCCTGCGGGAAGATCTCGGCGGCCTTCTTCTGGAGGATCGGGTGGATGCGGTCGACCGCCATGTGGTCGGCCAGCGCGGTGGTTCCCACCAGGAAGGAGCCCGCCTTCGCCATGTCTTGCAACGTGTCGTCGGTGGCCAGCGAGCCGTGCTCGATGCAGTCGACCCCGGCCCGGATGCAGGCGCGGATGCCGGCGTCGCCGTGGGCGTGCGCCGCCACCCGCAGGCCGTTGCGGTGGGCCTCGTCGACGATGGCGTCCAACTCCTCGTCGGAGTACTGCTGGCAACCGGCGGCGGAGCTGAAGGACATGACGCCGCCCGAGGCCGAGATCTTGATCAGCTTGGCCCCGTACTTGATCTGGTAGCGCACCGCCTTGCGCACCTCGGGCACGCCGTTGGCGATGCCCTGCTCCACGCTCTGGGGCATGATCCCGGGCGCCAGCCCCTGGAACATGGTCGGATCGAGGTGGCCGCCGGTCGGCGTGATGGCGTGGCCGGCCGGGAAGATGCGCGGGCCAGGGAACCAGCCGTTGTCGACCGCCTTCATGAGGTCGACGTCGAGCAGGAAGCCGGCCGTGTAGACCATGAGGCCGAGGTTGCGACAGGTGGTGAAACCGGCCATGAGCGTGGTGCCGCAGTTCACCGCGCCGCGCAGCGTCCGGTACACCGGGGAGTCCTTCACCCCGTGCATCGGGTCGGGCAGGCCGTCGGGGCCGCCCGGTCCTCCGATGAGCATGTTGAGCTCCATGTCCATCAGCCCGGGCAGCAGGGTCACGTCGCCCAGGTTCACCTCGGTGGCCGGGCTCGGGAGCTCGGACGGATTGACGGCCACGATGGTGTTGCCGTCGACGACGATGACGGCCGGCGAGCGCACCTCGCCGGTCTCGACGTCGCACCACCGGTCGGCGCGCAGGATGGTCACGTCGCTCACACTTGGCTCCTTCTCATTTGAAACATGATCATTGAAGTCGGGTCATCGCCGCGGGCTCACTGAATGGGCTCGTCGCCGGTCATCGTCGTCCGGTGCATCTCGCGGGCGGACGAGGCGTCGTAGGGCTGGACGCTGTGCATGACGCCGGTGTTGTCCCAGATGACCAAATCGCCCAGCGTCCACTCGTGGCGGTAGACGCGGTCCTCGGCGGTGGCCCGGGCCTCGAGGTCGGCCAGCAGGGCCCGTCCCTCGTCGCGCTCCAGACCGACGACGTGGTCGGCCGTGGCCCCGATGACCAGCGAGCGCCGACCCGAGCGGTGCCGCCAGACCAGGGGATGCTCGCGGTCGGGTCGCTGCCGCCACTTGGCCAGCTCGTCGGGGGTGGGGTCCGGGTTGACCAGACGCTGCGAGGCCTCGAAGGAGTGGAGGACGCGCAGCGCGGCGACACGCTCCTTCTCCTCGTCGCTCAGGTCGTCGTAGGCGGCGTACGTGCTGGCGAACTCGGTCTCGCCGCCGCGGGCGGACAGCACGTGTGCGCTGAGCATCGTCGCCTTGGTCGGCACCTCGTCCTGGGCGCCGTCGATGTGCCAGAAGACGGTGCCCTTCAGGTACTCGGCCGTCGCCGTCTTCGTGGGGTCGAGGGTGACCTTGTAGATGGACGGCGTCGGGGCCGGCTCGGTCTTGCCCACGTCGTCGAGCTTCTTGGAGAACGCCATCTGGGTCTCGTCATCCAGGTGCAGCTCGCGGAAGACGAGGACGCCGTGCTCGTCGAGGGCCCACATGGCGGCCGGCGGGAGCTCGTCGTCCTCCAGCAGCCGATCCGCCTCGATCCCGAGAACCTCGGCGCCCACGTTCCCGAGCGGGCGCGTGGACAGCGTGCTCACAGGTACCAGCCGCCGTTCACGTTGATCTGCTGGCCGGTGATGTAGCCCGCCTCCTCGGAGCAGAGGAAGGCGCAGGCCACGGCGATGTCGTCGGGCGTGCCGGCCCGGCCGAGCGGAGCCCGGGCCAGGATGCCATCCATGCTGGCCATGGCGCCCGACTCAATGGGGCGGCGCATCATCGGTGTGTCGATGACGCCGGGCGGGATGGTGTTCACGGTGATGCCGTTGGGGGCCAGGTCGAGCGCCAACGCCTTGGTCAGCGCGATGACGCCACCCTTGGAGGCGACGTAGTGCGACATGCGGCGGGTACCCGACTGGGCCGAGGACGACGAGATGGTGACGATGCGCCCCCACCCGGCCTCGATCATGTCGGGCACGGCGGCCTGGAGGCAGTGGAAGGTGCCGGTCAGGTTGACCGCCATCATGCGCTCCCAGTCCTCGACACTGATGTCGAGGAAGTCCGCGAAGCCCTCGATGCCGGCACTGGTCACCATGATCTCGACCCGGCCGAGGACCTGGCGCACCCGGTCCAGCGCGGCCTCGACGGCGGCCCGGTCGGACACGTCGACCGGCACACCGAGCGCGGCGAACCCTTCGGCTTCGAGCTCCTTGGCCACGCGCTCGGCCGCGTCGCCGTTGACGTCGAGCACCGCCACCTTGCGCGCCCTGCCGGGCCAGGTGGTGGCAAATCGCCGTTCCCATGCCCGAGCCGCCCCCGGTCACGACGGCGGTCCGGCTCACCTCCGAGCCGCTACTTCCCATTGCCGGCCTCCCACTCGTGCCGCTGGCCTGGCGAGCGGGTCCCGCGGCTGGCGCGGCCCCCGCCCACGAAACGTCTCCGACGGCCCTGCTCCCGCCCACGTCACGGTGCATGCGCCGGCCCTGCCGGCGCCGAAGGGTGCCGATAGAGTTGGCCGATGTTACGAACAGTGCACATTCTTGTCAACTGTCCCTAGCGTTGAGCGATAGCACGATATAGCGTTTAAGAGAACGTCATTTCCGATCCGAGAGGAGCGCGCCCATGCGAATCGGTCTTCAGGTGAGCGCGGACCGCGGGCGCTACGCCACCAAGGTGGAGAAGCTCCAGGCGGATGCCCGCTGGGCCGACGAGGCCGGCCTCGACACGATCTGGACGCCCCAGATCCCCGACGAGATCGACGTGATGACGGCGGTCACACTGCTCGGAACGGCGACGTCGCGCATCGAGATCGGTACCTCCATTGTGCCGCTGCAGCCACGCCATCCCGTGGTGCTGGCCCAGCAGGCCCTCTCCAACCAGGCCGTCTGCGAAGGGCGCTTCACCCTGGGCCTGGGCGTCTCGCACCACTGGATCATCAAGGAGATGATGGGCCTGCCCTACGAGCGCCAGGCGCTGACCATGCGGTGCTACCTCGACGTGCTCGACCAGGCACTGGCCGGGCCCGGGATCGTCGAGGTGAAGAACGAGCTCTTCGACATCCACCAGCCCCTCGACATCACCGACCTCACGCCGACGCCGGTGCTGATCGCCGCGCTGGGCCCCGTCATGCTCAAGCTGGCCGGGGAACGCACCTCGGGCACGGTGTTGTGGCTGGCCGACGAGCGCACCATTGCCTCGCACGTCGTGCCGAGCATCTCCGAAGCCGCCGAGGGGGCGGGCCGCCCGGCGCCCCGCGTCATGGCGGGCGTGCCCGTGTGCCTCTGCCGCGACGACGAGGTGGAGGCGGCCATCGAGCGCACGAACCGCACGCTGAGCGAGGTGGTGGCCTCGCCCAACTACGTGCGGCTCATGGAGCACGGCGACGCCGCAGTCGATCGGCGACGTGCTCATCTGCGGCAGCGAGGCGGCCATGGAGCAGCGGCTCCGCCGGTTCGCCGAGGCGGGCGTGACCGATCTGAACTGCCGCATCGTGCGCGCTCGGGGAAGGACGCGAGGCCGATCAAGGCGTCGGCCGAGCGGACGCGGGAGTTCTTGGCTTCGGTCGTCCGGCCATGCACAAGGCGAGCTAGACGTTCTGCTCTGACCTTTCGATCGACCTGACGTGCTCGGCCTGGGCGACGAACCGCGCACGGCTCGGCGCCTCGCCGCTCAGGTGTTGGTCGGGGCGAGCATGCCGGTCGAGACGAACTGCCACATGGCGTCGGCGGCCCGCGCCGGATCGTGCGGCTTGGTCCCCGAGATGGTCGACCCGTAGGTGGCGTTGAACATGATGGTGGAGAGGATGAGCCCCGCCGCGTCGTCATGCTCGAAACCGGACCGGACCTCGCCGGCCGCGACCGCATCGGCAACGACCGTCTCGAGCAGTGAGACCAGCGGCACGAAGGCCCTTGCCGCCTCGTCCTGGTGCCCGGTGAGCAGCTCATGGCTGAACTCGGCCATGACCGGGGTCGGGTTGTTCTTGGAGCCCCGGCCCTTCGGTGCGGGCAGGCACATGCGGTAGTACTCGACGACGAAGCAATGCAGGCGCTCCAGGGGCGTGGACTCCTTGGCCACCAGCTCCTCGAGTCGGTCGGCCGTGGAGCGGATGGCCTCGTCGAAGAGGGCGAGGAGCAGCTCGTGCTTGCCGGCGAAGTACTGGTAGAAGCTGCGCAGCGACTGGCCGGAGCGATCGACGACTTCTTGGACCGTGAACTCCTTGCCCGACTCGGCGTGCCGAGAGGAGCTCGAACCCGGCATCGAGGAAGCGCTGGACCCGACCCTCGCTCCGGGCCCGGGCGGAGTCGAGGGAGCGGGCAACGGCCAGGTCCCGCCGGCGCAGCGGCGCGCCGTTGTCGGCGCGCAGGGGTCTCTGGGGTGGACATTTTCCCAGTGTACCGAGTTCCCTTTCCCGGAGAGCAGGACTCTCCTCACTCTGCGGGCGCGCCGACAACTCCGTGCACTCTCGCTTCCGCCGCGCACCGGGTGCGCCGGTGCTGACCACAGCTCCCATTTCGGATTTTGAGAATGCTGTTATCGTCGGCAGCCGTGGACGAGGCGCGGCTGGCCGACATCAAGGAGCTCGAGCAGGTGCTGGCCCGCTACGCCGTCGGCATGACCCAAGACGACATCGACGCGGTGATCGACGTCTTCACCCCCGACGGCACCTACAGCGCGTTCGGTGAGACCTACACGCTCGAGGACTTCCCGACCCTGGTGGCGGCCGCCCCCAAGGGCCTGTTCCTGACCGGCACTCCGGTCCTCGAGCTCGAGGGCGACACCGGGACCGGCGCCCAGACGCTGTGCTTCGTGGACCAGACCACGCACGACATGCGCATCGGCTGGTACACCGACACGTACCGCAAGACGGAGCAAGGCTGGCGCCTGCAGACCAGGAAGATGACCTTCCTGCGGCGCAACGGCGCCCGGGACTCGGGCAAGCCGCACGACCCGACGCGCCCGGCGCCCTCCGAAGAACCGGCTGGGTAGATCCGGGCCGGTCGTGGAGCTCGTCGAGTTCAAGGCCACGGTGGACCAGTGGCTCGACGCGCAGGCGGCCGAGCTCGCCCCCGACTATGCCGGCATCGGGACGCTGGACCAGCAGATGGCGCATCTGCGCAAGGTCATGCGCCTCGCCTACGACGCCGGCTTCATGCGCATGGGCTGGCCCGAGCGGGTGGGCGGCCTGGGCGGGAGCAACCTCTTGCGGGCCTATCTCGGCGAGCAGCTGACGGCGCGGGATTTCGTCGAGCCCGGCATCTACTCCATGCCCGAGGTGCTGGCACCGACGATGATCGACTTCGCTCCCCCGGCGCTGGCGGCCGACATGGTGCCCAGGCTGCTCAGCGGTGAGGAGACCTGGTGCCAGGGCTTCTCCGAACCAGGGACCGGGAGCAACCTCGGCTCACTCATGTGCCGGGCCACGCGCACCGACGACGGCTGGCGTGTGAGCGGCCAGAAGGTCTGGACGAGCCTGGCCCAGTTCGCCGCGCGCTGCGTGCTCCTGACCCGGACGGGCACGCCCGAGTCCGCTCACCGGGGCATCACCGCGTTCTTCGTCGACATGGACACGCCCGGCATCACGCGTCCGGCCCATTGAGACGATGCACGGCGTCGAGGAGTTCTCCGAGGTCTTCTACGACGACGTGCGCGTTCCCGACGACCGGGTGCTGGGCCAGGTCGACGGTGGGTGGGCCATCGCCATGGACCTGCTGCCCTACGAGCGGAGCACCGCGCTCTGGCACCGCGCCGCCTACATGCAGCGGCGGCTCGAGAAGCTGGTCGGCGCGGCGGCCCCCGGCGCGCTCGACCCGAAGGAGCTCGGCGAGGCGATCGAGCTGCTCTGGGCGTTCCGGGCCCGCTCGCGGGCCACGCAGCGCCGGCTGGCCGCCGGCGAGACGCTCGGCGCCGGAGACGTCCATCGACAAGGCCCTCGTCGCCGCGGCCGAGCAGGCCGTCTTCGACCTGGCGGCCGAGGCGCTTGGGGTCGGACGTGGCCCTCGGCGACGATCCGGCCAGCCGGCGCTGGCGGGCCGAGTTCCTCTACTCGCGCGCCGCCACGATCTACGGCGGCAGCTCCGAGATCCAGCGCAACATCATCGCCCGCCGCCTCCTCGACCTGGGAGACGACCGGTGATGGAGGACGAGGAGCTCGCACTCTTCGCCAGCAGCGTGACTCGCGCCACCGACACCGCGAGCGGCGAGGCCCTCGACCGCGCGCTGGAGGACCTCGGATGGCGCGATGCGCTGGCGGCCGACCGCAGGGCCGCCATCTCGCTCCTCTTCGACGCGGCGGGGCGAGCGAACGCCACCTCCTCCGCGCTCGACTGGCTGTTGGCCGACGCCCTGGGCGTCGAGGCCGGACACGGCCGTCGTCCTGCCGCCGTTCGCGCACGTGCGCGCCGCCGGGCCTCGTGCAATCGGCGGCGTTGCGCGGTGGCCGGGCTCGGGACGGCCGCGCTGACGCGGCCAGAGCAGGGCCGTCGTCGTGGCCACGACGCTCGAGGACCCCGTCGGGCTCGAGGCGCCCGTGGACGCACTGGTGTTGCGCCCGGTCGGGGGCATCGATCCGGCACTCGGCCTGCTCGAGGTGAGCGGCGACGTCGAGCCCGGCCGGCGGCTCCGATCACGCCCGTCAGCGTGGGACGAGGCGATCGCCCTGGGCCAGCTCGCGCTGAGCCACGAGCTGATCGGCGCGGCGCGGACGATGCTCGAGCTGGCGCGCCAGCACGCCACCGAGCGCGTGCAGTTCGGGCGGCCCATTGCCATGTTCCAAGCCGTGCGCCACCGTCTGGCCGACAGCCTGATCGCCATCGAGGCGGCCGACAGCTTGCTGGCCGGGGCCTGGGAGGAGCCCGCTCCGGTGCTGGCCGCCATGGCCAAGGGCATGGCGGGACAAGGGGCGCGCACCGCGGCCAAGCACTGCCAGCAGGTGCTGGCCGGGATCGGCTTCACCGCCGAGCACCCGTTCCACCGCTTCTACAGACGCGGTCGTCGTGCTGGACCAGCTACTCGGCGCGGGCAGCGTCCTGACCCGCCAATTGGGGACCGACGTGCTCGCCACAGGTACCCTGCCTCCAGCCTTCGCGCTCTGACCGGCCCGGCCCGGCCGGTCCGAGCGGACGACCGGGAGGGCGGCTCGACGACGGTCGATTATGCTTGTTGCAGATTTTGATAACTAGGTTTCCGCTCGGCGAGAAACATCTGAGAGACAGGGGTGGGCCATGACGGCAGGCGCCGACCACGAAGTGAGGATGCTCGTCGACGGCGAGCTGGTCGAGGCCGATTCGGGCCGGACCTTCGACAACATCAACCCGGCGACCGAAGAGGTGCTCGGCCCCGTGGCCGACGCGTCCAACGCCGAGATGCACCGGGCCATCGACGCCGCCCGCCGGGCCTTCGACGAGTCCGACTGGTCGACCAACCGGGACCGCCGCAAGGAGTGCCTGGCCCAGCTCCAAGACGCGCTGGAGAAGGACCGGGAGGCGATGCGCGAGGAGCTGATCCTCGAGGTCGGCTGCCCGCGCATGACCACCTACGCCAACCAGCTCGACATCCCCCTCGAGGGCGCGTTGACGTACCCGATCAAGCTCATGGACGAGTTCCCATGGCGGACCGAGATGCCGACGGCGGTCGACCGCCGCGGCGCCACCAACACGCGCCAAATCTGGAAGGAACCCGTCGGCGTGGTCGGTGCCATCGTCCCGTGGAACTTCCCGCTCGAGGTGACGTTGAACAAGCTCGGCCAGGCGCTGGCGACCGGCAACACCGTCATCCTCAAGCCGGCGCCCGACACGCCGTGGAACGCCACCCGCCTGGGCCGCCTCGTGGCCGAGCAGACCGAGTTCCCACCGGGCGTGCTCAACGTGGTCACCTCGTCGGACCACCTGGTCGGTGAGGAGCTGACCCTCTCGCCCAAGGTGGACCTGATCTCCTTCACCGGCTCCACCGCCGTGGGCATGCGCATCATGGAGCGGGGCGGGGCCACGCTCAAGCGCACCTTCTTGGAGCTCGGGGGCAAGTCGGCCACCATCGTGCTCGACGACGCCGACTTCGCCTCCTCGGTGCCCTCGGGGATCGCGGTCTGCTTCCACGCCGGCCAGGGCTGCGCCATCCAGACCCGCATGCTCCTCCCCCGCTCGCGCTACGAGGAGGGCGTGGAGATCCTCAAGGCGACGCTCTCCTCGGTGGCCTATGGCGACCCGCAGCAACCCGACGTCTTGATGGGCCCGGTGATCTCGGCCAAGCAACGCGACCGCGTGCTCGGGTACATCGCCAAGGGCGTCGAGGAGGGAGCCACCTTGGCCCTGGGCGGCGGCCGCCCGGCGCACCTGCCCAAGGGCTGGTTCGTCGAGCCCACGCTCTTCACCGACGTCGCCAACTCCATGACCATCGCGCAGGAGGAGATCTTCGGACCGGTGCTGGTCACCATCCCCTACGACGATGACGACGACGCCGTGCGCATCGCCAACGACAGCGTCTACGGCCTCTCCGGTGGCATCTTCTCGGGCTCGCTCGAGCGGGCGATCTCCGTGGCGGAGCGCATCCGCACGGGCAGCCTCGCCGTCAACGGCGGCATGCCCATCGGCCAGGCCGACATGCCCTTCGGCGGGTACAAGCACAGCGGCATCGGGCGGCAGAACGGGCTGGCCGGCTTCGACCAGTACCTCGAGACGAAGTCGGTCGCCTGGCCGACGCCGCAGTAGCGCTGCCGCCGGGCTGGGTTCGGGTCGATCAGGTGGTCGGCGCGCCATGACGGGTCACGATCCCGTCCTGCGCCAGCACGGCTACCACCCGCTGCGGGTCAAGGCGGTCGTGCGCGAGACGCACGACGCCAGCTCCTTCGTGCTCGACGTCCCGCCGGACCTGGCGGAGACCTTCCAGCTACCGGCCCGGCCAGTTCTGCACGTTCCGCGTCCACGTCGACGGCGAGGAGCAGCTGCGGTCGTACTCCATGTCGAGCGCCCCTGACACCGACGCCGATCTCACGGTGACCGTGAAGCGGGTGCAGGGCGGCGTGGTCTCCAACTACTTCCTCGACCACGTGTCGGCGGGAGACGTCCTCGAGCTGACGAAGCCGGCGGGCGTGTTCTGCCCGCAGGGACCGACGCGGCCCGTGGTCGGCCTGTGCGGTGGCAGCGGCATCACGCCGGTCATGTCCATCGCCAAGCACGTGCTCGGCGACGAGCGAGCGGCCGGTCCGGCTGCTCTACGCCAACCGCGATGCGTCGTCGGTCATCTTCGAGGAGCGCCTTGGCCGCATTGCGGGCGGACCACCCAGGCCGCCTCGAGGTGCAGCCACCACCACGATTCGGCGGCCGGATTCCTCGGCCCCGACGACATGGCCGGGTTCGTCGGCGCCGACCTCGACGCCGACTTCTACGTCTGCGGCCCCGGTCCTTTCATGGACCTGGCGGAGACCGTCCTGGCCGGGCTGGGGGTGGCGATCCGAGCGCATCTTCATCGAGCGCTTCCTGGTCGAACAGCAGGAGAAGGAGGCAGGCGGCCGAAGAGGCGGGCGGTGGTGACACGGCATCGACGAGACGTGCCGGGCGAGGTCACCGTGATCCTCAACAAGAAGAGCGTCGTCGTGGCCTATCAGCGCGGTGACACCCTGCTCGAGACGGCACGCCGGGGCGGCCTCCGGCCCCCCTTCTCCTGTGAGTCGGGCAACTGCGCCACCTGCATGGCCTTCTTGAAGGAAGGGTCGGCCGTCATGCGGGCCAACAACGCCCTGACGCCCGACGAGGTCGAGGAGGGGTGGATCCTCACCTGCCAGGGATTGCCCCGCGGCCAGACCGTCACCGTCGAGTACGAGGCGATGTGAAGCTGCGGCTCGGTGGAAGGATGGATGCACATGACCGAGCGCATGCGTGACATCCGCGAGCTGAAGGACGATCCCGACGCCTACCGCGAGGAGCTGACCCGGCGTTGGAGCGGGCTGCTCAGCTACCGCTACATCGGGCGCAACCACTCCTCCATGAACCTGGGGCCCGAGGACAACACGGTCCGCATCCGCCGCGACATGCGCAACGAGGCCGGCGGCATCATGGTGGCGCCACTGGCCATCTGCCTCCCCCGAGGGAGGCCAGGCCGACCTGGTCGCCGTGCCCAACCCGGTCGATCGCCTCCGTGCAGATCCTCGATCCCGGTTTCGACGTGCAGACGATCGAGGTGGTGGACTCCGGGTCGATCCACCAGGGCCGCACCATGGGCTACGGACGCTGCCGCATCGTCGACGCCGAGAACCACGAGCGGGTGATCGCCTTCATCGACGGGCAGGGCGCCATCATCGGCATCCCGCCCGAGGGACTCGAGCGCATGGACGTCGAGGAGTCCAAGCTCGTCATCGAGGACTCGCCGTCGCTGCCGCCGCTGTGGCAGGTCTTCGGGGCGTCGCGCCGGGCGGACGGCCACTGGATGCTCCCCGAGCTCACGACGGAGTTCGCGTCACCGGATGCGGCGCTGCACATCGGTCCCCAGCACGTGGTGCTCGAAACGGCGGCCATCGATCTGGCCGCGGAGCTGGCCGGCACGCGCCGCGTGGGTGTGCAGAGTTGGCACGTGATGTTCCTCGCCCGCGGCAAGGTGGGGCCCGTTCCGGGTGGACGGTTCGGCCTACCCGGCGCCGGACGGCAAGGTGGGCGTGCGCCTGCTCATCCACGACGAGGGCAACGGCGACCGCGCCATCACCTCGGGCTCGGCCGTGCTCGCCGTCTTCGAACTGAGCCCTCCGGGCTCAGGGTCCGGGTTCGACCAGCAGGTCCAAGTAGGCCGCGCCCGTGTCGGGCACCCGGCCCTGACCCCAGCACTCGATGGGGAACGACACCATGACCATGGACAGCAAGAGGTGCAGCAGATTCTTGGCGTCCTCGGGCATGTCGTCGAGCGGGAACTCGTCGAGGTAGGTCATGGCGTCCTGGGCCCGGGCCGTCACGGCGTCGTAGAACGCCTGCATCTCGTCCATGGGGACGGCCAGGCGCTGGGCGAAACGCTCGGGCTCCGTGGCCAGACACCACGTCGCCGCGAAGGGTTCGAGGTCGGAGAACTCCGGGGGCAAGTAGGGAATCGGCCATCGTCCTCAAACCTCCGCCGTCTCGCGGGTCTTCTTGTAGTCGTCCACCCACTCGGCGGCCACCTTGTGCAGGTGTCGGCAGAGCACCTCCTGGTCCATCAGCGGGAAGCGGTCGATCACACGTGACTCGAGCGCCCGCTGCGTCGCTTCGAGCGTGTTGGCATCCTGGAGCCCGTACTCCTTGAAGGAGACGGCAGCCAGTTCCTGCTGCACACGCTCGCGGGCGTTCTTCGGCGGCACGAAGTACAGCGTCCCCTCGAAGACGTGCGACCCTGCCGCGGTGGGCCAGTAGTGGTACGTCAGGTACCAGTTCTGTCCCCAGACCAGGATCACGAAGTTGGGCCAGACCTGGAACGAGTCCAGGCCCCACGGGTCACAGCCCGCCGGGTTGATCCCGGCGTCCTTGGGGTCGAAGTCGAGGTCCGGGCTTGTCCCAGGGGCCGAAGAGCCCGCTGCGCGTGATGCGCTCCATCGGCTTGAGCATGTTCTCGGGCAGCGTCCAGGGGTGGACGCCAGCCGTGCTCACGAGGCGATGCGGCCCGTCGATGGCATAGGCCGGCGCCTCGAAGCCGGCCTGTTGCATCGACGTGGACAGGTCGGGCGGCGTCTGCTTCGCGTGCAGAACGGGTGCGTGGTAAAACTCCTGGAAGGCGTCCATGTAGAGCTTCCAGTTGCTGTTCACCGTGGCCCGGTAGAAGTAGCGCTCGGTCAGCTTGCTCGAACGGGTAGTTCTCGAGCTTGGTCACCATCGGCCCGAGGAAATCGCGCAGGCTCTGCTCCGGCTCACCCTTCGCCACGTTGACGAAGATGAAACCGGCCCACACGTCGCAGTGCACCGGAACCAGGCCGTAGTCGTCCTTGTCGAGATCGAAGAACTCGGACTCCTGCTGGACGAAGGAGTTGGACCCATCGAGGTCGTAGCGCCAGCCGTGGTACTTGCACACGAACTGGCGACAGACCCCGCTCGTCTCCTCCTGGGGATAGTCGTTCCACACGAGCTTGTTGCCGCGATGACGGCACACGTTGTGGAAGGCGCGGATCTCCCCATCGGTGCCGCGCACCACCACCACGGAGGTGCGGGCCACGGCCAGCTCCTTGGTGAAGTAGCTCCCCTTGCGGGGCAGCTGCTCGACGCGGCCGACGTTCAGCCAGGACCGTTTGAAGATCGCGTCGCGCTCGAGCTCGTAGAACTCGGGCGAAATGGAGTCCTCGTAGGAGATGGGCTCGGTCCCGAGATCGAAGTGCTCGGTCCAGCTCCCTTCAGGCGGCTTCGGCCAACGTGCCATGCGTGGGTCCCTCCCAGTGCGGCGATCAACGACGAAAATCATGGTAGCAGGCCTCTCAGCTGGTGAGAAGGCCGTTTCCGCTTTTGGGATGATCGGTACACCCGAAATGAAACTCCCTGATCACGCAGGACGCTCGAGGCCGAGGTGCTCGCGGAGCGTGGTGCCGGTGTACTCGCGGCGGAAGACCCCGCGGCGCTGCAGTTCGGGCACGACCAGGCGGACCACGTCCTCGTAGGCCCCGGGGGTGTGGGTGGCCGCGATGACGAACCCGTCACAGGCGCCTCCGTCGAACCAGGCCTCCATCTGGTCGGCGATGTCCGGCCCGGTCCCGACGAAACGGGGTCCCTGGAGCAGGGTGGCCCGGTGACCCGCCAGGTCGGCCAGCGTCATCGTCTCGCCCCCGATGTGCGTCTTGATGTTCTGCACCAGCCCGCGGATGCCCGAGACGGACTCGATCAGCTCGTCGGTGATCGGCGCATCGAGTGAGAGCCCGGAGAAGTCGTAGTCCATGAGCTCGGAGAGCAAGGTGAGCGACGCCATGGGGTCGACCAGCTCGTTGAGGAACAGCTGCTCGCGCTCTTCGGCGTGCGCCCTGGACTCGCCGACGACCGTGTAGGCCATGGGCAACATCTTGACGGTCTCGGGGTTGCGGCCGCGCTCGCCGATCTTCTCCTTCTGATCCTTGTAGTGGCTTCGTGCGATGTCGATGTCGGGGTCGCCCGTAAAGATGAGCTCGGCCCAGCGAGCGGCGAAGCCACGGCCTCGGCCTGACGACCCGGCTTGGAGCAGCACCGGCCGACCCTGTGGACCCGCGGCACCGTGAGCGGCCCGCGCACCTTGAACCATTCGCCGTCGTGATCGAGCCGGTGCACCTTCTCCGGGTCGGCAAAGAGTGGCGTCGCGGTCGAGGATGAGTGCGTCGTCCTCCCACGTGTCCCACAACCCGGTCGTCGCCTCGAGGAACTCGTCGGCCCGGTCGTAGCGCTTGTCGTGTGGCAACGCCTCTTACGCCGAACTGGCCGACCTCGACCGCGCAACCGTGGATTCCGCGCTCGGCAGCATTCGCAAGGGCGACAAGACGGCAAGGCTATGCGCCAGGACGACCCCCACCAACTTGATCAGGCCGACCACAAGGCGGCGTTCAACCCCGCTGGCGAGCCCTTCCACGTGATCTGGATTGCATGATGATCCAGGAATTGCAGGCCTTGCTGGACACGGATTTCGGCTGGGTGCGCGCCCTCGACAGCGTCTGGAGGCGATGACGCAGCGGATGCCGGTCCGAACCAGGAGGCGGTTGAGGAGTATCATTGCCGAACTATCCGGGCTGACCCGATCCCCAAACCCGCCGGGCCGGGTAATACTTGGCCAAGCTGGCGTCGGCAAGACACACCTTATGGGGTGCTGCGCCGAAGGGCTTGGGCCAGTCGCTGCTGGTTCGTGATGCTCGATGTGATCGGCATTACGGATTTTTGGAAGAGCGCGGCGCTAAGTTTCGTCACATCCTTACACCAGGTCATGCCGGACGGGCGGCGCCAGCATGAGGCCGTGATCGGCGCTTTCGCGCGCAGCCTCGAGATCGAAGAGCAGCTCAACACTCTCTTCGCCAGTGCGACCATGGAGCCGAAGCGAGTCGTTAACCTGCTCGTCAGCGGCTGCTCAGAAGCGATCCAGCCAATGCGTGGAAATATCAGGACGTGTTTCGCGCGCTGGCGCTGTTGCGTTCGCAGGATCTTCCACTGTCGGCCTCGCTTACGCGTGGCTGCAGGGTTACGATGTCGATGAGCAGATGCGGCACAGCCTTGGTTTTCTGCAACCCCACCGCCCCCGGTGGACATCGTGCGCGGGCTCATGTGGGTCATGGGTCTCACCGGTCCGACGCTGATCGCCGTCGATCAAATCGATGGCGTGCTTGCTGCGGGCGCCGACAAGATCCGGGCTCGGGGAGGCGCCGGATTTCACCGGACTGCTCACCGGCGGTCTGCTCGATCTCGCATCGGTCATCGCACGAGGCATCGTCGTGGTTACATGTCTGTCGGTTCATGGGACGTCATCACGTCGCAAGGTCCGAACCCGCTGGCGCAGCGCTTCACCGCTCCTGTCGTGCTCCGCCTTGCCGAAAGCGCGGCCTTCATATGCAAACTTATCGCGGACAGGCTTGTGCCCGCTTATGCGAGAGCCGGGATCGCGCCGAGGCATAACCGACCCATTCACGGAAGCGGCGATCCGTAGCGCGATCGGCGTGACCCCGCGCACCATCCTGATGCGCTGCGACGCGCATCGCAGGCGGTGCCTCGCGGAAGGCATGGTCGTGCCTTGTGATTTGCTGGCGGAGGGAGCAGCTCCGCCCAGTGGTGTGGATCCGGCGGAGCCCGACGGTTTCGACGCCAAGTTGTTAGCGACGGCTCCGGAGACCGACCTCAATGGACTTCTCGACGACAGAGACGACGGCAAACTCGGCATGCTGCTGCGCGACACCTTCGAACTGTACGCCAAGCAAATACCGCCGCATGATGACTATGATGTCATGTCCAAGACCGATCCGGGACAGAAGACGCCGCCGATCCATGGCCGGCTGACGTTCACCGACCACCGTGCCAACGACCGCGAGCGGCATTTTTGCTTTCGGGCACTCAGCACAGCAACGCGGTGGCGCTGTGCGCACGGTTTCGCGCGGCGCTCACCGCCTCGGGCGTTTCGGCCAATATCGCGGATCGCAAGTTGATCGTCGTGCGACGCGGTCCGCAGCCGAAGGGACCCAAAACAAGAGAACTCTTCGACGCTTTTCGTGCCGCCGGCGGCATCGAGATCGACCCAACCGACGACGACTTGCGCCGTTTCGTGGCACTGCGCGAGATGCGCGACGCCGCATTGGCTGGGAGCGAGTTCGACGCATTTGAACGCTGGCTCATCGCCCGCAAGCCGCTGTGCGACACCGCATTTTTCGAGGCGTCAGGGCTCTGTCCACCGCCGCTGCCGCCATGGGATGGGAAGCCCGGCGAGAGGGGCCAACCCGCGTCGGCGCAAAATGTTTCGCGCCAAGCCGGCGAAGACACCGCGGACGCGCGGCGATCGCGCGCATCTCGCTGACGATGGGCGACTGCCTCCGAGCGATCAGAGCGGGCCGAGGCTCGGCACCTTTGCTCCCGCCTGTGCCGGTCGTCGCTTGGACGCCATCGAAGCATGCGGAACCCGCGGCGGGCTCCGGTTCTTTGCCTTCGCCAGACGATCCCGTAGGCCGCCGCGCAGCGGGTGGCGACGTCGTTGAACTCGCGACAACTTTGTTGCCACGCCATACCGCGATCATCGCCGGCGCCGGATCGGGAAAGACGGTGTTGTTGCGGCGCATCGTCGAGGAGGCGGCGCTGGCCGGCATTCCGGCCATCGTGATCGATCCTAATAACGATCTGTCGCGGCTCGGCGATGCGTGGCCGCAGCGGCCGGCCGCATTCACCGATGAGGATGCGCCAAGGCTAAGCGCTATGCTGCCACGGTGGAGGTCGTGGTGTGGACGCCGGGCGTCCATGCGGGCAATCCGCTGTTTCTTTCGGTGCTGCCTGACTTCGCCGCTGATCGGCGACGACCCCGACGAGCGGGCGCAAGCGGTGACGATGGCGGCCGACACGCTGGGGCCGCTGGCGGGCGCGAAGACCAACCTGCAGAAGGGCGTGCTCGCCGACGCGCTGCGCGCATTCGCGAACAAGGGCGGCGGCGACCTTGCGGCGATGACGGCGCTGCTCGCCGACCTGCCGGACGGCGCGAGCGGCATCAGCAACGCCGACAGGCTTGCCGCAAGAATGGCCGATGAATTAAAGGCCGCCGTCGCCACCAACCCGCTGCTCAAGACGAGCGGGCCGGTGGTCGATCCCAAGCTTCTGTTCTTCGCCAGAAATTCATCGAAGACCAGGATATCGGTCATCAATCTTTCCGGCCTGGCGTCTGACGAGGCCAAGGAGGATTTCGTCAACCGGCTGCAGATGACACTGTTCGGCTGGGTGAAGAAACATCCCTCGCCGCGCGGGCTGCTCTACGTAATCGACGAGGCGCAAGTGTTCATCCCTTCGGGCGCCGGCGCATTGTCGAAAACCAGCGGCGTACAACTCGTCGCCCAGGCGCGCAAATACGGGCTCGGCATGATTGCGGTAACCCAGGCGCCAAAGGGCATCGACAACAAAGTGGTCTCGAACTGCACCACCCAGTTTCTGGGCAAACAGAACTCGCCCACCGACCAGCAGTCCGTGAAAAGCATGATCGCGGCGACCGGGGGATCGGCCGATGACATCGGCAAGCTCGCGGCAGGCGAGTTTTATTTCAAGACGGAGAAGAGCGGCAAGCCATTCAAGCTCAAGACGCCGATCTGCCTCTCGTTCCACCCGCCAATCCGCCGCCGCCGGAAGAAGTAGTGCTCAAAGCAAAGCGGTCGGCCGCGGTTGGCTTGTGACGGGGGCCTGCAGCCGCTGCGTTCGCCTAGACGTACTTTTAGCTTCCTCGCCACTAGCGTTGTTTTCCCGTCGTGATGGAATATCGGAATGGGTTCGATCCTTGCCTTCGACATGCGCAGTAGAACGCCCGTCATCCCCCAACCCGCCGATTGATGTTCACCGTGGAAGCGCCGCGCTACCATCCGTAACCGCGCCAGCCATAGTGGCGATGCAGCCGTTCCTCGTCGATGCGCTCGATGGCCTTCATCGGATCACAGTGCGGAATCGATTTGACCTGATCGCGCGTGACATTCAAGTAGACCTCGCCGTCGCTCCAACCAACCTTGACGACGGCATATGTGGCCGCGCCTCGAGCGGTCGCGTCATCGTGTCCGCCAGCGCTTCGAGCAAAGCTCGCCCCTCAGCGATCTCGGGCATTTCCGGCGTCGGCGAAAACCCTTTGAGCGCCGGGGCGAGGCGTCGTGCGCCTGGCGGACGTGTCACCGTTCATCCGTCATTGCTGCGTAGTCCTAGTGATGAGTTTCCGCAAGGGGAGAAAAAGCGCGCCCCAGCTACCTAAATCGATTGTTCGAGGCTCCTCAATGGATCGCCGCGTACATGATCCGGTCCTCGGTCGCGGTCGCGCGCGTCGAATTCGGCGACGACGCGTCCGAGACGGGCGACCAGAATGCGGTCGGAGATGGCTGGGATCTCGGGGAGATAGGACGAGATGACGATGACCGCCTTGCCCTCCTCGGCGAGACGGCAAATATCAACATGGATCTCCAGGATGGTGGCGACGTCGACGTCGCGCGTCGCGATCCTGCTAGCTATCAACGGCCTACACCCCGGCCCCGAAGGACCTAACGACAGAGGATGTCGTCGTGGACTGGTCATGAAAAAAACGGCATCATCTATTTTGATAGGGCATAATGACTGCGAAAAGCTGGGCTTTTTGTAATCAATGTCGCCAAAAGGCCCTCTCGGGCTCGTTCATAACCAATTGCGTGGGGGAAATCCGATGAAGGCATTCAACAAAAAGAAATTGTCCTCAACGGCGCTGACGCTGGCGTTCTTGGCGTCCTTCCCCATTCTCTGTCTCGATGCCATTCCCGCGTTCGCGGAGGGTCCGGCGACGTCTCAGCCGGT
>CAVSEB010000016.1:0-127490 GCA_963726855.1 uncultured Acidimicrobiaceae bacterium
GTTGAAGGTGGCCCTCTCGGAGGGCGGCATCGGATGGATCCCCTTCTACTTCGACCGGATCGACCGGCACTTCCAAACCAGGAGTGGTTGCACAGCGACTTCGGCGGCAAGATGCCCTCGGAGGTCTTCCGCGACCACATGCTGGCCTGCTACATCACAGATCCGTCGGGGCTCCTCCTGCGCGACCGCATCGGCATCGACATCATCGCCTGGGAGTGCGACTACCCCCACACCGACACCACCTGGCCCGAGTCGCCCGAGTTCGCCTGGAGGGAGTTCGCCGAGGCAGGATGCCGGGACGACGAGATCCACAAGATCACGTGGGAGAACGCCTGCCGCTTCTACGGCTGGGACCCCTTCGCACACACACCCAAGGAGAAGGCGACGGTGGGCGCCCTGCGCGCGCCTCGACGCCCGACGTCGACGTGACGCGGATGCCGAAAGACCAGTGGCGGCAGCGCAACGAGGCGGCCGGGATCGGCGCCATCTGACCTCGGCGACCGGGCCGGCTCGTCCGGCTCTCCGGTTGCCCCGACCGTATTCACCATTCGAGAAGGAGGGCCAGGCACCGCGATGCTGGTTGCACTGACCGAAGATCAGGAGTTTTTCCGCGAGACGACGGAGCGCTTCCTGGTCGAGCTTGTACCACCGGACGCGCTCCGCGCGTTGCGCGACGACGCGGTCGGGTTCGACCCGGCCTACTGGCGTCGCGGGGCCGAGCTCGGCTGGACGTCGTTCCTCGTGGACGAGGCGCACGGCGGCGGGAGCATCAGCGGGGAC
The DNA here is from genome assembly GCA_963726855.1 of uncultured Acidimicrobiaceae bacterium. Lineage (GTDB taxonomy): Bacteria > Actinomycetota > Acidimicrobiia > Acidimicrobiales > RAAP-2 > Bog-473. The sequence goes on from CAVSEB010000016.1 coordinate 781, forward strand.
GGGCTGGTGGACCTGAGCCTCGTGGCCTACGAGTTCGGCCACCACGCAGCCCCGGGCCCGCTGCTGCCCGTCAACATCGTGGCGGGAAGCCTGAGCGAGCACGACGCCCACGCCGACGTGCTGGCCAGCCTGCTGGCCGGCGAGGCCGTGGCCGCCTGGTGCGCGCCTGAGCCGGATTCGCGCTGGGCGGCTGGCGCAGCGGCGTCACGGTGCGGCGCGACGGCGAGCACTACGTCCTCTCCGGATCGGTCGCGCCGGTAGAGGCGGCGACCCAGTCGACACACCTCTTGGTGACGGCAACTGACGGTGACGGGCTGACCCAGGTGCTTGTCCCGGTGTCGACTCCTGGCGTCGGGGTGACGGCGATGCAGAGCGTGGACCTGACCAAGCGGTTCGGTGCGGTGACCTTCACCGACGTGGTGGTCGAGGCGGACGCACTCGTGGGCGAGCCGGGCGCGGCGGCTGCCGCAGTCGAGCGCCAGTTCCTCCAGGCGCTGGCCATCTTGAATTCCGAGACGGTGGGGGCCATGCAGGCCGCCTTCGACATGACGGTCGAGTGGGGTTTCGACCGCTACACCTTCGGTCGACCGCTGGCCTCCTACCAGGCCATCAAGCACCGCTTCGCCGACATGCTGACCTGGCTCGAAGCCAGCCACGCCATCAGCGACGCCGCCTGCGCAGCCGTGGCGGCGGCGGCGCCCAACGCGTTCGAGATCTCCAGCGCGGCCAAGGCCTACGTGGGGCAGTACGGGGCCGACCTCGTGCAGGACTGCGTGCAGATCCACGGCGGCATCGGGGTGACCTTCGAACACGACCTGCACCTGTACTTGCGCCGCATGACCGTGGACCGTTCGCTTTTCGGCACTCCCGGCGAGCATCGGCGGCTGGTGGCGTTGCACCATGTTGCGGATCTGGAGGTGGCGGCATGAGCGCGCTGCGCGCCGACGTGCTCGAGGATGCCGACGAGATGGAGGACCTGGAGACGTTCCGGGAGAAGGCCCGCACCTGGATCGAAGCGAATCTGCGCGAGGCCACGCTCGAGGAGCTGCGCTGGGCCCGGGGCACCCTGAGCGAGGCGGAGGAGTTGGCTCAGGTCGCCCGCGATCGAGAACTCCAACGGATGCTCTTCGACGCCGGGCTGGCCGGAATCTGCTTCCCCAAAGAGTACGGCGGGCAGGGCCTGACCTTGGCCCACCAGCGCGTGCTCAACGAGGAACTCGGCAGCCGCGAGTTCCCGATGCGCTACCAGGTCCCGACCTTCTCGCCTTGCGCCGCGGTGATCCTCGAGTTCGGCACCCACGAGCAAAAGCTGCGCCACATCCCGGCCATCCTGCGCGGCGAGGAGTTGTGGATGCAGTTCCTCTCCGAGCCGAGCGGCGGCTCAGACGTGGCCGGCGCGCTCACCACTGCGGTGCGTGACGGTGAGCAGTGGGTGCTCAACGGCTCCAAGGTGTGGACGACCGGGGCCTGGTGGTCGGATTGGGGGCTCGTGCTGGCCCGCACCAACTGGGACGTGCCCAAGCACCGCGGGCTGACGGTGTTCATGATGCCCATCCACCAGGAGGGGATCGAGGTGCACCGCATCGAGATGCTCAACGGATCGCACGAGTTCTGCCAGGAGTTCATCACCGACGTCGTGGTGCCCGACGAGGACCGCATCGGTGAGGTCGACGACGGCTGGACCGTCGGTACCCGGTGGATGTTCCACGAGCGCATGCTCTTCAACTCGCCCTACGTGAACAACCCGGTGGGCCGCATCCGGGGCGGCTCCAACGGCAGCACCGTCGCCATGGTGGCGCAGGAGCTGGGGAAGATGGACGACCCGGCCATTCAGGAGCTGGTGGGTGAGGCGCGCATGTTCGAGCTGGTGGCCGAGCAGATCCACCTGCGCGTGGGCGACAGCATCCGCACCGGGCGGCGCAGCGACCAGGCGGCCGCCATCGGGCGGCTCTTCCACGGGATGGCGACCAGCCGGGCGGCCACCATCGGCCTGGAGGTGGCCGGAACGTCGGGTGCCGCCTGGACCGGCGACGGTGAGGTGGCCGCCGCAGCAGTGAACTTCCTCATGCGCCAGGTGGGCAGCATCGGGGGCGGCACGACCGAGATGGCGCGCAACGTGATCAGCGAGCGCGTGCTCGGCATGCCGCGCGAACGGACGCTGGACCGGGACGTCCCCTTCCGCGACGTCCCGCGCAGCCGGCCGACCACGCAGTAGACGACGTCGGCGGTTCCGCCGACCCGGACAGGGGGGTTTCTGCAGATGGCACGAGCAACGGTCGGCGGACTCACGCTGGGCTATGAGGTCATCGGGACCGAGGGCCAGCCCTGGGTCATCACGCCGGGCGGACGTTTCACCAAGGAGTCACCCGGCGTGCGCGAGCTGGCGGTCGAGCTGGCCGCGCACGGCAACCGGGTCCTTATCTGGGACCGGCCCAACTGCGGGGAGTCCGATGTCTCCTTCACGGGCAGCTCCGAGTCCGCGATGCAGGCGGACGCTCTGGTGGCGCTGCTGGAGCATCTCGACATGACGCCGGCCATCATCGCGGGCGGTTCCGGGGGCGCCCGGGTCTCCCTGTTGGCCGCCGCCCGCCACCCCGAGGCCGCCGCCGGCGTCGCCGTGTGGTGGATCAGCGGGGGCGTCTACGGCCTCCTGACGCTGGCCACCCACTACTGCGGCAACTCGGTGGGCGAGGCGTGGCGCGACGGCATGGAGGCGGTGGCCGGACTCGACGAATGGGCCGAGGTGATTGAGCGCAACCCGTCGAACCGCCAACGTTTCTTGGACCAGGACCGCGACGAATTCATTTCCACCCTGGAGCGCTGGATGCTGGCCTATTGCCCCCGCGAGGGCGAACACGTGCCCGGCCTGCTCGACGCCGACGCGTGGAAGATGGACCTACCTGCCATCGTGTTCCGCAGCGGGCAGAGCGATCCCCACCACACCCGGGCCACCTCAGAGGCCGTGGCCGAGCTCTTGCCCCAGGCCCGGCTGGTCGAGCCGCCCTGGGGGGACCGAGAGTGGATCGAGCGACAGGGTGTCCACGAAGAAGGTCTGTTCGCCCGCTGGCCCAAGCTGGCTCCGCAACTGCTCGAGTGGCAGGCGGCGACGCAGGGCTGAGTCCGACCGGCTCAGTTGGTGGCGGCCTGCACGGGGCGCCCGGTCATCGGGGCCCCGTCGTCCTCGAGTCCGAGGGCGCGCACGAAGAGCAGCGTCAGCTGCTCGACGCCGGCTTCGAAGTCGCAGTCGAGCAGGCCCTGGACGAACCACATTTCGGGAAAGCGGTAGGTCATGGAACCGAGCGCGGCGGCGGCAATGTCCGGATCGAGCCGGGCATCGGCCAGGCCGTGGCGCTGGAGGCTGCGAATGGAGTTGGCCACCTCGTCGTGGTTCACCCGGTGGCTCTCGGCGCGCTGGGCCATGATTTCGGGGTCGAACCGGGACACCTGCTCGATGACGCCCATGATGCGCGCCTCGTCGCGGTAGCTCTCCAGGTGCAGCCGGATGGCCTCGCGGATGCGCTCAGCCGGCCGGGCGGAGGACTGGGCCAGGATCACGCTGTTCATCGGCTCGTGCAGCCGCGCCTCGACGTTGGCCGCCACCTCGCGGAAGACTTCTTCCTTCGATTCGAAGTAGTGGTAGAAGGATCCGTGGGAGAGCCCGGCCTTCTCTGCGATGTCAGAGATGCGGGCGTCGAGAAAGCCGTCGCGCTCGAAGACCTCTTTTGCCGCGTCAACCAGCCGGGCCCTCGTCTCGATCCCCTTGCGGGACCGCGGTCCGCTGGGCTTGTCGGTTCCGTTCGTGGCGGTGGGCCGCGCCGTCGTCACGCGTGCCTCCTTCCGTGTCGGCTGACTGGCCGACGGTTAGTCAAACTTACTGCTGCCCCCTGTGGGCGTTGGTGGACTCGGGTCGTGGCCATCAGACTCCGTCCCGCTGCAACAGCATCACGCCGGAGGGAGTCCCGCCGCCCGACGTGACCACCGCTGTGCTGGCGTCGCGCACCTGGCGCTCGCCGGCGTCGTGGCGCAGCTGCTGCACCGCTTCGTAAATGAAGCCGAAGCCATGGGTCCGACCCTCGGAGAGCTGGCCACCGTGAGGGTTGACGGGCAGATCGCCGTCCAACGCGATGCGCCGGCCGCCGTCAAGCCAGTCGTAGGCCTCACCGAAGTCGCAGAACCCGAGGCCCTCGAGCCAGGAGATCGCATTGAACGTAAAGCCGTCGTAGAGCAGGGCGAGATCGACGTCGGCCTGGCGCAGGTCGGTGCGCGTCCACAGGTGCGACGATTGTCCGATCACCTGTGGTTCGTGGGTCACCGTGTCCTGGTCCCACGAGACCCTTTCAAGGATCTGGGTGCCGACGGCCTCGATGCGCACGGCGGGACGGGGAAGGTCGCCGGCCACGGACGCGTCCGAGACGATCACCGCGATCGACCCGTCGCAGGGCACGTCACAGTCGTAGAGGCCGAAGGGAGACGTGATCGGGCGCGCCGCCATGTAGTCGTCCATCGTCATGGGGTCGCGGTAGATGGCGGCCGGGTTCCGACCGGCATTGGTACGGGCGTTGACCGCAATGAAGCCGAGCATCTCGCGTGGCGTGCCGTAGCGGTGCAGGTACTGGTTGGCGTGCATGCCGATCCAGTTCGCCGCCGACATGGCCCCGAAGGGGGCGCGCCACTCCATCATCGAGCCCGTGACCCGCCCGCCACCGTGGCGGTACTTGCCCTGGGCCATCAGCGCGGCGTAGGTGGAGGCCCACACCGTGCGGAAGCAGAGCACGTGACGGCAGAGGCCGGAGGCCACCGCCATGGCGGCGGCGATGACCGAACCGCCTGGACCGGGCAGGTCAAGGCCGCCGTTGTGCCAGGTCGGATGGATGCGCAGCGCCTCTTCGATCTCGGTCGGCCCGCCCTCGCTCATGCCGCCGCCGGCTGCGCCACCCGGATAGGTCGAGAGCCCGTCGATGTCCTCGAGGGTGAGGCCGGCGTCGGCCACCGCCTCGAGGCAGGCGTCCACGGCCAAGGAGAGGGGGTCGACCATGAGGCGCCGGCCGAGCTTGGACCGGCCGACGCCGCTGAGGACGGCGCGGTGCTCGAAGCGGTCGGCGCTGAACGGCGGCCGCGGCGTCCGGCGCACCGGGTCCGGTACCCGCTCGACCGGATCGACCTTGCCGGTGGGCTCGAAGAGCGGCAACCAGACGTCCTCGCGCTGAGTCGAAGCGCACGGCCACTTCTTGGCCGATGCGCACATCGTTCGGCTCGCAGCCGACGATGTTGGTGGTCAGGTGGACCGAGGGATCCTCGGCCAATGCCACGTTGGCCACCACGTAGGGCGGGTCGAAGTCGGGCAGCCAGCGGTGCTCGTTGACGGTGAATCCGATGACGGTGGCCCGCCCCGAGACCTCGGTGGGCTTCGGTGACCGGCCGCGGCAGTACGGGCAGATCGGAGTGGGCGGGTGGACGAGCCGACCGCAGTCACCACAGCCCTGGATGCGCAGGACGCCGTCGGCGCCCGATGTCCAGAACCACTCCGTGGCCAGACTCAGCTCAGGAAGAGGAGGCACCCGGGCTCCTCAGGGCTCGGCCCGACCGTCCCACCTGCCCGGGATGGTCGCAGTATTGACATCGACGTCGTAATCGAACACGGTCGCCATGCTAGGTCACGGGCGCTCGACGTGCCCTCGTACTGGACGGCTTCGGGCGTTTGTCGCCGGACTGGGCAGCGGCGCCCGCAACCGGCCATCATTGGTCCAACCCGGGTACCCCGGGTCGACCCTGATCGGGTCCCCTATTCTAATATTGACGTCTATGTCAAAACTGGATACCCTGGAGCCATGCCGACACCTCTCGACTTCCCCACCTTCGATGCCGACAACCACCTCTACGAGACCAAGGACTCGTTCACCCGGTACCTACCCGAGCAGTACCGGAGTGCCATCGACTACGTCGAGTTGCACGGTCGCACGAAGATCATGATTCTGGGCACGGTCAGCGAGTACATCCCCAACCCCACGTTCGAGGTGGTCGCCAAGCCGGGCGCCCAGGAGGAGTACTTCCGGAACGGGAATCCCGAGGGCAAGTCCTACCGCGAGATCATCGGCGAGCCGATGCGGAGCATTCCTGCGTTCCGTGAGCCGGCGCCGCGCATCAAGGTCATGGACGAGCTCGGAGTCGACCGGACACTCATGTTCCCGACGCTGGCCAGCCTGCTCGAGGAGCGGATGCGCGACCACATCGATCTGACCCACGCCGCCATCCACGCCCTCAACGAGTGGATGTTCGAGGAGTGGACCTTCAACTACGAGAACCGCATCTTCGCCACACCGGTGATCACCCTGCCCATCGTCGAGAAGGCGATCGAGGAACTCGAGTGGTGTGTCGAGCGTGGCGCCAAGACCGTCCTCATCCGGCCGGCACCGGTCCCGGGCTACCGCGGCTCGCGCTCGTTCGGCTACCCGGAATTCGATCCCTTCTGGCAGGCCGTCGTCGATGCCGACATCCTCGTGTCGATGCACTCCTCGGACAGCGGCTACACGAGGTACACGAACGACTGGACCGGCGCCGAGCGAGATGCTGCCGTTCAAGCTCGACTCCTTCCGCTACATGACCGGCGGCCACCGGCCCGTCCAGGACACCATGGCCGCCTTCGTCTGCCACGGCGTGTTCGCCCGCTTTCCCGAACTTCGGGTCGCGTCCATCGAGGCCGGTGGGGAATGGATCCCCGCCTTCGTCGAGCACCTGGGCGACACCTACAAGAAGATGCCGAACGCCTTCGACGGCGACCCGGTCGAGCAGTTCAAGCGCAACGTCTACGTCAGCCCCTTCTTCGAGGACGACCTCGGCGCGGTCATCGACGCGATCGGTGCCGGACCACGTGCTCTTCGGGTCGGACTGGCCGCACCCCGAGGGCCTGGCCGAGCCGACCAGCTATGTCGACCACCTGCCCAAGGGACTGCCCGCCGAAGACGTCGAGAAGATCATGGGCGGCAACCTCGCTCGCATCATGAAGGTCGACGTGCCGGTCGGCGCCGCGTCCTAGCGCACCCTCTGATCGCCGGGTTCCCTCGCACAGTAGGGTCGGCGCGGCCCACGCAATTTGATGACTGCCCAGGGGAGACTGAGATGGCTGACTACAAGTACGTGCTCTACGAGACGCTCGACTCGGGGCGCATCGCGCGCATCATGCTCAACCGGCCCGATTCCCGCAACGCGCAGAACCGGGGTCTCCTGGTCGAGCTCAACGACGCCTTCTTGCAGGCGGAGGCGGACGACGAGGTCCGCGTCGTCATCTTGGGCGGGATGGGTCCGATGTTCTCCTCCGGGCACGACCTCGGTTCGAAAGAGGCGCGTGAAGAGGGGGCGCCCGGTCCGAATCGCCATCCGTCGCTGGAGATCAACGGGGGCACCCGCAAGGGAGCCGAGTCCCTCATGCTCCAGGAGTGGCACTACTACTTCGAGAACACCCTCCGCTGGCGCAATCTCCGCAAGATCACCATCGGGCAGGCGCACGGCGACGTCTACGCGGCCGGCCTCATGCTGCTCTGGGCCTGTGACCTCATCGTCTGCGCCGAGGGGACCCGCTTCGCCGATGTCGTCGGCGCGCGTCTCGGCATGTGCGGCGTCGAGTACTTCGCCCACCCGTGGGAATTCGGGCCCCGTCGGGCCAAGGAGCTGCTCCTCACGGGCGACTCGATCGATGCCGACGAGGCCCATCGCCTGGGCATGGTGAGCAAGGTGTTCAAGCCGGACGAGCTCGGTGACCGCACCGTCGAAATGGCGCAGCGGATCGCTCAGCTCCCGACCATGACCTCGCTCCTGATCAAGGAAGCGGTGAACCAGAGCGTCGACAACATGGGTTTCTACAACGCGCTCAAAGCGTGCTTCACCCTGCACGAGCTGAACCATGCGCACTGGGCCTGGGTCAACGAGAGCCGGTACCCGGTCGCCCTCGAGGACTCGGGCATTCCGAACTGGAAGGAAGCGCCGCCCATCGTGGGCTCGGTGAAGGACAAGGTGCGGGCCGAGCAGTAACGGTCGCCGCCTGACCGCGACATCACGAGCGGTCAGGCTGAATTCCCAGGTCAACGCCACAGCGCGTCGCCATGCACGGCGAGCCCTGTCTCGTTAGTATCAGTATCGACGTCGATGTCAGAAATGCCGGGGGGAACGGACCGGCAAACGAAGGGGTGGGCCCGCCAGGATGCTTCAGTTCGTGATCGCCGGTCTGGTGCTGGGGGGCATCTACGCCATCGCCTCCGCCGGCCTGGTCATCACCTACACCTCGTCGGGGATTCTGAACTTCGCGTTCGGCGCGATCGCCTTCTTCATCGCGCGCTTCTACTACTACCTGCACACCCAGCAGGGCTGGAGCATCGGGCTGTCTGCCTTCGTCGCCATCGTGATCGCTTCGCCGGTGCTCGGTGTGGTCCTCTACGCGCTGCTCTTCCGACACCTCAGGTTGTCGTCGCCCCTGATCAAGGTGGTGGCCACCATCGGGTTGCTGGTGGCCTTCCCGTCCCTCGCCACGATCATCTTCGGGAACCAGGCCATCAATCAGGCGCCCGGACTGGCTCCCCAACCCGTCGCCGTGTACCAGTTCCTCGGCGTCCCGGTGACCTTGGACCAGATCATCGTCTACGTCTGCGTGGTGGTGACCGTCGTCGCCGGCGCCCTGATCCTCCGGTACACCGAGGTCGGTCTCAAGGTGCGCGCCATGGTGGATTCGCCCGCCATGACCGATCTCTCGGGTACGAATCCGACCTTGGTCTCCGTCGGGGTCTGGGCGGTGAGCACGTTCTTCGCCGGGCTGTGCGGCGTCCTGGCCGCCCCCATCATCGGGCTGGACCCCAACCAGTTCACGGTGCTGATCGCCGCCTCCTTCGCGGCGGTGGTGGCGGCCAAGCTGCGCAACCTGCCCGTCGCCGTGGGGGTCGGGCTGCTGATGGGCGTGGCCACCTCGCTCATCCAGCGGTACTTGCCGGCGGACAGCAACTGGACCACCGAGGTCATCGACGCCGTTCCCTTCATCGTGATCGCCCTGTTCCTCATCTACAGCTTGTTCCGGACCGGACGGGTCGGGGCGAACGATGGCTGGGGTGGCGCGCTGGACCGGGCCATCACACCGCAGGGTGAGAGTCGGCTGGCCGCATCGACGAACAGCGTGGTCGAGGAGGCCCAGCTCAGCTTCGCCGGCAAGTACGCCGGCCCGGTGCTGCTGATCGTGCTCGCCGGGGCGCTGCCGATGATCGTCTCGAGCTACTGGGTCGGCCTGTGCGCAGCGGCGTTCGCCTATGCCGTGATCTTCCTGTCGTGGACCATCGTGACCGGCGAGGGCGGCATGTTGTGGCTCTGCCAGATCACCTTCGCCGGGGTGGGCGCGCTGACCACGGCGCAGCTGGCCAACCACTACGGCTGGCCCGTCCTGGCCGGCGTCGTGGTCGGCGGCCTGATCGCCGGGGCCATGGGCGCCATCGTGGGCTTCCTCAGCATCCGCCTCGGCGACCTCTACGTCGCCCTGGTGACCCTGACCTTCGGGCTGCTCATGGAGAATCTGGTCTTCACGCTTCCGAGCTTCGTCAACCAGGGCCTGGGACTGACGTTGAACCGGCCGCAGTTCGCCACCTCGGACCGGGCCTTCTCCTATCTATGTCTGGTCGTCTTCATCGTCCTGGCCCTCTTCATCGTCAACTTCCGCCGATCGACCACGGGCCTCGCCCTCAATGCGGCGCGCTGGAGCGAGGCGGGCGCCCGGACCTCGGGCATCAGCGTCGTCCAGATGAAGGTCATCGCCGGCTCGACCGCCGCCCTGATCGCCGGGATCGGTGGGGGTCTGCTGGCCCTGGCCCAGACCACCTTCCAGCCCAGCGAGTTCGCCACGTTCGCCGGCGTTGTCTGGCTGGCCATCCTGGTCAGCATCGGTGTGCGGTCGAACGCGGCGGCGCTGATCGCCGGCTTGACGTTCGTCTTCCCCTCCGCGCTGCTGCAGTACTACTTCTCGACCGTGACCCTCCTGCCGAACCTGCTGCCGGTGCTCTTCGGCCTCGGTGCCATTGCGGTGGCCAAGTACCCCGACGGAGCGTTGGCCGAGAACAGCCGCAAACTGCGCACCCTGTTCCTGCGCCTGTCACCCAAACGGGTCGATTCGCTGCTCGAGGACGGCGACGACATCGAAGCGGACATCGCGGCGGTCGAGAGCGGGCCGCTGGTGGCGGAACAGGTCTCGTGACGACGGCCGCCGCTCCTGCGGTCGACGAGGGTGGCTCCGCACCGGGGCCGACCTCGGCGCTGGCCGCCGAGGGGATCACCGTCCGTTTCGGCGGGCTCATGGCGTTGAACTCCGTCTCCATCGACGTCGCCCCGGGCGCCATCGCCGGCCTGGTCGGCCCCAACGGTGCCGGCAAGTCGACGCTGCTCGGTGTGCTCTCCGGACTGCTGCGGCCCAACGGGGGACAGGTGTGGCTCCAGGGCCAGGACGTGACGGGTTCGTCAGCCGCGGTCGCGGGCCGGCCGAGGCCTGGCCCGCACCTTCCAGCAGCCCGAGCTCTTCTTGGGCCTGACGGTGCGCGAACACATGGTGGTCGCGCACCGGGCCCGCGTGTCGCCGCATCGGATGTGGCGCGACATGTTCGACCCGCGCTCGCTCCTCCCGCCTTCGAAGGCGGAGAACGAGAAGATCGACGGAGTGCTCGAGTTGCTCAACCTGACCCGGGTGGCCAAGGCGCCGGTGGCCGCACTGCCGCTGGGCATCCTCCGCCTGGTCGAGGTGGGACGCGCCCTGGCCTGCGACCCTCAGGTGCTCCTGCTCGACGAGCCGCTCTCGGGGTTGGACATCAAGGCCTCCGAGAACCTGCTCGGCGTCTTCCGTCACATCGTCGACCAGGCCGACCCGCCGCTGTCGCTCATTCTGGTCGAGCACGACGTCGCCGCGGTGCTCGCGTCTGTCCGATCAGGTTTTCGTCCTGGACTTCGGCGAGCGCATCGCCGTCGGCACCCCCGAGCAGATCCGCCAGGATCCCGCCGTGCGCGCTGCCTACCTCGGTGACAGCGATCCACCGCAACGGACCTCAGCGCCGGCCGCGGAACCGGCGACCGAAGGAGGCGAGGCGTGACCGAGCCCCTGCTCGAGGTGCGCGACCTCGACGTGAGCTACGGCTCCTCCCAGGCTCTCTTCTCGGTGTCGGTGTCCGTGCAGCCCGGCACGGTCCTGGCCGTCCTTGGTGCCAATGGTGCCGGCAAGAGCACGCTGGCCCGTGCCGTGTCGGGCCTGGTTCGCCCGAGCGGCGGGCAGGTGTTCTTCGAAGGTCGACCGGTCACGGGACAGCCGGCCTACAAGATGCGCAAGCTCGGCCTGACCTACATCCCCGAGGGCCGGGGCATCTTCCCGGGCCTCTCGGTGATCGACAACCTGCGCATGGCCGTGGCTCAGGAACGACGGGGCGAGCGGGCCTCGTGCATCGACCGGGCCATCGAACGCTTTCCCGTGCTGGGCAGCCGCCGCAACCAGCGGGCCGGCAGCCTGTCGGGTGGCGAGCAGCAGATGCTGGCCCTGGCCCGGGCGTTGGCCGTCTCGCCCAAGCTGGTGATCGCCGACGAGATGTCGCTCGGCCTGGCCCCGCTGGTGGCCGAGTCGGTCTTCGAGGGCCTCGAGGACGCCCGGCGCTCGGGGATCACGATCGTCCTGACCGAGCAGTTCGTCCACCGGGCCCTCTCCATGGCGGACAGCTGCATCATCCTGACCAGGGGACATGTGGGCTGGAGCGGTCCAGCTTCGGGCGCGGGCCAGGAGGTGATCGACCGCTATCTGGGGGAGGCCGAAAGCCCGACCCCGACTTCCACCGGCGTTTCGACTTCGTTACAATAACGGACCTCACAAGAAGCGGAATGACGATTCTCCGGAATCTGCACTCCGGTTTGCGTTGCTGAAGCACATGGGATCTCAACCCAGAGATCCGGGGAGGGAGTCGTCGAGATGCAATCTGCACTGTCCTTGCGGACCCGTCGAACCGTTGGGGCGGCCCTGGCCGCCGCCGTCGCCGGGCTGCCGCTCATGCTGGCGGCGGTGCCGTCGGCACCGGCTGGCGCTGCAGTCCGCGCGTCGGCCTCGCCGATCACCATCGCCTACGTCACCGACCTGACCGGGGAGGGTGGCTCGGAGAACTCGACCTCGCCGGCCGGTTTCGACGCCCGCATCGCCATGCAGAACGCGGAGGGCGGCGTACACGGTCACAAGCTGGTCGGGCTGGTCATCGACGACCAGACCGACCCGTCCAAGATCGCCACCGCGGTACAGGAGGCCGACTCCAAGGCGTTCGGCATCGTCTCGCAGAGCCCACTGTTCTTCTTGGCCGCCAAGTACCCGAACCAGGCCGGCGTGCCGGTGACGGGGACCTACGACGACGGGCCGGAATGGGGCACGCAGCCCTACACGAACATGTTCGCGTCCGACGAGGGGAGCGTGGACCCCAAGTACCCGGTCAACACCCAGATCGGCAATTTCCTCAAGCAGCACGGGGGCACCGTCCTGGGCTCCTACGGGTACGGGATCTCGCCCTCGTCGGCCCGCGCCGCCGAGCAGACGGCACAGTCCTTCCAACACGCGGGAGGCAAGGTGGGCGTCCTGGACACGTCGGTCCCCTTCGGCAGCGTGAACTTCACGAGCGCCGCGCTCACCGCGAAGCAGGATGGGATCAACGCCATGGTGCCGGCCATGGACGCCAACTCGAACTACGCCCTGGCCCAGGCGCTCGAGCAGTCCGGGGTCAAGCTCAAGGCCACGCTCTATGCCACCGGCTACCAGCCCGACGTCATCAACTCACCGGTCTGGAGCACGCTGCAGGGCGCGTACTTCTTGTCGCTCTTCCGTCCCTGGTCGCTGCCCAACGCGGGCACCGAGCAGATGCAGGCGGCCATGGAGAAGTATGCCCACTTCACCAAGACCCAGTTCCCGAACCTGGGTCAGTACGAGGCCTGGGCCGGGGCCGACCTGATGATCAAGGGCCTGGAGATGGGTGGCAGCACCCCGTCGCGGTCCGCCGTCATCAAGGACCTGCGCAGCCTCAAGTCCTACAACGTCAACGGGCTGCTGCCCCAAACCATCAACTACTCGACGATCTTCGGCAAGGACCTGCCCAAGCAGTGCACCTGGATCATGCAGGCGCAAAAGACTGCCTTCAAGGCCGTCTCGGCTCAGCCGTACTGCGGGACGGACATCCCCGGGACCTCGACAGCTTCCCCGTCGTCGTAACTGCGTCGTTGTCGTGCACTCACCCCCGGCGCACCGTCGCCGGGGGGTGAGTCATGTCTGGGGCCGATCCGGCGCTGAGCTCAGCGCAGCCGCCATTCGATCCGCCCGCCTTGGAACGACTGCTGACCGCTCTCGATGTCGTCGTAATCGGTCCCTAGGAGCACCAGGCTCGACATCTGGGCCAAGGCCTCGCGCCGGGCCACCTCGTGGGCCATCCAGACCGCACGGAGCGTCCCTTGGACGGCCATCACCGGCGCGGAGGCGATGGCCCGGGCCACCCACATGGCCCTCTCGTGCAGCTCAACGGCTGGAACCACCTCGGAGACGAGACCAAGCTGATGGGCCCGGGCTGCCGACATGCGCTCGTGCGCCCCGAGCAGGGCGATACGCAGCGTCTCGCCCAGGGGGAGCTTCTGGAGCAGGTGGAGCGATTCGAAGCCGGCCACCATGCCGTACGTCACGTGGGGGTCGAAGAAGGTGGCGTGCTCGGCTGCGATCACGATGTCGGACTCGCCCAAGAGGTAGAGGGCGCCGCCGCAGGCCATGCCGTTCACCGCGGCCACCACCGGCTTCCACAGGTCGTTCTGTTTCGGGTTGATGCGGCTCCCCGGATCGTTGTACTGGAAGGGGGTGGAGACGAAGCCTGTGGGGTGCTGGCGCTTGCGCTCCGTCGGATGCACGTCCTCGAGGTAGCCCTGCTCAATGCTTTCGTCCCGATCGATTCCGGAACAGAACGCCTTGTCGCCGGCTCCGGTCAGGATGATCGCCCGTACCGCATCGTGACCGCGCAGGTCCCGCCACAGCTGACGCAGTTCCTCCTGCATCTCCTGATTGAAGGCGTTGTGCACCTCGGGCCGATCGAGCGTGACGACGGCGACACCGTCGTCCTCCTCGTACCGAAGTGTCTTGAACGAAGTCTCCAACTCTCGCTGCCCCCTTGACGCAGCCTGCGCAGTCTTTGACCGCTTTGGGGTCACACTAGCGAGAAGCCCGTGCGCCCTTTTCCGAGACGTCAGCCAGCCGGTGGCAAGTCGTGGTGCAGGGTGACGCGGGAATCGTCGAAGCTGAGGAACTGACCCAGGGGCGCGGATTCGGGCAGGGGATCGTCGTAACTCCACGCGATGTCGTGGACCACCTCGTCACCGATGCGTGCCGTCCAGTAGCTGGCCGTGCCCTTGTAGGGGCAGTAGGTCGTGGTCGTGCTGCGCTGAAGCACGTCCATGCGCACATGGCGCGGGTGGACGTAGAGCCGCGGGTCGAGCGCCGTTTCGTAGACGACGAGCGTGTCGGCGGTATCGACCAGGGCCAGCCCGGACAGCTCGACCCGGAGCCGCCGTTGCGAACGCAGGCAGTCGACCCGGTGGTACGGGTTACGCGGATGCCCGAACACCTGTTCGTCCTCCTCGAACCAGGCGTCGACGGCTCCCCAGTCCACGCCGACGTAGCCCGGGGCATCGGCCTGCGGCCGGCCGGCGACGCCCTGCACGTCAGCTTCGGGAATGGCGTAGGTCGGGGGTTGACCCTGGCGGTGCACGAGCAGGACGCCTTCGCTGTCGACCACGGTGTGCCCGTCCTTGGTCGCCCGCACCCGGCGCCGGAAGGGTTCGATGTACGCGATTTCGGCCGGCAGCGGGGAGGTGAACCGCCCCGCCGGTCGAGTACTGAGGGGCCCGCGGCCGGTGGTCAGGCTCACAGGGCGGTGCGCTCGTCCCGGGACCGGTCGCCGTTGCCGAAAGAGCGCACCATCGCATCCACGCTAAAGGAGGCGAGCAGGTGACCGTCCTCGTCGTGCACGCGGCACTCGGCGTGGGTCATCCCGTCGCCGGCGAAGGTGGAGAGGTGGCGGTAGAGCATCCACCGGTCGGCCCGGACCTCCCGGTGCAGTGACAGATTGATGGCGTTGATGCCCATAGAGAGCGTGCGATGGGCCTGGTCCTGACCGACGCCATCGTGTGGACGGAGCGCGGCGGCGATGGGGATGTGACCGGTGAACTGGGCCAGGAGACCAGCGTGGATCGCCGGGTCCTCGGGCACCTGGCGGAAGCGCACCCAGCAGTCGATGAGGGGCGGTCCGAGCGGCGCGTCAGAGTCATTCGTGTAGGCAGCGTCGACGACCCGCAGATCGCGTCCGGTGACACCCATGTCGTAGGGCGGAGAGTCGTAGGGCCCCGGGACGTCGGGAGCATCGGCCGCGTGCTGCACGAGTGGGGGAGCGGTGCTGTCGAGGAGGATCGTACCTGCGGCGCAGCAGCGGCCACCCTGGCGGACCTGCGCGGACACGCCGGTGAACGTCCGGCCGGCGCTGAGCTCGGCCAGCTCGAAGTCGAGGGGCCGGGCGGCATCCGCTCCGCGGAGGAACAGCATGTGCGCGGAGACGACGCGACGACCTGGCGCGTGGCGCATCGCGGCCACGATCGACTGGCCCAACATCTGGCTGCCTTCCACCACCGGACGGCGACCATCGGTCCGGGCTGCGCCTTCCCAGGACAGATCCCCGGTCTGGCGCAGAGTCAGCATGTCGATGAGGTGGGCGGCGTCACCCCACGTGGGGAACTCCTTGACCGTTGCGTCCCGCTCGTGCTCGCCCGCCACGGCGTCGACCACTTCGACACGGACACGTTCCGCATCGAACGTGCCGTGATCGTGCAACGCGTTCTGTTCGCCCGCCGGCTCGCCGACCAAAGTGAGGACCGAGGTCTCACTTCCGAGACGGGCCAGGTCGATGTCCGCCCTAGGGAAATAGAGCACGGCTGGTTCCCCTTCGCGGTCGTCGCAGAGGCAGGCATCGGACTGGGCCACGAGCTCGTCGCCGAACCACGCGGTGGCGCGGTAGGGGTAGCGCTGGACCGTCACGGTCGTCCGGGGGTCGCGGTCAGAAACCCGGACTGGCCGGGGACGAGGACGTCGCCCGCGGCGCCACCGTGACCGAGGGAAGGCTCAGGCTGCCGCCGTGGCGCACGAGGGTGTCCACCACCGTCACGAGCTCATCGACCTCGATGAGGCTGTCGCTGAGGTACTTGCGGGCCATCCACTCGGTGCCGAACTGCACGGCGCGGTCGGGGTCCCAGTCGTTGGCGAACCCGGTCATGGAGTCACCTTCGCCTCCGGCGCAGTCCCCGACGACCAAGCGGGTGAAGCCGATGCTGGGATGCTCCGCTCGGAACGCCTCCACCAGCTTGTCGAGCGCCGCCTTGCTGACGGCGTACGCGCCCAACCCGGGCCAGGGCGGTGTCAGCGACGCGCTCACCGAGGAGAGGTAGACGGCGATGCCCTCGCTCTTGGCCAGGTGGGGCAGGGCCGCCGTCGTGACCAGTGCCGCACCGATCACGTTGGTGTCGAAGACACGGCGCCAAGTGTCGACGTCGATGTCGGTCAGGCTGGCCAGAGGCCCGATGGCGGGCGTGTAGACGAGGGCGTCGATGCCGCCGAGCTGGCGGGCCGCCTCGGCCAGGGCGGTTCCGCAGGATTCCGGGTCGGTGACGTCGCAGGCCAAGGCGATCGCGCCTGGTCCCGCCTCCTTCGCCGCGGCTTCGAGCCGCTCGAGCCGACGGGCCAGGAGAGCCGTCTGTGCCCGCGTTTCGCCAACCCGACGCCGATGCAGCGTCCCAACCCGCTCGAAGCGCCTACGACGACGGTACGCACTATCCGCTCCCTCCCTGCTGAGTTCGAAAGCGATGTTAGGCGCAATCTGCGAGCGCCATTCTCGTGCGCCTCGGCCCGGGCCGACCGGGTTCGGCTCCGCCCTCGACCGCATCGGCGAGGCCCATCCCGGCTCGGCGGAGACGGCCGCACGCCGCCGCCACAGGCGCGCCAGAGCAGCCCGTCGAGCAACTGGGAGGCTGAGACTGCACCCGGTTCTGATCGGCCATGATGTCCGCACTGCTCAACACGCTGGACGTAATGTGAGCAGTCACTGACCCCGGAGGATCTGTGCATCTACTACTCGGCAGCCTTACGCCCTCGTCCGTCAGCCTGGCGCTGCTCCTCGCCCGCCTGGTGCTCGGAGCGGTGTTCCTGGCCCACGGCATCAACCACATCATCGGAGGCGGAAAGATCGCAGGGACCGCCCGCTGGTTCGAGGGCCTGGGCATGCGTCCCGGCATCGTGCATGCCTGGTTCGCCAGCCTCACGGAGGTCGGGGCCGGTGCACTGCTCGTCCTCGGGCTGCTCACGCCAGTGGCGGGGGCCGGCGTCGTCGGGGTCATGCTCGTGGCCTGGATCACCAATCACCGGAAGAACGGCTTCTTCATTTTTCGCCCCGGTGAAGGCTACGAGTACGTGATGACGCTCACCATGCTGGGGGTCGTCGTGGGCACACTCGGCCCAGGGCAGTGGAGCATCGACGACAAGGTGCATGCCCTCAACGACCTGTGGGGCTGGCCGGGATTCTGGATTTCGCTGGGCGGGGGAGCGATCGGAGCCGGACTCCTGCTCGTGACGGCCTGGAGGCCGGAAAAGAAGGTCGAGGCCGGCTAAGTCCCCTCGACCAGGTGCGCGGTCACAGCGGCCGGCGGCCCTCCCGCACGGCTGCGCCGACCAGCCCGATGGCCCAGGTGAGCGTCCGGACGGCCTGCTCATGATCCATCTGCCAGTCGGCGGTCAGTCGCTCGTAGGCGCCCACGCTCCACAGCACGTCGAGCACGGCGGCCACCCCAGCGGCGTCCTCAGCCGGCCAGTCGGCGGTCCAGGCCTCCAGTGCACCGTGCAGGGCGTCGCGCTGGCGCAGATTGGCTTCCGACAGCGTCGGGTCGAGTGGGGGCTTGGGCTCAAAGGGGAACGACGAGACGTAGGAGAAGACGCGGGCGGCGACGGCGCCGACATCGTCGAGTTGCATGCCTTCGAGGTCGATGCCCGCCTCACGCTCCATCCGGTGCATCACTGCGTCACGTAAGCCCCGCTCATTGGTGAAGTAGCGATAGACGGTGCGCTCGTTGACACCTGCCTCGCCGGCCACGCCACGGATGGTTACGGCGCCCCAATCGCGGACGGATCGGTTGTGCATCAGCGCGCAGGCGGCGTCGATGATTCGCTCCCGGGTCTGTGCCGAACGAGCTCGGCGCACTGGACTGTCGTAGTGCCTTGCGGCCTGGGTCTCACTGCTTTCAGGCTTCGTGGAGCTGGTCACACCCACCTCTCTCGCCGCGGCGATGGCGTCGGCACCAGATGACCGACGGGTGGGAGAAGGACCGCGCTAGCCAATGAGGGCCGGCAAAGTCTCGAAACCGCGCACCGTCGACGTCGGCGAGAGCTTGGCGTGCTCCAGGTCGACCTCCCAGTCGGGGAAGCGCGAGAGGATCTCGTCCAGCGCGATCGAGCCCTCGAGCCGAGCCAGCGCAGCACCCAGGCAGAGGTGGATTCCGTTGCCGAACGTGATGTGGCGGCCGTCGTTCCGGGCGATGTCGAAGCGGTCGCCATCAGGGAATCGTCGATCGTCCCGGTTGGCCGAACCGATGAGGAAGAGGAGTGCGCTTCCCGCTGGCACGTGCACGCCGTGCAGGACGATGTCCTCACGGACCACGCACCGTCCGACGTGCGGTCCCGGTGGCTCGTAGCGCAGGATCTCCTCGATGGCGTTGGGGATGAGCGAGCGGTCGGCCACCAGTTGTGCCCGCTGGTCCGGGTGCTCGGAGAGGAGCTTGGCCGTCCAGCCGATGAGACGATTGGTCGTTTCGTTGCCGGCGCCCGCGACGACCTCGAGGTAGGTCAGGAGCTCCTGGCGGGTCAGCCTGCGCTCGGTGCCCGTCTCGTCGGTGAACTCGACATTGAGGAGCTCGGTCATGATGTCGTCGGAAGGGTGTGCGGCCCGCCACTCGATGTAGTCGCCGAACATCTCGCCGGTGACGAAGTTCTCGCGGACCTGCATCGGCTCGCCTTCCTTGGTCCGCAGGTTGTTGTCGACGTATTCGCGGACCGACTCCTGGTCCGACTCGGGGATGCCGAGCAACATGCCGATGACCTGCATGGGCATTTTGGATCCGAAGTCTGTGATGAAGTCGAGGCGGTCGGCACCGACGAACGGGTCGAGGCTCCGGGCACAGAACTCGCGGATCTTCGGCTCCAGCTCGGCCACCCGGCGCGGGAGAAGGCCCGCGAGAGCAGGCGCCGGTGGATGGTGTGGGTCGGCGGGTCTTCGAAGATCAGGATGCCCTTGGGCATTTCGATGTTCGCCTTGATCAGTTCGATGATGCCGCCCCGCCCCGAGATGAAGCTCTGGGCGTCGAGGAAACCCTTCTCGACGTCCTCGAAGCGGCTCGCCGCGTAGAAATCGTGGACGTCGTTGTAATAGAGCGGGGCCTCCTCCCGGAGGCGCCGGTAGACCGGATACGGGTTGGCGTTGATGTCGACGTCGTACGGGTCGTAGTAGACGTCGGTCGTGCTGGTGGTCGCCACGTCCGCCCCTCTCAGGTAATTCACGTCAGAGTATGACATCAAGTTCGAGATGGGTCAATCGGAAAATACTTTGACGTTGAAGTATTCTTGTCGTATGGCAGACCGCAACACCTGGCGCGAGGACTACGAGCGTTCGCCGCGGCGCGCCTCGCGCTTCGAGACGATGTCGGGCGTGCCGCTCGAGCCCGTCTATGGGCCGGACGGGGCGGAGCTTCCCGGACAATTTCCCTACACGCGGGGTCCCTACGCCTCCATGTACCGCTCGCGTCTGTGGACCATGCGCCAGTTCGCCGGCTTCGGGTCAGCGGCGGACACGAACGAGCGCTTCAAGGAACTGTTGCGGGCTGGTGGTGACGGGCTGTCGACGGCGTTCGACATGCCGACGCTCCTCGGGTGTGACTCCGACGACCCCTTGGCGCGGGGTGAGGTCGGCCGCGCCGGGGTGGCCGTGGACACACAGGCAGACATGGAGCGGCTGTTCGCTGACATCGATCTGGGCCGGGTTTCGACGTCGATGACCATCAACTCACCCGCCGCGCCCCTCTTGGCCATGTACGTCGGTGTGGCGGATCGCACGGGGGTGGAACGGGCGCGGCTGTCGGGCACGCTGCAGAACGATATTTTGAAGGAGTACCAGGCGCAGAAGGAGTATGTCTTCCCGCCGCGGCCGTCGGTGCGCCTGGTGACCGACGTCATGCGATTCTGCGCGGCGGAGATGCCCCGGTGGCATCCGGTCTCGGTGTCGGGCTACCACATCCGGGAGGCAGGATCGACGGCGGCCCAGGAGCTCGCGTTCACTTTGGCCAACGGGTTTGCCTACGTCGAAGCGGCGTTGGCGTCTGGCATG
The DNA here is from genome assembly GCA_963726855.1 of uncultured Acidimicrobiaceae bacterium. Taxonomy (GTDB): domain Bacteria; phylum Actinomycetota; class Acidimicrobiia; order Acidimicrobiales; family RAAP-2; genus Bog-473. The sequence goes on from CAVSEB010000016.1 coordinate 21,255, forward strand.
GCCGTCGATGAGTTCGCACCGAGACTGAGCTTCTTCTTCAATGCCCACAGCGACTTCTTCGAAGAGATTGCGAAGTATCGTGCCGCCCGGCGGATCTGGGCGCACTGGATGCGCGACCGCTACGGCGCGGACGATGGCCGCTCGACCCAGCTCCGCTTCCACACCCAGACCGCCGGCGTGTCTCTCACGGCACAACAGCCCGAGGTGAATCTGGTGCGTGTGGCCATCGAGGCGTTGGCCGGCGTGCTCGGCGGCACGCAGAGCCTGCACACCGACGCGTTCGACGAGGCGCTCGCGCTGCCGACCGAGCACGCGGCACGCCTGGCGTTGCGCACCCAGCAGGTGATCGCCGAGGAGTCCGGGGTCGTGCACGTGGCGGATCCCCTCGGTGGGTCGTGGTTCGTGGAGGAGCTCACCGACGAAATGGAGCGCCAGGCAGAAGCGGTCTTCAGCCATGTTGATGCCGCCGGATCCGGGTCCATGCTCGAAGGAGTCTTCGCGTGCATCGACGACGGCTGGTTCACGTCCGAGATCGCGGACGCCGCGTACGCCTTCCAATCGAAGATCGCCCGTGGCGAGTGGGTGCAGGTCGGGGTCAACGGCTACGTCGAGGACGACGGTGTGGCGCCCTCGACCCTGGTCATCGATCCGGGTGTCGAGGCCGAGCAGATCGAGCGCCTGGCCTCGGTGAAGCAGGAGCGGGACGACGACGCCGTCCGGCGGGCGCTGTCGCAGCTCAGCACCGAAGCCGTCGATCCGGAGGTGAACCTCATGCCCGCGCTCGTCGAGGCTGCTCGAAGCATGGTCACCGTCGGGGAGGCCATGGGTGCGCTCGAGTCGGTCTTCGGGACGTACGTGGAGCGCCAGGTCGCCTGAGCGTGCTGCTCCTGCCCGGGCGGCCGGACCCCGCTCGGCTCCGCTGAGCGTCCTCGTGGCCGAACCCGGACGTCTGCCCTTCGATCCGATCGCCGAGGCGATGCGTCACTGGCGCGAGCACGGCTGGGAGCAGGCCGTCCACGGGATGGGCGTCGTGACCTCGGTGATCCGGGTCGAGCAGATCCTGGCCGGCCGGGCCGAGGACGAGGTGCGTCCGTTCGGGCTGACCTTCGCCCGCTACGAGGTCCTGATGCTGCTCTTGTTCTCGAAGCGAGGCGAACTGCCGCTCGGCAAGATCGGCGAGAGGCTCCAGGTGGCACCGGGCAGCGTGACCAACGCGGTCAGCCGGCTCGAGAGGGACCGGCTCGTCCGCCGGCGCGTGAACCCCGACGACGGGCGAGGGGTCCTCGCCGCCATCACCCCGCGGTCGGGACCTGGCACTGGACGCCACGTCCAGGCTCAACGCCTCGCTCTTCAGCGCGGTGGACCTGTCCCCGTCGGAGGTCGACACCCTGTTTCGCCTACTCGGCAAGCTGCGGCAGCGGACCGGCGACTTCGGCTGAGCGGGGCCGGCCGGGCCGGACTCTTGGACAGGCTCCCGCCGGAGGATCTATTCTCAGCTGAGAAGAACGTGGTTCTCATAGCGGGTATCCCGTTAATCGCAGGCATGGAGGAGGGCGTCAGTGCCGGAGTACGACGACATCGATTTCTTCCGCGGCGACGAACTGATCGCTGATCCCTACCCGTACTTCGACCACCTGCGGTCGGGCTGCCCAGTCCAGCGCGAGCCCAAGCACGACGTGGTCATGGTCACGGGTTACGAGGAAGCGGTCTCGGTGTACACGAACACCTCGACGTTTTCCTCCTGCAACTCGGTGACTGGGCCGTTTCCTGGTTTCCCCGTGCCCCTCGAGGGCGACGACGTCAGCGAGGTGATTGAGCAGCATCGCGACGAGCTGCCCTTCAGCGACCAGATCACGACCATGGACCCGCCCAAGCACAAGGCACACCGCGGGCTGCTGATGCGGTTGATCACGCCGAAGCGCCTGCGCGAGAACGAGGACTTCATGTGGCGCCACGCCGACCGTCAGATCGACGAGGTCGTGGCCAGGGGTGAGTGCGAGTTCATCCGCGACTTTGCCGGACCCTTCACGCTCTACGTGATTGCCGACCTGCTGGGCGTGCCCGAAGAGGACCACGAGTGGTTCCGCGAAGAGCTCCAAGGGGGTGGCCACAACCGGGATCAGGGTCTGGGCAGCACCGGTTCACGCACGATGAGCCACTCGCCCCTCGAGTTCCTCTACGACAGCCTGTCGAAGTACGTGGAAGAGCGGAGGCGCGAGCCACGGGAGGACGTGTTGACCGGCCTGGCCACGGCCACCTTCCCCGACGGATCAATGCCCGAGGTGATCGACGTGGTCCGGGTGGCGGCCAATGTGTTCTCGGCGGGTCAGGAGACGACGGTGAGGCTGCTCGGAGCGGCCTTGCAGATCATCGGCGACGACCGCGGCATCCAGGGTCGCCTCCGGGAGGACAGCAGCCTCATCGCGGACTTCGTCGAGGAGTGCCTCCGCTTCGAAAGTCCGGTGAAGGGCGATTTTCGACTCGCTCGCACCGGGGCAGCGGTGGGCGGAGTCGACATCCCCGCCGGCTCGACGATCATGGTGCTCAACGGCGCGGCCGGACGCGATCCCCGCCGATTCGAGGAGCCGAACCGATTCCAGATGGACCGGCCGAACGCGAAGGAGCACCTGGCTTTTGGACGCGGGCCGCACGCCTGCCCCGGGGGACCGCTGGCCCGGGCGGAGACGCGGATCAGCATCGAGCGGCTCCTGGCCCGCCTGGGTGACATCCGGATCTCCGAGTCGGCCCACGGGCCCGCGGGGAAGCGACACTACGACTACGTCCCGACATACATTCTCCGCGGGCTCACCCAACTCCACCTGGAGTTCACGCCAACGGTCTGAACCGCGACGTCACGGCTCAGACCACGGACGTCCGCAGAGCCCCGATCACCGACGCTCCGAACTCGGCCACCGTCTCGGCGGGAGCGAAGTCGGTGAACCAGACGTAGATGCGTTCGACCCCCGCTCGCGGAGCGAGCCGAAGTAGTCGACCAGCTCGCTGGGCGATCCGGCCACGATGCTCCGGCCGAACCGGCGCTGGGCCGTTGCGACGATTTCCTCGCGCCGGTCCTCTGATGCGATCAGTGTGGTCTGCAGTTGGAGGGATGGCCGGGCCCGGCCGGCCTGTGGCCGCATCTCGTCGTAGCGGTCGAGGATCTGAATGTGCAGGTTCCACCAATCCGCGTAGGTGGCCACCAGTTCCATCGTCTTCTTCCCGGCCCCACCGATGACGATGGGAATGCGATCGAGCGGGGTCGGTCGCTGTTGGGCCGAATGCAGCGTGAAGTGCTCCCCTTCGTAGTCGAAGGCCTCGCCGCGCCACAGCCCCGTGATGATGTCGAGTGATTCCCGGAGCCGGCCGACCCGGAAGCGGGGTTCGGTCGATCCCACGCCGAAGAGGTCGAACTCGCGGGCAACCGAGCCCCAGCCGAGGCCCAGCTCGAAGCGACCACCGGAGGCATGGTCCAGTGTGACCGCCTCCCGGGCGAGCTGCGCCGGATGGCGAAAGGAGTCACACAGCACGAGCGAGCCCACGGAGAGGCGGGAGGTGTGTGCAGCCAGCCAAGTCGTGGAGATCATCGCCTCGAACATCGGCTGATCCTCGGCCAGTGGGGGCGCCATGTGGTCCATACCGGCGATGCCGTCGAAGCCCGCCGCCTCGGCGGTGCGCGCCCGCTCGACCATCTGGTCAAGCGAAAGGCGCATCTGGGGCAGGTAGAGCCAAAACTCGAGGGACGGTGCCATGGCCGTCGAGACTACAGAGCCGGGTCAGTCCCCCTCGGGCTGTTTCCCTGTTCGGTCGTCTTGATCAACGCCACTTGAAGTCGGGTTCGCGCTTCTCCATGAAGGCCCGCCGAGCCTCTCTGGCATCGTCAAACCCCTGCAGGCGTGCGGTGTACTCCTGCTCGGTCCGGTAGGCGTCGCGGAACGAGAGGTGCTCGACCCGGTTCATCGACTCCTTGGCCAGCCGCAGCGCGATGGGGCTCTTCGCGGCGAGCTGTGCGGCCAGCGCCCGTGCCGCCGCGGCCAATTCGGAGCTCGGTACGACGGCCCGGAGCGCGCCCAGGCGGTACAGCTCAGCGGCGGAGATCTGCTCGCCCGTGAAGAAGAGCTCGCGCGCCTTGTGCCGCCCGACGAGCAGCGACAGATGCGAGCTGGCCCCGAGCAGGCCGACATTGATCTCCGTTGTTCCGAACCGGGCGTTCTCCGCGGCGATCAGGATGTCGCAGCAAGCTGCAAACGCGACCCCGGCTCCCAGGGCCGGGCCGTTGATGGCGCCGATGACGGGGACCGCACAGTCCACGATCGCCCACATGGCGTCGCGGGCAGTGCTTCCCGGATCCGTGAGCGCCCGCGCACTGAGGGCCTCCGGATCTGCCTGTTCGTCGACGGACTTGAGATCGACACCGGCCATGAACGCCTTGGTGCCGGTCGCGCTCAGGATGGCCACCCTGACCTCGCGGTCGGCGCCGAGGGCCAGGAAGGTGTCGCGCAGCTCGGCCATCGTCGCCCTGGTGATGGCGTTGACCGGAGGTCGGTCCAGGGTGACGGTGGCGATGTGGTCCTCGAGCTGCACGGTGATGTCGGGCATTGCGCTCGGAGCATACCGAGCGCTCGGGGCGCGGGCGCGTGCCCGTTCTCGTTCCCCTTGATCGTCTGTCCTGACCGGGTCAGGGCTTCGTCGGGACGAACAGGAGCCCTCCCTGAGGCACGTAGGGCGCTCCGGTCACGGAAAGCGCGGTGACTTCGCCGGTCGAGGTGTTGAGGGAGCCCAGGAAATTGGCCGGGAACGCCGGCGGTGCCGGGCACGTCGCCGGTGCGCTGTTCGAGCCGCACGGCGTCGCGGCCACGACCGGGCCGTTGGGGAACGTCCCCTGCACGGCCACAACGGTGTCGTCAGTGGAGTCGGTCGAATAGAGGACCCCTGGGTGGCCATCGGGTCACGCGGTGTCGTCCACGGACTGGCTGAGGTTCAGAACGGCGAGCGACTGGTGAGGTTGCCCCGCGTGCTCGACGAAGATCTGCTGCAGGTCGCCCTGGCTCGTCAACATGAAATCGCCGGCAAAGCGCGGTCCGTCGCGTGGCACGATCTCGTTGGAATCAGGGTCTGTCAGCATCAAGGTCGTGGTTTTGCTCGCGCTAGTGCCCGCGTTTGTCACTCTGGCCGTGGCCTCGTCGTAGAACAGCGGGCGGACCGCCGCGACCTCGGCATGCTTGTGCAGAACCACGACATAGACGGCCGGATACGTGGGCTGGGGTGCCGGCGCCCCGGTCGTGCCGGGAGCCGAGGCACTGATGACGAGCTGCCCGTGGAGCACCGAGATGGCATCTGTTCCGCCGTCGTGGGGCAGGGTTTGGTCATACGTGAAGTGATGCACTGGTCGATGCGCTGTGGGCTTGATGGTGTAGAGGGACGAGTTGGCATCCTCGTTCACCGTCGCCACCACCATGCGTGACTCGGGGTCCGCGGTCACGCCGTCCGTCTTGCCGGTGAGGTCCCATTGACCCAAGACCTGGCCGCTCTGCGTGAACTCGACCACAGTGCTGTCCAGGTTGCCTGAGGGGCTGGCCTGTCCCTGTGGTCCGACGCCGTTCTGGAACCCGACGAAGATGTTTCCGCCCAGCAGGGTGATGTCGTCGGGGTCGCTCAGTGGTTCTGTCGTCGATGTCGATCCGCCCTGCGGCACGAACGTGTGCGTCAGCGAGTCACCGGCGAGCACGGTGGTTGCAGTGAGGGGTTGCCCACCATGGTGCGTTTCGGTCGTCACTGCGCCGGCAGCGATGGGCACGAGCAGGGCGGACGTGACGCCCACCGTGCCCAGGATCTGGGCGCAGCGGGAAATTGACCAGGGCATGCGGCCTCCTTCGCTGGGTGTGCTCGACGGTAAGCGATGGTGTTGAACTGCCGCCGACGTACTCGTGATCGGACGGTGTCGATCGCGCGACAGTGAAGCGACAAGCCGCTCGGCTCATGTAAGGGATCAGATGTAGTCGCTGTGGCGCATGTAGACGAGGGCGGCCCAGCCCCAGATCGGTGTGAGGTACGCAGTACAGAAGCGCTCGATGAAGACGGCTGCCACCGCTTGGTCCTGGGGAATGCCTGCGGCGGTCAAGCCAGCGATGAGCCCGACCTCGATCACGCCAGCCCCGCCGGGCACCGGAGCGGCCCCGCCGATCATGGAGGCCAGGGTTATGACAACGATCAGGGTGGCGAAGCTGGCGCTTTCACCGACCGCGTGCAGCGACGCGCCCAAACAGAACACGATCAGGATCTGGCTGCCCGCCGACCCGCAGAGGACGTAGACCACCTTGCCGCGGCTCGACCGCAATTTCCTTGACGTCTTTCCAGATGGTGACGAGGTGCGGTCGCGCCTTCTCGGTGGCGAGACGCCTGACCTTGGGCACCAGGACGACGACCCCGGCCACTATTGCCACCAGTAGGACGACCCCGAGAAAAAGCCAGACCACGTCCTTGTGACCACTCCCCCCGGAGGGTTTGTGAAAATCGCCCGCGGCGAAGGGCAGGGCCACCACGAACAGCACGCCCTTCACGACCCAGCTCGCGGTGCCGGCGATCGCCCCGGAGCTGATAGCCGACTCAGTGTCTCGACCCTGCCGTTGGAAGAAACGGACGCGGACGGCAAAGACCGCGGCGTCACCCCCGACGAACGAAGTGAAGAGGTTCGACGTCTCCAGGACGACACACCGTCCGAAAGGGATGACCCCGGTGACGGCTCCCGTCAGCGCCCAGGCGCCAGTCACGACGGGGAGTTGCGCCAGCACGAAGGCCAGGGCCACCCAACCCCAAGCGGCGTTGCGGATCACGCTGAGGGAGCCCGACACGCTGGTGAGCACGCCGATGATCAGCCACAGGCCGATGAGGCTGCCGATCACCATCAGCAGATTCGGCCAGCTGATCCGTTTCGACTCGACCAACTTGGGAACGTCGACGCCAGCGTGTGCAGCCAGGGCCTCACGCAGCGATTTGAGGAACCCCTTGTGCGTGCGGCTCTTGTGCTCGGTGACCGGATCGATGGTCGAACGCTGGAGCGACGTGAGCACCGTCTGCACGGTCTCGTCGTCGAAGTTCCGGCAGGCTCCCGTCGCTGCCCGTTCGATCCCGACGACGACGGCTGCCGCGGCGACTGCGGCGGCCAGGTCCTTGTCTGTACGCGTCGTTGGCGCCGAAGAGGAGGCACGCCGGAAATCGCGGAGCAGCGGTCCCTCTGGGGTGAGTACCACCGTGCTCGGACTCAAGGCACCATGCGCAATGCCGGCCTTGCGCAGGAGAAGGACGGAGCGAAAGAAGGCGTCGATGTCGAGGTCGGTCACCTGGTCCTCGGTGAGGTTGCCCAGGCGCTCGCCGTCGGGCACCAAGGTGACCAGTGCGGCGTCGTGGCTCGGCCCACATCTCCCCGCGGCGACGATGTCCGGCACACGTACACCGGTGTGCCCGGCCAGGAAGGTGAGATAGGCCTCGTGCTCGACCTGCTGCAGTCGGTTGAACATCAGCGTCGGACCCGAATCGCGGTAGACGACAAAGCGCCACACCTTGCTCAACCACTGGGCGTCCGATGCGTCTCGTCCGTAGACGGCCGCTTCGATCCGGTGGCCCTCGAGATCGCGACCCTCGAAGGCCTCCACGCCCCATTCCTGATCCGGCGCCGCCACGAGGCCCACCACTTCCACGCGCAGCTCCCGGACGGCCTCGGCCACCTCCTCGGCCGAGGGGAGTCCGTTGGGCGCCCCCAGGGCGAGGTGGCAGGCCGCGGCCGTTCCCCAGCCCAACACGATGGCCGCGGCGACGTTGAGCGGGAAGCCGTAGCCACCCAACACGGCGCAGACGGAGGCGAGCGAGATCGCGAGCACCACGAGCCGCTGCATGGGCCGGCTCAGGTAGGGGAGCCCGGTGAGCGCGACCGCGGTGGCCACGGCCAACAGGATCACCGGATAGCGCGGATCGATCCCTGCCACCTGGTCGACGGGCGGACGTCCCCCGTTGGGCCCGATGAACAGATCAAGGAGCAGGCACGCACCCAGCGCAAAGATCCCGGCCAGGGCCATGCGACGAATCGCCACCAGCTTGGGTACGAGGAGACCCACCAGGACGAGGCCGACGATGACGCCGAGCGACCCGACGTACCACAGGGCGGTGATCAGCCAACGAACGCCGGAGGGGACTGGCGAAACGAGCGCGGTGAACCCGAGCTCGAGCGATGTGTTCGCTTCGACGAGGGGGATGCACAGGCCGACGACGGTGATGGCGATGCCGAGGCGAACGGCGTCCGACGCGCGCCTGCGGGTGCGACCACCCCCGTGCGGGCCCAGCAGCATGGCGCGCACCCTCTGCGACCAGCGGACATGGAAGTCGCCGGCTCGATGCCCGGCTGCCTCGGCCCCGTCGCTCCTCGAGCTTGGGCCCATCACCTTCATGGTGTCGGGCCGGGCTAGCGCGTCGACACGTCACAACCCGTGCTGAGAGCGTCCCGCTCGGCCAGGGTCTTGAGGGTCAACAACTGCTTGCGCATCATGAAGAGGTCACCGGCCGGCAAGGTCAGCGACAGGAGGCGGCCCCAGATCCCCGGCGCGGAGGCGAGGACAATCTTGGCCACGAGCCGGCTGGACCCCTCGTCGAGCGGGTCAGCGTCATAGGTGATGGCCACGCGGCCGAAGAACGAGGTCTCGGAGAAGAGGGTGAGCGAGCGCCCTGGTTCGAAGGTCATCAGGCGGAAGATGCCGGCAATACGCTGACCGGCCTCGAGCTGGGTGAGCGTGTGATCGAGCTGGCGGGGGCTGCGACGGCCCAGGTTGTCGATCCAGTCGTAGCTGTACGGCGACGCCCGCAACTGGCAGAGCCACTCGAAGACCAGCTGGGACGGTGCTCCCACCGTGACCGCCCGGAAAAGCGCCTTGTCTGCTGTTTCGAGCAGCTGGTCGCAGGGATAGGCCCGGGCCCGTTCCCCGGCCGTGGAGCCCCAGGTGTCGATCACCCCGGTCGGCATGAGGGCACGGTAGTTCCGGCGCAGGGGGTGGGAGTGGACCCGACCGCGCCCGAACCCCGTCGAATCCTATCAATCCCCTAAATACGATTGACTTACTCGGCTTTATCTTCTACCCTCGTGCAATGTTCCGTACAGACGTGAGATCCCAGGCCTCGAGGCGCCGCCGCCGTCGCGTCGGCTGCGCCGCACCCCACCCAGACCATCGGGGCGGATCCGTACGAAATTGCAGGTCGGCTGGCTCCATTCCTGCGCTGGGAGGAGGCGTCCGAGGTCGTCGAGCGCAGCTGGCGTCTCGTGGCGCGCACACCCGAGTTCGACGCGTGGCTGATTGCCTGGCCCGCCGGGGGTCGGGTCGAACTGCACGATCACGGCGAGTCCCGCGGGGCGCTGACCGTTCTCAGCGGGACGTTGGTCGAGACCGTTCCGCACCGGGACGAATGGGGCCGGCTGGACCTCCTGCGTTGCGACCTTCAGACTGGGGTCACGCTCCGCTTCGATCACGGCCATGTGCACGACGTCCTCAACGAAGGACCTGAACCGGCCCTCAGCTTGCACGTCTACAGCCCGGCGTTGACTTCCATGACCCATTTCGACGTCGTCGGCGATCAGCTGGCGGCACGCGAGGTCCGCTTCACACACGACGGGTGGGAGGACGAAAGCGCACCCGTGCTCCTCCACCCGGCACCGGCCTTGCGGCTCGTGGCGCAGTGACTCGGTCGGTCGACGACCTCCTGGCTCAGGCGCGCCTGGAGATCGAGCGGGTTGACCCGAGCGAGCTGGAGCGGTTACAGGCTGAGGGCGCGTTGGTGGTCGACATCCGGCCCGAGCGCCAACGGGCGGAAGAAGGCGAGCTGCCGTTCGGCATCGTGGTCGAGCGCAATGTGCTCGAGTGGCGGTTCGACCTCCTGGGTGAGTACGCCTTGCCCGAAGTCAACGGCTACGACCAGCAGGTGGTCGTCGTGTGTTCCGAGGGCTACGCCTCGAGCTTTGCCGCCGCATCGTTGCACCAACTCGGGTTCGTCCTGGCCGCCGATCTCGAGGGCGGATACCGGGCCTGGCGGGCCTGGCGGGGGGACCCAGTGCCGGCGGCCGTCGCCGCCCGGTAGCCGGCCCTCGGACTCCCTTCGAGCAGGCCGCCGCCGCGCTCGGGAGGGGCCGGACTCATGGCCCGGCAGCCGTTCAGCCCGAGTTGGCGGCGGCGCCGCCGCCGCGTTGGAGGCGCCCTCGGGGAAGGGATCGTCCGCTCAGCATGAGCACGAGCGCCTGACCCGGTCCGGAGACAACCTCTCCTTGGCCGAGGGACCACTCCATGTCGCTGGCCTCGAGCCGCACCTCGGGGAGCTCGATGCCGAACGGGTTAGGCCCGCCCGGTGCACCGAGGAGATCGAGCACGAGACGGACGCGTGCCTCGGGGATCTTTCGATCAAGCGGTACGGCCTCGACGATGTCGAGCTCGTGAATGACGCAGTGCATCAATGCGCCCTCCGGGCCTCCGCCGGGCGGTTGCCAGGCGTGCAACACCTCGGAGCGCAGATCGTCGAGCAACCGAGCGATCGGGAGTGCCCCGTCGCGGGTCGCCACCTCGTTGGACAGCCGAGTGAAGTCACCGCCTACGGCGTGCAACTCGGCCATGAATGCTGGACCCGAGTAGCGCGCCGGCATCGTCACGTGGGCCACCACCTCGCGGGTGCGCCAGCCTGTGCACAGCGAAGGGGCGTCCCACACCTCGACGGGGGAGGACCCGAGCACGTCGGCCAGCGCCAGGTACTCCTCCCCGATGGCCCTGGCCAGGTCGGGGCCGGACGCAGAGTCCACGCTGACCGCCGTCACGTTGTCGACCCCGCCGTGCCGAGCGAGGTCAGGTAGGCGGCGAAGCGGTCGAGCGACGAAAGGAAACCGGCCTGGTTCTCGGCCGACATGATCGCTTCGGGCACGTTGACCTGGTGGATCTGTACCTCGGTGCGCCCGTCGGCCAGCTCGACGAAGTCCGATGTCACCCGCATACCGCTTCCCGGGTCGGTCCAGACCAGGCGTTCGGGCGCTCGTACTTCGTCGTACACCGCGTGCGTCGGGTATTCGCTTCCGTCGGTGTCGCTGACCATGATCGTCTCGAAGACGCCGCCGGGTCTCGGGTCCACGATGATCGTCTCTCGTGGTGTGCTCACGCCCGTCGGTCCCCAGAAGTGCGTCAAGTGATCGGGATCGATCATGCAGGTGAACACGAGCTCCCGTGGCGCGTCGAAGACGCGGGTGAAGTGCAGCTCGGCCCCAGATGGTTCGCTCATGACGACGTCCTCTTCTCTCGGTGTTCCACTCTCTGAACCTCGCGCAGGTGCGCGTCGAGCTTGTCGAACCGCTCGTCCCAGATTTGGCGGTGCTGGTCCATCCAATCGATGGCGCTGTCGAGCGCCCGCCCTTCGAGATGGCACGGCCGGTACTGCGCGTCCTTGCGCCGCGAGATCAATCCGCTGCGCTCGAGCACCTTGAGATGCTTGGACACCGCGGGCAACGACATGTCGAACGGGGCAGCCAGCTCGTTGACCGTGGCGTCGCCACGAGCCAACCGGCTCACGATGGCCCGCCGGGTCGGGTCGGCCAGCGCGGCGAAGGCGGAATCGAGGCGCTCGGCACTGCGTGTGCTCATTGATTGTATTTAACCAAAAGGTTAGTTATCTGTCAAGTTAAATACCGGTCTGGCTTTGCTACGGTGCAACGGGAAGAAGACCGTCCGACAGGAGGGGAGCTGCGACATGCTCGTGCAGGTCATCGCCGGGACCACCCGGCAGGGCCGTTTCAGTGAGCTGGTGGCGGCTTGGGTGATGACGCGGCTCTCCGGACATCCAGCCTTCGACGTGGAGCTGGTCGACCTGCGCGACCACGAGCTGCCGTTCTTCGACGGCGAGGCGCCGGCGCGCACCGGACGCGACTACGGCAGCGACGCGGTGGCCCGCTTCGGTGAGGTGATCGATCGTGGGGATGGCTACCTCGTCCTGACCGGCGAGTACAACCACGGCTATCCGGCCGTCTTGAAGAACGCACTCGACTCCACCTTCCCCGAGTGGCGCCGCAAGCCGATCGCCTTCGTCGGCTGGGGCAACACCGGCGGGGCCCGGGCGGTCGAACAGTTACGCCTTGTGGCGGTCGAGTTCGAAATGGCCCCGTTGCGCCACGCCGTCCACGTGCTGCCCGACGTCCTGATCGCGGTGCGGCGGGCGCCCGATCCCGCCGACCTGGCCCTCTTCGCCCCGCTCGAGCCCAGGCTCACGCTCCTGGCCGACGATCTGGCCTGGTGGGTCAGGGCGCTGGCCGCAGCGCGAGCGGCCGACGCCTCGTAGCCCGGTACCCTCGGCCGCAACGACAACCCGAGAGGAGCAGACATGGACGCCAGTCTCAGTGCCCTGCGCGCGTCGGCCGAACGCCTGCGGGCCACGACGACGGTATTGGACGACGCGCAGCTCGTCGGAGCCTCGTACGCCAGCGAATGGACGATCGCCGACGTGCTCTCGCACCTGGGCTCGGGCGCGGTGATCATGCAGCGACGCCTGCAGGATGCCCGGGCCAGGACGGAGACGCCTGACGATTTCGCGCCGGCGGTCTGGGACGAATGGAACGCCAAGTCGCCCCGGGCCAAGACGGACGACGCGCTGGCGGCCGACTGGGCACTGGTCGAGGCGCTGGAGGCGGTCGGCGACGAGGAGCGCGCGGCCCTGACCTTCTCCATGGGGCCAATGACGTTCGACCTCCCCGCACTCATCGGGATGCGGCTCAACGAGCACGTCTTTCACACCTGGGACGTGGAGGTGGCCCTCGACGGCGCGGCCACGCTGGCGCCGGACGCCGTGCCGCTGGTCGTCGACAACCTCGACCTGATCGCCCGCTATACCGCCCGGCCCGTCGGACAGCCGCGCCGGATCTCCTTGCGGACGACCGATCCATCCCGAGACGTCACCGTGAGCATCGGCGCGAATGGTGTCGAGTACGCCGCGTCAGCGTCGGGCGAGCCTGACGTGGTCTTGCCGGCCGAGGCGCTGGGCCGGCTGGTCTATGGGCGCCTGGACCCCGACCACACACCGGCTTTCACGGGCGACGGTGACGCGCTCGACGTGTTGCGCCAGGTCTTCCCCGGTCCGTGAGCATGCAGGATGGCGCCACAATGACCGATCCGGCCTGCACGGCACTGGTCATGATCGAATGCCAGCGCGGCGTCGTGGGTGACCTGTCGGTCCTGCCCGACCTGGCCGCGGCAGCCCGACCCGCGCTCGAGACCATTGGCCGGCTCGCCCAGGAGGCGCGGCGCAGCGGGGTCACCGTGGTGCACCTCACCTACGCCCCGGTGGCGGAGGGCCGCTCGACCAACCAGCGCTCGCCCCTCACCAGGGCGACCGCGTCGACATCGTCGTGGGGTCCTGAGCGACCGGGGGCCGAGGTCGTCGCCGCCATCGGGGTCGAACCTGGGGACCTGGTGTTCGAGCGGCACCAGGGCATCTCGCCGGTCCATCGCACCGAGGTACTCAGCGTGCTGCGCAACATGGGCATCGACGAGGTGGTCGTGACCGGCGTCTCGACGAATCTCGCCGTGCCCACGGTGGCAGTCGGCGCGTCCGACGAGGACTTCTCCGTGGTCGTGGTGTCCGACGCCACCATCGGCGTTCCCGAGTCCCATCACCAGTCCATGCTCCGGTACTCGCTGGCCTTCGTGGCCCGCCTCTGCACAGCGGACGAGGTGGTGGCGGCTTGGCGGGACTTCGAACGAACCTGAGGCCAGGGCTCAGCCGGCCGGGTCGGAGCCGGACCCCTCGGGCGCCAGGCGGCGTAGCCGCCGACCGATCCCGTGCCCAGAGGCTCGCAGCACGAGCAGGATCTTGAACCGCTGGAGCGGTGCGTCGGTCGAGCGCGTAATTCAGCTGGTAGCCGGGCAGCTCCAGATGAGTCAGCGGCCACGACGGCGAGAGCAATCGCGCCAAGGCCCGCCCGCGCCGCCCCCTCGTCGGGAGAGGGAACAAATCGGTGGGAGCGTCCACGCCGACCCGGCGGCCCAAGGCGAGCGCGGCGCCGGTGACCGTGCGGCAGCGGCCCGCCGCGGCGACGTCGTGCACCCGTTCCCAGTCGATCGGCTCGCCGCGGGTGTTGGCCTCGCCCACGATCATCGCGAGGTCGGCGATCCAGACCAGGCGCACGAATCCATGGTGGGGCTTACCCGCGTGGGCGGCCAGGACGACGAGCTCCTCGGCGGGCGGGAACCCGTACGCGGGCGTGCCGGCGCAGTCGATGGGCCGGCGGCGGCGCCAGAGGGCTTCGGCGTCGAGCGCGGTGACGCGCTGGGACGTTCCCTCCAGGGCGTAGTGCAACTCCAAGAAGAGGGAAGGAACGTCGCCATGGGTGAGCGCGGTGTCGTAGCGGTCAGGCCCCGCCGCCCGGGCCACCTTCCAGCCGGCCTCTTCCAGCGCAGCGAGCGCCCTGCGATGGTCCGCCTGCGGCAACAGCAGGTCGATGTCCTCCATCGGGCGCAGTCCCGGTTCCGGATAGCGCGCCGCGACCACCGGGCCCTTGAAAACGACCGGTTCCAGCCCGGCGCCGGTGAGGGGTTCGATGGCCAGGGCGACCGACCGGGGCAGAAGCAACAGCGCCTCCATCCGGTAGGCATCGGTCGCCCCACCGAGCACGGGCCGAAGGGGACCCAGCACGTCGAGCGCGTCGGCCGCACCGAGGGCGCGCCAGAGCAGGGCGCCGATGCGGTGCTCCGTGGCGGCCGAGACGGCGAGGTCGAGGTCCGCACCGCCGTCGAGGGCACGCCGGACGGCGGCCGGGTCCGGTTGGTGGCGGCAGGCCTCCCAGAGCAGTGTCGACGTCTCCTCGACGACCGCGTTCCCGGTCCCCTGGGCTTGCACGCGCTCATTGTGGCGCCCCGTGGCTCCGGGCAGCGGGAAATCCCAGCAAGAAGCCGGCGCCCCGGGAGTTATCGACATGAAAAGGGAGCGTCCGCCCCGACACCGGGGTGCTGGCACGTCGGATATCCCCGTTGCGGAACGGGGACGAGGCGAGGTCGAAGAAGCACATGGTTCAGCAAGAGGGTGCGGAGACGTCGGTGAGCAGCGAAGAGAAGGCCGGGACCAACCGGCTCAGCAGGCGCCAGGTCATGGGTCGGGCCGGCGCGGTCGCCACGGCTGGCGTCGCCGCCTGGGTCGTCCCCGAGATCCTGGTCGCCAAGCCCGCAACGGCCACCGGACTTTCCGGCAGCCCCGGCGGAAGCACGGGAGCCAGTGTGGGCACCTCCACGAACGTGTCGACCCCCATCGGCGGCGCGTCGGCCGGGGCCGGTGCGTCCACCTCCGCCTCGAAGACTGCGGCGGGTGCTCACAGCGGCAGTGCTGCGAGCACCAAAGCCACCGCTCACGCCAGGGTGAAGCCGGCGGGAGCGCCGGGGCCAAAGACCCGGGCGGCCGGCGGCATCGACCTGCGGCGCGACGGCGAGATCGGCGCCGAACTGACGGCCAGCGGTTGGGCCCTGCAGCACTGGTCCCCCAACCGTGGGTAGGCGCGTCGAAATGGAAGGCGCGGTGGGACAGGCGGGTGCGGAGAGCTCGAGAGGTCTCGCCTGATGGCGCTCGCCACGCTGCGGGTCCACCGCACGTCCGCCCTGCGCGCCCTGTCGTTCCGCTTCGCCGTGCGCAGCGGCGACGAGGCGCTGGTCCGGCATCTCGACGGACTTCTGGCGGCCCTGCGTGTCGGGACCGCCACCGATGACGTCGACCATCTCTACACGCTGCAGCGCGCGCCGGGCGGGGTCGACGTGTGGCGCGACGACGAGCCCATGGCACGTCGTGTCGCGCCCTCCGAGGTGGCCGCGTGGGTCGTGTGGGACGTGAACCGGTCGGCGGCCGGCTGCAGCGGGGAACACCTGCTCTTTCATGCGGCCGCGCTCGACGCGGACGGAGCGGGTCTGTTGTTGCCCGGTGCGTCGGGGTCGGGGAAGTCCACGCTGGCCGCGGCACTGGCCGGATTCGGGTTGGGGTACCTGTCCGACGAGCTCGTGGCGCTGGACCTGACCCGTGAGTGGTTGCTCCCGTACCCCAAGCCGATCTCGCTCAAGGCCGGCAGCTTCGGCTTGCTCGGCCATCTTGTACCTTGCGAGGCTGACCGCTCGGCCAGCGCCGCGCCCTGGGAAGCGCAGGAGTGGCAGGTGGCCGTGGGCGACGAGGCCGGGCTGCCCCTGGGCCGGCCCTGCAGGCCGCGGTTGGTGGTCTCGCCGCGCTATCGCCGGGGAGCCTCCACCGAGGTGTACCCGATGAACGAGACCGAGGCCTTCTTCTCTCTGGCCGCGCACGCGGTCAACGCCGGCGCCCATGGCGCTCGGGGCACGGTTGCGCTGGCCGGCCTGGCCGTCACGTGCGTCTGCGCGTCCGTGACGTTCTCGGACCTCGACAGCGCCTGCCGGGCCATCCTCGAGATGGCGGACGACCTTGAGCGCTGACCTGGTGGACGCGGTGGACGCGGCGGAGCTGGCCGCCGCGCCAGTGGACGATGGGTGGCCCACGCCAGCGTCGAGCCCGCGCCGCCGCCCGGGTGTCTCCACCGTGGCGCTCGATGACAACCTCGCGCTCTACGACGATGTCGGCCAGCTCCTGATTCTCCTCAACCCGAGCGCGGCAACGGTCTGGAACGGCTGCGACGGCGCCGGCACGCTCGGCGATCTGGTGGGCCGGCTGGCCGACGCGCATGGCGAGGACCGGGGCGTGATCGGCCACGACGTGCGAGAGACGGTCCGCAAGCTGGCGTCGCTGGGTCTGCTGTCCGAGGCGGGAAAGCCGGGCCGGGGCTGACGAGCGGTTGCCGGGCGGCGGCCGGTTGGCGAGGATGGGTCTGTGCCCATCACCCGCCTGACCGCCGCGGCCCCACCGGAGGAGGTGGCGGCGATCGTCGGCCGGGACGGGGCCGTCGTCGTCGAGAACGTGGCCGGCGCCGACCTGCTCGACCGCATCGAGGTGGAGTTGGCGCCCTATCTCGAGGCGACGCCGACCGGGCCCGACGACTTCAGCGGGAATCGGACCAGGCGCACCGGGTCCCTCATCGCGCGCTCCGCGGCCTGCCGCGAGCTGGTCCTGCACCCGTTGGCCCTGGGGACGGCCGGGACGTTCCTCGGGCATGCCACCAACTTCCAGCTCCACCTGACCCAGGCCATCGCCATCGGGCCAGGAGAGACGGCCCAACCCATCCACCGTGACCAGTGGGCCTTCGACTTCTTCCCCTTCCCACAGGGCTACGAGGTGCAGTGCAACTTCATCTGGGCTCTGACCGACTTCACCGAAGAGAACGGTGCAACCCGCTTGGTGGTGGGCAGCAACCTCCGCGAGGACAAGATGTCCTTCGGTCCCGACGACACCGAGCCGGCCGAAATGTCGCGGGGCTCGGTCCTCTGCTACTCGGGTTCGGTGTACCACGGAGGTGGTGCCAACCGTTCGCCGCACACGCGCATCGGGTTGAACATCACCTACAACGTGGCCTGGTTGCGCCAGGAAGAGAACCAGTACCTGTCGGTGCCGCGCGAGGTGGCCGCCACCTTGCCGACGGAGCTCTTGCGCCTCATGGGGTACGACCGCGGCGCCTACGCCTTGGGCTACATCGACGATCTGCGCGATCCGATCGAAGCGGTACGCCCAGGGCTGGGCTCGACCGGTTTCGCCGTCTCGTCACTGGAGTAAGGGGTCAGTCGTTCACCGGCAGGGCCCCACTACCGTGGAGGCATGCCGGTCGAAATCCGTCAGGCCACCGTCGTCGACTACGGCGACATTTACGAGGCCTTTACGCGCATCGCAAACGCCGGCGAGGGGTTTCCGCAAAAGGGATCAGTGGCCCGGGCCGAATTCGACGAGTACTGGATCGACCACGCCGCCGGCGTCTACGTCGCCAAATTCGGCGGCTACCTGATCGGCGCGTCGTACATCAAGGCGAACTTCGTCGGGCGGGCCGCCCACATCGCCAACGCGGGCTACTTCGTGCTCGCCGCCTACCGGGGCACGGGTGCCGGCCGGGCGCTGGTGGAACACTCGTTCCGCGAGGCACGGCGGCTGGGCTTCGATGCCATGCTCTTCAACTTGGTCTTCGAGTCGAACCCGGCCCGCACCATGTACGACAAGCTCGGCTTCGTCGAAATCGGACGCATCCCCGATGCCGTCGACGGCGAGGATGCGCTGATCTACTGGCGCAGCCTCGACGACGTGCCGGCATGAGCGGGCCCTCCGACGTCACGGTGGAACGCGAGGGCGAGCACGTGGCCGTGGTCTGCCTGCACCGGCCGCCCAACAACTACTTCGACACCGCGCTGGTGGCCGCCGTCGCCTCGGCCTACGAGGAGCTCGACGCCGCCGGATGGTGCCGGGCCATCGTGCTGGCCACGGAGGGGAAACACTTCTGCGCCGGACTCGATTTCGCCGGCAACGCCGGCCAGGACATCGCGGAGCTGTACGCCCAGGCGCTGCGTCTCTTTGCGGCGCCGCTGCCGGTGGTGGCGGCGGTCCAGGGCGCAGCCATCGGGGGCGGGTGCGGGTTGGCCCTCTCAGCCGACTTCCGGGTGGCCGTGCCGTCGTCGCGCTTCGCGGCCAACTTCGCCCGACTCGGCTTTCACCACGGCTTCGCCCTCAGCGTGACGTTGCCCGCCGCGGTGGGGCGCCAGGCGGCGGCCGATCTGCTCCTGACCGGGCGGCGTGTCAGCGGCGAGGAGGCGCTGGCCCTCGGGCTCTGCGACCGGCTGGCCCCCGAGGGCATGGACGAGTTGCGGGGCGCCGCGCTGGCCTACGCCGGCCAGCTGGCCGACTCGGGCCCGCTCGCGGTGCGGGCCATTCGGGCCACCTTGCGCCAGGGCCTGGTGGAAGAGGCCCGGGCCGCCATGGCCCACGAGTGTGCCCAGCAACTCGCCTTGGCGGATACCGCTGATTTCGCCGAGGGGGTACGGGCCACGGCCGAGCGCCGCCCGCCGCACTTCACCGGGGCGTGACAGCGGTGGCGAGCGACGTGGCCCATCCGGCTCGACACGAGCTCAACACGGCGTTCGAGTGGTCCGCTCACCGTGGCCCGTTCCGCCGCATCACCGAGGAGCAGGCGCGTCAGTACGACGAGTCCGGCTATTTCCTCCTGGAGGCTGCGCTGGCGCCCGCCGAGGTGGAGGCGCTCGTCGGCGCCATCGACCCGCTCGAGGCACGGACCGAGGCCGCCTTGCGACAGCGCGAGGGTGGCCGCTTCTTCATCGCCCGGGCCGATGAGATCACGTTCAGCACCCATCTGGTGCTCCATTCACCCCTGCTGCGCCAGTTCACCTCGTCGCGCCTCTTCGCCGACCTCGGGGCCGACCTCGTCGGACCCGACGTCCGGCTCTACTGGGATCAGGCCGTCTACAAGAAACCCGGCACCGAATCGCCGTTCCCCTGGCATCAGGACAATGGCTACGCCTTCGTCGAGCCGCAGCAGTACCTCACCTGCTGGGTCGCCCTGACCGATGCCACCGAGGAAAACGGCTGCCCCTGGGTGGTGCCGGGCCTGCATCGGCTGGGCACCTTGGCCCACGAGTACTCCGACATCGGGTTCGTGTGCCTCCGTGAGCCCGAGGGCGCGGTGCCGGTACCGGCGCCGGCCGGCAGCATCGTGGTGTTCTCGTCGCTCACCCCCCATTCGACCGGTGCCAACCGGACCGCGGCCGTGCGCAAGTCCTACATCGTGCAGTTCGCCCCGACGGGCGCCGAGGTGATCCGGGCCGACCCCGGAGCGCCTCCGACCCGGATCAGGGCGGACGACGCGGCGCGCCAATACGAGATCCTGCGCGCCGGCGTTCCCGTGACGCGCTCAGGCCGCGGCACCCGGAGGAGCACCCTGGCCCCGGCCGCCTGCGGCGGGTCCGCCTTGACCGCCGGGCGGGCGCGCGCCCACCGTGATGCGCAACGCGGACACGGTGCCGTTGCTCTGCGTGGAGCCGTTCACACCGATGAACGCACCCACCTTGAGGGTGGAGGCGCTCGTCGTGCTGCCGCTCCCCTTGGCCGAGAGCGAGGTGAAGGTGGTGCTGGCCGAGTAGTCGACGGTCGTGGCGGTGTTGTCACGCGTGCGCAGTGTGATGGCGTTGCCGGAGAGCGCGGTGATCCGCCCGGCGACGGTGGGCCGCGACCCCCCGGGTGGCTCGCCCGGGGCCGCCGGCGTGGTCTTGGTCCCCGAGGTCGATCCCGAGGAAGAAGGAGAGCCGGAGGACGAGGACGACGAGCTTGCCCCGGCCACGCCGGCGCCCAGGCCCAGCACGGCGGCCATGGTGCCGCCCGCCACGGCTGCCCGGCCCGGTGTCGACCAGCGCCAGTGGGCGCGGCCCCGGGGTTGCGGGAGGTGTGCCGTCGTGACTGTCGGCTCGTCGTAGGGAGTGGTCTCCATGGTCGTGCTCCTGTCCGTGTGCAACGCGGCGATCTGCCGTCACTCGCACACTGCGCTCGCGCCGTGTGGCCGCCCTACACGTCACCTGGGGCCGGGAGCACAATCGCGGCGGGTGTCGCGGCCCACCGGCACTAGGGTGGGCGGTTGGGGACGAGCACGCAGCAGAGGCAGTACGAGCTGTGCCACAACAGCAGAGCAGCAAGGGGATTCGATGACACAGACTGCGCCGGTGGAGAACTGGGCCACCGATTTCGACGTCATGGACCCCCGTTACCTGGCCGACCCCTTCACCATCTGGGACGAACTGCGCGCGACCTGTCCGATCCCGCACACCAACCGACGTAAGAGCAGTTGGATGCCGCTTCGCTACGACGACGTCACCGCCATCGCGCACGACATCGAGCACTTCAGCTCGGTCAAGGTGGCCGTGATCCCCGGCGACGAGGACGAGGACCCGGAAGGATTCGACGGGCCCAACCTCGAGTACGGCCTGCCGCCGATTTCGGTCGACCCGCCCATGCACACCTGGACCCGCCGGCTCTTGCTGCCCTGGTTCTACACGCGGGTGGACAGCTACGTGCCTATGACCCGCGAGCTGTGCCAGAGCCTGCTCGACGGCTTCGCCGGTTCGGACCAGGCGGACGCCGCGGCCGACTATGCCCAACAGATTCCGGTGAGGGTCATCGCTCGCATTCTCGGCGTCCCGACCGACATGGCCGACACCTTCACCGGGTGGGTGCGCGACGTGCTCGAGTTCGCCGACGATCCCGAGCGGCGCCAGAAGGGTGCAGAAGGCCTCCTCTATTTCTTCGTCGATCAGCTCGAGCATCGGCGGAAGGAGCCGGGCGACGACCTCTTGAGCGAGTTGCTGCACACCGAGGTCGACGGCAAGCCGGTCGACGACGGCATCGTGCTGGGCATGGCTGCGCTCGTGCTGATCGCCGGTGTCGACACCACCTGGAGCGCCATCGGATCGTCGCTCTGGCATCTGGCTTCTCTCACCGGAGGACCGCCGGCGCCTGGTGGCCCAGCCGGACCTCATGCCCACGGCGGTCGAGGAGCTGCTGCGGGCCTACTCCCCGGTGACCATGGCCCGAGAGGTGACCGAGGACATCAAATACGCCGGGTGTCCGATGAAGGCCGGGGACAAGGTCCTGATGAATTTCCCGGCCGCCAATCGCGACCCCGAGGCCTTCGACCAGCCCGACGAGGTCCTGCTCGACCGCGCCCACAACCGCCACGTCGCCTTTGGCTCGGGCATCCACCGCTGCGCCGGGTCGAACCTGGCCCGGATGGAACTGACCGTGGCTCTCGAGGAGTGGCTGGCGCGCATTCCCGACTTCTCGCTCGCTCCGGGCGAGGAGATCAGCTGGGCCGGCGGCCAAGTCCGCGGCCCCCGAGTCCTACCGGTGGTGTTTTGATGAAAGTTCGAGTCGATCCCGACAAGTGCCAGGGCCACGCCCGCTGTTACGGCCTGGCCCCGGAGATCTTCGACGTCGACGAGTACGGCCAGGCCTCGGTCCTCGTGGACGTGGTGCCGCCCGAACTCGAGGAGAAGGCGCGGCTGGCCGTGGCCAA
This sequence comes from uncultured Acidimicrobiaceae bacterium, assembly GCA_963726855.1. Lineage (GTDB taxonomy): Bacteria > Actinomycetota > Acidimicrobiia > Acidimicrobiales > RAAP-2 > Bog-473. The sequence goes on from CAVSEB010000016.1 coordinate 43,243, forward strand.
CTGCCCCGAGTACGCCATCGAGATCATCGAGTAGTCGGCGCTCCGGTGGCGGAGCCGGAAGTCCTGCCCGACGCCCCGGCGTGGTTCGTCCGCGCCGTGGCCATGCCCCGCGAGGACGGACGAGTCGAGGTCGACGGCGCAGCCGTCCACTACATGACGTGGGGCCGGCCCGGCCGGCGCGGCCTCGTCTTCGTGCACGGCGGTGGCGCACACGCCCATTGGTGGACGCACGTGGCGGCGACGTTCGCCGCCGAGTTCCGGGTGGCCGCAGTCGACCTGACCGGTCACGGCGACAGCGCGCACCGGGACCACTACGACCCCAGGCAGTGGGCCGACGAGGTCATGGCCGTGGCCGGCGACGCCGGCATCGACGGGTTGCCCGTCGTCATCGGGCACTCCATGGGTGGCTTCGTCACCATCGTCACCGCCGCCCGCCATCCCCGCGACCTGGCCGGAGCGATCATCTGCGACTCGCCGGTCACCGAAGCCGACCCCGAGGTCGGCGCCGCGCGACGCCTTCGGCCGGCTCCGGACCTACGACACGGTGGAGGAGGCCATCGCTCGTTTCCGCACGGTCCCACCTCAGGCGCACTACCTCGACTACGTGGTCGACTTCGTGGCCCGCCATTCGCTCCGCCAGGTGGGCGGCGGCTGGCAGTGGAAGTTCGACCGCCGCATCTTCGAACAGTTCGGTGACGGTGTGCGCGAGCTGGCCGTGCCCTACCTCGATCAGGTCGACTGTCGCCTGGCTCTGCTGCGCTCCGAGCACGGCCTGGTCACGCCCGAGATCGGCGCCTTCATGTTCGAGAAGCTCGGCCGGGTGACTCCGGTCATCGAGATCCCCGAGGCCGGCCACCACGCCATGCTGGACCAGCCGCTCATTCTGCTCACCGCGCTGCGCACGTTGCTGGCCGACTGGGACCACTCAGAACCCCATCACCGCCGCTGACCGCACTCTGCGGAGCGGAGCAGCGGCGGTGCCTGCGGCGCCCGGCGCCGAGTGGCTCAGACCGCGGCCAGGACCAGCGGCTCTTCCTCCGGGGCTTCCACCGGAGCCTCGTGGTACTTGGCCCGGCGGATCAGGGTGAGGGCGGCCACGGCGGCGACGGCCAACACGATGGCACTGAAAGTGAAGGCGCTCGTGTAGCCGTGAATCGACGCCGCCTCGAGCGAGCCCGGCGACTTCGCGTGGGTGGCCAGATAGGACACGGTGGCGGTGGTGGCGATGGTGTTGATGAGGGCGGCCCCCATCGTCCCGCCCGTCTGCTGGGTCGAGTTCACCAGAGCGCTGGCCACCCCGGCGTCCTCGGGGTTCACACCCACCAACGCCGTGCTGCTCATGGCCACGAAGGACATGCCCATCCCGACGCTGACGATGAGCTCGGCCGGCAACACGATGGAGACATAGGTCGAGTCCACGCCGAGCGTGCTGAAGAGGGCAAGCCCGGCGGCCGCCATCACCAGTCCGGTTCCCATGGTGGCCCGGGGACCGAAGCGGGGGAGGAAGCGGCTCGCCGCGCCGGCCCCGCTGATGATGCCGATGGAGAAGGGCACGAAGGCGAACCCGCTCTTGAGGGCCGAGTAGTGCAGCGTGTTCTGGAAGTAGTAGGTCAAGGAGAGGAACGTGCCGAGCATGGCCGTGCCCACCAGGAGCGAGGCGATGAAGGAGCCGCCCCGGTCTCGGTTGAGCACCACTCGCAGCGGCAGGAGCGGGTGCTCCGCCCGCATTTCGATCACGACGAAGCTGAGCAGCAGTACGCCGGCCGCCACGAAGAACTCCAGCGTGGTCGAAGAGCTCCACCCGTCCGTGCCGGCCTTGGTGAAGCCGTAGACCAGGGCGAGCAGTCCGCCGGTCACGGTGGCGGCACCGGGGAGGTCGTAGCCGTGGTTGGCCGAGGCCCTGCTCTCGCGCACCACCCGCAACGCGGCGAATGCGGCCAGCACGGCGAAGGGGACGTTGATGAGCAGCGTCCAGCGCCACGAGGCGTACTCGGTCAGGAAGCCACCGAGGATGAGGCCGATAGCCGCTCCGCCGCCCGCGATGCCGCCGTACACGGCGAAGGCGCGGGCCCGCTCCTTCGGTTCGGTGAAGGTGACGGTCAGCAGTGAGAGCGCGGCCGGCGCCATGATGGCGGCGAAGGCGCCCTGGAGGGCTCGGGCGCTGAAGAGCATGGCCGAGTTCTGGGCCAGGCCGCCGAGCGCCGAGGCTGCGGCGAAGCCGATCAGGCTGATCACGAACATGCGCTTGCGACCGAAGTAATCGGCGATCCGACCACCGAGGAGCAGCAGCCCGGCAAACGCCAGGGTGTAGGCGGTGAGCATCCACTGGCGGTTGGCCGTCGAGATGTGGAGGGCTCGCTGCGCCGAGGGCAGGGCGATGATGACCACGGAGGCGTCGAGCACCACCATGAGCTGGGCCACCGCAATGACGGCCAGGGCTTTGAAGCGCTTTGGGTCGCCGTCCGGTGGCGCGTCCATGTCCTCGTCAGGACGGTCGAAGGTCGTGGTCATGGTGTGGGTCTCCCGTCTTGTCGGTTGTCCCGATTCCCCCGGAGGGGTCCGGTCCGAGACCACCGGGGGGTGGGTCTCGATTTCGCGATCGGATTGCCCTAGAATCGGAGTATCGGTTCCACTTAGACTATACGGAACGAGAGTTCCGTTTGTCAACGGGGGAGGAGAGGATTTTTGTGGGCCCAAAACCGACGGTAGCGGGAGGCAGTGACAGCGCCATTGACGCGCGCCCGCTGCGGGCCGACGCGCAGCGCAACCGGACCCGGATCCTCGAGGCGGCCGAGGTGGTCTTCGCGTCCGAGGGCATCGAGGTGCCGGTCGACACCATCGCCGAAAAGGCCGGGGTGGGCGTCGGGACCCTCTATCGCCACTTCCCGACCAAGGAGAAGCTCTGCGAGGCCATCCTCCTCGAACGCCTGGCTGGTTTGACCGAGGATGCACGGGGCCAGGCCGACGCGCTGGACCCGGGCGCGGCGTTCTTCGGCTTCCTGAACCACATGGCCGAGATGAGTTCGTCCAAGCGCGACCTGATCGCCGCGGTCATGGGGGCCGGACTCGAATTCGACGAGGCGGCCGCCGACGTCAAAGAGGACCTGCGCGAGGCGGTCGGCGTTCTGTTGCAGCGGGCCCAGTCGGCGGGCTCGGTGCGTTCCGACGTGACGGCGGACACCGTGCTCTCTCTGGTGGTGGGCACCTGCCAGGCTGCCGTCTCCCACACCGATTCGTGCCCGTACGACATGCTCGACATCGTCTGCGACGGGCTGCGCCGCCAGCCCTGACGCGACCTCAGCCGTCCAGGGCCGAGTAGGAGTCGATCGGGCTGCGCAGGGCGAGCCCGCCATCGCACTCGAGCACCTGACCGGTGACCCATGACAGGGAATGCAGAGCCAGGATGACCGGGGCGATGTCCTCGGCCTCGCCGAGGCGCCCCAGTGCGGTGCGTCGGCCGACGCCGGCCAGCCACGGCGAGCTCTGCGCCGAGGCGCCTCGTCCCAGCATCGGCGTGGCGGTGACGCCGGGTGCGACCGCGTTGACGCGCAGTCCGTCGGCGCCCCACTCGGCGGCGGCCACCTGGACCAGCATGCTCAGAGCCGCCTTGGACGCACAGTAGACACCCATGGAGCGGTCGACCAGGCGCGCGCTGATACTCGAGACGGCCACGAAGGAGCCGGCGAGCTGCTCCGCCCGCATGACCCGGGCCCACGCCCGCATGCAGAGCAGGGGTCCGCGGGTGTTGACCCGCAGCACCCGGTCGAACTCCTCTGGCTCGATCTCCGTGAGTAAGCCCGCATGGCCGATTCCCGCGGTGATCGTCACCTGACTCGGCACGCCCCAGCGCCGGCGGGTTTCCTCGACGGCGGCGTCGACCGCTCCGGGCTCCGCCACGTCGCAGGTGACATCGCGTGCACCGGCCACGTCCCACACCACCGCGGTGGTCCCGGCCCCGCGGTAGGCGTTGACGAGGGCCGCCCCGATGCCCGAGGCACCTCCGACCACCAGCGCGACCGGCCCGGTCTCGTCGCTCATTGCGCTCCTTCCGTCCGACCCGGGCCAGACCGTACCCGCCGGAGGATGACAGACTCTGGGCCTTCTTCTCTCGTGACGGAGGCCGCGGTGGCCAGGGTGCACCATGCAGCGATCGGGACGCGCGACGTCGAGGCCAGCCTCGTCTTCTGGCGCGACGGCCTCGGCTTCGAGGTCCTGATGGACCACTCTTTCGACGGTCCGTGGCCCGACCTCTTCGGTGGCTCCGCCACCACGTTGCACTCGCTCTTCCTCGGCGACCCCGGCGCACCCGAGTCCGGCATCGTCGAGCTGGTCGACCTCGACGGCATGGCGCCCCCGCTCGAGGCCGGGTCCGGGCCGGCGGCCGGGTTCTTCCTCCTCTCGCTCTATGCGGACCTCGACACCGTCCTGCCCCGTTTGGCCGGGCTCGGCCTCGGTGGCGAGCCGGCGGTGGCGCCGGTGGGGCCGATCCGCCTCGCCGTGGTGCACGACCCCAACGGGGTGCGGGTCGAGCTGATGGACATGGCGGCGCAGGAGACCATGGGATCGCTGACGGAGCCCGGCAAGTGAGCGAGCCGGTCGGGCACTGGGCGGTCGCCATCATCGGCGCCGGCCCGGGCGGTCTCGGGCTGGCCATCGCCCTGGCCGAATCCGGCCGGCGCGACTTCGTCCTGTTCGAGGAGCGCGACGGCGTGGGCGGGACCTGGCGGGTCAACACCTACCCCGGAGCGGCCTGCGACGTTCCCTCCCACCTCTATTCCTATTCCTTTGCCCTCAAGCCGGACTGGACCAAGACCTACGCGACCCAGCCGGAGATCCTCGGGTACTTCGAGGACTGCGCCGATCGCTTCGGCATCGGACCTCACCTGCGCACCGGCGTGCGCATCGAGGCGGCCGGCTGGGACGAGGTGGCGCGCTGCTGGGTGGTGACCGACGACGCCGGCCGTCTCTATGAGGCCGACGTCCTGGTCAGCGCCATCGGCACCTTCACGACGCCGTCACTGCCCGACCTCGACGGGCTGGGTACCTTCGCCGGTCCGTCCTTCCACTCGGCCCGCTGGGAGCACGAGCACGACCTGACCGGGCGACGGGTGGCCGTGATCGGCACGGGGGCCAGTGCCGCACAGATCGTGCCCGAGCTGGCCGAGGTGTGCGCGCAGGTCGACGTGTACCAGCGCACGCCGCAGTGGATCCTGCCCCGCAAGGACGTCGTGTTCACCGAGGAGGACAAGGCGCGCTTTGCCCGCGACCCCGAGGCCATGGGCGCGCACCGTGCGGAGATCTTCTGGGCCTTCGAGAACACCATCGCCTTCCGGGTCGACGACGGTGGAGCCGCCGGACTCGAAGCTCTGGCTCGGAGCCACATCGACTACCGGATCACCGATGAAGAGCTCAAGGCCAAGCTCAGGCCGGACTACCCCTTCGGGTGCAAGCGCACCCTCGTGTGCAGCGACTTCTACAAGGCTTTGTTGCGCGAGAACGTGGAGCTCATCACCGGTCCGATCGACCACGTCACGCCGGGCGGCGTGGTCGGTGCGGACGGCGTCGAGCGCGAGGCAGACGCCATCGTGCTGGCCACCGGATTCAAGGCGACCGAGTACCTCGAAGGCATCGACGTGGTCGGTGCAGGTGGGCGGCGCCTGCACGACGACTGGTCCGAGGTGGCGCACGCCTACCTGGGTCTCACCGTGGCGGGATATCCGAATTTCTTCATGCTCTACGGCCCCAATACCAATCAGGGCGGCAACTCGATCATCGTCATCCTCGAAGCCCAGGCCGGCTACGTGCTCGGCGCACTCAATGCCATGGAGGACGAGGGGATCGATGCCCTCCAGGTGCGCCGCGACGTGATGGAGTCCTACAACCGGGAGCTGGCCGAGGCCCTCGAGGGCACGCTGTGGCAGCACGGCTGCCAGAGCTACTTCAAGAACGCCAACGGGCGCATCGCCACCCAACTACCCCAGACCTCCCTGTGGTACGCGGAGCGGACCAGGGAATTCAGACCAGAGGAGTACGAACTCGCATGAAAGCCGCCGTCTACTACGCCACAGGAACGCCGGACGTCTTCCGCTACGAGGAGGTGCCCGATCCGGTGATCGGACCGGGCGACATCCTGGTCGACGTCGAGGCGGTGAGCATCGAGGGGGGTGACACCCTCAACCGGTTGGGTGGCGACCTGTCCCGGGTCCCCCACATCGTGGGCTACCAGTGCGCCGGGACGGTGGCCGAGGTCGGGCCGGCGGTGCGCAACTTCGACGTCGGGGACCGGGCGGTCACCGTGGGGCTGGACGGATCGCACGCCGAGCGCAGGGCCGTGCCCGAGGGCTTCGCCTGGAAGATCCCAGACGGCGTCTCGACCGACGAGGCCGCCTGTGTGCCCGTGCCCTTTGGGACGGCTGACGATTGTCTGTTCGAGTTCGGCCGCTTGCAGGCGACCGAGACCGCGCTGATCCATGCCGGCGCCGGCGGTGTCGGCATCGCGGCAATCCAGATGGCCAAGCGGGCGGGCGCTCGGGTGTTGGCCACGGCGTCGAGCGACCAGCGCCTGGAGCGGTTGCGCGACCTCGGGCTCGACGAGGGCATCAACTACGTCACCCACGACTTCGTGGCCGAGGCCCGGCGGCTCACCGATGGCCGGGGCGTCGACGTCATCGTCGACTCGGTCGGTGGCACCACCTTGCAGGGCAGCATCGCGGCGCTGGCCTATCGCGGCCGCTGCGTCACGGTAGGCGACGCCGGCCGAGCGCCGGCCGAGCAGCTCGACATCTCCGCCATGCGCCCCAACAACCAGAGCCTGTCGGGCTACTTCCTCGGGGCGGAGCTCCTGCTGCATCCCGAGCGGGTCCACCCGATGATCGCCCGCCACCTCAACGCCATCGCGCGCGGCGAGCTCTCCGTGGTCATCGACCGCGCCTTCCCGCTGTCCGACGCCGCCGGCGCGCACGCCTACATCGAGAGCCGCCAGGCCTTCGGCCGGGTGTTGCTCGTACCCTGAGCGCGGCTCAGCCGGTGTTCAGGTGGGCCCGGCGGTGCCGCTGCGCCAGCCCCGCTCGAAGGGCAGGCGCCAGCGACGCGGAGCGATCAGCTCGTTGCTGGCCTCCGGTCCCCAGCTCCCCTTGGCGTAGGGCTGGACCGGCGGTGGGTCGTCGAGCAGAGGCGTCGCCACCTCCCAGAGCCGCTCGATGCCCTCCGCGGTGTTGAACAGGGTGTGATCGCCCGCCATGGCATCGTGGATGAGGCGCTCGTAGGCCTCGAGCACGTCGGCGTCCTGGCCCATCTCGTGCAGGGCGAACTGCAGGCTCAGCTTCTCGAGCTTCATGCCCATACCGGGCTTCTTGCCGTAGAAGGAGAGCGACAGCTTGGACGAGTCGGCCAGGTCGAAGGTCAGGTGGTCCGGTCCCTGGGCGCCCACGCCCGAGCCCTCGGGGAACATCGACTTGGGTGGCTCGCGGAAGGCGATGGAGATGATGCGCTCGCCCCCGCCCAGCTCCTTGCCGGTCCGCAGGTAGAAGGGCACGCCGGACCAGCGCCAGTTGTCGATTTCGCACTCGAGGGCCACGAAGGTCTCGGTCTGCGAATCGGGCGCCACACCCTCGAGGATCGCGGTAGCCGTCGTACTGCCCGCGCACCACTTTGGTGACGTCGAGCGGCCGCAGAGAGCGGAACACCTTGTTCTTCTCCTCGCTGATGGAGACGGACTCGAGGGCGGTGGGCGGCTCCATGGCCATGAAGGCCAGGATCTGGAACAGGTGCGTGACGATCATGTCCTTGAACGCGCCCGTGGCCTCGTAGAAGGCGACCCGGTCGTCGACCGAGAGCGTCTCGGGGACGTCGATCTGCACGTGGTCGATGTGGTCGCGGTTCCAGATGGGCTCGAAGAGGCCGTTGGCGAAGCGGAAGGCCAGGATGTTCTGGGCCGCCTCCTTGCCCAGGAAATGGTCGATCCGGAAGACCTGGTCCTCGTCGAAGATGGCGTGCACCGAGTCGTTGAGGTCCTTGGCGCTGGCCAGGTCGGTGCCGAACGGCTTCTCCATGATGATGCGGGACCGCTTCGACCAGGTCGGCCTCGCCGAGGATGGTGAGGACGGAACGGGCGGCCGAGGGCGGGACGCTCAGGTAGTGCAGGCGCCGGACCTCGCCGCCACCGATCTCGGTCTCGGCCCGGGCCACCGCCTCGGCCAGGCCGGCGGGACCGGCGTTGGTGGAGACGAAGCTCAGCTTCTTCTCGAAGCCGGCCCACTGGAGCAGCGAGATTTTGCCGGTGGCGTACTGGTCGCAGGCATGCCGGGCCAGGTGACGGAAGTCCTCGTCGCTGAGCTCGCTGGTGGAGGAGCCGATGACGCGGTAGTCGGGCATGAGGCCCGACATCGAGAGGTGGAGCAATCCGGGCAACAGCTTGCGCGCGGCCAGGTCACCCGTGGCTCCGAACAGCACGATGACGTGTGGCTGCAGTTGCGTCGTCGCGTTCGCTTCGTCGCTCACTCCCACCTCTTTCTCTCGGGTCGCCGGACGGAACGGCCGGGTTGCTTCGTCGTCCGCAGCCGCCTAGCCAGCCGCCGGCTGGCGCAGGTTCAGTTCGGTCACGTTGGCGCCCATGATCTTGGGGACGGACTCCTCGGGCAGCTTCTGGAGTTCGCGTACCCAGTCGGTGGGCTCGGGCAAACCCTCGATATGGGGCCAGTCCGATCCGAAGATGACGCGGTCGTCGCCCATGAGGTCGACGATCTCGTCGACATCGTCCTCCCAGAAGGGGTTGATCCAGACGTGGCGGCGGAAGGTGTCGACCGGGTCCTCGGGGAAGTAGCCTGGCATGCGCCGGGCCGTGGTCCGCAGCTTGCGAAAGAGCGGGGCCAGGAACTCGGAGCCGTTCTCGACCGAGGCCACCCGCACGTTGGGGAAGCGGTCGAAGAGCTTCTCGAGGAGGAGGGTGGCCAGCCAGTCGTGTGCGGCCCGCTCAATGGCGAACATCTTGATGCTCGGGCGCGACGGCCCGGACTTGAACGTGGCGGCGAAGCCGTCGACGGCGTAGCCGTTCGACGAGAGACCGGCGTCCCCGGCATGGACGACCACGGTGATGCCGGCCTCGTTGACCCGGGCCCAGAAGGGGTCGAACTCGTCGGCCGCCGGTGAGCGTGGGCCCGACGCCGTCACCGGCGCTGCGGCCCGGAGCACCACGCTACGGGCGTCCTGGTCCAGCGCCCACTCGAGCTCACGCACCGCCTCGTCGACGTCGACCAGCGTGATGTAGGGGGCGGCGAAGATCCGGTCGCGGTAGGCCATGCCCCAGTCCTCGGCCAGCCAGCGGTTGAAGGCCCGGAACAAGCAGCACGACCGCCTCGGGGTCATGGTGGAGTGCTTCTTCGTAGAGCATGCCCAGCGTGGGGAAGAGCCAGACCTGCGCGATGCCCTGGGCGTCCATCACGGCCAGCCGGGCGTCGCGGTCGCGATACTCGGGCCGGATCGGTTCGGGCCTTCCCATCAACTCCTGCATGGGCACGCCGTTCGGATTGCCCCGGAAGTAGTCGAAGAGCGCGCCGGCCGGCGAGATCGGGTTGAAGGTCGGGTTGGTGACGGCGTGGTTGATGCGCCCGCCCACAGAGTGGTAGCGCCGACCGTTGACCTCGGCCCACTCGATCACCCGGGGCCCCAGCGCCGGGTCGAGGTGGCGGGTGAACGCGTCGAGCGCCTCGTAGTAGTGGTTGTCGGCGTCGAAAACCGGATAATCGAGCGTGTGCATGGTCAGCCTTCCCAGGTCGGCGGGGGGTGGCGCAACACCCAAACTGTATTAGCTGTGTCGCGGGGGTCCGGCCGCCGTGAACCGAGCGCCCTCGGGGTCCACGGCCCACTCCGGGGCCTCACCCCAGCGCTCCCCGAACACCAGCTCGGACATGGGCCGGCGGCGCACCGAGCCGTGGTGCCCCTGCGGGCCGCCCCAGCGTGATGGTCGCCATGAGTTGCGCTTCCTCGGGCAGGTGCAGCAGGGCACGGAGCTCGGCATCGGCAAAATGGTGGAGTCCGGTGAGCACCCCGCCGTAGCCCAGGGCCCGGGCGGCCAGGAGCAGGTTCTGGCAGGCGGGGAATACCGAGGCGCCGTCCGAGGCGGCTGTGAGGCGGCGGTAGCGGACGTAGCAGGCCAAGACCAGGACCGGGACGGACTCGAAGGTGTCGACGTAGTGCTGCATGGTGCGGGCCATGCGCGCCTTCGGCGAGTGCTCGTCGGCGCCCGAGCCCCGGTCGTACCCGTCCTCGGCCTTCTTGGCCGCCCAGAACTCCTGGGCGCCGATGCCGATCAACCGCTTGGCCTCGGCGGCCACGGGGCCGTCGCGCAGCACGACGAAGCGGAAGGGCTGGCGGTTCGATCCGCTCGGCGCACGAGTGGCGGCGAAGAGAATGTCGCGCAGCGCCTCGTCGGGGATCTTCTCGTCGGTGTACCGCCGGATGGCCCGGGTCGTGAGCAGACCCTCGTAGAGCGAGACCTGGTCCTCGTGCGCCATGCGGGCGACCCTACCAACGGCCGATGGCGCACCCCCAGGATGTGACGCAACCCCGAGGATCGTGACGGAAGGGCCTAAGAGGCGTCCGGTAGCTTGGCCCGCTGTGTCAACCCTCCCTCGGCTGCGCCGCGGCGCTCTCCTGATCGCCTTCGCCGGCGCAGCGGCGCTCCTGGTCGCGTTCGGCCCACCGGCCACCGCGGTCTCCTCCAGCGGGTCCGCCGCCATCCCGCCGCTCGGGTTCCTCCATGTCGTGACGCCCGCCGACGGCACCGACCGCACCCCCTACCTGGCCGATGCAGCCGGGCGCCAGGTCCTCTTGCACGGAGCGGCCGCCGTCGGGCTGGAGGATGTGGCCTACCCGGACGCCAACGGCGGGCCGGCGCTCTTCCCGGTGTCGCCCAGCGCCTACGACGGGCGGTGCCCCAAAGCCTCGCCGCTCATCCCGCAGCCCCCGCTGTGCGAGGTCCAGGCCTCTCAAACGGCGTTCGCCCAGAGCGTGGCGCCGGCCAGCGGCGACGACTTCGCACAGATGCGCGCGCTGGGCTTCGACGTGGTTCGCCTTGTCTTGAACTGGAGCCAACTGGAGCCGAGCCCGGGTGCCTATTCGAAGACGTACCTGTCTCGGGTGGCCCAGGTGGTCTCGTGGGCGCGCCAGCAGGGGATCTACGTCATCCTCGACATGCACCAGGACCAGTTCTCGCGCTACATCCTGCCGGCCGACGCCAAGGACGCCCCCTCGGGGTGCACGCCGTCGGGCGGCAGCGACGGTGCGCCGGCCTGGGCCGTGCAGGCCGGCGGCAAGGCAGGCTGCGCGCTCTTCGGTATCGACGAGCTCAACCCGGCCGAATCGGCCGCTTTTGCCAACTTCTGGCAGAACAGCCCGGTGCCGGGTCCGCAGGGGCAGGCACCGGGCGCGGGCCTCCAGGACCACTACATCGGTGCGCTTGCCGCCTTGGCCCGTCGCTTCGGAAGCGACCCGGCCGTCGTCGGCTACGAGCTGATGAACGAGCCCCAACCCGGCTCGAGCGGTTCGCTTCCCGCCGCCAACGGCTACCAGGCGAGCAGTGACGACCTCTACCCGTTCTACACGCGGGCGGTCGAGGCGCTGACCGGAGTCCGGGACGGGCGACCCACCTGCCCCGCCGCCACACCGACCTCGCTCAGTGATGCCTGCGCCTACCCCCAGCTTGCCTCGGTCTCCCGCCAGTCGATCTTTTTCGAACCACTGGCCTACCGGAACCTGGTGGACTTCTCGCTCCAGGTGAGCCAGCCCTTCACCTCCTATCCCAACATCGTCTACGCGCCCCACGTCTACACCTACGCCTTCACGGTGGAGCAGGAGCTCTTGGGCATGCCGGCACGGCCGGGCGGCTTTCCGCCCAACTTCACCTTCGGGTACCAGACGGCCGAAGCCGAGGCGCAAGCCATGCGGGCCGCCGTGTTCGTGACGGAGTTCGGCGACTCGTCGAGCACCGACGGCACCATCCTGGCCAATGAGCTCTCGGCCCAGGAGGCGACGCAGACGGGCGCCACCCTGTGGGCCTGGAAGGGTCTGGCCACGGCACCAGCACCCTGTTGGTGCGTGCGCTGGCAGCGCTCGCGTTACCAGACGACATCGAACGGGACGAAGGGCCGGGGCAATCCGAAATCGGTCCCCTCGGCGCAGGACCGACTCATCCCGAGCCGCCAGCGCCTGCTCATGCGGGTCTGGCCGGTGGCCACGGCCGGGCGGTTGGGCGCGTACGCGTTCGAACCCTCGTCGGGCGCGTTTGCCATGACGGCCAGTGCGACGGCGCCGGGCCGCCGCGGCCAGACGGCCACGGACACCGAGATCTACGTTCCCTCCGACGTGCACGGCGTGGTGCACGTCAGCGGCGCCGCCGCACTCGACGCGATGGTCTCGCGACCCGACGGCAGCCGCCTGGCCTTCGTGCGGACGACGGCTGGCGACGGCGCGGCCTATGGCGTGACCGTCGGCATAGCGTCGCCGCGCCTGCGCGCCCTCGTCGCCGGTGAAGCGGCCCATCCCCTTCCTCCGATCAGCGAGCCCGCGGCCCGGGCCGCCGCATTGAGCGCACTCACGGCCGCCGCACACTCGCCCAACAAGTCGATCGCCGCCAACGCCCAACTGGTACAAGGCCTGGCCGGAGTCGTGCTTGGGTCGAGCGACCCGAACGCGGGACCGGCCGGCTGAATCAAGAGGCGGTCGGGAGGCCCGCTCCGAGCTCGGCGTAGAGCTCGGGCCGGCGCTCGTCTTCGAGGAGCGCGCTCTCGCCCTCCCGCTTGTACGCCAGATGGAGGTCGATCCGGTGCACGAGGAGCTCGGCCGGGGTGGCCCGTCCGGGCACCGCGCTACTGGCCTCGGCCACCACCGTCCCGGTCGGGGCAATGATCCGACTCTGCCCGAGCAGCGTCGACGTCGCGTGCGAGCCGGCCTGGTTCGCCTGCACCCACCACTGGCCGTTGGTGAGAGCGACCGCCGGGTGCAGCAGGTCCCAGGCCGGCGATCCCTCCACCTCGTAAGCGGAAGGAGCGAGGACGAGACGGACCCCGCGCAAGGCCAGCGCGCGGGCCACCTCGGGGAAGTCGCCGTCGAACCCGACGACCAGGCCCACCCGACCCAGCGTCGGGTCCTCGAAGCTGGTGAGACGGTCGCCGGGGGTGAAGACCGCCGGCTCGAGCGTGGGCGGGTAGAGGTGAGCCTTGCGGTGCCAGGCCACCAGCTCGCCCCGCGGGTTGAACACGAGGGCGGTGTTGTAGACGTGCCCGTCATCGAGCTCGGGCACGCTCCCGGCGGCCAGGTACAGACCGAGGGTCCGGGCCGCCGCAGCCAGGCGCTCGGTGCGCGGCCCGTGCCGCGGTTCGGCGTCGCGCCGCGCGTCGGAGGCCAGCGACTCGGGGTCGTAGCCACAGGACCAGAGCTCGGGCAGCACGACCAACTCGACCCCGCGTCCCGCTGCGTTCTCCATCATGCCCAGGGCGACCGAGAGGTTCTCCTTGGGCTGCCCGGGGCTCGAGAGCCATTGGGCCACCCCGACCAGAAGGTCTCTCTTCACGTCCCCACCAGACCCACGCCGCTCCCTGTGTCGTCGTTGTGGTCGGCACGTTAGGAGCACAACGTTCAGGGACGGTTTCCCGGTTGTGAATGGACTGTTACAAGCTTGGTCCCGTTCCCGCCGCCCGGCGGGCCAGGATGGTCACCAGCTCGTAGAGCACGTGGGAGGCCGCAACTGCGGTGATCTCCGCATGGTCATAGGCCGGCGAGACCTCCACCACGTCGGCCCCCACGAGGGTGGCCTCCCCGAGACCGCGCACGAGCCCGAGAAGCTCGCGGCTCGTCAGGCCGCCCGCTTCAGGGGTGCCGGTACCCGGGGCGTGGGCCGGATCGAGCACGTCGATGTCGACCGAGACGTAGAGGGGCGCGTCGCCCACCCGGGCCCGCATCCGTTCGACGATGGCGGCCACGCCGTGCTCGGCCACGTCGTCGGTGGTGACCTGGGCGAAGCCCATGGCGGTGTCGTCGGTCAGGTCGCTGCGGCCGTAGAGCGGCCCGCGCAGGCCGACGTGCATGCTGTGGTCGCGCAGGAGGAGGCCCTCCTCCCAGGCCCGTCGGAACGGGGTGCCGTGCGTATAGCGCTGGCCGAAATAGGTGTCCCAGGTGTCGAGGTGCGCGTCGAAGTGCACCAAGGCCAGCGGGCCGTGCCGGGCCGACGTGGCCCGGAGCAGCGGCAGGGCGATGGTGTGATCACCTCCGACGGCGACGAGGTGCGTGCCCTCGGCCAGGAGTGCGTCCGCACCCGCCTGAATCTGGGTCACTGCTTCCTCGGTGCTGTACGGGGTACAGGCGATGTCTCCGGCGTCGACCACCTGGGCCAGTGCAAAGGGCAGGGCGTCGGCGGCAGGGTGATACGGCCGCAGGAGCCGCGAGGCTTGGCGTACCGCGGCCGGACCGAAGCGGGCGCCGGGACGGTAGCTGGTCCCGCCGTCGAAGGGGACGCCCACTATGCCGACGTCCCAGTGCGCGACCTGCGCCGCCGTGGGCAACCGGGCGAAGGTGGCCAGACCGGCGAAGCGCGGTTCTTGGCTTGCGTCCGCCGGGCCGGTCGGCCCGCCCGGGTCGGCCATCAGTCGTCGAGGGCCTGGTAGACGAGCGCCCGCAACTGGCTGCGGAACGGGTAGGCCGCCGAGGGGAAGAGCTGGGTCATGAAGACACAGAACAGGTCCTCGACGGGGTCGATCCAGAACGCGGTGCTCGCCGCCCCGCCCCAGTAGTACTCGCCGGCCGAACCGGCCATGGCCGTGGCCACCGGACCCAGGCCGACCGCGAATCCGAGCCCGAAGCCGACGCCCTCGAAGTTGGCCTCGCCGAACCCGCCCACGGAGACGTCGGCCAGGGTCGCTCCTCCGGGCAGGTGGTTCTGCCGCATCAGCTCGAGGGTCTTGCGGCCGAGGACGCGGCGACCGTCGAGTTGCCCGCCGTTCGCCAGCATCTGGCAAAAAGCCACGTAGTCCCTCGTCGTCGAGACCAAGCCGCCGCCTCCCGAGAGGTAGGAATGGGGCCTGGTCACCCTGGTGGCGAAGGGTCCCTCGAGCAGTCGGGGCGTGTTGGCCGGCCGGTACTGGTAGAGCGCGGCGAGCCGGGGCAGCTCCGATTCGGGCACCCAGAACCCGGTGTCGGACATGCCGAGCGGTTCGAAGAGCTCTGAGCGCAGGTACTGATCGAAGGGCTGGCCCGAGAGGATCTCGACCAGGCGACCCACGATGTCGGTCGAGAGTCCGTAGTTCCAGTGCGTGCCGGGGTGGAACTTCAGCGGGTGCTCCGCCAGCAGCGCGGTCACGCTCTCGAGCGTCTGCTCCGGCCCCAGCTCCTCGCGGGCCTTGCCGAACGCGTCGTCGATGGGGTTGCCCGGGAACAGCCCGCCGGGCAGGCCGGTCATGTGCATGAGCACATCGCGCATGTTCATCGGCCGCTCGGGCTTGACCAGCTCGATGCTGGTGTCCTTTTTGACCTCGCCGACCTGCAGCGTCCGCCACTCGGGGATGTACCGATGCACCGGGTCGAGCAACTGGAACATGCCCCGCTCGTAGAGCTGCATCAGGGCGACCGATGCGATGGGCTTGGTCATGGAGAAGATGCGGAAGATGGTGTCGTCCGCCATCGGGATGCCCTGCTCGCGGTTCATCGATCCCAACGTGCGGTGGTAGGCCAGGTGCCCGCCCCGCACCACCGTGATCTGGCAGCCGGCGATCTTGCCGGTGTCCACAAAATTGGCGCTGAAGTGGTCGGTAATGCGCTCGAGCCGGCCACCGTCCATTCCCGCGGCGTCGGGTTCGACTTTCATGGCGCGCTCAGGCCTTCTGCTGCTTCTGTTCGCGCAGGTAGCTGGCCGTGCCCTCGATGAAGGCACCCACGTCCTTGGCTTTGCCGGCCGCGATGCCCTGGAAATATTCGGGGACGTAGACCTGGGCCGCGCCCGACGCGAGTCCGGCCAGAATCGCGTCGACGGCGACCGAAACCGGCTCCGCCTGCACCGGGGAGTCGAAGGCGTCGTTGTCGGGCAGGGTGAACAATTCGGTGTCGATCACCCCGGGGTAGACCACCATCACCTTCACCCCGGCGTCCCACAGGTCGACCGCCATGGCCTCCGAGAAGGTGGTCAGTGCCGCCTTCGACGCGCTGTAGGCCGATTCCCCCGGGGCGCTCAGCGTGGCCGCAATGGACGACACGTTGACGATGGTGCCCGAGCCGCGGGCGAGCATCTGGGGCAACAGGTCGAGGGTCAACCGGATGGGCGAGAGGTAGTTGATGTGCATGACCGCGGTCACCGTGTCGATGTCGAGCGCGGTGACGTGGCGTCGCTTGGGGATGCCGGCATTGTTGACCAGAAGGTCGACGCCACCGAAGGCGTCCATGACGTCGATCGCCAGCCGGTCGACCGCATCGGGGTCGGCCAGGTTGACCACCCACATCCGGCTGTCCGGCGAGTACTCCATGCAGCGGGTGACCACCTCGGAGAGCCGGTCGGCCCGGCGCGCACAGATACCGACGATCGCCCCCCGTTCAGCCAACGCCTCGGCCAGCCCGGCCCCGATGCCCGAGGACGCCCCCGTGACCAGCGTGCGACAACCCTTCAGATCCAATGCCACCGTCCACCCCACTTTCAGATCGCGACGGTGGTCACCTTAGGCACACGGTCGCCGGTTCAGCCATCGGTGGCGCCGCGCCCGTTCACGATTTGTTGACACCGCAGTCCGCCACGTTCACGTCGCGTTGACGCCGGCCCCGGCAGCAGTGGCCGACATGGCTGACTTTCTTGGCAATCTGGGCATCGTCGGCTTTATCGTCGTGTTCCTTGGTCTGATTTGGTGCCTGGAGCGGGTATGACCGACGTCCAAGGCATCTTGCTCGGCATGTCCGTCGTGGTCTTCATCTATCTGGGCGTCGCCATGTTCAAGCCCGAGTGGTTCTGACTAAATGGGGTTCTTCTGGACCATCGTCGTGCTCGTCATCACTCTCGGGCCTGGCCTGGCGGTACCTGGGCTCATACATGGTGCGAGTCTTCGACGGCCGTGTCCACTTCTCTCGCTTGGCATCGAGCGCCCATTCTACCGGCTGTTCGGAACCAGCCCCGACTGGGAGCAGTCGTGGAAGCGCTACGCCGGCTCGACTGGTCATCTTCTCCGGATCTTCGCTCGCCTTCGGCTACCTGTTGTTGCGCATCCAGGGATCACTTCCCCTCAATCCCCAACACTTCGGCGCCGTACCGCCAGCGCTTGTCTTCGAACACGATTGTCTCCTTCCTCACGAACACCAACTGGCAGAACTACGGCGGCGAAGACGACGATGTCGTACCTGTCCCAGATTGGCGGCCTGACCGTCCAGCAGTTCGTCAGCGCCAGCCGTGGGCATCGCAGTGGCAATCGCATCGTAACCCGCGGGTTCTCGAAGAAGGAATCTGCACCATCGGCAACTTCTGGGTCGACATCACCCGCTGCATGCTCTACATACTCCTGCCGATCGCCTTTTTGGCCGGCATCATCTGATCGTCGGCGAAGGTGCAGTGCAGACCCTCAGCGGTCCGGCCACTATCCACAATTCGTTCAACGGCGTCTCCCAGACGATCCCCTGGGGCCGGCCGGCTTCATGTATCCGATCAAGCAGTTCGGGACCAACGGCGGAGGATTCTTCAATGTCAACTGGCGCACCCCTTGGAGAACCCCACTGCACTCACCAACTGCGTCTTCATCTGCCTACCCTCTCCATCCCCGTCGCACTGACTTACATCTTCGGAAAGATGGTCGGCAGCATCCGCCACGGTGTGGCCATCCTCATCGCCATGGTGATGATCTTCGGCGCCTGGGTGGGCTTCGCCGGTTTCGCCGAGCATCAGAGCAACCCGGCCGTCGCCGCCGCGGGTGGCCAGATGCACTCCGCCGACGGGTAACACCAACGGAAAGGAGGTTCGGTTCGGCGACACGAATCCCGCGCTGTTCAGGGTGGCCTCCACGACTCGACGTCGACCGGTGGTGTCGACAGCGCCTACCGACTCCTACACGCCAATCGGCGGCGTGGGCGCTGCTCACCGGCATGATGCTGGGCGAGGTCACACCCGGCGGGACGGGGAGCGGGCTGTACACCATCCTCATCTACGCAGTCATCGCGGTGTTCATCGGCGGCCTGATGATCGGGCGAACACCCGAATACCTAGGGAAAAAGATCCAGCCACGGAGGTGAAACTCGCCGGCCTGGCCGCTTTGGTCATGCCGATCATCGTGCTCATCCTCACCGCCATAGCCGTGTCCATCCATGCCGGACGGGCCGGCCCGCTCAACAGGGGTCCACACGGTTTCACAGAGATCCTGTATGGCCTGACGTCCCAGGGCAACAACAACGGCTCAGCCATGGCTGGGCTAACGGGCAACACGACGTTCTACAACGTCGTCGGGCGCGATGGACATGCTCATCGGTAGGTTCGGCATCATCATCCCGGCCATCGCATTGGGCGGCGTGCTGGCGGCCAAGAATGTCGTGCCGCGTGCAGGCACCTTCCGCACCGACAATCCCATGTTCATCGGGCTGACCATCGGCGTGATCATCATCATCGGCGGCTTGACGTTCTTCCCCGCCGTGTCGCTCGGTCCCGATCGTCGAGCAGCTGAGCCACGGAAAGTTCTGGTCGATCGTCCGGACCGATCCGTCATCTGAGTCTCGGAGGACTACTGTGACCGTCACCGCCTCTACCCCCGCCGCCCCGCACACGCCGGCACCGCACGGGGTCGCGGAGTCCCGCAGCCTGTTCGACCGCGAGATCCTCGGGCGAGTCCGTCAACGACGCCTTCACCAAACTCGACCCACGGGTCCAGATCAAGAACCCGGTGATGTTCGTCGTGCTCATCGGGACGGTCGTCACGTTCATGGAGTCGCTCGTCGCATCCCGACATCTTCAATTGGTCCATCACCATCTGGCTGTTCCTGACCGTGATCTTCGCCAACTTCGCCGAGGCCATGGCCGAGGGCCGGGGCAAGGCCCAGGCCGACAGCGCTGCGCAAGATGCGCTCCGAGACCATGGCGCGGCGACTGCGACCCGACGGCTCGGAGGAGATCGTGCCGGCCTCCGACCTGATGAAGGGCGACCTGTGGTCGCGGAGGCGGGCGACCCCATCCCCTCCGACGGGGAGATCATCGAGGGCGTCGCCTCGGTCGACGAGTCGGCCATCACCGGCGAGTCCGCTCCGGTCATCCGCGAGTCGGGCGGCGATCGCTCCGCCGTCACCGGGGGCACGACGGTGCTGTCGGACCGCATCGTCGTCGAGATCACGGCCGAACCCGGGCACACCTTCCTCGACCGCATGATCACGTTGGTCGAAGGGGCGAACCGCCAGAAGACGCCGAACGAGATCGCTCTCACCATTCTGCTGGCTGTGCTCACCATCATCTTCCTGCCGGTCGTGGTGGTCCTCCAGCCCTTCGGTCTCTTCGCCGGGGCCAACGTCTCGGTGGTCATCCTCGTCTCGCTGTTGGTCTGCCTCATTCCCACGACCATCGGCGCGCTGCTCTCGGCCATCGGCATCGCGGGCATGGACCGGCTGGTGCAGCGCAACGTGTTGGCCATGAGCGGACGGGCCGTCGAGGCCGCGGGTGACGTGCAGACGCTGCTGCTGGACAAGACGGGCACCATCACCCTCGGCAACCGCATGGCGTCGGACTTCTTCCCCGCCGGTGGCCACAGCGAGCAGGAGGTGGCCGACGCCGCCCAGCTGGCGTCACTGGCCGACGAGACGCCCGAGGGGCGGTCCATCGTCGTGCTGGCCAAGGAGCGCTTCGACATCCGCGAGCGCGAGCTGTCGCGGTCCCCACCAGTTCGTCCCCTTCTCGGCCACGACCCGCATGTCGGGTCTCGACGTCGACGGCCGCCAGATCCGCAAGGGTGCGGCCGAAGCGGTGCGCAACTGGGTGGTCGAGCAGGGCGGCACCGTCCCCGACGGCCTCAACGACCTGGTCGACCGGATCGCCCGGGCCGGATCCACCCCGCTCGTGGTGGCGGACGGGCCCGAGGTGCTCGGGGTCATCGAGCTGAAGGACGTCGTCAAGTCCGGGATCAAGGAGCGCTTCGCCGAGCTGCGTGCTGCCGGCATTCGTACCGTGATGATCACCGGTGACAACCCGCTGACCGCGGCGGCCATCGCCCAGGAGGCGGGCGTCGACGACTTCCTGGCCGAGGCCACGCCCGAGAACAAGATGGAGCTCATCAAGGCCGAGCAGGAGGGCGGCAAGCTCGTCGCCATGACCGGGGACGGGACGAACGACGCCCCGGCGCCTCGCGCAGGCCGACGTCGGCGTGGCCATGAACACGGGGACGACCGCGGCCAAGGAGGCCGGCAACATGGTCGACCTCGACTCCAACCCGACCAAGCTGATCGACGTCGTCGAAATCGGCAAGCAACTGCTCATCACCCGGGGCTCGCTGACGACCTTCTCCATCGCCAACGACGTGGCCAAGTACTTCGCCATCATTCCCGCCCTGTTCGCCACTCTGTACGAGCCAAGGCCGGCGTGCTCGGTCCCCTCAACGCCCTGAACATCCTGAAGCTCCACAGCCCCGAGAGTGCCGTGCTCTCGGCCGTCATCTTCAACGCACTGGTCATCGTGGCCCTGATTCCTCTGGCGTTGCGCGGCGTCAAATGGCGGCCGTCCGGGGCGGCCGCCATCCTGCGCCGCAACGTCTTCATCTACGGCGTCGGAGGGATCATCGCCCCCTTCGTCTTCATCAAGTTGATCGACCTCGTCCTCACCGCGTTGCACTGCGTACTAAGGAAGATTTCGCATGCTGACCCAACTCCGCCGCTCGGCCGTCATGGTGCTCATCTGCCTGGTGCTCTTCGGGCTTGTCTTCCCGCTGGTCGGGGTCGGCGTGTCCCAGCTGTTCTTCAAGCACCAGGCCGACGGCTCCATCACCGCCAACGGCTCCACCCTCATCGGGCAGAACTGGTCCCTGACCAAGTGCCCGGGCCATCTGGCCGGGACCTGCGTGTTCCAGGGCCGTCCCGACGCGGTCGGCCCCTATTCGGACACCGGGAAGTACGCCGGCGACAACCCGGCCGGGCATCCCGGTGACGACCCACTCGTCGCCAACGGCGTCGGCCGGCGAGTCCGGGGCGACCAATCTGGGACCCCGCTCGTCAGGTCCTACTCGAACGACACAAAGTCCTCAGGGCCTACTGGCACCTGCGTGGCGTGAACCCGACGTCGGACCTGGTGACCACCTCGGGCAGCGGGCTCGACCCCGACATCACCCCCGACGACGCCCGCGCCGAGATCCCGATGGTGGCCCGGTGCGACCGGCCTTTCGGCGGCCACCCTCAATCGGCTCATCAACCAGCAGACCCAGGGCATGGAACTCGGTTTCCTCGGGTCCCCCTACGTGAACGTGCTCCAGCTGAATGAGGCGTTGGTCAAGCTGGAGGGGTGAGCCTTTCCGAGTCGCGCGTCAGCCCTCGTCGCGTCGGGCGGGGGAGGGCGCATCGGCCACCAGCTGGTACCCGATTCCCGGCACGGTCCGCAGCATGGTGCCGTCCTCGTCGCCCAGCTTCTTGCGCAGGCGATGGGTGTAGACGCGCAGGTAGTTGGACTCCTCCCCGTAGCCTGGACCCCACACGTCCTTGAGGATCATGTGATGGGTACAGACCTTTCCGGCGTGACGAGCCAGGTAGGCGAGCAGTTCGAATTCCTTGGCGGTCAGGCTGACCGGTTGGCCCGCCTCAGTCACCATCCGGTGGAGGAGGTCGATGTGCAGGTTTCCCACGCCAGCTCGGTCCCGGAGATGTCATGGTTCCTCTCCGTGCCGTGGCGCAGCGCCACCCGCAACCGGGCCTCGAGCTCGGCCATGCCGAACGGCTTGGTCACGAAGTCGTCGGCACCGCTGTCGAGCGCCTCGACCTTGCGCCGCTCGTCCCCGTAGGCCGAGAGCACCACGATGGGCACCTGGGAGAACTCGCGGATCCGCCGGCACACCTCGATCCCGTCGAGGTCGGGCAGGCCGAGGTCGAGGATCACCAGGTCCGGGATCTCGAGGGCGACCTGGGTGATCGCTTCGGTTCCGGTGTGCGCGGCCAGCACCTCGTCACCCCGAGCCCGCAAGCCGATGCGCAAGGCCTTGAGGAGGGAGGGATCATCGTCGACGACGAGCACCTTGGTCATGGTCAGACGGGCTCCCGCACGAAGGCTTCGCCGGGGACGGTGAAGACGACTCTGGCGCCGCGGGTCACATCGGGATCGATCCAGATACGCCCCCCGTGGGCCTCGACGAAGGCCTTGGCGATGGCCAACCCCAGTCCGGCCCTGCCCCCGCCGCCGTTCTGGCTGAAGGTGTCGAACACCTGGTCACGGTCGGCGGGGGCGATTCCCGGTCCGTCGTCGCTCACCGAGATCTCGACCCGGTCCCCGGCGCTTCCCGGCGCCACCCGGGCCGCAACCCGGATGGGACTCGGTCCCGTTGCCAACCTGTTTGCGTTCTCGAGCACGTTGGCCAGGACCTGGCTGATGAGCACGTGGTCGATGCGCAGCAGTGGGAGATCGGCGGGCAGCTCGACCGTCACCCGTTCAGGAGCCACGATGCCGCCCAGGGAGGCCAGGGTCTCTTCGACCAGCTCGTCGAGCCCGAGTGTCGTCGGGCGCAGCTCGAGCGCGCCCGATTCAATGCGGGTCATGTCGAGCAGGTTGGTGACGAGCCGGGCCAGGCGGTCGGTCTGCTGCTCGACGAGCTCGAGCAGCTCGGCCCGATCTTCCGGCCCGAGCCGGGCGCCCTCTTGGCGCATGTTCGAGACAGCCGTCTTGATCGAGGCCAGCGGTGTGCGCAGATCGTGGGAGGCAGCGCCCATGAGCGCGCTGCGCCAGCGGTCGATCTCCTCGAGCAGCCGTGCCCGCAAGGCCTGTTCGCGCAGTTGGGCCCGGTCCAGGGCCAGCGCCGCCTGGTTGCCGAACGTGCCCAGCAGATTGCGGTCCCGCTCGTTCAGCTGCACGTCCTGGAGGACGAGCATGCCGACTGGCCGCTCGCTGACGACCAAGGCGACCGAGATCCGGCGCGGTCCCGGGCGCGACCTCGAAGCCGAGGGACCGGGCTTGACCGCCACCCGACGTCAGCGAGGTCACGTCGTCGTCGATCAACGGCCGCCCCGCCGACGCCGCCACCTCGAGCTGGCCCTCGGCGTGGGCCGGCAGGACCAGCGCCGTCCAGGCCGGGATGAAGGCGTCCTGGATGGCGGCCACGATGAGCGACAGCAGCTGGGACAGGGTGAGATCACCGTTGAGGGTCTGCGAGAGCTCGAAGAGACGGACCGACTCGTCGGTGCGCTGCAGCGCATCCTCGCGGGCCTCCCTGAGCTGGGCCACCATCTGGGCCACGACGAGGACCACGATCACGTAGACCACGAGCGCGACCCAATTCTCCGGCGAGTGCACGGTGAGCGTGTCGTACGGCGGGAGGAAGAAGACGTCGTAGAACACGAAGCCGGCCACCGCCCCGATGGCGCCGGGCACGAAGCCGCCGATGACGACACCGATCAGCGCGGGCAGGACGAAGACGAGCGCCGGAGTCGCGGTGCTGAGGTGCGCGCGGAACGGCAGCAAAATGGCCAGCAGCACGAGCAACCCGGCGATAGTCGCCACGGTGCCCAGAATGATGCGCTGGTACGTTCCTGCTGTCCCGAGCCTGCCTGGCGTCACTTCTGTCACAGCTTTCCGTCATTCGGAGCTTCGTTCGAGTGTACCGACCGCCCGACCAGGCCCAGCGAGGAGGGCACATGATCAGTGGTGAGGACGAAGGTGTCCGGCCCACCGGCCGCTTCCGCGTCTATCTCGGTGCGGCGGCCGGAGTCGGCAAGACGTGCGCCATGCTCGACGAAGGCTGGCGCCGTTTCCAACGCGGGACCGACGTCGTCATCGGGTTCGTCGAGACCCACCGGCGCCCTTTCACCACCCAACAGATCAGGGACCTCCCGACGGTGCCACGCAAGCACGTCGAGTACCGGAACTCCACGTGGGAGGAGATGGACCTCGATGCCGTGCTGGCCCGCCGCCCGGCTTTGGTCCTGATCGACGAACTGGCCCACACCAACGTCCCAGGATCGGGCCGCCACGAGAAGCGCTGGGAGGACGTTCTCGAGATCCTCGATGCCGGCATCGCAGTCATCACCACGGTCAACATCCAGCACATCGAGTCGTTGGCCGACGCGGTCGAACGCATCACGGACGTCGGCGTCCGCGAGAGGGTGCCGGATTGGGTCGTACGTCGGGCCGACCAGATCGAGCTGATCGACTCGTCGGCCGACCAGCTCCGCCGGCGCATGCTCCACGGCAACATCTATCCCGAAGCCAAAGTTCCCGCTGCGCTCTCGGGGTTCTTCCGGGCGGAGAACCTGGTGGCCCTGCGTGAGCTGTCGCTGCGTTTTGTGGCGGACGAGGCGGAGGAGGAGCTGCTCGAATACCTTCGTTCGAAGGGCACGAACGGCGAAGTGTGGGAGACGACCGAACGGATCATGGTGGCCGTGACGGGAGCCCCGGGGAACGCCTCGGTGATCCGGCGGGCGGCTCGCATCGCAGCCCGGGTCAAGGGCGACCTCATCGCCGTGCACGTCGTCTCTGATGACGCCGATGCACGGCCGGCTCGAACATGGCCGAGCTCGAGGAGTTGGTCAAGGCGGTCGGCGGCAGGTGGCAGACCCTCCGCGGCGACGACGTGGCCAAGACGATCTTTGCGGCTGCGGTCGACCAGCAGATCACCCAGCTCGTCCTCGGGACGTCACGGCTCAGCCGCTGGAAATCGATGACTCGGGGGTCGGTCGTCCAGACACTCCTGCGCCTGGCCTCGGACAACGACATCGACCTGCATGTAATTGCCCGGCGCGACGAGTCCCTCGGCCGGCCCGCAGCAGACGACGACGGTTAGCCGGCGGCGAGGAGGTCCTGGCGTGCCGCATCGGCGGCCAGGCGCGCCGCCACCTGCATGCAGCGGTTGAGGTGGGCCAGCGCCTTGGCCCGGCGCGGGTCGCGGGCGAGGTACTTGGCCACGGCGACCGGGTCGGCCGAGCCGTCGGGCTTGCTCAACCCGAAGACCGCTTGGTCGACGATCCGTTCGTCGGGGCGGTCGCTGATGCCGCGGTAGATCGACCAGTCGACCGCGGCGGCCTCGCAGACCTCGGCCACACCTGCCGCCTCCATGTCCACGGCACCGAAACCCTGCTCGAGGATTGGCCCCCACACGCCCTCGTCGTCGAAGAGCCCGTCGGTGGTCATGAGCGCTCCGGCGGCCTGGCGCGGGGGCAGCGGCCGCGTGACGAAGCGGTGGCCGTCGGGATAGAGCTGCACCGCCTCGGGCACCATCAGTGCGCCGACAGGGAGCTCTGGGCTCAGGCCGCCGGCGATGCCGATCACCATCACGTGATCGGCGGGACCGGCGTCGAGCGCTCGCCGGGTGGCGACCCGCGCCTTCTCCGGGCCCATGCCGGTGACCAGGGTCACGACGGACCACGTGCCCACCGAACCCCGGTGGGTGAAGTCCGGGTCATTAGGGGTCGCCTGGAGATCGAAGGAGCGGACGATCTCCTTGAGCTCGGGCTTCATGGGCGCAAGGACGACGACTCGCTTGTTTGGCACCCCATCATCATGGCGGACCGCTGGGTAGCGTGTGCGGTGCCGGTCCACCGCCGAGAGGAGTGCCATGCCCAGCGCCGAACAGGTCGTCCGAGAATTCTGCGCCGCCGCCAGCACGCGTGACCCCGAAGTTCTGCGCGGCTACTTCTGCGGACGACATCGTGTACCACAACATCCCGATGGATCCCGCCGAAGGGATCGAGGCCACGATGGGCGTGATCAACATGTTCGTCGGCATGTGCGAGGCCATGGAGTTCGAGATCCATCACCTGGCCAGCGATGGGTCGACGGTCCTGACCGAGCGCACCGACACGTTCACCATGAACGGCAGGAC
This sequence comes from uncultured Acidimicrobiaceae bacterium, assembly GCA_963726855.1. Taxonomy (GTDB): domain Bacteria; phylum Actinomycetota; class Acidimicrobiia; order Acidimicrobiales; family RAAP-2; genus Bog-473. The sequence goes on from CAVSEB010000016.1 coordinate 69,237, forward strand.
GGCCCCCTTGCCCGTCATGGGTGCCTTCCACGTCTCGGACGGGAAGATCACCGCATGGCGGGACTATTTCGACATGGCCCAAGTGACGGCCATGTTCGCAGGGGACTGACGCGTCCTCGTTAGAGACCGCAGACGAACCGGGTGGTCCAGGGCTCCCAGCCACGCTCGGCGAAGAGCCTCAGCGCAGCGGAGTCCTGCACGGCCGCCGGTGAATCTTGCGCCGGGGTGGAGAGGCCGGTCAGCGCTCTCCACGTCCCCAGTTCGAACTGGTAGGCGCCGCCGTTGTACTCGGCGTAGTTGCCGCCCGACTCATGCTGGCGGATACAAGCCCAATCCGGCGTGTTGGTGCTCGAGGCATCCGAACCGGACCCGGCCGGCGCGGCCGGCACGGCGACCGGGGCCACCGGCCTCGCCGCGGCTGCACGTTGCGCCGCAGCGCTGCGCCGCAGCGCGCGGCCGCAGCCACGGCTGCCAAGTATGCGCCCTGCTGCCTCTGCGCCTGCAGGGCCTTCAAGTACGCCACCTCGTTGAGGTAGTTCTCTTCCTGACTGACCGTTACGGCGTTGTAGAAGGTGGCCAACCTCGCCAACTTCTGGGCCTGCGCGTACGACATCAGCTTCATGCGCGGTGACGTCGTCCGGTGACCGGCGGCCGCGGCATGACGAATCGCCCCCTGGTGAACGCCGTTGGCGGACGCCACAGGACTGCCGTTGGTCAGCGCGAAAATTACAGCTGTGATCAATGTGACGGCCACCGCCGTCGCGAGTGCAATGCGGATCCGCACGGCACCTCCCTTCGTCGGGCGCGCCCTGGGCGCGCCTGGCTCTGCTCGGTGTAGGCGGGCTCCGGCCTTCGCATTCGCGCCCCGAACGGAGAGCAGGAAGGCATCGTCCGTTCTGGCAAGTCGCCGCAGGGTGTGCGGCCGGTTGTGTGCAGCCCTATTGGTGCGTCTCGGTCGTGTCCTCTATTCGTCTTTGTTCGGGCCTGGGGGCAGGCGCGTTGAAACCTTGTCTGATCTGGGTAGATCCGATCGGCGCATCACTTCGGGTTATGCGGCCACGTATCCACCCGGCGCATCTACCCGAAAGACCAATCGGTCTTAGTGGTCGATGAAAATTAGCAGGACGCAAAGCAAACCCATATGCAACCAGCCAAGAGGCTTCTGACCAGGGATTTCAATCCCGAACTTTGTGAATTTGATCACAAAAGCCCAGGTCGGCAAGCGGTAATTGCATCAATGGTCAAATAAAAGAATCATTAATTTGGCGAAAATGCGTGTGACCAGTGACGATGGGACTTCCGACAAGGAGGAAGAACGGTCTGCTGCCTGAGAGCCCGGCAACGTAGGGTCCCGTGCCAAACGGAGCTGCGTCGAGCTCTTTGGGAGGGTCTGCCGTGTCATCGAACGTTGTTGCCGAGAAGGATCGCTACACGGTCGCCGGCATGATCCGCTGTCTCGCCGCGTCGCAGCCCGACCGGGAGATGCTCGTGCTGGGCGACGAGCGGCGCAGTTGGGGCGAGGAATATGCGGTGGCCTCTCGGGTGGGTCAGGCACTGCGGCGAGACGGGGTGGCAGCAGGGGACCGGGTTGCCTTCCTTGATCGCAACGGCATCGCGTACTTCGACTTCCTCTTCGGCGGCGCGCTGATCGGGGCCGTCAGTGTCGCGGTGAACTGGCGGCTGTCTCCCGTGGAGATGGCCGCCATCATCCAGGACTCCGGAGCGCAGGTCCTGGCGGTCCATACGGACTACGTGCCGGCGCTGATGGACATTCCGAACCTGCCCGACGTACGGCAGATCGTTGTCTTGGGCGACGGTCCGAAGCGCCCCGATCCCGCGCGGTGTCGCTTCGACGACTGGGTTGCCGGATGCCCCTCAGAAGACCCCGGTCACGTCGGATCTGCGGACGAGGTGAGCATGCAGCTGTATACGTCGGGAACCACGGGTCTCCCCAAGGGGGTCATGCTGACCAACGCGAACCTGTCCACCGCCGTGTCCGAAGCGGGGCAGACCTTCTCCATCGGAGAAGACACCGTGAGTCTGGTTGCCATGCCGCTCTTCCACATCGGCGGATCGGGCTGGGCGCTCTGTGCCATGTCTCGCGGCGGGCGGTCCATCATCCTTCGTGACGTCGATCCGGTGGTGCTGCTCGAACTCATCGCGGCCGAGCGGATCACGGAAATGTTCATCGTGCCGGCGGTGCTGATGTTCCTGCTGGCGACGCCTCAGTTGGCGGACACCGACCTCTCCAGCCTTCGGCTGATCTTCTACGGGGCCTCGCCGATCTCCGAAGACGTACTGGTCAAGTGCATGGCGGCGTTCGGCTGTGGCTTCTGTCAGGTCTACGGCATGACCGAGACGACGGGCGCGATCACCGCGCTGCGCTTCGAGGACCACGATCCAGACGGACCGCGCCGCGGACTCCTTCGCTCGGCGGGCCGGCCACACGAAGGCGTCGAGCTCCGGGTCGTCGATCCGGACGACGGCCGTGACGTCGAACTCGGCCAGGTGGGCGAAGTCTGGACACGGTCGCGCTACAACATGGCCGGCTACTGGCGGAAGGAGACCGAGACTGCCACGACGATCGACTCCGACGGCTGGTTGCGGACGGGCGACGCCGGCTACCTCGACGCGCAGGGTTACCTCTACCTGCACGACCGCATCAAGGACATGATCGTGAGCGGCGGAGAGAACATCTACCCGGCGGAGGTGGAGAACGTGCTCCTCGCGCACCCCGCAGTCGCGGATGCCGCGGTGATCGGCGTGCCCGACGAGAAGTGGGGCGAAACGGTCAAGGGCATCGTTGTCCTGGCGCCCGGGGCGCGTCTCGACGAGAGCGGCATCATCTCTCACTGCCGGGAGAACCTGGCCCACTACAAGAGCCCGACTTCGGTCGAGGCCGTGGAGGTGCTGCCCCGCAACCCGTCCGGCAAGATCCTCAAGCGCGAGCTCCGGGCTCCCTACTGGGCGGACCGGGGTCGATCCATCAACTGAGGTCAGTTCTCTAACCGAAGGTGAAGTCATAGGCCTGGACGCCGGGTGACACCGACAACTGGAGGACCCCTGACTCGAGGGCCGAGGCGGAGAAGAGCGTGTAGAGCTTCGGGATGCCGGAGACGTCGACCGTCTTCAGATGACGGCCGTCTTCGGACACGCCCACGGTGCCCTGACCGCCATGACCAGGTAGACGTCGTCGGCGCTGAACTGCAGGTCGAGGCCGGCCTTGGGGCCGGCTGTGGCCTCCTGGCTGTGGACGTTCCAGGTCCCGCTGAAGGCCAGGCTGTTCTGCGGAATGTTCGCCGGGGCGCTGTAGACGGCCGCTTCGTCGTGGCGGACCGGGGTGCCGACCTCGTTGTCCAGCTGTTCGTACCCCACATAGCTCTCGGGAGTGATCTGGTCGCTCGTCGGAGTCTTGTCGGGCACGTCGGTGCGTGCAGGCAGGTGTTGGACGCCGTTCGCCGAGAGCAGCATCCGGATGTTGCTCTCCATCTGCGAGTAGCCGCCCTCACCGAAGTCGTACGCCCGCACGATCCCGGTGGGGTCGATCAGGTACTCGGCCGGCCAGTACTCGTTGTTGTAGGCATCCCAGGTGTCGAGGTTGTTGTCGACTGCCACGGGATAGTCGACACCAAGGTTGGCTGCCGCGCTCTTCACGTTCGACACGACGTGTTCGAAGGAGAACTCAGGGGCCGAGACCCCGACGACGACGAGGCCATCGTTCTTGTAGTCGTTGTACCAGCCTTCGACGTGAGGGAGAGCGCGCTGGCAGTTGATGCAGGAGTACGTCCAGAAGTCGACCAGGACCACCTTGCCCCGGAGCTGGCTCAGGGAGAGCGGCTGGTTGCCCGGCGTGTTGAACCACGTGGTGATCCCCGTGAAGTTGGGCGCCTTGCCCAGCGCCGGCAGATTCGTCTTGTTGGCCATGAACACCGCCGGCTTCTGTGGTGCGGCGGTGGTCGGGGTCGCCGGTCCCGTCGTCGTCGTGGTGGTGGTGGCTTCCCGGCGGCCAGGTGACCGCTCTGTGATTGCCCGGCATCGGTGGTCGAGCAGGTTGCCTTCTTGCCCTCGAGCGCGCGTTGGCCGCTGCGAACTGGTTCTGGTGCTCGCCACTCAGGTGCTGGAGTTGGACGCAGGCGGAATTGGTCGACTCAATGTGATCTTCGAGCGCGTTCGTGTATCCGGGTACGTCGCGCTGGAGTCCGCCGAGCCAGTTGAAGGCGATGGCGAGCGTCGTGACGCCGAGCACCACGCCCGCGACCTTGCGCACCGAGGGCAGATGGCGGCGCATGGACGACCACGTCGTGGCCCGCTGGGCCAGGATGGCGAGTACGAGCAGCGGCAGGGTGAGCCCGAGGGCGTAGAAGAACGTCACCAGAAGCGCACTGCCGCCCACGCGATGGTGGTCTGCGGCCACCGTGATGGCGGTGAGCACCGGACCGGCGCACGGGACGAAGACGGGACCGAGACTCAGACCGAGGAGGAACCCGCCACCCTCGGTGGCGTAGCGCGTCGAGCCAAGGCGGGCGAAGGGCCGCTCGAGCAACTCGCCCACTCGGGGGATCATCAGCCCGACCGAGATGGCGCCGAGCATGGCCACCCCTAACCAGAAAAGAAAGTCCTGGGGGAGGTGGAGGAAGCCCAGCAAGGTGGTGGCGAAGAGCACCGTGAGGCTGAAGCTCAGGACGAGCCCACCGATAATGAGGAAGGGGCGGGCTCGGTTCGTGCTCGAAGATCCTCCCGCCACCACCACCGGGAGGACCGGGACGATGCACGGGGAGAGTCCGGTGATCAACCCGCCCAGGAACGCAATGACAACAAGTTCAGCCATGGGCGTCGGATTCCATCGGTCGCTGGGCCACACGCGCTCCTCGAATTGCTCCTACCGACGAAGCTAGCGGGCCGTCCGGCCAAGAGTGGTCGCCCCGGGGTAAGCGGTCGGCCCGCCCGCGGAGCAGACTGTCGTCAGTGATCAACGAGAACTGGATTTATGTCGGAACCGCAATCGGCGCGGCGGGCACAGCCGTATACCTGCGCGACACGCTGCGGGGGACGACTCAGCCCAATCGGGTGACGTGGCTCCTCTGGGCTGTCGCGCCCCTGCTGGCTTCGGCGGTCGAATTCAGTGGCGGAGTGGGACTGCGGGCGCTGCCGACCTTCATGATCGGGTTCATGCCCCTTCTCGTCTTCATCGGTTCATTCCACAACTCGGCGTCGCTCTGGAAGATCAGGCGTATCGACTACGCCTGCGGCGCCATCTCCGTTGTCGGGACTCTCGTCTGGTTGGTGACCCGTAACGGCACGCTGGCCATCTGTGCCGCGATCGCCGCGGACTTCATGGCGGGGATCCCGACGCTCATGAAGAGTTGGACCCATCCGAAGAGTGAGACCGTCTATTCCTATCTGGGCGCGGTGATCAGCATGGCCGTCCTCCTTCTGACCGTGACGGACTGGACCTTCGAGGTGGCGGCCTTTCCCATTTTCGTCCTCTGCGTGGCCTCCATCGAGGTGGTGCTCGTTGGCCTCGAGCCCGGTCCTCGCCTTCGCCATGCCCGCAACCCGAGCTCGACTCTGGCCCCGCCCGGTTGAGGTCGGATGGGCATGGTCTTCGCCCGGCTGGTAGGAAACCAAGCAAAGTCGTGCTGAAGGGAGTCGCTGGTGCCCACCGCCCACGTCAATGGGATCGACATCGAGTACCTCACGGAAGGGGATCCTTCCGATCCGCCTCTTTTCCTCGTCATGGGGCTGGGGGCTCAGCTGATCACCTGGCCCCAGGAATTCGTCGACGGGTTGGGGAGCGGGGCTTCTTTGTCATCCGGTTCGACAACCGAGACAGCGGGCTTTCAACCAAGTTCGAAGGTCTGCCCGACCTCGGCTCGCTCCTCGCCGGCGACCCGTCGTCGGCGATCTATTTCATTGAGGACATGGCCGACGACGCCGCTGCTCTGCTCGGAGAGCTCGGCATCGGGCGCAGCCATGTGCTGGGCGCGTCGATGGGCGGCATGATCACCCAGGCACTCGTGATCCGTTACCCCGAACTCTTCGCGACCGCATGTTCCGTCATGTCGACGACCGGCGATCCTTCGGTCGGCGCTCCGACGGGCGAAGCCCTCGCCGCGCTCTTGCGTCCAGTGGCCACCAGCCGCGAAGAGGCGATCGAGGCGAGCATGGACGGCAGCCGGGTCATCGGTTCACCGAAATACCCCACCGATGAAGCCATCCTGCGCGAGCGGGCTGCCGCCGCGTACGACCGCAGCTACTGCCCCGAGGGAACGGTGCGCCAGTTGGGCGCGATCCTTGCCTCACCCGACAGGACTGAGGGGCTGCGCGGGGTCGACATGCCCTTCCTCGTCATCCACGGCGAGGAGGATCCACTGGTGACGCTGAGTGGCGGCCAGGCCACTGCGGCGGCGGTGCCCGGAGCCAAACTCATCACGATCCCGGGCATGGGTCACGATCTCCCCAAGGCACTCTGGGACGAACTGATCGACGCCATCGTGGCCAACACCGAGCTGGCCGAGCTCTGACCGGCCTCAGACGTCCAGCGCGTTGGCCGAGGCCACCGCGGCCAACCAGGCCGCGCTCGGTTTGGGCGTGCGGGCAAACGTCTCGCGGTCGACGGAGACGATGCCGAAGTGCGGCCGATAGCCCATGGCCCATTCGAAGTTGTCGAGCAGCGACCAGTAGGTGTACCCGCGCACATCCACTCCCCGTTCGATAGCGTCGAGCACACCTGCGAGGGCCTGACGCACGTAGTCGATGCGCTCGGCGTCATCCCGCGTCCCGATTCCGTTCTCGGTGACGAGCAAGGGGAAGGCGCCGCCGGTGTAGTCCCAGGCGCGCTGCAGGCAGTTGCCGAGGGACGCCGGGTAGAACTCGTAGCCCATGTCGAGGACGGGAATGCCGTCTTCGTAACCGGCCCAGCCGTCCGGTCCTATCCTCATCCTCGTGTACACCTGCACCCCAAGGAAGTCGTCGCCCGAGGTCGCGTCCAGGAACACGTCTTCGGCGTGGTGCCGGATGCTCTCGAGCTTCTGCTCGCCGCCGGGAGCCGCCTGGTAGTCGGTCATCGACAGCGTGAGGCCGACGGGAATGCCCGGAGCGGCGCTTCGAATGGCCTCGACGGCGACCCGGTGCCCGTCTGCCAGGTGCCGCCCCACCCGGTAGGACAGCTCGGCGTCCCTTTTGCCGGGCGGGAACATCCCGGCGTGCCATCCCATCGTGGCGACGATGTTCGGTTCGTTGACCGTGCAGGCCCGCACCATGACGTCCCCGAGCACTTCGGCCACAACCGTGCAGAAGCGACCGAATCGCTCGACCGCCGCTCCGGTCTCCCATCCACCCCGATCGGCCAGCCAGCGTGGGGTCGTGAAGTGGTGGAAGGTCACGACGGGATCGACGCCGCGCGCCCGTAACCCGAGACACTGACGGCGGTAGTGCTCCAGGGCGGCCCGGGAGAACTCGCCCTCGGCGGGCTCGATCCGGCTCCACTCCACCGAGAACCGGTAGTTGTCCAGGCCGAAGGCGGCAACCAGGTCGGCGTCCTCTTCCCAGCGGTCCCAGGAGTCGCAGGCGTCGCCGGACGGTTCGGCGCAACCGGAGCCCTCCAGGTGTTCGAAGGCCCACCAGTCATTGTTCGTGTTGCCGCCTTCGATCTGGTGCGCCGCCGTGGCCGTGCCCCAGGTGAAACCGTCCGGGAAGGCCCGTCCTCTCCCCTCTGTCGCCATCTGCGCCCCTTCCACCCAGAATTCGGCTCGCGTCGAGCACGGTATCGTTACCTGACAATGACGTCACATTCATCGCCGATGACTGACGTCCCCGAGTCGGAGCAGACCGGGGTCGACGCTCCCACGAGTGGGTCGGATGGCGCGCCCATGGTCGAGGCCCACGGGCTCGTGAAGCGTTTCGGCGACTTCGTGGCCGTCGACGGCGTCGACTTCACCATTCAAAAGGGGGAGTCGTTCGGCTTCCTCGGACCCAACGGTGCCGGCAAGACGTCAACGATGCGCATGATCTCGTGCATCAGCCCGCTCAGCGGGGGCACCCTGCGAGTGCTCGGCCTGGACCCCAGGTCCGACGGGCCGCGCATCCGGTCACGCATGGGGCTGGTGCCCCAGGAGGACTCGTTGGACACCGAACTGACGGTGCTCGACAACCTCATGATCTACGGGCGCTACTTCGACATGCCACGCAAGGTCATCCGTGAGCGAGCAGACCAACTGCTGGAGTTCGCCCAGCTGACCGATCGGGCCAACGACCGAGTCGATCCGCTCTCGGGCGGCATGAAGCGGCGCCTCACCATCGCCCGCGCCCTGATCTCGAATCCCGATCTGCTCATCCTCGACGAGCCGACGACGGGACTCGACCCCCAGGCCCGTCACCTCTTGTGGGACCGCCTCTACCGGCTCAAGCAGGACGGCGTGACTCTCGTCATCACCACCCACTACATGGACGAGGCCGAGCAGCTCTGCGACCGGCTGGTCGTGATGGACAAGGGCCGATTCGCCGCCGAGGGCTCACCCCGCCAGCTGATCGATGAATACTCGACGCGCGAGGTGGTCGAACTGCGCTTCGCCCCCGGTGCGCACGAGGAAGTGGCCCCCTCGCTGATGGACTTGGCCGAGCGGCTCGAGATCCTCCCCGACCGCATCCTCCTCTACACCGACGACGGTGACGCCGCCCTCGCCGAGGTGGCCCGCATGGGCCACGTGGCACGGAGCACGTTGGTCCGGCGCTCGACGCTCGAGGACGTGTTCCTGCGCCTCACCGGTCGCACCCTGGTCGACTGATCATGGCGGTGGTGGGGGACGGGAGGGCACAGGGGGCCGGCGCGCTCTTTGCCTCCGTAGGCGAGGACACGCCATCGAGAATGGCCACGCCGGCCTGGTGGCGGGCGGCCGGGTACTGGGCCTACCAGTACAAGCGGACATGGCGGAGTTCGGTGGCGACCAGCTTCCTCATCCCGGTGCTCTACCTGGCGGCGATGGGCGTGGCCCTGGGCTCGCTCATCGACAAGCACTCGCACGGGGTGGACGGGGTCACCTACGTGGCGTTCCTGGCGCCCGGACTGCTGGCCGGTACGACGATGCAGATCGGCACGAACGACGCCTCGTACCCGGTGATGGGGGCCATCAAGTGGATGCGGACCTACCTGGCCCAGTTGGCCAGTCCGCTCACGGTCTACGACGTGTGGTTGGGCCACCTGGCCTGGATGGCGGCGCGACTCAGCATCGTGGTGAGCATCTACCTGGGCATCATGGCCGCTTTCGGTGTCGTCTACTCGCCGTGGGCCATCCTCGCCCTGCCTGCCGGGGTGCTCACCGGCCTGGCCTTCGCGGCCCCGGTCGGCGCCTGGGCGGCCACGCTGGACAAGGACGCGCCCATCTCCACGCTGTACCGATTCGTGATCATCCCGCTGTTCCTCTTCTCGGGGCTCTTCTTCCCGATCTCCCAGCTCCCCCTGGTCCTCGAGTGGCTCGCGTACGTCTCTCCGCTGTACCACGGGGTGGCGTTGTGCCGGGATCTCACCCTGGGGCAGGTCAAGCTGTGGGCCGACCTCGGGCACGCCGCCTACCTGGCCCTCTGGATGGGTGTGGGCTACGCCGTGGGCCGCCGCACGTTCGCCAGACGGTTGGTGGTGTGATGGCGACGACCACCGGCACGACCATCGACACCCGCCCCCCGGGAATCGCCACCCGCATCACGCCTCTGGCCTTCCTCGGAGGTCGACACGCCTCGCGGGTGCTCGAACGAAACATCCTGGTCTACCGGCGTTCGTGGATCTTCTTGGTGTCCGGTTTCTTCGAGCCGCTCTTCTACCTGCTCTCCATCGGGATCGGCCTGTCGCACCTCGTCGGGCCCATACCCGTCGACGGCAAGCTCGTCGCCTACACGTCCTTCGTCGCCCCGGGATTGCTGGCCTCCTCGGCGATGAACGGCGCCATGATCGACTCCACCTTCCAGGTCTTCTTCAAGTTGAAGATCGCCAAGACCTATGACGCCATGCTCTCGACGCCGCTCGGCGTCGGCGACGTCGCCTTGGGCGAGCTGAGCTGGTGCGTCATCCGCTGCGCCCTGTACTCGGGTGCGTTTCTCGTGATCATGGCCATCCTCGGCTACATCGTCTCGCCCTGGGCCGTGCTGTGCTGGCCGGCGGCGATCCTGACCGGACTGGCCTTCGCCGCCGCCGGGATGGCCGGGACCACCTACATGCGTACCTGGCAGGACTTCGACATGGTCTCGCTGGCCTTCATCCCGCTGTTCCTGTTCTCGGCGACCTTCTACCCGCTCACGGTGTACCCCGGTTGGCTCCAGCTGGTCGTCCGCTGCACGCCGCTCTACCAAGGGGTGGTGCTGTGCCGCGCCGCAGACCTGGGCATCTGGAGCTGGGTCTTGCTGGGCCACGTCGGCCTACCTGGTGGTCATGGCGATCGCCGGAGTCCTCATCGTCCGCCGCCGGCTGGGCCAGCTCCTCCTGCCGTAGTCCGCGGCGAGGAGCGGCCGGTACCGTATGCCCCGACATCGGCGAAGCAAGAGGATCCGGCCCAATGAACATCGTGGTGAGCAACGTCAAGGGTGGGGTGGGGAAGACCACCACCTCCGTGTACCTGGCCGCTGTGGCGGCCCGCCGGGGCAAAGGTCCGGTGCTGCTGGTCGATGCCGATCCCCAGGGCTCCTCGGCCGAGTGGTACGACGTCGATCCCTTCGAGGGCGTCGAGCTCGTCGAGGGACCCTCGGTGCGCACCGTGACCAAGGCCATGAACCAGGAAGACGGCACGGTGGTGGTGGACACGCCGCCCGGCGAGGGCACGGTGGTGCAGGCGGCCCTGGCCCGGGCCGACGCCGTGGTGATCCCGACGCGGGCCGGAGGGATCGAGCCGAACCGGGTGGTCACGACGCTCGAGATGACCCCCAGGAACGTCCCGGCCGGCGTGGTCATCTGCTCGGCTCGCCTCGGGACGAACGACCTGGAGGCGACCATCGCCTGGTGGAACGAGCTGAAGGTGCCCGTCTGGGGCATCATCCCCGAGCGGGTTTCCATCGCCGCCGGGCCGGCGTCCGGGCTCTCGTCGGAGGGGATCGAGCTCTACGGCAAGGTGCTCAAAAAGGCCTCGGCCAGGCCCCGCTAGAGCGGTTCTCAGCCCGGGGCCAGGGCGGGGAGTTCGGCCCGGAAGCGGCTGTCGGCCCAGGCACGGGGGTTTTCCCGTGCAGTTGGCCGATGATCTCCGAGACGAACCAGCGCCGCACCGCAACGCTGGTGGCAGAGGCAGGCAGCGTGAGAAGTTGGGCCGAGAGCCCGAATTCGTCGGCCTCGTCGAGCACGCGCCCCGTAAAACTCGCACGAAGCCGCCGCGGCCTGAGGGAGTTCGAGCTTCCAGTCGAAGCACACTTCGTTGTTGTCGATCGCTGCCTGCCACACGTCGTCCATGCCGGGCCCGAGCCGGTTGAACCGCGTCCCGATGTCAGACACCAGCACGGCCAGCCGTTCGGGAAGCAGCGGGGACCTCCTCCGTGCGGCCCGTCCGCTCCTTCATGAGGCGAAGCTCACGGAAGAGCGCTTCGTACTCCTCGCTGGCCTTCTGCAGGAGGGCGACGGGAATGCCGAGGAGCTGGATCTCCATCGTGGCGGCCGTGAGCAACCCTTCGCGACCGAGACTCCGAGTGAGCGATGCCCGCGATGTCGAAGCGAAATCTGCCGTCGGAGACCGAGGTCGGCGGCACGCCGTGTAGACCGACCGGCAGCTCGAACCAGACGATTTTGCCGCCCGTGACGGATTGGACGCCCCAATCGGCGGCCAGGGTCTTGAAGAGGGTGAGCCCACGACCAGTGGCCGCGTCGGGGCCGTATTCCTTCATGGCGGGAGAGCTCGTGCTTCCATCGGCGACGTCAATTCGGATGCGGTCCGGCAGTATGTGCAAGGTCACGCACATGGGCGTCGCCGCGTGCAGAGTGCGTTCGTCACCAGCTCCGACGTCAGCAGTGCCGCGCACTCTGCGGTCTCCGAGGGAATGTCCCGCAGGTGGGCCGCGACCCAATGACGGGCGACGGGAGTGCTCTCCACGACCGGATCGAGGTGCAGCGTCGACATGCCGTCCTGTGACGTACCCACTCGGGGCGCCGTTATGCCTGGAGTTGTGCTTCCCGTGAAATTGCCTGTGAAATTGCCTGCAATTGCCGTGAAATTGATGGAGAGGACCACCGAGTCGTCTGCTCGTTCGTCCTCTTCGAGGAAGGACGCGAAGGCGACGGCCGGGCTGCTCGGGCCACCCGCTCTCGCGCAATCGTTGTTGCCGCACCGGCCAACCGGTCCATGCCGTGGGTGAGGAGCTCGCCGCGCCGTTCAATGAGCCCGTCGCTGTACATGATCAGTGAGTCGCCCGGCTGGAGGACCACCTCGTCGCGGGGCCGCGGGGCGCCGTTCAGGCCGGACGCGATGAGAAGGGATTGCTGGAGCGGACAGAACATCGCTTGCCCGTCGGATCGAACGATCAACGGCGGTGGGTGCCCGGCGTTGCAGAGCACGACTTTGCCGGTCGACGGGTTGATCGTCCCGACGATTGCGGTCACGACCCGCTCCTCGACCAGGTTGTCGAAGAGGTGGTCGAGGGAGGTCAGAATCTCGTTCGGCGTCTGTCCGGCCACGGCGTAGGCCCTGATGGCGCTGCGGACCTGACCCATCAGCGCGGCCGCCGGCGCTCCTTTCCCCATGACGTCCCCGACGCTGAAGCAGACGACGTCGGCGCGGAGCTCGAAGACGTCGTACCAGTCGCCACCGGCGTACGACCCGGCGACTCCCGGCCGGTATTCGGCGTCAAGCTGCAGCCCCTCGATCTGGGGCAGAGAATCGGGCAGCACGGCGCGCTGGAGGACCTCGGCCACGACGTGCTCACGCTGGAAACGGGTGGCGTTCGAGAGCGCCACCCCGGTGCCGGCTGGCCACTTCGGTGGCCAGGGAGACGTCGTCGGCCTCGAACGCCCGGCCCGGCCCGTCCAGAAACGTCATGACTCCGATGACCTCACCGTTGGCCGTGAGCGGCACGGCCAACGCAGTCGACGTTCCCTCCGTGTCCCTCGTCGTCCAACTCGAGTGACGCCAACTGCGTCCGACCGGTCCGGTGGGCCAGAGCCGCCGGCGCATCCGAGTCGATAGGGCACGTCCTCGCCGCCCAGTTGGCGGAACGCGGATCCGGTGGCATCGGGGCCGCGGACGTCGAGCCGGACGAGCCCGGTGTCCGCTGGGATCTGCACGACGCACGAATCGGCCAGGCGGCCTTCGACGAGGCTCATCGTGCGCCGGATGACCGTGGTGGGTTCCAGGCTCGAGCTGAGCAAACGGGTCACCTCGGAGAGGAGTGAGAGGCGCTCGCGGGCGGCTTCGGCCGCCCGGAGGGCTTCTCGTTCGTGTTCGAAGACCTGCGCCCGTTCGAGCGCCTGGGCGGTGAGGGCGGCCAGCGTGGCCAAGAAGCGGACGTCGGGGCCGCTCAACTCGGGATTGTCCACGAAGGCCAGGGACAGCACCCCGAGGGATCCGACCGAGCCCACCAGCGGCTCCGTCACCACGGTGACCGACCGGGACATCTCCCTCACCGTCCGCGGCACGATCTCCGTCGCGATCTCGTCCTCGGGCTCGCCGCGGGCGTCGATGGTCGTCACCACGGTGCGACCGCGGGCGAACGCCGCGCCGGCTCGGGTGGTCTCGATGGGGATCATGGCCCTCGAGAGCAGGGCGGGGTGCCCGTTGCTGGCCAGGCAGTCCAGGCCGCGATCGCCGGCGGCCGGGACCCGAACGATCGCCGACTGCGCGCCCAGGGCCCGGCGACCGCCTGCGATGGCGGCGTGGGCCACGTCGCCCGGCGTCGTCGCTGCGGCCAGGGCCGAACTCAGCTGGTGCAGGTGCTGGCTTCGCTCCAGGTTGACGAACTCGGTCAGGGTGAGACGGGCGCGCTCGACGGCCTGAGCCGCAGTGCCCGTCATGGTGAGGAGGAAGGACCGGTCGGGACCCGAGATCTCTCGGTCCTCCGACCAGTGGACGATCACGACGCCGATCGCTGTGATCGGACACGACCATCGGGACGACGGCCAGGGCCCGGAACCGACTCGATTCGACGGCGGTCAGCGATGTCGGCGCGCTGGTGGTTGAGCTCCTCGAGTGACTCGGCAAACAGGGCCAGGTGGAGTCCGAGGACGGGCCCGTCCTGCCGCAGCGCGCTGAGCACGCCGTCGACCGCCTCGTCGGGGTCGTAGCCGAACCGGCGCAGCGTGCGCAGCGTGCCCATGTCGCCGACGACCGCGAAGGTTGCGGCGTCCACGTCCAGCTCGTCGCGGAGGGCGGCGAAGACGGCGTCGGCCACCTGGGAGGGGTCCGCCGCGGTGGTCAGGGCCCGTGCCATGGCCTGCATGCGTTGGGCAGTCTCCGCGGCCACCCGTCGGCGACGCTCGTTGCGCGTCTCCGTTCGAGCGGTGGACAGCTGCACGTTGCGTTGACCCCTCAGGTAGGCCATGTACATCGCCACCGCGGTTGCGGCCAGCTGGGTCACCACGCGGAGAACGTGATTCAGCTGTCCGAAGTTGTGGGGAGGCGTGCCGATGACGAGGGCGAAGAATGCGGCGAGCAGTCCGACCAGGGCGACCCGCCAGGGTCGGGCGTAGAGCGCTGCGATGAACGGGCCGATGGCCAGCAACCCGACGGCCGAGATGTTCCCGCCCGACATCGCGAAGAGGATGGCGACACCGGAGACCCAAACCAGGGCGGCCAACGTGGCGATGGCTTCGGCGCGGTCCGCCCTCAGGCTGCTCAGCCTGGAGGGTCGCTCCTCGTCTCGCTGTTCGGGCACGGTGCTGGGGGTCCTCGGTCGCGGACTTGTGGTGTTGAACGCTACGTCCTTTCGCGCCGCCACCTGCCGTCATTGGGCGGACCCATCCGTCCGCCTGGGATTCCGGTGGGTCTCCGAACCCATGTCGAGGATAGGTACCCCCATGTGAACCGTGGGAAACTGAAGAGGTTTACGTTGTCATGGCAGGACCAGCGAAATCCAAGCCAATCACCGTTGCATGACCTGCGGGATCGCCCTCGATGACCCCCTTGGTGATGCGGGAGGAATCCGTGGAACAGGAATTTCAGATCGAAGAGCGTAAGGACGGCTCCATCCCCGTTGTGGCGGTCAGCGGAGAGATCGACGTGGCGACGGCCCCCCAGCTCCGTGAGTGCCTCCACCACGTGATCACCGAGGGCAATGCGACCGTGGCACTCGATCTGCTCCAAGTCTCCTTTCTCGACTCGACCGCGCTCGGAGTGCTGGTTGGCGGGCTGAAGCGGTGCCGCGAACTCGGTGGTGACATGCGTGTCGTCGTGGTCGACCCCCGGATCATCAAGATCTTCGAGATCACAGGCCTCACCAATGTCTTCAGCATCTCCGACTCGCTGCAGGCAGCAGGCGTTTCGTGAGTCCGTCGGGGGAGAAGCTCGGCGAGGGCGATCGCGTCCAGCTCACGTTTCCCGCCCGCGGCGACCTGATCGTCCTGGCCCGGCTCGTTTCGAGCGCCGTCTCGGCTCGGGCCGGGTTTGATATCGAAGAGCTCGAGGACCTGCGCCTGGCCGTGGGGGAGCTGTGTCTCTTGACCCTCCAAGGGAGCGACGCCCAGCACGGAAACCTGTGTCTCGAGCTCACGGTGCTCGGAGACGCCATCGAGGTGACCTCCACTCTCGAGGGCGCGGCAGCGGGCGACTCCTCGACGGACCCCGAGGCGGATGAGAGTGCGCGCCTCAGTGAGCAGATTCTCTCCGCCCTGGTCGATCAGCACGCGCGGGAGCGCCAAGATGGTTTCGTGCGGGCGTGGCTGCGCAAGCAGCGGTTGGGACATGGAGAGTGAGGGTGGGCCCGGAGCACGCACCCGGGCCGGATCTCGACGTCTCCGGGACCGTGGGCCCGGTCCTCGATCCGGCTGAACGCGAGGAGCTGATCGAAGCCAACCTCACGTTGGCCAACCAGCTGGCCCGTCGCTTCCTCCACCGCGGCGAGCCCTACGAGGACCTGGTCCAGGTGGCCTCCGTCGCCCTCATCAAGTCGGTGGACCGCTACGACCCCGCCCGCGGCGTCGACTTCGCCCCGTTTGCCACGCGCACCATCATCGGTGAGTTGAAGCGGCACTTCCGCGACAAGGGGTGGGCCGTGCGGGCCAGCCGCAGGGTCCAGGAGCTCTACTTGGAGCTCGGGCACTCGTCCGCCACGCTCGTCCAACAGCTCGGGCGCAATCCCACGGTGCCCGAGCTGGCCGAGGCCACGGGGGCCAGCGAGGAAGCGGTCATCGAGGCGCTCGAAGCCGGCCAGGGCTATCGCGCCGCCTCCATCGATGCGTCCGAGAGCGAAGACGACCCGCTGCTCGCCCGCCTGGGCGAACTCGACACGAGCTACGACTCGGTGGAGGACCGGGCACTTCTTGGTCCGGCGCTGGCCACCCTGCCCCGGCGCGAGCAGGCCATCCTGCGCATGCGGTTCGTGGACGGTCTGACCCAGTCGGAGATCGCCGAGGCGGTCGGGGTCAGCCAGATGCACGTCTCGAGGCTGTTGACGTCGAGTCTGCAGAAGCTGCGTGACGGCATCGGTATGGCCGAGGTGGAGACCGCCGACGATTTCGGTCGGTAATAGGGAGACACTCTCTCTGAAATCCGTGCCCGAACGGCGGACCGGAAGACGAGATCGGAGAAAACCCGAGCAATTCCTGCGGGCCTTGAGTATGGTGCGGGCGAAATCCCCCGAGCGAACGGAGGGCGGCCAATGGCGCATCTCGATGCCACGCTGGCGCATCAGAAGGGGTTGCCTGGCGACAAGGGCCTCAAGACGGGAGCCCTCGGACTGATCTCCTCGGTGGTGGTGGGCGTCGCCTCCACCGCGCCGGCATACAGCCTCGCTGCCACCCTTGGGTTCGTCGTCATCGCCATCAACGGCGGCCTTCAGGCGCCGATCATCACAATCCTCGCGTTCGTCCCGATGCTCTTCATCTCGTACGCCTACAAGGAGATGAACTACGCCGACCCCGACTGCGGCACGACCTTCACCTGGGGTGCTCGTGCCTTCGGCCCGGCGACAGGCTGGTTCGGCGGCTGGGGCATCGTGGCCGCAGACGTCCTGGTCATGGCCAGCCTGGCCCAGATCGCGGGGCAATACGTCTTCCTGTTCTTCGGCGCCGGCGGGATCGGATCGAACCCCTCCAGCGGATGGGTGCTCCTGATCGGGATCCTCTGGATCGTGGTGATGACGGCGATCTGTTACATCGGCATCGAGATCTCGGCGAACATGCAGAAGGTCCTCCTCGGCATCGAGTTGACCGTCCTGCTGCTGCTCTCAGTCGTCGCGCTCATCAAGGTCGGTCAGGGTCACGCACCCGTCGGCCACCTCACTCCCAGCTGGGAGTGGTTCAACCCCTTCCACCACTTGTCGTTCACAAGTTTCATGGTTGGTTTCTCCCTGATGTTGTTCATCTACTGGGGATGGGATACCTCGGTCTCGGTCAACGAGGAGACCAAGGACACGCATCGGATCCCGGGGCGCGCCGCGGTGCTCTCGACCTTGATCCTCTTGGTGACGTACGCAATTGTGGTTATGGCCTCGCAGTCCTACGCCGGCGTCGGTTCAACGGGAATCGGGCTGGGCAACTCGGCCAACTCCGGCGACGTACTCAACGTCCTCGGGACGTCGGTCTTCGGGACGTCGGGGATCGACTGGTTCATCACGAAGCTGCTGTTGCTCATGGTGCTCAGCTCGGCGGCCGCGTCGACGCAAACCACCATTTTGCCCACGGCCCGAACCACGCTCTCGATGGCCACCTATAAGGCAATACCCTCCGCATTCGGGCGGGTGCACAAGCGCTTCCTGACGCCAACAGTGTCGACGGTCGTCATGGGGGTCGTCTCGATCGCGCTCTACGTGGCCATGAACTATCTGTCGAACGGCAGCAGCGTCATCGGCGACTCTGTTTCCGCTCTGGGCACAATGATCGCGTTCTACTACGGGCTGACGGGGTTCGCCTGCGTCTGGTACTACCGCAAGAGCCTGACCGAGAGCACCCGGAGCCTGTGGCTCCGTGGCATCCTCCCGCTTCTCGGTGGTCTCATCTTGTGGTTCACGATGTTCTGGTTCCTCTGGTACAACTGGACGACGCCGAGCAACAGCTACACGACGTGGAGGTTCCCGGGAACCGACCGCGTGATCGGTGGGGTCTTCATCATCGACGTCGGCGCCATCATTCTGGGCATCGTGCTGTATGTCATCTACCGGTCCGTCAGTCCCGCCTACTTCCGCGGCGAGGTGTTGAACCGCGACACGCCGACGCGTGTGCCCGACGACCTCGGGGTCCCAGTTGGGCTGTTCGGGATTGACGAGAGCCGGCCGGCCGACTCGAAGGAGCCGACCGAGGCGGGATAGCCCGCCAGGACTTGCGCGGCGCGCGGCCAGGCCGCCGTCCACTAAACCGTTGAGACGGCCGGATCGCGGCCGCACTGACCGAGGTGGAGGCTCCATGACGAAGAGGCTGGAAGGGACTGTCGCGCTGGTCACCGGCGCCAGCAGTGGCATCGGTGAGGCCACGGCCTCCGTGCTGGCCGAGGAGGGGGCGGCCGTCGCGTTGGTGGCCCGGCGGCGGGACCGGCTCGAAGCTCTCGCCGAGCGGATCGGCGATGCCACCAAGACGCTGGTCATCGAGGCGGACATCACCGACCTGGATCAGGCCACACGCGCCGTCTCCACGACGGTGTCCGAGTTGGGTCGGCTCGACACGCTGGTCAACAACGCCGGGGTGATGCTCCTCGGACCGATCGTCGACGTGCCCATTGAGGAATGGCAGCGCATGGTGCATCTGAATGTGCTCGGCCTGCTCTACTGCACCCACGCCGCGCTGCCCCACCTGTTGTCGGCGGCCGAGGCCGAACCTCGCTCGGTGGCTGACGTCGTCAACGTGAGTTCGGTGGCGGGTCGGGTCGCTCGCCTCAACAGTGGTGTATACAACGCGACGAAGCACGGCGTCGGAGCCTTCAGCGAGTCGCTACGCCAGGAGGTGACGGCGCGCCACGTGCGGGTCACTCTCATCGAGCCCGGTGCGACGGCGACCGAGCTGGCCTTCCAAAACCGCCCCGAGATCCTCGAGGGCATGGCCCAGACCTTCGGCGGGATCGAGATCATGCACGCAGAGGACATCGCGGAGAGCATCCGCTACGCCGTCACGCAGCCGCGCCGGGTGGCCGTCAACGAAATCCTGATACGGCCGACCGAGCAGGAGCGCTGACATACGACGCGTCGTCATCGTCGGGTGCTCCGGATCGGGCAAGACGACGCTCGCCTCCGCGCTGGCCCGAGCCATGAGCGTCCCGCACGTCGAGCTCGATGCCATCTACCACCAGCCTGGGTGGACCGAGTTGCCCGAGGAGGATTTCCGGTCCCGAGTCGACCTGGCCACGGCCCCGGACCGTTGGGTGGTGGATGGCAATTACTCCACCGTCCGCGAGCTGGTCTGGACCAAAGCCGACACCGTGGTCTGGTTCGATCTGCCCCTCCCTGTCGTGTTGTCCCGCACCATCCGGCGCACCCTGCGACGGGTCGTGACCCGGCAGGAACTGTGGAACGGGAACCGTGAGCCCTTCTCGAACCTCTGGTCGCTGGACCCCGAGAAGTCGATCATCGCCTGGACCGCCACCCGGCACGGCACCTATCGCCGCCGCTACGTGGCTGCGGAGCGCGACCCCAGGTGGTCGGGCTTGCATTTCGTCCGCGTGCGCTCGCAAGGTGAGGCAGACGCCTTCCTGGCCGGTGTGGTGTCGGGTGTCGAAAGAGAGGAGTGAGCAGTGGACCTGGAGCTGGCAGGAAAGGTCGTCCTGATTACGGGAGGGACGGACGGTCTCGGGCTGGCCCTGGCCTCCGAGCTGGTGGGGGAGGGCGCATCGGTCGCCGTGTGTGGGCGTTCCGAGGATCGCCTCGAGTCGGCCCGCACGGAAATCGAGGCGGGCGGGGGAGACGTGCTGGCGGTCCAGGCCGATGTCTCGAGACCCGAGGATCTGGCGAAGTTCGTCGAGGCGTCGACCGCCCGTTGGGGCCGGATCGATGCGGTGGTGCACAACGCCGGGCGAGCATCGGCCGGCTCCATCGAGTCGATCGACGACGCCACCTGGGAAGAGGACTTCCAGCTCAAGTTGATGGCCTCGGTGAGGCTGACCCGGCTGGCCTTGCCCCACCTGCGGGCGAGCCGCGGCTCGGTGCTCTTCACGCTGGCCCTGGCGGCCAAGGCACCGGCCGCCGGGAGTGAGCCGAGTTCGGTCAACCGAGCAGCCGGCATGGCCCTGATGAAGGCGCTGTCCAAGGAGCTCGCACCCGCAGGCATCAGGGTCAATGCGGTCCTGATTGGGTTCGTGGAGAGTGGCCAGTGGGTGCGGTTCGCCAGCGGCTCGGGTCTGAACCAGGACCAGTTCTACGAGCGGTTCGCCAAGGATGCCGGCATACCGCTCGGCCGATTCGGGCGCAGCCAGGAGTTCGCGGACCTCTGTTGTTACCTACTTTCCGCTCGGGCGTCGTACCTCGCCGGCGTGGCGATCAACCTCGACGGGGGCTTGTCACCCGCCGTCTGAGCCTCACTCGTTGTAGCCCGCCGTCTGCACGATGTCGCCGCCGCCCTGCTGCTCGAGCCCGATGGCGAAGCCATCGATCGCGTCGATCCGGGTCAGGGCGTCGACGTGCGATCGTCCGTCGCCGCCCCACTTCGCCTTCGCCGCCCGCCGCGCCGAGGGTTCGTCGTCGGCCACCACGAACACGACCTCGTGGTCCTCTCCCATGCGTCCGGGACCGAGCTCGCCGCCGAGAAATGCTGCGTAGAGATGCACGCGGCGAGCGTAGCGAGTACGAAATGAGCATGAGTACAGACGCTTTGCACAGTTCCACCATTGTCATCACCGGGGTCACCGGCCAGGTGGCGCGCCCCCTGGCCCTGGCCCTGGCCCGGGACAACCGGGTGATCGGTGCCGCCAGGTTCACCGATTCCGGCGCCCGCGCCGAACTCGAGGCGGCGGGGATCGAGTGCGTGCCGGTCGATCTGGTCGAGGGCGATGTGGCCGGCCTGCCGACCGACGCCGAGTACGTGCTGAATTTCGCCGTCGCCAAGACCAACGACTGGGATCGTGACCTGGCGGCCAACAGTGGTGGGCTCGCGACCTTGATGGAACACCACCAGCGCGCCCGTGCCTTCCTGCACTGCTCGTCCACGGCGGTCTACAAGCCCGAGGGTCATCGCGTCTTCGCGGAGGACGGCCCGCTGGGAGACAACCACGGCGTCTGGCCCTTCCTGCGCACGTACAGCATCTGCAAAATCTCCGCAGAGGCGACGGCGCGCTGGTGCGCCCAACGCTTCGATCTGCCGACCACGATCGCCCGGCTCTCCGTGCCCTACGGAGACAGTGGCGGCTGGCCGGCCATCCACCTCCACATGATGTTGTCGGGTAGTGCCATCCCAGTGCACGTCGACGCCCCGAGCATCTACCACCCGCTGCATGCGGACGACATCGTCGCCATGGTGCCCCGCTTGCTTGCCGCGGCGTCGGTGCCCGCGACCACGGTCAATTGGGGCGGCAGTGAGCCGGTCAGTATCGAAGAGTGGTGCACCTATTTGGCGGAGCTGGTCGGGACCGACGTGCGTTTCGAGCCGACCGAGGCCACCATCGACAGTGTGCAGATCGATACGACTCGCATGCACGAACTCGCGGGCCGCACCACGGTGCCATGGCGCGAGGGCATGGCCCGCATGGCCCGGGCTCTCCATCCCGACAAGGTTTCGTGAGCGAGTTTCGCTTCGAGCGCTGGGATCCCGAACAGCCTCCGGCCTCCGAGTTGCTGGCGGAAATGCGGGAAGAGCTCAACGACGTGTACGAAACCTTCAGCCGGCTGGACAACCCAGCCCTTGACCCCGCTGAGCTGCGGCAGCCGCACGGGACGTACCTTGTCGGCTTCGACGCCGATGTGGTGATCGCCGGGGGAGGAATACGCCGTCTCACCGCCGACGTGGCCGAAATCAAGCGGATGTTCGTACGTCCGGTCGCTCGCTCACGTGGTGTGGCCCGGGCGCTGCTCACGGCGCTCGAGGAGGAAGCACGCCAGTTGGGCTACTCCTCTACGCCGGCTCGACACTGGACCGAAACAAGTGCACGGCCTGGCCCTTTACCGTTCGGCCGGCTATGTCGACGTCCCGGCCTACAACGACAACCCGTTCGCCTGCTTCTGGGGCGAGAAGGTACTGCGCTGACCGACCCTGCTCAGAGCGCCCGGACGACGGTCACGAACGAGGTGCATCGGGCTCCGGCCGTGCTCCCAACGCGGCCCAGACCATCACCGCCTGCAGGGGCAGGCGGGCCCAGGCCACGATCCGATTGTCCGCCGGTCCCTGATTGCGACCCGAGCCGCTGTCGAGCGCCATCTGGACGTTGGCGGGAAAGACCGCAGCCAGCACGGCCACGCTGGCGGGTCCGGCCCAGCGGGTGCGCCGGAAGAGCCCGATGGCACAGATCAGCTCGGCGACGCCACTGGCGTAGATCAAGTTGGTGTGATGCTCCTGCGGGATGGCCCTGGGCATGGTCGACTCGAAGGTCTGGGGGCGCACGAGGTGCACGCTGGCGCTCCCGGCGAAGGCGAACGCCAGGGCCAGCGACGCTTTTCGCCGCAAGGTGCGCACGACGGGGACTGTATCGGCCCGGGGGGCTTGGCCGCCCCGCCATAGACTGCCGCGCATGTCGAGACGAGGAGGCAAGGCGTGACGCAGGTCACCATCGTTGGGGGCGGCAGTTACCAGTGGACACCCGAGCTCATGGCCGACCTGTTCGGCACGCCGGCCCTCTCGGGCATGCACCTCGTGCTCCAGGACATCGATCCTGCGCCCTTGCCCAAAATGGACGCACTGGCCCGCAAGGTCAACGACGCGCTCAATGCCAAGGCGACGGTGTCCACGACGACCGACCTGGGCCAGGCTCTCGAGGGTGCCGACTTCGTGATCGTCTGCATCTCGACGGGTGGCTTCCGCTCCATGGCGGTCGACCTCGAGGTGCCTGCCGCCCACGGCATCACCCAGACGGTGGGGGACACGGTCGGCCCCGGTGGCATCAACCGCTCCCTGCGCAACATTCCGGTCTTGGTCGGTATCGGCAAGGCCATGGAGGAGCACTGCCCGGACGCGTGGCTCTTCAACATCACCAACCCCATGACCTGTCTCACGCGCTCGGTGTGCCGAGAGACCTCCATCAAGACGGTCGGCCTGTGCCACGAGGTGGGCAACTTCACCATGGACCTGGCCATTGCCCTTGGGAAGCCTTGGGAAGCCGTGCAGCCCTCCGTGACCGGCATCAACCACTTTCCGGTGCTCACTGCGCTCGAGGTGGACGGGGAGGACGGGTTCGCGATCCTGCGAGAGTTGGTCGAGGAGGTCGGGGGTCTCGACTCGTTGGTTCCGTACCCGGACCGGCCTGAGGCCGAGATGTTCTCCAAGCTGGACTTCGCCCAACGGCACCTTTTCAAGCTGACCCTCCTCGACCGCTGGGGGACCTTCCCGGCCGCCGGTGACCGTCACATCGCGGAATTCGTGTCTTTCGCACTCACGCCGGAGTCGGAGTGGGGCGCCTCCTACAACATCGCGCTGAGCCCGATTTCCCGGCGCGAAGCGCACCAGGCCGAGTACGTGGCCGACGTCGACGCCTGGCTTGCTGGAAGCAAGGACCTGCAGACCTGGCAGTCGGGCGAGCTGCCCTCGCCCATGATCCAGGCCATGCTCGCCGGCGACCCTTATGAGGCACCGGTGAACATCCCCAATCGCGGGCAGGCGCCCGGCCTGCCGCGCGACGTCGTGCTCGAGTCCATCTGCGTCATCGACGCGGACGGCATTCGCGGACGCGACGTGAGCGTGTTGCCGGCCCCATACGACGAAATCGTCCGTCGCCACGTGGCCACACAGGAACTCACCATCGAGGCCGCTCTCCGCGGTGACCGCGGACTGGCCGCGGAGGCCTTCGCCCTCGACCCGCTGGCCGGTCGGGGCGATTTGCGCACCATGGAGACGATGGTCAACGAGCTGCTGGCCGGCACGGCCGAGTGGCTGCCCCAGTTCGCGTAGAGCCGGACTGACCCGGTCGGAGGAGAGCGCATGCGCATCGGATTCATCGGCCTGGGCGCCATGGGCCTGCCCATGGCCGGTCACCTGGTCACGGCCGGCCACGAAGTGACGGTGGCCTCACGGGGCCGGGGACCCATCGACGCGGCCGTGTCCCCGGGGGCGGTCGAGGGGAAGGGCCCGCGGGGCGTGGCCGAGGCCTCCGAGGTCGTCCTTCTGTGCGTACCGAACTCGCCTGAAGTCATCGAGGTCGTCGATGCCATGTTGCCGGTGCTCGGCCCGGGCCAGACCGTGGTCGATTGCTCGACCATCGACCCCGAGGTCGAGCGGGCACAGCACGAACGGGTCGGCGGCACGGGTGCGCGCTATCTCGATGCGCCGCTGTCGGGAGGCACCGCCGGCGCACAGAAAGGAGCGCTCACCCTGATGGTGGGTGGCGACGCTGGCGTGCTGGCCGACACCGAGCCGGCGCTCGAGCCGTTCTCCGGGCTCATCGTCCACGTGGGCGGTCCGGGCATGGGCCAAGTGGTCAAGCTCTGCAACCAAGTGATCTATGCCGCGCAGATGACGGCGACCGCGGAAGCGACCGCCATGGCGGTCAAGTCCGGTGTGGACATGGAAAAGCTCTACGAGGTGCTCACGCACGCCACCGGTGACTGCGTTGCCGTGCGTACCCGGCTGCCCGTCCCCGGGGTGGTTCCCGACAGTCCGGCATCCAACGGATGGCAGCCCGGTTTCATGACCGACCTAATGGCCAAGGACATCGATCTGGCGTTGGCCTATGCCGCCCGGACGGGAGTGCCAGCGCCGATCGCGGGGGCGGCGCGCCAGCTCCTCACGGCGGCCAGTAGTGCCGGGTACGGACGCGAGGACTTCTCGGCCGTGGCCAAGGTGGTCCTCGCCTTGTCCGGCCGGCCATGACGCGCCACCAGTCGTTGCCGACCCCAGCCCTCATCCTGGCCGCCGACCACCGGGCTCGGGCCGTGCTCACGACCGAGAACTGGGCCGAGTTCTTTGGCGCCTTGGCCAAGGCATTGCCCTCGTGCGACGGCATCCTGGCGACGGCGCAGCCGCTCTCGGGGCTCGCCGAGGCGGGTCATCTGTCGTCCGCGCACCGCACGTACCTCTCGCTCAACCGGACGGGACTCGCTGGCTCCGCCTTCGAGCTCGACGACCGCCTGGTGGCCAGCGTGGGCCGGGCTGCCGTCGACGGCTGGACGGGGATCAAGCACATGACGCGGATCGACATGACCGATCCTGTCACCGCGGCCGCGCTCGAACTCCTGGGCCGCGTGCTCGAGGACTCGCGTGAAGCCGGTCTGGAGGCGCTGGTCGAACCGCTGGTCTGGCGCGAACGTCGGGTGAGCCGCGAGCCAGACGACATCGTGCTGGCCGCCGTGGTGGCCCACGACATCGGTGCACCCGTGATCAAGGTGCCGGTGCCCGCCGTCGCCCCCGGTGCGGAGCGACGCCGCGCCATTGCACGGATCGTGGCCAGCGTCAGCGTGCCCGTCCTCTTCCTCGGTGGTCCCGTGTCCGACGGCGGGCGCGAGCGTGTCCTCGACGAGGTGCGCGATGTCATGGAGGGCGGCGGTGCTGGCATGGCGATGGGCCGCACGCTGTACCAGGATCCCGATCCGGCCGAAATGGCGGCGCTGGTGCGCTCACTGGTGCACGCTTCGTGATCCTCACCATCGACTTCGGCACCACGGTGACCAAAGTCGGCGTCTGGGGCGAGAGCGGCCTCGCCGCGCTGGCCCGGTCCGAGCTGACCTCGACCCACCCCCAGATGGGATGGACGGAGCAGGATCCGCTGCGCTGGTGGACCTCCGTCGTGATCGCCTGCGCCGAAGCGCGCGCCCAAGCGCCGGCAGCCTTCGGCGCGGTGGACGCGGTGGCCTGCTCGGGGGCCCGGCAGACCTTTGTGCCCGTGACCTCGCAGGGTGACCCCATCGGCAAGGGCATTCTCTGGTCGGATCGGCGAGCCGCGGTCGAGGCCCGCACCTTGGCCGAGCGGATGGGGGGAGACGACATCAATCGTGCCCGCACGGGGATCCCACTCGACGCCGGTGCCGTGGCCGCCAAACTGGCCTGGCTGGCCGAACACGAACCGGACCGCATGGCCGCGGCCGACGTCATCCTTTCCCCCGCGACTTCATCCTCTTCCGCATGACGCATCAGTTGGTGACCGACGCCACTTTCGCCTCGCGCAGCGGTCTCTATGACTTCGACGGCAACGCGGTGCGGGAGTTGGCCGGCCCCGCCCTGGGCAAGCTGCCCAGCGTCGTGTCCTCCGACACGGTGATCGGCAACCTCAAGTCGGTCCCGGGCGCCGAGCTCGGGCTTCGTCCCGGCATCCCGGTCGTCATCGGAGCGGGAGATCGCCAGTGCGAGGTCCTCGGCTCGGGTGCGTCCGAGGGCTGCCCCATGGTGAGCTGGGGCACGACCGCGAACGTGTCGGTGCCCGTGCACGAGCGCCCGGTGCCGTCCCCGGCCGGTGCGGTGGTCACCCGCGCCGCGGACGGGGGATGGCTGCTCGAAGGCGGCCTGTCGGCTGCCGGGTCCTTCCTGGCCTGGTTGGGGCGCTTGCTCGGGCGGAGTTCCGATGAGCTGGCCACCCTCGCCGCGGCCAGTCCGCCGGGCGCCAACGGGGTGATCGCCGTCCCCTGGCTCGACGGGGCCCGCGCCCCATGGTGGCGGGACGACGCCCGGGCCGGCTTCATGGGTTTGGGCTCGGCGCATGGACCTGGTGACCTGTCCCGGGCGGTCATCGAGTCGGTCGCCTGGGACGTACTGCGCTGCATGGAGGTCGTCACGGTGGGTCGGCTCGGGGGCAGCGCTGCCGAAGGGGTGACGCTGGGCGGAGCGGGCACCGGTTTGCCTCTCTGGGTGCAGGTCCTGACGTCGATCCTGGGCGTCCCGGCGACCAGGCACCGTTCGGGCGAAGCGGCCTCGGCCGGCGCAGCTCTGCTGGCTGGTCGGGCCTTGGGGATGGACCTCGCCCTCGAGCAACTCGACCCCGTCGAGGCGGTGATCGAGCCAGATCCCGAATCCGTGGTGGTCTATCGGGCCATGCGCCCCACCGTCGACTACGTGGCCGAGGCGGTGCTCACGGCGACCGAGTCCCTGCCCACGGCACCTCCCCGACCCTTTTAGCCCTCCGCCAACGTGGACCGCAGGGCGGTCACCACTCCCTGACACCCGTGTCAGGGATAAAGTCCCTGGCCAGTGCCCGAGGACCCGCTGTTCGATTTTGCCGTTCCGGACGATCTGTTGCGGGAAGCGGTGTCCCAGGTGGGCGATCCCGAGGTGGTCGCCGACCTCGCCGTGATGCCCGGAACGGGCGAGGGCAAGCCCCCGCCGTTGATCGGCATCTTGCACCAGTACGGCTATGCACCCCTGGTGTTGCTGACCGCCGCCGCGTTGGTCCCGGGGACCTTCGGCAACGGGATCAGCCTCGTCGGGAGGAATCTCGAGACCTCGTTCCACATGTCCAACGCGTCGCTCGGTGCGGTCGCCTTCATCGCCCAGGTGTCGCAGCTTCTGTGGGCGGTACCGCTCGCTCTCTGGGCCGACCGCGGGAGCCGCAAGCTGGTGGCCGCCGTGGCGTTGCTCGTCTTCGCCGGCTTCGGCGCCCTCATGGCCATCTCCCCAAACGTCTGGTGGTTCGCCTTCCTCTACCTGGCCGCCTCGGTGGGCACCGGGGTGAACAACACAGTGCACAACTCGTACCTGTCCGATGCCTATCCGACCGAGTCGCGTGGCCGCATCTTCAGCTGGCACAACCTCTCCGACCCGCTGTCGCAGACGGTCGGCATCCTCATTTTCGGGTACGTCGTCACCGTCGCGCACAACTGGCGCTACGGACTGCTCGTCGCGCTCGGCCGGCATCCCGCTCGGCCTGGCGCTGTTCTCCTTGCACGAGCCCGAGAAGGGAGCCAACGAGAGCAGCCACATCCTCAAGGCGTCAGGTATGGACCTGCACACCCAGCAAGAAGCAGCGCCCCGCGTTCTTCTCGGTTCGGCCGTGACCCGGCTGCTGCGGATCCGCTCGCTCTACTTCGAGTTGGTGGCCGTGGCCATCCTCGGGTTCGCCGGGACCGGCGCGCCGCTCTTCGGAAACCTCTTCTTCATTGACAAGTTCCACCTGGACACCGCGAGCCGCAGTGAGGTCTACGCCATCATCGGATTGGCCGCCTTCCTCGGGCTTCCCCTGGCTTACGTCTTCGGGGACCGCTATTTCCGCCGGGCTCCGCAGCGCCCGCTCGTGATCGCGGGCATCTGCATCACCTTGTACGGGGGGCTGTTCGTGCTCTCGCTCTACGTGTCACAACTCTGGCTGTGCGTCACGCTGCAGTTCCTGGCCAGTGCCGCGGTCTCTCCACTCGCCATCTGCATCTTCCTGACCCTGGCCGCGACGGCGCCGCCCGAAATGCGAACGATCTGCTTTGCGATGTTCGGCGTCTACTCCCTTGTCTTCGGCGGTTTCACCGGGTCGGTGATTCTCGGTGCCGTGTCCGACGCCATCGGTGGCCTGCACGGGATCGTCGTGGCCCTGACCCTGATCGGCCCGGTCTGCGCCGTGGGCGGGTTCCTGCTCATCGTGGGGTCGCGGAGCGTGCGCCGCGACATCACGCTGGTGATCGAGGACGTGATCGAGCGTTATACCGAGGGCAAGCGGCGGCAGGGCGGCGGTGACATCCCGGCTCTCCAGGTGCACAACCTCGACTTCTTCTACGGCACCAACCAGGTCCTCTTCGACGTCAACGTCGAGGTGGCCCAGGGCGAGATGGTGGCTCTGCTCGGGACGAACGGGGCGGGCAAGTCCACCCTTCTTCGGGCCGTGTCGGGACTCGAGCACCCCCATCGGGGCGTGATCCGCCTCTTCGGCATGAACTCGACCTATCTGGAGCCCGAGCAGATCATCGACGAAGGGGTGGCGCTTCTGGTGGGTGGGAAGATGACCTTCCCGGGCCTGACCGTGCGCGACAACTTGCGCATCGGTGGACACACCCTGCGCCGCGACCGGCGCGCGTGGCCAAGGCCTACGAGGATGCGCTCGACACCTTTCCCGAGTTGCGGGCTCGCCTGGACCAACCGGCGGGCACCCTCTCGGGCGGCGAGCAGCAGATGCTGGCGCTCTCACGGGTGATGATGACGGGGCCGCGGCTGCTCATGATCGACGAGCTGGCACTCGGTCTCGCCCCCATGACGGTCGAGCGGCTCATGGGCATGGTGCGACGGATCAACGAATCCGGCACCACGGTGATCCTGGTCGAGCAGAGCCTGAACCGGGCCCTGAGCCTGGCGGATCGCTGTTTCTTCATGGAGCGGGGCGAGATCCGCTTCGATGGTCCCACCGCCGACCTGATGGCCCGCGACGACCTGCTGCGCCCGGTCTTCCTGGGCGCAGCATCAACAGGGCTCGGCTAGGCCCGATCGATGCTCGCCC
This sequence comes from uncultured Acidimicrobiaceae bacterium, assembly GCA_963726855.1. GTDB lineage: Bacteria > Actinomycetota > Acidimicrobiia > Acidimicrobiales > RAAP-2 > Bog-473. Next base: position 98,813 of record CAVSEB010000016.1, read on the forward strand.
TGTCCGTCCCCGATTTCGTTCTCGTCCAAGGGCTCTTCTACGGCCTCGGGTACGGACTGCTGGCTCTCGGGTTGGTCCTGGTGTACCGCACCAACCGGGTGCTCAATTTCGCCCAGGGCCAGATCGGCGTCATCGCCGCCGTGTTCCTGGTCAAGCTCACGGCGGACTTCAAGTTCAACTACTGGTTCGCCCTCGTGATCTCGGTCGGGTTGGCTGCGTCCGTCGGTGCCATCTCCGAGCTCGTGCTGCGCCGGCTCTTCAACCGGCCCCGCGTGCTCGTGATGGTGGCCACCATCGGCCTGAGCTACGTGCTGCTGGCGCTGACCGCCCTCCCGTTCATCGCGCCGCACAATCTCTCCCAGCCCGTCCCGGTTCCCTTCGACCTCTCCTTCTCGCTCGGGCCCTTCATCATCACCTCGACCGAGGTGCTCACCCTCATCGTCGCTCCGCTGGTGACGCATCGCCCTGGTCCTGGCCGTCCGCTTCACCTCTTGGGGCCTGGCCATGCGGGCCATGTCGGAGAACGCCGACTCCGCCCGTCTCTCGGGCGTGTGGATCCGCCGCACCTCGACGGTGACCTGGACGGTGGCGGGAGCGCTCTCCGCCTTCACCGCCATCCTCAACGCGCCGAATCAGACGAGTGCGCTCACCCAGGCGCTCTCACCGGACCTTCTGCTCTTCGCGCTCGACCGCCGCGCTCATCGGCGCCATGGTGAACCTCACCGTGGCCTTCATTGCCGGGGTGGGCATGGGCGTCTTCCTCGAAGTCCTCGCGTGGAACATTCCCTCTCCGGCCAAGCAGCAACTCGTGATCTTCGTCGTGGTCATGGTGGTCCTCCTGGTGCGGGTCGGTGCGCTCCGCAAGGGCGTGCGCACGGGCGACCGGAGCACCTGGGGGCATGGGGCCGTGACCACGCTGCGCGCCGGCGCCGATCAACTGCGCCGGCGGGTCTCACTTTCGGGCATCTGGTTGTGCGTGGTGGTCGCCGCACTCATGCCGCTCGTGCTCTCCGTCGGCAACGACGTCCTCTTCAGTCAGATCTGCATCTACGCGGTCATCGCGTTGTCCCTGACCTTGCTGACCGGCTGGGCCGGCCAGGTGTCCCTCGGGCAATTCGGACTGGTGGCCGTGGGGGTCCTGGTGGCCGTCCACCTCGGGACCTCTCTGCCCCTCATCGTCGTGATGCTCTATGGCGGCGTGGTCACGGCAGTCGTGGCCATCTTGGTCGGGCTGCCCGCATTGCGCATGCCGGGCCTCTTCCTTGCCGTGACCACGCTGGCCTTCGCCATCTTCATGCAGAACGCGGTGATGGCGACGCCGTGCATCACCGTGCCCGGCATCAACAAGACGCTCTGTACCGGATTGCCCAACCCCGCCTACACCTTCGTCAACCGGCCCAACCTGTTCGGCATCAGCTTGTCGTCCCAGCGCTCCTTCGCCTGGTTCTCGCTGGCGGTGTTGCTGGTGTCGATCTACATCGTGCGCACCTGGCGCGACCGTGGCGTGGCTCGGAGGTTCGTCGCGGTCCGGGACAACGAGTTGACCGCCGCGGCCATGGGTATTCCGATCCTCCGTACCAAGCTGCTGGCCTTCGGGCTCTCCGGCTTCATGGCCGGCTACGCGGGGGTCTGCTTCGCCTTCGCCACCCAGTCCCTGAACAACACAGATATCACCTTCGATCCGACCACCTCGTTCGTGATCATCTCTATGGTCGTGATCGGCGGGCTCGGGTCGATCCCCGGCGCCATCCTCGGCGCGCTCTACCTCGAGGGCCTGCCCGCCATCTTCGGCTCGAACCAGACCATCCAGTTCGTCACCAGCGGTCTCGGACTGCTGGCCTTCATCCTCTACCTCCCCGGCGGGCTGGCCGAGGTGCTGCACCGCGGCGGGGACCTGGTGACCGATGCCCTGCGCAAGCTGCAGCGGCGGTACTTCTCGGGGCCTGACGACCCCACGCCGGACGGAGCCCGCCCCGGCCCCGGCCCTCGTCGGCGGGGGGGCAGGAGCCGTGACCGCGGACACGACGCGCCGCCCGGCCGAGCTGTCGGTGGACGGACTGACGGTGCACTTCGGTGGCGTCCACGCCCTCAACGGCGTGACCTTCAAGGCGGAGCCGGGCGAGATCGTCGGGCTGATCGGGGCGAACGGCTCGGGAAAGACGACGACGCTCGACGTCGTCTCGGGACTCGTGGCGCCCCAGGCCGGCACGGTGCGGCTCGACGGGATCGACCTGGCCGAGTACCTGCCCGAAGAGCGGCTCGGGGTCGGGATGGTGCGCTCCTTCCAGGACTGCCGGCTGTTCCCCGAGCTCACCGTCCTCGACGTGCTGCTCCTCAGCGAGGACGCCCGCTCCGAGGTGGCCGTGTTCTCGACCACGCTGCGGCTGCCCTGGGCGCGCCGGGCGGAGCGACGCAAGCAGGAGGCGGTCGATCAGGTCATCGCCGCCTTCGGGCTGGAGCGGTTCCGGCACCACCGGACGGCCGAGCTGTCGACCGGCACCCGACGGGTCGTGGACCTGGCCTCGATCGTGCTGGCCCGGCCGCGTCTGCTGCTGCTCGACGAACCCACCGCCGGGATCGCCCAACGCGAGGCAGAGGCGTTCGTCCCCCTCCTGCGCCGGCTGCACCAGGTCGCGGACACCACCATCGTGCTCGTGGAGCACGATGTGCCGCTTGTCTTCGAGCTGTGCTCCACGGTGGTGGTCATGGAGTTGGGCCGTGTGGTGGCCGCCGGGCCGCCTGAGGAGGTCCGCGCAGATCCGAAGGCTCTCGCCGCCTACCTTGGTGCGAGCGACGAGGCCCTGATGGCCTCAGGTCCGATCGTCGGGAGCGGCCGGGGGGCAGCAGACCGCAACGAGGGAGGGTGACGATGGAGGCGACGATGGAGGTGGCGACGCGCCGGGGGGTGTTGCATCCCGTGGCCGCGCTGGGGCGGTCCTGGCGACGGCTGCGCCGGCGACCGCGCGCCATGCAGGTCCGTACGGCGATCATCGTGGTGGCCATCGTGGTGGCCCTCATCGCCTGGCTGATGCTGGCGCCCTCGGGCACGCCCGGTGGGGGCGGCACCGCGGGAGCCGCGGAGGTGGCGACGCAGGCCAGCTCCGCCCAGTCGAGCGCGGCGCCGACGCCGGTGACCAAGGCCAGCACGAGCACCCGGGGGGTGACCGCGACCTCGGTCAACGTCGTCTTCCCGGTCGTCGCCGTCAACAGCCTGGCCGGCAAGGAAGGTTTCGCCGCGGACAAGGAATTCAACGAGCAGGATCACGGTCATCCACCTCTACGTCGACCAGATCAACAAGGCGGGCGGCATCAACGGCCGCAAGATCAACCCCATCATCGTGCAATTCGATCCCACCAACGCCGCCAACATGCAATCGCTCTGCTCGCAGTGGACCCAGGGCAACCCGGCCGTCTTCGCCGTGGTCGACGGCATCGGCACCTGGGACAGGGACGAACCAGCTGTGCGTGACCCAGCAGGGCCACACGCCGCTGATCAGCGCGTGGTCGACGGTCACCGATTGGACGAACCTCGGTTCGCCCTATCTGTGGTGGACCGGGCCCGACATGGCGCCCGTGCTCGAACGCGACCGTGCAGTGGGGCCTGAGTTCGGGTCGACTCGGGCACGGCAAGAAAGTCGGAGTCGTTGTCTCCGACCAAGCCGCCGACCAGGAGGCGCTCAACCGAGTACCTGATGCCGGACCTGAAGAAAGCGGGCATCACCCCGTTGGTCGAGACCGTCGCGGCCAACCCGGACGAGACGTCGACCACCGGCTCGGAGGCCCAGCTGGCTGTCGAGCGCTTCAAAGCGGGCGGCGTGCAGTCGGTCATTCCGCTGGTGCCCGAGAACGCGTTCTTTCCCTACATCGGGGCGGAGATCGTCGCAGCAGTACTACCCGCAGCTCCTGCTGAGCGACTACCAGTCCACGATCGACATCGCGCTCGGCCTCATCCCGGTGCCCTATCTGAAGGCGCTGAACGGTCAGGAAGGTGTCACCACCGAGACGCTCGGCGGGATCGACGACGACCGGCCCCAGAGCCAGGGTGGCTATGACCCCGGCGTACGGTCCTGCTACACGACCTGGCACGCCTATCACCCCAAGCCCATCCCGGGCACGCTCTACCACTACATCGAGGAGCAGGGTCCGATCCAGGGCTGGTGCGGAGCCATCCGGCTCTTCGCCACCGCGGCCAAGGACGCCGGTCCGAATCTGAACCGGCGCACCTTCGCCGAGGCCATGTCGAAGATCACCAACTATCCCGGGACGCTCTCGCCGGTGTGGAGCTTCGGGCCGACCAAGTTCTACGGGCCCACCCAGTACCAGGTGGTCGAGGTGCACAACAACGTTCCGCAGTCGAAGCTCTGCAAGATGCCGAAGAGCGGCAAGCCGCAAGGCACCTGCTGGGTGACCGTGCAGCCCTTCAAGCCGCTCCCCACCGGTTGACTGACCGTGGACGCGCCCAGTGACGCGCGGCGCGGGTCTCTCAGCCGAGCGGGCCCGGGCTGGGCGGACCGTCCCTCGAGGATGTCCTCGTGCCGCAGGGCGAGGGCGGGCTTCATCTCGGGGTGGGTGAGGATGTAGAAGGTGCCGTCGCGCACTGCGTCGAACACGCGGTCGGCGACCGTCTGCGGGTCGATCCCGGCGTCCACCATGGCCTGGATGAACGAGATCCGCTCGGCCGCCGTCGCCGGGTCGTGCTCGGGAGCCCAGGCTGGCCGGTTGCGATCGGACCGGGCAATGCCCGTCTGGACGAAGCCCGGGCACAGCACCGAGACAGCCGATCGGGGCGCCGGCGGCACGCAGGTCCTTGTACAGGCTCTCGGAAATGGCGACCACGGCGTGTTTCGTCGCGGTGTACGGCCCGAGGCCGGGGGTCGAGGTCAACCCGGCGATCGAGGCCGTGTTGACCACGTGGCCCTCGCCCTGTTCGAGGAGCAGGGGCACGAACGCGTTGATGCCGTGGACGACGCCCCAGAGATTGACGCCGAGGATCCAGCGCCACTCCTCCTCGGTGATCTCCCAGATCGGGCCGCCGACGCCCACCCCGGCGTTGTTGTGCACCAGGTGGGCGCCGCCGAAGTGCTGCACGGTTCGGTCACGAAGGGCGCGGACCGACGCCGCGTCGGAGACGTCGGTCACCACGGCCAGGACCTCGGCCCCGTCGGCGGCCAGGGCGGCCGCGGTCTCCTCGAGCGCGGTCTCCTCGATGTCGGCCAGGACGACCTTCATGCCCTCTGCGGCGGCGCGCCAGGCCACCGCCTTGCCGATGCCGCTGGCCCCACCGGTGATCACGGCCACCTTGCCGGCCAGATTCTCCATGTGCCCTCCGTCGCTCGCGTCCTCGCGGGCAGTCAAGCACGAACCGATCGGCTCAGGGTCCAGCCGGGACCGTGAGGGATCGAGCCGTGCCGAGTCAGAGCGGGAGGTCCGGCCCTCATGGGTCCTGCAGCAGACCCAGGACGTTGCCGTCGGGGTCGGTGACGGTGGCCACCAGGCGACCGCCCCCGACGTCATGGGCCGCTTCGTTGACCGTGGCGCCTGCTGCGATGACCTCGGCCAGTTTCGCTTCGATGTCCGACACCTCCCAGAAGGTCACGGGCGAGGTCATGCCCTGGGGCCCACCTCCAGGGACCAGCCCGATGTGCTGGCCCCCGGCCTCGAAGCCGACGTAGTACTCCGAGTCGGCGTCGGGGGGGCCGCCGAGGAGCGCGGTGTAGACCGCCTTTGCGGCCGCCAAGTCAGTCACTGGATGCAGCACGATCTTGATGCCTTTGGTGGTAGAGCCGGTCATGGTCGCTCCTCGGCGTCGTGGGTGATAGTCGGTCCGTTGCCACAGCACGGACGAGTCAAGGTCGACGCCCGGATGTCGACAACCCATCGCTCTGGCACTGTAACGGTGGCCTCTGGAGCGAAGCTTCTCTATTTCTGATCGGTTTGCGCCGTCACGGCAGATGGCAACCAGCGGTGAGGGTGGGGCGAGCCGTCCGCCTCTAGAGAAACGACAGGCTGCCGGCCTCGAAGAGGACCAGCACTCCGATCGCACAGAACAGCACGGGCACGGCAACGACGCCAAGCCGGACCATGAGGTCTCGGACTCGCGGATGGCTGCCGCTGCGGAGGGCGATCAGGGTGACGACCACCTCGCCCACGGCGAACACGAGCACGACGATGCCGACGCGAGCGACGCCTCCCACGCGGAACAGTGGGATGTAGGTGGCCAGGTTGTCGCCGCCCGCCGCAATGGTCACGAGCAGGGCGGCCGTGAAGCCACTCCCGACCGCACGGCGGGTCACCGCCGCCTCAGCCGTGGTGGTGCGCAGGCGGAGCAGGCCGCGCAGCCCGAGGGCCAGCGGCACGAGGCCGAGCAGGCCCACCACCTTGGGGGAGAACTCGATGAGCACCACCGCCCCGGCGGCGGCGAGCGCCACGACTACCGTGAAACCAACCACCTGCCCTGTCGGCAATGCGACGGGCACGCTCGGGCGGGGAGCCGGCGATGAGCGCCGAGGTCACCACGACGTTGTCGATGTTGGTCCCGACGAAGGCGGCGGCGGCGATCCCGGCCTCGGCCGCCAGGCCCGCGCTCAGGACGAGGGCAGCGGCATCGCCGGCCCGTAGGGCTTGTCGCCCCGCAGGGTGACCCGGTGGGCGTAGCGGCCGGCGTCGCCGTAGTCGTCGAGGGCGTAGTGCAAGGTGGCGCGGTTGTCCCAGAACGCGACCGACCCCGCCCGCCAGCGGAAGCGGCAGGTGTACTCCGGCTTGATGCAGTGGTGGTAGAGCATCTCGAGGATCGCGTTGCTCTCGTTGTCGGACATCCCGAAGAGTTGGCGGGTGAACTGGCGATTCACGAAGAGGCCGTTGCGTCCGTTCTCGGGGTGCGTGCGCACGACGGGGTGCAGGCTCGGGAACAGCTTCTCCTGCCACACCCCGTCCCACTCGTAGCCGCCGCGCTCTGCCACGTCGGCCGCAAACCATGGGTCGTGGTGGATGGCGATCAGCTTGTCGCACATCTCCCGGACCGGTCCGGCCAGCCCGTCGTAGGCGTCCTGCAGGCTGGCCCACATGGTGTCGCCGCCGACCTCGGGAGCCTCGAGCATGTAGAGGATCGAGCCCATGGCCGGCGTCTGCAGGAAGGTGACGTCGGTGTGCCACCAGCTGGCCCGGTCCACCCGGCCGTCGATGGCCAGCACCTCGGGGCTCTCCTCGATGGAGGGCAGCACGGGGTGCGCCTCGGTCACGGTGCCGAACTGGCGGGCGAAGTCGGCCTGTTGCTCGGCCGTGAGCGACTGGTCCCGGAAGAAGATGACGTGGTGGGTCGTCCAGGCCTCGCGTATGGCCGCGACCACGTCGGGGGCGAGGGGGACCGAAATGTCCACGCCGCTGATCTCGGCCCCGATGGTGGGGGAGATGGGGTGGACACGGATGCTGGTGGCGAGGGTCACGGGGCCAATTGTGCACCGCTGGCGCCACCTGCTCAATCCGTGCCCCCCGACCACGCCTACATTGTCCGTCCACCACACGGCCAGCAGACGAAAGGGTCCGCCATGAGCGATGACAGAGAGGCGGGCGGACTCGTCCTGACCCCGCCGGCGCGGAATTACTCGCCCTGGTACCAGTGGATGACCCGTCTGAATGCCACCACCCATGAGGATCCGCTGCCCGAGGGTCATCCTGAGGCCTTCGGTCCGTGGCTCGAACGCCGGCGCCGGGTCGTGGCCGAGCTGCTCGGTCCCGAACCCGAGCCCGTGCCGCTCGACCTGGAGACACTCGAGTCCACTCAGTGCGACGGGTATCGCCGGGACAAGGTCGTCTTCGATAGCGAGGACACCATGTCGGTGCCCGCCTACCTGCTCGTGCCGGACTCCCGCGCCGAGGGCGCACCCGGGGCCGCCGTCCTGGCCTGCCACGGCCACGGGCCGGGGAAGTCGCAGGCGGTGGGCCTCGAGCACACCGCCATGCCGAACGCCGACTACGCACTCCAGCTGGTCCGTCGGGGCTACGTCGTCCTCGCGCCCGATCTGCGTTGCTTCGGAGAGCGCTACGACTGGACGCCCGAGGACCACTACATCTGTGACACCAACCTGGTGCACGCGACCATGGCGGGCTTGAATCCGCTGGGCCAGAACGTCTGGGACCTGCAGCGCTGCCTCGACGTCCTCGAGCAGCACGAACTGGTCGACCCCGCTCGCATGGGCATGGTGGGCATCTCCTACGGCGGCACGGTCACGTTGTTCACCGCGGCACTGGACAACCGTGTGGCCGCGGCCGTCGTGAGCGGGTATTTCTCGTCATGGGCCGAGTCGCACAAAATGCCCTGGAACATGTGCGGGTCTCAGGTCATGGTGGGCATGCTCGGGCGGCTCGAGCACGAGGACCTCGGGGCGCTCGTCGCGCCACGGCCACTGCTCATCGAGAGCGGCACCGAGGACTATCTCTTCCCGGTGGCGACGGCGACCGAGTCGGTCCGGCGCACCCGGCTCGTCTACGACAGCCAGGGCGCAGGGGACCGGCTGGTGCACGACATCTTCGAGGGCGAGCACCAGTGGCATGGGACCGAGGCTCTTCCTTTCCTGGACCGCTGGCTCCACCACGACCCCGCGGCGTGATCGTTCAGCCCGGCTGATCCTTCGACGGCGAGAGACCGGCTTCGCCCTCCGCACCACCCTCGCTTGCCGCGACCGCTTCGGTGGGGTCGGGTTTCGAGTCGTCCCGCTGGCGGACCCGGGCCGCCGCGGCTCGCCGGAGCAACTGGTCGAACGAGGCTTGTGTTTCCTCCGCGTCCGCCTCTGCCTCGGCGTCGCCGTCGCCGGAGGGCGCCGCCACTACAGGAAGCTGCGCAGGACCGCTGTGAAGGCCGAAGCCAGGACCACGTTGCCGGAGGAGTCCCGAGAGGTCGGGACCTCGACCGGGTGTGCCGTGGGGACGTTCATGAGGGACAGGACGGCGGACACCGGGGTGCCGGGCCCGAGGTAGATGTGTGACGCCACCGCCGCCAGCAGCGAGGTGGTGCCGGTCGGGTTCGAGATCATCGACGTGATGGAGAGCTTCCCGCTCGCCAGCTGGCCCAGGTTCGAGTGTGGGCTCACCGAGTGCAGGTCGACACCGACGTAGTGGCTGACCGGGATGCCGAGTTTGTCCAGCCCGCGGATGATGACGCTCGGCCTGTGGATGTTGAGCGACTTGAGCGCGGCGGTCCGCCCCTCGGCGACGGGCACCGCCAGCGCGCTCGGGATGGTCAGGACCTTGGTGGTCGAGGCCGTCTGGTGAAAGACGTAGGCCTCCTCGCTGTGGTTCGGGCCCTCGACGATCGCCAGCAAGTCGTTCTTGCCCTTGGCCAGGAGTGCGGCGGGGACCCCCACGTGGTGCACGTTGTGGTCGATGCGCCACAGGCTCACGCCGACCAGAGTGGCCAGGCTGGCCATCACGACGAACAGCGCCGCACCGAGGACGAGGAAGATCCGCTTGACCAGTCGGCGTCGCCGGGACCGCCGCGGCGGCACCGCCGGCGTGTCCACGTCCACTCGCCTATCGGCGACCGCGATCGTCAACGTCCCCCCTCTATCAGGCGGGCCTCGACTGCTGGCGCCACCCGGATCCCCGGGGCCGAACCGTACGCAGTACCCATTGCCCTGTCGTAGCCCTCTGGGTGCGAATTGGTTGCCGTGGGCTCGGTGGGGGAACGGGAGATGCGGCATGCTAGGCCGACGATGCCTCCCTCCTGTCGTCGCGCCCCGGATCTGGACTGACGTGTCTCTCGAGCCCGACGACAAGGACTGGACCTGGGTTCTGGAGCGATCCTGTCCCGAATGCGGGTTCGACGCCTCGACGTTTCCGGCGGCCGAGGTGGCCGGGCTGATCCGCTCCAACGCCGCCGCCTGGGACCGGCTGCTCTCGGGACAACCCGAGGATCTGCGCCGGCGCCCGAGCGACGACCGCTGGTCGGCGCTCGAGTACGCCTGCCACGTGCGCGACGTGTGCCGCCTCTACGACGAGCGCCTGGGCCTCATGCTGCGCCAGGACGACCCGCTCTATGCAAACTGGGACCAGGACGCCACGGCGGCCGAGGACGACTACAACGGCCAGGACCCGGCGACCGTGGCCCTCGAGCTGCGGGCTGCCGCGCGCAGGTTGGCCGGGGCCTTCGACCAGGTCGAGGGGGCGCAGTGGCAGCGCACGGGCCGGCGCAGCGATGGTGCCGCGTTCACCGTTGACACCTTCAGCCGCTACCTGGTGCACGACCCGGTCCACCATCTCTTCGACGTGACGGGGGAGCGGGCTTCTTCAGCGTGAGGCTTGGCCCAGCCTCGTGGCCTGGGACATCGCTGGGCTCGTCCGTTCGGTTATTGGGGGAGCGGATCAGTCGGGAAGCAACCGCGCCGAGTCCGGCTCGAGGTGGATCGTGGCGTGGTCGATGGTGCGCAACGCCGTGGCGGGACAGCTGGTGGCGATCGGAGCGGTGAGCGCGGCCAGGACCGGCTCGGCCTTGCGGGCCTCGGGGACGATGGCCAGCACCTGGAGCGCCCGGAGCAGTGCGGGAACGGTCACCGTGATGGCTTGGGCCGGCACCGCGTCGAGATCGGGGAAGTGGCCCTCGTTGACCTGCTGCGCCCGGCACGCCTGGTCGAGCTCGACCACCTTGACGTCGAGCGGGTCTTCGAAGTCGGCCACCGGGGGGTCGTTGAAGGCGAGATGTCCGTTCTCCCCGATCCCGAGGCAGCACAGGTCCAGCGGGTGTGTCCGCAACAGGTCGGTGTAGCGCCGGCACTCCGCCTCCGCGTTGCCCAGACCGTCGACGTAGAACGCCTCCTTCGGGTGGGCCGGCTCGACGATCCGCTCGCGGATCCAGCGCTGGAAGCCGGCCGGGTGGTCGGGGCCCACCCCGACGTACTCGTCCATGTGGAAGACGACGGTCTGCGCCCAGGGCACGTCGGGTGTGTCCCCGACCAGCGCGGCGATGAACGCGAGCTGTGAGTTGCCCGTGGCGAACATGGCGTGCACCACGCCCCGCGCCGCCACCGCCGCCCGCATCACCTCCGCCGCCTGGTCGGCCGCCGCCCGCGCCATGCGCGCCCGGTCGGGATGCACGACCACCGTGGCACCGTCGACCATCGATGTGCGGGTCTCCGTCATGTCGGCCAGCATGCCAGTCCCGGCTCGGCCAGACTGGATGCGTGCGCGACGTGGCGATCCCCGGGCCCGCCCAGCTCGAAGGAGCGTGGAAGGCGGTCCGGCGGTTCCTTCCCCCGACGCCGGTGGTCGAGGCGCCCCAGCTGGGGTCGTCCGTGGCGGTCAAGGTGGAGACGGTGCAACCCACGGGCTCGTTCAAGGTGCGGGGCGGGCTGACGGCCGTCTCGGCCACGCTCGAAGACGAGCCCGGTCGGGCCGTGGTCGCCTCGTCGGCGGGGAATCACGGGCTGGGTCTGGCCTACGCCGCCTCCAAGCTCGGGGCCCAGGTGACCGTCGTGGTGCCCACCGGTGCCTCGGCCGCCAAGGTGTCGGCCTTGCGTCAATTCGATGTCCGTCTCGTCCTCCATGGCGAGGGCTACAGCGAGGCCGAGGCTCACGCGATGGAGCTGGCCGCGGCCGAGGGCAGCCGCTACGTGTCTCCGTACAACGACCCCGACGTCATCGCCGGCCAGTCCACCCTGGCCCGCGAGCTGCTGGAGCAGGTGCCCGGGCTTGGCACCGTCGTCGTCCCGTGCGGGGGCGGCGGCCTGATGGCCGGCGTGATCCTGGGCTTGGAAGGCACGGGCGTCCGGGTGGTCGGCGTCGAATCGGAGGCGTCCCCGTCGATGAGCGCCGCGCTGGCCGCCGGGTCCATCGTCCCCATCCACGTCGAGCCGACCGTGGCCGACGGCCTGGCTGGGAACCTCGAGCCGGGGGCGGTGACGCTGCGCATCGCGCTGGACCATCAGGTCGAGGTGCGCACGGTGAGCGAAGCCGACATCCGCTCCGCGATGGCGTTCTCGGCCCACAAGATGGGGCTGGTGCTCGAGGGTGCCGGTGCGGTCGGCGTGGCCGCCCTCCGATCGGGCGTGATCACCCCCGACGCCGACGACGCGCCGACGGTCGTGCTCCTCACCGGCCGCAACGTGGCGCCGAACCTGTTGTCCGAAGTCCTGCATGCTTGAGTGCGCGGCGAACGGGGCGACGCTCGCCTACGAGGTGACGGGAGACGGCGAGCCCCTGTTGCTCATCGCCGGCTGCGGGCAGCCGGCGATCGCGTGGCACCTCGGGCTGGTGCCCGCCCTGGTCGAGGCCGGGTACGCAGTGGCCACCTACGACAACCGCGGCGTCGAGCCGTCCTCGTCGCCGCCCGCGCCCTACAGCGTGGACCAGATGACCGACGATGCCGTGGCCCTGCTGGACCATCTCGGCTGGCAGGAGCCGGTCCGGGTGGCGGGTCACTCCATGGGGGGCTGGATCGCCGAGTCCCTGGTGCTCGACCACCCCGGGCGCGTCCTGGCTGCGGCGTTCATGGGCAGCGCCAACCGCCCCACCGCCTGGGAGATCGCCATCACCACGGTCGGAGCGCGACCTGGCCCGGCTCGACTACGACCTGCCCCCCTCTTCTACGCCACCGAGACCTTGCGCTACCTGCCCACCAGCGACATTCAGGACTCCGACGTGGTGAGCGAGTGGCTCTCGCTGATGGGCGACCTCCCCCCTTGGCCGAACCCGGGCCGGCTCGGGCAGTACGAGGCCGCGCTGGCCTGGTCGACCGATCCCGCTCGCACGACGCGTTGGCCCGAGATCCGGACGCCCTGTCTGGTGTTGGCTTTCGAGCACGACGTGGACTCACCACCGCGCTACGCCCGCGAGGCGGCCGGTGCCATCGCCGGGTGCGAGTACCGCGAGGTGGCCGGGTCGGGACACATCGGGATCATCACGCATACGGCCGAGGTGGCCGAGATGTTGGTGGACTTCTTCGGCCGCCCCGCTAATGCCTAGGCGGGGCGCGTCTCCCAGTCGATGGTGACCCGGGCCGCCTCGTCGGGATGCTCGTGCAACCATCGCCGGGCGAACGGGCACCAGGGCACCACGGTGAGGCCCTCGCGGACGGCTCGGTCGAGGGCGGCGCGCACCAGCCGGCCGCCCAGTCCCTGCCCGCTCAGGGCGTCGGGCACCTCGGTGTGGATGAGGACGAAGCGCGATCCGTTCAGGTGGTACTTCAGCTCGGCCTCGGCGCCTGGGCCGCGGAAGACGAAGCGGGACTCGTCCGCAACGTCGACGATGTCGTGGGATTCGGGGGCGTCGGTCACGTGGGGCCTCCGTCAGGGCTCTGTCGGCAGGGCTGCACCCTACGGGGTCCTCGCACGTGCGCGCTCGGCGCATCCGATAGAGGAAGGTGTCGTGAGCGGACCGGTCAGCGCCGACGACGTGGACACGGCAGCGGAGATGTCCCGGGCCACCGAGCGCGAAGTCCTGCTCGAGCCGGGCCGCCGCACGACGGTCGGGGCAGCTGCCCGGTCCGCCGGGTCCTGCCGCAGCGGCCGCGGCGCACCGTCGGGGCCTGGTGCTTCGCCGATCACATGGGCCCGGTTCCGGTCACCGAGGAGGACGGGGTCGACATCGGACCCCATCCGCACATGGGGCTCCAGACGGTCACCTGGCTCGTCTCGGGCGAGGTCCTGCACCGCGACAGCCTGGGCTCGGAGCAGGTCGTGCGGCCGGGGCAGCTCAATCTCATGACGGCCGGTCGCGGTGTCGCCCACTCCGAGGAGAACACCGGTCGCTTTCACGGTCGAGCTCCAGGGCATCCAGCTCTGGGTGGCCCAGCCCGAGGCCACGCGGCACGGTCAGGCCGCCTTCGAGCATCACGCCGAGCTGCCCCGCATGGAGCTCGCCGGCCTGCGCGGCACCGTCCTCGTCGGCGCCTTCGGCGGCCAGGAGTCACCGGCGCGGCGCGACACGGACCACATGGGTGCCGACCTGGTCCTGGAACCGCCGGGCACCGTGCTCCCGCTGCGGCCCGAGTACGAGTACGCGCTGATCGTCCTCGAGGGCGCCGTCACCGTCGGGGGCAAGGTGGCCGAGCCGGGCCTGCTGGCCTACCTGGGCGAGGGATGGGACGAGTGCCGCCTCGACGTGGCGGCCCCGGCCCGCGCCCTCTTGCTTGGTGGCATCCCCTTCCCCGAGCCCCTCTTGATGTGGTGGAACTTCGTGGCCCGCAGCCGCGACGAGGTCTCCGAGGCCCGGCGCGAGTGGTCGGCCGGGCACGAACGCTTCGGTGTCGTCCGCTCGCCGCTGGCTCGGATCGACGTCGGGCCGCCGCCCTGGGAGTGAGGGCCGGCCGCTTTACCAGTCGCCCCAGCCCTGCGGGCTGACCGTGCCGGTGATGGTGCGGGGATCGACTGGGGAGCGGGTCTCGGCCGCCTGGTACACGCCGAAGCACAGGCGGAGGACGTCGGTGGCCTCAGCCGCCGTCATGGACGCCGGCTTGCCTTCGAGCAGCGAATCGATGAAGTGCTGGGACGAACGGACGAATCCCGATCCCCAGTCGGCATCGATGTCGGTGAACTCGGTGGTCTTGCGCTCCGAGGAGGTGCCCGTGAACAGCATCACCGGGGCCAGGTCGAGCATCTCGCCGGTGGCCCGGGTCACCCAGAGCTGGCCCTGGTCGCCGGTGATCTCGAAGAACTCGTCGGCTCCGTAGTACGAGGAGCGCATGTAGAAGTCCGGCGCGTACTGCACCTCCATCATGCCGAGCACCTCGGGGTTCTCGTACTCGAAGATCACCGCGCACGGCTCGAAGAAGAGGTCCCGCCGTCGCACCACGGCCTGGACCGAGGTGATCTCGAGATCGAGCAACCAGAGCGCCATGGCGTACTTGTGCACCATGTCGTCGAAGAGGTGGCCCCCGGCGCTGCGCTTGTCGAGGCGCCACCCGTACCCCTCCGGGCGCAGGCCGGCCTGGAAGGGGGAGTCGGTCTGGCCGACCAGGGTGCGGATGCGCAACGAGGTCGGCTTCCCGATGGCGCCGTCGGCCACGAGTCGCTTGGCCAACTCGAGGGGCGGATAGTGGACGAAGCATTCGCTGATCCGCAACGTGCGCCCGGACTTCGCCGCGGCAGCCTCCATGGCCAGCCCGTCGTCGACGGAGTTGGCGATCGGCTTCTGGACCGAGACGTGCTTGCCCGCCTCGAGTGCCTCGATCACGTGGTCGCGGTGCAAGAAGGTCGGCGTCAAAATTTCCACCGCGTCGATGGAGTCGTCGGCCAGCATGCGGGTCAGGTCGTCGTAGTAGGTGGCGCCTCCCCAGTCCTGAGCGGCCTGCCGACCGATGGCCTCGTCGGTGTCGCAGACGGCGACCACGTCGCAGCGCGGATCCTCGAGGTACCCGCGCACGTTCATGACGGCAATGTTGCCCGCGCCGACCACGCCCAGCCGGACTCGCTCCATGTGTCCTCCCTCCCGGCAGCTCCTAGCTGTCGGTCCCGAATGCCCCCTCGCTTCGTGCGGTGGCGATGCGAGCATCGTCGTAGCCGAGCACCGAGCGCAAGACGTCCTCGGTGTGCTGTCCCACCGTCGGAGCCTTGGCCGGATGCGGAAGTTCTTCGCCCACGAAGTGCAGGGGCGTGAAGATCTGGTCGTGGCCCACCTCGGCCGCCGGCAGCAGGGGGAGGCGATCGGCGAACTGGGGGTCGTCGAGCAACGTCTTGGGGGTGTTGACCGGCGCGATCGGCGTGTTGACCCGCCCGCCGAACTCGAGCCACTCCGCAGCCGTCTTGGTGTGGAAGATGGCGCGCAGTTCGTGCTGCAGCTCGCGATTTCCCCGCGCGTGATCGGCGTACTTGGACCCGGGCCAGCGCTCGAAGAGGTCCGGGCGTTCGACCGCCTCGCAGAAGTTCTTCCAGAAGGCCTGTTCGGACGCCATGAAGAGCACGTGCTGACCGTCCTCGGTCTCGTAGACCTGGTAGCGGACGCCCTCGACCATTCCACCCGTGCCCGGGGCGCGGCGTTCGTAGTTGTCGGCCTTGTTCCCGGTGACTTCGGACTCGGGGCGTTCGTAGGCTCGGTAGGTCTCCGAGCGCAGCCAGTCCATGGCGGCCGCCGCGTCGGACTGCGCGACGTCGATGTAGGAGCCCTCGCCGGTCTCGCGGGCCCGGATCACCGCGGCCAGGATCCCGAGGGCCCCGAAGAGGGGCCCGGCGTTGATGCCGATGGAGACGTGCTCGGGGATGTAGGTGAAGCCCTCGTCGTCGGTGGCCACTTTCACGATGCCGGCCCAGGTGTCGTAGGCCACGCCGTGGCTCGGGTAGTCGCGGTAGGGCCCGGTCATGCCGTAGCCCGAAATGGTGCAGAAGACGATCTTGGGGTTGATGGCCCGCAACTCCTCGTAGCCGACCCCGCGCCGGGCCAGCGATCCCGGGCGCATGGCTTCGACGACCACGTCGGCCCCCTCGGCCAGCTCCTTGAGGATGGCGGCGCCGGCTTCGGTGCGCAGGTCGAGGACGAGCGAGCGCTTGCCCCGGTTCAGGTGGAGGTGCATGAGCGAGGTGCCCTCGACGATGGGCCAGGTCATCTCCCGGATGTAGTCGCCGGCCGGCGGCTCGATCTTGATGACGTCCGCGCCCAGGTCGACCAGCGCGGTCGTGATCTGTGCCGGCCCGAGGGCCGAACATTCGATGATCCGCATGCCGTGCAGTGGTGGCGTGGTCGCCATGGTCCTCCCGTTCGTCGAAGGCCGGATCGTAGTGGCCGCAGATCCGAGCACCTCTCCCGGCGCCTGGCCATACTGGAGCGGACCGGCTCGGGCGAAGGGAGATGCTGGTGGACGCGCTCGACGACGCCTTGACGGTCTTCGCCGCTACCGCTCCCAAATACGGCCGGCTCGGGCTGGCCAACCACGGGCCGATGGCCGCCGAGGCGCTCGACCACCTGGGGCGGGCCGACGCCATCGAGGGCTGGGTGGCCCACTACCGGTCCCGCCTCGACGACGCCCCGCCCCCGGCCGCCCCGCTGTCCGAGGACGCCTGGCCGGGTGCCCTGGGCGACGAGGCGCGCTATCCCGAGTGGCTCGCCCTCTTCGAGCGTGAGCTGGCCGACCGGCCGGTCACCGCCGTGGTGGGCGAGTGGGTGCCTCGGCTGCTGCCCGGGACCGTGGGCGCGGCCACGCACGGGCTCATCCGCACGGCGCACGCGCTGCGCGGCATCGGCGGAGCCGACACGCCCCCCCGCCGGCTCGAGCTGGCGTACGCCCTCGCCTTCTGGGGCTCGTCCTACCAGGAGCTGCCGGGCCCACCCCTCCTCATCGGCCGCCAGCGCGTGCCCGAGGCCCTGGCCGCCCTGCCCTACCTGCCCGAAGACGCGCCGCGCCAGCTGCTCATCAGCGACATGGTGGCCCAGGTGACCGCCATCGCCGACGAATTCGAGCAGGGTGTGTCCTCCTTGGCCGGGGGCGCCGGCTCCACCGAGATGCTGGACCAGCTGGCCTCTGGGGGCGCCCTGGCCTACCTGCGCAACGCCGACGGGGGCGGGGCCATCGGCCTGCTCCATTCGGTCACCTCACCGCTGGCCTGCGAGCTCGTGCTGCCCTGGCTCGACGCGGGGGACCACGATGCCGCCCTGGGCTACGCCTGGCAGGCGGTGGCTGCGCTGCACGTGGCCTACGCGCTCGACCGTCACGGCCCCGCCCCGGCCCGCAGCGCGTCGTCGAGCGACGCCCTGGTGGACCTGGCGATCGCCTCGGGCGACGAGCACGCCATCAAGCTGACCGAGGCCGCGCTGCGGGCGTACACACGCTCGGGCGACCCGACGCTGTTGTGGGCGGCGGCGGACGCCTGCGCCCGCTTCTGAGTCCGGCGGTCTGACGGGGCGGGCCGTCAGGCCCTGGGTAAGGTCAGGCCGTCCTATATCGGAGGGAGTCAGTCATGGAGTACCGCGTGCTGGGCCGGACCGGGGTGAAGGTGAGCCCACTCTGCCTGGGGGCGATGATGTTCGGGAGCTTCGGCAATCAGGACCACGACGATTCCATCCGCATCATCCACCGGGCCGTCGATGCCGGGATCAACTTCATCGACACGGCGGACATGTATTCGTTCGGGGAGTCCGAGGAGATCGTCGGTAAGGCGCTGGCCCAGATCAAGCGGCACCAGATCGTGCTGGCCACCAAGGTGCACGGCGCGATGGGGCGCGACCCCAACGCCCAGGGGAATTCGCGGCGCTGGATCATGGCCGAATGCGAGCGCAGCCTGCGCCGGTTGGGCACCGACTACATCGACCTGTACCAGATCCACCGGCCCTCGCCCGACACGGATATCGACGAGACGCTCGGCGCGCTGACCGACCTGGTGCGGGCGGGCAAGATTCGCTACTTCGGCAGCTCCACGTTCCCGGCGCACGAAATCGTGGAGGCGCAGTGGGTGTCCGAGCGGCGCTCGCGCGAGCGCTTCGTCACCGAGCAGCCGCCCTATTCGATTTTTGTGCGATCCATCGAGAAGGACGTGCTGCCCATGTGCCAGAAGTACGGCATCGGCGTGCTCTCGTGGAGCCCGCTGGCCGGTGGCTGGCTCTCGGGCGCCTTCGGCCCCGGCAAGGAGAACACGAGCCGCCGCGCCGCCGTCATGCCCGACCGCTACGACACGACCATCCCGGGCAACCAGGCCAAGGTCGAGGCCGTCGGGCGGCTGAACGAGCTGGCGGAGGGCGCCGGCCTGAGTCTCATCGATCTGGCCCTCGGCTTCGTGCTCGAGCACCCGGCGGTCACGTCGCCCATCATCGGCCCGCGCACGATGGAGCACCTCGAGTCCCAGCTGCCGGCGCTCGAGCTCCGGCTGAGCACCGACGTTCTCGACCGTATCGACGAGATCGTGCCGCCCGGCGTGGACCTCAACGACACCGATGTCGGCTGGGTGCCCGAAGCGATCGCCAACGCCGCGCTGCGCCGGCGTCCGCGCTAACTGCGCAGGGCCTCCGCGATGGCGCCGCCGGTGCGGCGCGAGTTCAGGTACGGCTCGGGTGCGTGGAAGCGGTGCCCATTGTCGATGAAGACCTCTTCGATCCGGGGACCGAACTTGTCGGCCAGCGAGGAGGCACAGGCCTTGTCGTTGAGGGCGCGCACGTTGATCCAGCGCGCCACGCTGCCCGGCCACACGCCCTGACCATCGACCGGCGCCGGGTCGAGGCCCTCGAAGAGCATGGGAGCGGCCATCGGTGAGCCGAGCGTGACGAAGGTGTGCACCGGCCACTCGGCATGGGCGGCCAGGGCGCTGTAGGCCACCACCGTCCCGAAGGAGTGGGCCACCAGGACACGAGTGTCGTCGTGGATCACGGCCTCGATACGTTTGCGCAGACGATCGCGCATGTCGGGCTCGGCGGTCATCACGGCCACCATGTCCACGGTGCGCTCGAACACGGCCTCGCTGGCGGCGTCGGCGAGCGCGGCCAGTGCCGTGGCACCCTCGAGGTCGCCCAGTACCTCGGCGATGCCGGGACGAGTCTTCTCGAGCAGCTCTTCCTCGTCGGTGCCGGGGTGGCGGCGGAAGAGGTCACCGTAGAAGCAGACGTCGACGTCGTGTTCGGACACCTCGACGCCGTGGTGCCACAGGCCATCGCGGACGGCGGGAAGCCAGCGGGCCTTCAGTTCGTTGGGCCCCCAGAGCTCGTTGAAGGCTCCGTGGACGAGGACGATGCGTGCCATGGGACGACATCATCGCGGACCGGCGTCAGGTCGGGCGTGCGAGGAGCGAGCGCAGCGCGGCACCCGCCTGGCGCCCCACCTCCTCGGGGGCCAACTCGTCCAGCGCGTCCGAGAAGACCTCGACGCCGAACGGCGCGGTCGTGCCGGTGGCCCGCAGGTCGGCGATCAGGCCGGCCAGATCGAGCTCACCCTGGCCGGGCAGCAGGCGCTCGTGCAGTGTGGCGTGGAGGGGATCGGCCTCGGACGCGGCGGGCGCGTCGCACAGCTGCACCCCGACGATGCGCTCGCCGGGCACGGTGCGCAGCGTGCCCGCCTCGGCCGAGCCGCTCCGAAAGTAGTGCCAGGCGTCGACGGCCAGACCCCCGTTCGGCG
The DNA here is from genome assembly GCA_963726855.1 of uncultured Acidimicrobiaceae bacterium. Classification (GTDB taxonomy): domain Bacteria; phylum Actinomycetota; class Acidimicrobiia; order Acidimicrobiales; family RAAP-2; genus Bog-473. The sequence goes on from CAVSEB010000016.1 coordinate 118,827, forward strand.
CGCCGGCCCGGCGCACGACGGACCAGGCGGCGTCGAGGTCGGGGATCTTGGACCAGGGGAGGAACTCGAGCTGGACCAGGAGCCCGTGCTCGGCGGCCCGCAGGCACAGGGCGGCAAAGCTCTCGGCGGCGTCGTCGAGCGACCACGGACCGCCGAAGACATCCACCGCGTTGAGTGCGCGTGCGCCCAGGGCGTCGGCGACGGCGAAGAGCTCGGCTTCGCCGAAGGAGAAGATCCGCTCGGTGTCGTGCTCGGGTGCGATGTGGATGTCCGCCGCGCCGGGGAGCCACCACCAGGCCGGGTCGAGCTCGGCCACCGACAGCCCGTGGTCGTCGAGGATGGTCCGCAGGTCGCGGTCGCGCAGCCCCTCGGCGCGGGCGTCGCGGTAGTCGCGTCCCCAGAGCGACAGGTGGTCGAAGCCGCCGGCCTGGGCCGCTGCCACGCGGGAGTGAAAAGGGATGCCTGGGCGCAGCGTGCCCGAGCAGAGCACGCTGGCCCGGTCGCCTCCGGCCGGCCCGGTCTCGCTCACGGGGGAGCCGTCACCCGGCCGAGGGTTCGAGCGGCGTTGCCGGCACGGCCATGGCGGGCGCCTCGGTGCCCCCGTCGATCTCGAACACCTTGCCCGTCACCCAGGAGCTGGCCTCGGAGACCAGGTAGAGGACGGCGCAGGCGATGTCCTCGGGTTCGCCCGGACGGCCCATCGGCGTGTTGGCCAGGAACTGGGTGCGCAGGGCGTCGTCGGTGAGCACGATGTCGAGCGAGCGGGTGGCGACGCCGCCCACGTCGACGGCGTTCAGCCGCACCCGGGGCGCCAACTCGGGTGCCATGTTGCGGGTGATGCGGTCCAGGGCCGCCTTGACCGCGCCGTAGGCGGCGAAGCTCGTCTGGGTCATGCTGGCCGAGCGCGACGAGATGTTGACCACCGCCCCGCGGCCCGACGTGTCCACCATCGCCCGGGCGGCCAGCTTGGTCAAGGTGAAGGGCGCGGTGACGTTGAAGTGGAACGCCCGCTCCAAGAAGCCTTCGCTCGTGTCCATGGCGGCCCGGGGCATGGCCCCCCCGGCGTTGTTGACGGCGATGTCGAGGCGACCGAACTCGCCCACCGTGCGGTCGACCAGCTGTTGCAGCTGGGCCTGGTCGGTCACGTCGGTCGGCACCACGAGCGCCCGCCGGCCCGTTCCCTCGACCAGGGTGGCCACCTCCTCGAGATCGGACCGGGTGCGGGCGGCCAGCACCACGTCGGCGCCGGCCTGGGCCAGACCGAGGGCGATGCCCCGTCCGATGCCGAGCCCCGCCCCGGTGACGACGGCCACCCGGTCGTCGAGGCGGAAGCGGTCGAGGATCACGAAGCGTCTCGGCCCCGCCGCAGCGAACGCGCGGCGCGCCCGGCCACCAAGGGCATCTCGAGATAGGTGCGCAGCCCGGGCTCGGCCGCACACACATAGGGCACCGCGTTGACGCAGTGCAGGGCGGTCGCCACGATGCCGGGGTTGCGGGCCAATCCGGCCTCGATCGACGCGGGGTGGAGCTTGCGGAACGTCACCAGGCAGTCGGGGTCGCCGGTGATCTCGACCTCGAAGTGCTCACCGTCGGGGCCGAAGCGCCACGGCGGGTCGAGATGCTCCTCGCCCATGAGCCAGTTGACGGCGGCGGTGACCACGGGCTCGCCGTCGACCAGGCCCTCCCACTTGAAGCGCTGCGCCGCCACCCGGCCCGGCGCGATCGGCCCGATGGGTGAGTCGATGGGAGCGGTGGCCACCGCCATCTCGTGCGTGGTGCGCAGGGCGGGGTCGAGGTCGAACCCGAGCTCGTCCGCCACCATGTGCACCGACTGGCGAAAGCCTCCGCCCAGTGCCTCGGCCATGATGCTCTGGCGAGACTCCTCGGGCGTCTTGCCGAAGAGCATCCAGTCGCGGATGACGTCGGGGGCGCCGTAGGTGCGGATGTCGGAGAACTCCTCGGCCCGCACCCGGGTGATGGAGCCCGACAGGGCCGAGACCATGAGCGGGAAGCGCTCGGTGATCCCGCCGGGGTGGATCCCCGTGCCGTGCAGGGTGACGCCGGCGCGGCGGCACACGGCGTCGAGCTGGGCCCGCTCGTCGCCCGGCGGGTAGAACCAGCCGAGCGGCGTGACCAGGTTCTTGCCCGACTCGAGGATGCGGGTGACCACGCCCACGTCGGCGAAGATCGGGCTGTAGACGACGCAGTCGGCCTCGAGGGCGAGGAGCGCGTCGACGTCGGCGTGGGCCGAGATCCCGAGAGGATCGCCTCCGATGAGGGTGCCCACGTCCGCTCCGTCCTTGCTCGCCGAATGGACCCAGCAGCCGGCCAGCTCGAGATCGGGATGGGCCAGGATGCCTTCGATCGAGGCTCGGCCCACGTTGCCCGTTGCCCACTGGATGACTCGGTACGACACGCCTCCACCCCCACAGGTCGACTGCGCGGCCCACCATAGGGGACGCCCCAGATGGCGGCGAGGTCCGCCGGTCATCCGGCGCGGCGCGCGGAGGTCTTGGTGGGAGATCCCGGGCCGCGCCGGAGACTGCTCCTTGCCGGGAGCGACGAGGAAGGTCAGCGATTTCGGTAGATGACGAGTCCCGTGAGGTAGGTGGCGCCGCCGACGACACAGAAGAGCAAGAAAGGCCACGCGGGCTTCGCCAGCGCCGAGGTGACGATGACCCCTCCGATCGCCATCAGGATCAGGACGTTGCCAGTGAGCGCGGTGGATCTCATGCCGATGCTGGCCTGACGTTCGTCTGGGCGCGATCCGAAGAGCGCCCCGACATCGCTGTCTCTGCCCCCAAGGAAGTAGTAGAGGATGGCACCGGTGAGCGCCACGGCTTCGATGCCGACGGCTGCTCCCCAGCCCGTACCGATCCACGTGCCGAGGGCGATGGCCGAGCCGAGCACGAGGGCAGAGCCGGGAACGATCAGCCGAGCGTGTCTTCTCGCGCTCACTTCTTGACCTCCTGGTTTGGGTCGAACATCAGGTCGACGCTCGCGTCGAAGAAACGAGCGATCTGAAATGCCAATGGGAGCGAAGGTGAGTACCGACCGTTCTCAATGGAAATGATCGTTTGGCGTGAGACGCCGAGGGCCGCCCCGAGGTCGGCCTGCGACAGACCGCGATCCGTGCGCATCTCGCGGACGCGGTTCTTCACGAAGTAAAGGTACCTTTACGTGACGGTCATGTCAAGCGACCTTTACTAGGTGCCGCCCGGGACAACTCGGCCCGTGGGGGCCGGCAGGCAGTTCCCGCCGGGTGGTTGCGTTATCGTCCGGACGCGCCGCGGTGCGTGCGCATGCGCGCCGGGCCACGGTGGCGCGACTCGGGAGGTGCCGCGTGGGGAACGTCGACGAGAATCGAACGCTGATCGAGGGGTTCTGGGCCGACCTGTACCGCCAGGACCTCGAGGCGGCCGCCGCCCGTTTCACGCTCGAGGGCGAGTACACCGACACCGAGACGCCCGAGGACGACGTGGCCCGCGGGCCCGACGAGATCGTGCGCCGGCTGACGTTGGCCTTCGGGAAGCTGACCGAGCTCCGCGACGAGCGGCGGCACCTGGTTGCCGGCGACCACGCGGTGATGACCGAGCACATCGAGCACTGGACCTGGCCGACGGGTGAGACCATGGCCCTGCCCGTTGCCTCGGTGCACGAGGTGCGCGACGGCAGGATCACCCGCTGGACCGACTACTGGGACATGAACGTCCTCGTGGCCGCGGCGCCGCAGTGGTGGTTCGACCACGTGATCACCGGCTGGAAGTAGGAGACCGGGACATGGCGCGCCTGATCTTGCGCAACGCCACCGTGCTCGACGCCGACGGGCCGCGGCCGCAGACCACCGTGGTGGTGGAGGACCGCCGCATCGCGGCCGTCCGTCCCGGTTCGGCGCCGGTCGAGGCCCGACCGGGGGACCGGGTGGTCGAGCTGGGCGGGCGCACCGTCATGCCGGGCATGGTGAGCAGCCACTTCCACGCCACGTACCACGAGCTCGGGACCAAGGCGACACCGTTCGGGCTCGAAGAGCCGCCGGCGCTCCAAGCGGTGCGGGCCGCCCACCACCTCGAGCTCCTCCTGCGCAGCGGCTTCACCGGCGCGGTCAGCGCGGGCGCACCCTTCGCCATCGACGCCTCCATGAAGGCCGCCATCGCCGAGGGCCTCTTCCCCGGCCCCCGCCTCATGGCGGGCAGCCGCGACGTCAGCACGACGGGGCACGCCGGCGACAAGAGCTTCCCCTGGTACTGGGACGTGGGGGCCCACGGCGCCATCAACCGCTCCGACGGCCCGGCCGAGTTCCGGCGCGCCGTGCGCGAGGAGATCAAGCAGGGGGCGGAGATCATCAAGATGTTCGTCACCGGCGGCCACGGCACCGTCGCCCCCGCGGAGCAGACCGAGATGACGTTCGAGGAGATCTCGGCCGGCATCGAGGCCGCGCACCAACGCGGCGCCCTCGTGCGCGGGCACATCGCGAACCGCACCGCGTTGCACATGGCTCTCGATGCCGGCATCGACGTGGTCGACCACGGAGACGGCCTGGACGACGCCGCGATTGCGCGCATGGTCGACCAGGGGACGTTCCTCGTGCCGAGCCAGCTCTTCCCGGCCCGCTTCGCCGACCTGATGGCCGGCGGCGGCCTGGGGTTCACCGCCGCGATGGCCGAGGACATCGCGCGGGCGCTGGCCATCCTCCCGGCGGCCAACGCCGCCGGCGTCAAGCTGCTCGTCGGGGACGACTACGGCGCCATCGGGCTGCCCCACGGCCGCTACGCCGACGAGCTCGAGTTCTACGTCAAGGAAGCGGGCATGCCCCCGCTCGACGTGATCCGCTGGGCCACCCGCAACGGCGCCGAGCTGATGGGGCGTGGGCACGAGCTCGGTTCGGTGCGCGAGGGTTACCTGGCCGACCTGGTGGTGGTGGACGGCGACCCGCTCGCCGACATCGGCCTGCTGCAGGACCGCGGCGCGGCTCTTGGCCGTCATGAAGGGCGGGACGCTGGTCACCGACGGGTTGGCCACCGTGGAAGACGCCGCCTGAGGCAGTACCCTCCCGGGATGATCATCATCGCCGGCTCGCTCAGCTTCGACCCGGCCGACCGCGAGGACGTGCTGGCCAGCCTGGCCGAGGTGACGGCGGCCAGCCGGCGCGACGCCGGCTGCGTGGAGTACTTCTGGTCGGAGGACGTGGAGGCGCGCAACACCTTCCGCTTCTTCGAGTGCTGGACCTCGCAGGCCGCGTTCGACGCGCACATGGCCGAGCCCCACGAGGCCGCGTTCGGGGAGCGCAACCTGAGCCGGCTGACGGGGGCGACCGCCACCACCTACGAGGCCGCCGCGGTCCCGTCCTCTTGACCCGTCTGCCGCTGATGATGCACGGCGCACGGCTGTGAGCCGCCCGGGGCGCGCCGCGTCCGCGCTGGCCGGGCGTACCGTCGACGCCCTCCCGCCCGGGGCCCGCCGGCGGGCACGCGCCGTCCTGGGCCGGCCCGGACCGCGCCACCTCACCCTCGACGAGCTCGACGCCGAACTGGACAGGGCGACCGCCCTCATGGCCACGGCGCCCGACCAGGCGCACGCCCTCCTGCAGTCGTTCGTTCTCGCCCTGCCGTCGTCCCCACCGGCGAACCCGTTCTCGGACTCCTACCGGGAGTGGACCTGGGCGCTCTACCGCACCATCTCGGGTCGCGACGCCTACGACACCTCACACGAGGCGTCGCCTTTCGACCTCGAGCTGGCCCGGGAGCGACCGTTCCCCTACCAGAGCGGCTCGCTGGCCATGGTCGGCCGCGACCTGGCGGCCCGCGGCCACCTGCTCCGTTGCCTGTCCGATCTCGCGCCCGCGCCGCGTCGTCGAGTTCGGTCCGGGGTGGGGCAACGTGACCGCCGACATGGTGGCGACCGGCCTCGACGTCACCGCGGTCGAGGTGGACGAGAACTTCTGCCACCTGGTCGCCGAGCGCGGGCACGGCCCGGGTCGCCTCGACGTGGAGCAGGCCGACATGTTGACCTTCTTCGCCGGCGAGCGCTACGACGCCGCCGTGTTCTACGAGAGCTTCCACCACTGCGCCGACCACCTGACCATGCTGCGCCACCTCCACGGCATCGTGCGGCCCGAGGGCGCGGTGTTCTTCGCCGCCGAGCCGGTGCAGCGTCTCGAGTACCCGTGGGGTCCCCGGCTCGACGGGCTCTCGGTCTGGTCGAGCCGTACCCACGGCTGGCTCGAGCTCGGCTTCGACGAGCGCTACTTCTTCGCGGCCCTGACCCGGACCGGCTGGCACGGGCAGCGGCTCCAGGCCGGCCCGCGGCCGGGCGAGACCGATGTCATCGTGGCCCGGTCCGCCTTCGGCGGGCGCGCGAGACGTCGCGGGCACGGCGCACCCGTAGAAAAGGGGGGACGCCGGGGCTCGGGCGGCCGGCCGGCCCTAACATCTCGGCCGGACCGCTCCGGGGTCCCGCTCGGTGCGGGTCCTGCGGCGTCGGTCGGAGGAGCAACCGCATGCCCATGCTGAGGTGGATCGCCGTCACCGCCGTCCTGACCATCGCCCTCGTCACCCTGGCCGGCGCGGCGCCGGCCGGCGCCAACGGGAGTGCGGTCTACGCGGCGACGGCCACGTTGAGCGGGCCGGTCACCACCGGCCACATCCTCGAACCGCTCTCGGCTGTCGCCACCAATCTGACGGCCCACGGGTACGTGGAGCAGGAGTACTTCGCCTCGGGGACGGCCCACGCCTTCGAGGCGACGTCCAGCCCGTCCGACGGGCACCTGGCCATCGCGCCGACCACGTCGGCACCCTACGAGACCCGCATCATCGTGCGCCGCCCGTCGTCGCCGAAGAAGTTCAACGGCACCGTCGTGGTCGAGTGGCTCAACGTGTCGGCCGGCGAGTCCTCGCCCGACTGGGACTACCTCAACCCGATGCTCATGAGCGAGGGCTACGCCTGGGTCGGCGTCTCGGCGCAGGCGCTCGCCATCGAGGGTGGCACCTCCATCCTCGGGACGAAGAGCGCGGGCGGCGGCTTGGTGCAGCAGGAGCCGAGCCGCTACGGGTCGTTGCACCATCCGGGCGACCAGTACGCGCTCGACATGTTCGCCCAGATCGGCCTGGCCGTGCGCAAGTCCCACGGGGCCGACGTGCTGGGGTCCCTCCACCCGCGCCACATCGTGGCCGCCGGTGAGTCCCAGTCGGCCTTCTACATGACCGACTTCGCCGACGCCCTCCAACCGTTGACCCACGCCTACGACGGCATCTTCATCCACAGCCGGGGCGGGAGCGGGGCCGGCATCGGCTCGAGCAACGGGTTGAAGGGCGACCTGCGCATCCGGACCGACCTCTCGGTCCCGGTGTTCATGTTCGAGACCCAGACCGACCTCACCACGCTCGGCTACGCCCCGGCGCAGCAACCCAACACGGCGCGCATCCGGACGTGGGAGGTGGCGGGCACCTCGCACGCGGACGCCTATCTGGTCGGGGGCAACGGCGGGATCCTCGGCTGCTCCCAGCCCATCAACGACGGGCCCCAGCACGAAGTCGTCCAGGCCGCCTTCAGTGCCTTCGACAAGTGGGTGGTCGACGGGACCGCACCGCCCACGCCGTCGCCCTTCCATCTGGCCAGCACGAGTCCCACCACCACCTACGCGACGGACAAGTACGGCAACGTCATCGGCGGCGTGCGCACACCCGCCGTCGACGTCGCCCATCTCCACCCTGAGTGGGCAGGCCCCGCCGGGGACCACCGTCATCTGCTCCCTCTTCGGATCGGCCATCCCGCTCAGCGCCTCCACCCTGGCCACGCTCTACCCGACGAAGGCGGACTACCTGGCGGACTACACCAAGAGCTTGGACAAGGCCATCAAGGGTGGCTACATCCTGGCGGCCGACCGCTCCGAGATGCTGGCCCGGGCCGAAGCGGCGCCCATCCCCGACACCGAATCGGGATCGGTACAGGCTCCCTAGACCCGCTCCTGGCGCGGCATCGTCTGGTGCTCCGGCACCGGGTAGACCGGCATGTCCTGGTCGAGGTTGAAGATCTGGGCGCCGGTGATGCCCTCGGCCAGAATGTCCGCCTCGGTGTCGTTCGCCGTGCTGGGCAGCGCCGGCACCGTGGCGTCGGAGTGTCCGAGGTGCAAGGTCGACGTCAGGTCGCCCGCCGTCTTGCGTCGCCAGGCCGAGATGTTGGGGCGCGCACGCCGAAGCGTTCTTCGAGGAAACGCATCTGCGAGGTGTGGTCGAAGACCTGCGACGCCACGTGGCCGCCCCGGCTGAAAGGCGAGATGACGAGCAGGGGCACCCGGAAACTCATGCCGACGGGGCCGCGGATCCCGTTGGCATCGGCCGGCAGCGTGTGCTGGGTCAGGTACTCGCCCGGCGTACCGGCCGGTGGGACCGGCGGGGGGACGTGGTCGAAGAACCCGTCGTTCTCGTCGTACATATGGAACAGGACTGTCTTGGACCACACCTCGGGGTTCGAGGTCAGCGTGGCCACCACCTGGCTGGTGTACCACTCACCCAGGGCGGGCGGTGCCGAGGGGTGCTCGTCGTAGCCGGCCGGCGCGAGGAGCCAGCTGACGGCCGGGAGTTGGCCCGACGCCACGTCGGCCGCGAAGTCGCTCGGGTACTGCGGGAGGAAGGCCTTCTGGTAGAGGGCCGAGGTCGGGTTCCCGAC
>CAVSEB010000017.1:0-39343 GCA_963726855.1 uncultured Acidimicrobiaceae bacterium
GTCCGCCGGTCGAGACGTCCGCGCCCGGGTGGCACCATGGTCCGATCACAGACGACCACGACAGCGGCGGCTCGGCCGAGCCACAGGACGAGGCACCCGACGACGAGCAGCCCGGGGGCTTCGACCGCTGGCGCAAGGAGTCCGCCCTCGGCGAGGTCGGCACCAGCATCGCCAAGGGCCTGCGCAACGTCTTCGCCCCCACCCAGCAGGAGGTCGTCATCGTCGCCTCGGTCCCCGGCGACCCGCCCGACGCCGACCAGAAGCTCCGCGTCGTCCTCGACCCCGACGACCCCACCAAGTCGAGGGCCATCTTCCCCGACGCCGAAGACACGTCGGAGCCGCACGACGCCGCCGGCCCCACCCCGGCGACCGACGACGCCGACCCCGGCACCGCCTCCCACCAGGACTGACGTCCCGATTCGTTGACTCCCCCGTCCCCTGGACTTACCATGCAATAAATCGGACACTGTGTCCGATCCCCTAGAGGAGTTGTCCGATGTCCAGCACCGTCGCCGACGTCGCCCCCGTCGATCTGTCCGACTCCCGGTCCTTCGTGTCCGGTGTCCCCCACGCCTACCTCGCCTACCTGCGCCGCCATGACCCCGTCCACTGGCAGGACGAGCCCGGCGGCCCCGGCTTCTGGGCCGTGACCCGCTACGACGACTGCGTCACCGTCAACCGGGACTACGAGCGCTTCAGCTCGGCCGCCCAGGGGACCATGCCCTTCGAGATGGCCGACGACGAGAAGGCCCAGCAGGGCCTGATGATGCTCAACATGGATCCGCCCCTGCACACCCGCTACCGGCGCCTGGTCAACAAGGGCTTCACGCCCCGCATGGTGCGCGACCTCGAGGAGAGCATCCACCGTTCCGCCGACGCCATCATCGACTCGGTCATCGAGAAGGGCGAGGCCGACTTCGTCACCGACCTCTCCGCCGAGCTCCCCCTCCGGGTCATCGCCGAGCTCCTCGGCGTCCCCCAGGAGGACCGCCACCGCATGTTCGAGTGGTCCAACCGCATGGTCGGCAACGAAGACCCCGAGTACCAGTCCCAGGCCGAAGAGGCCATGGTCGCCGCCATGGAGCTCTACGCCTACGCCGCCGAGCTCTTCGGCAAGAAGCGCATCGACCCCCACGCCGACCTCATGAGCGTGCTCACCACCGTCGAGGTGGACGGCGAGCAGCTGAGCGAGCTCGAGCTCGAGCTCTTCTTCCTCCTCCTCACCGTGGCCGGCAACGAGACCACCCGCAACCTCATGTCGGGCGCCATGCACGCCTTCTTTCAGAACCCCGAGCAGTGGCAGCGCCTGCTGGCCGACCGCACCCTCCTGCCCACCGCCGCCGACGAGATGCTCCGCTTCGTCACCCCGGTGATGAACTTCCGGCGCACGGCCATGGTCGACCTCGAAATGAGCGGCACGGCGATGGCGGCCGGGGACAAGGTCGTCTTCTTCCACGCCTCGGCCAACCGCGACGAGGACATCTTCGCCGACCCCGACACGTTCGACATCGGGCGCGACCCCAACCCCCACATCGCCTTCGGCGGCGGCGGTCCGCACTTCTGCCTCGGCGCCAACCTGGCCCGCATGGAGATCCGCGTCATGTTCGAACACCTGCTCGACCGGATGCCCAACATCTCCCAGGCCGGCGACGTCCAGCGCCTACAGTCGCAGTTCATCAATGGCGTCAAGCACCTGCCGGTTGCCTTCACCCCCGCCGCTCGCGTCGGCTCCTGAGCCGGCGGGCTGAGCGAGCGAGGAGGACTCTCAGCCCGTGGCCCGGCGCGCTCCCGATGCCCTGAAGGACGTCATCCGCGACTTCCGGCGCGACCAGATCCTCGACACCGCCCGCCGCCTCTTCGGCGAGCGCGGCACCACCGAGGTCTCCATGGACGAGATCGCCACCGAGGCCGGCGTCGCCCGCTCCACCGTCTACGTCTACTTCGCCAACCGGGACGAACTGCTCCGGGCCTGCCTCCAGGCCATGTACGACCGCATGAAGGACACGGTCGCCACGGTGATCGAGGTGGACGCCGCGCCGAGCGAGCGCCTGCGCGCCCTCATCCTCGGCCTGCTCGAGCGCATCGACGAGAGCCCCGCCTTCTTCCGCCTGGCCATGGCCACCCAGGCCACGACGAACGCCGCCGGCTCTGCCGCGGTGGGTGGCGCCCTCATGCTGATCGGCCTCGACATGATGCGCCTCATGGAGGACCTGCTCCACGCCGGCATCGCCTCGGGCGACTTCCGGCCCGGACCTCGACCCCGAGCGCACCGTGACCCTCATCGGCCAGCAGGTCTACGGTGCCCTGTCCGTGCGGGCCGGCGAGCCCGACCCCATCGCGGCCGAAAAGACCGCCGACGACATCTGCGCCTTCGTGCTGCGCGGAATTGGAGCCTGACCGACGTGCAACTCGACCTCTGGCTGCCCACGGCCAGCCCCATGACGACACCCGAGCTGCTCGACGCCGTCGCCCAGGGCGCGCAGCATCGCGACATCGGCACCATCTGGGTGGGCGAGCACGTCGTGCTCTTCGGCGACTACGCCAGCCACTACCCCTACGCCGAGGACGGGCGCATCCCCGCGCCGCCCGGCAGCGGCCTGCTCGAGCCGCTGGTCACCCTCACCTACCTGGCCGCCCGCACCAGCACCGTCCGCCTCGGCACCGCCATGCTGCTCCTCCCCCAGCGCAACCCCGTCTACGTGGCCAAGGAGGTCTCGACGCTGGACTGGCTCTCGGGCGGGCGGGTCGACCTCGGCGTCGGGGTCGGCTGGCTCAAGGAGGAGTTCGAGGCGCTCAACGTGCCGTGGGAGCGCCGGGGCCGGCGCACCGACGAGTACCTCGAGGTGCTGCACACGCTCTGGGTCGACGACATGTCGTCGTTCCACGGCGAGCTCTACGACCTCGACCCCTGCGAGATGTTCCCCAAGCCCCTCCAGCAGCCGGTCCCCGTGCACATCGGGGGCGAGACCCCGGCCGCCATGCGCCGGGCCGCCCACCTGGCCCAGGGCTGGCACACCTTCAACCGCACCCCCGAGGAGCTGGGCACGGGGCCTGGCGGAGCTCGACGGGCACCTCGAGGCGGCCGGGCGCCGCCGGTCCGACCTGCGCATCACCGTCTGCCCCTACTTCAAGCCGCTCACGCCCGAGGGCGTCGAGCAGTACGCCGAGGCGGGCGCCGACGCCGTGGCCGCCCTGTTCTTCGCCTTCACGGTCGACGACGTCGCCAAGGCCTTCGACGACCTCGACGCCTGCCGCGAGGTCGCCCGCCGCGTCAGCAGCTGACACCGTCGTCCCGGCCGGGCCACGACGGCCCGCCCGTACACTCGCCCTTTGTGGCGTCCCCCGACACGGAATTCGGCGTCTTCACCGACGTCGGGCCGTGGGTGGTCGACCCGGACGCCCTGCCCTGGCGCCGCCACCAGGCCGTGCTCCGGGCCGCGCTCGCCGCCTCGCTCCCCGAGCCTCGTGCGCCGGCGCCGCGTCCCGCCCGGGGCCCGGGTGGGCACCACGCTGCGCCACCTCGGCGGCGCCCTCGGCCTCTGGTACGTCACCGATCGGCGCAAGGGCGGCGAGGCCTCGGTGGCCGGCCTGTCCCGGCGCCTGCGCGTCGCCTTCGAGAAGCTCGGCCCCACCTACATCAAGCTGGGCCAGATCATCGCCTCGGGTGACGGCATCTTCCCGCCCGCCCTGGTGGCCGAGTTCAAGTGGTGCCGCGACCAGGTGCCGGCCGAGCCCTGGCCCGTCGTCGAGCGGGTCCTGACCGAGGAGCTGGGCCAGAGCCTCAACCACGTGTTCGCCTCGGTCGAGCACACCCCGCTGGCCGCGGCCTCCATCGCCCAGGTGCACGCGGCCACGCTGCGCGACGGCACCCCCGTCGTCATCAAGGTGCAGCGCCCGGCCGTGGCCCGCCGGGTGCGCCAGGACCTCGCCGTCATGGCGTGGGCCGCCCCGCACCTGGTCGGCCGCATCCCGGTCGCCGCCCTGGCCAACCCGCCGGCGCTGGTCGAGCTCTTCGCCGAGACGATCGTCGAAGAGCTCGACTTCCGCCTCGAGGCGGACAACATGCTCGACGTGGCCAAGGTCTACGCCGAGCTCGGCCAGCGCTCCTTCGTCGTCCCGCGCCCGCACCCCACGCTCGTCACCCGGCGCATGCTCGTCATGGAGCGGGTCGACGGCTTCAACTTCGCCGACGTCGCCGGCATGCGGGCGGCCGGCATCGACACCGAAGAGGTCGTGCGCTCCGGCATGATCGGCTTCCTCGAGGGCGCCATGCTGCACGGCGTCTTCCACGGCGACCTGCACGCCGGCAACCTCTTCGTGCTCCCGTCGGGCAAGACCGCCCTGCTCGACTTCGGCATCACCGGGCGCCTGACCGAACCCAAGCGCCTGGCGCTCCTCTCGCTCATCGTCGGGCGCCTCCAACGGGGACGTCCCCACCCAGGTGGCCGCCATGCGCGACCTGGGCGCCTTCCCCGACGACCTCACGGTCGACGAGGTGATCGAGCGCCTGGGCCTCGATCGCCCCCCGCTCGATCCGACCACCATGACCTCCGACGAGCTGGTGGCCGAGATGCAGCGCTCCATCAAGACGCTGCTCGCCCTCGGGGCCCGCATGCCCAAGGAGCTCATGCTCTTCGTGAAGAACATGATGTTCCTCGACGGCGCCATCGCCACCCTCGCCCCCGACCTCGACCTGTTCGCCGAGTTCGAATCCATCGCACTGCACTTCGCGGCCAAGCACGGCGAGCGCATCATGGCCCAGCTCGGCCTCGAGGCCCAGGCTGACTGGGCGCCCGACCTCACCTCGGTACGGGCCAGCTTCGGCCTCGACGAGTCCCAGCAGAGCCTGACCCACCGCGACATCCAGGAGCGCCGGGCCCAGGTGCGCGAGAAGTTCGAGGGCCACGACCGCGGCTCGCGCGCGTGCCGGGCTGCGCCGCCGCCTGCGCCGCGGCGACGACCAACGCGCCCGAGCGCTCCTGCGCCGCCCGCCCCGCGCCCACCGTCCAGCCCGCCACCAGCGCGATGAGCTCGGAGGCCACCCAGTACTGCGTCGGCCGCCCGGGCCCGCCCGCCCCGCTGTCGTCGGGCCGGTAGCGCTGCACGATGCCGTGCTCGGCCAGCACGGCCAGCGCGGCCTGGCCGGCCCGGACCGAGACCCCCATCCGCTCGGCCACCACCGCGGCGGAGAGCACCGGGCGCTCGGCCAGCACCTCGAGCACGCGCCGCGCCGCGGCGTCGGCCCGCACGCCCTCGAGCCGCACGCGCCACGCCTCGAGCAACGTCTCCGAGCGCGCATCAGGTCGGCCGCCGCCTCGCTGCTGCGCACCAGCGCCTGGGCCAGCCACTCGACCCACGTGTCCAGCTGACCCAGGCGGTACAGGGTCAGGCCGGCGAGATACCCGCCCGGATCCCGCGCGATCAGCACGCTCACCGGCGGTGGCAGCGCCACGCCCAAGCGGTGGGCCAGCACCCAGCCGATGAGGACCCGGCCGATGCGGCCGTTGCCGTCGCCGAAGGGGTGGATGATCTCGAACTGCGCGTGCAGGACGGCCGCCTGGGTCACCGGGTCGAGCGCGACGTGTTGGCGAACGCCACGAGATCGGCCATGAGCGCGGGCACCAGCTCGGGCGGGGGCGGCACGAACGCGGCGTCGAGCGGGGTGGTGCCGCCGATCCACGACTGCTCGGCCCGCAGCGCGCCGACCAGCGCGTCGGGCAGCCCGCCCCGCGGCTCCCATGAGTCGGCGATGCCACAGCAAGCAGGTCCTCGAGCCGCAGCGGCCGTTCCGCCGTCCCGAGCGCGTCGACGACGGCGGCCAGGTTGTCGGCCACGTAGTTGGCCGTGTCCCCCCGCGCGCCCCCGACCTCCGCCGCCGCCACGTCGACCAGCGGCGAGCGCACCCCCTCGATGAACGACGACGCCACGCCCTCGGAGCGCAGCAGGAGCATGGCCATGGGCTCGAAGCGGGTCGGCCGATGCCCCGCCGCCACGACGGCGGCCGCCGCCCGCTCGCTCAGCCGGGCCGCCCGTGGCCCCAGCTCGAAGGACTGATCCCCGAGCGGCGACGGCACCCAGGCGCTGACGGTCCGGCCGTTCCAGCTGATCGGGACCTCCCGGCCCCGGTGCGTGCCTTCGTCAAACCCAGCCATAAACGAAGGATAGTGCAGGATCCATCGTTTTCATGCCGGCGCCAGACCCTCAGCAGGGAGTTCCCGCCGATCCGAGCACGCCCCCCGACTCGATGCGAGGCTACGCCCATGCACACCATCCGACCGCTCGAAGACCGCCGATCGGGAGGGCTGGAGCGCCCTGTGGGCCGGCTACCTGGCCTTCTACCGGGCCGAGCTGTCGGCTGAGACCACCGAGGCCACCTTCGGTCGGCTCTGTGACGGCACCGACGGCCTGTTCGGACTGCTCGCCCTGCGACGATGCCGGGGCGGCCGTCGGGTTGGCCAACTGCGTCGTCCATGCCACGACCTGGTCCCGGCAGCCCAAGTGCTACCTCGAGGACCTCTTCGTCTCCCCCGCCGCCCGGGGTGGCGACCTCGGCCGGGCCCTGCTCAAGGCCGTGAAGCAGGCGGCCACCGACCGGGGCGCCCCGGACGTCTACTGGCACACCCAGCAGTACAACGGCCGGGCCCGGTCCCTCTACGACGTCGTGGGCCGGCCCGACGTCTTTCGTCGTCTACGAGATGTGACGGCGGGCCCGGCCTCCACCGACCCGCCGGAACGGTCGCTGTCACAGCGCACCTCTACCGTCCTTTTTCGTGCAGACGAACGGGCGGTCCGGCAGGGAATTCGAGCGTGATCGCCGCCCCGACCGTTCCGCCGGACCATTGAGCTCACCGCCGGCCATCACTTCGGCCCGGCGGACCTGCCGGTAGCGTTTCGCCCGATCCCATGACCCCTCGCCGTCGCCCCGCGACCTCCACCTCGAACTTTGGCGTCGGCCGTCGCGAATCACACGTGGCGGACGCGTTCTACTCCCGCTTCGAGGCACCCGAGCTGAGCGCGGACGAGCACGTGAATCCGCACCGGGCCGGGGTGTCCGCCCTGCACGGCGATGCCCGCCGGATGGATGCGCTGCAGGACGACTCGGTGGCCCTCGTCGTCACCTCACCCCCCTACTTCGCCGGCAAGCAGTACGAGGAGGAGCTCGACCGCGAGGGGGTGCCGGGGTCCTACATCGAGTACCTGGCCCTGCTGCGCGACGTCTTCGCCGAGTGCAAGCGCGTGCTCGAGCCGGGCGGCCGCATCGCCGTCAACGTGGCCAACCTCGGGCGCAAGCCCTACCGCAGCCTGGCCGCCGACGTCATGGCCATCCTCCAGGACGACCTGCACCTGCTTGCCGCGGGGCGAGATCGTGTGGCAGAAGGGCGAGGGGGCGAGCGGCTCGTGCGCCTGGGGCTCCTTCCGCTCGGCCGCCAATCCCGTCCTGCGCGACGTCACCGAGCGGGTCATCGTGGCCAGCAAGGGCCGCTTCGGCCGGGCGCTGAGCCCGAAGGCCCGCAGGGCCGCCGGGCTCCCGCACGAGAGCAGCATCGGGGCGGACGACTTCATGGCGCTCACCCTCGACGTGTGGGACATCCCACCCGAGAGCGCGGTGCGGGTGCGCCATCCCGCACCCTTCCCGGTCGAGCTGCCCCAGAAGCTCATGGAGCTCTACACGTTCAAGGGTGATCTCGTCGTCGACCCGTTCTGCGGTTCCGGCTCGACGCTGGTCGCCGCGGCGCGCTCGGGCCGTGACGCCGTGGGCTACGACCTGGACCCCGCCTACGTGACGCTGGCCGAGACCCGCCTGGCCGAGGAGGTCGCGGCGGCCGGAGACGGCCGGACCGCCGGCGCGACTAGCGCCGTCCCGGGCGCCGACGTCGGCGCCGACAAGACGGACGGGGTGTCGGCGGCCGCGTTGGCCCGCCAGGTCATCGAGGACGGCCGGCTTCGTCGACGTGCGAGCCGACCGCCGGCTGCGCAGAGCTCGGCCTGGCCGTCAGCTTCACCGCGGACGATCAGGCGGGGCGGACGTGGTACTTCGATCTGGCGGGGACGCACTCCGCCTATCGAGGCGGCATGGCCCGCTCGGAGACGGTCTGGCGCACGCTGGGGCGGGCCCACGTCATGGCGGCCAACGACATGACCCCCCTGGTCGTCCTGACCACTCAGCTCCCCCGGGCCGGCACCGAACCCGACCGGGCGCTGCGGGCGGCTCGGGTCCGGGCACCATCTTCGACGCCGTGGACCTGCTCTCGCCCGAGGCGCGCCAGCGCCTGGCCGCCTACGCCCGGGGACGGACACCGCGCCCCGTTGCCCGGGTTCTGGTCCACGGCCGACCTGGCGCCCGGCGCGGTCTGATCCGGTGGGGGCGGTCGTCGCCTGCGCGGTCGTGCGCGACGACCCGCCGCGCGTCTTCGTGGCCGAGAACATGGAGACGCTGCACTGGGTCCTGGCCTGCCAGCTGGTGGCCACGACCCCCGGTCCGGACCTGCCGCCGGGCGAGCGCGAGACGCTGCGCCAGGCCCTGCGCGAGGAGCGCTGGGGCGACGCCGTCTTCGCCTTCATCGCCCGCACCGGCGTGGCGGTCGACGTCTACGAGAGCACGGAGCTGCACGTGGCGGCCGACGCCGCGGTCGGCCCGCTCGAGCTCCAACTCACACCCCTGTTCAGCGACTGACCCCGTCCGCGGCGACCGCCGGCGCATGACCGGGCGTGGCGTCCGCCCGTGGAAGGATGCCCGCATGCCGAGTGACCGGACCACGGTGACCGAGCTCGGGACGGCCCTCGGCATGCTGGGCGCGTCCGACGTCGACGAGGCCCTGCGCTCGCGCACGCCGGTCATGCACAGCGTCTCGCCCGAGATGTGGGCGCGCCTCGGTCAGCTGCGGGCCGGCGGCGCCTACGACACGGAGTTCCACGCCGCCTTCGAGAACGGGCGGGCCTTCCTCGTCGCCGAAGACGGGCTGCGCGGGCGGCTGCCCCGGATCGTGGAGTGGAAGGGCACGGGCCGGGCCCCGGGCGACGAGGTGGCGCCCATCGACCTGCGCGTGGACCACGTCTACCTCGTCAGCTGCAAGTACCTCTCCAACATCTTGTTCAACGTCTCGCCGGCGCACATCTTCGACGACCTGCTCGTGGGACGGCTGTCCCGGCCGCGCGGCGGGCGCCCGTGACGCCGCCCGCCGCCGAGAGTCCGCTGCGTGTGCCGATCCGGGCGGTGCCGGCACCGGGTGGCGACTGGTACGCCGAGGTGGCGCCCGCCGAGTACCAAGCCCTCTACGAGGAGGTGCGCCGAGCCGTGCTCGACACCGTCGCCGGCGACGGCCGGGTGCGCCCGCCCTGTCCGCCCCCGGTCCGGCCCTCCGGCCCCGATCGGGCTCCGCCGAAGCATCCTTCGCTCCGTCGGTGTTTCCCGGCCTCGAGGACAGCCGCCGAGACCGGCGGGGCGGGCGGCGGACTGGGCGGCGAGTGGGCGCGGCCGACAGAGCGGCCCCCTCCGGTCCTGCGCACGCTGCCGGCGCGGTGCGGTCGACCTCACGGCCGAGCAGCGCGACGCACTCGGCGATTGGCTCAAGCGGGGCTGGCCGGGCGAGGCCCGAGCCGCCTATCAACGCCTGGCCGAGCGGGTCTCGTTCGTGTCCGTCCAGCGCTGGCAACAGGCCATGGACGAGCGGGGCGGGCGCGGCGAGGCCATGCTCTGGCGGCTCCTCCGGATGGGGAGCGCCCCCTACTTCGTGCTCGGCTCGTCGGCCACCCGGTCCCTGCGCCTGCGCATCGCCACGCCGTGGGACTGGCGCGAGCACTTCGTGCTCGGGAGCGTGGACCTGACCCGCAGCGAGGCGGCCAGCCGCGGGTCGGCTGGCACGCCGCGGTGCGCGATCGCTCCACCTCCGAGATCATCGAGCTCGAGGGTCACATCGAGGTGCGCTGGAGTCACGGCCGCTTCGGCGGCCCGCCCGAGGCGAAGGGCTACCTCGACACGCCGCACCATCTCGTCCCGGGGTACTTCGCGCTGCGATGACCGACTTCGATCCCGCCGCGCTCGCGCCGCCGCTCCGCGTCCCGGTCCTGCACGGCCGCCGACGTCGTCCTCCGGCCCTGGTCGATCTCGGACCTCTCCTTGGTGCGGCAGGGCTCGGCCGACCGCTTCGTCCCGTCCATCTCGTCGATCCCGCGCCGCTACTCCGACGACACGGGACGGGCCTTCATCGAGCGCCAGCACCGGCGGGCCGCCGAGGGCGACGGGATCTCGTTCGTGATTGCCGAGGAATCGGCGCCTGCGCTGGGGATCGGTTCGATCGGCCTGTGGCTGCACGAAATCGAGAGCGGGCGGGCCTCGGTCGGCTACTGGCTCCTCGAACGCTTCCGGGGCCGCCGCCTGGCCACCGACGCCTTGCGCGCCGTGGTCGACTTCGCCTTGAGGGGGCCGGGCATCCCCCGCCTCCATCTCTTCGTCGAGCCGTGGAACGTGGCGTCGGCCCGCACCGCCGAGGCGGCCGGCTTCGTGCGCGAGGCCACCCTGCGCGGGCTGGGAGCGCATCGACGGCGAACAGCGTGACGCCGACTGCTTCGCCCTGCTCTCGCAGGAGTGGCGGGCGACCCGGGAGCGCTGAGCGATGTTCGGGCACGACGCGACACTGAGGGCGATCTGGCGGCGCGGGTGGACCATCTCATGGTCGACGTGCTGGTGGAGGACGAGGGCGAGCGGCTGGACGGGCTGCGCGACCGCCTCTCGCCCGACTTCGTCTACGTCGGGACCCGACGCGGTCTTCGACGGCGCCGACGGGCTGAGCGAGGCGTTCGCCCGCTACCGCCACGACCGCGGCCTCGCGCCTCCCTGCGCCGGACCAGTCCGGTCGACCAGCACCACGGCTGGTTCCGGTTCACCTGGGCGAGAGTGGAGCGGGGCGTGACCGCCGTGGAAGGCTGGGCCATCGGTTCCCTCGACGACGCCGGAGCGATTCGCCGCCTGGTCGTCTTCGAGGGACTCGAGCCCGGCCAGCGTGCCGGCCACGACTGAGAGGGGACGCAGATGGTGGTGTTGGTCGAGGTGGCCGATCGAGTGGCCACGGTGACGTTGAACCGCCCGGAGGCCCGCAACGCCATCTCGGCCGAGCTGAACCGTGAGTTGGGCCGCGCCGTGACCGAGCTCGATCGGGCGCGACGACGTCGGCTGCATGGTCCTGACCGGCGCCGACCCGGCCTTTTGCGCCGGGGTGGACCTCAAGGACCTCTCCCGCGAGGACCGCTCGGTGCAGAAGGATCGCCTGGCCAACCCGGCCAGGCACGTCGGCATGATCCCGCCGCACGAAACGCCGATCATCGCGGCGGTGAACGGTGCCGCCGTGACCGGAGGCTTCGAGATCGCGCTCAACTGCGATTTCCTCATCGCCTCCGAGCGGGCTCGCTTCTCCGACACCCATGCCCGGGTCGGCGTGATGCCCGGAGGCGGTCTGACCGTGCGCCTGCCCCAGCTGATCGGCCCCGACCGGGCCCGGCGCATGAGCTTCACCGGCGACTACATCGACGCCCAGACGGCCTACGACTGGGGCCTCGTGGTCGAGGTGGTGCCCCACGAGTCGTTGCTGCCCCGGGCGCTCGAGATCGCGGCGGCGGTCGTCTCCATCCCCGAACGAGCACGTGCGCGAGATCCGGCGCATGTACGACCAGATCGGCGCCCTTTCGGGACAAGAGGCCTGGGAGGCCGAGTCGGCCTGGTCCCGCCGCTGGATGGCCGAGCGGTTCGACCAGTCCCGTTTGGCCGCCGAGCGGGAGAAGATCATGGCCCGGGGACGGGCCCAGACCGCGGGACTCGACGGCGCTTCGGCGTGAAGGTCTACGCGGGCATGGACCCGCGCTGCAGCCTGACCGAGGCGGTGGCCCACGCCCAGCGGGTCGAGCGTCTCGGCTACGACGGGTTGCACGTGGCCGAGACGGTGCACGACTCCATGGCCGTCGCACTCCTCGTGGCCGAGCACACCGAGCGCATCACCGTGCGCACCAGCGTGACGCTGGCCTTCACCCGGAGTCCGACCCTGCTGGCCTACGCCGCCTGGGACCTCTCCAAGTTCAGCGGCGGGCGGTTCCAGCTCGGTCTCGGCACCCAGATCCGCCAGAACATCGAGGAGCGCTACGGCGTGCCCTTCGGTGAGGACCCGATCGCCCGCCTGGGCGACTACGTCGGTGCGGTCCGAGCGGTGTTCGCCTCCTTCGCCATCCGGAAGCCGCACCTTCGTACGAGAGCCCGCACTACCGGGTGACCCGCCTGCAGCCGTACTTCAATCCGGGTCCCGACGGCGAGACCGTGGCCCCACCGGTGTACCTCGGCGGCGTGCAGCGGCGGGCCTGCGAGCTGGCCGGTGCCGTGGCGGACGGCTTCGTGAGCCACCCGACCAACTCGAACCCGCGTTATCTGCGCGAGACCTGCCTGCCCGCCCTGGCCGCTGGGGCGCACGGGCGGCCGGACGCGACCTGGACGCCGACCGGCTTCGAGACGGTGGTGGGGACCAGCGTGATCTCGTCCTCGTCGCCGACCGGGCTCCTGGCGGAGCGGGAACGCCAGCGGCGGCTGCTCGCCTTCTTGTACTCGACGCCGGCCTACGCGCCGACGCTGCGCCTCTACGGCTGGGGTGAGCTCGGACCGCGGCTGCGCGACCTCG
The DNA here is from genome assembly GCA_963726855.1 of uncultured Acidimicrobiaceae bacterium. Lineage (GTDB taxonomy): Bacteria > Actinomycetota > Acidimicrobiia > Acidimicrobiales > RAAP-2 > Bog-473. The sequence goes on from CAVSEB010000017.1 coordinate 12,657, forward strand.
TCCGCCGCGAGCGCTGGGACGACCTCGGCGACGTGCTCTCCGACGAGGTCCTCGACACCCTGGTCCCGTCCGGGACCTTCGACGAGCTGCCGGGCCTGCTGCTCGAACGCTTCGCCGGGTTGGGGCAGGGCATCCTCGTCGCGCCGCCGCAGGACCCGAGCGACGACGAGGCCTTTCGCTCCGGTCGTGGCCGCGGTGCAAGCCGGCTGAGCGTCGGCTCAGCCGGCCATGGGGAAGATGACGTCCTCGTCCGCCATGGCGTCGACGGCCGCCCGCCGCTGCTCCTGGTCCATCCCGGCGTAGCGGTCCGCCGCGTCGAGCACGCGGGGCAGGAGCGGGATGTCGCCCGGGCGTGCAGAACGCATGGACGCCCGGCGTCGAAAGCGCGAAGTGCACGCCGCGGTCGATCTCCGCGTCGGTCGTGACCGGCTCGTACCACGACGCCGCCCAGCGCTCTCCCCGGGCCTCGGCCAGGGAGCGGTCGTCGCCCCAACGCCGCCAGGCCACGGCCTTGATGACCATGACGCCGATGTCGCGCTCGGCGCAGAGGGCCAGGAGCTCCTCCGCCGGTTCGCGGTACTCGGGCCGGGACCAGAGGGCGGGATAGACCGGGAACATGACCGTGTCGAGGTCGAAGCGGCGCAGCGCCTCGAGGTGGGCACCGCGGCACTTCGAGGTCGTGCCCGGTGATGCCGGCGAAGCGGGTATGGCCCGCGTCGCGCAGCGCCACGATCCGCTCCAACGCGGCCGAGCGGCGGTCCAGCTCGGCCAGCGACGTGACGGCATGGGCCTGGTAGAGGTCGAGCACCTCGGCGTTGAGCAGCCGGCGGGTGGTGTCGAACTGGTCGCTCACGCCGTCGGGGTTGGCCCGCAGCGTCTTGCCGGCGATGAAGATCTCGTCGCGGTGCGCCGCCAGGTGCGGCCCGACCACCGACTCGGCCGCCCCGTACTGCGGCGCGATGTCGAGGTGGTTCACCCCGCGGGCCAGGGCCTGGCGCAGCCACGCTCCCGCCTCCTCTTCGGTGGCCGCCCAGCAGGCGGCGCCGCCCAGAATGGCCACGCTGCTCTCGTGCCCGGTCCTGCCCAGGCGTCGACGTTCCATGTCGCCGCCCCGCTAGGCCTTGAGCTGGAGGATGTTGAACACCGCCCCGATCGGGTCGGCCAGGACGGCCATGCGTCCCGGCTCGATGTCCATCGGGCCCATGAAGAGTGACCCGCCCAGCTCCTGCGCCTTGGCCGCGGCCGCGTCGGCATCGTCGACGGCGAAGTAGACGCCCCAGTTGGGCGGCATCTCCGCCGGCATCTCCGGCGTCTTGGGCATCATGCCGCCGACGCGACCGCTCGCCGATCTTCCACTCCGTGTAGGTGTGGGCTCCTCCGGGCCCCTGCTCCTGGGCGCCCCAGCCGAACACGGCGCCGTAGAAGGCCTTCGACCCGTCGAGATCGGTCGTGATGAGCTCGCTCCAGCACCACGTGCCGGGCTCGTTGACCAGCTGCGCGCCCGTGTGGGCTCCGGGCTGCCACAGGCCGAGCACCGCTCCGGCCGGGTCGGCGAAGATCGCCATGCGGCCGGCGTCCATCACGTCCATCGGCTCGACGAAGACGGTGCCCCCGTTCGCCTTCACCTTGGCGATGGTGGTGTCGGCGCTGTCCACGTCGACGTAGGACAGCCAGGCCGGTGGGAAATCGGGGTTCATCTGCGGGCCCAAGCCGGCGACCGTCTTGCCGCGCAGTTCGCAGACCGAATAGCCACCCGCCTCCGGGGGTCCCTCAGGGCAATCCCACCCGAGAAGGGCCCCGTAGAAGGCTCTCGAACCGGCCAAATCCGGGCTGCTCAAGTCCACCCACGAGGGGATGCCGTCGTCGTAGCGCTCGATCTCCATGGCGTGCCTCCTTGGTTCGGATGCCCCGGTCAATTCGACGGTATCCGATCGGTCGCCCACCTGCACCGGTCAGGAATGAGAAGATCACAGGGATGTCACGCAACCGAAGGGCCCGATGAGCTCCAATCCGATCAGCTCGCGGGTGGAGCTGATGGCCCAGGGCATCGCCGAGCGCATCGTTTCCCTGGTTCTCGAGGCCATCGACATCAACGCCATCCTCGACAAGGTCGACATCGAGCGGATCATCGACCGGGTGGACATCAACGGAGTCGTCCAGAAGGTCGACATCGACGGAGTCCGCCGGGTCGACCTCGAGAAGGTCGTCGAGCAGATCGACATGGACAAGATCGTCTCGCGTATCGACATCAACGCCGTCGTCGGCCAGGTCGACATGAACGCCATCATCGGCCAGCTCGACATCGACCAGCTCGTCGAGCGGGTGGACCTCGACAAGATCATCGAGCGGGTCGACCTCCAGAAGGTGATCGAGCGGGTCGACATCAATGCGATCATCGATCAGATCGACGTGGACAAGATCGTCGAGCAAACCGAGCTCGGGTCCATCATCGCCCGCTCGACCACGGGCGTGCTGACCGAGATCCTCGACGTGATCCGCGCCCAGGGGGTCGGCCTGGACGACTTCGTCCTCCGTTGGGGGAACCGCATCGTCTTCCGCGGGGCGCAAGATCAAGACGTGGCCCGTCGGTCCGCCCCTCCTCGTGCACCAGGTGCCGGCGTGACGACGGTCCCCGTTCCCTCCGCGGAGCTCACGGTCGGCCGGCAGGGACACTACGCCGGGGCCGTCAGCCGGCTGGTTGCCTTCGCGGCCGACGTCGGGGCTTCCTGGGGTCTCTACACCTTGGGGGTGGCGCTCGTGAACGCCGCCGTGAAACTGGTCACCGGTCACGGCTACACCCTCTCCAACCATCGGATCGTGGCCGTGATCGTCCTGACCGGGTGGGAGTTCATCTATTTCGCCTACCAGTGGGCGGTCAGCGGGAAGACCCTCGGCATGGCCGTCTTCGGGATCCAGGTCGTGACCAGGCAAGGGCGGACCCATCAGCCCGCGCCAGGCGGTGTTGCGCACCCTCGGGCTCGGCCTGACCTTGCTCACCCTGGGCATCGGCTTTCTCGGCATTGTGTACCAGCGGGAGCGTCGAGCGCTGGACGACTTCGTGGCCGGGACCGCCGTCGTCTACTCGTGGGATGCCCGCGCGGCGCGACTGCGCTGGATGGCGCGCCAGGAACCGCCGCCCAGCGTCCGGCGGACGCAGCCAGCCACGACCCCCGCTGAGGGGCCACATGGCGGCCTCTACGATGCCGCCATGTCCTTCACCGAAATCACCCGGCCCCACCCACAGGTGGCCGTCGTCACGCTGAATCGGCCCGAGCGCATGAACGCCATGGCCTTCGACGTCATGATCCCCTTCCGCGACGCACTCCGGGAGATCGGCAGCGACAACTCGGTGCGGGTCGTGGTCATCACCGGCGCCGGGACGCGGCTTCTGCTCGGGGGCCGACCATGAGAATCCTGGCTCCATGCCCGAACCTCGACGGGCTGACGCTGCCCACCATCGCGCTGCGGTCGATGGAGCTGCTCGACGACGTGATCATGACGATCCGCCGTCTCCACCAACCGGTGATCGCGGCCGTCAACGGCGCCGCGATCGGCGGCGGGTTCTGCCTGGCCCTGGCCGCCGATGTCCGGATCGCCTCGGAGGAGGCGTACTTCCGCGCCGCGGGCATCAACAACGGCCTGACCGCGGCCGAGCTCGGACTCAGTTTCCTGCTCCCCCGCAGCGTCGGCCAGTCCCGGGCCGCCGAGATCATGCTCACGGGCCGGGACATCGACGCCACCGAAGCCGATCGGATCGGCCTGGTCTCTCGGGTGGTGGCGCCCGACCAGCTCCTCACGGCGTGCTTCGAGCTGGCCGATCGCATCAACGGCTGGAGCCGGGCTGGCGTCGAGCTGACCAAACGCCAGCTGTGGAACAGCCTCGACGCCAGCAGCCTGCAGTCGCACATGGATGCGGAGGGAGCCTCGCAGCTCTTCGTCCGCATCACGACGCGGAACTTCGAGGAGTCGGTGGCCGCCCGCAAGGAGGGGCGGACGCCACACTTCACGGACTGATCGGACGGGTCCTCAGGGTGCGTTGACGAGCGAGTTGGCCGCCATAGCCAGGTAGTCCCGGAGCTCGACCGCATCCGCCGGCGGAATCCGGCCCGCCTCCTCCAAATCCGAGAGAGCGGCGAGCATGTGGCGCAGCCAGGCGTCACGTTCGGGTGGACCGATGACGAAGGGCGCGTGGCGCATGCGGAGCCTGGGGTGTCCACGCTGCTGGCTGTACGTTCCAGGACCGCCCCAGTACTGCACCAGGAAGAGGGCCAGATGGTCGGACGATTCGGTCAGGTCGTCCGGGTAGAGGGGCCGGAGCAAGGGATCGCCCGCAACGCCCAGGTAGAACCGCCCCACCAGATCGATGAAGAATTGCTCGCCACCGACCCGTTCGAACAGTGCGTCCACGGGGTCGAGAGTAGAGGCTTTAGACTGCCCCTCGATTCGCGGCCGTAGTTCAATGGTAGAACCTCAGCCTTCCAAGCTGATGATGCCAGTTCGATCCTGGTCGGCCGCTCATCAAACGTCCAGCGTGTCGCAGTTAGAGCGATGCGACCTTGCCAAGTCGACCGACATTCATCGCGCTTTTTATCGCGCGGATCACTCCGGAAAACGGTGTCGGTTGCGCCGATTCTGCGAGGTCCGAAAGTGCTTGTGCAAGTGCTCGGCCACGGTCCTCTGTCGCGTGCTGATACCGGATTGCAGCCGCGGGACTGGCATGCCCGGCACGCGCCATTAGCTCGGCGATGGTTGCGCCCTGTGTCGCGGCCCATGTCAGTCCTGTTCCGCGCAGGTCGTGGAAAGTGACGTCGGGACGGTTCACTGAGCGCGCGTGCGGCACGCCAGGCGACGTTCAGCGGGTGTCTGCCGAGCCTCCCACCCTTCGGCCCCGTGAGAACCGGAGAGGACGGCTCAGGGCCAACGAAGGCCGCTAGGTGTGATTCCAGCGTCGGCAGGATGTGGGGAGGGATGTCGACCACGCGCACGCCCGCGTCTGTCTTGGGTGCTCAAGCTCGAGACGGCCGCCAACCTCATTGGCCGTTCGCTCAGACACGGATGGTTTCGTGCAAGAGGTCGAAGTCCCGGCGCTCGAGGCCGAGGATCTCGCCAGGCGGAGATGGCACCGGGCCGCAAGAACCGCAATACCGGCTGGGCTCTGGGGCCATCGCCTTCAGTCGTCACGTGCACTTCGGCGATGCTCAGGACTGGGCGCTCCGGGGCATGTTGCTGGCCGGCGCCCTGCACCACGCAGGGGTTCCGACCGATCAGCTCATCGGCGACGGCCGTGGACATGATTTGGCGGAGCAGTGCGATACACCTTCGCCCCCGCCGTGGGGTGCTCCTGGGCCAGCTCGGCGTTCCATGACCGCACGGCACTGGGGGTGACCTTCGCCAGGGCCAACGATTGAACGCCGGCAGGATGTGGTTACGCGATAGGCCGTCGTACAGCTCGACAGTGCGCAGGAGCCGCAGGTAGTGGCGCTCAGCCATCCACTGCTCGGTGTAGTCCGCCAGGGTGAGCACGCCGTGGCGGGGGTCGATCCATGCGCCTCGATCCAGGGCCGACCTTGTTGCCGTTCGTACTGCTCGGCCTCCCGCCTGGTGCGGCAGGTCTTGTTTCTCATCGTGCCGTCGGGCCCGAAGTTTGAACGTCATAACGATTGCCACCAGCGGTAGCCCTTTTCCTGATCATCGTTTCCCTTCCGATTGCTGGGCAGGCCGGCGGCTTTCGCCCAAGCCTTGATTTCGAACAGTCGTACACATCGCCGGCATGCAGTTCGGCCAGCGGGGATGGGAGTCGGATATCGGTTCCGCCAGTTGTAGACCGCCTGGGCGCTCGCAGGTCGAATCGCTCGGCAATCTCACTGACGCCAACAAGATTCCGGTTTTCGTTGCTTCACCATGAGTGACCTCTAATCATGCGATGTGACGCCCTAGGCGAGAACCCTCCCGGAGTGAACATCGAGCAAAAACGCAGGACTTCCGAAAATCTTTTTTTGTGGTGTGGCCGGCATGTACAAGCGATTTCCTTGTCGAATGTGTCCGGTTCCTCGTGATGCGGCGTGGTCTCTTGTGACACGCCGGAAACCCGGAAAAACGAAAGGAATCACAACACGATGGATGGTCAACCACTGACATACGACGTGACGGGCGCAGCGTTAGAGCTCCACGTCGGAAAGACGAAGCTGCGTGAGGAAATCGTGGCGGGACGGATTCGCAGCTTTCGAGTCGGCAAACGCCTCCTGATTTCGCGGGACGCCCTCGAGGAGTACGTGGCGGCGCTCGAGGGCGGGTCCGTGCTGGTCGGCAATGCTCCCGCCCGATGACGCGAGAAAGCGCCCCCGAAGGGGCGCCACTCATATCTCCGCCGGCCAGCGAGGACACCGACAATGTACCGGCGGGTGTGACAACCGAGCACCCGGGCGCCGCAGCGTTCACGGCGCTCCCGGAGGTCGAGCGACGTCAGATCGCCCGGAACTGGGACCTGGACGACCTGAACGGCGGCCGGGAAGCGATACGACGGCCTGGCGAACAACAAGCGGCGCTGGGAGGTTCGATTCGGCGCAAGCCTCTGCACGGGGGAGGCCGAAAGGGAGCTGGAAAAGATGACGGAGAACGTCGACCCGGCGACAGATAGAGCATGGGTCGAGCAGCACCCCCCACCGTGGGGCAGCTCGATTGATTGGGCCGACTTCTGGGCGGCCGACGACCCGGGGGCAGCATGGTTGCTCGAGCCGATCGTGCCGGCTGGTCGCGCCGTGGCCATCTTCTCTAAGGCAAAGGAGGGCAAAAGCCTTCTGGCGCTCGACATAACGGCCGCTGCGGCCACGGGGCGCTCCGTACTCGGGCAGCCCCCACGAGATCCGATCCACGTCCTCTATGCCGACTTCGAGATGACCAGGGACGACCTGCGAGAGCGCCTCACCGACCTCGGATACGGCCCCGACGACGATTGGAGCCACCTGCACTACTATCAGCTTCCCGCATGGCCGGCGCTCGACGGCAAGGACGGGGGCGAGATCCTCGCAGGTGCCGCCCGGGAGTGCGAGGCGCAACTGGTCGTGATCGACACCATGGCCCGGGTGGTGAGCGGTGGCGAGAACGAGACCGACACCTATCGGGCGTTCTACCGATTCACGGGGGGGCTCCTCAAGGCTGACGGTCGCTCCCTGCTGCGGCTGGACCATGAGGGCAAGAAGGGAGAGGACCAGAGGGGCTCGAGCGCGAAGAATGATGACGTTGACGTCGTGTTCAGGCTGGCCACGCTCCCAGGAAATATCGTCAAGCTGACCCGGACGCACACACGCGTGCCGTGGGTGCCAGCGGTCGTCACAATCGTCCGAAACGACGCGCCATTGCTTCGCCACGTCTGGACTGACGATGCCGTTCCCGCGGGGACATACGACTGCATCCGTGCGCTCGACGAGCTGGACGTGCCACCCAACATCGGCGCCGACGCCGCGATCAAGATCCTGCGCCCCGCCGGCCGGTCAGCCCACAAAACCGTGGTGCTCGCGGCACAGCGGAAGCGTAGGGAGCGGGCAGCGTGAACGGTTCCGATGGTCCGGGAACCGTCCATCAGGTGACGAGGGGGAACTCTCAGGAACCGCGGATCTCCGCAGTGCCGTCTTTCCTGCTCAAGTCGGTTCCGGAGGTTCCGGGAACCGTTGGGAACCGTTCATCGCCTACCGGTTCCCGGATTCCCCCCCTCTAGGGGGGAACCGGACCAGGGCCGGTCTGGAATGAGAAGCGGAAGGTGCGCGTGCGCCAGGTCCCGAAGGATGAGGAGATCCGCGAAGTGCTCTCGAACGGCGTTGAGATATGGACCGAACCGCGCCAGCTCGACCCGGTGCAGCCCTCCGTCGCTCCGAACTGAAATACTTGCGTAGGCAAGGACCTAGACCCGTTTCTCACCCTGCCCCGTGAGATCGAATGCGCGGGACGAAGACCCACCATTCCCCACCCCACACATTGCCCCATATGTCTTCGTCATGGCTGATGACGTCACCGGCTCGCTTAGAACCGCACCGAACCGTCACAGATCGAATCGCCGATATCCGCGCGCTGAACCTGCCATTTTGATGACGACCGTTGACAGATTCAGTCGGCACGTGTGAGTGTTGGCGGTCATTCCTGGCTACCGTGGCGTGGGCACGGACATTTTCGACAGTTGGCCTCGGGCCAGTTCCAATTGAAGCGACCCGTTCGCGAGCCCATCTCTCAACGACCTGCGCACGCTTCCAGACTCGACCTTGGGCCAGTTCGGCGATGGGCTTCGGCGAAGTCCTCAGCTGTCGGCGAGCTGGCACATGCGCGCTGACGGCTCACGTCGAGCATCTCGGCAATCTCGGTTAGGCCCACCAGCTCCACGGCGGTCACAGGCTAGGTCCGTGGATCTGGTGGCGAGTTCAATCGGATAGCCGCAGCGTCACGTGCCCTCAGTTGCTCGAAGCATATAGATCCATGCCGGACTCCGGGTAACGGCCAGGACGAGCACCGTCTCCCGCCTCGCCCGAGCTGCGCCCTCTCATTCGAATCCGTTTCAAGGTCGATGCTGTCCCGTCGGGCGTGAAGGCGAGAAAGCGACCGTGCTCGAACTCGGCCTGCAGCTCTTCCGGATCTCCTTCCGGATGTCCTCTGTCGATGCGAGCCGGCCGACCGGATCGCCTCCTGGCCGAAATCTTCAGCAACCCGGGCATCGCAGCGCCTCGAGGTGGTCCGCCAGATCTTCAGTCCTCGAACGCAATCTTATTTGCTTCCTCCTGATGGTCGGTCGAATCTAGCCTTGACACAGCTCAAGGCTACGGTCAGGATTTTGACACAGTCAAGGCAATGTCGTCGCGCCGACTTGATACAGCATCCTGGTATTCATTGTCATTATGCCCACCAATACGTTTGATCCCATGTCCCATCCACCACAGCTCACGTGGCTCAGCGAGACTTTCGCTCCTCTGTCGATTGCGGGCTTCTGATGGGCCTGTCCCGAGCTGTTCACGAACAGATCCAAAAGGGTGTCTATGCCCAGGAGAAGCTCGAGGGCGTCCTCACCGATGCAGGCCTGAGTCGCGAGAACGTCTCCCGGGCCGTACGCCTGACAGATTTGACCATGCTTGAAGGTCAATCGCCATTTCGAGGTCGCTGGCCTTGACGATGCGGTCGCCTCCATCCAAAAACAGGCGCCTCAGTTGTTCCCCGGCTTTGTGCCGCCTGCCCCCGTGGGAGCGACTGACGACATAGAGCAGCGCCTCGCGGATCACTTCGCGACCGGCGGCGGCGCGCCGGATGCGTCGTGAACGACGACCTGATGAACGACGCCGAGCCCGACGAGCCCGCGGCGCCTGAACCGCCCGAGCCGCACTGGCGCCCCAGCCTCCCCGACAGATGGAAGCGGAGCGACTGATGGGAGACCTTGACGCTCTGTACGAGATGGATCGGATGGACGAAGAGGACGATCGCAGAGCGCAGAGCAACGCAGTCCGGGCGCTCGAGCGGACATTGGAGAGCGCCGGGATTAGCGCCAGACGCATCCCCGAGGCGAAGCAACTTGTGGCCCAGCTGAAGGCGCAATACGACGGAGCGGTGAGCGATGAGGGCTGCGTCCGTGCCATTAAGTCTCGCCTGCCGGAATGGTTCGGAGGTGACGCCACCCCTGGGGCGCCGAAGCTGTTCAAGGACATGACGGCTCAGGAGCAGCAACGCGAGCGGAGGCGTTACAGCCTCCGGTAGATCGGCTGGGCCGGCTCGCGGGCGGCGTGGGGTCCGCTCCTACCGCACGGGGCCCGGGCCGGCCTGGCTAGAAAACAAGGTCAACCCCGGGGGTCGGAGCGAGTGGGACGCTGCGGCCCCCTTGCAGGTTTGCGGTTCACAGCTCGCGCACGTGTGTCGCCCAGTTCCCCCGATCGTCAGAGCCGAAGACGCAGAGCCCGCCACCACCCACGACGCGCCCGCTTGACCGAACGGGGCAGCCAGCGCCGGCGCATCGGATGGCGCAGGCGGTAGAGAGTCACGCTCAGAAGCTAACCGCCGGTGCACCCCTGCCCCAGTACCGAACGGGGGCAGTCGCAGTGATTTGCAAGTACCGTGTTTGGGATGGCGGCTGCAGCCTCTCGTACCAGCGAACTTGGGGTGGTTGGCCCTGCTCGCTCGAGTTCCCTTAGTGGCCTCCTGCGGCACGTCCTCGCCATCCAGCGCAGGCACGAATGACACCTATTCGACGCGGGCTAGGTGGCACCCCACAACAGCTCAAGGTGACCAAGTGTCCTATGGGCCGAAACCCGGTATGCACATTGTCGGATCGCCCAACTTGGTCTGGGTCTGGGGCCAGTCGGGCCAAGTGACGTTCGGCCTGTTCTTGACCAACAAGGGGACAGCGTCGTACGACTGCGCGGCGCTCGAAGCGACACAAATCCCGGCAAATGGTGGCGCAGTTCGACCGTATGCCCCATGGGGTTATGCACGGGACCTGGCCACACGATCGCCCCGGATCTCGCGAAATTGGTCGTGTTCTTTCTGACGGGCGACAATCACCCGCCCAAGGACATCGTCGTGCTGCCCCATGGCTCGAGTGGCCGCTTCGTATGGACCGTTGCGGGCTGTCCTACACTCCCGAGAACTTGTCTTGGACGATTCCAGAAGTTGAGGTAACGACCCGACTTCCTCCCGGCGAACGGGGGCAGGGTCGCGGTGCTGGCCGTTTTTGCCAAAATCGAGCTCGTGGGGTCGCCAAAATCGGCATCGGCTAAAGAGCGCAGCGCGGCGATGGGGTGGGATGGACGAGTACGCGGTCGTGGCGGGCGTGTGGTGATGTGTCGTTCGGGGAATACGCTAGGGACATGTCCATGGAGCGGTGGGGCCTAGCAAGGTCGGGATGGCGCTCGAGGCCAGGCTGGTTGCAGCGCTCCCGGCGGTCGGGGACACCCTCAGATCAAGCTCCGCGACCCTGTTTGCAAGATTCGCGGGGTCCCCCCCGCCCCGGGCGCCGGCCGGGCAACCCACCCCCCACGCCCATGCGTCCAGGCGGCGACTCCTCATCGCACGTTGATCGCGCGGCCGGGGTCAATCGGAGGGTGTGGCCGGATGTCGCGATGGACTCCTGACCTGCCAATATGAATCGCGGCGTATCGTCGAATATCGCCCTGGTCAGCCTTCCAAGCTGATGATGCCAGTTCGATCCTGGTCGGCCGCTCTCATCAGAAGCGCAGCCCATGGCGGTTGTCGTTGCCGAACCGGTTGAGGCCGTCGCTTCGTCATCCCCGCGAACATCCCGGCGAAGTCGACATCGACGCCAGGTCGCCGATTCGGCGAGCCCAGACAATGGTTCGGCATGACTGCATCTCGGTCTTCTGCCGAGGCGAAGTCAAAGGCCTATGGATCGCCCCGTCGATAACATCGGCAACATGAGTTCGAGTTCGGATGCGAAGAAGCAGGCGCAGGCCGAGACGAGCCGTGAATGGCAAGCGTTTCCAGAACTCCCTGGGACCCACCTCTCTTGGCGCAAGGTCGGCTGGGAGAAGCGAGAACTCATGGCAAGCGGTGGCGAGGTCTGGGCGACCATAACGCGCAGTATCGTGAAGCCCACATCGATCGCCGACGACACCGGGACCTACGAGAAGCGGCCGCTGCAGCCTCGCCAGGGCGGAACACACCAATGGGTAGATGCAGCAGGCAAAAGCATCTGCATCGTTAGGGGTAGGCACTACAGCGGCCGTGCTCACACATCCATGGCACTTGCGGATCACGGCATTATTGCGTTTCCGGTCACCGGTCGGTGGAACCGAGCAGTGATGTCGGCAATCGACGAATCAGACAACACGCTGGTCCGATATCGGCTCAATCCCACAAGCTTCAACATTCCGATCGGCAATCCCCCGGGGGGGTGCAATCTGAAACGCGTCGAAGCCGTGATCACCCCATCTGCTCACGCGTCTCCAGGGATCAGCTTCCTGGTCGCATCAACATGCAACCTGATCCTCAATTACTTCCAGCATTCAGGCGGAGGATAGGTCGGAGGAATCACGTCGGCGCACACGTCGTGCCGGACCACCCCATCCACCTCCCGGCGGTCTGAGACGCCGGGCACGCTCCATCGGGAGGGGACCATGGGTTTCATTCGCGAACGCAGGCATTGACGACGGCGTTGGCGGTGAGTTGCCTACAGTTGCCCAGGTCAAACGCGGGATGACAGGAACCTCATAGTGCGAGTGGACGGAGAGCGGGTATGCGCCCATTTCGACAGGGCTTGCTATGCATCGCGACCGTCATACTTGTTGCCGCCCCGCTGGCGATGATGGAAGTGACGCAGACTGCCTCGGCCGCCTCTCCGCCGACCGTCAAATGCACGGATCTCCTCGGCCAAGGCACACCGGACGACATCTACGCCACCGTCAAGGTGACCGGCTGCTCTCCTACAATCACCGGCGGGCGTGGCGCTCTCACACTTTTCTGGCTGTACGGCGGTTACGTGACATGGAAGAACCACACGACCACCGAATACACCAGCACCGCCACGCAAGTCTCCTCCGCGGAGTGTCCGGTTCAATTCGCGACTGATTGGGACGTCGAGGGCACGGTCACCGAGAGCACGAACAAGGACATCGTGATCGGTCAGAAGGTTGCGATGGTCTTGTGTGCCGGCGCCCCCAATGACGAACCCATATACGCCAGTCAGTCGGGAACCAAGATCAAGTTCTAAGAGGGCTGGCACGCCCTCGACCCAGGCGCACGGGGACACCAATTACCTAGATGCTGCTGGGTCATTGAATACGGCATTCCCGATGTGCGAAATGTGCCATCCCGCGTAGTGCAAGGCCGCTCCGCGGAGTGGCCGGATACCATGCGGGAAGACCAAAGACGCTACATAGCCATTCTTGATGACCGCATTTGCTCGCGTGTTAACCGCATCTGTCAGCAAGAGTGGAGTTGTGGCCCGCGAGAGCGGAGCGTAGGCGACCCAGCCGCTAATGCCGATGTTGAGACGAGGAATCACAAATGAGTACTCATCTCCTGTTCGTTGGATGTCAGTCGCCACGAAGAGAACTCCAAGCGGAGGAACCGACAACACGGGGCTATTCGGGTCAGTCATGGACTCGGTGATACCTGGCGTGGAGAACCGAAAAGTCAACGGCGGATGTCGCCCGTAAGCGACGCGGAGGGTCGAGCCCTCGACCGTGCTCATGGATGTTGCGCCGTCGACGGTGTTGGTGACCTTCCATTGGTTGGGGGCACGCCAAACGCCGTAGAACGCGATTGAGGTCGCGGGTGCGTTGGCTTCGACAGGGTCGATCTGATTGCCCATCGTGTAGTCGAAGTTCGGTGCCCCAGCAGTCCGCATGGCCGCGCTCTCAAGCGAGATCTGCGCCGAAGATGGACTGCCGAGTAGACCGATGATGGCCGCTCCGAGTGCTACCAAGGCGAGGAGGCCGACGAGAGTTGTTGCAATCATCCGCCTCGATCCGGTCATCTTTCAAGTGTAGAAACAGCGGTGCCGACTCATTCAATGTGCGTTCCAAAGCCGGCAGGGGTAGGGGGGCACCCTCTACCAATGTCAATGTCGCCGGAGATCCGAGCGGCTACTACGCGGTGGTGGCCGACGTTGTAGCCATGTGACCGAGGTGGCCCATCGGCAAGTCCTGGGCCGAGATGCGAGGCGGGCCAGGTGGACGGCGTGCCAGCATGGGCTATGGATAGCGTGACATCCCCGGTGGCGCGACCGGCGACGCCGCCGAGTGGGAGCTGCGACCGATGGCCCTCGAAGACGTCGAAGCGACGATGGCCGTGGTCGACGCCGCCGATGCTGCGTTGGCAAAAACGGGTCTGCTCCCGCCGCCCACCCCACCGAACGACGCTCAGTTGGAGGCCAGCCGCCTGGGCCACGCCCGTTTCGTGCAGCGCGACGGGCGCGGAGCCTGGGTGGCGGTCTCAGAAGGGCGGGTGGTAGGTGTTGCCGAGTCCGTCCGGCGGGAGAGCTTCTGGGGGCTGTCCATGCTGTTCGTCCACCCAGAGTTCCAGAGCCGGGGAGTGGGCGCGCGGCTCCTCGAGACGGCCATGGGCTACGCCGCCGGCGCCACCCAACGCATGATCCAGTCCTCGCCCGACCCCCGGGCCATGCGCCGCTACTTCTTGGCCGGACTGGCCATGCACCCGACGGCCGAGATGGGAGGCCAACCCGACCGCCGGGCTATCCCGCCCTCCTTGCCCGGTCGGGATGGGGATGAGGGGGACCTCGAATTAGTGGCCGAGGTGGAGGCACAACTGGGCCGTTCGCGTACCGAGGACGTGGCGTTCGTTTTGAGTGATGGGCGTTCCCGCATTGACGTGGTGGACAGCGACTCCGGGCGAGGGTGGGTGCTTTGGCGCCCGGACCGACTGGTGATGCTGGGAGCAACTGACGAGCAGACAGCCGCCGTCCTCCTGTGGCGGTTCGTCGCCGGCTCCGAGGGACAAATCCTGATCCACGGGCTCACCGCTGCCCAGCAGTGGGCGTTCGACGTACTCCATAGGGCGCGTCTGACGGCGCAGATACGCGGGTCGTTGTTCATTGACGGCATGGCCGTCCCGGTCCCATGGATCGCTTCGGGCTGGTACTTCTAGACCCTGATCTGTGCCACCCAGCTCGGCGCTCCTTCTGAACCAGTCTGGGATTTGGGAAGCAGACTGCTCGATCGCGTGCTCCACCGAGACCATGTTTCGCTGATCCGGAGTTCGATGGCGCCCTAGCCATGTCGTGCGGAGTGCCATACAGTGCCGGCGTGAGGGGATACCTATCTCGACTCTCGGTCTATGTAGCCGTGGACGCCGTGTGTCCGGATCAGCCGAGCACCTTCCTGCGCCTCTTCGACCGCTTCCGCACCGTGGGGCGGTCCTCTGCGGTAAAGGCCGTGACGGTCACGCGGATCGCGAAGCACGAGGTCCAGGGGTGGGACGGTTCCGGCGAATGAGCCATCAGTAGGCCGAACGCAGTGACGATCAGCCAGTATCCGCCCTGCCCAAGCGGATTGCGGTTCGACTCAAGCGTGACCTCAGCATCATTTGTGACGAGGGTGTACTTCCGCACTGATGAGGTGTCGGCTGACGGCTTGGTGGCCCTGAGCTGCCGTCATCCCAGACCCGGCGTTTGGGGCATAGTGCATGCATCTCGCGTCGGGACTGAGGCGCTATGGAAATCAGCGCCCGGTTGTCATCCTGGTGGAGCGAAGAACTCAAGAGCGATGTTGTCTGGGTCACGGAACGACACGCCCGAACCGTACGGAGCATCAACGATGCCACCATTGGTTATGCCGAGCTGGTTTAAGCGACGCTCCCAATCTTCCAGTTCGGACCGGTTGGCACAACCGAAGGCCAGATGGTCTAAACCTGGACGACGCTCGTCAAACGGTTCCGTGCTCTTCAAGTCGGGGAAGTGGTGAATCCCTACCAGCGTCCCACCCATGAGCCAGACGACATGGTGGAAAGGACCGGTATCCTCATCGATCACCGGATCTGAACCGAATAACTGCTGATACCAGGAGCGGCTGCGCTCGAGATTGCTCACTGTCAGAGCGACGTGGGTGATCGTGGGAAACTCAGGCATCGACGGCCTCCGTGTTGCGAGATGTGCTCGGAGGCTAGCTGCGTTTCGATTCCCAAGCTCATCGAACGTCGCTGTCGACGAACGATTCACAACGGTGCGGGCTCGTTCTTGGGAGCAGGGGCAACGGTTGCCGTCCTGCTGGGTGAGACCCGATTTCGGATGGCGCGTATTTGATCACGCCGTACGCAAAAGTCACCTAGTCCCGAGGTGTCGAAGTACCCCACCGTCCCGGCAGCGAGCATCGTTATGGAGCCACCCACGCATCGGCGCCTCCGCCACCGAACCATCCGCATTGGTCCTCGAGCGAAGTTTTGCGCGGGCGGATATCGGGGCGGCGCCGCGGCCCTGCCCGCCGGCCTTTATTTCACGGAAGCACGTTTGTACGTGGGATCTGGAAGAAGCAGGTGCCGCGGACGAGAAGTTTGCCGCCCTCGTCCAGGATGCGAGCATCGGCAATCGCTATCGCCCGGCCCTTCCGCACGATCTCGCTCATGATGCTGTAGGTCCCGCCGATTTGGACCGCGTAGAGGTACTCGACGTTGAGGGAAACCGTGGGAGCGGACGGGGTCTCGATCATCGGCATCAGTGCAGCCCCGCAAGACTCGTCGATGACCGTGGCGATGATGCCGCCGTGGACGCTCCCAAACGGGTTCGCCATGTCGGGAGTCGGCGTCCAGGACATTTCGGCGTGGCCGTTATTCGACGTGAGGAACTCCCATCGACCCGGGCTGTCGGCGTACGGTGCTGGCATAGGTGTCTTCCGCTCCTGATTCCTCAATCGGTGTTGTCTCTTGTGCACCACGCATACTGCCGTCTGCCGGACTTGGATCACTATTCGAGTACATGGGCAGCAGGGAGAGAAGTCCTGTGTTGGAACTCACACCTGGCTTCCGTCACGGGCAGGACTGGCTTGAGCCAACCACCAAGGCGGGGCGTGAAGGCGATAAAATCGAGTGCCTGCCCTCGGGTTCATCGATCTCGTTCGCGGCGGTGCCTACGTGGTAGACGTCACGCAACCATCACCCTCCCGCCGAACTAGGGCAGGCTGGCCGAATAGTCAGGAAGAACCGAAAGTCTCCACATACCACGGCGTCTCATGGTGATTCCGAGCGGCCGGGTTCGATTGGTAGTTGGAGTCGAGTTTGCTCAAGACGGCGTCGAGCGTGCGGTGGTCTCTTTGACTCAATACTTTGACCCCATGGCGGATCAGGAGCGCCCGCAGACCCCTTGCCCTGCCTGGTGACGCCCTGCTGACCGTGGACCGTCGTAGATCACCTGGGAACCGCAGGCAGCGCTGATGTCCATAAGCAGTGCCAAGCGAACGTCGTTCTCGCACGCCACTCGCAACATGGCATCAGCGGCGACGAGCATCTGAGCCGTCCAGTCCTGCCCGGTATCGCTAAGGACTCGGGCTGTCCCGTCGAGAACGTCAAATCCATCGCCGCCATGGATGTCTGGCGTCGCACGAGGCGTTCCGAACGCGAAGTCCTCGGGACAAAAGCAGACAACACGGACATTTGGAAGCTGCAGCAAACGGCTTGTGTACGGGTAGGGAGCGCCGTAGGAAGATCCATCTACGCCGCAGGGCTGGCCCGTAAGACAGGCACTCACCAAGAGGGCGAGGGGATGGTCCTCCGTGAATGTGGGCCATCCTGCGAGTTCCAAGTCGGTCGGGAGATGGGATATCTGGACCACGGGACCATTCTGCCGGGTCACTGGACTATTTCCGTACCCCACCGTCCTGGCGTCCGGGGACACCCGCCGTCGACTGAGGGTGGCGTTAGGTTTCGTTCTCAGCGAGGATGACGTCGAGCATCTCGTTCCCACCACGACCGGTTTCCGTGCTCGCCCAGTTCAGAATTCTCGGCTCCAAGTGCCACCGCCATGTAGGGGCCATTCGACGTCGCACTCAGCTCTGACAATGCATGGGCGAATTTCGCGATATCTCCTGCGTCGTCAATCTCATCGATCGACCTAGCGCCTCGCAGCTTTCTGAGAACGCAAGGCAGAGAGCACGTACCGTCTCGATTGCTTTGAGGAGTCTCGTGAGGTGTCGCTTTGTTCGGCCATTCGGCGAGATTACGACTGTCTCTGGCCCTGGAACGCCTTAGCGTCCCACCGACCGAGCGAAGTGGGGCAGTCACAACCATCGGTGCGAACCTTCTCCGAGTCTGCGGCCTGGTCGGGGGCGGACGGTCAGGGATCCACGTCAGGAATGTTTCTCGGACGCGCGTATCAGGAATGTTTCGGCGGCCTCTAAGTCGAGGCAGCAGTTTGTTTGAAGGGCACTGATAGGCGTTCTTGGATGCCTGTGGATCTGAAAATACACAGGCTCCGCACACGAAGCACAGGAGGAAGTCACAATGAGGACATGGCTTGTACGCGTACCGCTTGCACTGGCCGGGACAGCATTGATGGTGGGAGTGCTCGGCGGGGTGGCAAGTGCGGATCCGAATGGAGCGAAAAACGCATTCGCGGGAACCGCCAACTGCGGGTCGGCAGGCAGCTTCACCTTCGTCGTGAATAACGCTAACGGCCAGGGGCAGGGGACCAACAACAACGGCATGCAGGCCGAATTTGCTCCTGCCCACCTGTCACCTGGCAACGGGGTGTTTCACCCCACCGCCTTCGACATCACTTTCACGTTCACCCCGGCGGTAGGGCCACCGCAATCCTTCACCGACACCAGCGTGCGGAAAAACCAGACCGGCGAGACCACCTGCGCCCTGTCAGGGTCCCAGTCCGACGGCATGGGCGACACGTTCTCCATCAGTGGGAACGTGACGGGCAATATCACTTAACCTACCGTCAGGAGCCGTCTACACGCGGGGGCCTTCTTCGGGCCACTACATCCCACGAAGCAGGAGGACCGGCCTCCGGGCCGGTTCCTTTGTGGCTGCGATCTGCTCGAGTCGTGCCGGTAGGTGGCACCCGGCGTACCGGGGCAGGGCTGTTGATCACATCTTCCAGCGGCGAAACCCACCCTCTGAATTGAGGACTTGACCCGTTATCCAGGCACTGTCGTCAGATACGAGCCAGCTCACTAGGCGTGCGACATCTTCGGGCGAACCCCACCGACCCGCCGGAAGTGCATCCCGGACCTGTTCGAAGAGTTCCGGGTTGGCCCATCCCGTATCGGTCGGCCCTGGGTTGACAGCGTTCACGGTGATCCCGCGGTCAACAAGGGCGTCGGCCAACGTCAGCGTCATCTGATGGATTGTCCCCTTGCTGATCGCGTAGGGAAGCTCCTGGGCCATCGGGGCGAGGTGCTGTCCCGACGTGAAGAGGATCACTCTGCCACCATCTCGTCGATCGTCGTGCTGGGCTGCAAAGGCCTGGGTCAGCAGCACGCTGGCACGAGCATTGACAGCCCAGCTGAGGTCCAGCTCCTCCGCCGTGACATCGCTGAGCGTCTGGGGTCGAGAGCTCGTCGCGTGGTTGGCCACAATGACATCGACGTGCCCAAAGAGCTGAACCGCTCTATTCACGACCGCGGCCGGCGCTTCTGGCATGGCGAAATCGGCTTCCAGATGTTCGAGGGCCTCTCCCTGGTGTCGAAGGGCCTCGATGACTCCACGCATGCCCGCGGGATCCCGACCCCAAGGCTGTTGGGAATCATGGTCGGTCCACGACTGGATCACCACGGTCATCTCCGATTGCAACAGAGCCCGAGCAACGGCAAACCCGATCCCTGCCCGCCGACTAACCCCGGTCACGATGGCGACTCGGCCAGCCAATGCGGTCATTCTTCAATCCTAGGAAGTTGGATCATTCCATGTCAGCTGACCCACACGGGTTCCCCCCGGCGGCCTTGCTGGATTGC
The DNA here is from genome assembly GCA_963726855.1 of uncultured Acidimicrobiaceae bacterium. Taxonomy (GTDB): domain Bacteria; phylum Actinomycetota; class Acidimicrobiia; order Acidimicrobiales; family RAAP-2; genus Bog-473. Next base: position 32,048 of record CAVSEB010000017.1, read on the forward strand.
GCCACACCATCCCACCGTTCCGGCGATCTGGGGAAGTTCAACTCGGAGCGATACCGTGCGGTTCTACAGCCTCAGAACTCCAGTCCCCCTAGCGCGGCCGTCGGACTACGACGAGAGTTCAGCCCGGCGCGACCACCAGGCCTCGGCGGCGGTCATTGCGCTCTCGGCCTCGTGGATGCCGTCGCCCACGAGGCCTGCGGTGGCAGCCCAGTGCAAGGGTACAAGGGCTAGAGCCCCGGCGAGCCAACGGTGCTCGTCGCGAGTGAGTGGTTCCGGAGCCGTGCCTTCGTAGGCGGCGAGCAGTCGTCGCGGCTCGAGCGATTCGTCGCCCTGTGTGACGTGATGCAAGCTGGCTGCGATGTCGTACAGCCGTTCCCTGACCCTCGCAAAATCCAGGTCGAAGGTGGCCCATGAGCCGTCTGACAGTTCTCCCGCGTTGCCCAAATTTGTAGTCCCCATGAATCGGAGTGCATGGCAGTTCGACCTCCTTCCGGAGCTTGGAGAGCTCGCCAGTCAGTTGGCGCATCCGATGCACGACCGGCTCGCTGCGTGGTCCGAGCCTGCGGCGCGTGAAGCCGACCGAGTAACGCAGTTGGCTGAAGGTTCTGTGGTCGTCGAAGGGTTCGGGCGGGCTGGGCTCCCAGACTGCCTTGAGAGCAGTGTGAAGGCGTCCGAGCTCCCCGAATAGGCGGACGTAGGTGTCCTCGTCGGCCCGTGGCTGGACGTGATCGATGAATTCCTCAATCTCAGCCCAACGATCAGGGACCCTCAGGAGGTCGCAGCCGGAAAGCCGAATCGGCCGAGCGACGCGGACTTGCGTCCGCTGGAGCCGCTCCCGCAAGCGCCGCAGCCCAGCGACCCGGCCGCGGCGGACCCAGGGCCTGTGAACCCGGAGGACAACCGGCGGCTCAGCGTCTATCCGCAGGTTGAGGTTGAATCCACCGCCGATATCTGCCCATCCGGCCCCGCCGCGACGCGGTCGATCAGGGCCGAGACGGCCGGATCATCTGGGCTGGCTCTAGGTCCAAACCAGAGCGGCAAGGCAGGGGGAGCGGTCGAAGTTTCGATTCCGGTCATGGCAATGGCCCGCCAACGCACCCGACGGACGGTCCGCCGGCGAACCCATCCTCCTCGACGCGGGTCGATCGTGCCACGCATGTGCCGGTAGGTTCCACCCACTCCCGGCGAACGGGGATACCTTCCCGGTCAGTGGATCACCCTACGGCCGACGCTCGGGGCAGACTCGATTGAGAACTAGCGGCGTCGTTCACCAGACGTCCCGGGTTGCCAATCCCACGAGGTTCCGCTTGTTGTCACGAGCCTCGATCGTCCATGGAGCCCCACTCTCGCTTCCGATCACCCAGGATCCGAGGTGCCCCACTGGAATGCTGACCCTGTCCTGGACCTGAACTAAAGAGAGCTGTGCCACCCTCGAGTTGCACCAGCCCCACATGATCAGAGCAGGCCCTGCTTCATTTTGTTGGCTGATAACCCCGCCACCGAGGCTGAGGACGTTGCTTTCCATGGTCTCGACCGGTGGCTCCCACGGGCCTTCGGCCTCCTCTCGCGTTACCTGGCGTCCGATCCATGCGCCGGAATGCGGAATCCATTCGTCATCCTTCCGGTCGTAACTTCCGGTCCAAATCGCGAGTTCGCCTTCGGACGTAGGCGATCCCGCCAGGAAGATCACGAAGCCAAAGTTCTCCGACTTCCAACATGCCAACGCCGTTGTCGATGAGGGTGTGAACTCTGTCGGCCAGATGGAGAGTCCTTCCGACAGCGCTCTGGCGCCGCTGGCTTGGAGATCACGAAAATGCCAGGGGGATCGGTCTCTCAGTTCCATTTCATAATCCTGGCCTAAATGACGTCGGGACCGAACATCGGATGTGAGCCCCAGATGTGGGCTGAATTGCGCACCGTCCCGGCGTTCTGTGCGACCCCGTAACCCAGCCGTTCCTGACTGTATCGGCAATATCGGATCGGCTTCTTCTCTGGCTATCCGGCCTTCCGACCAACCACGGTCACAAGGCCAGCCGACAGCGGTTCATCCCCGAACGACGCTGAAAGGGTCGCCTCGACTCCGTGGTGCGCGAGCAGCGGAGGCACCTTAGATGTATCGATGAGAACGTTGTCGTGGCGCTCGTCATCTCGTCGCCAGGTCCCGTCATCCTGCAGGACGAAGGTGGTCATGATCCGCACAAAGCGATTCGGATCGGGCACGGAGACCTCCGTTATCAACACCCAGTCATCCGTCCGCCACACTCTGGGCGGTTGGCTAACGCGTAGTGTTCCCCACTCCAGGTCGCAGAGGTCGATCGCCATGATGCCGCCGGGTCGGAGCGACGTCGCGATCGCGACAAGTGCGGCATCGACCTGCGATTCATCGTCGAGATAGTTCAGTGCGTGCCCGACCCCAACGATCGCGTCGGCAAGGGGAACCGGGTCGTCGGGCAGTGTCAAGCGCCGCAACTCCGTCGCCCCCGATAGGTGGGCTCTGGCGAGATTGAGCATCGCTTCCGAGGCATCAGTGGCCATCACCCTGAGCCCGCCGTCAACCAGGTAGGCAGTGAGCAGCCCACTCCCGCAGCCGATCTCGATGACCAACCCATCGCGTTGTCGCACAGGTTCAAGGAGCCTGAGGATTCCTGGCGCACAGGCATCAGCGTGGAACCCAAAGCCCAAATGATGGACGAGCGCCAGGTCCTCTCGGTAGTAGGGCGCTTTTCGTTGTGAGATCGATTCCATTGCGGAAGTATCGCGTGCCAGATCGTTCAGAAATGCCGGGTCCGAGGAGTCATCGGATGACCCAAACCCGGCGTTTGGGGCGACTCTCTGCTTTGGCCCCCCGGCGGCGCCCGGCGGCCCGGCGTCATGGTCAGTCAGGCTGCATGATCTCGAACGATGAGGTGGTATGCCGTTCTGCTCTGACCACACCTGGTAGCCCAGAGTCTCGATTTCGCCGCTGAACCGCATCAGATCCTCGGACGGCCAGCCGCCTGGATCGGTATTGCTTGATCGTGTGTGTCGTGCCCAATTTGTGTGATGAGAACGGTTCTCCGGACCTTCTTGGTCTTCGTCGCACCGAAGTGAAAAGAGCCCCATTCAAGAGTGCAACGATCCAGCCTCCCGAGGCCCATTCGAGCGCACGTTCGAGACGCATTCCATTGTCGAGGTCGTCTCCCCACATGAGATGTCAGACACTACGCCTCGACAGCGATGGCCCTAGCCAAAAAGCGCCGCATGGTGCACCCCTTCCCGGCGAACCAGGGCACTCTCATCAGCTCAGAATACCGTTGGGCTAGCTCGTCTGAATACCTGATTTCACGAGGGCAACTCCAGGACGGACTAGATATGCGTCTGATCGTGGGACTTCAGGGAGCGGGTTTGCCAGGTCCGTCGACGATTTCCCAAGGTCGTGTGCAGAACGTACGGGAGGCCCCCGGCAAAATGAGGGCCTCCCGTCGTGGTGCGGTTGTCTGGATCGGATCGGCCAATCCCATTTGCCGGTTTGCTGCCTGTTCGCCCGAACGTGTCCGGCTTGCCAGCGTTGAAGTGACCGAGGTGTGGCGTAGCCACAGGCTCCTGAGCGTCTACGTCACCGTTATATGGGCGAAGTACTGGGTCTGCGGATTCGGCGTTCCCGATGCCCAGCCGGGACCGCTTTGGTTGCACCCGAAGTCCTCATCAAAGGCAAAGGCCAGGAAATAGGATCCCGGAGCCGTCGGTGCTGTCTCCTTGAACTTCCACTTGCCAGCGTAGGCCTGGTTGCCCTGGCCGATAAAGCCGTCGGTCCCAATGCACTGGTCGGGATTCTGGTTGGCGAACCCGAGCTGGACCTCCTCGTCGCAGCCGGGGCATCCGGTGTTCAGCGCGACTGCGTACTTCAGCTTGATGTTGATCGTGCTTCCAGGTGCAACCGAAATGTCGCTCACATCTTGCCCGTTGAGGTGTACCGCTGAGACCGATGCCAAGCTTTCCGTGACGTTCCACGCGCCGGCTGAACTCACCCCCATGAACACCGAGAGGCCTGCTGTCAGCAGCACCGCAAGCGAGCGCGCCAATGCACGTCCATGTTTGATTTTCAAGGTTATTCCTCTCTGATGCGGAAGTATCGCCAATCCAATGACCGTCACCGGTTTGGTCACGCGCCCCGCCATGACGGGTTTCAACGGAAGGAACCCCCGCGCATCCGAGCGGCTGACCATGCCGAACTTCCCGCCAGGCGTTCAGGGCCGCGGATGCCCCACCAACCCTCATTGCTAACCGAAACACCCTTAGATGTCAACGGGTTCACAAGGAAAGAGCCTCTGATGTAAGAAACCGAGGAACTGACTCTCGCGATGCTGCTGAGCGTCACGCTGATCCGGCGTGCTGGGATGCTCAGGGCTGAGCGCTCACTTGATTTCCCAAGGCTGCGCGAACCCGCTCTCGAAATAGGAGGTACTGCTCCTGGGCTCGCCACGGTGCTTCAGGTAGCCGGTCAACAGTCCGCGGTTCTTGAACGATCTCTTGTTGCGTGAACTGCTCCGAGGTGAGGTCGACGTCGCCACTGGCCAAACGATTCCAGTAGTGGAAGCCCTGTCGTGACCCGTCGTCGAAGAGCACTTCGGCTTCGAGCAGTTGGCCACCGAAGAAGTCGTGAACCACCAAGGCGCTTACCGCGGACTGGCCACGAGAAGGATTGTCGGGCGTCCACTGCGCTGCGTCGACCGGATCGCACGTTTCGAGACTCCAAGATGCTCTGATGGCGACCTGAAGCGCCTCGAGCGTGAGTCCGTCGACTCTGTCGATTGCACAAGAGTTCATTGACCCAGTTAACACCTCATCCAAGAGTCCCCCTCCCGGCGTTATACATGTAATCCGTAGGTCCTGGGCTGTCTCCTATGGAAGCACACTCACTGGGCGTCGGCGACTCCTTCGATGAGGCCGTCGAAGAGCTGACTTCGATCCCTCTGACCGCGCTCGTCCGCGTGCTTGCGTTGGCGCTTCAAGATGGGGACGAACTGCGGACCGGTCTCGAAGAAGCCACAGCGCTCACACACGCTCTCGAAGGCGCAGTCGAGCAGAGCGGGCCTCGTGCAGTGACCGTTGGCGAGCAATCGACGGTGGTCACTGATCGGCGCCGCGCTCGAGATTGCTGGTCGAGGACGGGCGGCACCAGACAGTCCGTAGTACTGGGCCTCGACCGCTTCAGTCACCTTGAAGTACGCGTCGGCGACGGTGTCGTCGGAGATGCGCGCATAGATCAGGGTCATGTCCATGGAGCGGTGCCCCAGCAAGGCGGCGATGGCCTCGAGGCTCATGCCCCGGTTGATCGACTGGGTGGCGAGGGTGTGGCGCAGCTGGTGGGGATGGACGTGACCGACCCCAGCCCGCTTGGCGACGCTGGCCACGTAGCGATGCACCGTGCGCCGGTCGAAGGCTCGGCCGTCGTCGCGCTCGAGGAGGTGGCCCGAACGTGAGCGCCCGCGCACGGCCTGGTACTCGGCGATCAGGTCGACCAGCATCGGCAGCAGCGGGACGTAGCGGTCGTTGTGCAGCTTGCCGAGGGGGATGTGAAGGCGATGGCCGTTTCCCTTGCGCACCACGGCGTCGTCTCGGAGTCCGGCGAGCTCGCCGACGCGCATGCCGGTGCGGGCCAACAGCTCGACCATGAGTCGGCGACGCAGGTTGGGGTCCTGGGCCAACGTCGCCATGAACTTGGCCGCTGTGGGGTCGTCCAAGAACTTGGGCAGCGGCTCGTCGAGGGCCGGCAAGTCGCTCATGTAGATGAACAGGCGGGCCGGGGCGTCGTCGTAGTCCCACTCCATGATGCGCTCGAAGAAGGTGCGCACAGTGCTGAGCCGGTGCCGGATCGTCATGGTGGCCAAGGGCTTGCCGGTGTTGCCCCGACGCTTGAGGAGCCAGGTCTTGAAGTCCTCGATGTGGGGCCGTGCAATGCGCGCCACCGAGACGCAGGCCGGGTCGGCCTCGGTCACCCGGTGGGCGAAGAAGCGCAGCGTCAGCTCGGCCGCCGCCACGGTGCCCGGACGGGCCGAGACCTCGAGTTGGTCCAGGTAGGAGGCCATGGTGGCGACCATGACCGGTGCCCTGGCGGCGATCTGGGCCCACGTGACCTCGGGTGTCCCGCCGCCCCGGCGCCGGGGTTCGCGACGTACCTGGGCGAGCGCGTTCATCGGGCCACCCCGACCAGCGCTTGGGCCTCGATGGCTTCGGTGGCCCGGCGGTACTCGTCGTCGAGCCAGTCGACGCTGAGGTGCAGATAGATCCGCGTCGAGGTGATGGAGCGGTGTCCGGCCAGGGCCTGGATGGCTTCGATGGCCATGCCCGCCTCGCGCAAGCGCGTGAAGCAGGTGTGGCGCAGTTCGTGGCAGGTGCCGTGGGACAGTTCGGCCCGCCCCCGTGCGGAGCAGATGATCTGGGCGAGACCGGGCATCGAGAGTGGATGGCCGCGACGCGCTCCTTTGAGCGTCACGAAGAGTGCGTCGCTCGAGGTCTGTGGCCGCTCGTGGTCCATGTAGCGCGCCACCGTCGCGAAGAAGGTCGGCGAGAGCGGCACCAGGCGCTCGTATCCGCCCTTGCCTTCTCTGATGAGCACCCGCCACTCGCCGAGACGCAGATCGCCCAGGCGCAGGCCGAGCACTTCGCAGCGCCGCAGGCCGCCCAGCACCATGGCCTGGGTCATGGCACGGTCGCGCTCGGTGCGCAGCGCCCCCATCAGCGCGTCGATCTCGTCGGGATCGAGGATCCGGGGCAACCGGCGCACGCCGCGCACGAGTGGCAGGCCCCGACCGCCGCGCGAACGGCTCTGACGCGTGGCAATGCCCCGGGGCACCGGGTTGGCCGTCACGTCCACGTCGTCGCGGGTGATCAGGTAGCCATAGAAGCTCGAGACGGCAGCCAGTCGGCGCTTGATCGTTGCCGCTGAGAGACCGGCGGAACCATCGGCGATGCGCACCACGTTCTCGGCTCCCGGCTTGGGCCGCCGCTGCGCCGTGACGAAGGTCATGACGTCTTTCGGCCGCACCTCGAGCGGATCCTTCTCGACCACGCTGAAGAAGACGCTCAAGTCATGGGCATAGGCCCGCACCGTGTTCGGACGAGCTCGGCCCACCACGAACTCCAGGAACTCGTCGATCAGCTGGTGGCCGATCCGATAGACGCGTTCACCGTCGGGACGGACGTGACATTCGAATGCCGGACTCCACTTCACCGCACACCTCCTGATCGGGTTCGCACCCAAGGAGGTTCCCCCGGATGCCTATCCCAGGAGGTGGATTACATGTATAACCGGCG
>CAVSEB010000018.1:0-167912 GCA_963726855.1 uncultured Acidimicrobiaceae bacterium
CCGTTGTACTCCGAAGGCACTAGTCCATAAAAGTGATGGTGCAGTTTCATCTCAGACTGCTCACCGGAACTGCCTTTCAGCTGAAGGTAGGTTACGGAGTCGGCATCCGGGTGCGGGGGGGTGCAGGTCACACCCGCGACGCCGCCAGCTCCCAGCTCGACAAAGTCGTCGTAGTGCTTGCAGCTCGCGGTGGGATCTCCGGATCGACATACATGAGAAGGCCTTTGTCGGCCGTCGTGAGCGGCTGCGTCCCGGAGGGGGACCCGCCCGCCGTCATCCCGTTGCTCGCCTCACTCGTGTTGGTTGCGGTGGAGTTGTCCCAGGGCTTCACGACCAGAATCACCACGAGGGCAGCGACGAGAATGAGGGCAGCTGCCGCTCCCACAAGGACCTTTGTTCGGTGGCTCGTGCCGTGATCCTCGGCGGGCGGCGCCCCGCCGGGCTCCTTCCGATCGCCCCCATCGCCGCCTCCGCCGCCCCCTTGTGCTCCGCCGGACCCCGAACCGGAGCCGTGATCACTCTTACGGTCGGAACCTGTCGCACCGGCCAAGCTCGAGTCGGCCGCAGGCTCGGCGATCAGCGAAGACCGGCTGATTGTCTGCGATGAAGTCCTTCCTCCGTCACGAGGTGCCCCCGGTGGAAGCGTGCTACCTCCGCTGAGCGAACTCCCTGCACCTGCGACACCGGCGCGCAACCGGCTCCTCGAATTCGGCCGCGCTGGCCGGTCGGTCGCCGGGCGTCTTCGACATCGATGCTTTCAGTAGCTCCTCCACGCCGGCGGGGACCTCCGGCATGGTCGCGGTACCGGCGGTGGCATATCGCGAGATGTGACCACAGCACGGAAACGTCGGATTGGCCTTGATACGGGGGAATCCCCGCCAACATCTCGTATACAACGCACGCCAACGAGTAAACGTCAGTGCGGGCGTCGACGGCCCGCCTTCGATCTGCTCCGGCGCGACGTAGTCGACGGTGCCGACGATCTCGTCCATCTTTGTGAGCGAGGGTCCCGAATCGAGGCGTTTGACCAACCCGAAATCGCAAAGGTAGATGTGCGCGTTCGAATTTTAGGTGATGTCAGCAAGATGTTTGCTGGCTTGCATCACGATGCACCAGCCCCTGGGTATGCGCAGCAGAAAGGGCTTCGGCCACTTGTCCTCCCACTCGGGCCACTGATTCGAGCGGTTGCGGCCCGTTTTCGGCAGGGTTTACCAAGATCAGGGCCGTCAACGAACCGCATAATCGTGAAAAGCGTTCGGTCGGATTCCCCGGGCGTCGTAGATCGGGAGGACGCCTGGATGGTCGATCGATGCGACAGCGTGCTGTCGCGGTAGGAAGCGCTCCCTGCTCGTGGGTCCTCCGCCAGCGAACCATCCATCACCTTGATGGCAACGCGACAATGTTGTAGCCGAAGCTGTTCGGCGAGATACACCGAGCTCATGCCGCCGCGCCCAATAGCTCCCGAGGATCTCATACTCGGGGTGTAGAGCCAAAAACTCCTCTAGCCCGGAGTCGGTCACATCGTTTTCCCCCGGTACTCAGTCGCCCCGCTTCCCGCACCGCCTGAGCCAAGTTCCGTCCGGAAACCCTGTCGCGCTTCAACCTAGCAACATTGGTCTCAGCACACAATGGGCTGAGGACACCCTGTGATAACCCTGGCAGGACAGGTCTGCGACACCGGTTTGGTGTCGCTTTGGGCTGGCTGCGGGATTGTTCCATGCCTGGCGGGATTGGCGGCCATTACGACCCTTCAGCGCAGATCCTGATAGATCCACAGTGGCCGACCGACAGCTGTTTCCGTGTTTTGCAGCCGCCGTGGCAACAAGAATCGGCCGCTGTTGAAGGAATGGATCGTGAGGGCATCTTCAAGCTTGTCCGGCCGCCCGAGGCGGCGGCGCAGCCGCCGTCCGAGGGGAAGGGCGGTTTAAAGAACTAGAGAAAACTTGTGACAAACCGGCCTTCTCGGAGCGTCTTGAGGTCCGCAACGAGTTCGTCGTCAGGCGTACCCGCTGGCTCTGCACCTCCAACCGCAGGATCGGTTCTGGATTGAGGCCCCGGCTTGGGATCTCGAGCGTCTCCTCGAACTATGGCGCTCAAAAGTAGTTCTGAGAGGGTCGGAATGACGGGATCTTGATAGCTCTGACCTGGTGTTGTCCGGTTTGGGATCGCGGATTGCCCATTTATGGGTAGAGGGAAAGTTCCTTCTACGAAGGAGGGCCATCATGGATATCAGCATCGACTCGGTACCCGCGACGAAGACCGCCTCGTGTACTCGGTCGCTGAGGCGGGGAGCACTGCTCGGTATCTTTCGCGCCTTCGCCTACGAACTCGTTGCCCGCGGCGAGCTCCCAGCCATTCGCCTGGGTCGCCGGCGTCTCATCCCCAAGGTTGCCCTCAACGCTCTCATTGGCCTCGAGCGTATGAACCAGACCGCCTGCAACGCGTTGCTGAGCCAGCTGGTGTGAACGTCCACAAAAGTGTCCACAGCCCAGCTCAGGAAATCGCGAGACCTCGGGCCAGCTTCGCATGACCCTTGGGCGCCAGAGCAGTCCCGGTCGGCGAGCGAGGCGCTCGACGTGTCGGGCACCGGACCTTGACGGCTCGGACGAATGCAGGTGAAAACAATGGAGATGGTCGGCCCCCAGGGCCGGCGTGGATCGCCTGATCCTGGCTTCGTCACTTCTTCGGCTGGTCATGGAGCGCACACCCCGGCTGCCACTCAGTTCGGGTTATCCAAATTGGCAATCCCTCGTCGCGACTGCTCCGGCGTGGGCCGGCGCGCAGCATCACATTCATTCGGAACGCTTCTGTTCCAGATCGGGACGATAGGCAATACTCCGAGCCCTGGGGGTCCGTGGACAGCGGGGCTTCGCTCATGCACCACTTCGATCCAGGTCCGGCGAAGCCCAATCACGGGCATCAGGTTCGACGGATGACTCGCAAACCTCGACTTCGGAAGGTCATGTCCCGCGGTTCGTTCCGCCGGGCTCTGTCGAAATAACGTTCTCCCTCCGCAAACGGGGCGATTCGGAGGAAAATGGTGACAGCGAGCAGAATCCATGTTCGGATTCTTGGTCCGCTCCAGGTGGAGACAAACGGCAGATCGCTTCAGATCTAGTGCTCCCAAGCAGCGGTTGCTCCTCGTGGTCCTGAGCCCTGCATCGACGCCATTCGGTCGGAGCGGAGCAGCTCATCGACATCCTTTGGGGCGACGAGCCGCCTCGCTCGGCGACCAAGACGCTCCAGACGTACATCTCCGGCCTTCGTCGCATTCTCCCCTCCGAGACCCTCCGAACGGTCCCCGGAGGGTACGAGTTGATCTCGCGCCGGAAGAATTTGACGCCGATGTCTTCGAAGGGTGCCTCAAATCCGCTCGGCTCGCTCGTGAGACAGGCAAAGGAGCCGAGCCAAAGAAATCCTCGAGGAAGCATTGACTCTGTGGCGAGGACCCGCTCTGAGCGACCTGGCGAGTGAGATCCATGGACTAACCGCCGCCCAACGCCTCGATGAGCTTCGCCGCGTGGCACTCGAGGATCTTCATGGCGTCCGTATGGAAACAGGCGGCGAAGCGGGCTCGTCGCGGACCTGGAGGCTGCAGTGTCGAGGAACCCTTACGCGAACGCCGTTGGGCTCAATTGATGACAACTCTGTATCGCAGCGGCCGCCAAGGAGATGCGCCGCGTCTACCGTCGCCTTCAAGAGTACCTGACCACAGAGCTGGGATCGAACCCTCAGCCGAACTCGTTCAACTCGAGCGAGCCATTCTGATCCAAGATCCAGCACTCAATGTTATGGGAACCAATAGCCGCCACGCCGGTGGTCGTGTTTCGATTGCTGCGCTGGGGGGACCGACCTAACTTCAGCAGATTGAGCCAGTGGAAACCCGGTTTTCGCTCCAGGACCGGCAGCTAACGATCGGCCGACAAGTCGGAATAACGTGATCCTCGATTCGGACATGCGAGTCTCACGTCATCACGCAGAGATCCAAGAGCGGGACGGCGAATGGGTCATTCGAGACCTCCGAAGCCGCAATGGGACAATCCTCAATGGGGAGCGGATCACCGAGAATCTTCTGCGAAACGGCGATGAATCAGGATCGGTGTCGCCGTCTTCAAGTTCATGGTCGACAAGACCCATGGCGACGATGACCGGCACATGGGAGTACGCTCTGAGCATCTTCGCGGCCGGAGTGATCTGATCGATTTCGGCACTTGAGAACGAGAATGGGCCCAGCGCCTCTTAAGTTCGGCATTCTCGTTCGGGTCCGGAAACCACATTGGTACGTGAGTTTTCAGCATTGCGGCACGGAATGCAGACGATCTGCACTAGCCGTGCCGCACATACGACAAACCCACGTCCCAATGGGGACGTGGGTTTGTCGTACTTTTCCACCGGATTGAAGATCTAGCAGGCTGCGTACGGCTTCCAGAGCTGGCTCGTGTACCAACCGTGGTACGGCCCCCCGTCGATGGAGACCTCCGCATAGGTCGCCCAATAGCCGGCCTTGCAGGACTCGGTCTGTGTCGGAAATGTGATCCAAGTGCCCGCTGGATCATAAATCGGTGCGCCGCTGATACTCTCCGACACGGTGACGGCACCTGCGCTGGACGAACCGGACCAGTTGTCTAGTGTCCCGGAAGGTTGAACTGCCAAGAAATTCTGGCTGATCGGGAATTTTCTCGGTTCGGGCCGCGTTGGTCGGTGTTGTAGGTCAACATCGGAGGAACAGCATGGCCCGTCGTGGACGCCCGACCGTTGAGATCGCCCTGTAGCCCGAGGAACAGGCGACGCTGGAGCGCTGGGCGCGCCGGCATACGTCGTCGCAGGCGTTGGCCCTGCGCTCCAGATCGTGCTGGCCTGCGCGGCAGGGGAGCGACCCACGCCGAGATCGCCGCCGAGCTGGGCTGTAACCCGGTGACGGTGGGCAAGTGGCGGCGCCGTTTCGCGGCGGATCGCCTCGATGGGCTCACTGACGCTCCTCGTCCCGGCGCGGCCCGCACGATCGGTGACGATGTGGTCGAAGCGGTCTTGGTGGACACGCTCGAGTGCGCACCGCCGGATGCCACGCACTGGTCGACGCGGGATCTGGCGGCCAAGTACGGGATCAGCCATACCACCGTGCGGGAGATCTGGCGGGCGTTCGGGCTCAAGCCGTGGCGCGAAGACAGCTTCAAGGTGTCGCCCGACCCGGACCTGGTCGAGAAGATCCGCGACCTGGTCGGGCTGTACATGAACCCGCCGGTCACCGCCGCGGTGTTCGCCATCGACGAGAAACCTCAGATCCAGGCCCTCAACCGGACCGCGCCCACGCTGCCGATGCTGCCCACCACCCCGGCCCGGGCCACTCACGACTATGAGCGCAATGGCACCTGCGATCTCTTCGCGGCCCTGGAGGTCGCCACCGGAAAGGTGATCACCGATATCCGCCCGTCCCATACCAGCGCCGACCTGGTGGCCTTCTTGAACAAGGTCAACCGCCAGGTCCCCGCCGAACTGGACGTGCACGTGATCCTCGACAATCTCAGTGCCCACAAGACCCCCCCCGTCCACCGCTGGCTGCTGCGCCACCGCCGGTTCCACTTCCACTTCACCCCTACCTACGGGTCGTGGATGAACCTCGTCGAGCGCTGGTTCTCCGCCCTCACCACCAAGAAACTGCAGCGTTCCGCCCACCGAAACGTCAAAGAACTGGCCGCCGACATCCTGGCCTGGGCCGCCACCTGGAACGAAAACCCCCGGCCGTTCGTGTGGACCAAAACCGCCGAACAGATCCTCGAACGCCTCGCCGCCTACTGCGCCGCCATCAACACCATCGCCTAAACCGAATATCATAGCGCTTCAACCTTCCGGGACACTAGGTAGACCTTCATTCGGATTGTGCGAGTTGCCGGGCACTCGATCTCCGTGGCTCCGATTGCGGACCTGTCAGCCATCTGTTGATCGCCAACCCACACGGTGCATCCGTCGCCAGGATAGTAGGGACCGTTAATCGTGCCTGCCCAGGCGGCTGAGTTCACTAACGCACCTGCCTCTGCGACTGGAAGGCTCGCCCCGGCCGGCACAGCGGCCACGGCGACTATCAGAATCGAGGCGAGCGTGCTGACTGCGGCGAGCTGACGCCAGTACCTTCTGGCCATTCGAACCAGGCCAGAGCTTCCTTTTTGGTTTCTGCTATCGATTTGCATGTCGCTGTCCTCTCATATGTCCCGCCGTTAATCGCGGGTGATGCTCACACTCTGAATGCGTGCGGTGGAGGATGAGTAGAGGACCGGTAGAGCCAATGTGGACGGCGAAACACCAGGTCAGCGGCCATGCTGGTACTTCGATGTCGGGATGTGCGGACGACCCCGACGCAGAAGCATCGAGTGACCCTCTCTGGTCTAAACCCTTCAGGGACGGCAACGGTTTCTAGACTTTCTGCATGACGGCCTAGTGTCCTGGAAGGTTGATTCGCTATGAAATACGCTCATCCGTCGGCGTTGATGGCGGCGCAGTAGCCGGCGAGACGTTCGAGGATCTGCTCGGCGGTCTTCGTCCAGACGAAGGGACGCGGGTTCTCGTTCCAGGAGCCGGCCCAGGCCAAGATGTCAGCAGCGAGCTCTTTCACGGTGCGGTGGGCGGAGCGCTTGATCTTCTTGGTCGTGAGCGCGGAGAACCAGCGCTCAACGAGGTTCATCCACGACCCATAGGTCGGAGTGAAGTGGAAGTGGAACCGTCGGTGTCGCAGCAGCCAGCGGTGCACGAGCGGGGTCTTGTGGGTGGCGAGGTTGTCGAGGATCACATGCACGTCGAGCTCGGCGGGGACTTCACGGTTGACCTTGTTCAAGAAAGCCACGAAGTCGGCGCTGGTGTGGGATCTCCGGATGTCGGTGATCACCGTCCCGGTGGCCACTTCCAGGGCGGCGAAGAGGTCACAGGTGCCGTTGCGCTCGTAGTCGTGGGTGGCCCGAGCCGGCGTGGTGGGCAGCATGGGCAACGTCGGGGCGGTGCGGTTGAGGGCCTGGATCTGGGGCTTCTCGTCGATGGCGAAGACCGCCGCGGCGACCGGAGGGCTCATGTAGAGCCCAACGAGGTCACGGATCTTCTCGACCAGGTCGGGGTCCGGCGACACCTTGAAGGTGTCTTCGCGCCAGGGCTTGAGCCCGAAGGCCGACCAGATCTCGCGCACCGTCGTGTGGCTGATCCTGTGCGCTTGGCCAGGGACCGCGTCGACCAGTGGGTGGCGTCTGGGGGTGCACTCTCGAGCGTCTCGACGACGATCGCTTCCACGACGTCGTCGCTGATGGTGCGGGCCGCTCCGGGGCGAGGGGCGTCGACGAGCCCGTCGAGGCGACCGCTCGGCAAAGCGGTGACGCCATTTGCCCACCGTCACCGGGTTGCAGCCCAGCTCGGCCGCGATCTGGGCGTGGGTGGATCTCCCGCGGCGCAGGCCAGCACGATCTTCGATCGCAGAGCCAGCGCCTGCGACGACGAATGGCGCCGGGCCCAGCGCTGCAGGGTCAAGCGCTCCTCGGCGCTCAGGGTGATCTCGACGGTCGGTCGTCCGCGATTTGCCATGGCGTCCCTCCGATGTTGGCGTACAACACCGGACCAACGCGGGCCGAACCGAGAAAATTCCCGATCAGCCAAGATTTATCTGCGAATCAACCTTCCAGGACACTAGTTGCCAACCGAGTCGGCATCGTGACTGGGATGAGTCGGAGAGCAGGGATCGGGTTTGCCATAGCCAGAGACCACTTGACATCGGGAATGACTCTCTTGGTTCAATCGTGGTCCCAGCATGACGCTGAACAACCATGGGGAACCGAACCTGGAGGCATGTCAAGCGTTCTCGCTGACCTCCGTGCAGCGGGAGCGCAAGTGGAGCACATCGAGATCGATCTCGCCGCTCCGGATGCACCTGCAGTGGTCGTAGACAGGGCTGTGAAGCTCTTTGGCCACATCGACGTGCTCGTTGCAAACCATGCCCGAAGTTCGAAACAGGATCTGTTCACCGTCACCGCGGACGAACTGATCTCAGCTGGGCGATTAACGCCGGCGCGAGCGTGCTGCTTACACGGGCCTACGCAGAGCAACACGATGACGAGCGTGGGGCTGCCGAGTCATACTTTTCACCTCGGGCCAACATCTCGGGCCTCATGGCTCAAGAGTTGCCCTACGCCATCTCAAAGGACGCCATCCATCAAATGACGCTCAGCATGGCGGATGCGCTAAGCGAGTCGTGAGATCACGGTAAAATGCCATTAATCCGGGCCTACAGATACTGGGTCGGCGGATGCGAAGCTCACCGAGAGCGTGCGAGACGCCCTACCTCCGGGCCCGTGGGATTCACCTGATGACGTATCTCGGCTCGTCACAAGGCTCGCCTCAGATGAGAGCGCCCGGATCACCGGACAGATCATCAATTCGGAGGGTGGGTTCCGACATTGGAAGATATAAGCGCAGGACTTTTCGCCAGGAATCTGTAAAATATCTTCGGATCTCAGCCGTTTCCACGACTGTTTATCGGCTGCTCTCTTGAGAAAGCCCGCCTCTGCGATTTCTATTTATTCGGTGCCCGCGATTTTTGAATCTCCCCACTCTCGATCACTGAAATTCCCCACCCTGTCCCGGTGAGCTGAACCATCCACCCGCGGTGGTGGGCCCCCTTCGATGCTGACGAGCGACCAAGCCAGCCAGCTCGAAGGGAGACCCGCTCCGCATGCTCACACATGGGGAAGACGTGGAAGCACATGCACTGAAAGAACGCGGCTGGACGATCTCGGCGATCGCCCGGCACCTGGGTCGGGACCGCAAGACGATCCGGGCCTACATCAACGGGGAGCGGGTCCCGGGTATCCGGGTCCGCTCGGCGCCGGACCCGCTCGAGCCGTTCACCAAGTACCTGGTTGCGCGGTTCGTCGATGACCCGCACGTCTGGGCCTCGGCCCTCTATGACGAGGTGAGGCGCCTCGGTTATCCGCTGAGCTATCCCTCCTTCGTCCGTCAGGTGAGGCTGGCCGGGCTCCGGCCGCACTGCGAAGCCTGCTCGGGGGTCAAGGGCCGCGACACCATCGAGATCGAGCACCCACCGGGTGAGGAGATCCAGTGGGACTGGTTCGAGCGCCGGAACGCTCCGTGGGGCGCAACGGCCTACGTGTTGTTGGGCACGCTGTCGCACTCGTCCAAGGTGCGCGGCGTGCTGGCCGAGAAGATGGACCAAGCCCACCTGATCGAGGCCATGGACGAGGTGCTGCGGCGCCTGGGCGGGACGGCCCGGGTGTGGCGGACCGACCGCCTGGCCACGGTCATCGTCCCGGGAACGCGCGACGTCCAGGCCTCCTTCGCTCCGGTGGCCAAGCACTACGGGGCCGTGGTCGAGCCCTGTCCGCCGAGGCGCGGAAACCGAAAGGGTGCCGTCGAGTCCTCCGTGCGCTTCACCTCGGGTCGTTGGTGGCGGACCATGGGAGCGACCAACCCCGAGGACGCCCAGCGCTCGCTCGACGTCTTCTGCGCCACGACCGGTGACGAGCGCGAACGCCGGGGACCGGGCGGTGAACGGACCACGGTCGGCGCACTGGCCGACACCGAACCCCTCCTCGCCCTCCCGGCCGCCCCGTTCCCGGCCACCACCGAGGTCGAACGCGTGGTGGCCGACAACGCGACGGTCGCCTTCTTGGGCAACCGCTACTCGGTGCCGCCCGGACTGGCCGGCACGACGCTGCTCGTTCGGCACCGCTTGAGCGCTCCGACGCTCGACGTGGTGGCTCCCTCGGGAGCGATCCTGGTCACCCATCGCCTCGCTCCGGCGGGATCCGGGGCCCTGGTGCGCAGCGTCGAGCACCGTGAAGCGCTCGAGGTCGCTGTGCTCTCCGCCTTCACCACAGCCAGGCCGTGTGACAAGAAGGCGAACCGCCCGCCCGGCAAAGAGGCACTCGAAGAGGCGGCGCGCCTGCTCGGCCCCATCGGACGGGAGCCGGTTGTCGACCTCTCCGTCTATGACGAGGTGGCCCGATGAGCGAGTCCTCGACCTATCAGCAGATCCGTTCGCATCTGGCCTACCTGCGGCTCTCCGCTGCCGCCGAAGCACTGCCCGGCGAGCTCGACCATGCCCGCCAAGAAGAACTCGGGCACAGCGACTTCTTGGCTCGCCTGCTCGAGATCGAAGTGAGCGCCACCGAGATCCGTCGGCGGGCCGGCCTGGAGCGTTTCGCCTGTCTGCCCTCTCCGTGGACCCTCGACGACTTCGACTTCAGTGCCCAGCCCTCGGTCGACAAGAAACTGATGAGCGAGCTCGGCACGTTGCGGTTTCTCGACGACGCCACCAACGTGCTGCTGATCGGTCCGCCGGGCGTCGGCAAGACCATGCTCGCTGTCGGGCTGGCTCGGGCCTCTATCAACGCCGGCTATCGGACCTACTACACGACGGCCGCCGATCTCGCAGCGAGATGTCACCGCGCCGCCCTCGAGGGCCGCTGGGCCACCACCATGCGCTTTTTCGCCGGGCCGAGGCTCCTCGTCATCGACGAGGTGGGCTACTTGCCGCTGCAGTCCGAAGCCGCCGCTGCGCTGTTCCAGGTCATCACCCAGCGCTACCTCAAGAGCTCCATCGTCATGACGACCAATCTGGGCGTCAGCTCGTGGGGGAAGATCTTCGACGATCCGATGGTGGCCGCCGCCATGCTCGACCGCCTGCTGCACCGCAGCGTCGTGTTCAACATCGACGGCGAGAGCTACCGGATGCGCTCGCACCGCGCCCGCACCGAAGAGCTCCGGAAGGGGGTGGTGTCCAAGGTCAAGGAGTAGCCTCAGAACACACAGCTCACCGGGTCAATCAACTGGGGAATTTCGATGATCGCCCCTGGGGAGTTTCGGAAATCGGCGGCAACGACGAGCCAGCCGGTGTAAGTCCGGTCCGGGGAGACGCCAAGGTCCCCGGTAGTGAAGCCCCCGTGCGTGGTCGAGAGGCCGGGTTCGAAGCGGGGCGGAGCAACTTGCCAGTCCGCAACATGAAGTGAAGCCTGCAGCGTCGTTATGCTGGCCTGCGAAAGCAGGGGAAGAGGAGAGCCGAGCTCATAGGATTTGGGCGAAGGCCATGGACGGCACCCCAGATCTTGGAGCGGGTGCCCAAGAACTCCCCGGCGCATGGAGCGTGGAATCGTCAAGAAGGCTGTCCTGGGAACTGGAGAGGCCCTCCTCGGCCCACGTCCTGCGGGGATGTGGAGTGCGTCTGTCTATAACCGGCGAACCCGGGAAGTGACAGGCAGCCGAGAGGGAGTCGGAGGGGGTCGTAGTAGCGATGACGGGCGGGACAACACAACCCGTCCCGAGCGAAGGACCCCTGCGTCACCGATGCACGTAGAGGAAGAGATTGAGTAGGCCAGTGTCACAGCGACTAATTCAGCCGACCGGCGCCGATGAAGGCGTCAGTAATCTCCAAGCCCTCCAAAGCGTGCTCTACCGCAATGCCAAGCAGGATCCAACACGGCGATTCCACGCCCTACGTGTCGTGTTCGTCGTGTTGCCGTCCACCTCAGCGTGGGCGGTGTTGCATTATCCCCGTTAGATGCCCAAAAATCGGTCACACTCGATCAGTCCGTCTGGATCAGTTAGACCGAAAAACAAATGGGTCGGTGCGTTCAAGGGGTGAGCGCAAGAAGCTCGGTGAGATTCTCTGATGGTTTTAGCGGCTCCAACCGCGACGCCCTCTGATGGGTGTCCCGGCCCGCCGAAACTCCCGGGCCAGCGTCCTTGCATGGACACCGAATTCGGAAGCTACATCGGCAAGGGAAAGCCCCTCGGAGTAGCGCTCGGAGGCTTGGGCGACCAGGGAGTCGGTCATTTTCCGGGCGACGAGGCGTCGGGGCACCCCTCGCCGATCGAGGTGGGCGATGATCGTGGTCCGGTTGACGCCGTAGCGCCGTCCGAGTGCATCGATCGAGGCCCCCTCCTCGTAGAGGTGGCAAGCTCATCGACGTGACCTTGAGACAACCTCCGCTGCACAGGGTTTGAAAGCTGTCCCTTTTCTTCCAGATCGGCCGCTTGGGGCGGGTTGGAGGAGCATTTCGCGGCATTTGTGGCCGTCTGTCTGGGTGGGGGAGTATCACGTCCTCCCTGGTCAGCGACGCATTCGAGCGTCTCGGGAGGGTTTGAAAGCCGTCCCATAAGGTCCACACTGTGTCGTCGCGAGCTATCAGAACCCCCCACAGCGTATATCCGGCTGGTGGGGGTCCTTTCGGCGCCAAGCGGAGGCTCCCTCACGTAGATAGCGCCGTCGATCTGACCAACCCGTGGCCCGCTCGAGTGTCCGTGTGAGGGGGAGAAGCGATCCCGCCGGCACACGAGCGACAGCGCGGTCGGCCCGCCAAATCCCGGGGCACACGTGACGAGAGTTATCCGCCTAGAGCAGGGCCCGCCACCTCCTCGCCTTGCGCCGAGTCATGACGTGGCAGGCGATTCCACTCGCTTCCCGAAGATCGCGCTCCACAATGCGACACGCCCGCGCTGAACGTTTCAGCGAGCCCGCTGATTACTCCCTACATGGTGCCGGTCAGCACTCCAAGTCCCGCCCGGCGGCGACCGGAAGCGATGGACCGGCGATGCGAGTTCGGGTGTTGATGGGAGCGCCTCTGTAACCTCAGATGTCCCTGACCGACGGCATGATTTCCGCCGCAAGGTATTCCGGCTCGACGTCTGACGCAATATTGTTGCACCGAAAGACCGCCTCCTGCAGTCCAAAGCCGGCGTATTTGGCGAGCTCATCGATGATCTGCTGGCGACCCCCGACGCACGAAACCCCCCATCCTCGGCTGGACACTGAAGTTCTTCGGCGGCGATCGGCCGGATCTTGCTCGCATGAAGAACCTGCTTTGCCGTCCCCCGGAAGAACTTGCGTCCCGTCGGGACGAAGTCTCCGGTCACGACCATTGAGCGGCGGATCGAAGCCGGGTCACGCGAGACGGATTCGCAGTGCCGCTCGAGCACTGCGACTTTTCGGGCGTAGTCCTCGACGGACAAACATTCAGAGCACCATTCGTCGGCGTATTGGGCGACGATCTTCGAGCGTCCGTTGCTCGCCGGTGCCACCGATGATGATCGGAACGCGTCCCGAGAGCGGCTTGGGCTGGCAGTCGACATCATTCAACGTGTAGTACCGACCGTCGAAGGTTGCGGGAAGCTCGCCCCACATCAGCCGGCAGACCTGCGACTGCTTCTTCGAGGCGATCGAAGCGCTCGCTGACCGGGGGGAAGGGAATGCCGTAGGCCTCGTGCTCACGCTTGTACCACCCGATACCCAGCCCGAGAACGAATCGACCACCACTGAGCCCGTCGATTTGCGCCGCCATGCGGGCAACATCGACCGGGTGACGAAACGTCACCGGAGTAACCAAGGAACCGAACCGGAGCGACGTCGTCTCGGTTGCGGCGAGGACCAACGAGAGGAACAGCTCGAGGGAATCCCTTTGCGGCCCGACGAAGTAGTGATCGGACCTGAAAAGCGATGAGAATCCGAGACGGTCAACGAGAGCAAGGATCTCGCGCCATAGCTGCCAGTTAAGGCCGTCTTGCCCTTGGATATCGAGCCCAATTTCCATCCGCTCACGTTACTGCCGGGGCGGCCGTGCTCGCGCCGAATCGATCACGCGGTGCGACAGACACGCGCTTCAGTTCGTCCGCGAGACGAATCGCGAGCGCCACCACGGTAAGCGTGGGATTGGCAGAACCCCCAGTCGTGAACACCGAGGCGCCCGCTCACGTACACAGAGGACGACCCGTGGACCCTGCAATCCCGATCGACGACACCGTGGCGGGGATGGTCATGCATTCGCGTGGTGCCGAGATGGTGATGCGCCGTCGCCGGGGAGAGCGGTGCCGCCTCGCCTTGAGGGAAGAGTCGCTCTTCTTCCTGACAATCGGCCAGGCCGCTCGCTCGGAGCTCAGCCGCCGAAGATTTGCCTCGCACGCCGGATGCTGAGAAGATCGATTTCGGACCACCGCCAATAGAGATGAGCGATGCGGTAGCCGAGGGCGTCTCGCCGCTCTGAGAGGGTCACACGATTCACACGGTTTGGAGCTTGTTCGGGTTGATAGAGAGCTCAAACGATCTCGCACCTGCTGGCAAGTCCGGCTCCTCGGCGTTCCGAGGGATGTTGCTCCTCGGAGCGGTACGGCTGGCGCTGCAAATAAAGCCAGGCCAAGGAAGGCGCCTGACGCTGGCAAAGGCCAGAGCGTCGGAACACTCTCCATATGTCGTCTGATCCTGACGGAAAAGATAGCCCTGCGACTGACTCTCAATGCCTGCACCTGCGACGTCGACAGGTGAGCATCCGGAGCGACAAACACGGTGCCATTGAGAAGCTCTTCGCGTCGGAGCACCGCTCTCGGCGAGCTTGAGCTTCCCCTCGACAAATTGGCCTCTGAGAGTGTGCCGCATATAGAGGTCCCCGGCTCCTGGTCGAAGAGACGAACCGCGACCGATCAACACACGAGGGTGTTCCATAAAGAATCGTCCTACATTGTCATATTGGTTCCCGAGACCGGTGGAACACTGCTCGTCGAGTTGAGAAGAAGACGAGCGTTCTCGATCGCTCCCCCCGCCAAGACCACAACCCGACTACGGATGGTGAACGAACCACCGTTCTGGTTCGCATCGAGGTCGTCGCCAGACCGTCCTCAGCTCCTTCCGCAGATGTGAGTTCGACCGCACTCGCGTTCGTCAGCACGTGAACGTGATCGGAGTGAGTCAGTTCGGCAAGCGGCTCATTCGTGAAGAGCAGTCGCCGGTCCAAACTGTTCGAGCCGAGTCACCAACTCCCCTGAGGGACTGGAGAGCGGTGCTGCGTCGGTCTCTGGCAGCGGAGCGTGGAAATCGAAGGGCTCGATGCCGCACATCTTCCGGGCACGGTCGTAGTACGGGGACATTTGATCAAACGTGATCGGCCATCCGCTGTATGGAACCCAGTATCGGGATGCGAAGTCGATGGGATCCAATCGGCAAGTAGCGCGCACCGAGAGATGCGTCGTCGAGAAGCGGTTTCCAAGTTGGCGTCATACCTCCGAATTGATGGCGGAGCGTTCCTGGCGCAAAACGAAAATGGGGACTTTCGAAGTCCGGAACGGAGATCAGATCCGCTGCCGGTGGGTAGGTCACATCTCCCCGCTCAATCAAAAGGATTTTAACCTGGCACCACTCAGCTCGTGGGCAACCGTGAGACCGGCTGGCCCGGAGCCAATGATGCACAGATCGACGGCAAAGACTGTGCTTGCGGGAATGCTTTGACCGTCGGTCAGCACGTCAGAAAAGGTACCAGTGAGCGACTCATTGCCTCCTACGATTCCGCGACCCGGTCACCTTTGCGATCAAACCGATTAGACCACGCGACTGTCCCGGCGAATGGCTTGGCACGTGCAAATGCGAACTCCGGGTGAACCACGTCGACATTTGGCCCTCGATGACGCCCAACCCGACGTCGTCGAACTTGGAGGCGTAAGGAGAGCTCGGGCAGCTCGTGGAGTCGCGCTGAGCAATCCGGGCCAACATCAAGAACTCGAATGCGATCCCGGTGGTGTCTCCGGGATGGACGTGCTTTTGATCACCCAGATTTTTTCGCACGACGATTACTGCATTGGGACCGCCAACTCATCGCGCAGATTGCGGAATAAAGCCGCTCGACGCGGCAGCGATTGTGAGGGCCAGGTCGCAGCGCCTCGGCACCCTGCAGCAATCGTGTACGCCGGGTAACTTGGGGCCCGAGGCAGCGGCGAGCAGGGATCGGGGCGAATGGCATTGGGTGACATGGCACTGGAAGGTGGGCCGGTCACAGCCCCGCGGGTCAACAACTGGTGTGTGGCCGTCGTTGGCATGCATCGGAGCGGGACGTCGGCTACCGCAGGGTTGCTGGTCAACTTGGGATTGACCGGTCCACGGCCTGACGATATTTACCCGCCGTCGAGTTCGAACGAGCGCGGGCACTGGGAAAGTGTGAGCATGGTTCGGTGCAACGAGCGCCTCCTCCATGCTGTGAACTGTCCGCGGTACGCACCGCCACCGGTGACGCTGCGGTGGGATTGCGTTGCCGGATACGAGGAGATCCGCCGCACTGCGCTGGATTGGTTTGCGACCAACTATGCCGGCGGGCCGATGGTAGTGAAGGATCCCAGACTCTGCCTCACGCTGCCCTTCTGGCGTGACGTGCTGCCGACGCCGATGGCGGCGGTCTTCGTCCTGCGCGACCCACTGTCCGTGGTGCGCTCGATGCAAGCTCGTGACAATTTCCCGGCGACCTTGGCCCTGGCGATCTGGGACCGATACGTTCGCTCCGCATCGCTTGTGCTGGAGGGGATACCCACTCTGGTGATCGAGTACGACGCCATGATGTCCGATCCCTCGGCCGCGACCGAAGAGATCAGCCGGTTTCTCCGAAATGTGGGCGTTCCTGCTCGAGGCTACGAGTAGCGACGCTGCCATGGGTTTCCTCGATTCGGGACTACACCACCAGCATGCCGAGCTCGACGAGTATGAAGGCATCGCTCTGAACCAGCGGCAGGTGTTCGACATGCTCTCGGATCTGAAGGGAGCGCACGAATCATGGGCGCCACCCCCTCTCGCACAGGCGCCGTTTTGGGTCGATGACGTGCTTCGGATGCGTCGGGAGTTCATGAACAGGGGCAGGGAACTGAAGAGCTTGCAATCCTCCCCTACGCGCCTCATGCATACTGCGGTGAGGCAGATCGCAGTGCGCGCACGCGAGCTCCCCAGGGCAGCCAGACGGGTTGGTGGCGCGATCAGCGAGAGGTGAGCGCTTGCAGCGCTTCGGTCGTCCCCAACGCACCGCATCTTCTCAAAGGACGTCTCGTGCACTGGCTCCGCGAACGCTCCCAGCGGTGAGCGGATGTCGGGTTTGGTAGATGAGCCTCATGTCTGAAGCAACGCTGACGGGCCGGTGTTTCGTCAGATCCGGTCCCCTGGGCTCCACGAGCGGAAGCGCCCGGTCGACGTCGGCTCCTCTCGGCGTCAGTGACCCGGAGATTGTGGTCGTGGACCATCCGCGCCAGCAACCGCCCGGCTCGGCATGAAGCCAGGGCCCGGGAGAGTTCTCAACCTGTCGTCTCGGTAGACGGGGGAGCCTGCTACGTTCCCGACTCGGTTGCCCATTGCTCCGGTCTCGCATCGGAAATACGCTCAAGCCGAGGAGGGCGACCATGCGCAACCTCAGATTCCTGGTCCGGGTCGGCTCGCTCGCAGCTCTCGCCACCCCGGTGTTCTTGGTCGGTCCGACAATGCCAACGGCGGCCGCAGCCGTCACGGACAACCACGGGGGCGTCGTCACCAACTACGGCCCCGGAGTCGACGCTCCACGGAGCATCGCCTCGGGACCTGACGGGGCGCTTTGGTTCACCAACGGGGACCGTTCCATCGGGAGGATCACCACCTCTGGTGTCATCACGGTGTATCGCAGTGACGACATCCAAGGTCCCCAAGCCATCGTGGCAGGCCCCGACGGTGCCATGTGGTTCACGAACGACAGGGACGACTCGATCGGTCGGATCACCACGTCGGGGGTCGTGACCGATTACAAGGCTCCGGAATCGACGAACCGCAGGGCATCACCTCTGGTCCCGACGGGGCGCTGTGGTTCACCAACCCGGCAACAACTCGATCGGGAGGATCAGCGTCACCGGCGCGGTCACGAACTACACCGGACCCGCGATCGATGACCCCCAGGGCATCACGGCTGGCCCGGACGGCGCACTGTGGTTCACCAACGAGGGGAACAACTCGATCGGGCGGATCACCACCACCGGCATCGTCACGAACTACAACGCCCAGGGATCGAACGAGCCCAACGCCATCACCGTGGGCTCCGACGGGGCGCTCTGGTTCAGCGGCTTCTCTGTGATCGGAAGGATGACGACGGACGGTGCCGTGACGATCTACAGCGACTACCCCGACACCTACAACATCCAGGACATCACCTCTGGTCCCGACGGGGCGCTGTGGTTCACCAACGGTTACATCTCGTACGACAACCCAGGATCCATAGGACGAATCACCACGGCGGGCGTGGTGTCCACCTACAAGGGCAGTTCGATTGAGGGACCCGAGGGCATCACGGCCGGCCCAGACGGCGCGCTTTGGTTCGCCGGCTCCGACAACGACTCCATCGGGAGGATCACGACCAGCGGCAGCCTCTCGAGCTACAGCGGCAACATCGAACGTCCCGGCAGGCATCACCACCGGTCCCGACGGCGCTCTTTGGTACACGAACGGGGTCCGACAACACGATCGGACGAATCACGACGACCGGGGTCACCACCAGCTACTCCGATCCGAGTATCGACAATCCGAACTCGATCACTGCGGGGCCCGACGGCGCGTTGTGGTTCCTCAACGAGATCGGGAACGATCCGGGCTCCATCGGGCGGATCACCACCAGCGGCCAGGTAACCAACTACACAGGGGAAGGGATCGACAAGCCTTGGAACATCACATCGGGGCCCGACGGCGCGTTGTGGTTCACCAGACCGGGCAACAACTCGATCGGCAGGATCACCACCTCGGGGGTCGTAACCGACTACAGGGACCTGGCATCGAGTTCCCGACCGGGATCGCCTCGGGCTCCGACGGGGCTCTTTGGTTCACAAACTACGACAACAGCTCGATCGGGCGCATCACGACGAGTGGCGTAATCACGAACTACACCTCGCCTGAGATCGGCTTCCCGGACGCGATCACTGCGGGCCCCGACGGTGCTCTCTGGTTCATAAACCTGGTCAGGGCCATCGATCGGGAGGATCACCACGAGCGGAATCGTGACCGACTACATCCGCGGCGAGCCTCGACTACCCGTACCTCATCACCGCCGGACCGGACGGGGCTCTGTGGTTCACCAACAGCGCCGGTGCTTCCATCGGAAGGATCACGACGAGCGGGGTCATCTCCAAATACACCGGTACCGGCATCGAGTTCGCCCTACGGCATCGCGCCGGGTCCAGACGGTGCCATGTGGTTCACGAACGAGCAACAGCTCGATCGGTCGGATCACGACAGTGCCGAGCGAATCGATTTCGCCGACGGCCGGTGGTCCGGCTCGGACGATTTCTGCGAGCGGTCTGGTTACAGTCCCGGCGAGGAGGTCAACGTGAAGTACGAGACGGGCCTCGGCCAGGCCCTGCCGAGATCACCATCTGCAGCGCCATCGCGAACCCGGACGGGACCTTTGCCTGTCTGGGCCACATCCCCCATGCCTCCATCGCCGGGCCTCCGGGCGCCCACGTCATCGAGGCCATCGGCAAGTCCTCGCACGCTGTCGCCAAGACGACGTTCACGTTGACGTGATTCGACCAAATGCCGGGGTGGACGGGCCGGTGGTTCTCGCCGGGTAGGTGGCTTCGTCGTGGCAATGAGTGGCCTGATGCCGTGCAGGCGCTCGGTTTGGAGTTCACGGTTGCCTCTTGGGCGATACCCCACTCGGGACTGGCCGAAGGCCCTGGCCAGGTGACGAGGTCTGGCCTGATCGCCACCCTCTTGTGGCCGCTTGCAACGGCGGATGCCGCCGAACCGTGGACCGGCCGGTGCAGGGCTACCCGGCGGGTAGAATCGAGGAAGGGAGTGGGGGCTCCCGGCGGTGGGTTCCGCCGGTCTGGAGGGCAAGATCCCAGCTGAGCGGGAATCTCGGCTGGAATTCGTCTCCCAGTGCGGTAGAATCTTTCGCTGGCTCAGAGCCGGGGTCCTTTCGCGGGGCCTCCTCCCTGCGCCATTTGTCCGAGCACCCCCCGTGTGGCCGTCGCGTCGTTCGGTTTTGCCCGGCACAACATCAGCACAAGAATTTCGAGGAGAGTCACCTGCCCAAGCCCAAGGAAGACGCCATCGTGCTCGAAGGCACGGTGGTCGAGCCACTGCCGAACGCCATGTTCCGGGTCGAACTCGAGAACGGGCACAAGGTACTGGCCCACAGCTCCGGAAAGATGCGCATGCACCGCATCCGCATCCTCCCGGGCGACAAGGTGCAGGTGGAGCTCACCCCATACGACCTCACCCGGGGTCGCATCACCTACCGGTACAAGTAAGAGAGGAAAGACGCAAGTGAAAGTTCGCCCGAGCGTGAAGCCGATCTGTGAGAAGTGCAAGGTCATCCGGCGCCGCGGCGTGGTCCGGGTGATCTGCGACAACCCGCGCCACAAGCAGCGGCAGGGTTAGGAGAGGAAGGCACATGGCCCGTATTTCCGGTGTGGACATCCCGCGCGAGAAGCGCCTCGAGATCGCGTTGACCTACATCTACGGCATCGGTCCGACGCTCTCGAAGCAGATCACCGAAGCCACCGACATCAACCCCTCCACCCGCGTCCGCGATCTGACGGACGAGGAGGTGGCGAAGCTCCGCACCTACATCGACACCAGCTTCCGGGTCGAGGGTGACCTGCGCCGCGACGTCTCCCAGGACATCAAGCGCAAGATGGAGATCAACTGCTACGAGGGCGTCCGCCACCGCAAGGGCCTGCCGGTCCACGGTCAGCGGACCCACACCAATGCCCGCACCCGTAAGGGCCCCAAGAAGACGGTGGCCGGGAAGAAGAAGGTGAAGAAGTAGTGGCCAAGACCACCAAGCCCGGTCAGCGGCGCCCCCGTAAGAAGGAGCGCAAGAACATTGCCTACGGCGTCGCCCACATCAAGAGTTCGTTCAACAACACCATCGTTTCCATCGCCGACCCCGAGGGCAACGTCCTGGCCTGGGCCTCGGCCGGCAATGTCGGCTTCAAGGGCTCGCGCAAGTCGACGCCCTTCGCCGCCCAGCTGGCCGCCGAGGCCTGCGCCAAGCGCGCCATGGAGCACGGGGTGAAGAAGGTCGACGTGCTCGTGCGTGGTCCGGGCTCGGGTCGCGAGACCGCCATCCGTTCACTTGCTGCCGTGGGCATCGAAGTGGTCGGCATCAAGGACGTCACCCCGATCCCCCACAACGGCTGCCGCCCTAAAAAGCGCCGTCGCGTCTAGGTCTCGAAGAAGGAAAAGGTATGGCTCGATACACAGGTCCCGTCTGCCGCCTCTGTCGGCGCGAGCGGACCAAACTGTTCTTGAAGGGCGAGCGCTGCTACTCGCTGAAGTGCCCGGTCTCAGAGGCGGTGACCGACCGGCACAGCCGCGCCTACCCGCCCGGTGAGCACGGCCGTGACCGCATGCGGCAGGGCTCGGAGTACCTGGCCCAGCTGCGTGAGAAGCAGAAGGCGCGCCGGATCTACGGGATCCTGGAGAAGCAGTTCCGCAACATGTACGAGGAGGCGAACCGCCAGCCCGGCATCACCGGTGAGAACCTCCTGCGCAACCTCGAGCTCCGCCTGGACAACGTCGTGTTCCGGGCCGGGTGGGGCGCCAGCCGGCGCCAGTCCCGCCAGTTCGTCCGCCACGGTCACGTGACGGTGAACGGCAAGCGGGTCACTATCCCGAGCTACCGCGTCCGCAAGGGCGACACGGTGGCGCTGCGTGAAGCGACCCGGGGGAACTTCCTCGTGCGCCGCAACATGGACACCCTGGAACGCCAGACCCCGGCCTGGCTCGAAACCGGTGACGCCGGCTTCTCCGTGGCCGTGCTGACCCCGCCTCTGCGAGAGCACATCGACGAGCCCGTCCAGGAGCAACTCATCGTCGAGCTCTACTCGAAGTAGTCCTCCCTCACCCCCGCAACAGGAGCACCCACCATGCTGATCATCCAACGGCCCACCGTCGAAGTCATCGACGAGGAGCTGAACAACCGCCAGCGTTTCGCCATTGGCCCGCTCGACCCGGGCTTCGGCACCACGCTGGGCAACTCGCTGCGCCGTACCCTCCTCTCGTCCATCCCCGGCGGCGCCGTCACGCAACTGCGCTTCGACGAGGCACTGCACGAGTTCACGACCCTTCCGGGGGTCAAGGAGGACGTCACCGACATCATCCTGAATCTCAAGGACCTGCTGGTGCGGGTGCACTCCGACGAGCAGGTGACACTGCGCCTGGATGTGCGTGGCCCGGCCGACGCCACGGCAGCCGACCTGCAGCTGACGTCAGACGTCGAGGTGCTGAACCCTGACCTGCACATCGCCTCCATCAACGCCAAGGGCCGCTTGGCCGTGGACGTGACGGTGGAGCGCGGACGGGGCTACGCCTCGGCCGACAAGAACAAGCGGTCGTCGACCATCGGCGTCATCCCGATCGACTCCATCTTCTCGCCCGTGCACCGGGTGACCTTCGACATCGAGCCGGTCCGGGTGGAGCAGTCAACCAACTACGACCGCCTGGTGCTCGACATCGAGACCGACGGCACGATCTCGCCCCGTGAGGCGCTGGCCTCGGCGGGCGACACCCTGCGCAACCTGGTTTCGCTGGTGGCCGACCTCGAGGAGGCGCCCCAGGGCCTGGAACTGGGCGACACCGGGACCACCACGAACGGCTCGCCCGACCTCGATCTGCGCATCGAGGAGCTCGACCTCTCCGAGCGCCCGCGCAACTGCCTCAAGCGGGCTCAGATCAACACGATCGGCGAGCTGGTCGAGCGCACCATGGAGGACCTGCTGGCCATCACCAACTTCGGCCAGAAGTCGGCCGACGAGGTGGTCCAGCGCCTGGACGAGCGCGGCCTGTCGCTGCGCACGAGGGACTAAGGACACAACGATGCAGGCAACCCCCAAGCGCGGCCGCCGGATGGGCGGTTCGTCGGCGCACCAGAAGGCCATGCTCGGCAACCTGGTGGCGTCGCTGATCGCCGCCGAGTCGCTCGTGACCACTGAGGCCCGGGCCAAGGCGATGCGGCCCGTCGCCGAAAAGTGCGTCACCGCTGCCCGCAAGGGCGGCCTGGCCAACCACCGCAACGTCGTGGCCCTCATCCGCGACAAGGACATGGCGCACAAGCTCTTCGAGGAGATCGGACCGCGCTACACCGAACGGCCGGGCGGCTATACCCGCATCCTCAAGCTCGGTCCTCGTCCGGGTGACAACGCGCCGATGGCGCGCATCGAGTTCGTCTAGGGGTGGAGCGATCCGCCGGCGCTGATCTGCAGCGCTGGAGGCTCCTGATTGCCTACGACGGGGCGGCCTTCCGGGGTTTCGCCCTCCAGCCCGAGGTACCGACGGTGGCCGGCGCATTGTGCCAGGCCCTCGAGCGCACCGCCCGCATGAGCGAGCCGCCGGTGATCACCTGCGCCGGCCGCACCGACGCCGGCGTGCATGCCCGGGGTCAGGTCGTCCACGTCGACCTGCCTCCCATCACCTACGACGGGATGGAGCTGGCCAGGAAGCTCAACCGTCAGCTGGCGCCCCAGGTCGTCGTGGTGCGGGCCGAGAAGGCGGGACCTGGGTTCGATGCCCGGCGCTCCGCCACGGGCCGGGCCTACCGCTACCTGGTCTGGAACGCGCCGGCGCCCGATCCGCTGCTGTCCGCTGTGGCCTGGCACGTCCGCGACCCGCTCGACCTGGTGTCGATGCGGACCGCCTCCGACGTCTTGCTGGGCACCCACGACTTCCGCTCCTTCTGCCGCCGTCGCCCGGGTACCGACGGCTCGGACCCCCTCGTGCGCCGGGTCGCCCGGGCCCAGTGGAGCGTGGATGACGCGCTCGAGGCGCGTGACGCCCGGGACGGCGGGGCGGAGGGTCGCCTCTTGCGCTTTGACATCGCCGCCAATTCGTTCTGCCACCAGATGGTCCGCGCGCTGGTCGGCGCCCTGGTCGA
This sequence comes from uncultured Acidimicrobiaceae bacterium, assembly GCA_963726855.1. Taxonomy (GTDB): domain Bacteria; phylum Actinomycetota; class Acidimicrobiia; order Acidimicrobiales; family RAAP-2; genus Bog-473. Next base: position 23,676 of record CAVSEB010000018.1, read on the forward strand.
GGTGGGCAAAGGTCGCCAGAACGCCGCCGGCCTCATGGAATGGCTGCGCGCCGCCTCCCGGCACAGGATGCCCGACCCGGCGCCGGCCCTGGGTCTGTGCCTGGTCTCGGTCTCCTACGGCCCCGATGCAGCACCCACGACGGCGTCGACGGGCGGAACGTCCACCGCCTCCACAGCGAGCAGGGTGAGGTCCTCGTCGGATTGAGGCCAGGGGCAGAATCGGCCGGTCACCTGGCCAAAGGCAGGCGGCGGCTTGCTGGGCCTGCCCAGAAGCCCTATCCTGGTACGTCGGCTCTCGGCACCCCCGAGAGCCTCGGGAGCGCTCCTCGGAGCAAACTTCCCGCCCACCGCGGATGCGAAAGATCGGTCTTGTGCGCACATTTTCACCGAAGGTCACCGAGATCCAGCGCAGCTGGTACGTCGTCGACGCCGACGGCCTGGTCCTCGGCCGCCTGGCCTCGTCCGTCGCGGCCATCCTGCGCGGCAAGCATCGCCCCTACTTCGCCCCCCACGTGGACACAGGTGACCACGTGATTGTCGTGAACGCGGACAAGGTCGTGCTCACGTCGAACAAGGCCGACGACAAGATGGCCTACCGCCACAGTGGCTATCCAGGTGGCCTCCGCTCGACCTCGTACACCGAGTTACTCGAGAACAAGCCCGCAGAGCTCGTGCGCCGGTCGGTGCGCGGCATGCTCCCCAAGAACACATTGGGCCGTCAGCAGCTGAGCAAGCTGCAGGTCTACGCCGGCCCCGAACACCCCCACGCTGCTCAGCAACCAGAGCCGCTCGAGTTGCCCGGCGCCCGCCGCGCCGGCTGACGGACGCCAGGAAGGACATCACCAACCCATGCCCGCTCCCTTGACCCAGAGCACCGGACGCCGCAAGCAGGCCGTCGCTCGCGTGCGTTTTCGTCCCGGCCAGGGTGCGATCACCGTCAACAAGCTTCCCGTCGAGAGGTACTTCACCTCGGCCACTCACCGCATGCTCTTGACCGAGCCATTGCGGATCACCAACACGACAGAGTCCTACGACATCGACGCCACCATCGACGGCGGCGGGATCTCGGGGCAGGCCGGTGCCATGCGTCTCGGCATTGCCCGCAGCCTGATTGAGCTCGACCCTGAGCACAGGGCACCGCTCAAGCGGTCGGGCCTTCTCACACGCGACGCCGCGGGAGAAGGAGTCGAAGAAGTACGGGCTGAAGAAGGCTCGCAAAGCACCGCAGTACTCCAAGCGGTAGCAACCGGTTCCGGTTCAGTAGTGGGTTCGGCCCGCTTTGGCACCGACGGGGTGCGCGGGGTCGCCAACGAGGAGCTGACCGCCGAATTGGCGTTGGCTCTGGGGCGCGCCTCGGCCAGGATCCTTCCCGCGCCGACCTTCGTGGTCGGCCGCGACACCCGGCGTTCCGGCCCGCTGCTCCAGGCCGCGTTCTCCGCCGGCTTGGCCGCGGAGGGAGCCGACGTGGTGGACCTGGGGGTCTTGCCCACGCCCGGCGTCGCCGCGGTGGCCGAGTCGCGGGGTGTCCCGGGGGCCATGATCTCCGCTTCGCACAATCCTTTCGGCGACAACGGCATCAAGTTGTTCAGCTTGCTCGGCACGAAGCTCCCGGTAGAGGTCGAGGCAGAAGTCGAGCTCGAACTCGAGGCGCTCTTGGCCGACCCCGACCGTGCGCCGCGGCGACCCACCGGGCACGGGGTGGGGCGGCTCTCGGTCGACCCGACGGCGACGCAGCTCTACAACGAACACCTCATCTCGACCCTCGACGGCCGCCGGCTCGACGGGTTGCGCGTCGTGGTCGACTGCGCCAACGGTGCGGCCAGTGATGTGGCGCCCTGGGTGTTCGCCGATCTCGGCGCCCGCGTTACCGCGCTGCACGACCTGCCCGACGGGGCGAACATCAACGACGAGTGCGGCTCGACCGACCCGGCACAGCTGGCCCTGTCGGTGGTCGAGCACCAGGCCGACCTCGGCCTGGCCTTCGACGGCGACGCGGACCGGGTCATCGCGGTCGACCACACCGGGACCATCGTCGACGGCGACGTTCTCCTGGCCCTCTTCGCGCTCGACTTGGCCGAGCGGGGCCGGCTGGCAGCCAACACGGTTGTCGTCACCGTCATGACGAACCTCGGCTTCCGCCTGGCCATGGAGGCCCACGGGATCGAGGTGCGCGAAACAGACGTCGGTGACCGCCATGTCCTGGCCGCACTCGACGCCGGTGGCCTCAGCCTCGGGGGCGAACAGTCGGGACACATCATCTTCCGTGCCCTCTCGACGACGGGGGACGGCGTGCTGACCGGGATCGCGCTGGCCGACCTGCTGTTGCGCTCGGGCCGTTCCCTGGCCGACCTCTCGGCCGGCCTGGTCGAGCGGGTGCCCCAACGTTTGGTCAACGTGCGCATCGCCCAACCCGAGCGACTCTCGGGCGCCACCGAGGTGTGGGCCGCCGTCGTCAAAGCGGAAGAGGAGCTCAAGCACGAGGGCCGGGTCCTCCTGCGGGCCAGCGGGACGGAGCCCATCGTCCGGGTCATGGTCGAGGCGCGCCAGGAAGCCCAGGCCGATGCCATCGCCGCGCAACTGGCCGGAGTGGTCGAGACGGTATTGGGCCAGGTAGATCCGCTCAGCACCCCCGAGGCCCCCAGGTAGCCTGGGGGGTCATGTGCGGCATCATCGGCGTCACCGGAGAGGCCGATGCCGTCTCCATCATCGTGGGTGCCCTGCACCAGCTCGAATACCGCGGCTATGACTCCGCCGGCATGGCGATGGTCGCCGACGGTGAGCTGTGGCGGGCCCGTGCCGCCAGCGGCACCAAGTCGGTGGCTGCGCTCGCCGAGCTGACTGAGTCGGCACCCCACAGTCACGGTGCGGCCATCGGCCATACCCGCTGGGCCACGCACGGCCGCCCGACGGCGGAGAACTCGCACCCTCACGTCGATTGCACGGGGCGCATCGCCATCATCCACAACGGGATCATCGAGAACCACGCCCAGCTCTCCGCCCGCCTGGTGGCCGACGGGCACGTCTTCGCGTCGGAGACCGACACCGAGGTGATGGCCCACCTCATTGAGCATCACATGGCGGGCGGCGCCTCACTCGTCCAGGCCACCCGCTCCATGCTGCACGAGGTGCGTGGCGCCTTCTCCATCGCCGTCATCTCGGCGGACGATCCCGACACCATCGTCGCCGCGAAGCGGCTGACGCCCTTGATCCTCGGGCTGCACGACGGCATGGCCCTCCTGGCGTCGGACATCCCGGCCCTCATCGGCCACACCCGCAAGGTCTTCGCGCTCTCCGACGACGAGCTGGCCGTCTTGACTCCGGGCGCGATCGAGGTCACCTCGCTCGACGGCACGCCGGTCATGCCCGACGAGATCCCCATCACCTGGGACCTCGAGGCGGCGCAGAAGGGCGGCTACGAGGACTTCATGTCGAAAGAGATCCACGAGCAGCCGCAGGCGGTGGCCGACACGCTGCTCGACCGGCGCGGCCCGGGCGGCGAGCTCATCCTCGACGAAATGCGCCTGAGCGCCGACGACCTGCGCCAGGTCGACAAGGTGTTCATCGTGGCGTGCGGCTCGAGCTACCACGCCGCCCTGGTGGCCAAGTACGCCATTGAGCACTGGGTGAAGTTGCCGACCGAGGTCGACATCGCCAGCGAGTTCCGCTACCGCGACCCCGTCCTCAACGAGCGCACCCTCTGCGTCGGGGTGTCCCAATCCGGCGAGACCCTCGACACCTACGAGGCCATGCGGGAGGCCTCCCGCCTCGGTGCCAAGGTCCTGGTCGTCTCCAACGTGGTCGACTCGTCGATGGCCCGGGCGGCCGACGGGGTCCTCTACACGCGGGCCGGTCCCGAGATCGGCGTGGCCTCGACCAAGTGCCACCTGGCCCAAATCGTCGCCCTCGAGGTGCTGGGGCTCTACCTGGCCCAGATCATGGGCACGAAACCCCAGGCCGAGATCAACGAGATCCTCAACGCCATGGAAGACCTGCCCGGGTTGGTCGACAACGCGCTGGAACGGGCCAGCGACATCGACGAGGTGGCGGAGAAGTTGACCGACGCCCGCGACTTCTTCTACCTGGGCCGCCACGTCGGGCACCCGGTGGCCATGGAGGGCGCGCTCAAGCTGAAGGAGATCGCCTACCTGCGGGCCGAGGGATATCCGGCCGGCGAGCTCAAGCACGGACCCATCGCGCTGATCGAGCCGGGAACAGTGGTCGTCGGCATCGCCACGCGCAACCCGCTCTGGGAGAAGATGCTCTCCAACATCGCCGAGGTGCGCAGCCGAGGTGCGACAGTGGTCCTGGTGGCGGACGACGGCGACGAGGAATCCGAGAAGGTAGCCGACCACGTGCTCTGGGTGCCGCCCACCAACCCGCTCCTCTCGCCAGTCGTGGGCGTGGTCCCCCTGCAGCTCCTCGCCTACCGCCTGGCCCGCTTGCACGGCCACGATCCCGACCGTCCGCGCAACCTGGCCAAGACGGTCACCGTCGAGTGAGCCCGGTCGTCGGCGTCGGCGTCGATGCGGTCGACGTGGCACGGTTCCGGCGTGTGCTCGACCGCCGTCCCAGCCTCGCTTCCCGCTGCTTCACCGCGGCCGAGCAGTCCGACGCCTCGGGGTCAGCCGACGCGGCGCAGAGCCTGGCCGCCCGCTTTGCCGCCAAAGAAGCGGTCATGAAAGCGCTCGGCAGTGGTCTTGGTGCGTTCGCCTGGACCGACGTCGAGGTGAGGCGCACGACGGGCACCGGTGCCTCACGCAACGCGCCCTATGTGGTGCTTCACGGAGCCGCCTCTGCGCTGGCCGGCAGCCGCGGGGCGGCCAACCTCCACCTCTCACTCACTCACACGGACGGCGTCGCCATCGCGTTCGTCGTCGCCGAGCAGCACTCCTCGTGCGCGCCGTCTTGACCCGCGAGGAGATGCGGGCGGCCGATGCGGCAGCCCTGGTCGGCGTGTCGCACGAGGCGCTGGTGCGTCGGGCGGGGACGGCCGTGGCGCAGCGCGCCCTGCTCATGCTCGGTGGTGCCTACGGGCGCCGCGTCGTCGTGGTCGCCGGCAAGGGCTCCAACGGCGCTGACGGCCGGGTGGCGGCGGACGCGCTGGCCCGGCGGGGAGCACGGGTGGTCGTGGTCGAGGCGGCCGGACGACCGCCGGCCCTCCCGAGTTGTGACCTGGTGATCGACGGCGCCTACGGCACGGGATTCCGTGGTTCGTACGAGGCGCCGGAGGTGCCGGGCGGTGCCGCCGTCCTGGCCATCGACATCCCCTCGGGCGTCGACGCCGACAGCGGCGAGGCCGGGCAGGGTGCGGTCCGGGCCGACCAGACCGTGACCTTCGCCGCCCTCAAAGCCGGATTGCTCCAGGGCGGCGGTCCGACGCTGTGCGGTCACGTCGAGGTGGCGGACATCGGTATCGGATTCCCGACGCCGGCGGCCATGGTCATGGAAGACGCCGACATCGCAGCGCTCCTGCCCCGGCGGGCCCGCGACGGGAACAAGTGGGTCCACGCGGTCGGGGTGGCGGCCGGTTCGCCCGGCATGGAAGGCGCCGCCGTGCTCTGTAGCCGGGGTGCGATGGCGGCGGGCGCCGGCATGATCCGCCTCGGTTCCCCCGGCGACCCCTCGGCGGCTTGGCCCACCGAAGCTGTCCGCATGCACCTGCCGGCCGAGGGCTGGTCGGGTGCCTTCCTCGACGCGACGGCCAAATGCAAGGCCGTGGTGATCGGACCCGGTCTCGGCACATCGATGGGCGCAGCCGAGGAGATCCGGGCGGTGATCGCCGCCGTCCCCGTTCCGTTGGTGATCGATGCCGACGGACTGACCGCGCTCGGTCAGATCGACGACGCCCGTGCTCTGCTGCAGAAGCGAAGTGCCCCGAGCATCCTCACCCCCCACGACGGGGAGTACGCCCGGATCGCCGGAAGGGCACCGGGGGAGGATCGTCTCGCCGCGGCCAGGACCCTGGCCAGGGCGACGGGAGCCATTGTGTTGCTGAAGGGAGCCCTGACCGCGGTGGCCACGCCGGAGGGTGGGCCGCCCGACGTCCTGCTCTCGGCGGCCGGCGTCCCCGCCCTGGCGACGGCGGGCAGCGGCGACGTGCTGTCGGGCATCATCGCTGCGTTCTGCGCCCGAGGCGTTCCGGCGCACCGGGCGGCGGCGCTGGGCGCACACGTTCATGGACGGGCCGCGGCCCGGGGACGGCCCGAGGGACTGGTCGCCGGCGACCTTCCGGCGCTCGTGGCCGACGAACTCTCCAAGGCCGAGACGGCGGCCGGCACTCCGGCCGATGACTGACGGGGCCCCGGTGCGACTCGTGATACCCGACGACGACGACGAGGTCACCATGGCCCAGGGTCGGTCTCGACCGGCCTGGGCCGAGATCGACCTGGCCGCAGTGACCCACAACGCGGGGGTGCTGGCTCGCTTGGCTGCGCCAGCCGAGCTGTGCGCGGTGGTCAAGGCGCACGGGTACGGGCATGGTGGACCGGCCGTGGCCCGGGCCGCGCTGGCCGGAGGCGCGACCCGCCTGGCCGTGGCGTTGGTCGACGAGGGCGTGGAGCTCCGTCAGCAGGGAGTCACCGCACCGGTCCTGCTGCTCAGTGAGTGCGGTCTTGATGCCGTCGAGATGACGATCGCCTACAGCCTCACGCCGACGGTGTACTCGCTGGAGTCCATCGCGGCCTTTGCGTCGGCGGCACGGGCGGCCGGGCAGCGACTGCCCGTGCACGTCAAGGTCGACACGGGCATGCACCGGGTCGGGGTGGCGCCCGAGAAGCTGGGCGACGTGGTGGCCGCGGTGGTCGATGAGCCGATGCTCGAGCTCGAAGGCGTCTGGACGCACCTGCCCGTGGCCGACGGTGAGGACCCGGTCGATCGCGAGTTCACGTCGGCTCAGCTCGGTGTCTTCGAGCGGCTCGTTGCCGGCCTCGAGGCGCAGGGCGTGACCGTGCCGCTGCTCCACGCCGCCAACACGGCCGGGACCATCGCCTTCCCCGACGCCCGATTGGGCATGGTCCGTTGTGGCCTGGGCCTCTACGGCTACCTGCCCGGGTCGTCGGTGCAGTCCGCCTTCGCGGAGCAAGCGAGCGGCGAAAGGCTGGTCCCCGCCATGGCGCTGAAGGCCCAGGTGGTCGCGGTCCGCACGCTCGCTGCGGGCGAGCGCCCCTCCTACGGCCGGCTGCGTCCGTTGCCCGAGCGCGCCGTGGTGGCCACTGTGCCCATCGGCTACGCCGACGGTGTGCCCCGGGCACTCTTCGGCGCTGGCTATGAGGTCCTGATCGGAGGAGTGCGCCGGCCGCTCGCCGGGATGATCACCATGGACCAGATCGTCGTCGACTGCGGGGCCGACAACTCTGTCCAACCCGGTGACGAAGTCGTCCTAATGGGTCGGCAGGGAGACGAGACGATTACGGCGGACGACTGGGCGGTACTGCTGGGCACGATCAGTTACGAGGTGGTCTGCGGCGTCGGGCCGCGGATGCCGCGCAAACTGGTCAACCGCCCTGACCCACCTCGTGACTGACGTTGTCGCGCTCGAGCGGCTGCGGGTCACCGCGTCGACATGCACCAAGTGCCCCTTGGCCGAGGGCCGCACGCAGGTCGTCTTCGGCGTCGGCAGCGCACAGGCCGAACTGCTGTTCATTGGTGAAGGTCCCGGACGCGAGGAGGACCTGGCGGGCGAGCCCTTCGTCGGCCGCTCGGGCAAGCTGTTGGACCGCCTCATGGCAGAGGAGATCGGACTGACCCGGGCCGAGTGCTACATCGCCAACGTGGTGAAGTGCCGACCGCCCAACAACCGGGACCCGGCGCCGCAGGAGATCGCTGCCTGCCGTCCGTATCTCGACGAGCAAATCGACCTGATCGATCCCTCGGTCATCGTCACCCTCGGCAATTTCTCGACCAAGCTGCTCCTCGAGACCACGCAAGGCATCCGAGCCCTGCGCGGTCAGGCCTTCGAGCGCGGCCGGGCCCGGGTCGTGCCGACGTACCACCCCGCCTACGTGTTGCGCGCCGGGGGAGAGGCCATGGCAGAGATGCGGGCCGATCTGGTGCGGGCCAAGCGCCTGATGGCGGCACCGGCGTGAGCTGGCCGCTGCGCCTGACGTCGCGCTCGGTCGACGACACCCGTGCCCTGGCCGGAAAACTGGCCGCCCTGAGTCGACCGGGCGACGTGGTGCTGTTGGTCGGTGACCTCGGCGCGGGAAAGACGGCCTTCGCCCAAGGCTTCGCGGCTGCACTCGGGGTGGAGGGTCCGGTGACCAGCCCGACCTTCGCCCTGGTCCGGCACTACCACTGCGCCGACGGCAGCCCGGTGCGCACGTTGATCCACGCGGACGTCTACCGCACCGAGTCGCTGGCCGAGGTGGCCGACCTGGCCCTGGCCGAACTGGTGGAGGAGGACGCCGTCGCTCTGGTCGAATGGGGTGACCGCGCCGCGCTCGCCTTCGACGAGAGCGCGGTGGTGATCACCCTCGTGACGCCAGATCCCGTGGGCGCCCCGACCGCCCGCGAGGTCGAGATCATCGGTCGCGGCGCCTGGATGGCTCGGGCCGACGAGGTCAGCTCTGCCCTCGAGCGCGTGCCCGATCGCGAGGGGCCATGAGCGCCCCGGTACAGAAGAACATCGTGGCCATTGAGACGGCCACCGAGACGGTCGGGGTGGCCGTCCGAACGGCAGCCGGTGTCGAGGCGGACTTCACGCTCACCGGCCGTCGCCGGCACGTCGAGACGCTGACGCCGGCACTCGAGCACCTGCTCGCGCAGGTCGGCCTCGCGGCGCGCCACATCGATGTCGTCGCCGTCGACCTCGGTCCCGGGCTCTTCACCGGCCTGCGCGTCGGCGTCGCCGCGGCCAAGGGTCTGGCCCAGTCCCTCGGCCTGGGCGTGATCGGGAGGAGCAGCCTGGAGATCCTGGCTACCGCAGCCGGTCGAGCGGGCTTGCGTGGAGTCGTGCTCTCCTGTGTCGACGCCCGCCGCGGCGAGGTGTTTGCGTCGGCCAGCGAGTTGGACGCCTCGGGCGCGGTGACGGCGGAACTCGTGGCGGCCGGGCTGTTCACCCCGCCTCGCCTGGCCGAGGTTCTCGGAACACTGGAAGGACGGCCGGTCCACGCCGTCGGGGACGGGGCGCTGCGCTACGCCGAGGTGTTGGCAGACGTCGACGGCGTCGACGTGGGAGCGCCCGGGTTGTCGTTTCCCCCGCCGGCCACGCTCCTCGCCCTGGCCCTCGAGCAAACGGACGGAGCACGACCGCCAGTCGACCCCGGGTGCATCGTTCCCCTCTATATGCGTGAGGCGGACGCAAAGGTCAACTATGCACGCGCGGATCGGTCCTGAGATGCCGGCCTCGTCGTTGCGCATTGAGAAGCTGCGGCGTCGCGACCTGCGCTCCATCCTTGCCATCGAGGCCAGGGTCTTTCCCGAGCCCTGGTCGGTGGAGGTCTTCAACTCCGAGTTGGCCCTTCGAAAGGGCCGGCTGTACAGGGCCGCCTGGGACGGTCAGGTCATGGCCGGCTACATCGGTTTCATGATCGTCGACGACGAGGCCCACATGACCACCATCGCGACTGCGCCCTCCTACCAGCGGTCCGGCGTGGCCCGCACGCTCATCATCGACTGCGTCCGCACGCTGCTGACTCAAGGCGTCAAGCACCTCTCGCTCGAAGTGGCGGCCAACAACGAAGCTGCGCAGACGCTCTACCGCCGGTTCGGGTTCGCCCCGGTCGGCGTCCGCAAGAACTACTACCCGATCACCGGACAGGACGCCCTGGTCATGTGGGCCTACGACATCGACACCGAGGAGTACGCCCGGCGGCTCGACGAGCTGGCGCCGGAAAATCGGACCGACACCACGAACAACTCGGCCTAGGGTCGAACCGGAACCGAGGTTGATCAATCGGCGTGTGGGTTGATTCCCGCGTCTGGAGTGGCCAGCTACGGGTAGAACAATTTCGTCAACTTTTGGGAGGGAACCCTTGTGGCAGACCTGGAGCTCGTCAACCGTCTGGCCGGCGCAGATCACCATCTGGCCGTGTTCACGACGGCAAGGCTCGACGGGACGGTGCACGCCTCGGTCGTGAACGCGGGCCTCATCGAGGATCCGATCGACGGGCACCCAGGCGTCGGCGCGGTGGTCTACGGGGCCAGCCGCAAACTGAATCTGCTCCGGCAGTCCGGCACGGCCAGCGTGGTCTTCAAGAGCGGTTTCGAGTGGGTTGCGCTGGCCGGTCCGGTGCGGCTCATCGGACCCGATGACGGAACGGACTTCGGACTCGACGTGCCCGCGGTCATTCGGTCGGTCTTCCGGGCGGCCGGCGGTACCCACGCCGACTGGGACGAGTTCGACCGGATCATGGCGGAGGAGCGCCGCTGCGCAGTCTTCGTCGGCTCGGCCAAGATCACGACCAACCCGATGCGCTGACGCGCCGACGCAGAGACGCGTTCGGCGGCAGGGCCGACCCGTAGGGTGACGATGGCCGCCGCCCCCCCTTGCGTGGTGGGCGGAGCAATGAACCACACGAGTGAAAGGGAGCGCACGACATGGAAATGACCGAACTCGGTAGCCAGGGACTCACTGTGTCGCGCCAAGGGCTCGGCTGCATGGGCATGTCCGAGTTCTACGGACCGGGCGACGACGCCGAGTCGATCGCCACCATCCACCGGGCGCTCGATCTCGGCGTGACGTTGTTCGACACGTCCGACATGTACGGCCCGCACACCAACGAGGTGCTCGTGGGCACGGCGCTGCGAGGACGGCGCGACGAAGCGGCGATCGCCACAAAGTTCGGCTTCGTGCGCGACGTGGACGACCCCACGAGGCGCAGCATCAACGGCCGGCCCGAATACGTACGCCAGGCCTGCGAGGGGTCGCTCTCCCGGCTCGGGGTCGACCACATCGATCTGTACTACCAGCACCGGGTCGATCCGAACACGCCGATCGAGGAGACGGTCGGCGCTATGGCCGAGCTGGTCGAACAAGGCAAGGTGCGCTACCTCGGTCTGTCCGAAGCGGCGCCGGCCACCATTCGGCGGGCCCACGCCGTGCACCCGATCTCGGCGCTGCAGACCGAGTACTCCATCTGGTCGCGTGACCCCGAGGCAGAGATCCTGCCCACGCTGCGCGAGTTGGGAATCGGCTTCGTGCCCTACAGCCCGCTCGGGCGGGGCTTCCTCACCGGCACCGTGCGCTCGCTCGACGACCTCGACGAGTCCGACTTCCGCCGCTACCAGCCCCGGTTCCAGGGCGACAACCTCGCCGACAACATCGCCATCGTGGAAGCGATCGACAAGCTGGCGACCGCCAAGGGCTGCACACCGGGTCAGATCGCCCTGGCCTTCGTGCAGGCCGCCGGCCGCGACGTCGCACCGATCCCTGGGACGAAGCACCGTCGCTACCTCGAGGAGAACGTGGCCGCGCTCGACGTCGAGCTCAGCCAAGAGGACCGGGCCGTCCTCGACGCGGTGGCGCCAGCGCAGGGCGACCGCTACGCCGACATGTCGCCGGTCAACCGCTGAACCAGATATCCGAAGCGTTGTCATGCCGGCTGTGAAGGCAGCGGAGCCACATTGTGGCAACTCCCATTTCTCAGCTGAAACGGTCTCTGTCACGGCACCAAATGCACCCACAGTGAAATCTCAGCGAAAGAGAAGTTGAACTAGTCTCACAGCCTCCACCAAGGACAAATCCAGGTGATTCCCAAGAGAGGCGGCTCTGAGCTGAGATGACGCGCACCGAGGATGAACAGCCGCCGTGGCATGGACAGCGCCGAGCCGGAGGCGCAGCCGAGACTGTTCCTGAGCAGCGGCGAAACCTCAGGAGCCATCACCTCCGCGGCAGTCCTGCGATGGGACCTCGTCGTGCCAATTGTGGTGTCTCCGTACGGCGGCTCATCGGATCACTGGGGCTCGCGCTGTCGGCGGCGCTCCTGGTGCTGGCAATCCCTCAAGGCGCCGGGGCAGCGCAGCTGCCGGTCGTGCACTATTGGGGACATTCCACGGGTTCGTTCTCAGTGCCCAAAATGGCCAAGTACGAAGCCGGAGGCGACATCATCCAAGTGGCGACAGCCAACAGCGCCTGGTACGTGCTCAAAAGCAACGGTGGCGTCGAGGCATGGGGCAACAACGAATACGGCGAACTCGGAAACGGGTCGACGAAATCGACGTTGACTCCGGTGAACGTCCGCTTCCCTCGCCACGTCAAGATTGCGTTCCTGGCCAACACCGGTCCGCAGAGCAGCATGCTGGCGGTCGACACCACCGGCCACGCCTGGGGCTGGGGATACGACAAGCACGGCGAACTCTGCACGGGCAATACCTCGAAGCAACTGGTGCCGTTCGTCATTCCCGTCCCTGCTTCGGTCACGGCTATCGCCGGAGCCGGCGACCACATCCTCATCGAAGACGGCGGCACGCTCTACGGCTGCGGTGGCAACGCTTACGGCGACCTCGGCATCGGAAACACCACGCCGAGCACGAAGCCCGTCGTCATCTCCCTGCCGGGCGTGCCGTCGCACCTCTACGCCAGCTGGCGCAACTCCGGAGCGCTGATCGACGGCACGCTGTATTCGTGGGGCTACAACGCACTCGGCGAGGTCGGCAACGGCAGCACAAATGACGCTGACAGACCGGTGGCCATCAGCCTTCCCGCGCCGGTCACGTCGGCGGCATGGGGTGGCGGCCTCAGGCGCGATGGCCACGTGCTCGCGCTCGCCGGCGGCACCATGTACGCCTGGGGGAGCGACCTTCACTCTCAGCTCGGTGACGGCGCCACGTCATTCAGCGTCACGTCACCTGAGAAGGTAACCACGCCGGTGCCCTACGTCCTCGTCGAGGCCGCCGGCTCGACCAGCTTCGGCCTGGACGCCAGCGGCAACCTGTACGGCTGGGGGGACGACACGCTGGCCCAACTCGGCCACGGGCGCGGAGGAGCGGTCTCCCAGCCCGCCATCATCGCCACCGGCATCGCGAAGGTATCCGCCACGGCCAACGTCGTCGACGATGAGGCCAGCGCGGGGTAACTTCAGCCGTACTTCACATGACGCGGGATGCCCTCGGCCTTCGGCCCGTGGCATCGGCGCGCTGGTCACGGCGACGCCGACACCTCTGCTGCGCACAGTTCGCCGAGCCGCGCCGTGATGTCGCGGAGCGGGTCACTCGCCGCGATCTCCTCTTGCAGCGCTTTCGCCCGGGTGCGGTAGGAGCGCCGGGTCAGCACGCGTCGCACGGCCCCGGCCACCATGGCCTTTGACGGTCGGCCGGTGTGCAGGTTGATCCCGACGCCGGACCACTGGACCCGGGCCGCGACCTCGGGTTTGTCCTCGCTGTCCCCCGCCACGACCAGGGGAACACCATGGGCCAACGCCTGCTGCACCCCGCCGTAGCCACCGTTGGTCACCATGACGTCGACACGCGGCAAGAGGACGTCGTGGGGGATGAAGCGCTCGAGGCGTGCATTCTTCGGCAGCCCGGCCCGGAGCGGATCGGGGTCCGGGCCACCCGTCGTGGCCACGACCAGCACGTCCTCATCGGCCAACGCGTCGATCGTCAGCAGCAACAGCCGCCCCAGGTCGGCGTTGTCGAGCGTGCCCTGGGTCACGTGCACCACCGGGCGACCCTCGGAGAGGTCGGGCCACCACGGAGGAAGCTCCGACGCTGAGGACGCCGAGGACGAAGGAGACGGCGCCAGGATCGGACCCACGAAGCGCACCGTCGGCGCCTGGTCCGACCGCGGGTACTCGAACCCGGCCACCGTGGCCTGGAAGTAGGCGTCGACCAGTGAGGGCTGGAGGTCCAGCAAGGGGGTCTTGACGCCCGGCGCGCCGGCCTCGGCCAACCGGGCCCGGGTGAACCGCTGGATGTCGGCTAGCGCCCCGTGCACCGTCACCCAGTTCATGAAACGGTTGCGCAACCGCGTCAGCATCCCCCGACCCGGTTGCATCCCGATGCCGAAGGGCGCCGTGTCCCGGCTGGGCTGGCTGTAGGGCATCACCCCGACGCAGGCCAAGGCCGGGCGCTCCGCTCGGGGTTTGAGCCCCAGGGGCAGCGCACCGAGGAACATGCTGTCGACCACGATGCAGTCGGCGTCGTACGCCTCGAGGATCGTCCCGATGTCACGCGCCTGACCGGGCAGCGGGCCGACGAAGATGCGGCGCAGGTCGTCCTTGACCCCACCCACGCCCCGTTTGGACGACGCCTCGCGCTCCGGGTTGACCACCATGAGGTCGTGGGCGTCGAAGGCTTGCTCAAAGGGGAGGAACTCGGCTCCCGTCGCCTCCACCCGCTCCTCGTAGTGCGGCGTCGTGTAGAAGGCGACCTCGTCACCTTGTTCGACAAGCCGGCGGGACACGGCCAGCAACGGCACCGTGTGCCCCAGGGCCGGGGTGGCGCAGAACAGGTAGCGCCGGTGTCCCGAGGCCCCTGCCGTCTGCGTCACGGTCAGCCCGCCACGACCGCGCCGCTCCAGGCCGGAAGCTCCAGCCCGTCGTCGACCTGCCGACCCTCGAGGTCGTGGTCGGTGGCGACGCGGACCGAGCCGTGCACCCCCGAGAACGAGGCGGGGCCGTCGGACATGTTGAGCAGCACCGTCGTGGCGCCGCCGCGCCGGTAGACCCACGTGTCCTCGGGCGAGGGCAGCGAGACGTACGACCCGACGGCCAGGTCGTCCGAGGCCGCCCGCGCCGCAATGAAGCGCCGGCAGCACTCGAGCACCGACGTCGGGTCGCCCTCCTGGTCGGCCACGTTGCAGGCGGCCGGGTCGGTCATGGGCAGCCACGTGTGCACCCCGGGCTCGCTGAAGCCGCCGTTGGGGCCGCCGTTCCACACCATGGGAGTGCGCTCGCCGTCGCGCCCCGCGTAGGGATAGAAGCGGATCCCTACCGGGTCGAGCATCTGATCCCTGGGCACGTCGGCGTCGGGCAGTCCGATCTCGTCGCCGGCGTAGAGGAACGGCGTCCCCCGAAGGGTGAGGAGCATGAGCAGCGCCACCTTGACCCTGGCCGGGTCGCCCCCGGCCCAGCGGGTGGTCAGGCGCGAGAAGTCGTGGTTCGACCCGTGCCAGGTGGGCCAGGCGCCGTCCGGGAGCAACGCCTCGGTGCCCTCGACTACCTCGCGCATCTTGGCCGCCTCGAATGGCGCGTGCATGAACTGGAAGTTGAAGCCGCCGTGCAGCTCGTCGTGCCCGCCGCCGTAGAACGATGACAGCCGTTCGAGCGTCTCCACGTTCGTCTCGCCGATGAGGAGCCGCTCCGGCTCGTAGGTGTCGGCGATGGTGCGCCAATGGCGCAGGATGTCGTGCGCCTCGGGACGGTCGGAGTTGTAGACGTAGCGCACGCCCATGAACTGCTGCTCGATGGGATCGTCCTCGGTGGCCGGCGGGTTGTCGCGCAGCTCCTTGTCCTTGATCATCATGTTGCAGACGTCGATGCGGAACCCGGCCACGCCGCGGTCCCACCAGAAGCGCACGATGTCGTCGAACTCGCGGCGCACGTCATCGCTCCACCAGTTGAGGTCCGGCTGCTGCGCCTCGAAGTTGTGCAGGTAGTACTGGCCGCTGGCCTCGTCGAACTCCCAGGCCGGACCGCCGAAGATGCTGACCCAGTTGTTAGGCGGGCTCCGGTCGGGCTTGGGGTCGGCCCAGACGTAGTAGTCGCGGTGGGCCGAATCGCGCCCGCTCTGCGCGTCGACGAACCAGGCGTGCTGGTTGCTGGTGTGGTTGGGCACCAGGTCCATGAGGATGCGGATGCCCCGGGCCGCCCCCTCGCGCACCAGCACGTCGAGGTCGTCGAGCGTGCCGTAGGAGGGGTCGATGTCGCGGTAGTTCGAGACGTCGTAGCCCCAGTCGCGGTTGGGGGAGCAGGTGACCGGCGAGAGCCAGACGCCGGTGATGCCCAGCCGCTCGAGGTGGTCAAGTTTCGAGATGATGCCCGGCAGGTCCCCGATGCCGTCGCCGTTCGAGTCGGCGTAGGAGCGGGGGTAGATCTGGTAGAAGACGCCGCCGTGCCACCAGCGCTCCGGATCAGTGGTTTCCATAGCCATCAGACTGCCCCCACCGCGGTCATGCCGCCATCGACGACGACGCTGGTGCCTGTCACGTAGGCGGCCTCGTCGGAGAGCAAGAAGCGCACGACGGCCGCCACGTCCTCGGGCCGGGCCAAGCGGCCCAGCGGAGTCTTGGACTCCAGGCGCTCCTGGGCGCCCGGCATTTCCAGGAGAGGGGCCAGGAGCGGGGTGTCGACCGCGCCCGGGCACACCGCGTTGATCCGGATGCCCTCGGCGCCGAGCTGGGCGCAGGCCGACCGGGTGAGGCCGAGCAGTCCGGCCTTCGACGCACAGTAGGCCGGGAGGAACGGGCTGCCCACCATGGCCTCGATGGAGGAGATGTAGACGACCGCCGAGCCGGGATTGGCCTCGAGCAAACAGTCGTGCACGGCCCGCACGAGCGTCGCCGCCGCCCGGAGGTTGACGTCGAGCACCTCGTCCCAGTTGTCGTCATCGATCATGGTGACGGGCGCCGGACCGCCGATGCCGGCCGAGTGGACCAACCCGCCCAGCGGCCCGACCTCGGTGCGTGACCGTTTCACCGCCGAACGGAGGGAGGAGGTCTTGGTCACGTCCACCTTCATACCGATACAGCGCACCCCGTGCTCGTCGGCGCAGCGCCGCGCCACCCGGCGGGCCGCCGCACCGTCGCGGTCCCACACCGCCACGCCGCGCCCGGCCTCGGCCAGAGCGAACGCCGTCGCCTCACCGATGCCCGAGCCGCCCCCGGTCACCACCACACCAGAGCCGGGGGAGGCCGCGCCGCCGGCGTGCGTACGCCGGCGTACCGGGCGCGGTGCTCGCCGCGACGCGCCGGTTCCGGCGCCGAGTGGCCTGGCCGAGCTCGTCCGCGAACGGGGCGAGGTACGCGGCCGCCGCGTGGTGCCCGGCGACGCCGGGCTCTTCGGACTTGCAGGCGCCATCGGCGGCCTCTCCTTCGTGTGCTGGTGCGGGTCACGGCCCGGAGCCGCGCTGAGTGGTCGTCACAGGTGTCGTGCCGTCGTCCGGGGAGCGTACCGACCCTGCCGCCATCCCGCCGGACCACTGATCCGACTCAGCCGGTTCGACGGCCGACGAAGCGGTGCAGCCTTCATCCCAGCGGGGCACGGGAGTGTGCTCGAGACCTCTCTGCCCCGTCTTGTGAGTTTGCCGAATGCCGGGCGGGTTCCCCATTCCAGGTACACACCGCGAGAACCGGACGGAACTCGGGATCAGTGGTATCCCCGCACCATCAGCCGGCAGGCTCATCGGCAGGGCAAACCGAAGCGGCTGCTTCGGTGATGTCGTTGGGGCTGAGCAAAGTCGGGCTCCACTGGAGTTTGGATAATTCGGTCGGGCGATGACCCCAGCCGGTGACGACCGGCGGCCTGGTCAAACCCCGACGATGTTGGGCGCCACCGAGGCGATACGAGCCGTGAGTACATCCGCCGCCTCGTCGAAGGTCGTAGGCGCCCCCCTCCCCGCCGGATCGGGAACGGACCAGTGCAGCTCCCGCATGCCTTCTCGCTCTGCGAGGACATCGTGGGCCCGATCGCAAACACTGATGACCAGGTCAGCCTGAGCGAGATCGGGCAGCGGCTTCGGGTGGGCGCCGGTCAGATCGATGCCTCTTCGAGCGGCCACCTCCATCGCGCCGGCTTGGAGTTCGGTCGCGGGGGTGATTCCGGCGCTGGTCGCCGGCACGGAGTGACGTTGGTTCCAGATGGACTCGGCCAGTTGGGAACGTGCTGAGTTCTCTGTGCAGACAAAGACGATCCTCTCCGCCCGGAGGACAGTGCCAATTCGCAGCCCGGAAAGGGCAGAAGGCACGAGCTGGACGTAGCGCTTCCGGCGGTCGCCCTCCGAGGCCACCCGCACGATGACACCGAGGTCCTCCAAGACTCCCAGGTGATGGGCCATGAGGTTGCTCCCCACGCCCAACGCCTCCGCCAGCTCCGAGGGCGACCGATCTGAGAAGTGGAGGTCATCGACGACGGCCAGGCGGTGCGGATCGCCCAGGGCGGCATGGAGGCGGGCTCTCGCTTCTAGGTCAAAATACATTGACTCAATAATACTTGAGTCATAGTGTGAGAAGAACCGGGGAGGAGGCAGTGATGCCAGATCCAACAGTGGTGAGCGAGTCGGAACGTGTCGCATTGCGTCACGCCGCAGTGGAACTCCATGACGAGTACGAGGGCATTTTCGGCCTCGAAACGATCGAGCGGCTGCTGATGTCGACTGCCGAGGAAATGGCAAAGCGATGCACCGTCTACAACCAGTACCGCGTGGTGCTGTTCACCCGGTTGGCCGGAGAGCGATTGCAGGCGCTCGCGAAATCCGAAGGCCTTACCGGCCAGGGCCTGCCCGGTGTGCTGTTCCTCTGTGTCCACAACGCGGGACGCTCCCAGATGGCGTTGGGCTGGTTCACCAAGCTCGCTGGTTCTCGTGCGTTCGCCTGGTCCGGTGGCTCGGAGCCGACCGACTCCCTGAATGGGACTGCGGTCGAGGCGATGGCTGAGGTCGGTATCGACATCTCATCGGGCTACTCCAAGCCGTGGACCGACGAAGTGCTCGATGCCGCGGACGTGGTCATCACGATGGGATGTGGAGACGCGTGCCCGCTCTACCCGGGGAAGAAGTACGAGGACTGGGACGTCCAGGACCCGCAGGGCCAAACGCTGGAGGCGGTGCGGGCAATCCGTGACCAGATCGGTCTGCGAGTCATCGACCTCGTGAGCGCACTCGAGATCGCTCCGGATCTGAGTGGTCTGGAGAGCTGGGCTCCGCTTCGAGCAGTGCCGTCCTGATCCGAACCGTGACCGGAGAGGTACTCATGGGCGGCCGATCGACACCGCACCCCATCATCGGTTGAGGTGCGGTCAGGTCGCTCACGAATCGATGGCGGCGCGGAGCGCAGACAGGCGCTCTCGGTTCAGCGAGTACCAGACCCACTTGCTCCGGCGATCGCCGCGCACGAGGCCGGCCTCGCTCAAGATCTTGAGGTGGTGGGAGACGGTGGGTTGGCTCTTGCCCACCGGCACCACGAAGTCGCAGACACACACCTCACCGTCGGGGGACGAAGCCAGGATGCTCAGGATCCTGAGTCGCACCGGATCGGCCAGCGCGTGGAACCCCTCCGCCAGTTCACCTGCGTCCTCACTTCCGAGCGGCGCGGCGAGCACCGATGCGCAGCACTGGTCGGCGACCGCCGGCTCGATGGTGGAGGTCTGCCGCGTCATGATCGATCCTCCTATTGACGAGAGTGAATGCATCTATGATAATCGATCAATCGACAGTAGTAAATGCCACAGGAGGTTCAAAATGTCCCGCGTGCAGCTCGCTCTCAACGTGTCCGACCTGGACGAGGCCATCGACTTCTATTCGAAGCTCCTGGGCACAGGGCCGGCCAAGCGTCGCCCCGGCTACGCCAACTTCGCCGTCGACGACCCACCGCTCAAGCTCGTCTTGATGGAGGACGCCGCGGCCCGTGGCCACGGCGTGGGAGGTGCTCTCAACCACCTGGGCGTCGAGGTCGAGACCACCGACGAGGTGGCAGCCGCCACGGGGCGCCTCAATGAGGTGGGTATGGAGACCGAGGTCGAAGAGCAGACGACGTGCTGCTTCGCCGTCCAGGACAAGGTCTGGGTGAACGATCCCGACGGTGCGCCGTGGGAGATCTATACGGTGCTCGCCGATGCACCAGCCGAGAGCGTCCTCAAGGGGGACGGTTCGTGTTGCATCCCCGCGGCGATCCAGGGTGCCTCCGTAGACGTGACCGTGACAGTGGGTGGCGGCCAGCCCGAATCCTCGTCCTGCTGCTGACGACAGATCGAATTCGGGACCGTCGTGCGCGACACCGTGCTGTGGAGACGACTCCTGGCCGAGTTCTTGGGCAGCGCCCTGCTGGCTGCGATCGTCATCGGTTCGGGAATCGCCGCCCAGACCCTGTCTCCGGGAAATGTGGGGCTTCAGCTGTTCGAGAACGCGGCAGCAACCGCGGCGGGCCTGTTCGCCATCATCCTGATGTTCGGGCCGATCTCGGGCGCTCACTTCAACCCCGTGGTCTCCTTCGTCGACGCCGCCTTCGGCGGCCTCTCCTGGCGCGACGCCGGCGCGTACCTCCCCTTTCAGACGCTGGGATGCGTCGGGGGCGCCATCTTGGCCAACGTGATGTTCTCCAAGGCCGCGATTTCCATCTCCACCAAACACCGGGCCACGGGCCCGCACTGGGTGTCCGAGTTGGTGGCCACCGCCGGGCTCATCCTGGTGATCTTCGCGCTGGCCCGCATCTGGCCGCTCCCACCTCGCACCCGCCGCCGTCGGGGCCTACATCGGTGCGGCCTACTTCTTCACCAGTTCCACCAGTTTCGCCAACCCGGCCATCACTGTCGGCCGCATGTTCTCCAACACCTTCGCCGGTATTGCCCCGTCCTCGGTCCCGAGCTTCATCTCGGCCCAGGTGGTGGGCGGCGTGTTGGCCTTCACTCTGGTGCGCGGCCTCTACCCGGGCATCACCAAGGCTGAAGCGGCGGACATCATCGAGCCCCACCTGCGGGCGGAGACCGACCTCGAAACCCGATGACCCCCATCTCAGGACCTCACCTCGAAAGGCTTCCCCATGCACCTCGTAGCCATCGGTGGCAGCGATGCCGGCATCAGCGCCGCCCTGCGAGCCCGTGAGCTCGATCCCGCAAGCGACGTCACCGTCGTGGTGGCCGACGCCTACCCGAATTTCTCCATCTGCGGCATTCCCTATTACGTGTCGGGCGAGGTGACCCATTGGCGCAACCTTGCCCACCGGACCCTGGACGACCTCGCGGCCACCGGCATGCAGGTCCGGCTCAACACCCGGGCCACGGCCATCGACGTGGGTGGCCACAAGCTCACCGTGGTCGACGAATCCGGCGCCGAGAACCTCATCGCCTACGACCAGCTCGTGGTGGGCACCGGTGCGGTCTCGGTTCGTCCGCCCATCGAGGGCCTGGCCGGAGACGGCGCCTTGGGAGTCGGTAACGGCGTGCACCTGCTGCATTCGATGGGAGACACCTTCGCCCTGATGCGAACCCTCGAGGACACGAGTCCGGCGACAGCGGTGATCGTGGGCGCCGGCTATATCGGCTTGGAGATGGCCGAGGGCCTACGGGCCCGGGGCTTGGGCGTCACCCAGTTCGAGCAGCTCCCCGAAGTTCTCCCGACCGTGGACCCCAGCCTCGGCGCTCTGGTCAACGCGACGTTGGCCGCCAACGGCATCGATGTGCATACCTCGACCACGGTGCAACGCATCGCCAAGGCTCCGGCGGGGTCGCCCGGGCGGCTCCAGGTGGATGCGCTCGTGGACGGCGGCGCGCCGCTGACCGCCTTCGCCGACCTCGTTCTGGTCGTCGTCGGAGTACGCCCGGACACCGAGCTGGCCGTCTCAGCCGGCGCCGAGACCGGGTTCCGTGGCGCCATCAGCGTGGACCGGGAGATGCACACGAACCTCGAGGATGTCTTCGCCGCCGGGGACTGCGTCGTGACCCACCATCGGCTGATGGGTCTGACCTATCTGCCCCTCGGCACCACGGCCCACAAGCAGGGCCGAGTTGCCGGGGAGAACGCCGTCGGAGGCACCCGGGAGTTCGCGGGCAGCCTGGGCACCCAGGTCGTGAAGATTTTCGACATGGTGGCTTCGCGCACCGGGGTGCGCGACGACGAGGCGCGGGCGGTCGGCTTCGACCCGGTGACCGTCGAGTTCGAGGCCGATGACCACAAGGCGTATTACCCGGGCAGCAACCGGATCCGGATGCGCTATACGGGAGACCGTGCCACCGGTCGGTTGCTCGGTGTGCAGCTGTTCGGCCACGTGCACGCAGAGGTAGCGAAGCGGATCGACATCGCGGCGACCGCCATCTTCAACGAGATGAGAGTCGATGCCATGAGTGACCTCGACCTCTCCTACACCCCGCCGCTTGGGAGCCCCTGGGACGCCATCCAGGCGGGGGCCCAGGCCTGGGTTCGCGAGGGCGGCAGCTGAGGGACGCCGCTCGCCGGAGGGACGTCAGGGGTGTCCGGTGGTGATCTGCAGCAGGTGCACCTGCTCGAGCGGCGTGAAGGGCGCCCCATTGCCGTTGAAGGTCAGCTGCTGGAGCAGCCTGCCCTTCTGGTAGTCGATCTGCATGCTGGTGATCGTCAGGCTCTTGCCGTGCAGCGTCAGCGGGATCTTCACCATGAAGCCGGTCTGGTACCGCTCCGCCGCCCCGGCCGGCAGCGGGCTGATGCTGATGGAATCGACGGTGGCGCCGGGGCCGGCCTCGGCCTGCACGCTGGTCTGGAGAGGTGCGGCGCCGAGCATTCCCATGCACGAGGGCGTCCGCCGATTGGCCAAGGCCTTGTAGGCGGCCGCGGCCTGGGCCGTGGTGGCGTAGACCGAGGCGCTGTCTCCCACCGCCGACGAGCGGTCCGGCGCCGTGAAGTCGGGGCTGCTCACCTTCAGCGGCTTCACCTTGGCCACCGAGGAACTCACGCCGATGCACTTGGCGATGGGCGCGGTGAGGGGCGAGGCGTGCGTCGCCTTGCTGCCAGTCGCGGTGGCCGTCCAGCCGACCGGCATGTCGGCCTGGGTCAGCAGCACGGCTTTGGCCTGCTCCAGGGGCGTCAGCGGCTTCGAGTCGTGCCCGGTCGTCTGCGCGTTGGCGGGCGAAGCCACCGAACCCGCCACGCCCATCAGGCCCACCAGGCCAACGAAACCCGCAAGGCCGGCCAGGCTCAGCCAAGACCAGCGGCACCGAGAGGAGGGTGGCCCAGCCCCGGCGCGCAGCCTGTAGAGAGCCCACGGAGTGGTCTTCATGCCGCCGCACCGCGGAGACCGTATCGGCCCCCGACCCCGGCCTCCCGTTCAGCACTCGAGGGTCCCGGTTGCCAACCCGGTCCAGTCCCGCTACTCTGGCACTCACAACCCGAGAGTGCTAAAAGAATGTGCCAAGGAGGCCCTTTCACGATGTCGAAGCTGCAGCCGCTCGATGACCGGATCGTCGTCCGTCCCGGCGAGTCCGAGGAGACCACCGCCTCTGGCCTGGTCATCCCCGACACGGCCAAGGAGAAGCCCCAGTCAGGCGAGGTGATCGCCGTGGGCCCGGGCCGTCGCTCCGAGGACACGGGCGAACTCATCCCCATGGACGTCAAGGTGGGCGACACCGTCGTCTACTCCAAGTACGGCGGCACCGAGTACATCCTCGAGGGTGAGGATGTCCTCATCCTTTCGAGCCGCGACATCCTGGCCAAGCTGGCCTGAGTCGAGTCGACCGCGGTCAGTCGGCGCCTGTCGGCCTGGCCGCGTTGAGGTCAGCCCGCCGTCCCGGATCTCTCCGGATCGGCGCGGCGGCCTCCACCACATTTCCCTGACCAGAGCTCGAGAACTGTCCGAGAGCTCGAGAGGAGTTTCGTTTCCCTATGCCCAAGATCCTGAAGTTCGACGAGGCCGCTCGGCGCGGGCTCGAGGCCGGCGTGAACAAGCTGGCCGACACTGTGAAGGTCACGCTCGGCCCGAAAGGCCGCAATGTCGTGATCGAGAAGAAGTTCGGTGCGCCGACCATCACCAACGACGGCGTCTCCATCGCCCGTGAGGTCGAGCTGGACGACCCGTTCGAGAACATGGGCGCCCAGCTGGTGAAGGAAGTGGCCACCAAGACCAACGACGTGGCCGGTGACGGCACGACCACGGCCACCGTGCTGGCCCAGGCGCTCATCACCGAGGGTCTGCGCAACGTGGCCGCGGGCGCCAGCCCGACCGGGCTGAAGAAGGGTATTGAGAAGGGTGTCGCCGCCGCGGTCGAGAACATCAAGAAGCAATCAAAGGAGGTCGGGGGCAAGACGGAGATCGCGCAGGTCGCCTCCATCTCGGCCGCCGACAACGCCATCGGCGACGTGCTGGCCGAGGCCATCGACAAGGTGGGCAAGGACGGCACGGTCACGGTCGAGGAGTCGAACACCTTCGGCATCGAGCTCGAGCTCACCGAGGGCATGCAGTTCGACAAGGGATTCTTGTCGCCGTACTTCGTGACCGACGCCGAGCGCCAGGAAGCGGTGCTCGACGAGCCCATCATCCTCTTCTACAACTCGAAGATCTCGGCCGTGCACGACCTCGTGCCCGTGCTCGAGAAGGTCATGCAGACCGGCAAGCCGCTGCTGATCATCGCCGAGGACGTCGAGGGCGAGGCCCTGGCCACGCTGGTCGTCAACAAGATCCGCGGCACGTTCACCTCCGTCGCCGTCAAGGCTCCGGGCTTCGGCGAGCGCCGCAAGGAGATGCTCCAGGACATGGCCGTCCTCACGGGCGCCCAGGTCATCTCGGAAGAGATCGGCCTCAAGCTCGAGAGCGCCACGATCGACCTCCTGGGCAGCGCCCGCCGGGTCATCGTGACCAAGGACGACACCACGATCGTCGAGGGTGCCGGCTCGTCCGAGGACGTCAAGGGCCGGGTGGCGCAGATCAAGCGGGCCATCGACGACACCGACTCGGACTGGGACCGCGAGAAGCTGCAGGAGCGCCTGGCCAAGCTGGCCGGCGGTGTGGCCGTGGTCAAGGTCGGGGCCGCCACCGAGGTGGAGCTCAAGGAGAAGAAGCACCGCATTGAGGACGCGCTGAGCGCAACTCGTGCCGCGGTCGAAGAGGGCATCGTGGCCGGTGGCGGGACGGCACTGATCCGGGCCCGCAAGTCGGTCAACGAGCTGGCCGAGACGCTCGAGGGCGACGAGGCCACCGGGGCGCGCATCGTCGCTCGCTCGCTCGAGGAGCCGCTGCGCTGGATCGCCTTCAACGCCGGCCTCGAGGGTGCGGTGCTGGTGTCCCAGGTCGAGGCGGCCAAGGGCAACAACGGCCTCAACGCCGCCACCGGCGAAATGGAGGACCTGGTCAAGGCCGGCATCATCGACCCGGCCAAGGTCACCCGCTCGGCCCTGCAGAACGCGGCGTCCATCGCGGCGCTCCTGCTGACCACCGAGGCGCTGGTCGCCGACAAGCCCGAGAAGGTCGACGCTGCCGCCGCAGCCGCCGCCATGGGTGGCATGGGCGGGATGGGTGGCATGGGCGGGATGATGTAACTCCTCGCTACGAGCGAGGTTTACGATTGCGTGACCTGGGGATACAACCGGGAAACGGATCGTGTCGGGTGCTGCAGCCGGGTCTTCGGACCCGGCTGCTGCGCGGTACGGGCAGCGATGTGGGCGAGGGCGGGATCCTCGGTGATGCTGCGTGCCGCGCCCCGCCTCGCTCATCTGCCCGGACCCGCGGGATCCAGGCACATCGGTTCCCCGGCTCCTACCGCCGCTGTCGTTTGTTGCGTCCTTCAATTCCGCCCGTTACCGTCCACCAGGTGGACACCCGCTTCTGGCGACGGGCTCTGCGTTCGTTCGTCCATAACCTGCGAGAGAGAGATTTCGTAATCGAAGTCGCCACGGCAGGTCTGAGGGCAGACGCGAAACGAGCAGCTGACCCGAAGCCAAAGAGCCGTGAACATGAGCCTCTTCGATGCATATCCAGAGGCGCGGGACCAGTACGTGCCCATGGGGGTCGTGCGATACCGCCGGTACAACATGGACCCGCTCGAGCTCTACGCCATAGCGGTTATTGCCGCCGTTCGAAACACAAAGAAGGTCTTTGAGATCGGCACGTATGACGGAGCCACGACTGGATTGATCGCACGGATGGTCCCAGACGCGCAGGTGTACACCCTCGATCTGCCGCCCGACAGGGTCGCCGAAACGCATCTCCAGGTGGCGCATGGAAATGCTGGTGGCGTGGGATCGCGATTCCAAGGCACACCAGAAGCTGACCGGATCGACCAGCTCTATGGTGACAGTCGGGAGTTCGACTTCGGGCAGTACTACGGACAGATGGACCTGGTCGTCGTGGACGGGAGCCACCAGGCTGATGACGTCAGAGCCGACACTGAGAAGGCGCTGAAGATGCTTGCCCCACAGGGGGCCGTCGTCTGGGACGACTACAACCGACCCAGCGTGATCGGGCCGGTTGATGCGGCTGCTGAGCACTACGGGCTGTCTCTCGTCCATATCGCGCAAACCGGGATCGCCGTCTATGACGCGCGCAAGGTGCCCATCATGGCGTCACGCCAGTAGGTGCCCAGAATGGTCTTGCGCCACCACACCGTCTCGCGACTCGATTCGACCAGGTCCAGCCCCACGTACGCGCAGATGGCCGGCCACGAATCGGGGTAGAACCGCCAGCAGTCGTAAGGGAAGCGGTCACCTTGCCAGCGGAGGGAGCGATAACCGCGGTCAGACTGCGGGCACCAGCACCTGCGCAATCTCTGCGGCGGTGATCCAGAAGTAGGGGTTGTGCTCGAACGCCTCGCCGGATACGACGATGTCGAAGCTCGACCGTCTCGATCTCGGGCCACGAGAAGATCTCGGCCAGGATCAGGTCCACGTTCGGCCCAGCCGCGATGTCCATCCCCACGTAGTCGAAGTCGGGCGCCTGGAAGAGCTGGCGGTAGCTGAGTTTCTTGGGGTTGGCGCCGGCCCCGACGTCGAGCACCCGCAGCGGTCGGTCCGTGCGTTTTCACGTAGGTGTTGCAGAAGGCCCGGATCTTCTCGAAAGACGCCACGTGCATGAGACGCCTCCAGGGAGGCTCCCGACACTAGCGAAAGCCTCCGACCCGGTGGCCGAGGGAGAGAAGTACCTTGAGTAGAAGCTGAATATAACCTGTGTTTTAGATGAATATAACCAATTAGCAGGCTGAATTTGGTCAAATTCATAAACAGCCATGAGAGCAGCATGAGTAAGAGCTTGATTTAAGCTGAATATAAACTGAGTAACTGCGCCTTGCAGCGAATTGACCTGGCAAAACGGATGCAAGCGGCCTGGGATAAAACGCAGTTCCCTGTGCTGTACTACGAGCGTGCCGGTGGTGTCGGAGAAGCTCGTCTATTTGGAGCTTCAGAAGTCGGCTTCTACGCTTATTGGCTCCATCCTCATGCAGCTCTTTGGGGCGAAGAAGCGGGATCCCACGCACGGGCTCCTGCCCCCGGATTGCCGATCCCGCTTCGTGGTCGGCTCGGTCCGCAACCCATGGGACTACTACGTCTCGCTCTGGTCCTTCGGTTGTCAGGGCAACGGGGGCCTGCGCCGGCGTTCGACCGAGCGCGAGTTGCGGTCCGCCGCCCGCCGCCTGCCTTCCGTTGGGCCGCTCCTCCACGAGCTGACCAAGCCCGCGCCCGTGTGGCGGGCGGTCTATTCCGACCCTCACTCGCCTGAGCAGTTCCGCCAGTGGCTGGACCTGGTGCACAACCCCGATCGCATCTCGGAGTTCGAGCCTCCCTACGCGGCGAGCCGGTTCCGGCACATCGCCGGCTTCGCCACCTACCGCTATTGCCGCCTCTACGCCGACGATTTCGACGACATCATGGCGGCCCCCACCTCGGCCCAGGTCGGGCGGATTCTGGAGGCAAGCTTCCTGCCCGACGCCATGATCCGGACGGAGCACGTGGGAGACGATCTTCTCGCCGCGGTGCGCAAGGCCGGCTACGACGTCGACGACGTCTTGGAGGCGGAAATTCGGGAGCGGACAGCCAAACCCGTGAACAGTTCCGACCACCTGCCCTATACCGCGTACTACGACGACGCTTCGGTCGAGCTCGTGGGCGAGCGGGACGCGCTGATCATCGCTCGGCACGGCTACGCATTCGGCACCTGATCTTGGACAACCCGGTCCCGCCTGCCGCGCGGGTCAGAGTGCACGACGGCGCCCGGTCACGAGCTCAGGTGTCGACTATGTGACCGAGTTCGATCTCCGTTCACGATCGGACCCGTGCCAAGGAGTGACCACGAAGGGCTGTGTCACACTGGCGACGTGGCGGCAGTGAAACGGAGTTCCCTCTGGAACGCCTCTTCCCTGGGGTTCCTGCTCGCGGCGGTCGTCGCCAGCCTGGTTGGTTGCATTGGTCCCACGGTTTTGGCCGCCGCGACGACAACGTCGTCTGTGCCTTCGACATCCGCGGCGCCGAAACGTTCAGCTCCATTGTCGGCGCCGAAGACCTCCTTTGCGCAGGACACCAAGTACCTGACCAACATCACCATGGCCGATCCCGGCTTGACGAAGTACGAGCAGAAGCAAGGCAACGTCGCTCTCCGTGCCCTGTTGACCGACGGTTCTGCCTTTTGCGCACTGCTCAAGCGCGGGGGAGGGATCGACGAAGCCCTCGTCGCCGAGGCCAGCGGAGTGCGAAGCACGGAGTCGCAGACGCACCTTCCGCTGTCGGTGACGACGTTCAACACCATCGAGTCGGTCGCGCTCCTGACATTGTGCCCGTCCGAACAAAAGCTGGTGCCGAGGTCGGTGCGGTCGAAGATCAGTGACGCTCGGGAAGGCTTTGGCGAAGCGGCCAGGCTGAATCGGCATTGCGCAGCGCGAGTCTTGGATTCGGCACTGCTGTCTGACAAACGGTCCAGTTTCTACTGAATGGTCTGACGCAAACGTTGACCACTGAACCCCGGTGTGGGTTCGCGATTCGGTCACAGAGAAATAAGGCATTCGTAGCGCAACGTCATCAACGGGGTAACCCGCCGACCGTAGGTTGCTGCCAACCCTTGTGCGGATCTCAAGGTCTATTGAGGAGGATTGGTGCGGATCTCGAAAAAGATCAGGCGACACCGCGTACGAACTGGAGCAATGCTCTCCGGTGCCCTTGGGCTAATGGCACTCTCGGCTGTCAGCGTGTCGTCCACGTTCGTTGGTACGCCGTCGGCGGTTGCCGCTGCCGGCTCGACGACGTGCCCGGCCGGAGCTTCGCTGCAGCTGCCAAATGGTGGCTCCAACAAGCAGGCGCAGTGTGTGATCACCTCGACGGGTACGCCCGTCGGCGCCGTCAAGCACGTGTGGCTGATCATCCTCGAGAACAAGTCGTACGACGAGTCCTTCACCGGTCTCAATCAGAACAGCTACCTATGGCAGACGCTGCCCCAGCAGGGAGCCCTGTTGACCAACTACTACGGCACCGGCCACTTCAGCATGGACAACTACATCTCGCTGGTGTCCGGTCAGGCCCCGTCCTACGCCGTGCAGGACGACTGCTCGACCACCGCCAACATGACGAACAACAACAATGGGATCATCACGACGGGCACCGTCGGCACGGGCACTGACACCGACCACACGACCGATGGTTCAGGGACGAACACCGCCCCTCCGAACGCTACCGGCGCCAACAACGGCAACTTCGGCCAGCTGCTGGCGCACGGAGGCATCGACGCCAGCCTGCCGAACAACGGCTGCGTGTACCCGACCGACGTCAACACGCTGTTCAACCAGTACAACGCGGCCGGGGTCTCCTGGAAGGCCTACGCCCAGGACCTGGGCGGGGCACAGCCCACCGGGTCGACGACGTATGTGACCGGCTCCACTCCTGGGGTCAGCGACACGGTGCCCGGCCGTGACGACGGCATGTGCGGCTACCCAGGTACATCGAGCAACGACCCGGTGACCAACCCGACGAACCTGGTGGCCCCCACTGGCGACGTCACGAGCTTCACAGGCGCCCAGCCGGCGAACGCCAACAACAACGGCGACCCGGCCGACCAGTTCGTGGCCAAGCACTTCCCGACCGGCTGGTTCACCTCGTTGACCGGTGAGTCCGCCGGCGCTCAGAGCGGCGTCACCTACCCGGCCCAGTCGGCGCTCAACCAGCCGACCACTCCGGAATACGACGGCCCCGGGGCCCCGACCGATGGGACCGAGCGACAGCAACTGCGACGCCAACCATGTGTCCAACCTCGACGACCCCACATACGGCCTGGCCCACGACCTGACGCTGCCGGCCAGCCAGGTCCCGGCGTTCAACTGGATTACGCCGAACAACTGCAGCGACGCCCACGACGCCACCTGCCAGGGGAACAACCTCTCCGGTGCGTTCAACGCCAACGGGACGCCGAACTACACCCCGGCCGGCCTGCCGGCCGATGACCCTGAGGCGACCACGCCGACGAACTTCACCGGCGGGCTCTACGCGGCGGACCTGTTCCTGCGCTACTACATCCCGATGATTGAGCAGTCGGCGGCCTTCGCCGACGGTGGGATGATCGACGTCACCTTTGACGAGGCCAACCCGCCGTTCACCACCGGC
Organism: uncultured Acidimicrobiaceae bacterium; assembly: GCA_963726855.1. Lineage (GTDB taxonomy): Bacteria > Actinomycetota > Acidimicrobiia > Acidimicrobiales > RAAP-2 > Bog-473. The sequence continues at coordinate 53,802 of CAVSEB010000018.1, forward strand.
AACAGCTTCAACAACGTGCCCGCTCCCGGCGACAGCAGCGTCTTCCCGGCCCCGGCGGACCAGCCCACCTTCGGCACAGCAGGGAGCACGGCGCCTGGTGCCGACTCGCTCTACGGCGCCTACGGCCTTTCGTCCGACGCCGCCGGGGAGAACATCAACGGCCAGAACATCAAGACCGAGCCGACCGGCCCGAACGACCCGGAGGTGACCAACAGCTCGGGTCAGCAGCTCCAGCCCGGTCCGGGCGCCGCGGGGTTCATCGACCGGCCCCTCGGGCTGACCGGCGAGAGCCCCAACGTGAGCGGGTCCCCCGGTTCGACCAGCGAGCCGGCGCTGGTCTCGGCGAACTCGAGCTTGGTCACCGATTCCAAGATCAACGCCCAGGACACCGGTCGTCTGGTCTCCGGGACGGACGCCAACGGCAACACGATCCCGCCGGACACGTTCGTCGGGGCAGTCAGCGACACTGGTCCGATCGCCCTGGCGGGCAACGCCAGCACCACCGGTGCGTCGAACAACTATGCCAAGCCGTGGCTCGGCACCTTCCAGCTCCTCAACGACAGCGGGCAGCCGGTCACGCTGCCGGGCGGCTTCGACGGCAACGTGACGCTGAGTGCCGAAGGCGGCACGTCGACTGTCGGAAGCGCCACGTGCCCCAGCGGCAGCGAGGCAGCGACAACGAGCGGCTGCGTCACGGCCGACCCATTGTTCGACCCGACCGACTTCACGCCGGGCGGTGGTGACACCGGGACCGTGTTGATCAGCCCGCTGATCAAGCCGGGCACCGTGTCGAGCACGTACTACAACCACTACAGCATGCTGCGCACCCTGGAGGATCTGCTCTTGACCGGGCAGTCCTGCACCAACCCCAGCAACGCCGACACGCCGCTGCCCGCCGGCACGGTCTGCGGCGGCCTCGACGGCCAGGGTCACATCGGCTACGCGGCCCAGGCTGGTCTGGCCGCTTTCGGACCCGACGTCTTCACTGCGCAGCACTACACGCCGGTGAGTGCGCCGAAGGGCTTCCAGTCGGTCAGTGGCACGGGTGTCAGCGCCCAGTACTGTCCCGTCCACGTCAACCTCGGCCTCGGGGCCCGCGACGCCAAGCCGGGAACCGGCGGCTTCGGCGGCAGCCCGGGCACGGCGGGAGCGCCGGGCTGCGGGTCGAATGCCGGCGAGGGCGGTAACGGCGGAAATGGCTCCACGGCAGCCGGTCACGGCGGCAATGGGGGCAACGGAGGCAACGGCGCCTGCCAACCCGAGGAATGGGTGAACGGCACCTGGCTCACCGCCTCGGGTTCCCCGACGTCGCCGGTTGACACGCCACCGTGCAACGGCACCGGTGGCAACGGAGGCATCGGTGGCAAGGGCGGCAACGGCGTCGGCTCAACTCCAGGTGGCAACGGCGGGAACGGCGGAGATGGCTCTCCTGGTGTGCCCGGCACAAACGGCGCCAAGGGCACGAAGGGTTAAGGGGTTCAGATACAGGCGATGAACTCCACCGTGCATACGGAGAGTCGCAGCTGGGGCCGGGCATTCAAGCCCGGCCCCAGCCTGGTTTCCATGGTGATCGTGCTGCTCGCTGCCTTCGTGCTGGCCGGATGTGGCGGTGGGGGGAAGAGTGGCGCGCAGTACCCCTCTGCCCTGCCGGGGAAGACCGTCGTGAGTTACCCCAGCTTCCTCCCGAAGAACACACTCAACCCCACCGTCGATGCGGCACTGGTGGGCACCGAGGCCAAGCCGGCGCTCCAGGTCGAGGGACTAGCCGTCGAAGCCAAAACGAAGGCCTTCCACGTCGACATCACGGTGAGCGGACCCATCGTGCCCGGTGAAGGCCTGCCCGAGCAGCCCGACGCCACCACCTGTACCTGGACCGTGACGATGAAGAACGCCAGCGCCGACGTGCCGGTGTCCATCAAGGACTTCCATTCAGTCGACCATCTCGGATCAGTGTTCATCATGGGCCTTGTTCCCGGTGAGCACGAGCCGCCGTCCGTCCTGCATCCGGGCCAGACGTTGTCCTTCAAACTCAGGTCCTACGAGCTGGTGGGCGAGGGCATGATGCAGTGGGCGCCTGACCACAAACACGTCGTCGCCTACTGGGACTACACGGTGGAGAACGACTGACCGAGAATTCAGCGATCGTGTCCGTTCGAAGCGTACGTATGGTCACGGGCCGAGCTCGGCCAGGTGCCGTATGCGCCACACACCGTCTCCGAGGCGTTCCTCCGTATCAAGAAGCAAGTCGGCACGGCGGAGCGGCTCCACGACCTGAGCGGGTCGCGGGGACGGAGATGATCGCCGCTGGCATCAGCCCCGGCGACCGAGGCCGAACAGCTTGGCGACGCCGAGCCCGCTACGACCCTGCGGATCTACAGCGCGGGCGGCCCGCATGCTGTGATGCGGCCGCCGAAGTGCTCGCAGACGCCCTACGCCGGCCAGAGGTGCCAACACACACATACCCTGACTAGGGATTCCGCGCACGGCTCCCTCTAAGCCCCGCATCGCGCCCCGCCCCTCGGCCCCCCGGCCCCAGCCAAATCACCGCCCCAGCGCGCTGCCCTCACCTTGAGGCGCCGCCGCAGCTTCCGCGCCTTGCGCTTGACCCAAGGGGCCCGCGGTGACGGCGCGTGTGTCCCGGCCGGGTTCGAGTGTGGAAACGGTACGTCCGGCACCGGCACGCCAAGAAAGCCGCACAGCTGCGGCCACCCGTCCCCTTCCTCCCAGCAGACCTCGAGCAGACGGTCGGTGCCCGCGAAGAACTCGCGGACCGCTTCGTTGTGGCGCTCGTACTCCGCCAGCCACAGATCCGGGGCGTCGTTCGGCAACGGAGACCCGAAGACCTTGGCGTACATTCCGTAGCCACGGGTGCCCCCATACTGCTTGACTGCCGAGGCCAGCCACTTTTCGGAGTAATTCTTCGTGTCAGGACGAACTGTGCGTCGGGGAACGCGGCAGAGAGTTCCGGGTAAATCAGAGCCCAGGGGAAATCTTCCGCTGCGTCGAAGTGGCGAGCGACAGCGACAAGTTTGTCTGTGTCGCCGCGGTCCCAGAGTTTCATCAGCTCGTGGGCGTTGTACCGCTCTGTCGAATTCCATCCAGCCTCGACATACCCAGCAGCTGGCAAGCGTCCCCGAAGGTCGTTGTGCCTGTTTTGTTGAGACCGACACCGAAGATCGCTTTTCGAGCGTAACGACAAAAGCCCTCGACCGCTAGGGGCGAGGCCCGGGTGAAGGTTGCGCAATGGGTGAGATCTTCTAGTTTCTAGATGCTCGAACGGCGGGACTTCGAAGATGATCTGGCCGATGTCCACGACGGCGCAGCTGACCCGTCCCGGTCCCGCTGCCTTGCGACCCCTCTATCGAGTAATCCATTCCGTTGCGGATGCCGTGCTGCCGGAAGGCGCCCGAGGGGTGATGAAGTCGAAGTCCAAGGCGTCGCGATCGATTGCGGCGAGGGCCGCGCGACCTCTCGTCCGCGCAGGAGAACTGCCGTCCGCCGGCGCCGATGTCGGGGATGCTGCGACCAGTTGCATCCGGAATGACACCCGGGGTGGATCACATGATCCCAGGCCAAACGTTGCCCTTCTACGGCTGTTGGGTTGAAGAGCCCTTCGAGAAGGGCCATTTCGCTGTGCCTCAGGGAGAATCAATAGGATGAGGGTCTGGGGCCTCGGAAGCCCGGGCGGTTCGATTTCGAAGAAGTGGGAGAGTTGTCGGTGAACCAGCTTCTCGATCCTGTGGCAGCGGAAGGTGAGCAACAACGCGGGGATCGGCTGTGACTGACTCCCCCGTTCCCACTTGTATCGCCGTGATCGGAGTGGGACGGAGTGGGACGTCCGCAGCCGCGGGCCTGTTGGTCAAACTTGGACTCACTCCTCCACGGTCGAGCGATCTCGTTCCGCGCGGACAGCTCGAACGAGCGGGGTCACTGGGAGAGCAAGACCATCGTCGGATGCAATAGCCGTCTCCTCCGTGTCGTCGGATGTAGTCCCGAGGCGCCGCCTGAGCCCATGGCGAGTTGGAAAGAGGTGAACGGGTACGAGAACGTAAAGGCACGCGCTGAGAAGTGGTTTTCGTCAACTTCTACCGGCAATCCAGTGGCCATGAAGGACCCACGGATGTGTCTGACATTGGCTTTCTGGCGAGAAGTGTTGCCTGCACCGATGGCAGCGTTGCTCGTCGTCCGGGACCCAATACAGAACGCTCGTTCACGGGAGGCCCGAGACGGCGTTCCAATGACGTTGGGTTTAGCCATCTGGGACCGGTTCCAGCGCTCCGCCGTGGCGGGTCTCGAGGGATTGCCAACCCTGGTCGTGGAGTTCGACAACATGTTGGCGAACCCGGGTCCGGCTAGTGCGGAGATCGTGAAGTTCCTCCGCCAACTTGGCGTCAACGTACAGCCAGAAGCTGAAGAAGCTGGTTCAAAATTCCTGGACTCTTCGTTGCGCCATCAAAGGAACCGTGTCGATGACTACGGCGAAATGGCCGGAACCCAACGCGAGGTCTTCGAGCAGCTTTCTGCGATGACCGGTTTCCACGATTCGTGGCAGATTCCGACCGCTCTTCCGCCGCCGCCTCTTTGGGTCGATGACGTCATCCGGGTGCAGCGCGGTACCGAGAAACTGAGGCGTGAATTGCGTGCACTTCGAAAAACTCGTCTCTACCGAGTTTCATCAGGCGTTCGGAAGGCAAAGGGTCGACTGACGGGTGAAAAGACTGTCTGAAGGAGCTGTCGGTCGACAGGTCCGGATGGACCGCATCGCCTCGGCAGATTGTGGAGCGGTTCCGCGTTGCGAACTTCCACGAGTCCTGGCCTCACGTGTTGCGTCCCAGTCAGTCGATGCTCGAATTGCAGTGTGCCCAGGGCGTTAACGCGCGAAAGCGTGGACGACGGCACGGTAGTTCTGGCTGGGTGCAGAGGGCTTCGGCGTTCCTGCGCCCGCGGCGCGGCGCACTGCCTTCTGAATGGTTGACGGGCCCTCAGCGGGAGGCGACGAGGGCGGACCCACGATCGTCTCGATGCGGGCGAAGCCGGCGGCCCGGCACAGGTTGTGGAGAGCATTGATCGTTGGTACGTACCAGTTGCCGAAGTCAGTGCGCAGCGAGCTCCCGGCGTGGAACTGGAGGAGCGCTTCGTCATCGAGGTGCTGGAGGTGGACCGCCTCTGTCTCGATCACCGCGACATCCTTGGTAACCGCACGCAGGCGCTCGAGGCAGGTCAGCGGCTCCTTCATGTGGTAGAGCACACCGAGGTACAGCACGACATCGAACTGGCCCAGCTCGTCGAGGTCGACCTTCTGGAAATCGGCCACCACCGGCTCGACCTTGGAGTCGAGAGCCGACTTGGCGAACTCGAAGCCGCGGCGGCCGGGCAGATCGGGTCGCCAGAAATCGGTCTCGTCGCGCGACTGGTCGGGCAGGGTGCCGTTGCGGATGCACTCCTCCCAATAGGCGCCCCGGGCCACGAAGTCGACGCCCCACGCGTAATGGTCCAGGGCGACGACGCGCGAGGCACCTGCCTTCTCGGCGGCGAAGGAGAACTTCCCGTCCCAGGCGCCGATGTCGAGGACGCTGCGACCGGTCACGTCGGGAATGACCCCAGGGGAGGTCTCCTGCACGCTGATGCCCTTCGTAACGACTCCGTCGCCAAGGTCGATGGTGTGGTACCACCCGAACGCGTCGGCCTGTGCTTGGAGCTCTTGGGGAGTCGTCACGGCGGGACAGCGTAGTGGGGGCCGCCGGGCGTCTCGGGTGGTCTCCCGCCGTCGGCTCCTTGCACGCAAGTAGCGTGAAGACGATGGCGCGGCCGGTCCCACCACAAGTGATCCCACGCCCAGAATCGTGGCGCCCGGGCCACCCCGCCCCCTGGGGCGGCGTCACGAAAGCCCAGCGTGAAGGCATCGGCGTGGAGCGCATGGTCCAGGCCCTTCAGGCCGCCGGCCAGATCGGGCCGGTACCGTCAGAGCTCGGCCCGGATGGGATCTTCGGGGCGACGGTGATGCTCAATGAGTCCGCCGCGTTCGACGTGCGCAGGCCGAATTCGGCCGTGCTGGCGGTGTGCTTCGAGGAGGGCGGGGATGCCCGTCTGGTGTTCACGCGTCGTTCGACGGCCTTGCGGACCCACCGTGGCGAAGTCAGCTTTCCCGGGGGGCGGATCGAGCAAGGTGAGGACGCGGTGGCCGGTGCGCTGAGGGAGGCCTTCGAGGAGGTGGATCTCGACCCCTCGGCCGTCAGCGTCGTCGGGTGGCTCCATCCCGTCATGACCATGGTCTCGGCCTCGCTGATTCAGCCGGTGCTGGCCACCGTGGCGGGACGGCCCGACCTCACGGCCAGCCCGGCCGAAGTGGAGCGGGTGTTCGACGTGTCCTTGACCGAGCTGGCTGATCCGGAGATCTTTCACGAGGAACGCTGGAGCATCCCTGGTCGCGATATCCCGGGCTCTGACGACAACTCGTTCCCAATCTGGTTCTTCGAGGTTTCCGGCGAGATGATCTGGGGCGCCACCGCCCGCATGCTGTACGAGCTCCTCAGCGTCGTGTTGGTCGCGCCGGATCGGGGCGGATCGAGGTCGCCGGCGGATTGAGCGTCCGCGCACGGCGTGCTGTCCCGCCGCGTCAGGCGAAGCGCACGGAAAGGGTGCCGAGCGGCCCAAAAGTCACCGTCAGCTCGTCCCCAGGGGCGACCGGGACCGGCGCGGCGAGGGAGCCGGCGATGATGCGCTGCCCGGGCTCGAGGGTGGCGCCGTGCGCGGTGACGAAGGAGTCGACGAAGGCGGTGGTGACGGCGGGGTCCTCGAGGAGGGACCCCCCGCCAGCCGGCTCACCGTTCTTCGTCACGACGACCGTGATGCTGAAGGGGTCGGCAACGGGCACTTCCTCCCCGAAGACCACCCCGCGCTGGCAGATGTTGGCGGCGAGCACGGGCTCGATGTCGTCGAAGGAGATGCCGAGGTCGACCAACTCGAGTGCCGGTGCCAGCCCAGCCACCGTCGGCGTGCCACTGGAGGATTCGCCGACCCGCACCGCGACCTCGACCTCGACGGCCGGGCTGCTCCAGCCGGCCAGTTCGACGGTCGCGCCGTCGGGAAGCACGCCCTGGTCGAGCAGATAGCCGACGACCGGATCGGCCAGGCCGAAGTGCTGCTGGATGGCCGGCGTGTTGAAGCCGATCTTCCACCCCACCTGGTGGGCCCCCTCGGCCAGCTCGCTGTCGCGACGGGCCAGCTGGGCTTTCATTCCGCGGGCGACGGCGGCGGACGAATGGGTGTCGGGCATGGACCGAGTCTCGCTCAGCGGTACCAGCCGGCGCTTCTCGGACAAATGGGGGTGCAGCGAACGGTCGTCTGGCGACCGGGGAGCCGGTGCAGAGATTCGCCCAATTCGGCTGCCTGGACGAGCCTGAGGGGCGCGCGGGCCAGAGTAGGATGGAGGATCGTCGGCGCGTCGGCCCGGCGTTCGCAATCAGTCATTGAGACGTGCCGGTGTGGTGGGTGAGCCGTACCGGCCCCACGAATGCCGGAGGCGCACATGGCAGACATCGAGATCGGGATCTTCAAGTCGGGTCGCCAGGCCTACGGCTTGGACGACATCGCCATCGTCCCCAGCCGGCGCACCCGGGATCCCGAGGACGTCGACGTCTCCTGGGAGATCGACGCCTACAAATTCGAGCTGCCGCTGCTCGGTGCCGCCATGGACGGGGTGATGAGTCCGGCCACGGCCATTGAGCTGGGGCGCCTGGGCGGCCTCGGTGTGCTCAACCTCGAGGGCCTGTGGACCCGCTATGAGGACCCGACGGCGCTCTTCGACGAGATCCGCGAGCTCGACGACGAGAAGGCCACGGCCCGGATGCAACAGATGTACCAGGAGCCGATCATCCCCGAGCTGGTGACGGCCCGGATCAAGCAGATGAAGGAGGCGGGGATCACCACGGCCGCCTCTGTCACCCCCCAAAGGACGGAGTCACTCGCCCAAGCCTGCCTGGCCGCCGAGCTCGACATCCTGGTCATCCAGGGCACGGTGGTGTCCGCTGAGCACGTGTCCAAGACGTCCGAGCCCCTGAACCTCAAGCGCTTCATCCGTGAGTTCGACCTTCCCGTCATCGTCGGCGGGTGCGCCTCGTACCAGGCGGGACTGCACCTGATGCGCACCGGAGCCGTCGGAGTGCTCGTCGGCGTAGGTCCAGGCAATGCTTGTACCACCCGGGGCGTCCTCGGGCTGGGCGTGCCTCAGGCCACGGCCATCGCCGACGTGGCGGGTGCCCGCATGCGCCACCTCGACGAGACCGGCGTCTACGTGCACGTCATCGCCGACGGCGGCATGTCCAAGGGCGGCGACATCGCCAAGGCCATCGCCTGCGGCGCCGACGCCGTCATGCTGGGCTCGCCGCTCTCGTCCGCCTTCGAGGCGCCCGCTCGGGGCTTCCACTGGGGTATGGCCACATTCCACCCGACGTTGCCCCGTGGGGCCAGGGTGCGCACGTCGGTACGGGGCAGCCTCCGCGAGATCCTGCTCGGCCCGGCCCACGAGAACGACGGCCGCATGAACCTGTTCGGTGCGTTGCGCACGGCGATGGCCACTTGCGGTTACGAGACGGTAAAGGAGTTCCAGAAGGCCGAGGTCATGGTGGCGCCATCGCTCCAGACCGAGGGCAAGTTCTTCCAGCGCTCGCAGGGCGTGGGGATGGGCCACTGAGCCCCATGGGCTCGACGCGGTGAGCACCACCGACACCGACACGGTCCTCGTTGTCGACTTCGGGGCCCAGTACGCCCGCTTGATCGCCCGGCGCGTGCGCGAGGCGCACGTCTACTCCGAGATCGTCGCGGCCAGCATCTCGGTCGAGGAGATCCGGGCCCGGGCACCCAAGGGCATCATTCTGAGTGGCGGACCCAAGTCTGTCTATGAGACGCCGGCGCCCTCGATCGATCCGGCCATCTACGGGCTCGGCATCCCGATCCTCGGCCTCTGCTACGGCGCCCAGCTCATGGCGCTCCAGCTCGGGGGCACCGTTTCGCGCACCGGACAGGGTGAATACGGGCGCACGGAGTTGACCCAGGCGCAGAAGTCGCCGCTGTGCCCGGACTGGCCGACGCATTCGACGGTGTGGATGAGCCACGGCGACGCCATCACGGTGGTGCCCGAGGGCTTCGTGGCCACGGCGACGACGCCCGGTGCGCCGGTGGCCGCCATGCACGACTCCGAGCGCCGGCTCTTCGGCCTGCAGTTCCACCCCGAGGTGGTGCACACCGACCGGGGCAGCGAGGTCTTCGACCACTTCCTCATGGATGTGTGCGGCTGCTTGCCGGCGTGGACGCACGTGTCGATCATCGAGCAGCAGGTGGCGGCGGTGCAGGCTCAGGTGGGGTCGGACCGGGTGCTGTGCGCGCTGAGCGGGGGCGTGGACTCCGCGGTGGCGGCGGCGCTGGTGCACAAGGCGGTGGGCGACCAGCTGACCTGTGTCTTCGTCGACACGGGGCTCATGCGGGCGGGCGAGGCGGACCAGGTGGAGGACACGTTCCGGCGCCAGTTCAAGGTCGACCTGGTGCACGTGAAGGCGGCAGACCGCTACTTCACCGCGCTGGCCGGGGTGACCGACCCCGAGCGCAAGCGCAAGATCATCGGAGAACTGTTCATCCGCATCTTCGAGGAGGTGGCCCGGGACCTGGGCGCCGGCGAGGGCGGCGTCGTGGCCGGTGCGTCGGGACACGGCGATGGGCCGCGCTTTCTGGTCCAGGGGACGCTCTACCCCGACGTCATTGAGTCGGGCAGCGACACTGCGGCCAACATCAAGTCGCACCACAACGTGGGCGGGTTGCCCGAGGACCTCTCCTTTGAGCTGGTCGAGCCTCTCCGCCTCCTCTTCAAAGACGAGGTGCGCGCCGTCGGCGAGGAGCTCGGCCTGCCTCACGAGATCGTGTGGCGCCAGCCGTTCCCGGGTCCCGGTCTGGGCGTGCGCATCATCGGCGAGGTCACGCCGGAGCGGGCCGAGATCCTGCGCAACGCCGACGCCGTCGTCGTCGAGGAGATCCGGCGGGCCGGCCTCTACCGCGAGCTGTGGCAGAGCTTCGCCGTCATGCCCGCCGTACGGACGGTCGGCGTCATGGGCGACGGGCGCACGTACGCCTACCCCATTGTCATCCGTGCCGTCACCAGCGACGACGCCATGACGGCGGACTGGGCCCGCCTGCCCTACGACCTGGTCGAGCGCATCGCCTCGCGCGTCATCAACGAGGTCGAAGGCGTGAACCGGGTGGCTCTCGACGTCACGTCGAAGCCGCCCGGGACCATTGAGTGGGAGTGAGCGCGGCGTCGGTCTCGAATTCGGGCGGGGGTGGGACCCAGCAGCTGTTCGACACCTCGGACGAGGGCATCGGCGCGGCGGCGGCTGCGACCGATGTGCCCGACGCCGAAGAGGGCACGAGTTCCCCGGACGCAGTCGCTGATCGGGACGACGCGGACACCGTCGACGGGGCTGACGACGGCCGCCGGCGCCGCCGACGTTCTGCCACCAAGCAGGGGGCCTTCGCCGGCAATCCGGCCGCCCTGGTCGACGACCTGACCCTGCCCCAGCGCGCCGCGGTGGAGCACCGGGGCGGGCCGCTGCTGATCGTGGCCGGCGCCGGCTCGGGCAAGACCCGGGTGTTGACCCGGCGCATCGCCCACCTGATGGCCACGGGCGACGCCCCGCCGTGGGGCATCCTGGCCATCACTTTCACCAACAAGGCGGCGGACGAGATGCGGCGCCGGGTGGCCGAGCTGGTCGGCCCGGCGGCCGACAAGATGTGGGTCTCGACCTTCCACTCGGCCTGCCTGCGAATTTTGCGCACCAATGCCGATCGTCTCGGGTACCGCAGCGCGTTCACCGTCTACGACGACACCGACTCGCGCCGGCTGGTCGAGATGATCACGGCCGAGCTCGGCTACGACCAGAAGCGGCTGCCCTCGCGCGCCGTGCAAGGTGTCATCAGCCAGGCCAAGTCGGAGCTGATCGACTTCGAGTCCTTCCGGGAAGAAGCGCTCGCCGGGCCCGACCCGTTCCGCAAACGCATCGCCGAGATCTACGCGCAGTACCAGCACCGCCTGCACGCGGCCAACGCGCTCGACTTCGACGACCTGCTGATGGTGACGGCCAATCTCCTCCAGGCCTTCGACGACGTGCGGGCCTCCTACCAGGAGCGCTTCCGCCACGTCCTGGTGGACGAGTTCCAGGACACCAACCACGCCCAGAACGAGATCGTCAAGCTCCTGGGCGAGGCCCACGGCAACGTGTGCGTGGTGGGCGACTCCGACCAGTCGGTCTACCGCTGGCGCGGAGCGGACATCCGCAACATCTTGGAGTTCGAGCGGGCCTTCCCGAACGTGACGACGATTCTGTTGGAGCAGAACTTCCGCTCGACCCAGACGATCCTCGACGCGGCGAACTCGGTGATCGCCAACAACATCGGCCGCCAACCCAAGGAGCTCTTCACCGTGGGCGACACGGGCGAGCCGATCAAGCGCTACCGGGCCGAGGACGAGCGTGACGAGGCCTCGTGGGTGTCCGGCGAGATCCTGCGGCTGCACGCGTCCGGAGACCTGACGTGGGGCGACATGGCCGTCTTCTACCGGACCAACGCGCAGTCGCTCCCGCTCGAGACCTCCATGAAGTTCAGTGGCATCCCCTACAAGGTGGTGGGCGGCGCCAAGTTCTACGACCGCAAGGAGATCAAGGACATCCTGGCCTACGTGCGCGTCCTGGCCAACCCCGACGACGAAGTGTCTGCCCGGCGCGTCGTCAACGTGCCCAAGCGCGGCATCGGTGACACCTCGGTGGCCCGCATGGCGGCATGGGCCCAGACCGAAGGGCTGACGTTCAGCGCGGCGATCGACCGGGCCGACGAGGCCGGGCTCACCGGCAAGGCCCTCAAGGGGGCCGAGTCCCTGGCCAAGACGCTGGCCGAGCTGCGCCCGCTGGTGCAGACCGTCAACCCGGCCGACTTCGTCCAGCTGGTGGCCGACCGCACCGGCTACCTGGCCGAGCTGGTGGCCGAGCACACGCACGAGGCGGACGGCCGGATAGAGAACCTGGCGGAGCTGGCGACGCAGGCTGGGGACTTCGACGACGTGTTGGGCTTCCTCGAGACGGTCGCCCTAGTGGCCGACTCGGACGAAATTGACTCCGACGGCACCCGGGTGTCGCTCATGACGCTGCACACGGCCAAGGGGTTGGAATACCCGGCCGTGTTCGTGGTGGGGCTGGAGGAGGGGATCTTCCCGCACTTTCGCTCGCTGTCGGAGCCGAGTGAGCTCGAGGAGGAGCGACGCCTGTTCTATGTGGGGATCACCCGCGCCCGCCAGCATCTGGCGATTTCGCACGCTTGGTCGCGAACCACCTGGGGACGTACCCAGCCGGCCATGCCGAGCCGCTTCGTCACCGAGGTGCCCGCGCACCTCGTCAACGACGTCGGACTGGGCTCGCCCCGGCGGGGGACCGGCTACGACGACGACCGCCTCGAGGGGGCCACCTTCTCACCGGCCATTCCTTTGGCCGACCGCAAGCGGGTGGCGTCAAGTACGGGTGGGCCCTCGGGCGCACCCCGGTCGGGTCCCCGGGGCAGCACCGGTGCCGAGGACCTGGCCCTGGCGCCGGGCGACGAAGTCGTGCACGACCACTGGGGCCGCGGGATCGTCGTGGCGACCAAGGGAGAGGGAGCTCGGGCCCAAGCCACGGTCGACTTCGACACGGTGGGGAAGAAGAACCTGCTGCTGTCCGCTACTCCGTTGCGCCGGCCCTGAGCCCACCTCTGACGGCAGCGACGGACCGTGGCGGGCTAGTCGCCTGTCGACGGGTCGATCACCGCGGACACCTGGCTGATCCGGTTCGCCGGAAAGCCGCCACAGCGGGCGTGCTCTTCGATGATGTCTTTGTCGGGCGCCACGTAGACGCAGTACAGCTTGTCGTCCGTCACGTAGCTAGTCAGCCAGCTGATCTCGGGTCCGAGCTCCGCCAGGACCTGATTCGACTTCCTGCTCGCCGCGGCCAGGTCTTCGGCGGACATGTCGCCCGCGCCGGGGATCTCTCGCTCGATCACGTACTTCGGCATCATCCGCTCCCATTCCATACTCAGGGTATTGAGTATTCAGTACTCTTGGTATGGTAGTATCCATACTGTGAGTACGGATGTCAAGGGGGGTAGCGAGCCGACCGGCACGGGGCTCGAACGGCGGGCCGCGCAAGGGGCGGCTACCAGGGCCTCGTTGGTGCAGGCAGCGCTCGAGCTCTTTGGCTCCGAAGGGTTCGCAGACACCGCGCTCGACGATGTGGTGGCCCGGGCTCAGGTCACCAAGGGGGCGCTGTACCACCACTTCGGCAGCAAGGAAGGTCTTTTTGCGGCCGCCTACGAACTCCTCCAGCGCGAGGTGTCGGATCGAGTCGTCGAGGAGTTCCTTCTGCCCGATCCCTGGCAGGCATTGGCCGTGGGCTGCAATCTCTGGATCGACGCCCACGTGGACCCGGCCGTACAGCGCATCGTCCTACGCGACGCCGCGAGCCGTGCTCGGGTGGCAGGCCGTCCGCGAAATCGAGAACCGGTTCGGTGTCGTCCCCCTCCGCGCCGTCCTCCGGCGCGCCCTGCGAGTCGGCATGATCGCACCGGCTCCCCTGCGGCCACTCGCCCTGATGATCATGGGTGGCCTGACTGAAGCGTGTTTCTACGTCGCCGACGCCGACGACCCGGTGGTGGCACGCGAGGAGGTCAGGGGCCTGGTCCAGACCCTGTTGGACGGGATTGCCGTGGCCGGCCCGGACAGGCCGGTTTTCAGGCAACCCGATTGAGAACCTGTCCCTGGGTCGGTCTGGCGCCCGGACCAGGCCCTCCGTATTCTTGAGTCGTCATGAAACGTCCCTACAGGGTGGTGGTGGCCAAGCCCGGACTTGATGGCCACGACCGTGGGGCCAAGGTCATCGCCCGCGCGTTGCGCGACAGCGGTTTCGAGGTCGTCTACACCGGCTTGCATCAAACCCCCGAGCAGGTGGCCCAGGCGGTCGTCCAGGAGGATGCGGACGCCGTTGGGCTCTCACTGCTCTCGGGCGCCCATCTCACGCTTGTGCCCAAGGTGTTGAAGCTGCTCGCCGAGAGCGGGCGCGGTGACGTCCTGGTGATTGTGGGGGGCATCATCCCCGAGAGTGACATCCCGACGCTCAAGGATGAGGGCGTCGCTGCGGTCTTCACCCCCGGCGCCCCACTGGACTCCATCGGCTCGTGGCTGGCCGACGCGCTCGATGCGCGCGAGGAGGCCCTCCAGGCCTGACCCCCAGCCACCGGCGGGGCGTGCGGTCCCGCCGGACTTCCCAACAACACGGCATTCAGTGGACCCAATCGCGACACCGAACCACCAACGCAACGAAGGAGACAGCACCCACAGTGGATCTCTACGAGTACCAGGGCAAGCAGTACTTCGCCCGCTTCGGCATTCCCGTCTCCCCGGGTGGCGTCGCCGACACGGTCGACGAGGCAGTGGAGCAGGCCGAGGCGGCCGGCTACCCCGTGGTGGTTAAAGCACAGGTGAAGGTGGGCGGCCGCGGCAAGGCGGGCGGCGTGAAGCTGGCCGCCGACGCGGACGAGGTGCGTCTGCACGCCGGCAACATCCTCGGCCTCGACATCAAGGGCCACATCGTCACGCGTCTCTGGGTCGAACACGCGTCGGACATCGCCAAGGAGTACTACGCCAGCTTCACGCTGGACCGTCCGGCCAAGCTGCACCTCGGGATGTTGAGCGCCGAGGGCGGCGTGGAGATCGAGGAGGTCGCAGAGACCAACCCTGACGCCATCGCTCGCATCCACGTCGACCCGGTGCTCGGTCTGACCGAGGAGACGGCACGGGAGTGGGTGGACCGGGCCGAGCTCGACCCCGAGGCGCGCGAGCAGGCGGCGACGCTTCTCGTGCGGCTCTATCACTGCTACGTCGAGGGTGACTGCGACCTGGCCGAGATCAACCCGTTGATCCTGACGCCCGAAGGCAAGGTGCACGCGCTCGACGCCAAGGTGACGCTCGACGAGAACGCGACCTTCCGCCACCCGGAGTGGGAGGAGTACGAGGACGACTCCGGTATCGATCCACGCGAGAAGATGGCCAAGGAGAAGGGCCTCAACTACATCGGGCTCTCGGGCAGCGTGGGCATCATCGCCAATGGCGCCGGCTTGGCGATGTCGACGCTCGACGTCGTGACCCAGGTGGGCGGCACGGCGGCCAACTTCCTCGACATCGGAGGCGGGGCCAACGCCGACGTGATGGCGGCGGCGCTCGAAGTCATCAACGCCGACCCGGCCGTCAAGGCGATCTTCGTCAACATCTTCGGAGGCATCACCCGGGTGGACGAGGTGGCCAAGGGCATCATCGAGGCCATGGGCCGGGTCAAGTTGAGCTCGCCCGTGGTGATGCGGCTCGACGGCACCAACGCCGAAGAAGGCCGAGCTCTCCTAGCCGACCACCTGTCGGACACGCTGATCGCCGAGCCCACGATGCTCGACGCCGCCCGCCGGGCCGTTGCCCTGGCCACGGCCTAAGCCGACCGACCATTCACCCGAGAGGACCGAGAACGTGAGCATCTTCGTCGACGAGACGACCAAGGTCGTGATCCAGGGGATCAGCCCGACCAGCCAAGGCCTGTACCACGGGAAGCGCAACAAGGCGTATGGCACCCAGATCGTTGGGGGCACCAATCCCAAGCGCGGGGGTGAGACGATCGAGGGCATCCCCGTGTACGGCTCGGTGGCCGAAGCAGTCAAGGAGACGGGGGCCACGGCGTCCTTCATCTCCGTGCCGCCCCGGGCCGCGGCCGACGCCATCATGGAGGCGGCAGAGGCGGGGATCTCCTTCATCGTCTGCATCACCGAGGGCATCCCGGCCCAGGACGAGGCAGTGACCTATAACCGCCTGGTCGAGGAGTTCCCCAACACCCGGCTGCTCGGACCGAATTGCCCTGGGATCATCAGCCCCGGCAAGTGCAACATCGGCATCACCTCGGGTGACATCGCCATGCCTGGAGGCCCGGTTGGCATTGTGTCGCGCTCGGGAACGCTGACCTACCAGGCGCTCCACGAGCTGTCACAACAAGGCATCGGCCAGACCACGTGTGTCGGTATCGGTGGCGACCCAGTCCCGGGTACGAACTTCATCGACTGCCTGCGCGCCTTCCAAGAGGACCCCGATACCAAGGCCATCATGATGATCGGCGAGATCGGCGGCTCCGAAGAGGAGCGCGCCGCCGAGTTCATCGAAGGGAACGTGACCAAGCCGGTCGCCGCCTACATCGCCGGCGTCACCGCCCCGCCCGGTCGCAAGATGGGTCACGCCGGCGCCATCATCTCGGGTTCTTCGGGCACGGCCCAGGCCAAGATGGACGCGCTCTCCGCTGCAGGCGTGCAGGTAGCCCAGAATCCGACGGAGTGCGGCGAGAAGATGGTGTCCATCGTGCGGGGGTTGGGCTGAGGGACACCGGAGGCCCGTCCCATCGGGGAGCGTCGCGGACCTGGTGACGGCCACAGAGGGAGCACGGAACGAATAGAAGCCGCGGCTGACTCAGTTGATTCCCAGCTGTAATTCATGTAAGTCACAGGAAAAATCCAGGCGTATTCCGGCTGAATCTCAGGAGTCCTATGCCATAGTCGACCGATGCGGTGGATCGACATCTCCAAGTTGGAGGGAGACGCGGGGATCGAGCTGGCGGCAAATTTCCGCGTGGCCAATCCGTTTCCGCATGCCGTGATCCCCGATCTCCTCCGGGGCGACGCCCAAGAGGTGGCTCGAGCGTTTCCAGATCGCGCCTGGGAGGGGTGGGCCAACCGCACGTCGGAGTTCCAGCCCGGCAAGTGGAGCTGTCGCGACATCGACGTCATGCCGTCGATCATGCAGGAGATCATCGGGGAGCTCTCTGGGCCACGAGCTCTGCACGCCTTCTCGACCATCACCGGAATCGATTCCCTGTTGCCCGATCCCTTCCTCGAGGGGGGCGGACTGCACTACACAGAACCAGGCGGCAAGCTTCTACCCCACACCGACTTTCACAACCACCCACGTCTGCACCTCTACCGGCGGGTGAATGCGCTGCTCTACCTGAATCCCGATTGGAAGCCCGGCGATGGCGGTGAGGTGGCCCTCTTCAACCTGGGCAGCGACGAGCCTGTCGTCGTCGTGCCGCCGAGGTTCGGGACCTGTGTGGTGTTCGCCACTGACCATCGCTCCGTCCACGGGGTCATGCCGCTCGCCGAGGTTGGCCGCCAGCGCAAGTCGATCGCGTTGTACTACTACACGGTTGAAGGAGCAGAGATCTTCAGCGGCGATCGTCGGACGTACTGGTACGACCCGGAGAAGCCGCAGGCCAGCTCGGCAACAGCAAAGGTACGCCTGGGCGCCATGAAGGCCGCGCTGGGTGCGTCCAAATTGTCTGACGAAAGCGGCGTATCGGGTGGACCCGCAGCGGCCGGACCTCGTCTGAGCCAGGCGAAGCGGCCAGTCGCTGTACATGAAGTCTCCTCAAGGGCTGCTAGCTCGTTAGCGTCTGCCCATGCCCACTGACAGCGAGGCTGGCTCGGAGCCGCGCACTCTCCCTGGTTGGCCCGAAAGGCGACGACGCGAACCGGCGTCCGACCCGATACGTCTGGCCGACTTGACCTCGACTGAGCGACGCCGGTCGATTGCAGTCTGCGGCGTCACCGTCATCCTTTCGTGGGTCGTCATCTTCGGCGCTTATTTCGTACTGCCGATCGGACACGAGTCGGGCTTTCGCGCGGGCGTGCGGCTTACGATCGACATCGCCCTCGTGGGGGCGATCTTGTTGTGGCAGTTGCGCCGAATCTCCCGGGCCATGCTTCCCGAGCTTCGTGCGTTCGAAGCGCTGGGTATCGTCATCGCAGTTTTTCTGGTTGCGTTCTCATCGATCTACCTTGCAATGTCTCACGAAGGCCCAGCAACGTTCACGCGTGCACTTGACCACATACAGGCGCTTTATTTCACCGTGACCGTCTTTTCGACGGTCGGTTTTGGGGACATCACGCCTCGTACTGATGCCGCTCGGCTCGTCGTCTCTGCTCAGATGCTGCTCGACCTGGTCATCATCGGCGTCGTGGTCCGGCTGCTCTTAAACGCAGCCCGGAACAGGGTTGCCCCAGGCGCTGATGCGACTGCTGTAGCCGATTAGCTCTTGCTCGGACGTCGTCATCAAGGCCTTCTGTGTCATCGGGCTCGTGAGTGCGCCTTGCGCGTCGTTGTCGTCGGCATGAGCAGAAGCGGAACCTCGGCAACAGCCGGGCTTTTGCGTAATTCGGCGCGCGCCACCATTCTGCGTACCAATTGTGGGGTGAACAGACGGCGTGGGCTTCGTGTGCCGCAGCAGTAGCGGGCAGTTCGGGTTTCCGCCGCAATGCAGAGAGTCTCGGGCCGGTCGGGGGCGTCGTCCGAAAATGCAAGCCAGCCCGATGGGCCATTTTGGCGCCGCGGCAGAAGCACCCCGTCTGACCAGCGAAGATTGCTTCTCGCCGCCGTGGTATGCATGGCGAGCCAAGATATTTTGTCGATCGGGCCGAACTAGGGTCGATCGGATGGCCCTTCGATTCCGCCCTCGAGGTCGCGCCACGGTCGCCGTCGTGGCGGCCTTGCTGGCAGTTGCAGCCGTTACCGTTTCCTGTGGCACTAGCCCGTCGGTGACGAGCAGCGCCAACACCACGACCGCGCCGAAGAGCACGACCACCGCGCCACTACCACCACCGAACATCCCCGACAACACAACGGCCGGGCCATTGGGCACCATTCAAGGGGGCGCGATCGCCGTACCGGCGCCCACCGGACAGACGGTGTCGATCCCGTCGACCATCGCCGCCGATTGTTCCCAAGATGTCAGTAAGCCGCTCAAGAAGTGGCTCAACCAGCTCCCGGCAAACTCGACCGTGCTGGTCAGCGCCCAAGCCTGCTACCAAGTCGACAGGGCACTCAAGCTGAAGAAGCCGACCGGCCTAACCATTTACGGCGGAACGTTCACGAATGACGTCAACACTCCGAGCAAGAAGAATTCCTTGGGACAATACGTCTTCGATGTCGTTGGTGGCTCCAACATCACGCTCGAGTCGATGAAGATCAATGGTCAGAACCCAGGCGGATATGACCCCAAGTTGGCGTTCGCCGGGGGCATCGATTTCGAGGGGACGGCCGGCATCACGATCACGGGCGTGACGATTTCGAACACCTTCGGCGATGGCATCACCCTTTCTCCGCTGCGCGGAGGCGCCAACAACAACTCAGGGACCATCCTCGCCCCCCCGAAGAAGGCTGTGATCCAGGGGGTGTCCATCTCTGGAGCGGGTCGACACGGGATCGCCATCGCTTCTGCTTCAGGCGTGCAAGTTAGCAATTTGATCGTGCAAAATCCCGGGATCGACACCATCGATATCGAGGCAGATCAACACAACGAGGGTGCCGATAACGTCACCATCGACGGCTGCTCGTCGTCCGGCGGAGGGATCTTCTTCGCGAACGGGGGCTCAGGTGCTGGTCAGAACACTCACGATCTCACCGTGGCCCACTGCTCTATGGCCAAACCACAGGGAGGCGATGCCATTCTCGTCTACAACCGTGGGGGGAGTAGGCATCTTCGTGGCCCCATCCACTTCATTGCCGACTATCTCTATTGCGGCTCGAGTGTATATGTCGCATGCGTCCAGCTTTCGGGTGCATCGCTGACAATAGAAAACTCGGTGCTGCAGTTTCCGCAAGGCACGATCCACGAGGCTGTGTATCACATCACGAAGAAGTCGGACGCCGTCTTTACGAATGACGACGTCACCGGCTTTGGCGAGACCGGCCGCGTCTCGAGACAGTCGATCCTCGAGGTCAACGGAGGCCATTGGCGATCGGTGACCGGAGCGACGACCTCAGCCCCATCGAAATCGAAGCACTAAAAGACGCCGTGCACGGCGAAGTATGCGAAAAATGACGAGGCGACTACGAGGGGGAAGAGCGTTCGCTCATGGCGGTGACCGGGTAACGAATGCCCAACCTGCCTCGTACTCCGTCCGCGACACCGCGGCTGATGGCTTTGGTTCGCTCGACATAGCCGGAGCGTTCCCGCCAGAAGGCTCGGCCCATCAGCCTCGAGAAGTTGCGGGGAAACCAACCGACCTGGTGCATGACGTGTAGGTGCAGGTAGATCATGTTGCGCGTCTCGTAGTAGTACTTCCACGTGGGCACCGAATCACGCTGGCGGATCCCATCGTGACGGACGTGAGCTTTGTGGGCGATCCGTCGTGGATATCCAGCTTTGGGGACACGCCAATGGCAGTACTCAGTGTCCTCGGCCCACCAGAAGAGGTCGGCCTTCGGCACGCCGACTGCAGCCACGATCTCTTTGGCGACGAGGAAACCGCACCAGGACCCCCATTGCCCCGTCGATCCATCGCGCTGTTCGGCGAGCGGGAAGACGAAGGGCGCCTCCTCATGTTTGGCTGCCTTCAGCCAGAGTGAAGCGAGACACTCTTCGTCGGGAACGATGTCGTCGTCCATAACCCAGGCGTAGGTCAGCGAGCCCTTTAGAAATTCGTTGAATGCCATGGCCCAGCCTCCAGCGGGCCCGAGATTTTCGTCTGAACGGACGACCTGCAATGGGATGGAAAAGTCCAGATCAGAGGCCAGGACCACCGGGGTGCTCGCCATGTCGACCACGAGAATCCTGGACGGCCGGTCGGTCTGACCGGCGATCGCCGTCAGGCAGCGGTTCAGAGACGCCGGCGCGTTGTGCGTAAGCACCATCGCTAGGGTCAGCGAACCCGACCCGATATCACGTTTCGTGTCAGGCGACACATGGGCAGTGTCTCATGCCTCCAGGTCCGGTGCAACCACGGTTGGTGCCATCGGGACTCAGTCGTCAAAACGGTAACCAGCAAGAACGGAGCGCGACGTGATGATGTCCTCGACTGCTTTGAGTTCAGCTTGCGACCATGTAAAGCGTGACCGGCTGCGCCGTCCCCCTGGATCGGCGAGGGCGGCGCAGGCTTCCACATACTCGTCAGGCGCGTCTACGCCGGCGAAGTGGCAGGTATCGGTGAGCCACTTGGCGGCATCGGCCGTGAAGTCCTCGTAGCGCACCTCGAACAACTCGTTGGGATGCAGACGGTCACGTACGTCGTCCACGGCAACGCCGAGTCGTCGGTAGATGTCGATTGCTCTCTCGAGGGGGAGGTTTCGATTGTGGGCGATCGACGCGATGTTGTCGTAGGGGTTACGCACAATATGGAGTGAACGGATCGGGACCTCCACAATCCGACGGAGGCGATCGAGCAACTGTCGATCTTCGTGCAGGCGGCGGGCCGCTCGCCCGGCGTGCTTGTCGCCGATGACCCGCAACCGGACGAATTGACCCTGGTTTGCGGCATCGAGTGCGTAGTCGAACCCGTTCCACTGCCTCTCCACCTCGGCGAACTGCCGGTCCCGCAACAGGAGGATGGCGAAGAGTTGACTGCGCCCGACCCCCCGACGCACGTAACGAAATAGATCGCTCTCGTGGGCGATCACCATCTCTGGGTGTGCGTTGAGCATCGATCCGATGAGGGTGCTACCGCTCCGCGGATAACCGACCAGAAAGAACACCTTTTCCACGTCGTGGAAGTCCCGCCGGTGCCGTAGACCGAAGATTGTTGCCTTCCCTATGAAGCTGGCCAGTTCCACATTGGACGTGGGCTTGGCCAGCGAGTCGTTTCCGGCCTGGTTCCCGGATGGACTTTCGCTGTTGGAATTGGGAGGGTCAGAGGGGGTCATTGACGTTGTGTAGGCGGAACCCGAAGTGCTACTACACACACCGTGGTCAGTGTATTGAAGGCGTGTTCGGTCGATACCGGGCGTCCCGAGCCGATCTCACCGTGTTCGCAGGTGACGGTGCAAGGCATCCTCCGAACGGCATCACAGAGGCCATCCGCCCTGCACCTGCCGTGCTGGCGGCCGGTCACGGGCCGATCCAGGCTTGGGGATCTTGTCCGACCTCGTCGGGACACGAGAAGGCGAGGCACGAGCGGGCCGAGACGCTCGAGCGGTCGCTGTACCCTGACACCGTGGTGCGTCCTGAAAGCTGGACCAGACCAGCGGGTGCAAGTCCCGCCCGGGTAATCGCCGGAGAGCCCGGTAGCAGGCCCCGGTTCGTCGTCGAGAGGCGGCGGGCTGAGCGGGGTGTCAAAAGCCTCTTCGGAGGGAGCAAGCGTGCGGGCCGTAGTGCCACCCGGCGCGAGTCCTGCAGCCTCGTCACACCCACAACGGGGGAGCCGAGCCGCTCATGTCACGGCGAAGGCAGCATCCGACCGACTGGCGTTCCGGACATGCCCCTGGTCGGGTCCCTCCGGGGTATGGGGAGCGGCACGTACGCACGGCTTGGTTCGGAACAGGAGAGACCCGTCTTGCCAGCCTTGTCAGCAAAGACCGCTCGTATAAGCCAATGGTGAAAGTCGAGCGGAGGCAAGCGGGAGTCCGACGGGGTCGTAGTACTGCCGATCGCTGGGAGGAACCCGGCAGGAGGGAAGGACCCCGACTTCGGTCACGCCGGGAACAGAGGTACGAGCGAGGGCATGGCCGGGACCGCCCGGCCCAACTACCCCCTGGGACCACCGTCCCCGGCCAAAGTGCGACGACTCCAGAACCGGCTATGGGCTGCGGCCAAGCAGTCTGAGGGTCGGCGTTTCCACGCCCTGTATGACCGCATCTACAGGAGACGACATCCTGTGGGAGGCGTGGGAGCGGGTCCGAGCCAATCGTGGGGCGGCGGGGGTCGATGCACTGACCCTCGCTGCGGTGGAGGCGACTACGGGGTCGAGCGGATGCTCGCCGAGCTCCAAGACGACCTCCGTGCAGGCAACTACCGCCCGGCGCCAGTGCGCCGGGTGGAGATTCCAAAGCCCGACGGGTCAAAGCGCCCGTTGGGCATCCCGACTGTCAAGGACCGGGTGTGCCAGCAGGCGGCCAAGATCGTCCTCGAACCAATCTTCGAGGCCGACTTCCTGCCCTGCTCGTTTGGGTTCCGGCCCAAGCGGTCGGCCACCGACGCCATGGAGAGGATCCGGGTCGGCTTCATCGAGGGCAAGCAGTTCGTCTTCGAGGCCGACATCAAGGACTTCTTCGGCTCAGATCGACCACGAGCAGGCTGCTCTCCCTGGTCGGCGAGCGGGTGTCGGACCGACGGGTGCTCAAGCTGCTGCGGCAGTGGCTGCGTGCAGGGGTGTTGGACGACGGGGTGGTCTCCGAGACGGTCACGGGGACGCCCCAAGGCGGGGTGATCTCACCTCTCCTGGCCAACATCTACCTGCACGCCTTCGACCGGGCCTGGGCCGAGCGTGGCACCGGAGAAGTCGTCCGCTATGCGGACGACTTCGTGGTGCTGTGCCGATCCCAGGAGCCAGGCCGAGGAAGCCCAGCGGCGGGCGACCGCCATCCTGGGTGACCTCGGTCTGCAGCCTCCACCCGGACAAGACCCGAGTGGTCGACCTCCGGGAGGGCAAGGAGGGCTTTGACTTCCTCGGGTGCCACTTTCGTGCCCGCATGTCCGGCAAGCTCTGGGAGCAGAGGCGGATCATCCGCTACTACCTCCACCGCTGGCCGTCGGTGCGGTCCATGAAGCGTGCCCGAGCCAGGATCAAGGCCCTCACCGGTCGAAGCCAGGTCGGACAGGAGTTGGCAGACGTCATCGGACGGCTGAACCTGTTCCTTCGGGGATGGGGCAACTACTTCCGCACCGGGAATGCGGCCGACAAGTTCGTCGCGCATGGACCGCTACGTGGCGTGGCGGCTCAAGCGCTTGCTCATCAAGAAGCGTGGCCGCAACCTGCGTGCGGGCCAGGCGGACCGTTGGACCCGCACCTGGTTCCACGACCAGGGCCTGCACAAGCTCATGGGCACTATCCGATACCCGAAGGCTGCGTAACCATGTCCAGAAGACCGTCGGTAAGCCGTATGCGGGAAAACCGCACGTACGGATTGAAAGGGGGATGGGGAACCGGGCCTGCAATCGGCACCGCGCCCCTGACTACCAATGAGCAGGGCATTAGGCGACTCGAGAACGCGGTGTGTGGTGGGACCATCCCGCGCACACCGCCCTGCGCGTTTCCGCGGGTCGGTGAGCAGGACCGGGTCGCCTGCTAGCAGAGCGAGGCAGGTGGGGAAGGCGAGTCTGCACACATGGCGCATGGCCACGGCCGATCTGCGCACTATGCCGCGGTATCGTCATCATCGGGGCCCAGCGGAGCGGGACGACCTCATTGCACTCCTGGCTCTGCTCGCACCCGAGGGTCGCGCCGCGGATCGTCAAAGAGGTCCACTACTTCGACGGAGCATACGAAAAGGGAGACGCGTTGGTATCGATCCCGATTCCCGATCAACATCCCAGCTCGGATCCATGTCGAGGCGTCGCCATACATGCTCTTCCATCCGCTCGCTGCTGGACGGGCCGGGTGCGACCTGCCCGAGACGACCCGCTTCGTCGTACTATTACGAGAGCCGGCGGAGCGTGCACTCTCGCATTACCAGTTGGAGCGAAGGAAGGGCCGCGAGCATGAGACCTTCGCCCGCGCCCTCGAGCTCGAAGAGGTCCGACTGGACGGCGAGATCGAGCAAGTGGCCAGGGGTGAGCGCAGTCGCCCGCATCGGTGGTTCTCCTACCGAGCACGGAGTCGGTATGCCGAGCAACTGAGCCGGTGGTTTGCCGCGGTCGACCCGCGCGCGGATCCACGTTGTCGAGAGCGAGGAGCTCTTCGACGACCCAGCTGCGCCGAGCCGCCTCCTGTCGGACCTCGGCCTGCCGGCCCATGGTGAGTCGTTCCCGGCGCTCAACGCGACCTCGGCCCCGAACACGTCGGACATGGAGGCCAGGGACCGTCTCCGTCGCTCGTTCGCCGCCGACAACGAGGCGCTTTTCGCTCTGCTCGGCCGGCGCCTTTGGGTGTCACAGGAAACCTGATCGTGCTGGATCGGTGATTCCCGATCCGTCTTGATCCTGTCTAGATTGGTCACGTGCGTGTGGCAGTTCTCGTGTCGGGATCCGGCACCATCTTGCGGGCGATGTTCGATGCGAACCTGCCGATCACCCTCGTGGTATCGGATCGGCCCTGTGCCGCCCTGGAGATCGGCCGTGAGCACGGGGTCTCGGTCGAGCTGATCGACCGCACCGGATTACGGGGGGTTCACAGCGGATTTCGATCGTGTTGGCATACACCACGGCCCTTGCCAAGACGCTTCTGGCCCACGATGTCGACCTCGTGGCCATGGCTGGGTTCGGCACCGTCCTTCGGCCCCGGTACACGATGCCTTCCCAGGCCGGATTCTGAACACCCACCCCTCCCTCTTGCCGGACTTCCCGGTTGGCATGCCGTGCGAGACGCCCTGGCGGCTGGCGTCCTGAAACCGGCTGCACGGTCCACGTGGCCTCGGTCGAAATGGACGCCGGTCCGATCCTGGCTCAGCAGGCCGTCCGGGTGCTCCCGGGCGACACCGAGGCGTCACTCCACGAGGCGATCAAGGTCACCGAGCGCGGGCTCTATCCCGAGATCGTCGCCTGGGCGATCGGTGAGCTCGCGGCGGGACGCGAGCTCGAACCGACACATGCGCCAGTTCGACCGCCACTCGAGCGCGGTATGCGGCGCAAACCTCCTCGATCTCACCGTGAGCGCCGCGGCCGCGCCGGGGCGCGAACACATGTGGCGCATGGCGACAGCGGATATTCGACGTCTGCCCGACATCGTTATCGTCGGGACCCAGCGCGGCGGCACCACGTCGCTGCGCCGTTGGCTCCGGCGGCACCCGGCGGCCACGTTCGCGGCCGGAGAGGTCCACTACTTCGACAACAACTACGAACTCGGACCGCGGTGGTACCGGGCACAGTTTCCGACGCAGTTCGAGCGGGGAAAGCGGATTGAGTCCTCTCCCTACATGCTCTTTCATCCATTGGCGCCGGCGCGGGCCGCCGCGACGCTGCCCCGACGAACCCGCTTCGTCGTGCTGCTGCGCGAGCCGGCCGATCGCGCCATGTCTCATTACCGCCTGGAGCGTTCACTCGGCCGCGAGTCCATGTCCTTTGCCGACGCGCTGGCCGCAGAAGACGAGCGCCTCGAGGGGGAGTCCGAGAAGGTGCTCCTGGGCGAACGGAGCCGGTCCCACCAGTGGTTCTCCTACCGCGCCCGCGGCCGCTATGTCGAACAGGTGGCCCGCTGGCAGGAGGCCGTCGGCTCCGAGCGCGTCAAAGTCGTGGAGAGCGAACGACTCTACGTCGACCCGGACGTCGGGATCGATCTCCTCGCATGGCTGGGTCTGGCGGCTGCAGCCGAGCCGTTTCCGGCCACCAACGCGTCCCCGGAGCCTCGGCCCGAGGACAGCGCCGTTCTGGACCACCTTCGTGCCCAGTTCGAGTCGGACAACGAAGCTCTTTTCGAGTTGCTCGGTCGGCGTTTCTGGGGCCGCTGACCAGGTCTGCGGGGTGTGGCCGGAAGTCTCCCAGGGTGTGTCCAGCCACTAGATTGGTCGGGTGCAGAGCCTCGATCCGTTGCGGGGTCAGGTCAGTCCAGCGAAGGCGTAGTCGGGCGCGGCTGGGCGCCGAGCTATACGCCGAGCAAGAAGGAGCTGACGAGGACATGGTGTTGTGAGGGCCCTACTTTCGGTCTACGACAAGGAAGGGCTGGTTGAGCTGGCCCAGGGGCTCAGCAACCTGGGCTGGGAATTGGTGGCCAGCGGCAACACCTCGGCCAAGTTGTCCGAGGTCGGCCTCGCCCACCGTGAGGTAGCCGAGGTGACTGGCTCGCCCGAAATGCTGGGCGGGCGAGTCAAGACCCTGCACCCCAAGATCCACGGCGGAATCCTGGCCGATCGCTCCAAGCCCGAGCACCTGGCCGACCTCGAGGCCAATGGGATCGAAGGCATCGATCTCGTGGTGGTGAACCTGTACCCCTTTTCATCCGATCCCTCCATCGAGCTCATCGACGTGGGCGGTCCGACGATGGTGCGGGCCGCGGCCAAGAACCATCAGCACGTGGGCGTGCTCACCTCGCCCTCCGACTACCCCGTGGTCCTGGCGGAGCTGCGCCGGTCCGGAAAGCTCAGCGCGGCAACGCGGCGTCGGCTAGCCCGGGCCGCCTTCGCCCACACGGCGGCCTACGACGCCGCCATCGTCGCCTGGCTCGACGGCGACGGTCCGAGCCCGATCGAGCAGCTCGACGGTTTCACCGAGGCCGACGCTGAGGAGGCCGCGCTCGCTGCCGTCCTGCCCCAGACATTGCACCTCACGCTCGAGCGGAGCGGGGTGCTCCGCTACGGCGAAAACCCCCACCAGCGCGGCGCGCGTTACCGCACCGCCGGCGTGCGCAGTTGGTGGGACGACACGGTGCAGCACGCCGGAAGTCCTCTGTCGTACCTCAATCTCTTCGATGGTGACGCCGCCTGGCGCCTCGTGCACGAGTTGGCCTCCGATTCGGGTGAGCGAGCCGTCGCCATCATCAAGCACGCCAACCCGTGCGGTGCCGCCGTGGCGGGAGACCTGGTCGAGGCCTACGAGAGGGCGCTCGAATGCGACCCGCTGTCGGCCTTCGGGGGCGTCGTGGCCATCGGGGGCGACGTCACGGTTCGGGAGGCGAAGGCCATCGCGGCCGGCCCTCAGGCCGATGTGATCATTGCGGCGTCCTACACATCCGAGGCGCTCGAAACGCTGATCGCTCGGCGCAAGGCGACCCGCCTTCTCTCAGGCCCGACACCCGAGCAGGCGGTGCGCCAGCTACGCAGTCTGGGATCGAGCGTCCTGGTGCAGGACGTCGATGCGTTCGTGTCGCCCCGCAGCGACTGGCAGATCGTGACCAAGCGCCTGCCGACCGAAGAAGAGTGGCGCGACCTGGTGCTGGCGTGGCGGGTCTGTGGTCGCACGACCTCCAATGCCATCGCCGTCGTGACCAACGGACAAGCAGTTGGTGTCGGTGCCGGCCAGCAGTCCCGCGTGGTGGCGGCTGAGATCGCTGTGCAGAAGGCCGGTGAGCGCGCCAAGGGTGGTGCCGGAGCGAGCGACGCCTTTTTCCCATTCCCCGACGGCCTGCTCGTCCTGGCCGATGCGGGCGTGACCGCCGTCGTCCAGCCCGGGGGGTCGGTGAAGGATGGCGAGGTCATCGCCGCGGCGGACGAGGCAGGCTTGGCAATGGTCACCACGGGCGAACGGCACTTCAAGCACTGATGAGCGCCATCATTCTCGACGGCGAGGCAGTGGCTGCCCGAATCCGGGCCGAGGTGGCCGACCGAGTTGCGGTCCTCGCCACCGAAGGCATCCATGTGGGGCTGGGCACCATCCTTGTCGGCGACGACGGGCCAAGCGTGCGGTATGTCGCCATGAAGCACGAGGATTGCGCGAGCGTCGGCATCTACTCGGCCGGGGAGCACCTGCCCTCGAGCGCCACCCAAGCCGAGGTACTCCAGGCCATCGCCAGCATGAACGCCGACCCAAAGGTCAGCGCATTCCTGGTCCAGCTGCCGCTGCCCGACGGGATCGACGAGGAGCGTGCTCTCCTGGCCATCGATCCCAATAAGGACGCGGACGGCCTCCATCCAATCAATCTGGGTCGCCTGGTACTCGGGACACCCGGGCCGATGCCCTGCACGCCTTTTGGCATCGTCGAGTTATTGCATGCCTATGACGTCCCCGTCGAAGGGCGTCACGTCGTGATCATCGGGCGCGGTGTCACCATCGGACGGCCGCTGGCGAACATGCTCACCCTGAAGCGTCCCGGCTTCAACGCCGCGGTCACCGTGGTGCACACGGGCGTCCAACCCGACGACATGGCCACCCTCACGCGCAGGGCCGATATCGTCGTTGCCGCCGCGGGTCGTCCTCATCTGTTGACTCCGGACATGGTCAAGCCTGGCGCCGCCGTGGTCTCTGCCGGCACGACCTTCGAGGGCCGGAAGCTGATTCCGGACGCGGATCCCGACGTGGCCGAAGTGGCGGGATACATCACCCCCCGGCTGGGCGGGGTGGGTCCGATGACGCGTGCCATGCTGTTGCGTAACGCGCTGCGGGCTGCCGAGCTGGCAGCGCGGTGAAGACCCGGCCGGCGGAGGCATGGGAAGGCAGGTGTACGTGAAGGACAAAGAGTACTCGGAGCGTCCCTGGGGTAACTACACGGTGCTCGACGACGACGCACCGGACCACAAGGTCAAGCGCCTCGTTGTGCATCCGGGTAAGCGACTCAGCTATCAACGCCATGCCAAGCGGGCGGAGCACTGGTTCATCGTGTCCGGCACCGCCACGGTGACCCTCGACGGGACGGTGACTGAGCTGCATCCGGGTGACTCCATCGACATCCCGCTGGAAGGTGCGCACCGGATGGCCAACGAGGGGGACGCCGACGTCGTCTTCATTGAGGTACAGCACGGCACCTATTTCGGAGAGGACGACATCGTCCGTCTGGAGGACGACTACGGCCGGGTGCCGACGCCGTGACACGGATTGCGGATCTTCTGGCGGCCGGTCCGACCTACTCGTTCGAGTTCTTCCCGCCCAAGAACGACAAGGAGCTGACGACGCTCGCCCGCACTATCGGCGAGCTCCAACCCCTCGAACCCTCGTTCGTCTCGGTGACCTATCGGGGCGGGGCGGAGTCACGGCAGCGGACCTTCGACCTGGTGTCGGGCATGTTGCACACGACCAGGCTCAACCCGATGGCACACCTCATCTGCGTGGCCCACACCCGGCTGGAGCTGGCCGACATTTTGGTCTCGCTCCGCAAGGCGGGCGTCGAGAACCTGATGGCCCTCGGCGGCGATCCGCCCGAGGATCCGAGTGCCAGTTCCGGGGAGTTGGCGTACGCGACCGAGTTGGTCGAACTGGCCCATGCCATCGGTGGCTTCTCGGTCGGCGTGGCCGCGCATCCAGCGGGCCATCCGCGCTCACCCCACCTCGAGAGCGACCGGGACTACTTGGCCGCCAAACTCGAGGTCGCCGATTTCGGGGTGACCCAGTTCTTCTTCGAGGTCGCAGAATACGAGGGCCTCGTATCCGACCTCGCGGCACGTGGTGTCGAGAAGCCAGTGCTTCCGGGCATCCTTCCGGTCACTTCGCTCTCCACCATGGGTCGCCTCGGAGCGATGGGTGCGGCCGCCCCGTCCTGGATGCAGGAGCGCCTGCGGAGTGCCGACGAACGTGGTGGCGCCGACGCGGTCCGCAAGGAAGGGATCGAGCTGGCCACAGAACTCTGTGCTGGTCTCATGCGCTCAGGAGTGCCGGGATTGCACTTTTACACGTTCAATACATCGAACGCGACCCGGGAGATCTACGCCTCGCTCGGGCTCATGCCCTGACCGTCGTAATCAATCCCACTCGAAGCGGGTTGGCGCTTTCGCACCCAGGCGCTCCCGCGTAGTTCATCCAATCACGCGTTTGGTGTCTACAAGGCGAAACCGACGCAACGGAGTCGAGAATGTCGTTTCGACGTTCAGAATCTCGGACCGGGAACATCTGGATCGCCAACAGCGGCACGCCCGCCGGCAGTCCTGTCCGCGGGCTCTGCTGGGCAACACGACTCGACGAGCAGCATCTGAGTTCTTAAATGGCCGAAGCAGTCAGTGGCCTTCGTCCCTGCTCTACCCCTTTGAAAGCCTTCGTCACCTTGCGCCGCAACTTTTGGCTTTGCGGATGGCCCACGGCCGTCTGGCCGGCGGAGGGCTCGACCCAGCGATGTTGGAGTGGGGGAACTCCACTTCCGGTTCCGGCACACCCAAGAGCCCACACAGCTCAGGCCAACCGTCTCCTTCCTCCCAACACAGTTCGATGAGGCGGTTCGAGCCTGAGAAGTACTCCTTGACCTCGAGAAGATGCTTGTCGTAATAGGCGCGGTAGAGGTCAGGGTCGCGCTCCGCGCTGTCAGAGCCATAGATTCAGCTCGTGCATTCCGTATCGGCCGTTCCCCGACGTGTGCTTCTTGATGCTGGTGAGCCACGACATCGACCGATGACCGCCGTGTGAGTGCAAACTTCGCGTCGGGAAAGCGTTTCGGCCATCTCCCGATAGACCAGCGGCCAGGGTAGGTCTTCGAGAACGTCATAGTTTTCAGCTACTTCGACAAGAGGTTGAATGTCGTTGCGTTCCCAGGCTTTCATCAGTCGGTTGCTCGGAAACGTCGTCGGTGTCCGCATCCACCCAAAGCGCGAGAACCCGAGGACCTCGCACGCGTCGCCGAAGGTCGTTGTGCCGGTCCGATTGAGTCCAACGCAGAAGGCCACCGCCACGACAGCGATGTTATGCGATACCGCGATCGCTTTTGGTAGTGGCACGGCCTAACGGGGTAGCCCCGGAGCGCCAAAGAGGTGCGGCAGGGTTGTCAGACAGACGAATTAGGCTTTTGCTTCGTGTCGGATGGAGTTGGGAACCCCGATGCCCTGGGAATCGTCACCGCGGTGGTTTTGACCCATCGCCGGCCTCGCCTGGCTGGGGACGTCGTCCGCGGGCTGATCGAGGATGAAGGTTTTCCACCTGAGCGGATTGTGGTGGTGGTGAATGGCAGTGGGGGGCTGGACGACGCCGCGCTCGAGGACTCGGTCCAGATGGTGCGACTCGAGGAGAATTTCGGGCCTGCAGCCGGCTTTGGGGCCGGCATCCTGCATGCCTTTGGCGATCCGCGAACCCGTTGGGCCTACCTCTGCGAAGATGACATCGGCCTTTTCGGGCTTCCAACCCCTCGCGTGGCCGACCTCGTGGTCAGGCTGGAAGGTGATCCGCACCTAGCTGAAACCGGCGCAGTTGTGGCCTATGGACGGCGATTCGTGGGGAGAGGTCACTCGGAAAACGTCGTTCCGAGTGCCGGGGGTCCCAGGCTCCTGCCGGTGGACGTGGCGGCCTGGGGTGCCACCCTTCTCAGCCGTCGGGTCGTCGAGCGGGGGGTGCTCCCCGACACGGAGTGGTTTTTCGGTTATGAGGATTTCGACTTCTTCTGCCGGGTCAGAGCGTCCGGACTCCAGGTGCTCGTGGACTCCACTTCGGCGCGAGTGGCCGCCCAGGTGCAGACAACTGTGGGTCGGGACGTTGCGATGGCCGGTGCACGTCCTAACGATTCGGAAGAGCCTTGGCGCGCCTACTACGTCGCCCGCAACTTCTTGCACCTGGCTCGGGCGCACGGGTCAGCGTCGTGGACGGCCTGGCACTTCGCGTACTCGGCGCGCCGGATCCAGCTGGCCTCGAATACCGAAGAGCGCCTCGCCACCCTCCACGGCCTGTTTGATGGAATGCGTGGCCGCCTTGGATCCAATCCTCGCTACCAGCGGCAGACGGGCGAGTTCGACCCACCCGGCTGAGACCGCTTGCCACGCGGTGATGCCGCCTGGTCGACCCGTGCGTCGTGCGTCCTCGATCAGGAGCGCACCCTCATCGGGAGGATTTGGAGAGCTGGTCCTTCTGCATGTTGGTCATCACGAGTCCGAGCACCGGCGGCCGGCGTTGAGTCAACAGCCTCTGAGTTCGGACTCCGTCCTGCACCGTGGTTTGCCAGCTCTCGCACACCACAACAACGAGGTCGACGACCGGCAAGAGCGCCGCTCCGTCCTGCGTCGACAGAAGGGGCGCTTCAATAAGAAGTACGTCGACCACGTCGCGCGCTGCCTCGATCAGGCTCCCGGCCTTGAGCGCGAGCCGAGCCGGATTGGAGAACACCGATCCCAAGGCGAGGCTCGACACGCCAGGAATCTGGGAGGGTCGGGCATTGGCAACCAACTCCGCGGCGTCGGTATCGGGCATTTCGCCTTCCCAGCCCCGCAACCCCTTGCCGTCACCCTCGAACTCGGTCCGCATGCCGCCCGTCGTGGCCACCAGAACGCGGTCACCGGCCTCGGCGAATACGGTGGCCAGGTTGACCACTGCGAGCGACCGCGACGGTTCGTCGTTGGGAGAGGTGATCAGAATGGCGAAGCGGTGGCGACGCGGGGTGACCAGATCCGTGGTGCCCCTTGGCACTGGGTAGCCCCCTTCGGTGATGGGATCTTCGTCTCGATTTCCGGCCACCACGCCTCCGGCAGCCGCCGCCACCAACGGCCGAGCCGGGGCGAGTTCGGATGGCTCTAGACCAACACCGCCCCGTTTGACCCACGTGACAGCTGGAGCAGTGAGGATGGCGACGTACAGCTTTCGGTACGCCTCCGATATCGGTGAATAGGGATCCACCACGATGTCGACGACCGGGATCGCCGATGTTGAGTTGGACCCGATGGGGATCTCGGAGACCACGGGGAGTCGGAAGACCTCTTCGGCCCTTTTGGTCGTGCGGATCCGCCGATCCAGTCCATCGAGGAGCCAGGTGGCCAAGATGCCGAGAAGAAGTCCCACGAGGAAGCCGATCCCGAGTCGCACTGAGTGGCGATTCAGGAGCGGATGACGTGCTCGGGTTGATCAGGACGGCGGTCTTGGCGGGGGCAAGGACCACGAGGCCGGACTGCGGAGTGGTCTGCGACATTAAGAGCTGCTGTCTGGCCAACGCGTGAGCGAGCTCGTTGGTCAGGACATTCCGTTCCGCCTTGACGGTCGGCGAAACCTTGGGCACCGTCGTGGTGGTGAAACCGGGCGTTCCCGGCAGCGATGTCGGGACGAGACCCGGGACGACGGAGGCAGGAGTCGACGGAACGGAGACGTTAGGCGTCGCCGCCGCGTTTTCGGGACGGAACGCAGTGAGCTGGGCCGAACGGCCTGGCGCAACGAGGGAGGATTTTGCGGTCGTGCTGGTCGTCGTCACCGGGGGCCGGATGACGGTTCGCTTGACCTTGTGGCGCTTGACCTTCGGCACCGTCGTGGCCGGCTTGATCGTCGTCGGCGTCGTCGGCTTCTGCGGCAGTGAGGCGAGGGCGTCCTGGAGGTTGTTGATGTAGACCTGGTTGATGTACGCCGCGCTCTTGGCCGAACCTGCGATCTGAATCTGAGCGTATGTCCCCAGCGATTTCACGAAGGCGTTGGTCATGCTGACGGCCTTGGTCTTGGTCGGCTGAAGGACCGCGATCTGGAGAATGTTGCCGGAACCCTTCTTCCCACCGCTGCCGCCGCCGCCAGCCGCTTTCGAAGCGGCTTGGGCCTCCTTGCTTTCCTTGGCTTTTCCGACCACGACCTCGTTCTGGAGTTTTCGGTTGACCGGAACTCCTACGGCTCTGGCGGCCGCATCGACGACCGCTGGGACGTGGGCGTAGAACTCGAGCTGCTTCAGCCCGAGTTTGGCGCCCAGCTTGTTCGCCTTGTAGCTCGGGTTCAGCCCCACCTGCGAATCGGCCTTCCAAGTCTTGGTGGCAAAGAGCGACGACGGGGCGTGTTCAGGAATCAGGAGGGCAACCACCATGGCGACCAGAACAAAGGGGATTAGGACTGGCCAGCGACGGATCGGCGCTCGCAGATAGGAAATGGGCTCCAACGCTCAGCCTCCGGAAACGGGTGTGGGGAGAGCCACCCCTCGAGTTCGAGAGCCCCCACAAATGCGGAGGGCACGGCCGCGGATACTAATCGCCCTATTTGCCTGGGAGAATTCGCCCCTGAGGATCCGAAACGGGGTCGAGTAGGCTCATCGACACCGCAGATGCAATCAGCGGTGTAGGGCGATGCAATCAGGTGGTGGCGCTCAGCTGTGTCGGAATTGGCGAATTCTTTGGGGTGTTCTCTTCACGGCGCGCGGCCGTGACGCTTGCGTGATTCCGGTGAATTCCCTTGGATTGTCGGGATACGGGAGGTTCTTGTTGTGCAAACCGGCCGTGAACACGGCGAAACGGCAAAGTTAACCTTTGATGTCCTGCACATTTCTCCTGCATACATACTTCAATGACACTTGACCGTCCCTGCTACTTCAATGCAATGTGAAAGCCGCGTGCGGACCAAGACGGAGGGGTGGAGGTGGTACGGAATGACAGGGCAAGCGTCCGCTGGTTTCCGACTCTTCGGCGAGCCGCGCGCCAGGGCCCTGCCTCACCAGGGGTTTTGATGGGTTCCGACAGCAATCACAATCCTGCATCGGGGACTGTGCGCCTCAGTCTCCTGGCTACCAAGGTGCGGTCGCGGATGGTGTTCCTGCTTATGGACGCCGCGGTGATCGTCGCCGCCTTCGGAATTGCCGAGGTGGTCTCCTTGCGGGATCGGGCCCCCGCGGACTACTGGCCCAAATTCCTTCTATTCCTCTTTATTACATTGGTTGTGCAACTGAGTGCCAATCGAGTGTTCGGTCTGTACGGGAGGATCTGGCGTCACGCCGGCATCGAAGAGGCCCGCAACATCGCCATGGCCTGCCTCGTGACCCTCGCGATTCTCCTCGCCCTTTATCCCATCGGTTTCGAGATGCATCTGACACGGGTGCCCCTGCAGGTGATCCCGCTCGGTTGCGCGCTCGACATTGCTCGGGATCGGCTTGCTCCGATTCCATTCGCGCCTCCTTGGCTGGCAGCGTGCCAATCGCGGCATGGGGATCCGGGTGGCCGTGGTCGGAAGCAAGGATGCTGGAGCCGCCGTCATTCGCGGCATGCTCCGCAACCCTGGCGGCGGGATGTTCCCGGTTGCCGTCATCGACGACGACGAGCGCACGCATGGGCTGTCACTCATGGGCGTGCCGGTCGTTGGATCGATCGACGATCTCCCCGCGGCAATCGAGAAGTTGCAGATCCAGCAGGTGCTCCTCGCTATTCCCAACCCGTCGACGTCGACCGTCGAGCGTTGTGTCCGGGCCAGCGAGGACGCCGAGATTGTGATGAAGATCGTTCCGGACTTGACGGACATCGTCAGCACCATTTCCGGGTCTCTCGCTGAGCCTTCAGTCAACATCCGGTCGGCACGCGAACCGCGTATCGAGGACCTCCTCGGACGGCGCGAGGTCGTCACCGATTTGGCTGCAGTCAGGAACGCACTCGACGGCCGACGGGTCCTGGTCACCGGGGCCGGGGGATCGATCGGTTCGGAAATTTGCCGCCAGGTGTCCGGGTTCGGACCCGAGGTCCTGGTCATGCTCGACCACGACGAGACCCATTTGCACGAGGCGTCAGCGACCACGTCACCCAACTGCAAGGTGGAGCAGGTCCTCACCGACGTTTCCAATCGCCACGCAGTGATGGACGCGTTCACCCGCTGGCAACCCGATGTCGTGTTCCACGCGGCCGCCCACAAGCACGTCCCGATCCTCGAGACACACGTGGTCGAGGCCGTCACGACCAACGTGATGGGGACACGGAACGTGCTCGATGCGGCAACTGAGGTTGGAACGCAACGCTTCGTCTTCGTGTCGACCGACAAAGCCGTCCGTCCTTCCAGCGTCATGGGCGCCACGAAACGGATGGGTGAACGTCTTCTGCTCGACCGAGCTCCCGACGGTGCGGCATTCTGTGCCGTCCGCTTCGGCAACGTGCTTGGTAGTCGGGGGAGTGTCATTCCCACCTTCCAACGCCAGATCGCCGCGGGAGGCCCGGTGACGGTGACCGACCCCCACATGACCCGCTACTTCATGAGCGTGGAAGAAGCGGTGCAGCTGGTCCTGCAGTCATCGGTCTTGGCTGAGGGTGGCGAGATCTACATGCTCGAGATGGGCGAACCCGTTTCGATTCTCGATTTGGCTCACCGCATGATCCGGCTTTCCGGACTCCAGCCCGGCCTCGACATTCGCATTCGGATCACCGGACCTCGAATCGGGGAGAAGCTTCACGAGCAGTTGCACAGCTCGACTGAGGACCTGTCGCCGACGTTGCACCCGTCGATCCTTCGTCTTCTCTCGCCGCAGATCGAGACGTCGGAGGAGCTGAACACGGGAGTGTCCGAACTGGGACTTGCTGCAGCTGACCGAAACGAGGTCCGAGCCCGGCGGATTCTCTTCGACATGGTGTCTGAGCACACCGCCAACGAGAGCCTCGAGCTGAAGGATGTCAGGGGGCGGGAGCCGATCGTGTTCGCGGTCGAAAATGAAATCTCGGCGTGACGCTCACAGAGATCCTTGTCGGGATCGCGGGACACGGGCTCAATCCGTCGCTCCGGCCACTGCTCGAGCAGCCGCTCGACGCTGAATCCTGGCAGGCCTTCGTCACGAAGCTCGATCAGCTCATGTTGTCGACCTTCGCTCTTGCGGCGTGTGAGCAAGGAACGCTGGCCGTCACAGAATCGCAGCTCGAGGACCTGAGAATTCGCGCCACCCAGGCCACCGAACGCTGCAAGACAGCAGCCGACAGTCTGGAAGAGGTCGTCACCACTCTCGATCGGCACGGCCTGGATGCCTGTGTGCTCCATGGTGCGGCGACCTCGGCGCTCGACTACCCCGAAACCCACCTCCGGCTTTATGAGTCGGTCCACGTGCTGGTCGACCACACACATCACGAAGAAGCCGTCGATGTCCTTCGGGCGGCCGGTGTGATCCGACCCCCCAGCGTCCATTCTCGCGCCCGCCGCCGCCGGGATGTCTGGCACCGGACAAGCAGCGGGGTGGACGTCGGTCTCTACCGGGCCGTCACGCCCGGCCGGTTCGGCGGGGCGATCGAGTCCAAGGATCTGCTGGCGAACCGGGTCTGGTTCACTCCGAGGACTGCTCCCGACGGTGCCGCCCTCAGCGCTCTGGGCACCGAGGAGCGGATGATCGCCGCGTGCATCCACGCCCGATTCGACCGCTCGATCTCGAACCTGTTGGTGCAGCGTGACGTCGTGCAGCTGGTCCTGAGGGACGATCTCTCCATGCGCAAAGTAGAGCGCCTGCGTGGGGCGTGGCGGGTCGAGGCGATCCTCGCTGATGCCGTCCGCCGGGCCTGGGAGACCTTCTCGGTGCCCGACGTCGTCCCGATATCTGCCTGGAGCGGCTTCTATCAGCCGTACCGGCGTGACCAGCGCAAGCTCGAGGCGCACCCACTCCCGGCGACGCACCGCCGGGAGGCCAGCCTGGACTACAGCTCTGCCGATGCAACGACTCCGCGGCTTGAGCCCTAAGGACAAAGAGTCGATGTCGAACGGACTGTCCTCCCGCGTCGGTCACAGCGGAACCACAGAGCGTCCACGCAAGGTGGTCATCCTCGGCCAGGGCTACGTGGGTCTGCCCGTGGCCATGCGATCGGTGGAAGTGGGTTATGACGTCGTTGGGTTCGATCTGGATGAGGCCAGGGTCAAGGCGTTGGCGGACGGCGAGTCGTTCGTGACCGATGTCTCATCGGAGGAGGTGGCGGACGCTCTGGCGACCGGCCGCTACCGCGCGACGAGCAATGAGGAAGCCCTGAGCGGCTTCGACGTTGCGGTGATTGACGTACCGACCCCGCTGCGTGAGGGCGTGCCCGATCTGTCGCATGTCGAGCAGGCGACTCGGATACTCGCACGGCACCTTCGGGTCGGTTCGGTGGTGATCCTCGAATCAACGACCTATCCCGGGACCACGGAGGAGCTGGTTGGTCCCATCCTCGAATCGCAGTCCGGCATGGTCGCCGGTACCGACTTTCATCTCGGCTACAGCCCGGAGCGGATCGACCCGGGGAACGAGACGTGGACCTTCATCAACACGCCAAAGGTCGTCTCGGGCGTGAGCACGGCCTCGCTTGCCGCCGTCCGCGACTTCTTCGACTCGTTGGTCGAGACGACCGTGCCGGTGGCCGGGACCCGCGAAGCCGAGATGACGAAGTTGCTCGAGAATACCTTCCGCCACGTCAATATCGCGCTGGTGAACGAGTTGGCGGTCTATGCCAGCGATCTCGGGATCGATGTCTGGGCGGCGTTGGACGCCGCCGCCACCAAGCCATTCGGGTTTCTTTCGTTCATGCCCGGACCCGGTGTCGGTGGGCATTGCCTTCCGATCGACCCGAGCTACCTGTCGTGGCGGGTCCGGCGCTCACTCGGACAAACCTTCCGCTTCGTCGAGCTCGCAAACGACGTGAACGAACACATGCCGGACTATGTCGTCAAACGACTGGCCGAAGGCCTGAATCGGGCGCGCAAACCGCTCAACGGCAGCCGGGTGCTGGTGCTGGGGTTCGCCTATAAGCGGAACACCGGGGACGCCCGCGAGAGCCCGGGTCGGACCATCGTGCAGTTACTGCGACGCACCGGCGCCGTCGTCCGGGTCGCCGACCCCCACGTGGGGGGACTCGGATTGCTGGAAGACGAGCTTGAGGACGGGACGCCAGCGGCCCTGGTGACGCTCAACGATGCCGAGCTCGATGCGGCGGACGCCGTCGTCCTCGTGACGGACCACGATGCCTTCGATCTCGACCGGGTAGCCGCCCGCGCCGGCTATGTGCTGGACACCCGTGGCCGGATCTCCGGTCCGAACGTGGAACGGCTCTAGGTGGACGTTCTGGTCACGGGCGGGGCGGGCTTCATCGGTTCGCATGTCTGTCGTTCGCTGCGCGGCAGCGGTCTGGCCGGGCGCATCCTGGTGCTCGACGACTTCTCTACTGGGCTCGAGTCCAACCTGAGCGGGATTGCCGAGCTCGAGATTCACCGAGGGAGCGTGCTCGACGAGGCCCTCGTCACGAGCTTGGTGGGCGAGGTTGGAGCGGTAGTGCACCTTGCCGCAGTGCCCGCAGTGGCGCGGTCTTTGCGGAATCCACGAGCGAGTCACGATGCCAACGCCACCGGAACCGTCGTGGTCCTCGAAGCCGTCCGCCATCATTCGCGGTACGTGATCGTCGCCTCGTCCTCATCCGTGTACGGGCGGAACGCCGCCCTCCCCACCCCGGAAGACCATCCGACCAGGCCAGCGAGTCCGTATGCCGCGAGCAAGCTCGCTGCCGAGTCCTACACGATGGCCTATGCGCGCTCCTTCGGCACAAAGGTCCTTGCCCTCAGGTTCTTCAACGTCTTCGGGCCCTACCAGCGGGCAAACCACGCGTACGCTGCGGTGATTCCGGCCTTCATTGCTGCTGCGCTCGAAGGAAAGCCCCTCTCGGTTCACGGTGACGGGACTCAGACCCGCGACTTCACCTATG
This sequence comes from uncultured Acidimicrobiaceae bacterium, assembly GCA_963726855.1. Taxonomy (GTDB): domain Bacteria; phylum Actinomycetota; class Acidimicrobiia; order Acidimicrobiales; family RAAP-2; genus Bog-473. The sequence goes on from CAVSEB010000018.1 coordinate 93,715, forward strand.
TCGGTGATGTGATGGCGGTTATCGCTGACGCCCTGCGTCGGGAGGTGACCACCGATTCACCTGTGAATCTCGCCTTTAGCTCCAACACCTCGTTGTTGACATTGATCGATGAGATCGAGCTAGTGCTCGACCGTCCACTCGAGCGCGAGCACGGCCCGTCTCGTGGCGGTGACGTTCACGACTCCCAGGCTGATTGCTCGAGGCTGCAAGCGTTGTTCCCGTCCGTGCACCCGACGCCGCTGCGCGACGGGTTGCGCTCGACGGTGGATTGGTTCCATCAGTTCGAGGTCGACGGCGCGATCGCGCACGCTGCGCCGTCATGACGTCGTTTCTCGCCGCCGGTCGCTCCCAATGATTTACATCGCCACTGTCCACTGGATGGATCCGAAATGGATTGCTCCACAACGAAGAGCGCTCTCGTCGCAACTGCAGGAGCCCTTTCGGGTCTTCGCCAACCTGCAGGGGATTGATCCGCTTTACGACGAGAATTTCGATTCAGTAACTCGGATCGACGGGAACCACCCGGAAAAGCTGAACGATCTCGCGGGGGCCATCAGCAAAGAAGCGCAACCTGACGACCTGATCGTGTTCCTCGACGGCGACGCTTTTCCGATACGAGGCCTTGATGCCTGGATGAGCGAACTCCTGGGCGGCCACCGTCTCGCTGCGGTTCGTCGGGACGAAAACGCCGGCGACATCCAACCGCATCCCTGCTTCTGCGTGACCACGGTTGAGTTCTGGAACAAGATTGGCGGCGACTGGCGACAAGGTGCGTGGTTGACCTCTGAAGGTGTCACCGCGTCCGATGTCGGCGGCACGCTGCTCGCAACCTTGAACGCGGAGTCGATCCCGTGGCGTCCCATCCTCCGCTCCAACGCGGTCAACCTCCATCCGGTCTTCTACGGACTCTACGAGGGTCATATCTACCACCACGGGTCGGGTTTCCGGCCGGCCATCTCCCGGGCTGACGAGACCAACGTGCCCGTGGCCGAGAACGAGGACTACCTGTTCTGGCGCACGCGAGCGCATGCCAAGTCTCTGCGCGAGATCCGGCCTCGTCACGCGCGGCTGCTCGCTCGCATGGCCCGTGACAGCGTGCGCGCCCGAAAGCTGAATGCCTACATGCGAAAAGAGGGCAGGCGCTCGAACGAGATCTACAACCAATTGTGTACGGAGCCCGATTTCTATCTCCAATTTGAGAGGGCAGACTCGAGTTCGCTCGCAGTAACCTGATCGCGGTCGACGGACGTCAGCCCTCGGCGCCGTCCAGAGAAAAGCCCAAGTCACGCACCTTGGTCAGACGTTCCTCCCCGAAATTCTTCGCGCATCTGCTCGAGCGTCACCCCAAGGGGATGCGGCGGGTTTGGGAGAGCCATCAGCTCCTCCATCGTCTGCTCAGGGGTATCGATCCCGAGAAATTCGACGAATTGACGGACTCCCTCCCGCGGGGAGGCGCACAAGTCGTCGTGATTGACCAAGAGGAAGGATCCCTCGGGCATCGCTCGTCCACGTTCGATCGCCTGTTCGTTTGAGGCGATCCAAAAGTCGAGCGACCTCAGTGGTGTGCCAGTGCCCGATAAGCCACCTTCGATCCCGAACAGAGGTCCCCAACGGAGAGGCTGGGCTTGGTTGCGGCTGTACGCCATGTAGATGCCATTGCGGATCACGTGCACGTAGCGGAGCCGGCCGCCGAAATAGGCCTGCAGGTGAGGGAGGAAGAGGTGACTATTCGGTTCCTTCCACCCCCAGAGCGGGGACCCCTCCGGGACGTCCCCCGCTTGTGCGAGTGTGCCCGCAACGTGGTTCAACCAGGCGTCGGAGCGATCGTCCGACAGATCGTGCCGTTTCGACCAGCCGGCGCAGCGACGGACGACAGCCGAGATGGTACGACGGTCTTCGCGTGTCGGAACGAGGTTGCCGCGCATCGCCTTCTCGAGAATCTCGAGCGAGCGATGAACTTGAGCGGTATCGGGACCATCGGGATCGAGATCCCATCGCGGCAGTTTGCACAACAGTGTGAACCACTTGTTGTCGCCGGCCTTGTTCAGATCGGAACCCGTATAGACGTGCAGCCGACGCATGATCTCAACGACCACGCGGGTCCCGCTCCCTCCGACCCCCCCGATGACGATAGGTCCTTGTTGTGGCTCGAAGCGTGCGCTCGGCTGCGCTCGGCTGAAGACTGGGGCCATCGACTCTGGCTAAGCGTTCGGTCGGCGGGCGCCGTTGCGACCCAAGCCCGCCGCGTCCTGCGGGTACCACCGCCGCGTCGATCCGACATCAATCCACGGCATCGGATGCCGGCTCGTTTCAGCCAGTCGATTGGGCGGTGTGTCCACCTCGTCCCATCGTTGCGTGTAGACGGCTCCGAGAGATTGGCGCCGGCGGGCGAAGCTGCGCCAGCCCGCCGACTCGTGCAGCCCGTCGCGTCCAGCGCTCTCCACCAGCTCGAGCTTGGCTCGGGTGAACGCCTCTTCCCGATACTGGAAGTGGTGGATCACGATCCCCGCTGACGGTTCAACAAGTTGCTCCGATGCAAATGCCGTGTGTGCTCCCTCGTTGCTCAGGAGGAACTGGCCCAGCCGATCAAAACGCTGCAAGGGGTGCTTCCAGTGACCCAGCGGGCATGGCGGATTGTTGAGAGGTTCGAAGGTGTAGTGGAGCGGCTGAAAGTCCAGCGGGTGGAAACCAGGAACGTATTCCGGCTTGCTGTCGGGCAGGTGGTTCAGGAATGTCGCTCCCACCAACCGGAACTTTCGGTCCAGGCTCGCGAGGTACTCCTTGACGGTCGTGCCACTCGGGCCTTCGGGGAATTCGTCACTGTCGAGCAGCATCCACCAGACGTGGTCGGCCCCGGATCGCAGCGACTCTCGGGCGACGACGGCGTTCACAAGAGGCTGTACCAGCCGTCCGTCGAAGGCTTCGGTCTCGTACACCTCTGCGATGGTCGCACCCGCTGCTTCGGCATTGATCACCGTGGCGTCGGTGCTCGCGTTGTCGACCAGGTAGACCGCGTCGGCCCCTTGGGCCATCGCGTTGCGAACCGTGGCCTCGATGATGTCCTCGTCCATCCATGACTTGATGACGGCAAACAGCGGGAATCGACTGGAGTCGTACTGGATGATTGGGGTTGTCTTCGTGGGCAATGTGGCCTGGTCCCGGCACTGGGTGGTTCCGGCCCGAAATCGCGCGTCTGGTCGTAGCCGACAGTGCCTGAAGGCGCTCGATCGCCGGCGGAGATGCACCTGGCGCCGGAGGTGCCGCCGACCCGCTCTCGGGGTCAGGCGACAGCGTCGGTCCACTCGAGGTCACGCGCCACAGCATCCTGGTGGCCCCGAACAGGCGAGAGCGCTTGATCCACTTCAACTCGTTCTCCGCGGCCGCCCGGGCGAAGGCCACCATTTCGCCGGCTGCCGAGAGCTGGATGAAGTCGTCCACCCACGAGGGTTCGTCTGGAAGCGAGGACGCACTCCACTGCGCATGGCCACCACGTCGACTCAGGAGCTCCTCCGCAAACGCCCGCTGCTCGGCAACCAGCGGCTGTTCGGCCTGGCGGATCGAATCCTCGTCTGAGCGGTGATGCCTGAGTTCGGGCTCGAAGGCATGCGACCGCCTCCTCGGTGTGCTCGTGGGCGGACGGTGCCACGCCTTGCTCGGCCAGGAACTGAGACAGCTCCCCGATTGCCGCGCCGGGGTCGCGCAGGATCGACTGGTAGTCAGCCACGAAGACGGGCAGGCCCTCCACCGACGTGATTGATTGCTGGACGTAGCGGCGCCACAGCGCAAGTCCGAGCGAGAGCGGGAAGTCGTTGCGGTGTTCGAGCGACCGTGCCACCTCGAGCGGGTCCCGGAGGACGAGAACGGCGACTGGCGGACGTTCGAACATCTCACGCCATAGCGGCAGGACCAGGCACAGCCGCGGGTCCTTCAGCACCATGTGGGCCTCGGTGAACTCCCGCAAAGCCAAATCCCGAGCTCCGCTCTTGAGCTCAACGACCTCGACCTGTCGGGAAGCTTCCCATCCACGAGGCGGCTTCGGTGGCGACGACCAGGTCCCACCGAGGTACTTGAGGACGCGGTCGTTGTAGGTCACGAACCGCCGGCTCTCCCAGTAGCCGCGTTCGTTGTAGGGCCCAGGCTGATGAGGTCGGTTTCGTCGGGTAGGGCGAGGCCGAGTCGAGCGACGGCGTCGGCGACGGCCGAGGTTCCGCTCCGGTGCATGCCGATGATCACGACATGCTGTTGCTCGGACGGCTTTGTCACAGAGACTGCTCCTCGTAGGTAGCGGGATCGCTCAGGGGAGTCGGATCGCCTCCCTTGAACCGCCAGAACGACGAGACAAGACGGTACGCACGGGATGCCTTGACCCAATGGAGTTCGCGTGCCGCCCCGGCGTAATCCCGGCGAAGGCGCAGGACATCGTCGACCCAGGCCGGCGGAGGCGAGAGCGCGGGCGGGGCCCACGCTGCATGCGCACCCGGCGTATTCGGTCAGCGAGTGCAGCACGTTCCGCTGGGATGTGACCAGGTCGTCGTACTCGTCGCGCCGGTCGCCTTGATGGCGGAGTTTTGGATCGAGCCTCGTCGCTGCGTCTTCGGTCTCGCCTGATTCCGGGTGGATACCCATCTGCTCGAGAAATGCGCTGACGGCTTTCGATGCCTTGGAGGGATCTTCGAGCATGGCGTCGTACTCCACCACGAGCGTGGGGATCCCGGCCAGCCCGGCGGTCGCGGAGCGGATATAGCGGTCCCACATGGCAAGGCCCAGGATGACCGGGATTCCGTCACGCGCCTCGAGAGACCTCGCAACGTCCATGGGGTCTCGAAGCACGAACACCGCCCCGAGGGTGGATGGGAGGGCGGACCGCCAGAAGGGCAGGGTCAGGCATATCCGCGGGTCCTTCATGACCAGCGGACGTCCCGAGTAGGTCGCGGCGAACCAATGGCGGGCCTCGGACAGCACCGACTCGTAGACCGGGATGTCGTCCCAGCGCTCCGTGATCGGAGGTGGAGCGTACGTCGTCGCACCGCGGGCGGCGAGCAGGTGCGCGTTGCACGAGCTGCACCTCGTGGCTCTCCCAGTGGCCCCGTTCGTTTGAGCTGTCGCCGGGTACGAGGTCGTCGGGGCGTGGCCCGGCAAGGCCGAAGCCGATGAGCAAGCCTGCGGTGGCCGATGTGCCGCTCCGGTGCATGCCGACCACGGCGATCGTCGGCTCCACCTTGTCGCTGTGGATCGTGACGCTCCGTCATGCCGCCGGGCCTTCTGCGTCCGGCGTGATCGTCAGTCGCCCCGCTGCTCGGTCGACCCGCTCGTCGATGGCTTTGATGATGTGGGGGCGCTCGTGCGGGATCGACCTTGCGGGCGAATGCGGCACCCGAACCCCAGACCACAGGCAGGTCGCGGTTCGTCGAGGACCATCCAGCGTGTGGCCGTCGGGCGCTCGGGTCCTTCCGGTACGAACGTCACGATCTGGTTGCTCACCGTGAGCCCGGGTGTGTTGTACAGCACGGTTTGAAAATAGGTCTCGTCGGGGATGTGGCCACGCTTGAACCACTCGGTCATGGCCTGGTCGGTCCCGAGGATCGGCCCCGGCCGAGCGCCGGTTGAACCCGATCCATTGTGTGCCCTTGTAGAAGGTCGTCCCCTTGGGCCGCCCACGCCGGACGTGGCCAAGCGAAGAACCACGCGTCGCGCCGGTGGGAGTACTCGATCGCGTACAGCGGGAGGACGTACCTCGACATCTTCCAGAGCACGCCCATGGCCTTGTGCGCTGCCCGCACGCGGGCGGGTTGATCGTGACCCAGCGATGGAGGCACCGGGCCAAAAACCGGTTGGCGTCCTCGTCCCCGCGGCCAAAATGCAGCGCCGGCGGAAGAGGTTGGGCTTCGACGAAGGCGTCGGCCTCGGCGGCCATCGTGGCGCGCTCCCACTGGCTCAGGTCGACGACCGGCCGGTGTTCGCCCGACAACATGACGTACCAGTCGGCGCCGAGTCGTCGTGGGCGTAGCGGATCATCCTGAGCGTCCGCCTCCACGATCGACCAGTCCCCCCACAGCACCCGTCCGCGGTCGACGAAATGAACTCTCGCTGGTGGCTTTCCCTGCCACGGGAGCGAATCGGCGGCCAGGTCGTGGTGGATCACCACGTGTCCGGCTGGGCTCAGATCCAGCACCCGCTGGGTCAATTCCTCCACGTGTTCCGGGTCCTTGTGGGTCAAGAGCATGTAGGCGAACCGCGGGGCATGACTGCCGGTGGTCGAGGTGTGATCCGTCATGATTCGTCGGGGAGGTGTTCTTGCAGTGGTCTCGACCAGGTTTGTCGTCGATCTCGTCGCCGGCGCGTCGCGCGTCGACCCGAGCGTCGATACGGCCGTGATCACCTCGGGGTTTCGCGCTGGATCGACCTTGCGGGCGAAGGCCATGCCCGAGGTCAGGACGGTTTCGAGGTTCGCAGTTCCTTGAGCAACATCCAACCTGGCGTTGCGCGACCCGGTTCAGGCGGTACCCAAGTGACCTCGGTGGTGTCACGACGGTCAGGCTGTGATCTTCGCACGACGGTCTGTACGTAGGACTCATCCGGTATGTGACTGTGCCTGAACCAATCCGTGACACGAGGATCGGTGTTCAGCAATAGGTGTCGCCGCCTCCGCGTTGCAGGCGAGCCACTCGGAACCCTTTGTAGAGGTCCCATTCTCTGACGGGACCCCGCGCCTCGGCAACCCAATGAACCATGACTCGCCGCGCAGAGAGAACTCAAGCTTCAGCAACGGATGCGTTCGGAGGCTGATCTTGGACAGTCCGGCCAGCGCTCTGTGGGCCAAGTTCGATTTCGGTCGGTGGACGCGGAACCATCGGTGCACGCAACGGGCGAGGAATCGGTTCCCGTCGAGATCACGCGAGCCGAAGTGCAGTCGGCTGGGGAGAAGCTGAGCCGGCAGGTATGCGTCCACGCCGCACGACAGGCAGCGTCCGCTCCCACGCTGCGAGATCTACGACTGGCCAGTGCTCTCCCGAAAGAACCACGAACCACGACGGCGCCCAACTGATCGCGGGCAAATCGGAACATCCGTAAGCGTCGCTTCGACGATCGACCAGTCACCCCACTCCACCTGGACGCGGTCGACCAGGTGTACTCGAGCAGGAGGCGACCCGTCCCAGGGCAGCGGGTCCGCCTTGAGGTCGTGGTGCACGACGACCTGGCCAGTATCGCTCAGCGCCAGGATCCGGCTCGCCAGCGCCTCCACTTGCTCGGGATCCTTGTGGGTCAGGATCAGATAGGCCACCGTTGGCGGCGACGTCGTCGGTCCCCCTCGCTCCGTCCCGACGGACGTCCCTGTCTGCACCGGATACCTCTCGACTCGGATGTCAGTTCCGCGACGAACGCGATGGTGTCGTGAACGCACGTTGCCGTTCCGATGGTCCCGTATGTCCCTGACCGGACGGAGTGTAGACGCGGCCAAAACACCCCGAGCCACGGCAAATTGACGTGCTCCGGTGCAACCATTTCTAGTCTGTCTGAGAGGCCGTGCTTTCGCGCAGCTCGTCGCCCATCGACGGTCCGTCGATCGCCCGTGGCGACCTCCGGCCGCTCGGAGAGATCGACCTTCCGGGCGAATGGCGCACCGGAGGCCCAGACGGCGGGAAGATCGTCGAGTGTGAGCTGCATCCATCCGCTGGTCGGTTGCGCCGGCGTCTCGAGCACGAAGGTCGTCGGCTCGTCGCTGACCACGAGGTGCGAGGCACGCAGGACGTGTGCAGGTAGGTCTCGTCGGGGATCCAGCTGCGCTTGAACCACGCCGTCCAGCGAGGGTCGGCCTCGAGCGCCGCGATCGCGGCACGTCGGTTCAGGGCGACCCACTGGGAGCCCCTGTAGAAGGAAAGTCCGTGCACGGGGCGGACACTCCGTCGGGTGCCAATGACCCAGGCGTCGACGGCGATGCACGAATTCCATGGCCACGAGGGGTTGGACCCATTCGCTCAACTTCAAGAGACCACTCATGCCTCGGTGGAGAAGTGCCGACGCGAGGACGCGGGATGGTCGCCCACCGGTGACGGGCTGCGTGTCAGATAGAGATTGCTCTCGACGTGGGACCGACCGAATTCGAGCCGGCCTGTCAGGCGCTGTGCGGGTAGGTAGGCATCGAACGCTCTCATCAGCGACGTGTGCTTCCCATCGGGACAGATCCGTTGCCGGTCGGTGTTGTCCTGAGAGCAGCACGAACCAGTCGCTCGCCAGATTGTCGACGCCGTAGCGCAGCAGGCGCAAGGTCGCGTCGATCATCGACCAGTCGCCCCAGAGGACGCGTCCTCGATCGACGAGATGTACGGGCGGTTTCGGATGCCCTGCCCCAGGGCATTTCCTTCGACGCCTCGTCGTGATGGACGACAATGTCAGCGTGAGGGCTCAGTTCCAGGATTCGAGCGGAGAGGTCTTCGACGTGCTCAGGCTGTGAGTGGGTGAGCAGGAGGTAGGCGAACCGCGGCGAACCGGCGCTGCTTCCTGCTCCGTGGGTGGAAGGCATCAGACCCGGCGAGCGGTCCGGAGAACCGTCTCGACGATGCGATCCTGGTCGCTCGGCGACAGGGTTGAGCCACTGGGCAGGCACAGCCCTTGGGCGAACACGCCCTCGGCCACGGCGCCTCCCACGACGGTCGCATCCTTGAAGAGCGGCTGCAGGTGGAGTGGCTTCCACACCGGCCGAGACTCCGCATCGATCTGCTCGAGGGCCAGGCGGATCTGCTCGCGATCGGCGCCGAAGACTCTCAGGGTCAATGCGCACGCACGTCATCCAGTAGTTGGGGACCACCTCGTCGCCGAAGGGCATCATCTCGATCCCGTCGATCCCGTCGAACGCGGCGCGGTAGCGCTCGTTGATGGCCTTCCGCTGCTGAATGCGACGGTCGAGCCCCCTCAGCTGACCTCGGCCGAGCGCAGCGAGGAGGTTGCTCAAGCGGTAGTTGTAGCCGACCTCGAGGTGCTCGTAGTGGGCGACGGGTTCGCGCGCCTGCGTCGAGAGATAGCGAGCTCGTGCCACGAATTCGGGCGAGTTCGCCACCAGCATCCCGCCACCGCTCGTCGTGATGATCTTGTTGCCGTTGAAGGAGAAGGTCGCGCAGATGCCGAATGCTCCCGCCGGTCGCCCGCGGTAGGAGGCCCCTAACCCTTCAGCGGCGTCCTCGACGAGCGGAATGTCGAGATCCTCACAGGCGGCCGTCAGCACGTCGTAGTCCGGGCACCCGCCGAGGAGGTCGACAGAGATCACCGCGGCCGGACGCCGGCCCTGGCGAGCCCGCTCGTAGAGATCGGCCGCCACCAGGTTGGCGTCGACATTCCAGTGGGCCGGGTCCGAGTCGACAAAGACGGGCTCTGCGCCCACGTAGCAGGCCGCGTTGGCCGTTGCCACGAAGGTAAGGGTCGGCACGATCACCTGGTCGCCAGGTTCCACACCGACCAAGAGGAGCGCCAGATGGAGCGCGGCCGTGCCGCTGGAGAGCGCCGCGGCGTCGGTCACCCCGACCCGATTGGCCAGTTCCCGTTCGAACGCGTCCACATGGGGTCCGAGCGGTGCGATCCAATTCGAGTCGAAGGCATCGAGGAGGAGCGCACGCTCTTCCGCGGTGGTGTCGGGAGGTGAGAGGAAGATCCGGGCCATGTTCAAGCCTGCTCAGTGTCGTTGGGCCGCCGAGCGGACGACATGAACCCGGCTTTGGATCCGAGAGCGATGAATGCCAAAACGCTGACTCCTGTGATCACGATGGCCGGGACGGTCTTCAACTCGCTGGCCACGATGGCCAGCCCTGTGAGTATGACGCCCGCAACCGCATAGGCCCCAACCGCGCCCTCCTTGCTCCAACCCTTGCCGCACGAGCTGGTCGTAGGGGTGATCGCGATCTCCGGTCAGGAGGGAGGTCCGGCTGCGCCACCGTCGGATCACCGCGAAGACCAGTTCGGCGGCCGGCAGGAAGACAAGGAGAAGGGCGCCGATTCCGGTCGGCAGCTGTTCGCCCGGACCCCAGCACAGCGCCAGCAGCGCGGCAGTCGCCGTTCCGATCAGATACGAGCCGCCGTCACCGAGGTAGATCCTGGCCGGGGGGCGGTTGAAGACCAGGAAGGCTGCAACGGCGCCGGCCAGCGCCACGGCCAGATATCGGCCGTGGCCTGCCGAGGACAACCGCGAATCCGACCGCACTGGCCAGGGAGACCGAGCCGCACAGGCCATCGAGCCCGTCGATGAGATTGAAGCCATTCACGAGGACGACCGTGGCCAGAACCACCAGGAGAATGCTCACGATGCCGGTGAAACGGGTCGTCACGATGAGGGCCAGGACGACGGCGGTGAGCAATTCGGCGGCCAGCCGTACGAGGGGTGGGAGGGGCCGCACGTCATCGGCCGTTCCGATGGCGAGGGCCATGCCGAGCGGGATGAGCAGGAGCGGCCTGATAGGCCACGGTGCCGACGACAAGTCCGAGCGCGATCGCGACGCCGCCCAGATACGGCGTTGCCGAGGCCTGAGGCTTGAGCGGGCCCGGTGTGTCTACGAATTGCACACGACGGGCCAGCCGCATGGCCAGTGGGGTGGCCACCAACGCGACGGCACATGCACCGATCCCGACCGCGAGGGTGTCGCTTAGGGAGGGCATATGGAGGAGAGGTCGGCTCGTAAGGAGCAGCGATTCCGTTCCGGCATGGAGTTCGAAGCGCTCTGCTTCGACGAAGCCTGACTCGAGATAGACCCGGATGGCCGTCTCGTTGGCGGCAGCCACCACCACCCGGGCTGTGCGTGATCCTGCCTGGGCCGCCATGGCATGAAAGGAATGGACGAGCTTTGCGCCGGCGCCTCGCCGCCGAGCCGAGCGCGGCCACGGCGAGCGAGAGCAATTCCGTCTCAGAACCCTCCGCCTGCCCGCCCGCTTCCTTCGATGAAGGACTCGGTGTCTTCCTTGGCCCCGTAGCGCAAGGTTTCGACGACTCGGGGGATCGAGCGCACCAGGCGCGGAGCAGAGGACACGCCGGCGATGAGGCCGTCGTGCAGCAGGAATTCTCCGTAGAGCCGCCGAACGGACGTGGCACCGGCCACGAACCCGATCACAGGTCCGGATCCGGGATCGCACGCCACGATGAGGAAGCCATGTGTGGACTTCACGATGCGGGTGTACAGCCGACGTAGGAAACGGGAACCCAGCGAGGCCAAGAAGCCCTCGTTGATCGCCGTCATGTGGAGATCGGCGACGGCGGCTGCGTCCTCGGAGGAGGCGGCCCTCACCACGACCTCTCTCGGGGGTTCCCCGTCGCCACCTGACATTGGACCCTCGACCCCGATGAGATAGCCGGACCGCATCACGTTAGCCTCCGGATGCTGGCGCTCTGCCTGCGTCAATCCGGCCGTCTACCTGCCCGTTTACGCCTGCGCCCGGCATGATGGGCCAGTCTCTTCGGCCCCGGCGCAGCGGGCCGGGGCCGCCCGGTCGAGCCCGTAACATCCGCCTGCGTCGGCATTCCAAACGTACGGTGAACGTAGGGTAAACAAAATATTAAATGTTGATGATCTGGTGACAATCTGCCGATAGACCCTATGCATCGGCGGTGACGGCGACCCATAGTTGCGTGTAGGCGGTCTGGCGAACCCAATTCCGTCTTGGCGACATTGGAATTCCAACTATTGGGGGAACGCGGCACTCGAAGGTGCCGTTTCCGGGACCACGGAGGCAATGAGACATATGGCGAGAAAGTTTGGTGCAGTACCTCTGCGGCTGGCGGTCGGATCAGCGTCTGGCCCTGGCAGGGATGGCGTTGCTGGCAGCGCCAGCAAGCGCAGCCACCAACACGCAACACCGCAGTGACGGAGTCGTCGGGAGCGGTGACCGGTTCTCCGGTCACATTCACGGCAACAGTGACCCATGGGGTTTCAGCTGTCCCGACCGGGACGGTCGTGTTCACGGTCACGGGCATGGACGCAACGCCCTTCACGTGCGACGGCGGAAATACCGCAACCTCTGGCGCCCAACGGGAGCGGCCCGGGTCTCGGTGGCCACCTGCAGCTTTGCCGGCGGTCTGCAGGCGAGCGACTCCAACTACCGGTCACCGCCACCTACGGCGGAGACGGCACATTCAACGGGAGCAACGGCTCGCTCAGCGCCAAGATCAACCGGGGCGCGACCAGCACCGCGCTTCTTTCGTCGTCGAACCCGACGGTCACGGGACAGTCGGTGACCTATCTCTGCGACGGTGGCCCCACGAGCCCTGCTACGGGGTCTCCCACGGGATCGGTCACCTTTGCCATCAACGGCACGGGCGGGGGCAGCGTTGCCTGTGACACGACCGGCGACACCGTGCCGCTGAGCGGGGGTTCCGCTTCGTGCACCATCTCCGCGGGCCTGTTCGCTCAGTTCAGCCCGTACGCGGTGAGCGCCGCCTACTCCGGTGACGCGAACTTCAAGCCGAGCACCGGCAACGTGACGCCAAACCGTCTCCAAGGCGGCGGTGACCCTCGGTCTGACGAGTTCCGTTGCATTGCCCGTGACGGATCAGGCGATCAGCTTCACGGCGAGCATCACCTCGGTGACGCCGCCGGGGTCCGGCACGCCCAGCGGCAACATCGTGTTCATCGTGTTATGGGGAACAACGTGCTTCCGGGTCAGCCCGGGTACTCCGAGACCTGTGATGGTGGCGACACGCAGCCGCTCTCCGGTGGCAGCGCGACCTGTAGCTTCGCCGGTGGTCTGGTCTCCAACCCGATCAACTACACGGTGACGGCCACGCTGAAGGACGCGAACTTCAAGTCCGCTGCCACCGCTTCGCTGATCCAGCCCGTGAACAAGGCAACGACATCGACGACGGTGACTGGCTTGCCCAGTTCGCTCATTGCGTCGCAGGGCTTCACCTTCACGGTGACCATCCAGACCAACGCACCCGGCGCCGGCGTGCCGACCGGAAACCTCGAGTATGCCGTGTGCTTGCACAATGCGCCCACGTGCTCGGGTCTGCCCGGTGGGACCTTCCTCCTGCCGAAGCCGACGGCGATATGGACATCGCGAACAACCGGCAGGTCGTCAAGTTTTCGGTTCCAGGCGGCATGCCGCCCGGCTTCTACACCCTCAACGCCAATTTCTCGGGTGACTCCGACTACCAGAACAGCGCCTCGTCAACCGGGTTCATCCTGGTGAACAAGGTGCCGACGAGCATGCACATCGTGCTCCAGCGCAACCCCTTGCTGCAGGGGAACAACATGGACATCAGGGCTGCCGTCGTCTCCGAACACGGACGCCAGCGGTAGCCTGGGCGCACCCCAGGGCACAGTGACGTTCACGATCACCGGTGCCGGGGGCGACACGGTGACCTGTGACACGGGCTCCAACGTCATCACCATCAGCACCACGTCGTCGAACCAGGGCCGTGCGGTGTGCACCGTCCCGGCAGCCGACATCTCGGCGGCTGACAGTCCCTACGAGGTGCAGACGCAATACTCGGGCGACAGCAACTACGACTCGGTGGCCGGCAGCCAGACGGTGTACGTCGTCACCCCGTAATTGACAAATATCATGCAATTACATGATTAACATGTGATTAATAGGTAACCTAAAGTTAACTGCAACTCAGATTCCTGTAACTCACGGCCGTTAGCGTGATCGGGTGCTCGAGCCAGAGTCCACCCAGATCACCTAACGGCCGTGACTAATTCAACCCTGGTTCGCCCCGACACTGGCGCTCCGCGTCCCATCGTCATTCCGAAGGATCGGTCTACAGAGGACAAGATCTTCCGTGGCGTTGCACGAGGGGCGGGATTCACGGCCTTCGTGATCCTCTTCCTTATCGGCTTCTTCCTCTTGATCCGAGGACTCCCGGCACTCCGGGACGAGGGCTGGAGGTACTTCACTACTTCGGGCTACGACACGCTCCACAAGCCGTACCACTACGGAGCGGCAGCGCAGATGTACGGGACGATCATCGTTTCTCTTATCGCGGTGATCCTCGGCGTTCCGGTCGCCATCGGCACCGCGCTGTTCCTCACCGAATACGCACCGCTCAAGGCTCGTCGGCTCCTGATCGCACTCGTGGACCTCGGTGCGGCAATCCCCAGCATCATCTTCGGACTCTGGGCCATTAAGGAGTTCCAACCGCAACTCACCGGAACAAATACGTGGATCGTGCATCACCTCTCGTTCATCCCGATCTTCAAGGCGTCACGGCCCCCGTTCAACGGCTCGTTCTTTGTCGCGGGACTGATCGTGGGGATGATGATCGTGCCCATCGTCGCATCGGTCTGCCGGGAGGTGTTCAGCCTCGCTCCGCCCGGCGAGCGAGAGGGCGCTCTGGCGCTGGGAGCCACCCGGTCTCAGATGATCAGAACGGTCGTCCTGCCCTTCGGTCGGGGCGGCATGATCGGTGCCTCGATGCTGGGTCTGGGCCGGGCGCTCGGTGAGACGATCGCGGTTTTGCTGATCCTCGGCCTCGACTTCGTGATTTCGCCGCACATCATGGCGCACGGTGGAACCACCGTGGCCTCCTTTATCGCCGGCGTCTTCGGGTCGGGAGGAAAACTGGGGACGTCTGACCTCCTCATGCTCGGCTTCGTCCTGTTCGTGTTCACGCTCATCGTGAATCTGGTCGCTTCGATGATCGTGAATCGCTCCCGGAGCGGCTCGGGAGTCGAGCTGTGACGCTCACCGCCACCAACAAGAGCGGCACCGTCAGACCGGACCATGCTTGCGGGGAGCGTGCCTCCGCCAGTCACCCCGCCCCGGCGGAGAACCGCGACTTCGGCGCGCAGGGCTTGTTCCTCCTGGTCGCTGCGGCCGTGTCCTCGTTTGCCATCGTATGGATCTTCTTCTACCAACTCACTCTGTTGTCTGGCGCGTTCGGTTTCATCGTCTGCTGGTATGCCCTCTTCGTCCTCCTGTACTGGATCGTCACGACACTTACCGTCGATCGGCCCGCTGCCGCCGATCGAGTCATCACCACGATCGTTGCTTCGTGTGCCGCTCTGATCATCGGCCTCCTCCTCTACATCGTGATCTGGGTAGTCGTGAAAGGCGTTCAGCACTTCACGTTCGGGTTCCTCTATCGGACGATGGCGTTCTACCAACCGGCCGACCCACACCTCTTCAGCGACGTCGGCGTTGGTCAGGCGATCGTCGGCACTGTCGAGCAGGTTGCGCCTGGCCGCTCTCATGGCGGTGCCGTTGGCGTTCATGACGGCCATCTTCCTGAACGAGGTCGGTGGTTGGGGCACCCGGTTCGTCCGGACCATCGTCACCGCCATGAGCGGCGTTCCTTCGGTCGTGGCCGGCGTCTTCATCTACGCCGTCTTCATCGAGTCTCATGTCATGGGCTACTCCGGCTTTGCCGCGTCGATGGCACTCTTCGTGCTGATGCTCCCTTCTGTGACCAGGACGACCGAAGAGGTCCTTCGTGTGGTCCCCGGGGGACTCCGCGAGGCATCCCTCGCTCTCGGCGCGTCCGAGTGGCGCACGGTGCGCCAGGTGGTCCTGCCGACGGCGCGCTCCGGGCTCATCACTGCGGTGGTTCTGGGTGTCGCCATCGCGGCCGGAGAGACGGCTCCACTGCTCTTCACGGCGTTCGGAAATACCAATATGAACTGGAACGCATTCCACGGCCCCCAGGGCGCTCTGCCGTTGGTGCTCTACGAGGACATCCTGGCCGCCCAGACCGCTGTCGTGCAGCTGGCCTTCACTGCGGCCTTCGTGTTGCTTGCTCTGGTGTTGATCCTCTTTGTCGTCGCACGCCTGTTCGGTCGGCGATCCATGGGGAAGCACCGCTTCCGTAACGTCGTCACAGCGCCCGTTCGCTGGGTCAGGAGCGTTTGATGGGGATGTTCACTCGCGTGCGAGTGGTGCCCGAGAGCGACGAGCCGGTGGTGGTCGCACCCGTTGCCGGATCGGCGCAACTCCAGACCTACGGCGTCTGCGCCTGGTTCAGCGGACGATTGGTCCTGGACTCTGTCAGCCTCCTCATGGAGCCTTCCCGGGTCACAGCGCTGATCGGCCCTTCAGGTTGTGGAAAGTCGACCTATCTCCGCATTCTCAACCGAATGCACGAGCTGGTTCCGGGCGCGCAGCTGGCCGGTCGAGTCGAGCTGGACGGGACGGACATCTACGGTGGCAGCCTCCGGGCCACCGAGGCGCGCAAGCACATCGGGATGGTGTTCCAAAAGCCGAATCCTTTCCCGGCGATGACCATCGAGGAGAACGTGCTTTCCGGGCTGAAGTTTTCGCGCACCAAGCTGAGTTCGGCTGGCAAGCGGCTGCTGGTCGAGGAGATGCTCATGAAGGCCGGGTTTGTGGAACGAGGTCAAGGACCGGCTGGGCGAGTTGGGCGGCAGCCTCTCGGGTGGCCAGCAGCAGCGGCTCTGCATCGCCCGGGCGTTGGCCGTGCGGCCGCGGGTCCTCCTCATGGACGAGCCCTGCTCTGCGCTCGATCCCACATCGACCAATCGAATCGAGCAGACCATCCGCGAGATCGCAGACGAGGTCACGGTCGTCATCGTCACGCACAACATGCAGCAGGCCCAGCGGGTCTCGCACACGTGCGCCTTCTTCCTCGCCGAGGAGGGCCAACCCGGCCGGGTTGTCGAATTTGGCGACACCGAGACGATGTTCGGCAATCCGTCCGACCCACGTACCAGTGACTACGTCCATGGGAGGTTCGGATGAGGCTTTTCGGCCGACGATTCAGCTGCCTTCTGGCCACTCTGGTTTTAGGAGCCTCCCTGGCGCTGTTCAGCCTCGGTTCGCTTGGCAGCGGCGACGCCGGCGCATCACAGCCCCAGATGACCTCGACCGGTTCGAGCTTTGCTGGCGTCGCGATCTCTCAGTGGCAGGGTCAGTTCAACGAGCTCTACGGCGGGAATATCAACTTCAACGTGTCAAGTTCCGTGATCGGCATGAACGACTTCTGCCAGGCGACAGTGGACTTTGGCGCCACCGACATCGCCTACAGCACAGGCCAGTCAGTGTGCAGCACGAGCCAGGTTCCGTATCCGTTCCAGTACATGCCGACCGTCGCGGGCGGGCTGGCCTTCGAGTACAACGTGACCGGGCAGAACGGGCAGCAGGTGACGAACCTCGTGCTCAATCCCTCCACCTTGGAGGGCATCTTCACGGGGGCCATCACCAACTGGGACAACGGTGCCATCGCTGCCCTCAATCCCGATATCCGGCTACCGAACGAGCCGATCACGGCCTACTACCGCGGTGACCCGTCCGGTGAGAACTACCTCTTGGGTGACTACTTTCTCCATACTGGTAACGCGGCGGAACTGGCCGCATTCCAACAAGCGGCCGATGTGCCGTCGACGGCCGGCCAGCCTTCGGCGACCTGGGCCGTCTTCTCAAACGGCACACCGGCGAACTATGCGAGCCTGGTGAGCGTCAATGGGGCAGACGCCGCGTCTCAGGAACCGAAGAACAACGCGGGCGGGATCGCGTACGTCGAAACGGCATACGCCAAGAATGTCGACATGCCGGTGGCGTCCATCGTCAACGCGGCCGGAGACGCCGTCCAGCCCAGCTCCTACAACGTGGCCGTCGCTCTGACCGGAGCAATTTTGTACCAGGACCTCACCCAGAACCTGGCCGGGGTCTACACGAACACCAACCCCTACGCCTACCCGCTCTCGGCATACAGCTACTTCGCCGCCCAATGCGTGCCGGCCGCCGCCGCTACTCAGAATTTCGCGTGCGACAGCTCGGGCAACGTGACCATGGGGACGGCTCAAGGCGCAGAGATGGCGCAATTCATCCAGTTCGTGGCCTGTCTCGGTCAATCGAAGATGGCGCAGCTGGGGTACTCGCCCATTCCGCCGAACCTCGTGGAGGACGACTTCCAGGCGGCGGGACGACTTCCGGGAGGTACGACCCCGCCTCCTCCAACCGCGGCAACCTGTGCCAACCCGTATATCACCGGAGCTCTGCAACCGGTCGGAGAACCGACCGTCGTGGGATCCGCCAACCCAGGTGGTTCTGACGTAGGCGCAGCCGCCGGCGCAGCCGGCGCAGCCGGTTCGGGCGCCAATACTGCAGCCTCGCATGCAGGTGGCGCCGGCGGCCTCGTTGCGACTCAGAGCGTGTCGGGTCCGGGTTCTTCAGCCGCGACGGCCAAGGGCGGCGCGGCCGCATTGGCCAAGAAGAAGGCGGAAGACGCGCTCACCGATCCCGAGAAGGCCTATGCCCGTCAGGACGGACTGACTTCGGCTGCCAGCCGGTCGCTTCTCGTGTGGTCTCCGACCGTCATAGCACTGTGGTCCGTCGTGTTCGCCGTCATTCTTGTTGGCGTGCCGTTGGCTGCTTGGTTCTGGCAGCGCAGGCGAAAAGACTCTGGAGGCATCGCGTGAAAGCCATCCGAATCGGAGTCCTCATCAAGCTGGGCGTCGTATTCGCAATCGGTGCGCTGTGCCTCCTCGCCTTCACGCCGGGGCACGGCAATGCTTCAGCGTCGACCTTCAGAACCGCGGCGACCTCCGTCGTTCAGGACACCGGCGCGTCGTGTCCTTCCGAGGCAAACTCGTGCGCGCCAGTGATGACGATTCCCTGCGCCGCCGGCCCCACCGCATGCACCGTCACCGCGGGTCCGGTCAGCCAGCTCGGGCAGGGGCAGGCGGTCTACGTCAACATCAACGGGCTCGAGAGTGGCGAGCAGGTGGCTTTAGGCATGTGCTCATTGACGTCCGGAACAACGCCCGTAAGCGACCCGCAGTGCGCGTCCTATCTGCCACCGTCCCCGACCTGCGTTCCCCCAGACTGCAACCCCACTTCGAGCCCACTCGAGTGGCAATACGCGGTGGGCGCGGGCGGAGACAGCCCCACCGTGCTTTCAATCGGCACTGAGTTTGATCCGAACATTCAGGATGCCACGCCGATCGTGTCGCAGAACGTCGCAGGGTACGTTGCCCCGGGGGTATTTGGGTCATTCTTTTGTGACAACGGTCCGACGGATCCATGCGGTATCGAGGTAATCGACCTGGGACCAACCTCAGGTACCGGGGCTCAGGGCTATGTGATCGGGGACGGCTATCCACCAGCTGGGCAGGGAGGCGCCTTCGAGAATGTCCCCCCGACCGGCCCAGGCGGTTCCACCACGGCCAACACCGTCATAATCCCACTCAACTGGGCTTCGACGGGAAATGGATGTCAATCGGCGCCGATCATGCAGGTCGACGCGTCCTACAGCGTGTCTCAGTTTCTTCCTGCGGCTGGAGGGGCGACGTGCACGGGACCGGATGGTGTGGCCGTGCTGCCGACCTCACTGCCTTCGGTCGACGATGCCACGTGCCAATCGACTGGCGTGACCCACTGCCCGATCACGGACGTCATCAACGGCAACGCACCTGCAACGTTCACCGATGATCCGAACGACCCCACTACCTTGGCCGAGCTGCAGCAGGCCGGCGGGAAGTTCGCGTATATCCCGATAGCGGTGTCCTCGACGGAGATTGCGTTCGAGGGCCAGACCGGGCGAACCGGCGTTGGCGCAATCACCTATCCACTGAGCAGCTACAACCTGACGCCGGCACAGACGGCCGGGATCATGACGCAACTCTGGACGTCGCCCATTGCCCAGTTGTTCTTACCCCAGGACGACCTGTGCTCACAGCTGACGGGAGCGGCCCAATGCACCGAGACAAGGGACGTTCTTCCCATAACGCCAACCGTCTACTCGGTGAATGGCCAATACGCCAACATCATCGTCAATGGTGAAAGCGGCGGTACGCCGGTACAAATGCCATTCAACTTCATCCAGTACGACGCTCCGGGCGCGACGAACCCCTACAACGGGACATCGACCAAGGATCTTGAGAAGAACTATGCCGGCGACACTGGCTACGCCTTGCTCAACCCATGGCCAGGGGACTCGGGTCCGCAGCCGACGACCGAAAATGTTCTCGACGCGATGTTCCCTTCGACCGGAAGTGGCGCCTCCTACGAGACAACAGGGTGGGTCTGTAATGCACCCGATTCCCAGTTCTCCGTCAACCTTCCGTTTGGCGGCACAGCCCTGCTGACGGATCTGGAGAGCGGGAAGCAGGTTCTGGCCGACGCCGAAGATGACCCAATCGAAATGACTCAGGTTTCCGGGGTGTGGACGGAGGCAGACACGGTGACCCAGCAGATCGACTCTGATCCCAATGGTTGCCAGGCGACTTCGAGTTTGCCGACCAATTCGCGTCAACGACCGCGGCTGGTGGGTCTATTTCGCCGTATTCCCCGTCGAGTCAGCCTCTGACTGCCGCACACACGATCCAGGGAGTCATGAGCAAGGGCACGCTCGGATTCGCCTTCAGCGCAATGGACAGCTCGGAAGCGGATTTCTTCGGCCTGCTTCCTGCGAGCCTCCAGAATGCGGCGGGCACATTCGTCCCACCGTCGGCGGCGTCCATCACCGCTGCGCTGAACGATGCCACGGCCGCACCCAATGGCACGCTGATCCCCAATTTCAACAACACGACGGATCCCGCCGCCTACCCGATGCCGATGGTCACGTATGCGCTGATCTCCACCAGCCCGCAGCCGAGCACAGATCAAGCCGACCAGCTCACCGAAATGCTGACGAACCTGGTCAACTACTCACATACGGGAGGTGCAGGAACGAGCGAACCGTTGCCTCCTGGGTATGTGCCGCTTCCGGGCAACCTCGCCACGCAGGCGCTGAGCGAAATCTCCAAGGACGTGATCGCCCCGAATGGCCAGCCCGTGGGCGGCGAGTCCGCCGCGGCCGCCAGTCTTGCCGCCAACTCCTCATCTCACTCGGGCGCCGCAACATCCTCCAACTCGTCGAGTGGCGGTCCGTTCTCGTTCTCCAGCGCCCTGGGAGCACCGTTCGGAGTGAACGGGCTTGCAAAGACTTCGGGCGGCAGCGCCGCCAAGGCGGGTTCGAACTCCTCGGGCGGCGGTGGGAGCACTGAGAATCCCATTGGACGATTCATCGCCGTGACTCTGGGTGACAACCGGTATCTCGTGCCCGGACTGCTGCTGCTCGCCCTCCTCTGTCTGGTCGCTGGGCCGCTGCTCTACATGTCTCCTTCGTTGCGAAAACCAGCGACCGCCGCAGACGGAGGTGGGGAAGGCGCGGACGACGAGGGTGAGAGCCCGCCGCCCGTCGAGTGATGGAAACCGTCACCTCGACAGACGACGCCGGCCACCTGCCCGCTGACTTTGCTGGCGACGCACACGAGGCCGAATCGCCGCGTCCTGATTCACTTGATCATGGCGTGGACGAGGAGCTCGAGGGGGACGCAACATCAGCCAAACCACCGGGCGTGGCCGATTCGTTTGTGGCGCTTCTCCAGGCGGTGGGCCGAGCGTTGTCGGTCCTGTCGCGACCACGGGTGGCTGGAGTCCTGATCGGCGGCCTCGGTGTCCTGATCATCTTTCTCCTTGGTTACATTTATGTGTTCACTCCGCTCAGTGCCGCCCGGTCGCAACACTCACTCCTGCAGCAGATCCAGGCCCAACCAGCCGACACCTACAACCTCGCGGTGGGCAAGATCCCGCCCGAGGGCAGCCCGTTGGCCGTGCTGGAGATCCCGTCAATCCACTTGAACCAGGTCGTCGTGCAGGGAACTGACGTCAACGACCTTCAGATGGGCCCGGGTCACATGCCGACGTCCTCCCTCCCTGGGCAAAGGGGCAACGCGGTGATCGCCGGTCGTCGTGCTACCTACGGGGCCACATTCGGTTCGATTGGATCGATGCACAGAGGGCAGACGATCACGGTCGTTGACGGTCTCGGCAAGTTCCACTACCGGGTCACGAGTGTGGTCTATGCCGAGAGCGGCCGGCATGACGTGGTCACCCAGTCGGCCGATAACCGGCTCACCCTCGTCACCGCAGGATCCGGCTATTGGCCGAGCGGCCGGCTTGCCGTCATCGCCACGCTCGTAGGAAAGCCATTCCCCAAGCTGCCTGCGACCCATTTTGCCGCTCCTGCGTCGGAGCTCGGACTCGCGGGCAACGCCGCGTCGGGCTTGCTCTTCGTGCTCTGGAGCCTCTTGTTCTTCGTAATTCTTGTCTCGGCGGTCTGGCTCCTGCGCACGTGGACGCAGCCAGTCGTAGTCCTCCTCTTGGCCGTACCGGTGCTGTTGCTCGTTGCGCTCTTCGCGTGCGAGAGCTTCGTCGGTGCACTGCCCACGACCGTCTGAGCGATATGAGGTCGTACGATCGGAGACTGAACCGCGGCGTGGTGCTCCTTGCGGTCTCGGCTGCGGCGCTAGGGCTGGCCGCGTGCAGCTCGTCGCCGAGCGCAACGGCGACGGGGCAAGGACACGGGCAAACCTCGACGACCTCTGCCCACGAATCCGCCTCCAACGCTCCCATGAAGGTCCAGTTCGGTACGGGTTCTATTGGCCAGCCCGATCCGACCACGACCCTGCCGAACGAGCGGGGCAATGTCGATACCCCCCGTTCTGGCTCCGGGTCAGAACATCATCATTGCCTCCTCCGGCTGCAAGCCGCAGACGCTCGAAGCCAGCGTGACCGCGCCTGTGGTCTGGACGAATCTGTCTGGTAAACCGCAGAGAGTGATCTTCACGAACTTTCCCGTTGACTCCGGGACGATTCCGGTCGGGGGCACGTTCACCTGGTCGACCAAGGACGCGGTGGCGATGGCCTACAAACTCCAACCTTCGGGAAAAGTGTGCAAGCTGTTGATGAACGCCGCCCAGTCCTGACTGCTTTCAGCAGGACGTTCACCCGTCGTTTACCCCTGCATCATCTGTTGTCCACATGCGCGGTGAATGTCCCGCGCTGACGTGTACCGTCGAAAATGGCACTCTGAGTGCAAGGGCATTCAAAATGTGCTTCTCAGCAGCATTTATTGGCGGTGTAAATGCCGGTTCCGAAAAGGCCACCGGGGATAAGCAACCGATCACCAAACGTTCTTCGCCCCGGTGTATGGAATTCGCGAAACGTTTACGTTGCCTACCTAACGTGCGTGGCGGCGATGGGTCCCGAAACGCCTCCGCAATCCGCAGATGCACCACGGACCCTGTCCCCCCTCCGGGACCATGCGCCATTGGCCGGTGTGGAGTGCCGGTACGGAGATGAACCAACCAAAGGAGACCCAAGAAATGCTGAAGAAGCTGATGGCGCGCCACCGCGCGTTGAGGCTAGGCGCAGGGTTGCTCGGAGCATCGGCGTTGGCCGTGGGCTTCGCGAGCCCGGCCCTCGCAGCGCAATCGAGTGGCGGCAATGCGCCCTCGGCCAACTACAACATCTACCAGGGCGGGTCGAACACGACCTACCTTGTGATGGAGCAGCTGTCGGTTCTGTTCAACGAGTCACCCGGCTGCGACATGGTCGCTTCCGCGAACACACCAGAGCCACTCGACTACGGCTGTGCTGGCCTTAACGGCGAGCCGGGAACGACACTGTCGCACCCGATCGTCACGACGGTTACCGGCTCGACGACGAAGAAGAGCAAGACGGTTACCGTGAGCAGCAGTACGGGGTTCTTCGCGAATGACGCCGTTAGCGACACCGCTGGCGCTATCCCCAATGGTGCGATCATCACGAGCGTTCCGAATGGCACGACCATCGACATCAGCGCCAAGGCGACAAGCTCGGTCTCTGGTGACACCATTAACGTGACGACGACCCCGGCCGTCGGCGAGAACGGATTTACGACGTTCAGTCAGGAGAACCCGTTCAACGACCTTCTCATCCAGGAGCCTGCGTATGGTTCCGGAAACGGAATCCTGGAGCTCGAGGATCAAGGGACACACGGTGCTGGCGCTTCGTCACACGGTAGTCCGATCAACGTCGCGCCTCTTGACGTCGCACGCTCGTCTCGTGCGCCGGCCCTGACCAGCGGATCCTCCGCAGGCGACGACAAGGGCCTGAACTTCGTGGCCTACGCCATGGATGCCGTGACTTGGATTCACTGGACTTCGGTCAATGGTGTCGCCACACCGTCCTCCAGCGTCACCAATTTGACGGTTCCCCAGCTGACGTCCATCTGGGAGGATCAGAGTTGCACCGCTGGCGGCACGACTTACCCGACGCCGAACTGGGCCTGCTACGGCGGCTCGCCTGCGCCGATCGCCATCTACATGTCGCAGAACGGCTCGGGCACGGAGGCCACTTGGGTGTCCCTGCTCGGATTGACGGGCTCGTTTCCGTTCGGCAACGAGGACCCGAACCACGTGATTTTCGAGAATGAAACCGCTTCGATCCTGAACAACAAGGACCAAGCGGACGCCATCTCGTTCTTCTCGTACGGCAAGTACCAGCAGATCTGCGTGGCGGACCCGTCACTCTGCTCTGGTTCGTCGACTAGCAAAACCGCGCTTGGCCAAATCAGCTCGGTGAAGGCGAGTAAGAGCACCATTGCGGCGCAGTTGCCTGGCTCCACCGTGACTCCCTTCCCGGGTGACCGTTTGCTGTTCAACGTGTATTCGAATGGTTCGAACCCGGACATTCCGATCTCGTCACCGGCATCGCTCAACGCGGTCAGCGAGGACGGTTTCCTCTGCAAGCCGTCGACCAGCACTGACGTTGACCCCAATACCGGTGCGACCTATCGGAGCGAGATCAATAGCGTCATCTCGTCTCAGGGTTTCTTCCCGCTTCCTTTGTTGGTTGAGGACGGAGAGGGCTCGACCACTGGTGTTTACGGCACGACCGGGACCGGTATCCCGAACCCGGCGTGGAGCTCCACCGGGGGCCTTTCCGGTTCGGCGTACAACTCGGCGAACGAGTCGGGCAGCCCCTGGAACTTCCCAGCTGGTTCCCTGGACACTGACAAGTCTGCGGTCAACGGCACCTACTCGGGCGTCTACGACGACGGCACCACGGGCACGAAGACTGCCTCGGCCACCGACCCGATCGGGTACTGCCTCACCGAAAGCTCGGACGGCAACTCCACCAACTAACCGTCCAAGCAGCGAGTGCGGTACTGAAGGGCTGGCCGCCGGGCTGCGGGGTTCGTCCCCGCAGCCCGGAGCCGGCCTTTTGGAGCCGAGATGATTGGAAGTACAAAGGAAGCCCGGTCGCAAAAGGCCGGGCTTCCTGCCTGTCTGAGCCTTCGTTTCCAGTGCGTCGCGGCCGGCGAGCCCGACCTGGCAGAGCGGGTGTCATTGCGCAGGACAGAGG
The DNA here is from genome assembly GCA_963726855.1 of uncultured Acidimicrobiaceae bacterium. Taxonomy (GTDB): domain Bacteria; phylum Actinomycetota; class Acidimicrobiia; order Acidimicrobiales; family RAAP-2; genus Bog-473. The sequence goes on from CAVSEB010000018.1 coordinate 118,819, forward strand.
CTGTACAGTCATCCACGTGGCTAGGCACGCGAAGCGTCGCCGTAAGTCCCCAGGCTCCGGCGATAGGACTTGGAGCGATGAGAGCCGCTTCGACACCGATCTTCGTGCGGTCGAGCCAGCGTCGGAGTCCGGGACGGCCGAACCTGATTGGTTCGCGCCGTCCGTCTTGGGCGAGGACGTCTTCGCGGCCCGCCAGGAGGTCCCGCTGGCCGCAATGTTGATGCTGGGGGAGCATGCGTGGCAGCGGATCGACGGCATGGGACTTGCCCGCCAAGCTCTCGAGGCGCCCGCCATCGGCGATCAGCGGGTGGACCTGAGCGAGCGACGAGCGGTTTCTCTTGGCCAACGGGCGCGCCTGGTGCCTCGTTGTGCATTCTGACCTCGGGCACGGCGGAAGGCGTGACGACCCCATTGTCCTGGCCGATGCCCAACGCCATGTCGAGCAGGCGCAGACTGTGGCCAGCAACGACGTTCACCGGGCCCAGATCCTGACGACCGGGGCTCTCGTCACATTCCGCCGGGACGGCTCACAGGGCGCCATCCATCTCGCCCAGACCGCCGTGGATGCCTTCGCGGTGCTGCCGGACACCGATCGGAGCGGCCAGAGCCAAGGGATAGCCAGCCTGGCCGTGCTCACCCTGGCGTTGCTCACCGCGGCGTCAGGTGACACCGGGTCCGCGCTGAACCTGGCTCGTGCTGCCGGTGCCCTGCGTCCGCCTCTCGACGTCGACCAGGCAGCCTTCGGTGCCCTCTTGAAGGAGCTCTCGGAGTGGATTCCAGCGCACTGAGCCTGCCCGCGGCCTGAGTCGCCCACCTGGGGCTCTATAGTTCACTTACCTGTTACGCCGATGTTGCAGGTGGTTCATTTGCTCCACCTAGCCTCACCGGCTGACATGCAGACGGTCGCACCAATACGTCGGCCGTTCACCGGGGCCGTGCACCCCGCATCGCCTGGCGAACGAAGCGGCGCCGAGTGGGCGATTCCGGGCGGAAGGCAGTCACAGCATGACGACACAGCGAGACACTGGACACCGCTGGCCGTTCGCGTGGCCACGCCGGAGGAAGTCGCAGGGATCGGTGTCGATGCTCGACACCATGCAGCTGACCACGGTCATGACGGATCCCACTCCACGCTCGGTCCCTCCCGAACACGGTGGAGCCAACGAGCTGCTCGGTGTCGTACGGCCCGACGGGGAGTTCAAGAAACGAGTGGGCTGGCTCACCGGTCCACGCCGACCCTGGGACGCCGTGCGCGAGCGGCTTCCTGCACGCGAGGACGTCTCCTTGCGGAAACTGGGGCTGGTGGTCGGCAGTCTCGTGGTTCTCGTCGGCGGCCTCGTGGCCGGCGCCATGATCGCGTCGACGAGTGCCACCCCGTCGAACACGACACATTCGGGGCTCGGCGAGGTGGCTCACCGTCTCGTCATGAGCCCCAGCAATTTCGACTTGGCCCAGGCCAGCACCATCCCCATCCCAGCCGAACCGTTGGTCGCGCTCTCCAGCCCCACGTCCGCTCATGAAGTGTTCGGCTACGCCCCGTATTGGTCGCTTCCGGATTGGCAGAGTTTTCCCTATCGGGACTTCTCGACCGTCGCCTATTTCAGCGTCAACGTGAATCCGAACGGATCGATCCAGCAGTCGGGGCCAGGCTGGAACGGCTACAACAGCGAGGACTTCGTCAATCTGATCAATGCAGCGCACCAGGCGGGCGACCGGGTGGTGTTGACGGCCAACGATTTCTCGGAGCCGTCCCTCTATACGCTCACCCATTCCCCCAACGCAGGCGTCGTGCTGGGCACTGAGCTGCTCGAGCTCGTGCAGACGAAGGGACTCGACGGTGTGAACCTCGATCTCGAGGGGACCGGCAACGGTGACCAGGCCGGACTCGACCATGTGGTCAGTCAGGTCGACTCCATTCTGCACGGTGCCGATCCCCACTATCAGCTCACGATGGCCACTTATGCGTCCTCGGCCGGTGATCCGAACGGCTTCTACGACATCCCTGGCCTGGCCCAGTCGGTGAACGCCTTCTTCGTGATGGCCTATGGCGTCAGCCAGGGACCGACAGGTGCTCAGGGTGGGGATGGCGGTGACGATGCCGCCTATGTGGACGAGTATGTAGCCAAGGTCGGTGCCGCAAAGGTGATCCTCGGCCTGCCCCTGTTCGGTTACGACGAACCAACCAGAGGGCCAGCGCTCGGAGACAAGGCGAGCGGAGCGGCGGCGCCTGTGACCTATGCCCAGGCGGTCGCCTCGGGTCCGACCTACTGGGATGCGGCCACGGAGACGGCCTGGACGTCCTACCAGTCGAATGGTCAGTGGCACCAAGTCTTCTACGACAACGCAAACAGCCTGGAGGGGAAAGTGCAATTGGCCGCCAAGTCGGACCTGCTCGGAGTGGGTGTGTGGGCTCTCGGAATGGAGGGCAACGACAACTCGGTGCTCAACTTGCTCCCAGGGGGTGCGGTCTCTTTGCGCACGCCTCCAGAAGGGCCAACCACCTCGGCCGCGGCAGCCACCATCATCAAGAAGGTGAAGATCAAATCTCGCGGTGGCAATGGTGGAGCCGCACCGTCGACGACCACCACCTCGGTCGACGGGAACGGGAGCGGTGGTCACCGTGGGAGCGGTTCGACGACGACGAGCACCTTGACGACGACCACGTCGACCGCACCCGCGACCTCGACGACCACGTCCCTCCCGACATCGTCAACAACGACGACTGCATCCTCGGGCAACTCGGGAAGCACTGGCAGCACGACGAGCTCTACGGCGACCCACCAATGATTCACCTACATCGGAGAGGTGCGGGAAGGAGCGCGCCGGTCCGCCGCCGCTACCGAGCTGGATTGACGTTCGCCGCGCTAACTGCGGTGCTCGGCGTTGCCGCGTCAGCCTGCGGGAACAGCGGTCCTTCCGAAGGAGCGTTGGCGGGCAAGTCGGCGACATCTGTCCTCACCTTGTCCATCACGGCGTACCATCGCCAGAAGTCGGTGGCATTTGTCACCAAGACTATCTCCGGAAAGACGAGCACCCTCGAAGTCGGAGCGACGAGCAAGACGGCGGCGTCGGAGTCGGTCCGCTCAGGCCAGGTGCCGGTGCTCGATGCATTACTCACCGGAGGAACTGCGTACCTCCGGGCCGGCTCAAGCTTCTTGGAGAACCAACTTGGTCTACCCACGGCGCAAGCGGCCGCAAACGCCGGGCATTGGATTTCGTTCCAGAAGGGAAATCCTGGGTACTCAGAGATCGTGCAGTCGCTTTCGGCTGGCGAGGCCATCCTTGCGTTTGTGCCCCAGCAACCAAACTTCCGCGTGGCCGGGGCTACCACGTTCAACGGAACCGAACGCGTTGGCCGTGTCCGGAGCACCGGGCTCGACACCCGCGCCCGGTACGACGGCCAAGGTGACACTTTTCGTCTCGACCACGGCGCCCTACCTGCCGCTGGGTGCCACCGTCCAGGTGAACAACGACAACGGGCACCCTGCCGAGCGGGTGGCGACAGTGTTCGGAAAGTACAACTTGAAGGTCCACCCCGAAGCGCCAACCGGTGCGGTCCCCATCACCTCGCTCGTTTCGTCCTGATCGGCGGCGCGCCCGGCGCCAGCGCGTGCTCAGGCAGCGCGGCGGTTGGTCCTGATGCTGTCGTTCACGTCACCCATCGACAGCGAGCGCATCCCCTCCGCCGTCTTCAGGCGGTCCAGCTCGTCGAGCACCCGCGCAGAGCGCGAGGTTGGCCTCAGGGTCGGTCACGAAATTCTGAGGATGCCACCACAAGTGCAGAATTCGGCCCCGTCGTGCCGCATCACGTAGGCCGGCGATGATGCGGTGGGACTGGAGGGGTTCGAGAAAGCGCGTTCGAGGCGAGAGGGGACGGAGGAAGGTACTCGCCGGGATGTTGCACAAGCCAGACGGCTCGGCGACCTCATCCCAGCCGAAGGTGTGCAGGGGCTTTCCGGCGTATGTCGTGGTCAGGCGGGCCGCTCGTACCGCCAGGCTGGTGTCGTCGCCCGGTCGGGAACGGTTGGCCCATCCAGGTTGTGGACCCCGGATGCATTCAAAGCCCGTCGCCAAGACGAGAGGTGCGTAATCGTCACGCCACTGATTGCGGGGTAGGACCAACGACTTGAGCCGGAGCCCCCGGGTCGAAGCCGCCTCTTGCGCTGCGGTCAGATCGGCCCGGAACGCAGCCTCGTCGGGACCCCGTTCCAGGCAATAGAAGTGCGAGAAGGTGTGCGATGCCACCTCCTGTCCTTCGAGGCGGCAGAGCTGATCCACCAGGCTCCCGGCCAGGTGCAGTGGGTCGTCCTGTTCGTCCCGGCCGATCGGTTCGCGGTAGGGATCGAGCTCGGGCCGGTCATAAGCGGGGCCGCAGCAGCGGCATGTGCCGATCGGCCTCAGATGCGGTCGAAGCGAACAGGAGGCCGACCGTGGCCCAGGTGGCTCGGACGTCCCGCTGAACGAACAGCTCCGCCAGCGTCGTCACCATGTCTCGGCTGGCGATCAGCGAGTCAGCCACGCTGGCCTGGGGGGCAGAATGGTCGCGCACTCCCCAGTGCAACTCGAAGTCCAAGGAAATCACGAGCGCACCAGGCTGCTGAGTCACGAAGGAGAGGCTAGCAATTGACATCGCCGGGCCACCAACCACAGTCCGGAGCCGCAGACGCACTCAACCTGACTCCCGAGGGCCTTGTCGCGGTGCTCGGTGCCATGCGCTGTCCGGAGTGTGACGGAGAGATGCTGCGCGACCAGCCACAAGTGACCTGCGTCAACGGCCACGGCGTTCCTGTTCTGGAGGGCTACCTCGATGCCACTGGGACTCGGGCAGTGGCCAGTGCGGCTACAGCGAAGACGTTCGAGAGTTTCGGCTACGAGTGGACGACGTTCTCCTCGGTGATGGAGGAGGACGAACTCTTTGCGAAGCATTATCTGCGCGATCTCGATCTTCCCGGACTGGTGGGCCGGCTCGGCCTGGATGCTGGGTGCGGCCGGGGCCGCTATTCGCGGTTTATGGCACCCCACCTGGCACAGCTCGTCGCTCTCGACGGATCCGATGCCGTGCGCTCGGCGGCAGAGAATATGCGTGATCTGAAGAACGCAGTGGTCGTTCGCTCCGACCTGCGTCGTGCGCCGTTCGCCGACGAAAGTTTCGGCTTCGTGGCTTCCTATGGCGTTCTGCATCACCTGGAGGACCCGCGGGCGGGATTCGACCGCCTGGTGCGGCTGCTCGCGCCGGGCGGTGTGATGACGCTGTACCTCTACAGCCGGCCCGATCACCGAGGGTTGAGAGGGATGGGTCTGTCTGCTGCCGCTTGGCTACGCCGCTACACAGTGCCGATGTCCCATCCCGTCTTGCGCGCCACCTGCTATCCGCTGGCCGCACTCTTGTGGCTGTCCTTCGTCCTACCCGGAAAGGTGGGCGACGCTGCTCACGTGGGGAAGCTGTCGTCGCTGCCCATGGGCACGTACCGCGATAAGCCGCTTCGAAGCTTGGTGCTCGATACATTCGATCGTCTGAGTGCGCCGGTCGAGCACCGCTACGTGTGGGCCGATCTGGCCCCGTGGTTCGAGGAATCAGGGTTGGTGGTTGATGCCCACCGCGACGAGTCGGGCTGGCTCATCGTTTCTCACCGGCCTGACGGCTGACCCCTCAGGACACCCCCCGGCGGAGCCGAGTTGCCAAATACCCCCACGCCGTTGGGTGCCAGCGCAACCGCGACTCACCCGCTCCGGCCAGCGGAGGGCGCGGGTCTGGCTGGGCACCATCGAGGAGAGCCGAGGCCACCTCGACGAGGACGGGAAGACCGCAGGCAAGATGCAGGTACGGATAGGTAGCAATGGTGTCGTCGTGAGCTCGTGCAAATGTGGCCTGGCCGAGAATGCCGCCGGTGTCGATCCCCGCGTCGACCAGGTGCACCGTGGTGCCGGCCAATTCGGGTCGACCGTCGACGAAGGCCCAGTAGCCGCCGTGCACGCCGCGATAGTGCGGCGTGATCCCGGCATGGACATTGACGACCGGCGCGGCGATCTCGCGCAAGACACGTTCGGCGATGATACGGGTCCCGTGCACGATGACGAGGTCCGGTTCGGCTTCACGCAACAATGCGAGCGTGTGCGGATCGTTCACCGACTCGACGTATGCGCCGCGGGGGATGGGGCGGAAGTCAAGTCCGTTCTGCGACGCGATCTGAGCCATCCGCCTACGTCCCTGCAGGCGGAGGATGGGCATGACACCACCCATGAACAGCACGTGCCCGGCGACCGTGCCCCAGCCCAGTCGCCGAGCTCGACGACGGGCCAATTTGGAGACGCGAAGGGCGATGTTTCGAGGAGGGCTCGCAGTTCGACACCCTCGCCCAATCCCGCGGCGAGAGCGTGATACACGGCTCGGGTCGGCGTCCCGCGGTCTCCAAGTAACACCACTGAGCGGCGGGTTGGTTCACTCATGCCCGACGGCGCTCGACGGCGGACAACATTGCGCCCTCAATGAGGTCGATCTCATCGTCGAGGGACAGTCGTTCTTCGGCCGCTCGCCGGCACCGCATGCCGAGTTCACTGTCGCGATCGCGCCAGTCGAGCACCTCGAGGAGGTGTCGGGCCAGGTCGTCCGCGTCCCCGGGCTCGGCCAGGAGGCTGGACATCCAATCCGTGAGGATCTCTGGGGAGCCACCCACCGAAGTAGCCACCACGGGGACGCCGCAAGCCAGTGACTCCATGATGGAGCGCGAAAGGGGCTCGGGCCACACGCTGGGAACGCAGGCCACGTCGGCCGCCTGAAGGAGCGATACCACGTTGTCGCGTCGGGGCAGCCACGTCACCGGGAGTCCCTCACCGAGCGCGTGCAGGTCCCCGACGTAGGACGCCGATTCGACTGGGTCGGCGCCCGCGCTCGGCGAACCGAGCACGACGAGGTGGCAGCGGTCCACCTTCTCCACCACTTGCCGGAAGGCCCGAACGAGAATGTCGACGCCCTTCTCGGGAGCCAGTCGACCTCCGAAGAAGATCATACGGTCCTCGGGCTCGATGCCAAGTTCTTGCCTCGTCTTCGTGTGGCCCGAGGGCGCGCCGGGCAGGTAGGTCTCCAGGTCGACCGAGGTCAGTGCGACGACGGCGCGGTCGATGCGCAAGCCAGTTCCGCGCCACAGGCCGAGGGTGTGTTCGGACACCGAAACGGTGGTGTCGACCCTGGCGAGCACGGCTCGGAGCCAACGGGGGATCTGTCCCGGGGGTGGGAGGCAGAGGTGGTACACGACGGCGGTCGGACGTCCGGTGGCGACAGCCACCGCGAACGGGAGATCCCAGTAGCGATAGGCGTAGACGATGTCTGGTTCGAGTTGCCGTGCGTTCCGTACCGCGTCGGCAACGCTGCGTGCCGAATGCAACGGGTGGGCACGTCTTGGCAGCGTGGTCGGGATCTTTGTCATCGTGACCGTCAGATCACGCCAGCTGTCGGCGAAGGCCCCCTCCTGCACGTACACGAGGTCCAACCGGTGCCCACGACGGGCTAAACCCTGAGCGTTGGTCAGATGCGTTCGCTCAAGGCCCCCCGCCGAATCCAGGTGGTTTGCAGTGGTCAAGATCCGCACCGGGCGACGGTTCCGTTCTCGTCGAGGAAGGAAGAGCCGAAGGCTAGTGCAGCTGTCGTGACGTTCTGACCGCCCGGTTTGCTCTCCGGTCGCTGAGTCGACACGTCCCGTTCAGCCGGGACCCAGCTCGGGCGCGGCGGCGGATGTGATCCGGTACCGTTCGACGACTGGGATGGAAAGGAGACCCCCCATGGAGCCTCATGAGGAGGAAGAGGGCTGGTTCACCGACCCCTTCGGGCGGCACGAGGCCCGGTGGTTGTCCTTCGGAAAGCCGACCAAGCTTGTGCGAGACGGCGGCCTCGAGACCTACGACGAGCCGCCTGACGAGGAGCCCACGAGTGCGCCCGAGCGCATCGAACCGGAGGTGGCCGTCAGCGATGGTTCAGATCTCATCCGAGCCGGAGAACCCTCCGGTGCCGACGACCTCGCTTCACTGAACCAACGGATGAACGACGCGGCGCTCGAAGGCGGGGCCCACCCTGAGGTGAGCATCTGACGCTGGCCCGGCGGATCAGGTGGCGGGCCAGCGCTCGAGCCAGGCCTGGAGCATGAGGACGTCCCACAACTCAGCGTTGAGGTCGCGCCGCTTGGACTGATGAAGATCCCAGGCTTCGCGAATTGGTTCCGGACGGAGCAGACCGTGTCGCCTGAGGGCCGCGTCCGAGAGCAGATCCTCGGCCCAGGGTCGAAGCGGGCCCCGCAGCCAGTCGCCGATGGGTACGCCGAACCCCATCTTGGGTCGATCGACCAGCGAGCTCGGGACATGGCGGTACAGGATCTGGCGAAGCATCCACTTGGCCGTTCCGTCACGCCGTTTCGACGTCGGCGGTAGCCGCCAGGCCGCCTCGAGCACGCCGCGATCGAGAAAGGGAGTGCGGGTCTCGAGGGAGACGGCCATGGCCGCCCGGTCCACCTTGGTCAGAATGTCGTCGGGGAGGTAAGTGACCAGATCGGTACGCAGCAACTGAGCCATCACATCCCTGTTGTCTGTTTCGCCGTGGCCGTTGGCCACGGCCGTCCCGACGGGAGACGCGCCGGGAACAAGCGAGACGGGATCCTCCCAGTGAGAGACGAGGGCCTGGTAGGCGTCGTCGACGCTCGGGGCCTGGAGGACACGACCGAGCTTGGCCACCTTGGTCGAGGGCAGGCGTACCTGCCAGCGGGCGGGGAGCCGGGCCGCCAATGAGTCGACCGCTCCCGGCGGGATGCGTCGCAACGTTCCGCCAACGCCGCGACGGATCGAGGGTGGGAGGGGATCGGCAGCGCGCCAGACCCGATCCAACCAGGCGTGCCGGTTATAGCCGGCGAAGAGCTCGTCGCCTCCGTCCCCCGACAAAGCGACCGTGACGGCGCGCCGGGCCACTGTCGCCACCAGATGAGTCGGCAGCTGTGAGCTGTCGGCGAAGGGCTCGTCCCAGATGTCGGGCACCTGGGGTACCAGGTCGAACACGTCTTGCGCCGTCATGCCGACCGTGGTGTGATCCGTCCCGAGATGGGCGGCGACAGCGGCCGCCGACTCTGCCTCGTCGAAGGCCTCGTCTTCGAAGGAGACGGTGAACGTACGGACCGGATGTTGGCTGTGGCGTTGCATCAGGGCGACGATCAGGCTGGAGTCGATGCCCCCGGAGAGCAGTGCTCCCACCGGCACCTCAGCCACGGTGCGTGCCGCCACCGCGTCGAACAACGCGGCCTCCACGACCTCGATCGCCTCACGGTCGTCGGTCAGCGGCTGGAGCCGGCAGGCGGCGTCGATGGCGTCCCCGGCCGTCCAATACGGCACCTGCGGGGGCAGACGCCCCGGAGCCGCCCCCGTCTCCACGCAGACACGGGCGCCCGGCGCCAACTTCGCCAGGCCCTGATAGATGCAGGCCGGCGAGGGCACGCAACTCAGGCGCAGGTACTGGGCCACCGCGTTACGGTCGACTCTGGCTTCGAAGGTCGGCAAAGTGTGGAACGCCTTGAGCTCCGATGCAAAGGCGAAGACGGGGCCCGCCCAGCCGTAGTAGAGCGGCTTTTCACCGAAGCGGTCCCGGGCCAGATGGAGCCGGCGTTCGCGTCGGTCCCAGGCCGCGAAGGCGAACATGCCTTCGATTCGTTCCAGCGTGTCTTCGAGGCCCCAATGGTCGAGTCCACCCACCAGGACCTCGGTGTCCGAGGTGCCGCGGATGGACAGCCCGGCCGACTCCAGCCCGGTGCGCAACGCCGGCGTGTTGTACAGCTCGCCGTTGTAACTCACGACCCAGCGTCCGCCGGGCGACTCCATGGGCTGCTGGCCTTGAGTTCCCCGACCGACCACTTCGAGCCGACGATGGCCCAGACCGACGCCGGCTTCTGCATCGACCCAGGTGCCCGAGTCGTCCGGGCCCCGGTGAATCAAGGTCGAGGCCATCTCCTTGGCCAGGATGTGGAGCGCGTCGGGACCGGTGGCCCGTTCGGTGTGGAGGAGGCCTGCGATTCCGCACATCAGGAAATCCGCATCGGTTCGAGGGCGGAGGCGCGGGGCAGGCGCAGATCCCAGGCCGAGGCCATCAACGCGAAGAGCGCCTTACGGCGATCGGCCACCCGGGGAGTGCGAGGCGCGAGGCGCACCGCTGGACGGGCCGCGTACACCATCGCCTTCCTGCGCTCCCCGTCCCACACGAGGCCGGACACGGCACGGGCCAGCGCGTCGGCGTCGTCCACGTTGACCAGCACTCCGGCACGCCCTTCTTCGAGCACCGTCGATGCTCCGACCACCCGGGTGACACGACTGGGAGGCCGCACAGAGCCCGGCCTCGATGAGTACTCCGGGCATGCCTTCGCCGTCGGGCGCACTCGGGCAGACAAACACGTCGGCAGCGCTCCAGAAAGGCACCGCATCGTCGCTGGAAGCCCGGCGATCTCGATACCGCAGACGCCGCCTCGGACTCCAGCGTGGCGCGCATCGGTCCGTCACGCACCATGGTGGCTCGGACGGGCAGGCCTGCTTGGCGCAAGCGCCGCACGAGTTGCACGAGGCGATGCGGGCGTTTGCCTTCGGTGAAGGCACCCACGAAGAGCGAGGACACGGACGTATCGGTTCTGGATTCGGGACCGGGCCGGTGGCGCTCGGCGTCGAGCCCATTGGGGATGACGATGACGTTGGTGTCGGGTATCGCCAGGACTTGGTGCACGTCTGCTGCAACATCGTCGGAGACGGCGGCACAACCCAGGCTCGACGGATCAAGGCACGCCACAACGGGCTCTGGGGACCCAGGCGGGCGGACGCCCGGACAAGTGCCGATGACGCAGTAGGCGATCGGTGATCGCGTGGTGAGCGCGAGGTATTTGAAAGCGGCTCCGCCACGGGTCAGCACCAGGTCGGGGCAAAGGTCTCGCGGCACCCGCGCCAGGCACGCGAGGTCCAGCGGGTGGAAACCGAGGGCTGCGGCCGCTCCGCCAGGAGTGCAAAGGCCCGGTCGACCGGGACCCGTGACTCCGTTGAACAGGCTGACCAGGGTGTGCCCGCCCGAGGCGCCACCCAGGGCGCGGGCGAAGACATGGCCCCGCCGGCCGAGCGCGGTGGCAATGACGTGGAGAACCCACGGACCCGGGTGTGTCGGCGCTGCGGCGAACGACCTCGGGCGGAGCTCCATGATGAGAGGCATTCTGCTCGGATCGGAGGTGGAATGGCCAGCGACGTGCGATTTCATCTACCTTTTAAGGGGAGTGTCGGCGCTTATTCGCGCACCGTTCACCGACTTGTAGGAAGGCTGGTGGGGTGGCAGCAAGCAGTCCCGCCTCAAACATAACGACCAGGCTCCGGAAGACCGGGGCGCAGATCTTCTCGAAGCTCCCACCGTCAGCTCGGTTGGCCGTCCTCCATCGCGCGTGGCCGCTACGCACCGTGGGAGGAAGGGCTTCGATTTCACCCCGCCGGCGCTCGAGCCCGGAGAGGTTGCCGGGCCACCGGAATTCGTCGGCATCGGAGTCCAGAAGGCCGGCACGACCTGGTGGCATGAACTGGTCGCGGCCCACCCGCAGGTGTCGCGCGGCCTGGCCTGCACAAAGAACGTCATTATTTCGATCGCTTTGCAGTGCAAGCGTTCGGCCCTGCCGACATGGCGCTGTATCACGGCTGGTTCCCTCGACGCCCGGGCGCCGTGGCCGGCGAGTGGACGCCCGACTACATCCACATGGCCTGGGTACCCGCCCTGCTTGCCCAAGCCGCACCCGAGGCACGCCTGCTCGTACTGGTACGCGACCCGGTCGAGCGGTTGCGTTCGGGGCTGTCGCACCACCGGGCCCAGCGGGGACGGGTGACGGCCGAGGTATGGGCGGACGCCGTCGACCGGGGCTTCTACGACCGGCAGCTGGCCGGCTGGGCCTCTGTGCTTCGCGCCGGAGCGGTTTCTCGTGCTTCAATACGAGCGATGCGTGTCGGATCCGGCGGGAGAGCTGGCGCGCACCTACCGCTTCCTCGGGCTCGATCCGTTTGTGCCGGAAGGCCTGTCCCGCCGGGTCAGCGTGACCAAGGACCGAGTCCCGTTGTCTGAGGATGTCCGGCGTCGTCTGGTCGATCTCTACATGGCTGATGTCATCGGCACTGGCTGAGAGCCACTCCCGAGCTCGAGCTCGACCGCTGGCCCAACTTCGACGCGGCGGCTGACCCGGTGATCCACCTGCATGCTGGCCGACACCGCGGCGTCCACCGCTGCCGCGACCGGCATCGAACCGCGTCGGCACCGACTATCCGGTTGCCATCCTGACTGCCGCTGGTCCTGGTCTACCTGGGGTACCTGATCGCCGATCGTGTTGCCCGCGGTGACTCCTACCTCAAGCTTGCGCAAGGTCGTGATGGCCAGCGCTGATCCTGCACTTGGTCGTGCGCCCCACTCCAGATCTTCGTGGTGGATCACTACTACGGCGGTGTCGCCGACTGGCTGAACGCTACAGCCACCAGGGCGCATTGCTGGCCGACAACTTGCGCGAACCTTCGAGTTCACGACGGGGGGGACGGGAATCGGGAAGATCGTGGGCAACGGCGCCACTGTGCATCTACGGCGGCGTCATCATGGCCGTGGTCGGGCCCAACCTGCTGGCCTCATTCTTGGTGGCCAGCTTCACCGCTTTCGTGGGCATCGGTGCTCTTCTACCTGGCCTTTCGGGTCACATTCCCCGAGGCAAACCGTCGGCCGCTACGCGTTGTTGGTGTTCTGTTCCCCTCGCTCCTCTTCTGGACAGCGGACGTCAGCAAGGAGGCGAGCATGCTGCTCGCTCTCAGCTTGGTCGCCTACGGCAGTGGCCCTGATCCTGACGGGTCGCGCGCTCGGGGTACCCGTTCGCCATCGTCGGTGGTGCTTTCGCCATGGTCATCCGGCCGGACGAGCTGGTCATCCTGGTCGTGGCCTTCGCTGCTGGCCATGGTGGTGCGGGGTCTGTTCCGGCAGGGCCGCTCGTTCCGCAATCCGATTCGAATCGCGGCCGCTCGTGGTCGTCATCGGAGCCTTCGTTGTTCTGACCGGTATCGAGGCCTCTCATTTCATTCACGAAGCGGGCGGCAACGGGCTGACCGGGACGCTGAGCCAGGTTGAGGCTAATAACCAAGGCGTGGGCGCTGGCTTCGGGAGCAGCAAGGTCCCCTACTCGAGCAACCCCCTTTACTACCCGAGAGACGTGTACACCGTGCTCTTCGATCCGCTGCCCATCCTGCCGCCCGGAGCGTGACGACAGCTTGCGGCTGCCGCCGAGAACACGCTGATCCTGGTCGTGTTCTTCCTCTCGTTCCGCCAGCTGCGTTGCCTATTCCGGGTCTCGCTCCAGCGGCCCTACGTTCTTCGTGTGCGCTGTCTACAGCGTGGTGTTCTTGTACGCATTCGCGGCACTCGGCAACTTGGGACTGATCACGCGGGAGCGCTCGTTGCTCCTCCCTTTCCTGTTCGTCTTGCTCGCGATCCCCCTGGCTCCAGAGGGTGAGTATCCATATCCGTGGCAACTCGCACGACGTCTGCGGCGCCCCACGAGGGGATCGGACGGAAGGACGCCCGCTGGACAGGACGAGGACGGCAGCGAATGGGCCGTGGACGATTCCGTGGTCGCCCACTGGGGTGCTGACCCGGCCGAGGATACGGAGACGGCGGACTGGTCTCCCGCAGAGTGGATAGCAGACACGTAGGGAACCTCTGAAGAGGGCTCCTCCGACGCCATGTGAATTCGCCCACATCGTTATCGGGGATCGCCCCGCGGTCCCTTCGTTTGCACAACGTGTTGACAACTGGTCGGAGCCGATTCGCCGATGGCAGCCGAATGTTGGTGAAACCTGTGACAATTTCATCTCCGCTTATCCGAATCTCGGCGCTTTTTCGCGCGCCGTTCAGCGACTTGTGAGGTGGCAGCAAGCAGTCTTCGGGTAGCGCCCGGCGGCGGCTTCTGATTCGCACAACGTCTTGACAATTGGTCGCACCGACTCACCGATGGCAACCAAATATTGTGAAAGCGGTGTCTCTTTTGCCGCATGCGCACCGTCAATAGCCAATTGGACCCATATACCGAGGCCGTGTCAGTGCCGATGGGATGTGTGTGCGGAGATATTTCATTGCTCTTGTTCTTGCGTTCACTTTCGGTCTCGTGGCTCTGCCGGCCGGAGCCGATACGCCATCCACCGTGTCGCCTCCGGCCAACCTGCCGGCCGATTGCTCCAAGAATGTGGCGTACGGAATGCAGCACTGGTTGGCGTCCTTGGCCCCCGATACAACGGTGGTGGCGCCTACAGGCGCCTGCTACTTGATCAACACCGGCATCATCGTGAAGGCCGCCCAGGGCTTGACCATCACGGCGGCACCTGGGAAGACCTGTCAGCGCCGACGCCCGGTGGCGTCGACACTGCCTCCGACATGCAGGCGGTCATGTGGTTCAAGGGTGGATCGAACATCACGCTCGAGAACTTGACGATCACCGGTTCCAGCCCCGGCGGGTATGTGCCGGCCGGCGCGTTTGAGGCCGGTATCCGATCGGACGGCATCATCGGATTGAATGTGAGCGACGTGAACGTCGACAATGTCTGGGGTGATGGACTCGAACTGGCTCCCCTGCGCACACCCAACGACATAGGGAGCACCATCCTCAACCCTTCGGAGAACGTGGTCGTCGACGGCCTCACGGTGAACGGTGCGGGTCGCCAGGGGGTCACGCTGGCCGACGTCAACGACGCCAGCCTGACCGCCGTGCGCCTCAAGCACGTCGGGATCGAATTTCTTTGATGTCGAGGCCGATCAGTGGGACGAGGGCGCCACGAATGTGACGATCAACGGCTGTGAAACGGGCGGGGACGGTGGAATCTTCTTCGCCAACGGCGGCTCCAGTGGTGGTTCATTCCACACCGGCAACATCACGGTCGAGAACTGCACCATGGACCGGACGACGTCGGGCTATGCCATCCTGGTCCAGACACCACCAATGGAGGCCCACGCTCGTGGTCCGTTCACCTTCCTGAACGACACCCTCCATTGTGGCGCGAGCGTGTACGTCTCGTGTGTGCAGTCGTCCCATGCCAACATCACCGTCTCCAACTCGACCCTCATCTTCCCCCACGAGGGGGCGACGATCCATGAGCCCGTCTACTCCGCAGCCAATGGCTCCGGACTCAACTTCGCAGGCGACTCGGTGACGGGTTATGGCGAGCCAGGATGGAAGGACGGTACGAGCACCGTCAACATCTCGGGCGGCGCCTGGGCTCCCTACCTCCCGCCACAGCAGTCGCCCGGACCGGTCCACCCCGGCCCAGGTTCTCCCGTCTCGAGCGCGACCTCCGGCTCCACCGGCGCCTCAACGACGACCTCGACTCCCCCGACGACGACGGCGGGCGCCTTGTCGCTGCCCGGGAAGGGCGAGTCAGGCAAAGGTTCGGCGGCCGACGGACCGGGAACGGCGACCGTGCTCGCGTCCGACCGGAACGACCCGCTCGGTACGCCGGTCGCACGCTCCATCATCGCCCTCGACCTCGGAGCCGGAGCGGTGGCCTACGGCCTGATCCTGGTGCGCCGTCGCCGCCACCTCGGCGTCGTCCCCGCCGTCCACTCGGTACAGGATCTGCTGGGCCGGCAGCGCCGATCCGGCTCGGCCTGATTCCCCCGCCCGGCGCCGGTCACCTCGGCTCGCGGGGCACAGTCCCGCACCCTCATCCCGCCGAGGCCGACCGGGGCCGGCACTTTCGTGCCTGGTCGAGGAGGCGCTCGTAGACCTCGAGGGTGATCCTGACCACCTTACGGTCGTCGAACTCGGCCCGCGCCCGGGCGACCGCCGCGTGGCTCATCGCCTGCCGCCTCGCCGGATCTCGGGCCAGCGTCTCCACTGCGTCTGCCAGAGCGGAGGCGTCCCGCACGGGCACCAGCAGTCCGGTGGTGCCGTGGTCCACCACCTGGCGGCAGCCCCGGATGTCTGTGGCCACCACGGGCACCCCACATGCCGCAGCCTCCATGGCTGAGCGGGGGAAGCCCTCGCGGTACGAGGGCAGCACGAACAGATCCATGCCGGGGTACAGCGCCTCGACATCCTTGTGTTCGCCGAGAAAGTGCACGTTGCCGATCTCTTCGGCTGGCGGATGTCCGCGTGAGACAGTGCATTGCTCTTTGCCGGATCGCCCGGCCCAATCACCACGAAGTCAACGTCGGGGCAGCGACGCCGCAATCGCCGAGCCGCCTCGAAGAGTTCGGCAAACCCCTTCTCCCAGACGAGCCGCCCGATCAGGCCGACGATGATCCGCTCGTCCGCCACACCCATCGACCGGCGTGCCGCCATCGCAACTTCGCGGGGTTGCGGCCGAAAACGCTCCAGATCGATGCCGTTGCCCAGCAGGACCAGCTTTCGTTCTGGCACCCGTAGGCGGGCCAGCGTCTCCAGGTCCTCCTCGTTCTGGATGAGTTCGGCCTGTGAGCAGACCGAGACTGTCGCGCTCTAGTGCGTAGACGAAGGTCCGACGCAGAACGGGATCCTCGGGCGTGGCGTAGAGGCCGTGCACGGTGTTGACCACGACGGGCACGCCGGCAAGTCGGGCGGCGAGTCGCCCGTACACGCCTGGTTTCGGGTTGTGCGTGTGGACGATGTCCGGCCTCAGCCGACTGAACATGCGGACGAATTCGATCAGGGCTTGCACGTCCTGCCCACCGAGTTGGACCTCGTCGCATGGTGGACCGGCTCATGCCGGATACCCCACGGTTCCAGGTCACGCACATAGGTGCCTGGGGCCGAGGCTCCGATGACCTCCATGCCGGCGTCGGCGAAGGCGCGCAGCTGAGGACCGAGAAGGAGAGCCAGACTCATGTCGGTCGTGGCCAGGTGCACCAGCCGGCGGCCGGCAAGGCGTCGGTGGCACGCTGGCGCATCACCGGTTCGTCTCCGCTCCCCGGCGCCGGAACCAGTTCGTCGTAGATAGCCTCGACCTCGCGCACCGAGCGGGTCACGTCGAAGAGCGCTCCACGGGCCAGCGAGCCCGCTGCCAGCCGCTCTCGAAGCTCCTCGTCGCCTGCCAGCGCAGTGATGGCGTCGGCCAAGGCATCGGGACGCTCGGGCGGAACAATCAGGGCGTCGGTGCCGTCGGACCACAAGTTCGGGATTTCGCCCACCGACGGGACCACCAGCGGGACGCCCATCGCAGACGCCTCCATCAGGGTGACCGGGAGTCCTTCATGCCGCGAGGGCAGCACGAAGAAATCGGCCGCGGCCAGCAGGCGGAGCACGTCGGAGCGCGCGCCGGTGAAGCGGAACCGCTCATCCAGGGCCAGGCTGGTGTGTTGCTCCTCCAACTCCTTGCGAAGGGCCCTCGGCCTGCATCGACGAAGTGGACCGGGAGGCCGCGTCGCGTCGACGATCTGGCCGCGGCTCGGAGCAAGATGTCATGGCCCTTTTCGCGCCGGAGGTTGGCGACGGTCAAGGCTAGTAGCTCACCGTCGGCCAGCCCGAACTCCTGGCGGACCTCTCGACGCGTGACCTCGCGTTGCGCACGGGCCTGAAGCACCGGATCCATCTCAATTCCGTGAATGACCACGACGGCGTGGCGACGCAGGGAAGGCGGTAGCGATTCTTTGGCCGCGTCCGACACCATCACGAGGCGATCGTCCAGCCCGATGGTCGCCCGGTTCAGCGCCTTGACGAGCAGCGCCATCCTGTCCCACATGCTGTGCTCGGTGTATACGAGCGCCGGCCGATGTCGCGGCGTCAGGCTGACTTCGGCGATCAGGCGCCCGAGTGTTGCCGCGTGGGGCAGGTGCGAGTGCATGACATCGAAGTCTCCGCTGCCGCAACAGGTCTCGCAACCGGAGTGTCCAGCCCAGGTCGCGGTTCGAGGCTGCACCGAGCGGATGTACGGGGATGCCGGCCTCCGTCAGCTGGGGGACGAGCGAAGTCGCAGTCTTCGAGGATGTAGGCGACCTCGTAGTCGAAACGCTCGTGATCGCCGTGGCGGACCATGTGGACGAACAACTGTTCGGCCCCGCCGAAACCCATGCACTTGATGAACAGGAGGACTCTGCGCCGCCCACCCGGTGCAGCCTGGCCGCCCTCGACCTCCGATCGGAATTGTGTCTGCTCGCTGCACTCTTCAGCCCCTCCGCTGTGCCACGTGGACAGTACGCCACGCCCAGCGGGCCGAGGAGGCTCTCTTGCACTTGATATGAACCTTTGCTGGTCGCACCGCGACGAGGGGTGTCACGAATTCGCGGTCCGGTGTCCCCGTTTCGCACCCTCGGCCTGGGCGGAGTATTTTGGTCGCTCGGAGCGTGCTCCTCGTGGTGCCCTCAAGCTGCTCCTAAGGGTGAGGCGGAGCATGGCTCCGGGCCGGTCCGAGCGACTAGCCCGGGACCGTGTGTGAGGTGTCGTCAAGGGAGGGCCGAGAACATGACCAATACTGCAAAGCCTCCCCCGTCGCCGAAACGGAACCAGTGAAACGACCCCAGATCCGCTCAAGAGGAATCGGTCCCCTCCAGCAACCCAGAGGCGACCCGCCCGTCTCCGTGCGTCGAGGTCATCCGAAAGCTCGGTCTGAAGTCCCTGCGTCTCAAGATCGTTGCTTTCACGCGTCCTCTCGCTTGATCGGTTCTGTGAGCTCAAGCGGTCCTCTTGTTGGTCATCTCAGAGGTCGCCTTGGCCGACGTCGAGGGCAAGCACTCGTTTCACGGTCTCGGCCCCACTCTGACGCCGCACAGCGCGTTGGTCGTCTTGTGCGTGGCGTTCCCACTCTTCTTCATCTGCAACATCGGGACCACGCTGGTCAGCACCTCCGTGTCAGAGCAGGCGCTGACGAAGACCCGTACACGACTCGTCGACGGATTCTTCCAATCCAATTGGGCCCTTCAATCGGGCGATCGGCTCGGCCATCTTCAACACCTCCTCGTGCAGAACGCTTCGGCCACGTCGAGCATCGTCGGGAGCATTTCGTCCGGACTCCAGTCGCTCATGATGGCAATTGGGCTGTTGGCGGTGGCCCTCGCAGTCGATCCGGCTGCGGCGATCGCCGTCATCGTCGTCGGATTCCTGCTCCTGCAGGTACTCAGGCCGCTCAACACGCGCAGCAAGCGCATGAACCGCGAGCTCTCCTGGAGCACGAGAGCCATGGCGACACGGGTTACGGAGTACAGCCGTCTCGCCCGGGACTTCCGACTGTTCGGTGTGGAGAGCAGGATCATGGACACGCTCCGCGGCATGATCAAGGACACCGGTCGCATCTGGCGCAGGGCTGCGATCAACGGCAGCATTGCGCCCACGCTCTATCAGTCCTTCGCGCTCGGAATCGTCGTCGTCATCGTCCTCATAGGTTCCGGGCACGAGAGCTTTGCCAAGAACGGATTCGTTCTCATCCTCGTGATGCGATCAATCAGCTATGGAGCAGGAGTCCAAGGCTCTATTCAGGGCTTCCGCGGTGTCTCAGGGCCTCCTGGAGGATCTGATGTACGACGTCAATCGTTTCGATGCCGCCCGAATAAATGCAGTCGAGCCGGTACCCGATACCTTCGAAGTGAACTTCGATTCCGTCGAATACTCCTACGACGGGGTGACGCCTGCCCTCCGCGGGGTCACCATGCTCATCCCGGAGGGGAAAATCGTCGGGATGCTCGGACCGTCGGGCAGCGGGAAGACGACCATCAGCCAGCTCCTTCTGGGCTTACGCGAGCCAACGAGCGGCCGGGCCACGATCGGCGGCGTCGATGCGGCGAGGATCGCCAAGGGCAGTGCACACAACTTCGTGGCGCTCGTGCCTCAGGAACCAGTGCTCTTGCAGGGCTCCGTGATGGACAACATCAAGTTCTTCCGTGACATCGAGGATCAGGATGCCATCGACGCGGCAAAGGCTGCACACCTTCACGAGGACGTGGTCCGGATGACCTCGGGATACGAGACGTTCGTGGGTGAGAGTGGCGGTGCCATCTCCGGAGGGCAGAAGCAACGCCTCGCCATCGCGCGTGCCCTGGCGGGCGCCCCGAAGCTCATCGTCCTGGACGAGCCGACGAGTGCGGTCGACGGGCGCACTGAGAAGCTGATCCGGCGGACCCTCTCCGAGCTCAGAGGGCATGTCACCATCGTGATCATCTCGCACCGCGTCGAGACGACGGCCCAGTGCGACCTGCTCCTCGTTCTGAGCGACGGGAGTATCGCGGACTTCGGCGAGCGGGACGCCGTTTTGGCTGGTTCGGCCTATCAGAACATCGTGCTGTCCCGGAACGAATTTCCTGCTGACAACGGGTCTGGTGAAGGATCCAGTCTGCTGAGCCCGATGGGTCCTGTGCACGGGTAGGAACGTGCCAGTGCGGACCGCGACCTCGTAGCGGTGCATTTCACGGGACGAGGTACCCAGTCAGCGAGATGACTCGCCTCCGCCCGTCCATCTCCAGCCGACGCTCGAATCGCCCCAGGGGACGGCCAAGCGTCGAGGCTAGTGGGTCACAATCCCCACCTAGTGGGTATGATAGTGCGCATGGCCTACGTCGTGGCACGGCCCAAGGGGCGGTTTGAGATCCGGGAGTCCGTTCATACGCCCCAGGGCCCGCGTGCCCGCTCGCTGGCCAACTTCGCCCGCCTGACCGATGACGTGCTCGATGCTGCTCGGCTGCGAGCCACTCGCCCGTTCGACGCTGATGCGGTTCGGGCTTCGGCCGCCCGGGCGCTGCCTTGTCGATCACAGTCGGGGCCGACGGCCGCGCTGCGGGCCGGGTACCGAGTCCAAGGGCCCGTCACTTCGTCGCCGCTTCCCGCCGCATGGCCGAGAGCGTGGCCCCACGCCCCACATCTGCCGCCGGGCGTCTCGACCCCGGCGACTCCCTCATCGATCTTCTGAACTTCGCCGAACAGATCACGCCGTTCACCGACACCCGTCCTCCCCAGCCGCTCGCCTTCCCGCCGCTGGCTCGGCTGGTCGACGCCACCAGGGCCCGGCGGAGCCCATGACTACGGCGGCGCGTGCCCCGCTCGGGGCGCTCGCCTCGCGCATTGTGCGCCTCCACGAGATGCTCGACTCACTCGGCGTTCCCCACCAGTTCGGCGGTGCCATCGCCCTGGCCTGGTACCGCAACCCTCGCGCCACCACCGACATCGACGTGAACCTGACGCTGCCACCTGAGGCGGCGACCCCGATGCTGGGCGCCCTGGCCTCCCTGGGGGTGACCGTCTCCCCGTCGGACCGTGAGGTCATCGCCCGCGATGGCCAGGCTCGACTCGACTGGGACGGTTCTTACCTCGACGTGTTCTTCGCCACCCTCGAGTTTCATCGCGAGATGGCCCGCACGGGCCCTCAGGGTCCGCTTCGGCCCGGTCGAGATCCCGATCCTCTCCCCCGAGTACCTGGTCGTGTGCAAGGCCGTCTTCGACCGGCCCAAGGACTGGCTCGACATCGAGGAGATGATCGGATGGGGCACCGCGGTCGGGGCGCGACGAGGCGCTGGGCTGGGTGGCGGTCATTCTGGGCGACGATTCGTCGCAGTACGGGCGCCTGGCCTCGCTGCTCCCAGCGGGACACCGCCGCCCTGACCCCGTCGAATTAGGCAGCCCCGCCTCCGGCCCATAGCATCCGGGCTATGGCAGATCTCATCCGCATGGGCGACGACGGCAACCTCGTCGTCCCCGACGAACCCATCATCCCGTTCATCGAGGGCGACGGCACCGGCGTCGACATCTGGCCGGCCGCCAAGCTGGTTCTCGATGCCGCCGCGGCCAAGCATGGTCACAAAGTGGCCTGGAAAGAGGTGCTGGCCGGGCAGAAGGCGTTCGACGAGACCGGCAGCTGGTTGCCCGACGAAACGGTGGACTCCTTCCGAGAGCACCTGATCGGCATCAAGGGCCCGCTCACCACGCCGGTAGGCGGCGGTATCCGCTCGCTCAACGTCGCCTTGCGCCAGATCCTGGACCTCTACGTCTGCCTGCGCCCGGTGCGCTGGTTCGCCGGCGTCCCCTCGCCCGTGCTCCACCCCGAGCTCGTGGACATGGTCATCTTCCGCGAGAACACCGAGGACGTCTACGCCGGCTACGAGGTCAAGGAGGGCACGCCCGGAAGCCGACAAGCTGGCCGCGTTCCTGCGGGCAGAAATGGGCTGGCCCATACGAGAAGGCTCGGGCATCGGCATCAAGCCCATCTCGGAAATGGGCTCCAAGCGCCTCATCCGGGCGGCCATCAACTACGCCCTCGAGCGCAAGCGCGAGTCGGTGACCCTCGTGCACAAGGGCAACATTCAGAAGTTCACCGAGGGCGCGTTCCGCGAGTGGGGCTACGACCTGGTCCGCGACGAATTCGCCGATGTCGCCGTGGGTTGGGACGATTGCGACGGCAAGCCCGGGGACAAGCTGTTGGTGAAGGACACGATCGCCGACATCACGCTGCAGCAGGTGCTGACCCGTCCTGTCGGACTTCGACGTCATCGCCACCACCAACCTCAACGGCGACTACCTGTCCGACGCGCTGGCCGCGCAGGTCGGCGGCATCGGCATCGCCCCCGGGGCGAACATCAACTACGTCTCCGGCCACGGCATCTTCGAGGCCACGCACGGCACGGCACCCAAGTACGCCGGCCAGGACAAGGTCAACCCTGGCTCCGTGCTGCTCTCGGGCGTCCTCATGTTCGAGCACATCGGGTGGACCAACGCCGCGTCCGACATCGTGCACGCGCTCGAGGCAACGATCGCGGACAAGATCGTGACCTACGACTTCGCCCGGCTGATGGAGGGGGCAACCGAGGTGAAAACCTCGGAGTTCGCCTCGGCCATCGTCGACCGGCTCTAGCCGGCGCCGCGTCTCCCAGAACTCACCCACCAATTCGCCTGAGAGAAAGGTCAGCCCCATGGCCAAGTCACCCGTCCACATCACCGTCACCGGCGCCGCCGGCCAGATCGGTTACTCGCTCCTGTTCCGGATCGCCTCCGGCCAGCTTCTGGGCGAGGACCAGCCGATCGTGCTGCGCCTGCTCGAAATCGAACCTGCGATGAAGGTGCTCGAGGGCGTTGTGATGGAGATCGACGACTGCGCGTTCCCCTTGGTGCACGACATCGTGCCGACCTCTGACCTCAAGACCGCCTTCGACGGGACGTCGTGGGCCCTCCTCGTCGGCTCCATCCCCCGCAAGGCTGGCATGGAGCGCGGCGACCTCCTCAGCGTGAACGGCGGCATCTTCAAGCCGCAGGGCCGGGCCATCGCCGAGAACGCCGCCTCCGACGTGCGCATCCTCGTCGTCGGCAACCCGTGCAACACGAACTGCCTCATCGCCCGCTCGAATGCGCCCGAGGTGCCGGCCGAGCGCTGGTTCGCCATGACCCGCCTCGACGAGAACCGAGCCAAAGCGCAACTGGCCGCCAAGGCCAACGCGCCGGTGGCCGACGTCACCAACGTGGCCATCTGGGGCAACCACTCGGCGACCCAGTACCCCGACTTCGCCAATGCCAAGATCGGCGGGAAGGCCGCGACGGACGTCATCACCGACAGCGAGTGGCTCGAGGGTGACTTCATCACCACCGTTCAGAAGCGCGGCGCCGCCATCATCGACGCCCGCGGCTCGTCCTCGGCCGCGTCCGCCGCCTCGGCCGCCGTGGACACCGTGGTGAGCCTGCGCACCGCCACTCCGGCCGGTGACTGTTTCTCCGTTGCCGTCTGCAGCGCTGGTCAGTACGGCGCCCCCGAGGGACTTCAGTTCGGCTTCCCGGTGACCACCGACGGCAAGGGTGGTTGGTCGGTGCTCGAGGGGTTCGCGCACAGCACATTCGCGCAGGGCCGCATCAAGATCACGACCGACGAGCTCGAGGCCGAGCGCAACGACGTCAAGGAGCTCGGGCTGATCGGGTAGTACCCCCGGTACGCTGCGGAGCTTGACCAACCCCTCGCAGCAATCGCCCGAGGCGCCGCCGTCACCGGCTGTTCGCAGCCGTGAAACGACGGCGAAACACATGCCTGGCACTCTGAGGCCCGTGGGAGACCTCTTCGAGGGTTACGGCGCGACGGCCCGGGGCCTGACTGAGGCCGCCTTCGACGAAATGGTTGACGGATCCGGGCGCACCCGCGAGCCGTACGCCGGCGTGGCCACCTCGCTGGCCCAGATGGGTCCCGACGACGTGTCTACCCGGGCCTCGCGGCTGGCCCGGGCCTTCATGGATCAGGGAGTCACCTTCGACCTCGACGGCGAGGAGCGGCCTTTCCCCCTCGACGTCGTACCCCGGATCTTCACTTCATCGGAGTGGTCGAAGGTCTCCGACGGGGTGGTCCAGCGAGTCCGGGCGCTCGAGCTCTTCCTGGCCGACGTCTACGGTGCGGCCCGGATCGTCAGTGACGGACTCATTCCCCATGAAGTCGTTACCAGCTCACCCGGGTTCGTTCGGGCCGCCCACGGGTTTTCGCCCCCGAATGGGGTGCGGATCCACGTGGCGGGGATCGACGTGATTCGTGACGAGGATGGCGAGTTCCGGGTACTGGAGGACAACCTTCGCAGCCCTTCGGGCGTGAGTTACGTGCTCGCCAACCGGGCGGCCATGGCACGGGTCCTGCCCGAACTCTTCTGGGGCCAGCCGATTCAGATGGTCACCGACTACCCGGCTCGCCTGATCAACGCGCTCCGTCGAGCGGCGCCCGCGTCAGTGGCCGATCCCACCGTCGTCGTCCTGACCCCGGGCGTGCACAACTCGGCCTTCTACGAGCATGCGCTACTGGCCCGGCTCATGGGCGTGCACCTGGTCGAGGGTCGGGACCTGGTGTGTCACGGCACCGACGTCTTCCTGCGCACGACCGAGGGCGAGGTGCCGGTGCACGTGATCTACCGTCGCATCGACGACGACTATCTCGACCCCCTCCAGTTCCGTCCCGATTCCCTGGTCGGCTGCCCGGGGATCATCAACGCGGCCCGGGCCGGTCGGGTGATCCATCGCCAACGGTGTGGGCAATGGAGTCGCCGATGACAAGCTCGTCTACACCTACGTGCCGGCCATGATCCGTTATTACCTGGGGGAGGTTCCGATCCTCCAGAACGTCGAGACCATGCACCTCCAGGACGACTCGGTGCGAAAGGACGCCCTGGGACGCCGCGACGAGCTCGTCTTCAAACGGGTTGACGGCTCGGGTGGCAAGGGGCTGGTGATCGGCCCGGCGGCCACCGGGACCGAGCTCGATGAGCTGGCGCTCGAGGTCGAGGCAGACCCCCGTCATTGGATCGCCCAGCGCGTGGTGGCGCTCTCGACATCACCCACGTGGGTCGACCGCACCATGGTGCGTCGCCACGTCGACTTGCGGCCCTTCGCGGTCAACGACGGCGAGGACATCTGGGTCCTACCTGGAGGCCTGACCAGAGTGGCCTTGAGCGAGGGCGGCCTCGTCGTGAATTCCAGCCAGGGTGGGGGCTCCAAGGACACCTGGGTCGTGGGCGGAGGCCTCACCATGCCGGTGCTGCCGCCCCGTCAAACGGCGCCGCTCATGGCCGGCCCACCGATGGACGCCGGCCCACTGCCCGACTCCGACTTCGGGGTCCAGCAACAACAGCAGCAACAGCAAGCGGAGCAGGAAGCCGAACACCACTCTTCCCGCTACGAAACCGAGCCATGACCCGCGCCCTGCTCAGCCGGGTGGCAGAGAACATCTTCTGGGTCGGCCGCTACGTGGAGCGGGCCGAAGGCACTGCCCGCATCCTCGACGTCTCGGTCTATCAAGCACTCGAGCAGAGCGA
Organism: uncultured Acidimicrobiaceae bacterium; assembly: GCA_963726855.1. Taxonomy (GTDB): domain Bacteria; phylum Actinomycetota; class Acidimicrobiia; order Acidimicrobiales; family RAAP-2; genus Bog-473. The sequence goes on from CAVSEB010000018.1 coordinate 144,539, forward strand.
GGTCGAGGGATCGAACGCGGCCCGGCGACTCCTCGCCGTCATGGGCCTCCCCGATAGCGGGACCGAGACGCTTTGGCAGGCCACCGAGCGCCTGGCGACCGACCCGAACCAGCGCACGTCCATCGCCGGCGCGCTTGCCGCGGCACGCGAGAACACCCGAGCAGTCCGTCATGTCGTGCCGGTCGAGTTCTGGGAGCACATCAACGCCACCTGGTCCCAACTGGCCCAGCAGTGGGAGGTGAGCCGGGTGGCCGGACCCGCCCTCTACCTCTCGTTCGTCAAGACGCAGTGCGCCGGAATGATGGGTTTGGCCGACACCATGATGAGCCGGGACCAGACCTGGTTGTTCTTCACCCTGGGCCGGTGCCTCGAGCGGACCGACGTGGTGGCTCGCCAACTGACCACGGTCGCGTTCGACGAGGTCCACGACAGCGGGCTGGTCATGTTGCTGCGCTCCTGTGGTGGCTACGAGCCCTATTTGCGCCTGTCCCAGGGCGTGGTGGAGCCGGGCCGGGTGCTCGACTTCCTCCTGCGCGACCGCCTGTTCCCACGTTCGGCCTTCGCGTCGCTCACCCTGGCCGAGGAATGTCTCGACCAGATCAACGCCGGGCGCGATGGGACGTGGGAGGACGCCCGTGGCTTGGTGGGCTTGGCCCGAGCCGAGCTGGAGTACTCCGCTCCGGCCACCCTGGCTCGCGGGCTCGAGACCCGTCTCGAACGCTTGCAATCCTCCATCTCGGCCGTGTCCGACGCGGTCACGGCGCGCTACTTCGCCCAGGACCTGCCGACGCAATGGCGCAGCGGGGGAGGGATCGGATGATCCGCTCCGAAGGCTGGCGCCTGCGGGTGGTGCACGAGACGCGCTTCGATTATGACTCTCCGGCCCGAGCCTCCTACAACGAGCTTCGCCTCACTCCGCGCACCGAGCTGCGCCAGACCGCGCTGGAGACGAGGATCGTCACGATGCCCGGTGCCCAGCAGTACTCCTATATGGACTACTGGGGAACTCATGTGGTCGCGTTCAACGTCGACCGTCGCCACGAAGTCCTGTCCATTGCGAGCAACGCGTTGGTCGATACCCAGACGTCTCAGCAGCCGGACGACTGCAGTTGGGACGATGTCGGCGATGCCGCACTCACCATGGCGGATCACCGTGCGCACAGGCTCTATACCCAGCCCAATGCCGAACTGGCGGCGATCGCGGCCGAGCTGCGCAGGTCGAGGCCGCTGGACACGGCCCGGGCCGTGTTCGAGTACACGCACGACTCGCTGCGCTATATGCGCGGCGTGACCGGCGTGCACACCTCGGCCAACGAGGCCTACGTCGACGGTGCTGGCGTGTGTCAGGACTTCGCCCATCTGTCCCTGGCCCTGTCCCGATCGGCCGGCCTCCCCAGCCGTTACGTCTCGGGGTACTTCCACCCCGACCCTGACGCCGCCATCGGCGAGGAGATCACGGGCGAGAGCCACGCCTGGGTCGAGGTGTGGACCGGCAAGTGGTGGGGGTACGACCCCACCAACGATCTCGAGGTGGGTGAGCGCCACATCGCGGTCGGGCGCGGGCGCGACTACTCCGACGTGCCGCCGGTCAAGGGCATCTACGCGGGCAACGCCGAGAACGCCATGCGGGTGGTGGTGCGCATGACACAGGACGCACTGATCGTGTTGACCCGGATGCGCATCTGGCTGCCCGACGCGCCAGGCGTCCTGGGCGCCGTCGCCGCAGAGATCGGTGCCGTGAACGGGAAACGTCGTCGGCCTCGAGGTGCTCGAGCGCGAGGCGGGTGTGGCCATCGACGAACTGGTGGTGGAGCTGCCCGATGAGTCCGGCGCGGTCGACGCTGTGTGCCGCGGGGTGCGCAACGTGCCCGGCGTCGGGGTGGAAGAGGTGACTGAACTCTTCACCGAAGCACCCGATCGCGAGGACACGGTCTTGACCGCGGCCACAGCCATCGTGGCCGCCGCAACACCGACGGCCGTGTTGGCTGCGCTCACCGGGCGCCTGATCGCGCTCTTCGATCTGACCTGGCTGGCCCTGGCCGACGAGGAGTGGCGCGGCTTCGTGGAGACGCATGGAGAGGACGTTCCGTCGGTGCAATGGGTGGCGGCGTTTGCCGAGGGGTCACGCAGCGGGACCGATCCGGCCAACGACACGACCCGATCGGGCGTGTTCGTCGAACCCGTTCCCCACGCCGGCCTGATCGTGTGTGGCGGCCGGCCCGTCGCCATCCGACGCAGGGAGCGCCGGGAGATCGCCATGCTGGCCATGGTGGCTGCCCGCTTCGTTCTTGCTCTGGGCGGATCGGCCTGACGACGCCAGCACACACCTTCTAATCTCCCGACCCATGATGCGCATCGGCTTCGTCGGGTCCGGCCTCATCGCGTGGGCCCACGGGCTCGGACTCAAAGCGATGATCGACGGGGGAGTGATCGACGCCTCCATCGTGACGGTCCACGATCCGCGGGAGCGCCAGGCTCAGAGGTTCCTCGACGTCGTGGGTGGTGACGGGGCCGAGCTGGCCGCCGATGCGGCCGAGGTGGCCGAGCGGGCTGATGTGGTGTGGGTGTGCACGCCGACCTCGGCCCATCGCCATGCCGTGGATGCTGCCCTTTCCGCCGGACGGCCGGTGTTCTGCGAAAAGCCGCTCGATCGTGACCTGGCGGGCGCTCGGTCAATGGCCGAGTCTGCGGCGGACTCGGGGGTGGCCACGCAGTGCGGGCTTGTCTTGCGCAGCGCTCCGGTGTTCCGCTCCTTGCGCGATCTTGTTGCCGGCGGGACGCTGGGCGCACCCATGGCGGCCATCTTCCGGGACGACCAGTTCTTTCCCATCCAAGGCCACTACGCCTCCCAATGGCGCTCGGATCTCGAGCAGGCGGGCGGCGGGTGCCTCATCGAGCACTCCATTCATGACGTCGACATCCTGCGCTTCTGCTTCGGCGAGGTCCAACAGGTCTCGGCCCGGACCGGAAACTTTGCGGGGTACGAAGGGATCGAGGACCTGGCCGCCGTCACGTTGAGCTTTGCGTCAGGGCTCGAGGCGCAGCTCACCAGCGTCTGGCACAACATCTTGAGCCGAGGCTCCACCCGGCGCATCGAGGTGTTCTTCCGCGATGCGATGGTGTGGCTCGACGACGAATTCAGAGGCCCTCTCCACATACAGACGGGGGACGACACCGAGGTGCGCCCATGCCCTTCACCCGAGTGGGTCGACGCCCTGCCCTTGGCCGACGATGAGGTGGGGTTGGCCTTGCGGGCCTACGTGGAGGCCGACCGGGAGTTCGTGCGACGCCGTGAACGAAGGTACGGCCCCCGAGCCGAGCCTGTCCGAGGCAGTGGAGGCGCATCGACTCGTGGACGCCGCCTACCGTTCCGCGGCGAGCGGAGTTCCCGTAGCTCTGGGCTGAGGAGGGTACCTCCCCGCCCAACTGGGGTGGCATACGAGGTATCAGGACCGCTCAGCTGACATACAGTTTCGGTTGCGGCGGGGCCTCGAGGACTCCGCTCCTCCATCCCCACACCCCAACCTTCCCGAGGATCCCACCGTGCGTTCACTGCTCCGGGTATTCACCCAACAGCCGCTCGCGGCGAAAGTACCCGAGGTCACGGTTCTCTTCTGGGTCATCAAGATCTCCACGACTGCGGCAGGCGAAGGCATCTCCGACTGGCTGGCCAACACCAGCCGCGTGTTGGGCTTCTTCGTGGAGGTGATCCTCTTTTGCACCGCCCTCTATCTCCAGTTCAAGTCCCGGCGCTACAGCGCCGCCAGCTATTGGTACCTAGCGCTCGCCATCGCCACATCGGGCACGGGGGTCGCCGACACCATGCACCTCGTCCTCGGGCTGCCGTACGCGGTGACCACGGTGTTCTGGCTCGTTGTCCTCGCGGCTGTCTTCTTCGCCTGGAATCGCACCGAGCACACGCTTGATATTCACAGCATCACGACCAACCGGCGCGAGTGGTTCTACTGGGCCACCGTGTTCGCCACGTTCGCATTAGGCACCGCGGTGGGCGATCTCTTCGCCACCACGTTCGCATTGGGCTACCTCGGATCGGCGCTCCTCTTTTGTGGCGTGATCCTGATCCCATGGATCGGCTGGAGGTTCCTCCACTTCAACGCTATTTTTGCCTTCTGGTTTGCCTACGTGATCACCCGGCCTCTCGGTGCGTCCTTCGCCGACTACTTGAGCAAGTCCAAGGAGTTGAGCGGCGCCGGTTTCGGGGACCTTCAGACCGCAGCCGTCCTCACTGCGATCGTGGCCATTTTGGTGGCGTATACGGCCAAGGCCCGATACGACATACAGCCTGACATCGAGGTCATCTGAAACGCCTAGTCCTCCGTCACCCACATGGATCAGTAAAGGCGCGAACCATTGACGCGAGCGCACGTTCTCGACTTTCTCTTAGGGTTCGGCCATGGACATCGTCGCCCTGCTGAAAGACCTCTACGGGCGAGTACCCCCGCTCGCCGAGAACGCGGTCGAAGGACTCGACGCCGCACAGCTCTCATGGGCTCCCTCGCCCGGATCCAACTCGGTCGGATGGCTGATCTGGCATCTGACCCGTGTCCAGGACCATCACATCGCCGAGGTGCTCGAGGCGGACCAGCTCTGGGTGGGCGGGGACTGGGCATCCCGGTGCGGGCTCGAACCCGATCCGACGAACACCGGATACGGACACACGGCCGACGAGGTGCGTTCCGTTCGGCCCGACGGACCCGAGGTGCTGCTCGACTACCTGCGCGCGGTCGACGCCCGGACCTCCGGGTTTCTCGAGGGCCTGAACAAGGCCGAGCTGGACCGGGTGGTGGACCGACGCTGGACCCCACCAGTCACCCTGGGTGTTCGGTTGGTGAGCGTGGCCGACGATTGCCTCCAGCACGTCGGACAGGCGGCCTATGTCCGTGGCCTGCTCGATCGGGACGACTGAGGCCCTAGTCCCTGCTCAGAGCTGGCGTCGACGAGACGGAGCTCTCCGAGGAGCTAGCTTTCGCGCTGGGTCGGCATGGTCGCACAGTTGATGCGGACCGCTCGTGTCCACCCGGACGGCGAGGTGAGGGCGAAAGTGGGTGCTCAGTGACGAGACAAGCCGAGCCGACAGCCGTGAGGATCCCTTCCGATGATGGCGCCACCGGTCATTTCCTCCAGCCTAAATGGGGTATTGCGCCCTGGGGCACGGGAACGTTGCAGGACCGTTTTGATGTGGTCAGTCCACTGATCAGCGGGAAATCGGCGCTCGACGTCGGGGTGCGCGTCGCGATACGGAAAGCCGGACTGGATGCACGGACTCCTGCGCGAGCAGGTTCCAGACCTGGTCGGGATCGACATCAATGAGGGCACAATCCGTGAGTTACAGGCCCAGGACTTTAATGTGCGCTTGGCCGACGCCCAGAACTTCGACCTCGGGCGAACTTTCGACACGGTGTTCGCCGGCGAGCTCATTGAGCACCTGGGCAATGTCGAGGGGTTCCTTTCCAGCGCCCGGCGGCACCTCGGACCGGGCGGGCAGCTGGTGCTCACGACCCCGAACGCCTTCTACGTGGGGAACTTCGTTTACCGCTGGGGCGGTCACGGACAAGTGCACCCCGAGCACACATGTTGGTTCTGCGAGGACACGCTGCGAACGGTCATCGAGCGGAGCGACTTCGCCCGTGTCGAAATTTCCTTTACCGGGCATGTCAGCCCGACGCGGTTGCGCAAGGTCGCGACATATTCGGCGCAGCACGTCTTCCCGCCGCGGCTGGCCATGGACACGCTGATCGCGGTCGCCACCGTCTAGAGAAGACAAGGCTGATCTCCGGATCGCGGCGAGAGGGCGTCGATCCCTATTTTGCATACCCGGCTGCCCTGCGACATGAGCGGGCTCGGGCGGTCAAGTCGCAGCACGCCACCGCCCCGCGGTCGGGCTTCAACCTGGTCGTGTCGGCATGCGCACGTACTCGACGTGCTGATGAACCGTCTCGTAGCCCAGTTTGAGGTACACCGGCGCACCCATCGGAGAGGCTTGGAGCGACACAGACGATGCGCCCCGGCTGAAGGCCAGGTTCGTCACCCTGACCGTGACGAGTGCGCCCAGTCCGGAGGTGCGGGACCCGGGCCGCGTGCCGACCCACTGCACGGTCGCGGCGCCGTCGCTCTCGTAGACGAGCGCGGTGGCGACCGGCTCGCGCTCCTTCGAGGCCAGCACAATGTGGGCGGCTTGGTCCTCGAGGACGGCGCCCGGATTGTCGAAGAGTTCGGGGTGCACTTCGATCGGCATGCCGTAGGTCGCGTACGCGGCCGAGTTCACCTGTGCGAATTGCCGCACGCCTTCCTCATCGTCGACGGTGCGCAGCACAATGCCCGGGGGCGCCGGTCGTTCGGGGAGTGGTCCGGTACACACCATGTCGGGTGTTTCCGACCCGAAGAGCTCGAGACCCGCCGCCAGGCAGGCCGCCCGCAGGTCCTCGTCCTCACCGTTGTCACGGACCGGCACGGTGTAGCCCCGCCCCAAACCACCGAAGAAGGCGTCGGCCCGGTCCACCAATTCGGTCGGTGAGACGTCGGGCTCCCGACGAAACGCCGAGTTGGCGATCATCGGGATCCACGTGCCGCCGGCGCAGAGCACGATGTTGTCGCGGTCCTCGAACGAGCCACGGGTACTGAAGCCGCTGAGCGCCCGGCTGTAGGCGACCAGCGTGCGGTGGACCAGGGCCACCTCCGTTTCCGAGTGGACGTCGGCCCCGTCGGTCATCGCCGCAATAGTGACCCGTTGAGCCCGTCTGGACCAATCGGATGACACCGATATCGGCACGACACCGAGACAGGCGCGATGTTCTGCTCGGCGCTGTCGGTGTCGGTGTCGCGCCATTCGCGGCCGGTGGGGTCAGCCGATTTTGAACACCGGGTGCTTCGGCGCTACGGACGCCCACTCCTCGTCGGTGGAGTCGGGGGTGATGCCGTCGAAGAACATGCCCGTCTCGAACTTCCACTTCTTCAGGTAGGCCCGCAGGATGGGCACGGCGTCGGCCGGCGGGATCTCGGAGGCTTCGCAGATCTGCCGGCGCCGGCCCAGGATCAAGACCATGTGCCCGTCGGCGTGGCGCACGTTGCGGACCCACTGGGTCACACCCCGGGGCGCCACCAGGTACTGGGTTCCGTCCACGCTCAACAGATTGACCGGGGTGTGGTGGAGGTCGCCGCTTGTGCGGCCGCGATGCTCGAGCACCCGCGAGCCCCAGACGCTGACGCCGAGGCGGGTCAGGCCGGCGACCACATTGTTGAAGACGTGGGTGGTGAACCAGTCCGGGCGCTTGTAGTGGGCCGTCGTGGCCGATGCGGCGGGGGTGATGGTCATGCTGCTCATGGTGTCCTCCTCGGGGGTGCTCTCCATGAACAGTGATCTTAAGAGAGAACAATGTTCTTGTCAAGTACTTGTGTTCACGGTTCGGAACGTCCACACTGAGAGTTATGGCGACCACGTCCGCACCACGCACGGCCCGGGAGCGGGTCCGGGAGGAGATGACCGGGGAGATCCTCTCCGTCGCCCGGGACCACCTGGCCCGAGAGGGGGCCTCTGCCCTCTCTCTGCGCTCCATCGCCCGGGACCTGGGCATGGCGCCGTCCGCCCTGTACCGGTACTTCGACGGCCGGGACGCCCTGCTGAGCGCCCTCATCCTCACCGCTTACGAATCCCTGGCCCGGTGTGCCGAAGCGGCCGCGGAGCAAGCCGCCCGCCGCGAAGAATCCGACGTCGAGCGCTTCGCCCAGGTGCCCCGCGCCCTCCGGCGCTGGGCGCTGGAGCGTCCCCACGAGTGGGGCCTCATCTTCGGGACACCCGTGCCGGGCTACGAGGCGCCCGAAGACACCGTCGTCCCCTATGCCCGAACCGCCGCGGCCACGGTGCGCCCGGTCGTCGAAGCCCGGCAGGCTGGACGCCTCCACCTGCCCGGCCACACCGCACCCGTTTCGACCGAACTGGCGCAGGCCGTGGCCCCGGTGACCGAAGGCCTGTTCCCGGGCATGCCGGCCGAGAACGTGGTGCTGGTAGTGGAGGCCTGGACCACCATGATCGGCGCCATCAGCCTCGAGGTCTTCGGGCACTGGCGCGGCACCATCCTCGACCCGGACCTGTACTTCGAGCGCACCATGGCCGACCTCGCCGCCTCTCTCGGCCTCCGCTGAAAGGCCTGACCGGACCGGTTCAGCGCAGCCGGGCCCGCAGCGAATCGACCTGGGCTTCGAGTTCCTCGTAGTCGGTAGCGGTGAGCGTCTCCTCGAGGGCGGCCACCAGGTCCCCGATCAGGGCGACCACATCGGCCACCTCCTGACTGGGCTCTTGCATCCGAATCTGCGAGAAGGGCAGGGCAATGTTGACCCGGTTCGTCGGCCCCGCTGCTGGCTCCGTCAGCGGGACGACCGCCTTGTGCTTGACCTTGACATTGTCCTTCTTCGCGGACCTACCGGATTTCTCGGATCCCTCAGGCATGGACGCGGATGACGTCGGTGTCGACACGCGGGCCCAGCTGATGACCGCACGTCATGGTGGGCAACACCTCTCGTCGCCACAAGAGGGTGGGGGGGTCTGGCCGATCGGAGCGCCGGATCGGCACGTGGATCAACCCAGGACGGGCAGCCTCACCTCAAAGCCGTTGTGGGCCAGGAAGGCCAGCTTGTGCTCGAGGGCGTGCTGCCAATCGACCATGTCCTTGTCGAACTGCATGCGATCGCCTTCCTCGCACGCGTGCTCGAGCTCATCGAACGCCACGTCTTCAGCGTCCAAGAGGCTGCGGTACTTCAAAAGGAAGTGGTCGTCGATCGGCTGATGCACGTCGTCCTCCTACCACCGGTCCGACCTCTGCGAGCCGGTGCGGACAACTTACTCCCGTCACCTTTTGTTCGCTTGGGCGCCAGGTCAAAAGCCGCCCAACTGGGCAGCAATCGTCGGCCAATCGCAACACTGCGGGCATCGATCCAGCTCAGCCGGCCCAGCTCACCAGTTCCGGCGCAGGCGGTGGTACGGGCGGGGGAGCAGGTAGCGGAAAACCATCGCCGCGTCGATCAGCCCCGAGACGCTGATCTCGAGGGAGGGTCCGCCGGCCCGGGCCAGGATTCGCCGCGAGACCGTTTCAACCGAGCGCGTCATCAGGCGCGGCGGCCGGCGCAGTCCCCGATCGAGCGCGTGGAGGCCGAGCTCGGTGGCCATGAACGCCGGGTACACCACGTGCACGTGTACGCCCTTGGGGCCGAGGCGAAACGAGATGGACTCACTGAACGCCGAGAGCGCCGCCTTGGACGACGGGTAGGCGCCGGGACCGGGCGAAGGCAGACGCCCACCGTCGGACGACACGTTGACGATGATGCCGCGGCCGCGCTCCACCATGGCCCCTTGGACGGCCAGAGTCGCCGCCACCGGGGCGAAGAAGTTCACGTCGAAGGTGTGGCGGAAGTCTCCCTCCGTGATCTCGACAAGCCGGATGCCCGGGTCCGTGGCCGCGTTGTTCACCAGGACGTCCACCGGGCCGAGGTCGCGCTCGGCCCGCTCCAGCGCGGCGCGCAGCGCACCGGTGTCGGCCACATCGCACACCTCGGTGCGCGAACCCGGCGAGACGGCGTCGAGCTGTCGCGCCAGCGCCGCCAGACGGGCCTCGTCGCGCGCCAGTCCAACCACCACCGCGCCGGCCCGGGTCAGGTCGCGGCAGAGCTGCTCGCCGAGGCCACGCGAGGCGCCGGTGACGACGGCCACCCGGCCGGCGTAGCGGCCGCCGAACGCCGGTGGGCGCGACGAGGAGGCTCGAGCCACGTCAGGCTCAGGCCGAGTCCGGCGGGTCGGTGAGCTCCGCCAGGGCCGACCCGAGCCGTGCCGCCGCGGCGGCCAGCACCTCTTGGCCCGCCACCAGCGCCGCCAGGTCACCGCGGACACGAATGCGGCCTTCGGCCAGCGCGTCGGCCGGGTCGAGCCGACCGTGGGCGAGGGCCAGTGCGTCCTCGTAGCCGAGCACGATCGTGGCCGAGCCCGATGCCGTGCCTTCCGCATCGAGGCTGAGATGGGCCCGCCCCTCGGCCACCCGCAGGAGCAGGCGGCGTTCCCCTCCGCCGTCGGGGGCGCCGGTGACTACCTGGAGGACGCTGAAGGTGCCGTCGGCCGCGGCCAGCGACCCGGCCCCGGCCTGGGCGATGGCGTCGTGCAGATCGAGCGCGCCCAGTGCGGCGTCGAAGGAGTGCACCCATTCGGGCGAGAGGTAGCGGGCCATGTGACGGTGCGGCTGGGAGCGCGGCGCCCGACCGCGGCGGGCCGGGCGGGCCGGCTCAGCCGGCGGCGGCCTCTTCGGCCGTCTTCTTCTTGCGTCCCGTGATCTTGCGGCCGAGCCAGGCCACCGGGTCGTAGCGGGCGTCGACCACCCGTTCCTTCATCGGGATGATGCCGTTGTCGGTGATCTTGATGTGCTCGGGGCAGACCTCGGTGCAGCACTTGGTGATGTTGCACATACCGAGGCCCTTGTCGTGCGCCAGCTCGCGCCGGTCGTTCACGTCGAGCGGGTGCATCTCGAGCTCGGCGAAGCGGATGAAGAAGCGAGGGCCGGCGTACTTGGGCTTGTTGTCCTCGTGGTCACGGATCACGTGGCAGACGTTCTGGCACATGAAGCACTCGATGCACTTGCGGAACTCCTGACCCCGCTCGACGTCGACCTGCATCATGCGGTAGCCGCCCTCGGGCTCGGGTCCCGGCTCGAAGGCGGGGATGGTCTTGGCGACCTCGTAGTTGAAGGAGACGTCGGTCACCAGGTCGCGGATGATCGGGAACGTCTTCATCGGCGCCACCGTCACCGCCTCGCCCTCGGGCAGCGTGTCCATGCGGGTCATGCACAAGAGGCGGGGCAGGCCGTTGATCTCGGCCGAGCACGAACCGCACTTGCCCGCCTTGCAGTTCCAGCGGCAGGCCAGGTCGGGCGCGTCCCCGGCCTGGATGCGGTGGATCACGTCGAGCACCACCTCACCCTCGACCGCCGGCACGATGTAGTCCGTGAACTGGCCTCCCTGGTCGTCGCCCCGCCAGATCCGCATGGTCACCGTGTCGGCCATCAGTGTCCCTCCTCGAAGAGCACCTTCAGCTCTGCCGGCATCTCCGGCAGGGGTTCGGGTGCGATGGCGATCGGCGCCAGGTAGCCGTGCTCGCCCGTCTGGTGCTGCACGAAGTTGACCTTGCCCATCTCGGGGTCGGGTCCCGGGTAGTCCTCCCGGGTGTGCCCGCCCCGGGACTCCTTGCGGTTGAGCGCGCCCTGGGCCACGGCGATCGACGTTGTGATCATCGAGGGCAGGTCGGTGGCCAGGTTCCAGCCCGGGTTATAGGCCCGGCCGCCCTTCACCTGGACCTTGGCCGTCCGCTGCTTGAGGTCCTCGAGCTTGGCCAGGGCCTCCTCGAGCTCGGGCCCGGTGCGGATGATGCCGACCAGTGACTGCATGGTCTCCTGCAGCTCGTGCTGCACGTCATACGGGTTGAAGCCGTCCTCGCGCCCGAACGGGGCGAAGGCCTCGTCGATGGCGGACTCGATGCTCGCGGGGTCGACCACCACCGTGCCGCTGCGGCCCTCGGCGAAGTCGCTCGCTCCGATGCCGGCCCGGCGCCCGAAGACGATGAGGTCGGACAGCGAGTTGCCGCCAAGGCGGTTGGCGCCGTGCATGCCCCCCGACACCTCGCCGATGGCGAAGAGCCCCGGGACGGTGGCGGCCTGGGTCTCGGGATCGACCCGCACGCCGCCCATCATGTAGTGGCAGGTCGGCCCGACCTCCATGGGTTGGGCCGTGATATCGACGCCGGCCAGCTCCATGAACTGGTGGTACATGGAGGGCAGGCGGCGCCGGATGTACTCGGCCGAGCGCCGGGTCGCGATGTCGAGGTACACGCCGCCGTGAGGGGTGCCCCGGCCCGCCTTCACCTCGGAGTTGATGGCCCGGGCCACCTCGTCGCGGGGCAGCAGGTCCGGCGTGCGCCGGTTGTTGATGTGGTCGTCGTACCAGGCGTCAGCTTCCTCTTCGGTGTCCGCCGTCTCGGCCCGGAACATGTCGGCCACGTAGTTGAACATGAAGCGTGTGCCCTCGGAGTTGCGCAACACGCCGCCGTCGCCGCGCACGCCCTCGGTCACGAGGATGCCGCGCACCGACAAGGGCCAGACCATTCCCGTCGGGTGGAACTGCACGCATTCCATGTCGATGACGTCGGCCCCGGCCCAGATGGCCATGGCGTGGCCGTCGCCCACCGACTCCCATGAGTTCGAGGTGTACATCCACGATTTGCCGATGGAGCCCGTGGCCAGGATCACGGCCTTGGCCGTGAAGGCGATCATCTCGCCCGTCGCCCGCTTATAGCCGACCGCGCCCGAAATCCGTCCGTTGGCGTCGTGCAGGAGGCGGACGATCTTGGTCTCCATGAAGACGTCGGTGCCCATGGAGACGACCTTTTGCTGGAGGGTGCGGATCAATTCCAGGCCGGTGCGGTCCCCGACATGGGCCAGGCGGGCGTAGCGGTGACCGCCGAAGTCGCGCTGGGAGATGCGTCCGTCCTTGGTGCGGTCGAACAGGGCGCCCCAGCGCTCCAGCTCGTAGACCCGGTCCGGGGCCTCCATGGCGTGGATCTGCGCCATGCGCCAGTTGTTCAACATCTTGCCGCCGCGCATGGTGTCGCGGAAGTGGACCTGCCAGTTGTCCTCCTTCCAGACGTTGCCCATGGCTGCGGCCATACCGCCCTCGGCCATGACCGTGTGGGCCTTGCCGAGGAGGGACTTGCAGATGACGGCAGTGCGCAGGCCGCGCTCCTTGGCCTCGATGGTGGCCCGGAGCCCGGCGCCGCCGGCCCCGATGACGATGACGTCGTAGTCGTGGATCTCGTAGTCGGCCATGTGTCGCCCCCTAGAAGTGGAAGCCGGGGTCGTGGATGGTGCCGCTGGCCACCAACCGGACGTAGAGGTCACAGATGGCTACGCCGAAGAGGCTGATCCAGGCGAAACGCATGTGGCGCGCGTTGAGCGGGGTGACGAACTTCCAGAGCTTGTGGCGCGTCGGGTGCTTGGCGAAGGACTTGACCTGGCCGCCGCAGAAGTGCCGACAGGCGTGGCACGACAGGGAGTACAGCCAGAGGAATACCGCGTTGGCCAGTAGCACCGCCGTCCCGACGCTGAACCCGATGTGCACGTGCTCGACGCCGTTGACCAGGTAGGGCTGGCGGAAGGCCAGGATGGCGTCGTAGGTCAGGATGCAGTTGAAGATCAGCAGCAGCCAGAAGAAGTAGCGGTGGACGTTCTGGAGGATCAGCGGGAAGCGGGACTCGCCGCTGTAGCTACCGTGGGCGTCGGCCACCGCACAGGCCGGGGGCGACCACCAGAAGGACCGGTAGTACGCCTTGCGGTAGTAGTAGCAGGTGAGCCGGAAGCCGAGCGGGAAGATCAGGATGAGCAGCGCCGGCGACCAGCTCCAGAAGGGCAGGGTCCCGAAGGTGTGGCTGCCCGTCACGCAGCTCTGGGCGATGCAGGGCGAGTAGAAGGGCGAGATCAGGTCCCGGTTGAGGCCGATCCCGGCGTAGTAGTCCTTGCCCACGAAGGCTGCCCACGTCGAGTAGATGACGAAGGAGGTGAGCACCGCCACCGTCACCACGGGCTCGACCCACCAGGTGTCCTTGCGCAGGGTGGGCTGGTCGGGCCCGCCCCTCGCGCCTCCGATGGCAACCGGAGTCGCGGTTGCGTTGTCCACCGTCGCCGTCACTCCGACCTCCTCAGGCCCGGTTCAGCACCGCGGCCGCCAAATCATCCCAGTTCACGCTTGCGCAGGCGCAAGCCGTGACAACGCTGTGACCATACGGCGACACTGACCGCACGTCAAAGACATAAAGAGCATGAAATTCAGAGCGATAAGCTCTGAATCATGCAGCTGCACCAGTTGGCCTATGTCCTGGCCGTGGCCGAGGAGCAGAGCTTCACCCGGGCCGCCGCCCGGCTCCACCTGGCCCAGCCCTCACTGTCGCGCCAGGTTCGCCTGCTCGAGCAGGAGCTGGGCGTCGTCCTCTTCAATCGCAGCCCGGGGCAGGGCTTGGTCACCCTCACCCCCGATGGCGGCGCGCTCCTGCCGTTCCTTCAGCGCGTGCTGGCCGACGTCGAGGCGACCGGTGCCGAGGCGCGTGCCCTCTCGGGCATGGCCCGGGGCCAGCTCGCCGTGGGCGCCACCCCCAGCCTGATCACCAGCGTGCTGGCGCCCGCCCTGGTGGCGTTCCACCACAGCCATCCGGGCATCGACCTGTCCGTGGTCGAGGCCGGCTCCCACCAGCTCGTGCCCCAGGTGGCCTCGGGCGAGGTCGACCTGGCGCTCGTCGTGATGCCGGTCACCGACCCGTTGGTCGAGACGACGCCGCTCTTCGATGATCCCCTCGTCCTGGCTCTCGCACCCGGTCACCCGCTGGCCCGGCGGCGCAAGGTCCAGGTGCGCGACCTCGACCGCCTCGACCTGGTGATGTTCCGCGAGGGCTACGACCTGCGCGAGGTCACCTTGGCCGCCTGTCTGGCCGCCGGCGTCGAGCCGCACCTGGTCAGCGAGGGCGGCGAGATGGCGGGCGTCCTGTCGTTCGTGGCCGCCGGCCTCGGCGCCGCCGTGGTCCCTGCCATCGCGCTTCCCGCGGACGGCTCGCTCGTCGCCGTCCCCTTCACGGGTCCGACCCTCAGCCGCACCATCGCCCTGGCGCAGCGCGGTGATCGCGCGCTGGCCCGACCGGCGCGGGCGCTGGCCGACCAGCTGCTGCGCGGCGCCGCGTTCCCGGTCGGCGCGCCCTGAGTCTCAGCTGAGGCCTGCCCGAGACACCGCGAAGAGGGTCCGAGACGGCGCAAAGAAGTCGTTGCAGTGACACGCGCGAATACAAATGAAACTGCTGATGAAAATTTGCGCGGTTCCTCCCCGACCACAGCACGCGATCAGAGCGCACTGCTACCGTTCCGCCTTCTACCCGGGGGGGACATCGTGTGGGTGCGGCGCCAGTTGGTGTGGTTGGCGATGCTTCCTGTCCTCGCGGGTGTCGGGACGGGTGCACTGGTCCAGTCGAGCGCGGCCACGGCGACAACGCCCGCGACCGCGGCTTCACCGGCGCCGGTCATCTCGGCCTTGACCGCGACGCCGGCGAAGGTGGCCGCCGCCGGCGGCTCGGCGACGCTCACGGCCCTCGTGTCCAATGCCAGCACCTGCAAGGTCAGCGCGTCGCCCGCACTGATCATCGGCATGGGCTCGGTCACCTGCGCCGGCGGCACGCTCAGTGATCCGCTGGTTTTTCCGACCAACGCGTCACCGACCGGCGTGCCCTACGACATCACCCTCACGGTCAAGGGTTTGGGCGGCAAGGCGTCGATGTCCGTCAAGGTCAAAGTCCAACCGGGTGGCACACCCGACGGCGTGCGTTCGCAGGCCAGCGACGGCGACGGCTACTGCGCCGTGCTCACAGGGGGCACGGTGGAGTGCTGGGGCCTGGGCGAGTTCGGCGAGCTCGGGGACGGGCAGTTCTACGACCCAGAGGGCCCCGGCGGCTCCGCCAGCCCCGTCCAGGTGCAGGGAGTGGGCGGGAGCGGAACGCTCTCGGGCGTGGTCAGCCTGACCAGCGACGGCAACGGCTACGGCTACTGCGCCCTGCTCACCTCGGGTGGGGTGGATTGCTGGGGCTTCGGTGAGTTCGGTGAGCTCGGCGACGGCCAGTTCTACACGGCGAGCCCCAACGGCTCCGCCACCCCGGTCCAGGTGCAGGACACCGACGGCAGCGGGGTACTCACCGGTGTCTCGAGCCTGGCCAGCGGCGGCGAGAGCTACTGCGCCGTCCTCACCTCCGGCGGGGTGGACTGCTGGGGCTACGGACCCGACGGAGAGCTCGGCAACGGCCAGTACTACTCGGGCAGCCCGAGCGGATCGGCCACCCCGGTCCAAGTGCAGGACACCGACGGCAGCGGCGCCCTCGCCGGTGTCGCCTACCTGACGGGTGACGGCAACGGCTACTGCGCAGTGCTCACCTCGGGCGCGGTGGTGTGCTGGGGTGTCGGCGCCAACGGCCAACTCGGGAACGGGCAGTTCTACCAAGCGAGCCCCGACGGCTCCGCCACTCCGGTCGCCGTCCTCGGGGTCGGCGGGAGCGGGACGCTCTCGGGTGTCTCGAGCCTGACCAGCGATGCCACCGGCGCCTACTGCGCCGTGCTCGCCTCGGGTGCGGTGACCTGTTGGGGCTTCGGTCAGAACGGAGAACTGGGGAACGGCCAACCCGCGAGCTCGGCCACCCCCGTCACCGTCGGAGACACCGACGGTAGCGGCGCGCTCTCCGGCATCGCCAGCATCACGGGCGACGCCGATGGCTACTGCGCGCTCGCCGCCAGCGGCCGGGTGGCGTGCTGGGGCAGCGGCACACTCGGTGGCCTGGGCAACGGGCAGTTCTCGAACTCAGCCACGCCGGTCACTGTCGTCGGGGTGGGCGGGAGCGGAACCCTCTCCGGTGTGGCCTCCATGATGGGCGACGGCAATGGCACCTGCGCCCTGCTCGTCACCGAGCGGGTGAACTGTTGGGGTGCGGGCAAGCAGGGAGACCTCGGCAACGGCAAGTTCCTCCACGGTTCGGCCACCCCCGTCCAGGTGAAGGGTCTCGGAGGGAGTGGCGCGCTCGCGGGCGTGGCCAGCCTGACCGGCGACCAGGACGGCTTCTGCGCCCAGCTCACCGCGAGCGGGATGAACTGTTGGGGCGCCGGGGCCCAGGGAGATCTCGGGAACGGCCAGTTCTACACGTCGAGCCCGTTCGGTTCCGCCCTCCCTGTGCAGGTCGCGTGGCCTGATTGAGCGCCGCGACGCGCCGCCGCGGCGTCGGTATCTGACCACGAGCGCATCGCCACCACGCCGCACCAGCACGCAGGCACGAGGCGTAGGGTGGGCCCATGAGCGGCTCGACTGACCACTTCGACCCTTCCGCCACCCCGGATCCCGGCGGCCTCAAGCCCCCCGCCCACCTCCCGACCTCGCTGGCCGACCTCAGGGCCAGCGGGTGGGAGTCCGTGTCGGTGGCCGAGGAGATGCGCCGGAACACGGCCAAGCTGATCGCCGAGGGCAGGACCCTCGTGCCCGGCGTCCTCGGGTTCGACGAGACTGTCGTGCCCCAGCTGGAGAACGCCATCCTGGCCGGCCACGACCTCATCCTCCTGGGCGAACGCGGCCAGGCCAAGACCCGCGTCATCCGGTCTCTCGTCGGCCTGCTCGACGAGTGGATGCCGATTGTCGCTGGCTCCGAGATCAACGACGACCCCTACCACCCGGTCTCGCGCTATGCCCTCGACCGCTTCGAGGAGCTGGGCGACGCCCTGCCGGTCGACTGGACTCACCGCTCGCAGCGCTACGGCGAGAAGCTCGCCACCCCCGACACCTCCATCGCCGACCTCATCGGCGAGGTCGACCCGATCAAAATCGCCGAGGGCCGGTACCTCAGCGACGAGCTGGCCCTCCACTACGGCCTGATCCCGCGGGTCAACAGAGGCATCTTCGCCATCAACGAGCTGCCCGACCTCTCCGAGCGCATCCAGGTGGGCCTGCTCAACATCCTCGAAGAGCGCGACGTGCAGATCCGGGGCCACCGCATCCGCCTGCCCCTCGACATCATGCTCGTGGCCACGGCCAACCCCGAGGACTACACGAACCGCGGTCGCATCATCACGCCGCTCAAGGACCGCTTCGGGGCGCAGATCCGCACGCACTACCCCTACGAGACCATGACCGAAGTGCGCATCATGGAGCACGAGGCCGACTTCCCGACGGCCGGCGTGCCGGTCAGCGTGCCGCCGTTCATGAAGGAGGTGGTGGCCGAGGTCAGCCAGCTCGCTCGCCGCAGTACCCACCTCAACCAGCGCAGCGGCGTCTCGGTGCGCCTCTCCATCGCCAACTACGAGACCCTCATCGCCTCGGCCGTGCGGCGGGCCCTGCGCACCGGTGAGCCCGTGGCCGTGCCCCGCATCAGCGACCTGGCCGCCCTCGTCCCTTCCACCCAGGGGAAGATCGAGGTCGAAGCCATGGAGGAGGGCCACGAGGACGAGGTGGTGGCTCAGCTGGTGGCCGCCGCCACCCTCTCGGTCTTCCGGCGCCGGGTCACCCTCGACGACCCCCAGGCGATCGTGGCTGCGTTCCACGACCAGGTCGTCGTGCACGTGGGCGACGACCTGCCCAGCTCGGCCTACCTGGCCGTCCTGGCCGACATCCCCGAGCTCGAGCCCGCCACGCGCAAGTTGGCCGGGCCCGAGGCGATCGACTCCGAGTCGCCCGCGCTGATGGCCTCGGCCATGGAGTTCCTACTCGAGGGCCTGCACCTGACCAAACGGCTGAACAAGGACGCCTCGGGCGCCCGCGCCCTCTACCGGGGTCGCAAGTAGAAGTTGCAGTAGCAAAGCCACGGGGCCCACCCGGGAGCGGACGCAGACACGCACCCGCACACAGGCCCCGGCACCGACACGACGAGGACGGCACGGACATGAGCGTCAACTACGACTACTCCGGATGGGACGGGACCCAGGAGTTCGCCGACCTCGACCCCGACGACCTCCTGGCCGGCCTGACCGACGACCTCCTGGCCGGCGGCGACCTCGACGACGCGCTGCGCCGGCTCTTGCGCTCGGGCTTCAAGACGGCCGACGGCGAGCAGGTGGCCGGACTGCGCGACCTGCTCGAGCAGTTGCGGCGACGCCGGGCCGAGATGTTGGCCGAAGGCGACCCCGACGGCCGCATGGCCGAGCTGACCGCTCAGCTCGACGAGATCGAGCAGGACGAGCGGGCCGCCATCGACGAGTTGCTCGACGAGGCCAAGGCCTCCGGCGACGAGCGCCGCGAGGAGGTCACCGGTGACGTGGCCACCGAGCGTCGCATGGCCCTCGACCTCCAGCCCGACGACCCGGCCGGTCGCATCAGCTCGCTGCAGAACTACGACTTCGTCTCCTCCGAGGCCCGCGAGCGCTTCGAAGAACTGCTCGAGGAGCTGCGCCGCGAGATGGCCGACACCTTCTTCGAGGGGGCGTCCGACGCGCTCTCCAACATGAGCCCCGAGCAGATGGCGCGCATGCGCGACGCCTACGACGCCCTCAACAAAATGCTCGAGCAGCGCGAGGCCGGCGAGGACCTGGACCCGACCTTCGAGGAGTTCATGGCCCAGTACGGCGACATGTTCCCGGGCAACCCCGAGACGCTCGACGAGCTGCTCGAGCAACTGGCTGAGCGCATGGCGGCGGCGCAGGCAGTCTGGAACTCGATGAGCCCCGAGCAGCAGGCCCAGTTGCGCCAGCTGGCCGACGCCGTGCTCGAGGACATGGACCTGCGCTGGCAGGTCGACCGGCTCAGCCGCAACCTGCAGCGCGCGGTGCCCGACGCCGGCTGGCAGCGCTCCTACGACTTCAACGGCGAGGGCCCGATGGGCATGAACCGGGCCACCGACCTGGCCACCCAGCTGGGCCAGCTCGACCGGATGGAGGAGGTCATCCAGTCCGCCTCGAGCCCGGCCGCCTTGGGCGAGATCGACCTCGACCAGGTGAAGCAGCACATGGGCGAGGACGCGGCGCGCGCCCTCGACAAGCTGGCCAACCTGACCAAGTCGCTGGCCGACGCCGGGCTCATCGAGCAGTCGGGTGGGCAAATCGAACTGACGCCGCGTGGCGTGCGTCGCCTGGGCCAGAAGGCGCTGGCCGATCTCTTCGGCCAGATCAACAAGGACCGCGTCGGGGACCATTCCGCGTTGCGCACCGGCGCCGGCCACGACCGCGAGGAGACGACCAAGGCCTACGAATACGGCGACCCGCTCAACCTGCACCTCTCGACCACGGTGCACAACGCGGTGCGCCGCGGCGGCAGCGGCGTCCCCGTACGCCTGACCCCCGAAGACTTCGAGGTGGTCGAGGTCGAGGCGCTCTCGCGCTCGGCCACCGTGCTCTGCGTCGACCTGTCGATGTCGATGCCGATGCGCGACAACTTCGTGCCGGCCAAGCGCATGGCCATGGCGCTCCAGACCCTCATCTCCTCGAAGTTCCCCCGCGACTTCCTGGGCATCATCGGTTTCTCCGAGGTCGCCCGCGAGATCCGCCCCGACGAGATCCCGACGGCCATGTGGGACTACGTCTACGGCACCAACCTCCAACACGCGCTGGCCCTGTCCCGGCGCATGCTGGCCCACGAGCACGGGACCAAGCAGATCATCGTGGTGACCGACGGCGAGCCCACGGCCCACGTCGACGACTACGGCGAGGTCTTCTTCAACTACCCGCCCGTGCCCGAGACGTTGCGCCGCACCATGGCCGAGGTCATCCGCTGCACGCGGGCCGGCATTGTGATCAACACCTTCGCCCTCGACCTCCAGCGCACCCACTACCCCTTCGTGGAGCAGATCGCCCGGGTCAACGGCGGGCGCACCTTCTACACCACCCCCGATGCGCTCGGCGGCTACGTGCTGGTCGACTTCCTCCAACACCGCCGCGTCCTGCGTCCGGCCGGCTAGGTGTACTTGGTCACCACGCTTCTCCACGTCAGAGGCAGACTCGTCGAACGTCGGCGGTTTTCGACCGGTCAAACGCCACAGCGAAGAGACCATCTTGTAGGCGCGGGATTGCTTCACCCAGTAAAGCTCTTTTGTTTTGCCCGCGTAGTCATGACGAAGGCGCAATACGCCGTCGACCCAGGCTGGCGGCGGCGGGAGGGCGGAGCCTCCCAAACTGGACGCTGCCCCGCTCGCTCCGTGAGTAGAGAAAGTACTTCTCTCTGGGCTTGGACCAGTTCGTGGTACTCGTCGGGTCCTTGGACCTGATGGCGCAATCGGGGATCCAGGCGCTTCGCCGTGTCATCCGACGTGCCGGGCTCAAGCTGTACTCCCATGTACTCGAGGAATGTCCCGACTTCCCTCGAGGACTTCACGGGATCCCCGAGCATGGAGTCGTAGGTGACGACCAAGCTGCGAAGCCCGGCCAGCCCCGAACTCGCGGGAGCGGATATAGCGGTCCCACATAGCCAGGCCCAAGAGAACGGGAATCTTGTCACGAGCCTCGAGGGAGCGGGCGACCTCCAGGGGATCGCGAACACGAACACCGCACCCATTGGAGCCGGGAGTACCGCGGCCAGAAAGGCATGGTGAGGCACATCCGGGGATCCTTCATGACCAACGGTCGGCCCTGAAAGGTCGCATTGAACCACTGTTGCGCTTCCGCCTTCACCGATTCGTAGACGGGTATCTCGGTCCAGTTCTGAATGAAGGGTGGCGGCGCGAAGGTTGTGGCATTTCGGGCGGCCAGAAGGTGCGTATTGCAGAGTTGCACCTCGCGGCTCTCCCAGTGTCCCCGTTCGTTTGTACTGTCACCCGGTACGAGATCGTCTGCTCGAGGGCCGGCCAACCCGAAGCCAATGAGAAGGCCGGCAGTTGCCGACGTGCCGCTGCGATGCATGCCGACGACGGCGATGCATGACCGTTGGTCTGACGTTCCCCCGCCGCGGTCATGCCCCAGACCTCTTCGTCTGCGAGATACCCCGAGTTCTCCGCTCGGTCTCCACCTTCTCTATGGCTTTGATGACGTCAGGTCGCGCATCAGGATCCACCTTGCGGGCAAAGGCTGCTTCGGATCGCCAGACGGTCGGAAGATCCTCTCGGCTGAGGACCATCCAACGCGCGGTTGGGCGTAATGGAGACTCCGGCACAAAGGTGACGAGGTCATTACTCACGTTGAGTCCGGGGGCATTGTGAAGGACCGTCTGGAGATACGTTTCGTCGGGGATATGGCTGCGCTTGAACCATTCAGTTACCGCTGGGTCCGTTCCCAAGACGGCGTCGGCCGAGCGCCTGTTGAACCCGATCCACTGGGTTCCCTTGTAGAAGGTGGTCGCCTCGGGCCGACCGTGGCGACGAGGCAGGCCGACAAACCAGGCCTGCCGTCGATGCGCATACTCGAGCGCGAGAAGGGCAGAACGTAGCGGGACATCCTCCAGAACCCGCTGAAGACCTTGTTGCCGCTCGCGGAACGTGGCTCCTTGACGGTGACCCAGCGGTGCAGACAGCGGGCGAGGAACCGGTTGGCGTCTTCGCCGGACCGTCCGAAGTGGATGGTCGGCGACAACGCCTCGGCTTCTGAGAATGCGTCCGCACCAGACGCCATGATGGAGCGCTCCCACTGTCGCAGGTCGACCACAGGCCGATGCTCGCCCGAGAGCATGACGAACCAGTCGGCGCCGAGATCGTGGTAAGCGAATCGGATCATTCGAAGTGTGGCCGCCACAATGGACCAATCTCCCCAGAGCACGCGCCCACGCTCGACAAAGTGCACCCTGTCCGGTGGGCGCCCCTGCCATGGGAGATCCCCGGCCACCTGGTCGTGGTGGATCACGACATGGCCCGCTGGGCTGAGGTCGAGGATTCGACTTGCCAGCTCTTCGACGTGGTGCGGGTCCTTGTGCGTCAGCAACATGTAGGCAAAGCGGGGAGCCTTGGGCACGGTTTCGATCCCACCAGCGGTTTGGTCAGTCATCGCTCGACCGAGAGAGGACCGAACCCGCCATGGTTTCGCCCGGAGACGGACGCAGAGTCATGCGTCTCTTGGACAACACGTGCGGAATCGACCGTTGCGTCGATGCGCGCGATCACCTCTGGGTTCCGGGACGGGTCCACCTTGCGAGCAAAGGGTACGTCGGCGCGGTGGACGGCCGTTAGTTGATCCAGCTTGAGCAACATCCATTTTGGTGTCGGGGCCGTAGGCTCCGCTGGTACCCACGTGACATCGGTATTCCTCACGACGAGGTCTCGAGGACGTTGCAGGACGCTCTGGATATAGGACTCATCAGGGATGTGACTACGTCGAAACCAGGCGGCTGACAGCTGGGTCAGTGCGCAGCAAGATGCCGGTCGCCCGGGCATTGCACGCGAGCCACTCGGATCCCTTGTGGAGATCCCATCCGGCAATCGGACCTCTGCGGCGTGGAATCCCGACAAACCAGGACTCGCCACGGAGGGAGTACTCGAGCTTGAGGACCGGATGGGTCCACCGGCTCACCTTCGCCGCGCCCGTCAACAATCTGTGTGCAAAGTGGGACTTGGGTCGGTGGAACCGAAACCATCGGAGGACACACCGAGCCAGGAATCGGTTGCCGTCGAGATCCTTCGCGCCGAAATGAAGGTGTGGCGGCAGCAGCTGAGTCGGAAGGTAGGCATCGACTCCTTGTGAGCTGAGCATGGATTCCCATTCCGAGAGGTCCATGACAGGCCAGTGCTCACCAGAGATCACGACGGACCAGTCTGCACCGAGTTGCTCGTGGGCAAACTGGAACAATCTCAATGTCGCCTCGACGATCGACCAGTCACCCCACTCAACCGTCACGCGGCTCGTTGACCAGGTGGACC